>NZ_JAKOEN010000010.1:3283-3657 GCF_022355455.1 Pseudomonas sp. KSR10 | reverse complement strand
GTCGTAGCCATAGCGATGATCTGCTGCCCCTCCAGATCGATGAAGCCGCTCGGGGTTTTCCAGCGAACCGTATAGGCCGGGTCGAGCATGGCAGATACGGCTGCACCCGTGATGAGCGCCTGACTGTCGCGCCCGGTATCGATGGCAGTCCCGTCGACGGTGATACCGGCCGTCTCCGCCTGCCAACGGCGCGCAGCAATCGCGGCGATGAGGGCCTGTCGAGTCTGCTCCGCCTTATGCTCAGCGGTGATCATTTTCGAATAGTCGATGTTCATGCGGGCAGTTCCTCGACGATATCGGGCATTGCCTCGGGTTCCGGCACCGGATCGAACGGCAGCGGAATCGGGCCGTCAGCCGTGACGGTCACAGGATCG
>NZ_JAKOEN010000010.1:2201-3273 GCF_022355455.1 Pseudomonas sp. KSR10 | reverse complement strand
CATGCGGGCAGTTCCTCGACGATATCGGGCATTGCCTCGGGTTCCGGCTCAGGATCGAATGGCAGCAGAATCGGGCCGTCTTCCGTGACCGTCACGGGCTTAGGGAAGGCGACCCCCTGCGATGGATTGGGGCCAACCGGGAGAATTAGTGTCAGATGCAACTCGCCGCCGATTCGCTCGACAGCCCCGGGGCGTTCAAACCAGATACTGTCGATTGCGTCAGTCGGCAGCGTGCCGCCCTCGGGCAGCGCGGAGAAATCGAACGCCTCGCCGTTGAGGATTAGCACGTCGCCAGCAAGGGAGGCGGACAGGGGCGCAGCCCGGAGCTGGGGGGATAGATTGATAATCATGGGTTACTCCTTAGAGCCAACGGCCGATAGCCGTTTGCCGCTGTATGCTTCCGGATTGGGACACAGAGCCAGTGTTTATCACTCCAAATACGGCAGCTGTAGCCGTCAGGTTATGGAGCCATGACTGCCAACCAGACGTTGCGAAATCAGCACCGCTGGCAGATTCATGCGTATGAAACGCCTGCAGGCCTGTTGTAGTCGCAAAGGGTGCGGGGAAGGTCCATCCGCGACTCAGCCGCAGGCCCGCACTCCACGCGCCTATTCCCCCCACAGCTACGGTGCAGATCTGCGTCCCATCGGCCCATCTGACGTACTCCCCATTGGCATTGCTGCCGCGCTCGATGATCGCGCCCGTGGGCACGCCGCTGGATTGGGCGACGGTGCCGAGGATGTTGCCGCGCCTGAATGCCTTGTCCGGTGTGAGCGTGGCCGGTACCCGCGCTATATTAAGCAGGCCAGCAGTCAGGTTTGCCGCGTCGTTGGCGCCGAGCGCTTCGCGGGCCGCTGCTGCCGTTGCAGACGTAGCCCAAGGCTGAATAGCTGCCAATACCGAGCCGTACTGATCGACGAACTGCCGGAGCCGGTCGGCAGACTCCTTCACATAGCCTTGCATCGGCGCGATCGCATAGACCTGGCCGCTCGCCGTTGCGCCCTGATAGTTCGGCTTGATCGACAGCACCGTGGCGCTGGCGATGTTTGTCACTTCGTACCAGCGACCGTCT
>NZ_JAKOEN010000010.1:0-2191 GCF_022355455.1 Pseudomonas sp. KSR10 | reverse complement strand
AATAGCTGCCAATACCGAGCCGTACTGATCGACGAACTGCCGGAGCCGATCGGCCGACTCCTTCACATAGCCTTGCATCGGCGCAATGGCGTAGACCTGGCCGCTCGCCGTTGCGCCCTGATAGTTCGGCTTGATCGAAATCACCGTAGCGCTGGCGATGTTGGTGATTTCGTACCAGCGACCGTCGGGCCCGCGGAAGGCATCGCCCACCCGGCCGTTTGCCGAGAAGGCGGTACCGCTGCCGGTAACCGTCGCGCTATTGGCCGTGACGGCCACTGTTCCTGTTCCATACCAGGGCATGGTTTCGTCCTGTCAATTGAAGGCAAAAGAAAGCCCGCTCAGTGGCGGGCCGTGGTGTTGGTTTATATGGCTGTCCGCAATGGGTCAGCCAAACGGAATGGGCAGAGTTGAAGCGTCGATGTAGGTAACGGACGGTTTTCTTGGCGTCGGGATCTGATAGAACATATTGATGTAGCCCGACGATACCCAGCCGTTAATGGTGCAGCCTGCTTCGGTTGCCATCATGAATGTCAGGTTTCCGCCCTGGCCGAATGCGCCCTCCCTTGCCGAGATCGCCGAGCCGCCGAATCGATCCGTATGCAGCATGATTCGAGACCAGGGAAGACACGCCGCACAGTCTCCGCCGACCGCTATCGACAGCGAGTCCATCAAGATGCTGGCGTTGATGTGATTAGGGTCAGCGCCACCTATGGCCGTGGCTGTTCCAGTCTGCGTGGCGGCGCCTGCATATCCCCGCCCGTACCCTTGCGCGTTCACGCTCGGATTCGGCGGAATATGCGCCCCGTTGATATCAAGGAATGGCATCCCAGAGTCGAGCGTACATACTCCAACATCAGTCCATAGACGCAGCTTCGCGGGGCCCGACCCGAGGTCTTTCATGCGGTCAAAGACGTAGTATCGAGCGGACGTTGAAGCATGGGCGTACCAGAACGTATAGCTGTTCCCGTTACGGACAATTTGCTGAAGAACAGCGCGACCGGCAATGAAAACGAGCGGCGTGTCGGCAGTAACAGTGAACCCGTAAACCGGATCGGTATATGGAACGGGTTCGGTATTGTTGTTGTTTAGCGCTATTCGCGCCCGGCGTTGCGCATCGGTTATCTTGACCATGTAGCCGGATTTAATTAAACCCATCGTTACATAGTTAGAGTCGACTAGGTTTTTCCCGGCCGAATCCCAAGTTTTAAAGTGGGCCATTAGTAAACGCCGTAATGAACATCGTACGCCCCAGCGGCATCCGTGCCAGCGAACAGCCAGGAGAAAACCCCGTTGCCGTCGTACTCGACAACAGGGCGGCTGCCAACGTAGGTTCCACCGGAACCCAGTCGCGGTGTGATGAAGAAAAAGACCGTACCGGCTAGCGGAATACTGACGGTTATCGAGCCACTCGCCGTTGTGACTGGAAAACTGCCGATCACTTTACAAACGCTTCCCGTCTCCCGCATCAACAGGCGACCTGTTTCGTCGTACGATCTATAAACGACGCCCATTATCCGATCCCTAGTTCGAGGCCTTTAACACCATTGGGGTGATAAAGACGCAGCCATTGATTATTAATCGTCATCCGCCCTCCTCCGGCGACAGTTCCGTTAATTTCCAATGTTCCGGCTTTATCGAGGCGCCAACCGGTCTCGCCGGCGACATAGTTCGTAGACTGCAAGGCGTCTGCAATCTTGGCCATGGTGATGGTGCCTTCGCCGATGATGGCTGTGTTCATGAACACCTGCCCGCCCTGAATCACGAACGGTGTGGTTATTTGACCGTTAGCGACGTTGATCACAGCAAAGCGGTCTGCCTGGAACAGCACCTGCGACTGCATCCCATCCGGCGTGTTCTCGATGCCGATGCCCATGCCAGCGGCGTAGTACTTACCGTCCGCCGTGACACCCAATTTCACCGAGTACATCGCCTGCAGCTTGCCGTCCATGGTGGCCTGGGCTTGCTGCGTGGTCTGGATAGCGGATGTGTTCTGCCCTACCGTTGCCTCCAGCTGCTGGGTCGTCTGAACAACGGCGGCAAGGTCAGTCGCAACCGCTTGTTCGAGGATGGCGACAGTTGCCTGCGTCTCACCGACCGACGCCTGTAGCAGCGTGTCCCGCTCGACCGAAGCCAGGTTCTCCGACGCCCGCGTCCGCACTTCCTGTGCAAACTGGGCGGTAGCCTCGGCGCC
>NZ_JAKOEN010000025.1:186606-186978 GCF_022355455.1 Pseudomonas sp. KSR10 | reverse complement strand
GTTGAAACCGTTGAGCTGGGCGGCGGGGCTCATTCGGCGCGGGGTCGCTCCTCCCACGGAGATTCGAGTGGTGGCTGGAGGCGCTGTGGGAGCCCCGACCTCGGGGCGAAGCGGTTTCTCTGCTGCCCGCAACCGCTGCGGTTGAAACCGTTGAGATGGGCGGCGGGGCCCATTCGGCGCGGGGTCGCGCCTCCCACGGAGATTCGAGTGGTGCCTGGAGGCGCTGTGGGAGCCCCAACCTCGGGGCGAAGCGGTTTCTCTGCTGCCCGCAACCGCTGCGGTTGAAACCGTTGAGATGGGCGGCGGGGCCCATTCGGCGCGGGGTCGCGCCTCCCACGGAGATTCGAGTGGTGCCTGGAGGTGCTGTGGGAA
>NZ_JAKOEN010000025.1:186448-186558 GCF_022355455.1 Pseudomonas sp. KSR10 | reverse complement strand
CATTCGGCGCGGGGTCGCGCCTCCCACGGAGATTCGAGTGGTGGCTGGAGGTGCTGTGGGAGCCCCGACCTCGGGGCGAAGCGGTTTCTCTGCTGCATGTAACCGCTGCG
>NZ_JAKOEN010000025.1:144233-186296 GCF_022355455.1 Pseudomonas sp. KSR10 | reverse complement strand
TGAGATGGGCGGCGGGGCCCATTCGGCGCGGGGTCGCGCCTCCCACGGGGATTGGAGTGGTGCCTGGAGGCACTGTGGGAGCCCCGACCTCGGGGCGAAGCGGTTTCTCCACTGCATACAACCACTGCGGGTTAAAACCGTTGAGCTGGGCGGCGGGGCTCATTCGGCGCGGGGTCGCGCCTCCCACGGAGCTTCATGGGGCGCTTGGGGCTGCTGTGGGACCGCCCCCGGGGCGAAGCGGTCCCTACTGACCAGCCCGCCCGCGGGTCGCCTCTATCAGCGCAGTAGCAACAGCGGCGTGGTAGTCGTGCGGATCATTCGCGTGGTGGTGCTGCCGACGAGGAACTGGCGAATCCGCGAGTGACCATAGGCGCCCATCACCAGCAGGCCGACCTGATACTCGGCCTGGTAGGCATGCAGCACCGGCTCGACTTCCCCGGCGCGGATGGCGATGTGCACCTCAAACCCCGCCGCAGCCAGCGAATCGCGGGCGGATTCGAGCAGCGCACGGCTATCAGTGGTGTCATCGCCGACCATCACCAAATGGATCGGAATCCCCTTGAACAGCGGACTCGAGGCGAGCATCTCGACGCCCTTGCGGGTGGTGGCGCTGCCGTCGAAGGCCAGCATGACGCTCGTGGGCACACTGAAATCGGCGGGAGTGACCAGAATGGGTCGGTGCAGAGTGCGGATCACGCTTTCGAGCTGGCTGCCGATCAGTTGCAGATCGCTGCCGCTGTCTTCGCCCTGCTTGCCGATCACCAGCAGCCGGATATCCGGTTCAAGATCGTGCAACGTTTCGACCAGATCGCCGTGGCGTTGGCGCACGTCCGGTTGCTCGACACCCGCGGTAATCACACGCTGCCGGGCAGCGTCGAGCATCATTCGTCCTTCTTCGAGCGCCAGCTTGCTGCGCTTCTCATCCAGCGCGGCCAGTTCCTCGAGCAAGTATTCACGGCTGCCAAGGCCGATGATGCCGCTGAGGTTGCCGGTCGCCGGGTACTGCTGCTGGTCGAGCACGTGCAGCAGGGTCAGTGGCGCATCCAGCTGCCGGCTGGCCCATGCCGCGCAATCGCACACGGCTGACGCTTGCGGTGAACCGTCAATGCAAGCCATAACCTGGTTCATGTCGTTCTCCCTGTCAGTCGCCCATGAGGCTGTCGATAGCATTGGGTTTATCGTGCACCCCGAAGCGGTCGACGATCGTCGCGCTCGCCTCATTCAGACCCAGCACCTGGACTTCGGTGCCCTCACGACGGAACTTGAGCACCACCTTGTCCAGTGCGGATACGGCGGTGATGTCCCAGAAGTGCGCCTGACTGAGATCGATAGTGACCCGTGAAAGCGCTTCTTTGAAATCGAAGGCGGCAGTGAACTTGTCCGAGGAGCTGAAGAACACCTGCCCGATCACCCGATAGGTTCGACCACTGCCGTCGCCATCCAGCTCCGAGCGGATGTCGAGGTAATGGCCGACCTTGTTGGCGAAGAACATCGCCGCCAGCAGCACACCCGCCAGCACGCCGTAGGCCAGGTTATGAGTCAAGACCACGACCGCCACCGTGACCACCATCACGATGTTGGTCGAGAGCGGATAACGCTTGAGGTTGCGCAGCGAATCCCAGCTGAAGGTGCCGATGGACACCATGATCATCACCGCCACCAGCGCGGCCATAGGGATCTGGCCGACCCAGTCACTGAGAAACACCACCATCAGCAGCAGCACGAGGCCAGCGATCAGCGTCGACAGACGAGTGCGACCGCCCGATTTCACGTTGATCACCGACTGACCGATCATCGCGCAACCGGCCATGCCGCCGAACAGGCTGGAGACGATGTTGGCGACCCCCTGCCCTTTGCACTCGCGGTTCTTGTCGCTGCCGGTATCGGTCAGGTCATCGACGATGGTGGCGGTCATCAGCGACTCCAGCAGACCGACCACGGCCAGCGCGGCGGAGTACGGGAAGATGATTTGCAGGGTTTCGAAGGTCAGCGGGACTTCCGGCCAGAGGAAAACAGGCAGCGTATCGGGCAGATCGCCCATGTCGCCGACAGCGCGGATGTCCAACCCCAGGTACATGGCCACTGCGGTCAACGTGAGGATGCACACCAGGGGTGAGGGGATGACCTTGCCCACCTTCGGCACATAGGGGAACAGGTAGATGATGCCGAGGCCGGCGGCGGTCATGGCATAGACGTGCCAGGTGACGTTCGTCAGCTCCGGCAGCTGCGCCATGAAGATCAGGATCGCAAGGGCATTGACGAAGCCGGTGACCACCGAGCGCGAGACGAAGCGCATCAGCGAGCCGAGCCGCAGGTAGCCAGCGCCGATCTGCAGTACCCCGCAGAGCAGGGATGCGGCCAGCAGGTATTGCAGGCCATGCTCGCGCACCAGCGTCACCATCAGCAGCGCCATGGCACCGGTCGCAGCGGAGATCATGCCGGGGCGACCGCCGGCGAAGGCGATCACTACCGCGATGCAGAATGACGCATAGAGACCGACCCGCGGGTCGACGCCGGCGATGATCGAAAAGGCGATCGCTTCAGGGATCAGCGCCAGGGCGACGACGAGACCGGAAAGCACGTCGCCACGAATATTGCAGAACCAGTTTTGCTTGATCGAATGGAGCATCGGAATTTCCAGAGCAAAGGCATCGCCGCCAGACCGGGTATGGCAAGCAAGGCTGAAACGAGACCAGTTTTCAAATTCGAGTATGGGCGCGATCCACGCACACGAGGTGTGGGCGCACGGCAGAACGCGACCCCGCTATGACAGGCGGTCGCAGCCAGGCAGAGGGACGTTGCGCTAAGGCGGACTAGGCAGCCAGGT
This sequence comes from Pseudomonas sp. KSR10, assembly GCF_022355455.1. Lineage (NCBI taxonomy): Bacteria > Pseudomonadati > Pseudomonadota > Gammaproteobacteria > Pseudomonadales > Pseudomonadaceae > Pseudomonas > Pseudomonas sp. KSR10. The sequence goes on along the minus strand of NZ_JAKOEN010000025.1, from coordinate 183,469 downwards.
CATGGAATCAACCATTTCATACGAGTCTTGGCGCTGGAAGGCGCCGAAAGGGTCGGCAAGCATACCGAAACCCGCCCGTCACCGCGACCGCGCCTGACCATCGATAGCCGCTAGCTGACTCGGCAAACCACCCTGCAGGCACTTTGGCTTACCATGCGAAATCCCCACAGCGAGCCCGCCATGCCTGTCCACTCCAGCCGTCACCGCGTTGCCCTGATCGTCTTGTTGATCCTCGTCGGCTTGCTGCTCAGCATGTATTGGGCCGGGCAGATTGCCGAGCGTCGCGCCTGGGCCGAGCGCAGCCAGGAGGCACGTGGGCAGCTGGAGTTGTACGCACAGGCGATCCACACTCAGGTCGAGCGCTTTCGCTCGGTGCCGGCATTGCTTGCACTGGACAGCGATATCCAAGAGCTGTTGAACAACCCTGGCGATCAGGCCCTGCGGGAGCTGTTGAACCAGCGCCTGGAGCAACAGAACGAGGCGGCAGGCTCCTCGGTGCTTTATCTGCTCGATCGCCGCGGCGAAACCCTCGCCGCCAGCAACTGGCGCGACTGGACCAGCTTCGTCGGCAACAACTACGCCTTCCGCCCCTATTTTCTCGATGCGCTGAAAAACGACTCCGGGCGTTATTTCGCTGTCGGCGTGACCACCGGCATCCCCGGCTACTTCCTGTCCAGTTCGGTGAAGAACAGCGCCGGCGAGGTGATCGGCGTGCTGGTGGTCAAGCTCGAATTGGAGGACATGCAGCGCGAGTGGGTCGGGCAGTCGGGCATTCTGCTGATTGCCGACTCGCTGGATATCGTCATCCTTACCAACCGCCCCGCCTGGCGTTTCCGCTACCTGCGCCCGCTCGACGAAACGGTACGCGCGCAGCTGGTCGCCGCGCGCCGCTATGCCGAGCAGAACCTGCAACCCTTACCCAACCACAGCCTGCAACGCATCGCCGCAGACAGCGAACGGCGCCAGGTGGACGGCCCGGACGGTCGTCGCAACTACCTCTGGCAGCGCCTGCAGTTGCCAGAAGAAAACTGGACGCTGCACCTGTTGCAGGAACCGCAACTGATCGCCGCCAACGTGCGCAGCTATCGCCTGGCCGCGGCCGGCGTGTGGATGACTCTGGCATTCCTGCTGCTTTACCTGGCCCAGCGACGCAAGACCCGACGCGTCGAGCAGCGCAGCCGCAGCGAGCTGGAGCACCTGGTGGAGGCGCGCACGCGAGAGCTGCGCACCGCCCAGGATGAACTGGTACATGCCGCACGCATGGCGGCGCTGGGGCAGATGTCCGCCGCCCTCGCCCACGAAATCAACCAGCCGCTGACCGCCCTGCGCATGCAGCTGGCCAGCCAGCGATTGCTGCTCGACAACGGCCGCACCGACGCAGTGCGCGAAGGCATCGGCCAAGTTGAGGGCCTGCTCGAGCGAATGGCCGCACTGACCAGTCATCTGAAGACCTTCGCGCGTAAGAGTCCCGCCGGTCTGCGTCAACGGCTGAGCCTGGCCGAGGTGCTGGAACAGGCTCTGCAACTGCTCGGCCCGCGCATCCGCAACGATAGCGTCGAGGTCCTGCGTCAGGTGCCGGCCGATGCCTGGGTCAGTGGCGATGGCATTCGTCTGGAACAGGTGTTGATCAATCTGCTGACCAATGCGCTCGACGCCATGCAGGGTAGCCAGGTCCGCCAGCTGCGCATCGAGGGTCACCGCGACCGGCAGGGCTGGACGCTGAGCGTCGCCGACAGCGGCGGCGGCATCGCCAGTGAGCATCTGGACCAGGTCTTCGAGCCCTTCTTCACCACCAAGCCTGTCGGCCAGGGGCTGGGCCTGGGGTTGGCGGTTTCCTACGGCATCGTGCGCGATCTCGGCGGCAACCTGGAAGCACACAACGATGCGCTCGGCGCCGTCTTCGTCCTGCACCTGCCGGCAGCCGAACAGGCCGCCGCCGAGTAGACTGGCAACTCGCAAGAGGAGTGAGACATGAGCGGTCAGGTCATCTTCATCGACGACGAAGCGGCGATCCGTCAGGCCGTGCAGCAATGGCTGGAACTGTCTGGCTTCAGCGTGCGCACCTGCGCCAGCGCCGAGCAAGCGCTGGCGTCGATCAACCGTGACTTCCCCGGCGTACTGATCAGTGACGTGCGCATGCCCGACCTGGACGGCCTCGGCCTGCTGGAGCGGTTGGTGGCGCTGGATCCGGAGCTGCCGGTGATCATGGTCACCGGCCATGGCGACGTACCGATGGCGGTCCAAGCGCTGCGCCAGGGCGCCTACGATTTCATTGAAAAACCCTTCACCCCGGAACGTCTGCTCGACAGCGTGCGCCGCGCCCAGGATAAGCGCCGGCTGGTCTGCGAGAACCGTCAGCTGCGCGAGCAGTTCACCCGCAAGGGCCGTATCGAATCCATGCTGCTGGGCGTTTCGCGGGGCATGGAGCACCTCCGGCGCCAAGTGTTGGAACTGGCCGGCACCAACGTCAACGTGCTGATTCGCGGCGACACCGGCAGCGGCAAAGAGCAGGTAGCGCGTTGCCTGCACGACTTCAGCCCGCGAGCACGCAACCCCTTCGTGGCGCTGAATTGCGCGGCCATCCCGGAAACCATCTTCGAAAGCGAGCTGTTCGGCCATGAGAGCGGCGCCTTCACCGGCGCCCAGGGCAAGCGCATCGGCCGGATCGAGCATGCCCACGGCGGTACCCTGTTTCTCGATGAGATCGAAAGCATGCCGCTGGCCCAGCAGGTCAAGCTGCTGCGGGTGCTGCAGGAAAAGACCCTGGAGCGGCTCGGTTCCAACCGCAGCATCGAGGTCGACCTGCGGGTAATCAGCGCGGCCAAGCCGGACCTGCTCGAAGAAGTGCGTGGCGGGCGCTTCCGCGAGGATCTGCTGTATCGCCTGAATGTCGCCGAGCTGCACATCCCGCCGCTGCGTGATCGTCGCGAAGACATCCCGCTACTGTTCGACCATTTCGCCAGTCAGGCAGCCCAGCGTCATGGCCGCGACCCGGTGCCGGCCAGTCCAGGCGAGCTGGCGCAACTGCTCAGCCATGATTGGCCGGGCAACGTGCGCGAGCTGATCAACGCCGCCGAGCGCCATGCGCTGGGTCTGACACCACCCTCGTCCGCGAACGCCAGCGTCCCGGCCGCGGGCGCCGGTACATCGTTGGCCGAACAGATGGAAGCCTTCGAAGCGCAATGCCTACACAGCGCCCTGCAGCAACACAAAGGCAACATCGCCGAGGTGATGAATCAGCTGCAGCTGCCACGCCGCACCCTCAACGAAAAGATGCAACGTCACGGCCTCAGTCGTAGCGATTACCTGCCGACGGGTAGCGCCGACAGCTGATCATGGCCGGGCGGCGCTCCGAGTCTCGATGCCGGTTTTTGTAGGGTGGGCTTCAGCCCACCAGAGTTCGGTGACAAGGCACGGACGAAACATGAATGAGGCAGTTCCGGCAAGCAAGCGGTGGGCTGAAGCGGAACGCCACCCGGCCCACCCTACAGGACTGCATTCGCCGCGGGGCACGCCTCCCACACAAGCAGGGGCCGTGCGCCGGCCGCTTTCGTGGGAGGCCCGACCCGGGGCGAAGCTTTTGGAGGGCGGCGGTCCGGACATTCATCGCAGGGGCGATGCTTACAAAGGCTGGGCAGGCCTTCGGCCTGCATTCGCCGCGGGGCGCGCCTCCCACACAAGCAGGGGCCGTGCGCCGGCCGCGTTCGTGGGAGGCCCGACCCGGAGCAAAGCTTTTGGAGGGCGGCGGTCCGGACATTCATCGCAGGGGCGATGCTTTTAGGTGGCGGCGGGCGTTAGCCTACTGCGGCTTGCCGGATCCAAGCTCATCCAGGCGCTGCTGCAGAAACCGCCGCTCCGGCTCCAGTTGCGCCAACTGCAACGCGTCCCGATAGGCGCTCCGCGCATCATCCAGGCGACCGAGGCGGCGGCAAAAATCGGCGCGGGCCGAGTGCAGCAGGTGATAGTCCTGAAGCTGCCCGCGGGCCAGCAGGTCGTCGATCAGCCTCAGGCCAGTTTCGGGCCCTTCGCGCATGGCGACCGCCACCGCGCGGTTCAATTCGATCACCGGCGAAGGGCTGACGCGCAACAACACGTCGTAGAGCCCGACGATCTGCACCCAGTCGGTCTGCGCCGCGCTGGGCGCTTCGGCATGCACGGCAACGATCGCGGCTTGCAAGGTATAGGGACCGAAACGCCGCGAGGCTAGAGCGCGTTGCACCAGCGCCGAGCCTTCTTCGATCTGCGCCCGGTCCCACAGGCTGCGATCCTGATCATCGAGGCGCACCAGTTCCCCCGCCTCATCGGTGCGCGCGGCGCGGCGCGAGTCGTGCAGCAGCATCAGCGCGAGCAGGCCCATCAGCTCCGGGTCCGGCAGCAGCTCGAGCAACAATCGGCCCAGCCGGATCGCCTCGGCGCTCAGGCTGGCACGGGTCAGCTCGGCACCACTTGAAGCCGAATAGCCCTCGTTGAACACCAGGTAGATCACCCTCAACACGTTATCCAGGCGCGCCGGCAATTCCTCGCGCGAAGGCACACGATAAGGAATCGCGGCATCACGAATCTTCTGCTTGGCGCGCACGATGCGCTGGGCGATGGTGCTGGGCGAGGCGAGAAAGGCGCGGGCGATTTCCTCGGTCTTCAGGTCGCAGACCTCGCGCAGGGTCAGCGCCACCTGTGCATCGTCAGGCAAGGCCGGGTGGCAGCAGGTGAAGACCAGCCGCAGGCGATCGTCCTCCAGCATGTCGTGATCCCAGTCCGGCTCCTCTGCGGCGTCCAGCTGATCGGCCAACAGGTTCAGCGAGGCATTGAAGCGTGCCCGCCGACGCAGGCCGTCGATGGCCTTGAAGCGCCCGGCCGAGACCAGCCAAGCGCGCGGGTTGGCCGGGATGCCGTCACGAGGCCACTGCTGCACAGCGGCGAAGAAGGCGTCGTGCAACGCCTCCTCGGCCAGGTCGAAGTCGCCCAGCAGACGGATCAGGGTCGCCAGCACACGTCGCGACTCGTTGCGGTAGATAGCCTCGACAGCCCGCTGGGTTGCCGCTTCACCGTCCGACATGGCCGTCACGCAAACGCGTCCGGGTGCATCAACGGTCAGGCAGCTGGCGCAGCGGACGCACTTCGATACTGCCCAGCGTGGCCGGTGGAATCTTCGCCGCCAGCTGTACCGCCTCGTCGAAATCCGCCGCTTCTAGCAGATAGAAGCCGGCCAGCTGCTCGCGGGTTTCGGCGAATGGGCCGTCGACCACCGAGACCGCGCCTTCGCGTACGCGCACGGTTTTGGCGGTGCGTACCGACTGCAGCGGCTCGCCAGCGACGAAGTGGCCACTTTGGTGCAGGCGTTCACTGTTGGCCATGCACTGGTCGACCAGCGCAGCCCACTGCTCGTCGGTCATGGCATCCACACGCTTTTCGTCGTAGTAGACGAGGCAAAGGTATTTCATGCTGTTCTCCATCACATCATGCAGACCGACAACATTAGCAGCTGGCGGCGAAAGAACGAGGGCTTCTCGACGCAACAGCTGCACGAGATGAGTCGCTGTTCAACTCAGGGTTTGACGTCGAAGCAAGCCTGACCAGTGGCCATGTCGAATGGCATCGAGAAATGCTCGTGCACGACCTTCCAGTCGCCGCCCTGCCGGCGCCAGCAGCGAGTGCCACGCATCCAGGCCGTCTGCATCTCGCCTTTCTCGTTGGTGCCGCCACAGTGGTTCAGCGAATAGCTGAAAGCGAGGTCGCCGTTGGCAACGACATCGACGTCGCCGATCTTGAAGAAGCCTTCGCCCTGGCAGAAGTCGAAGCAGCGCTGCCAGTGGGCGCGATAGGCTTCGGCGCCCTTGAACTGCAGTTCGCCGACCGCATCGAAGGCCACGACGTCGGACGCATACTGGGCCATGATCCGATCCAGATCCTTGCTGCCAACCAGCTGTTCGAACTCGGCCATCAGTTCACGGATGCGGGTTTCGCCGTTCTGAATATCGCTTGCAGTGTTCATTTTCGTTTCCTCTTGGTGGGATGGACCTGGGTGATGACGGTAAAGCGCTTTGGTTGCGATTGAACAAGGGTCATGGCGGCGAGCGCGAATGCAATGCCCGCACTTCGGCGCACCCCAGACGTACGGGCGGAATGCGCGAAGCCAGCAGAATGGCGTCGTTGAGATCGGTCGCCTCGAACAGGTAGATGGCTGTGGGCTGTTCGCGCCCTTCGGCGATCGGGCCATCGTGCAGCGATACCTGATCGCCTTGTACGCGCAGGGTGGTGGTACTGAGCGCCGACTGCAGCGCTTCGCCAACGATCAATCGGCCGCTGCGCAGCAGGCCTTCGCGGTAGTCCCGACACTCGGCCTCCAGCGCCGCCCGAGCATTGACGGACATTGCCGCCAGCGCGGTTTCATCCAGATAAACCAGGCATAAATAACGCATCGCCATACCCTCGCCTGCGCCTGTCTTTAACTCCTAGTCGCACGGGGAACGACGAAATCGACAGCGTCAGGCGAGCGGTAGCAAATTTTTTTCGTGTGACGCGCTCAAAGCGATTCCAGGCTTCAATCATTCAGCGATACAGGAGCGACCCATGCGCCGTTCATCGCGGGGTTCATCACCCATACGCCTCGGCATCGCCGCGGCGCTTCTGACGTTCAGTCTCACGGGAGCGGCAGCACCCATGTACCAGTTTCTCGTCGGTAGCTATACCAGCGAAGGTGACAGCGAAGGCATCTACCGCATGCAGTTCGACGCCGAGCGCGGCCAGATCGAAGCGCAACCGCTGCAGGTGGTGCGCAGTCACAATCCGTCCTGGCTGGCGCTGGACCTGAACCGCAACCGGCTCTATGCGGCCAACGAGAACGGCCCGGGACATCCCGACCCGGTGGGCCGGGTGAGCGCCTTCATCATGGCGCCGAACAGCGGCAAGCTATCGCCGCTGGCCCAGCAGCTGACCCTCGGCGACGAGCCGACGCATCTGAGCCTCAGCCGCGACGGGCGCTACCTGTTCGTCTCTAATTACGGCTCCAGCGCCAACCCCGGCGGCAACCTGGCCGTGATGCCGACGGCCAAGGACGGGACACTCATGCCGGTCACCCAGATTGCCGCGCATCAGGCCAGCGAAGTGCACCCCGAGCGCCAACAGTCAGCGCATGTGCATTCGGCGGTGATGTCGCCGGACGGCAAGACCCTGTTCGTCAGCGATTTGGGCGCCGACAGGATCTTCGTCTACCGCTACGACCCGGCCAATGCAGAACGGCCACTGTCGCCGGCTGATCCGGCATTCATCGCCCTGCCGGAGGGCAGCGGCCCGCGCCATCTGGTGTTCAGCCCGGACGGCCTGCAGGCTTACGCCACGCTGGAACTCAGCGCTCAGGTGGCTCGCTTCGATCATGTCGATGGTGGCCTGGTGCAGCGGCAATTGGTCGACCTGGCAGCTGGTGATGCTCCCAAGCTGCATTCGCCGGGCGCCATCCATCCTTCAACAGACGGACGCTTCCTGTACGTGAGCGACCGGGCCGAGAAGAACCGCATCATGGTCTATGCCATCGAGGAGAACGCCAACCTGCGTGAGATTCAGGCGCGTTCCAGCGAAGGCCGCGAGCCGCGCGAGTTCGCCATCGACCCGAGCGGTCGATTCATGATCATTGCCAATCAGAAGAGCGACGCCCTGGTGGTGCTGCAGCGCGACCCCGACAGCGGCAGGCTGGGCGATACCCTGCAGACGCTGCCGATGGGCCGCCCCTCGGATGTGAAGTTCATCGATCGCAGCAGGCTTTAAGCAACGCGGGTTCGGCGCGGGGTCGATCAGGAGAGCAGGCTGACCACCGCGAAGCGGCCAATGGTGGCTTGGGCCACCACCGTCTGGGTGACGGCGGCGTAGCTGGAGGGGCTGCGCTGCATCAGATTGAATACCGAACGAGAGAAGTCCAAGGCCCACTGTTTTTCGTCGGCATGCGCCTGGCGCGCCAGGAACTCACGAATTTCCTGCTGACGGAGGCTCAGCTGTTCGCGTAGTGCGGTGACCTTGTCGAGCCCGGCGACCACCGAGTCGAGCAGCCGACGGAGTTCGCGAAAGGACCCCAACTGCAGCTCTTCGGGAAAGCTCAGCAGCTGCTCTTCCTGGCTCTGCACGCGCGTGGACTTGCCCTTGTCAAATAGCTTGCCCTCGCCCTGCACGGCCAGTTGATCCTTGAGCTTGTGCCAATCGTCTTCACGAGCGGAGAACTTCAGATCGCCGTGCTGATCCAGCTCGGCGCGGATGCCGGCCTGACCCAGGCTGCCATTGAAGCGCCGCAGAATCTGCTCATCGCTCATCTCGTCGTCGAGCACCACCGCCACCGGTTCGGCCAACTGACGGCCGCCGCTGAACAGCAATGTTTCGCGGCCGGATTGGCGAATCTTCTCCAGCGATTCCAGCCCCTGCAGACTGAAGCGGCTGCGCACCGGCTCGGTCAGCCGCAGCTTGAGCGTGGCGTCGAGGGAGTTGCCGGAGCGCTGGCTGCGCTCCTTGAGCAAGTCGCCGACTTGCTGCACCGCCTGGCGGATGCTTTCTTCACCGTTCGGCTGCGGCGAACTGATCTGGCGACTGAGGTTGAGCTTGAGTTGCGACAGGCGCGTCTGCAGGTCGCCCAGATAGCTGTCGGCCGACTGCATCGACGACAGTTGTTGATTGAGCTGCAGGCTGAAGCTGGTGCTCTTGCTGGTAGTCGTCTCGGTGTGCGGCGCATCAGACGGCACACCGGCGCGCAGCGGCGCGGGCGCATCGCGCAGCAACGCCTCGCGGCGCTCCTGCGGGTTGATTGCGGAAACAGCCGGGAGCTGCTTGCCAATCTTCATTCACGCTACCTCGGTCAGAGCATGCCGAACAGCGACAGCCCGTTGATCTTCAAATAAGTCTTCTGCGTCGCCTGCAGCGACAGCTGATAGTTGTTCAGGTCGATGCTGGCCGTCGCGTAATCGAGCTGCGAAAGCTCGCCCTCGATCTTCTTGTTTACCAGCGAGACGTCCTCGTTGCTGCTCGACAGCAGGGTCAGGGTGTTCTGCCGCCCGCCCAGCTCGGTGACCGCGCCGAGCAGGTCGCCATGGGTGGCGTCGAGACTGTTCAACGTAGCGGTAACCGATGCCTGAACCGCGGGATCGGTTGCGTCCAGCGCCGGGTCGGCGAGCATTTTCACCAGCGCATTGAGATCGTTGAGCATGCCCACGCCAGCGCCGAACACCTGCGCGGCGGTGACATTCTCATCGACCAGCACGCCATTGGCGACTGCCGCCTGGCGGTATTGGTCGTTGCCGGTCAGGGTGTAGGTCTCGGTCGCCGCGTCGAAGGTGATCGCCGGGCGATCGCTGAGCGTGCCGGAGAACAGGTAGCGGCCCTCTTCGTCACGCACGTTGGCGAAGCTGAGAATGGTCTTCTCCAGGCTCTGCAGCTCATTGGCGATCGCCGCCAGGTCATCGCTGGTGTTGCTGCCGTTGGCCGCCCACAACAGCATGTCGCGCACGTTGAGCATGGTGTCCGAGGCGGACTTGAGGTTGGCCTCCTGCTTGGAGAGGTTGCCCGAGACGTTGGCAATGTTGGTGCGGTACTGCGTTAGCGTCGCTTCCTCGCGCTGGATGCGCAGTACGCGCACGGCGGAGATCGGGTCATCCGAGGGCAGCAGCATGCGCTCGCCGGTGGCCATCTGCTGCATGAGCTTGCCGAGCTTCTCGGAGCTGGTATTCAGCGAGCCGTGCATCATGGCTGTGATCTGGGCGTTGGAGATACGCATGGTGTCTTTCTCGTCAGTCGAGCCGGCGGGGGCCGGCTCAGAACATCGCCAGTACGGCGTTGAACAGATCGTTGGAGGTGCTGATCACCTTCATGTTGGCCTGGTAGGCCTGCTCGTAGGCCATCAGGTTGACCGCCTCTTCATCCAGGTTCACCGCACTGACGCTGTCGCGCTGGGCTTGCGCCTGATCGGCGACGGTGCTGGCAGCGCTGAGGTCCGCCTGGTTCTGCCGGCTGGCGCTGGCGACACGGCCAACCAGGCCGGCATAGGCATCGTTGAGCGGTACGGTGTTGCCCGCAACGTTGATGCCTCGCGATTTCAAATCGAGCAGCGCAAGCAGGTTCTTGTTGTTTCCCACTTCGCCCGGCACCGAGGAGAACGCCAGCTCGGCAGCCGCCAGTGGGTTGACCTCAAGCATGCCGCTGGTGCTGCCGGGGTTGTGGACGAACAGTGGCTGGCCGGGGTTGCCGTTGAGGTCGAAGCCACCGCCGAGGGTGTCGTTGACCATCGTCGCCAGCGCCGACGCCATGTCGTGCAGATCCTGCTGGGCCGGGCGCAGAGCGCCGTATTCCATGTCGTACAGCGCGCCGAGCGAGCCGCCGAGGCCCTTCTGATTCAGCGGGAAGGTGGTATTGGCGAAGACCAGGGCCATCTCCTGTTCGCCCGCGAGGTTATCGCTGACCTTCATCTGTCCGGCCGTGGTGCCGGCCACCAGTGGTTGGCCATTGACCAGCGACACGCTGAGGGTGCCATCCGACGCTTCCTGCACGCGGAGGCCGGCGTACTGGCTGAGGTCCTTGACCAGATTCTCGCGGTAGTCGCGCAGGGTCGAGGTGTCGCGTCCGGACGACTCCATCTCGCGAATCTGCGCGTTGAGCTCGGCGATATTGCCGGACAACCCGTTGATCTCGCTGGTCATCGCCACACGCTGGCCCTGCAGTGCGTTGAGCTGAATGCCGATGTTGCTGTTCAGGCCGTTGAAGCGCTGTGCCAGTTGCTTGGACTCGCCGATGATCTGCTGGCGCAGGGCGATGGACTCGGGGGTGGAGCTGGCTTCACTGAGCGCGGCGAAGAAATTGTCCAGGCCGACGCTGACACTGGAGCCTTCACTGTCGATCAGGCCTTCGAGCGCGGTCAGGTACTGCTGATTGGTATTGAAGTAGTTCTTGTCGGTGCCGGCGCGCCAGAGCTGCTGGTTCTGGAAATCGTTGGACAGGCGACGGATGCTGCTGACCTGAACGCCGCCGCCGACACTGACCGAGCCCTGGCCGCCGAGCGAATGCAGGTCTGGCCTCAAGCGGCTGAAGCCCGGCGTGTTGACGTTGGCAATGTTTTGCCCGGTCGCCGAGAGAGCGATCTGCGAGGCGCGAACGCCGCTGTAGCCAATTTGACCCAAAATACTCACGACACGACTTCCTTCGGCTCGATCCGGATCGGTTGCGCGAACGCCACGGACAGATGGCCGCCGCCGACAACACGATGGTGCTGAGTGGATAGAGCGACCGCATCGGCAGCGGAATTAAGTGTCGGCGGCAGAGGATCGCTCAGCGGCTGGATCTGCGCCCGCGGCTCGACCGGCTTCGATGCTTCAGCACGCAGGTCGTTAAGGATATTGCGGGTGTAGTTACGGGTTTCCGCGTAGGGGATTTTTTGTACCCAGGCCCCGGTGCCGACTTCACCCTTGCGCGGGTCGCCGTGGATCTTGAGCCACTCGTCGACCTTGCCAGGGCCAGCGTTATAGGCGGCCAGCGCCAAGGCCTGATGCCCATCGTAGCGGTCGAGCATCTTGTTCAGGTATGCGCTGCCCAGGCGTTTGTTGTACTCGGCATCGGTGGTCAGCCGCGCCTCGCTGAACGGCAGACCCAATTCGGCCGCCATGTCCCGTGCGGTGCCGGGCATCAGCTGCATCAGGCCTCGCGCGCCCTTGGGTGAGACCGCCGCAATGTTGCCGCTGGACTCATGCTTGATGACGCTGTCGACCAGCGATTTGAAGCCCGCCTTGCCGCTTTCCCAGGCGCTGTCCAACGCATCGACGCCGCGTTGCCAGGTGCCACGCAGCGCATGCAAGCCGCCGCTCTGCAAGCCGCTGCCAACCTGACCGGCCAAGGCAGTCGGTGCCTGCGCGGTGCCGGCCTCGCCGCCGAGCTGCTGCACCAGCATGTCGGCGATGCCGGTCTGGCGCTTGCTGGCCAGGGTGTCGGCCAGCACTTCGTCATAGAAGTCGCGCATGGTGTCCAGCTCACGGCTGCGCATGGGATTACCCGCGCCGAGCACGTCGCCAGCCTTACGCATCTGTTTGAGGATCTGCTGCAGGAACATCGCCTCGAACTGCTCGGCGACGACTTCCAGCTGCTGCCGCCGCGCCGCGGTCGGGCCGTCGGCGCGATTGCGCAGCGTATTGAGGTGCTGGGGTAGGGAAACGATGCTCATGGTCGTCTTGGAACCTGTTCAAAATCTACTGCGCGTCGGGCCTGCTGGGTTACAACCGCTGGCTCGCCAACCCGGTCTTACATCACGATCAATTCAGCGTTCAGTGCGCCGGCGCGTTCCAGCGACTGCAAAATGCTCATCACGTCGTCGGGCGTGGCGCCGAGACTGTTGATGGTGTTGATGATGCTTTCCAGGCTGGCGCCTTCGGGCCACTTGAACATGGCCTTGCGGTCCTGCTCGATGGCCACGTCCGATTGCGGCGTGACGACCGTCTCGCCACGGCCGAAGGCGTTCGGCTGGCTGACCTGCGGCCGCTCGCTGATGGTCACGGTCAGGCTGCCATGGGCCACCGCGGCGGCCTTCACCCGTACGCCCTGGCCGACCACGACGGTGCCGGTGCGACTGTTGAATACCACCTTCGGCCGGGTGCGGCCTTCTTCCACTTCCAGGCGCTCGAGCATGGCCATGAAGCTCATGCGCTGGGTACTGGTAACCGGCGCGCGGATGGATATCTTGGTGGCATTGAGCGCGGTGGCGGTGCCCTTGCCGAAGTAGGCGTCCACCGCATCGACCACCCGGGTGACGGTCTGGAAACTGGGCTGACGCACGTTGAGCATCACATCTGGGCGCTCGGTGAAGTCGCTCGGGATCATCCGCTCGATGGTCGCGCCGTTAGGGATCAGACCGCTGTTCGACGTGTTGATTGCCACCTTGGAGCCACTCGCGCCTTCGGCGTTGACGCCGCCGACGATGACCGCGCCCTGAGCCAATGCATAGATCTCGCCGTCGACGCCCTGCAGGGGGGTCATCAGCAGCTGGCCGCCGCGCAGGCTTTTGGCGTCGCCCAGCGAGGAGACGGTGACGTCTACGCTCTGCCCGGCCGAATAGGAAGGCGGCACCGTGGCGGTAATGGTCACCGCGGCGACGTTCTTCAGCTTCGGATCAACGTTCGGCGGCAGGTTCACACCGAACTGCTTGATCATGTTGGTCACCGACTGGCTGGTGAACTTCACCTGGTTCTTGTCCCCGGTGCCGTCGAGGCCGACCACCAGGCCGTAGCCGATCAGCTGGTTACCGCGGATGCCTTCGACATCCACCAGGTCCATCAGCGGCACGGCATGCACCGGCAGTTGCCAGCACAGCGCAACGGCGACAAAAAACAGCTTCACGGATCGCATCGGGCTAGTCATTCCAGGGCAGCTCGCTTAAAGAGGGAACAGCGGCGACGCGAAGAAGCGCGTCAGCCAGCCAGCCGAATTGCTGTCGTTGAGCACACCGCGCCCGGCATAGGAAATCTTGGCGTTGGCCACGCTTTGCGAGGACACCTGGTTGTAGCGGTTGATGTCGTCGATACGCACCAGCCCGGTGAGGCGGATGTACTCGTCACCCTGGTTCAGCCGCAGGGCCTTTTCGCCTTTGATCTGCAAGGTGCCGTTGGGCAGCACGCGATGAACGCTGACGGCGATCGAGCCACGCAGGGTGTTCTGCTGCGAACTCTTGGCCGAACCTTTGAACTCGCGCTCGCCGGAGGCCGATGATTCGACGTCCGGGTAGGCCTTGCCGAGCACGGTGGGAATGCCGATACCGACGCTCGATTCCTTACCGAAGCTGGTACCGGCGCTCTTGCTCGATTGAGTGGATTCGTCCAGTACCACGGTGAGGATGTCGCCGACCCGTACCGCGCGCTTGTCGCTGATCAGCGAACCGCTGTAGCCGGAGCGGAACAGGCCGCCGCCAGTGGTCGGCGGCAGGCTGTAGTCCAGCTCCAGCGGCTCGTACTCGGTTGACGGCTCGTCCGGCAGCATTTCGTTGAAGCTGGCGCAGCCGCCGAGCAGGGTCAGGGCGACGAGCAGGATGGGGGTACGCATCATCGATCTCAGACGGTCTGGTTGAGGAACTGCTGCATGCCGCTGGCAGCGTCGAGCACCTTGGCGTTGGCCTCGTAGGCGCGCTGAATGGCGATCATAGCCACCATGGCCTCGACCACCTGCACATTCGAGCCTTCCAGTACGCCCTGCTTGAGCTGGCCGAGGCCCTCTTCACCCGGCACGCCTTCGACGGCTTCACCGCTGGCGACCGTTTCGCGATAGAGGTTGCCGCCCAGCGCTTCCAGGCCGCCCGGGTTAGTGAAGTTGACCAAGGTGATCTGCCCGAGCTCGGACGGCAGGGTGTCGCCGGCCAATACCGCGGTGACGATGCCATCGGCGCCGACGGTAAAGCCGGTGCTGCCCTGCGGCACTTCAATGGCCGGCGTCAGCGGCAAGCCCTGGGCATTGACCATCACACCCTCGGCGTTGAGCTGGAACTGGCCGTTCTCGGTGTAGAGGATGTCGCCGTTGGGCGATTCGACCTGGAAGAAGCCACGCCCGACGATCGCCAGATCCATCGGCTGGCCGGTGGTCTGGATGCTGCCCTCGGTGAAGACCTTCTGCGTGCCGGCGACGCGCACGCCGCTGCCCAGCTGGATCCCGGAAGGCACGGTATTGATCTCGTCAGCCTGTGCGCCGGGCTGCTTCTCGATGCTGTAGAACAGGTCCTCGAAGACCGCGCGGTCGCTCTTGAAGCCGTTGGTGTTGACGTTGGCCAGATTGTTGGCGACGGTCGCCATGGCGGTGTCCTGGGCGGCCAGACCGGTCTTGCTGACCCAAAGTGCGGAATTCATGCGTTATCTCCCGATCAGCTGCCGCGGATCATTCGGTTACCGGCGTCGGAAAGGTCCTCGGCGGCTTTCATCATCTTTACCTGGGTTTCGAACAGGCGATTCAGGCTCATGGTCGAGGCCAACTCGTCGATCGCCGAGACGTTGCTCGACTCGAGAAAGCCGCTCGCCAGGCGCACGTCTTCGCTGGGTGCAGCGGGTTCGCCGTTACGAGTCACCAGCAAGCCGGCCTCGTTCTTCATCAGATCTGCCGCTGCCACGTCGACCAGGCGGATGCGGTCCACTTCGGCCATCATCCAGTCGCCGGGCGCCATGATCGAGACGGTGCCGTCGTTGCCAATTTCGACGCGGTCATGCTCGGGCAGCTCGATCGGTCCGCCCTCGCCCATCACGGCGCGGCCGTTGAGGGTCAGACGGCCTTCGGCGTCGATCTGCATGCTGCCCTGGCGGGTGTAGGCCTCACCTTCGCCGTCCTGCAGGACGATCAGGCCGGTGCCCTTGACGGCGAAATCCAGCTCACGCCCGGTGGCCATCAGCGGGCCGGCAGCCATGCTGACGCCGTTGTTCTCGACCACCGCCATGTGCCGGCTATCGTAGCCGTAGCCCTCGACCGCCACCGCCTGGGCGCGCTCGAGGTCGGCGCGAAAGCCCGGGGTGTTGGCGTTGGCGAGGTTGTTCGAGCGCACCTGCAGCGACATCATCGTGCGGCTGGCAGCGGTCATCGCCGTGTATCCCAAACGATCCATGAATCAGCCTCAGAGCGCGTTGAACAGAACCTGGGTCAGTTCCTTGTTGGTGGAAATGACCTGGGTGTTTGCCTGGTAGTTACGCTGGCCTTCCATCAGGCCCACCAGTTGCTGAGTGAGGTCGACGTTGGAGCTTTCCAGCGCGCCGCTGGCCAGGTTGCCGTACTGGCCGACACCGGGCGCACCGAGCATGGCCGCACCGGAAGCGGCGGTTTCGGTCCAGGCGGTGCCGCTGATGTTCTTCAGACCCTCGGGGTTGACGAAGGTGGCCAGCACGACCTGGCCCTGCAGCAGACGCTCACCATTGGAGTAGGTGGCGTAAACCTTGCCGTCCTTCTCCACGCTCATGCCGGTCTGCTCACCCGCGGCGTAGCCGCTGGCGCGGTTGCTGGTGACGTTGAACTCCGACCCGTACTGGCTGGTGCCGGTGTAATCGAGTGCGATGTTCAGTGGCGCGACGCCACCCCCCAGCGGCGCGGTCAGGCCGACGATTCCGATCGGAGTCGCCAACGAGCCGCTGGTGTCGAAGGTCAGCGCCTGC
Source organism: Pseudomonas sp. KSR10 (assembly GCF_022355455.1). Lineage (NCBI taxonomy): Bacteria > Pseudomonadati > Pseudomonadota > Gammaproteobacteria > Pseudomonadales > Pseudomonadaceae > Pseudomonas > Pseudomonas sp. KSR10. Next base: position 167,345 of record NZ_JAKOEN010000025.1, on the reverse strand, counting down.
GGGCCAGCCAGCGCGGTGCCGTCGACGTAATAGTGGGCATTCCAGCTGTTGTCGGCGGTCTTGGCGAAGTACTGGGTCAGGGTGTGTTCCTTGCCCTGAGAGTCGAACACCTTGGTCGTATAGGTGGAGTTGTAGCTGTCGGCCACCAGCGGATCGAACGCCACAGCGGGCACGTCCTGATTGGCATCGAGGTTGGCGACGAAGCTCAGCTCGTCGGTGGCCTTGGCCGGCAATCCACCCGTCTTCATCTGCAGGTCGCTGACCACGCCGGTCTGCAGATTGCCGGTCGCATCGGTCGGGTAACCCTGCAGGCGCTGGCCCAGGCTGTTGGTCAGGTAGCTGTTCTTGTCGGTACCGAACATGCCGGCGCGGGTGTACGCAACGTCGCCGTTGCTGGCGCGTGTGACGAAGAAGCCGCCGCCGGAGATCGCCAGATCCAGGTCACGGTTGGTGGTGGTCAGCGCGCCGCCCTGGCTGATGCTCTGAGTCGTGCCGATCACCTCGACGCCCATGGCCTGGCTTTCGGCATAGAGACTGCCGAAGTCGGTGCGCGAGGACTTGAAGCCGACGGTGCCGGAGTTGGCGATGTTGTTACCGATGGTATTGAGTTGTTCGTTGACGGCGGACAGGCCGGTCAGGGCGATGTTGAAGCTCATGGGCTGATCTCGATATGTAAAAGGAAGTGAAGACTGGCGAGCACCGAAGCTCAGCCGCCGAGCAGCCCGGCATCGGCCTGGGCGAATTCGAGGATGTTGTAGAAGGGCACCGAACCGACGCCCTGCACCTGAAGCACTGGCCCCTCGGCGCTAACGCGCACGTTGGAGACCTGACCGGCGACTTCCACCTGCGGGAATTCACCGTTCTCCGATTCGATGCTGACGCTGTAGGCACCGTCGCGCAGGCCATGCTTGGCCGGGTCGATTACGAAGGGCACCTTGCCGGCTGACTGCGCGCCTAGTTCGATACGGGTCTGAGTGCCGTTGGAATCGGTCAACACAACGGCGGTGCGGGTCGAGGCGTGGCTCAGATCGAAGCCACCGCTGACGGCCTGACCGCTCAGCTCCACCGACTCGACGGCCACGCTCACCTGCTGACCAACCAGGCCGGCAGCCGTGAGCGTCTGCAGGTTGTCGGTCAGCACGAGGTTGTTCTGCGCCAGGGTCGCCAGGTTTTCCATGCTCTTGACCTGCGACATCGCCGAGAACTGATTGAGGAACTCGGTGCTGTCGACCGGCTTGGTCGGATCCTGGTACTTGATCTGCGCGACCATCAAGCTGATGAAGTTGTTCTCCATCTGAGTGGCGTCGCTGACGTTCACTGCCTGCTTCGGCAGATCGTTGCTGGCGCTACCGGACAAGCCGCTGCCCTGGAGGTTATTGGTCACCGCCATCAGGACTCTCCCAGCCGTAGCAGGCTCTGCTGCATGCTTTTCACGCGATTGAGTACCTCGACACCGGTCTCGAAGCTGCGCGTGGCCGACATCATGTCGGTCATCTCTTCGATCTCGTTGATGTCGGGGTAATAGACGTAGCCATCGCCATCGGCCAGCGGATTGCCCGGCTCGTAACGACGCTTGGGCTCGGCGCCGGAGGTGACCACGTCGAGCACCTGCACATGGGCGCCGCCGAGGCCGACGCCACGGGTCAGCGAGTTGTTTTCGTAGACGGCCGCGAACATCGGCTTGCGCGCCTGGTAGACGTCGGCGGCGTTGTTGGCCGCCGAATCGGTGTTGGCCAGGTTGCTCGCCACGGTGTTGAGGCGCACGGTCTGTGCGTTCATGGCCGAGCCGGCGATGCGGTAGATGGAATCGAATGACATGGCTTCAACGTCCCTCGATGGCTTGCTTCAAGCCACGAAATTTCATCGTGATGAAGGTCAGACTGGTCTGGAAATCCATGGAGTTGCGCGAGAACTGCGCCTGCTCGGTGGACAGCTCGACGGTGTTGCCGTCCTGCGAAGCCTGGTCCGGAATGCGGTACAGCAGACGCGGATCGGTACTGGCGAGGCTGGCGCGAGGCGAGATGCTGCTGTCCAGCCGCTGCATTTCCTTGCTGAAATCGATGTCCCGCGCCTGGAAGCCCGGCGTGTCCTCGTTGGCCAGGTTCGCCGCGAGAATTTCGCTGCGCTGCATGCGCAACCCCAGGGCGCGCTCGTGAACGCCCAGCGCTTCATCAATCCGTATACTCATTCACCCATACCTTTTCAGCACGAGCGGGCCGAACGACAGCCCGCAGCTTTCGAGATCTTTTGCAGTAACCATGCCGAACCGATAGACGCAGGTAAGTCATTGTTTAATATCGATAAAACTAAAGAATCAGTTCAACCTTCCGGACCTTTGCTTCCGCATCGAGAGCCTTCGCGGAAGGGAAGCGGAAAAGAGCCTTCCGCCTGGTGGGCCATCACGCTGCTGGTCATGAGCGCGAGCTTCCAGGCACACGCGGACGCGACCGCTCAGATACGCCAGGCGGTGGAGAACCACCTGCGCGCCATGCTCGAGCAGCAGGCTGAGCGCCAGGGCTGGCAGGGCATGCAGCTGCGTTATGAAACCAGCCTGCCAGGCTCCGCCCACAACCATCCCCCCTGCGGCAACAGCTTGCGGGTACGCGCCACGGGCGATGCGCCCTCGGCCATGGAGCGGCAGCAACTGGAGATCCGTTGCGCGGACACCCCCGGCTGGTCGCTGAGTGCCACTGCCCAAGCCCATGTATTCCTGCCTGCCGTGCACGCCGCAGCCATCATCGACCGGGGCCAGACCATCCGTGATAGCGACCTCAAGCTCGAGCGCATCAACATCGCCAAGGCCCGGCGCGGGTTCTATAACCGCCTGAGCGAGGTGGTCGGCCTGGCCGCCAAACGTCGCGTTCGCGCCGGTCAGACCATCACCCCCGCGTTGCTGGAGCAGGCCATGGCAGTCAAACGCGGGGAGCCGGTAAAAATCGTCGCCAGCAACGACGGGATCGAAGCCTCAACGTCCGGCGAAGCCCTGGGCGATGGTCAGCCTGGCGAGGTGATCCGCGTGCGCAACACACGCAGCGGCAAGGTGATCGATGCTAAGGTATTGGAAGCTGGGGTGGTGAGCAGTACGTTTTAACGGCTGGAGGCGCGCCGTATCAGGCTTCGAAGCGCAACTAAAAATTTTTGACGTCAGGATTTAATCCTTCGCCAGGGGCTGTCGCCTTACCTTTTCAGCAGGCAGTCAAGCCAGCTCCTAACAGCCCAATCGCACGAAGGATGATCATCATGGCTCTGTCCATTCACACCAACTACTCCGCTCTGACCACCAACACCGCGCTGAACAAGTCCAACAACGCCCTGGCCACCAACCAGCAGCGTCTGGGCACCGGCCTGCGCATCAACTCCGCCGCGGACGACGCCGCCGGCCTGCAGATCGCCACTCGCCTGAACGCACAGAGCCGCGGCATGGGTGTCGCCATGCGTAACGTTGGCGATGCGGTATCCATGCTGCAAACCGCGGAAGGCGCATTCAGCGAAACCACCGACATTCTGCAGCGCATGAAGGACCTGTCGACCCAAGCCGCGAACGATACCAACACTGCTGACGACCGTACTTCGCTGCAGGCCGAGTTCGACGAGCTGGGCAAGGAACTGACCAACATCTTCAACAACACCAAGTACGCTGGCGAAGCGCTGTTCACCGGTAAGCTGGCTGCTGCAGTCAACTTCCAGATCGGTGCGAGCGCAGCAGAAACCCTGGCGCTCGACGTCTCTGCCGACATGGGCACCCTGGAAACCACGCTGACGACTGACGTTCAGGCCCTGACCCTGGACTCCGCCGCCAACGCCGGCGCCGCTATCACCGCGCTGGAAACCGCTCTGGACGACGTAGGTTCGATGCGCGCCCAGTTCGGCGCCAACATCAACCGCCTGAACCACACCAGCAACAACCTGGCGAATATGAAGGACAACACTGAAATGGCCAAAGGCCGGATCATGGACGCCGACTTCGCCATCGAAAGCGCCAACATGAGCAAGAACTCCATGCTCATGCAGTCGGGCATCTCCATGCTCAAGCAAGCTGGCCAGATGCCAGGCATGGTCATGGGCCTGCTGGGCTAAGCGGCACGCAGCACCGCCGGTCGCAACGACCGGCGCAGAAAAAGCCCCGACTGGTTCGGGGCTTTTTGCTTTCCGGCGTTCTCGTTAAAAGGCTACCCGACCAATGGTGGTCGCCATCACGTGACGCCAAAAACACAAGATATGTCTGATTAATCCCACTTATTCCGCTATGCACGGCATATATGCCGTTTCTCAACGTTCTCGACATTAAGGGTTGGGAGCGTCCGTTCAGCGATTTCCTGTAATGACCGGCTTGTAGTATCAAAAAAACGGCGTCAATATGCCGCCGCCCTGTTTGCCAACCTCATCACAGCTAAATTTCTTTTCCTAACCAGGCGCTCATGACTTCATCTCTGACCCCTACGGCCACCGATGCCCTCGTCTGCCCCCTGTTGCAAACCGGCCGGGCCGATTGCTCGGCTCGTTTCGATCGCTCGCTCTATCAGCTCGTACTGAGCCAAGAGGAAAACGAAAACACGCTCGACCTCGGCTTTTCCGGTAGCCGGGTGCTGGAGCGCCTGTTGCAGGCGCCCGGTGAGGTGGTCTCCCGCGAAGAGCTGATGAATTACGCCTGGGAAGGTCGGGTCGTCGGCCAGGGCAGCCTCAATCAGCAAATCTATACGCTGCGCCAGGCACTGTTCGATAGCCGCAACCAGATCATTCAGACGCTGCCGCGGCGCGGCTATCTGTTCAACCCGCAATACGTGATAGTCGAAAAGACAGCCTTGGCAGCCAGCCCCGCCGCTGTAACCGGATCTTTGCCTGCAGAGCCGCTGCCTGAAAGGGCGACCAGTGCCTTAGTCGAACTGCCGGCCCCCAGCGCCGCGGCGGTTGCGAGCCCGTCCAAACAGAACCAGGGCTACCGCTCGTGGCAGACCGCGGCGCTCGCCAGCACCGGCATGCTGATGCTGCTGGCACTGGCGACCTTGGGTTTCCGCCTGGCCAGCACGCCGGCGCCATCCTTTACGCAGACCTTGGATATGAACGGTTTCGAGGTGCTTTACGTGGAAAAGAGCCAGCGTTTGCTCGATTCGCTGGTCAATGAAACACGCCTGCTGGTCCATACGATGAGCGGCATGACGGCCGAACCGGCCCGGCTGATCGTCAACATGTCTCCCGGGTTTTATGAGATCCGTTGCCTGCAAGACGACGGCCGGGTCAATTGGCTGAAGGTTCACAAGAGCCAGATTCAGACGATCCCCAGCGACCATCTACAAGGATGCCTGCGATGAGCAGCCAGAACGAAACCGGCGCTGTAGGCCGGCGCCTATTGCGCGTGATGGCCCCTTCGGCGTTACTGCTGTGGGCGTTTGTAGCAATGGGCACCAATGGCAGTACATCGTCCAGTTTCGATGGCCGCTACAGTTCAAGCGGCTACGTTCTGCTGCGCGACGGCACGACCCGGCAAGTCAGCCAAAGCCTGGTCTTCAACAAGGGCCGGTTTTATTCACTCACGCGCAACTCCCCGGCGATTGTCGAGGCGTCCGGTCGCCTGGAAACGGATCTGCTCGGACGGGCTTCGTTGATCGTTGAAGAGGGCCAGGTTCACGGCCTGGGCCCCCAGGATCGACTCGATGATGAGCTGATGTTCAATCTGTTCTATGGTGCCCACAAGGGCGCACGGATCAGCCTCGAGCAGGTTGGCGCCTGCCTCTATGGCGTCGAGACTCAGCAGGTCTACTGTTCGGACGACCATCCAGATCGCGGCTGACCCAACGTTTCGACCCGGATAACGCCTAACCCAGAGGGACCATCCAGTCGGCGACCGCCGGCTGAATCGATACGGTCGAGCGGCCTCGAGCCCGCCAAACAGCCCGCGCTAGGAACCCTCACCGCTGTAGCTCGCGCCGCGCTCGGAAAAGCGAACCTGGCCGTAACTGTCGCCGAACAGCTCCTTGTACAGAGCCTCGGCCGAGGCGGTGAGCAAGAGGATTTCCACGCGGCGGTTGGCGCCGTTCAGTGGGTCCTCTGGATGCAGCGGCATGACGGCCGCCTGCGCGGTCACCTGCAATACGGAGCGCTCAGCCAAGCCGGCGTCGACCAGGGCGTTGCGGGCGCGTAGCGCGCGGTCACCGGACAGATTCCAGTTGTCGTAACCATTTTTCTGCCGGTACGGCGTGGCGTCGGTGTGGCCGCTGATGATCAGCTTGTTGTCGACCTTCGCCAGTACACCGGCAAGCACGCCCAGCAGCTTCTGGAAATGTGGATTCAAGGTCGCGCTGCCACGCTGAAACATGAAGCGCTGCTGGTCGTCCTTGATCAGAATGCGCAGCCCCTGCGGGACCACATCGACCTCCAGATTGGCCAACGCATCGACTTCATTGGCCACTTCGCGCATCAGCTCGGCGAGCTTTTTCAGTTCTGCGGTCGAGCCGTAGTTGTGGCTGCCGTCCTGTTCGCGCGCCGACTCACTGCGGTCCTTCTGCTCCACTGGCAGCGGGCGCACCGGCAGCCCGTCGAGCTCCAGCGGCGAGGTGCTGGTGCCGTCGAAGATGCCGGCCCCGCCTTCAACCAGCGGATTGCTCTCCATCTCGCCAAAGGATGGGTTGGTCTGATTCATCTGCGGCTGGATGATCCACAGCACCATGAACAGGGCCATCATCGCCAGGGTAAAGTCCGCAAAGGCGACCTTCCAGGCGCCACCATGCTCGTCACCGTGGCCTTTCTTGCTACGCCGTTTGATGATGATTTCGTGGTCGCCGCCGCCTTTGTGCTTGTCCCGGCTCCTCATGCGGCGTCCCTTTCTTCCTCATACTGGGTCACCCAGTTTTCCAGCTGACGGAAGGCCGGCTTGACGTCCTGCTCGATCAACTTGCGGCCGGCGTCCACTGCCAACAGCGTAGGCTTGCCGGCGACGTGGGCGACCAGCGTGGTGCGCACGCATTCCAAGGCCGACAGTTCGGTCTTGATGCGCTGACTCATGGCATTGGACAGCGGGTCCATCAGGCAGTAGCAGAAGAAGATGCCGAGGAACGTGCCCACCAGCGCCGCCGCTACATGGGCGCCGATTTCCGCGACGCTGCCACCGATGCTGCCCATGGTGATGATGATGCCCATGATCGCCGCAAGGATGCCGAAGCCGGGCATGGCCTCACCGATCTTGTGCAGCGAGCGCGCCGGCTGCAGCAGGGCGTGCTCCATGGCTTCAAGTTCCTGCTCGAGAAAGCCTTCCAGCTCGTGCGCGCTGATCTTGCCCATGGCCATCAGGCGGAAGTTGTCGGCGATAAAAGCCATCAGGTTCTTTTCCTGGAGAATCAGCGGGTAGCGCACGAACAGGTCGCTCTGCTCCGGTTCCTCGATATGCGAGTCGAGCACCTTGAGGCCACCGACATCGACCATCTCCAGCAGCTCATACAGCAGCATCAGCAGTTGGCGCTGAAACTCCTCGCCACGGCGCTTGTAGGCAAATACGCCCTTGATCTGATGCAACATCTCGATCAGCACTTCCTTGGGGTTGCCAACCACGAGACTGCCCAGCGCGGCACCCAGGATGATGACCACCTCGGCCGGTTGCCAGAGCATGCTCATGTCACCGTGTGCCATGGCGTAGCCGCCCAGCACACAGCCAATGATGATGAAGGCGCCTAATACTTTCTGCATGACGTTACTGACTCTTCTCTGTTAGGAAGCGACAAGCCTTGCCGATCGCCTGTTTGCTCAGCTGACAAACCCGGGCGTCGCTGACTTCCAGCACCAGGGCAATTTCCTTCAGGCTCAACTCATGCTGGTAATACAGCGTCAGCCCCAGCCGCTCGCGCTCGTCCAGCCGGGCCAGCGCCTGCGCCAGCACCCGTTCCTTGATCAAGCGCTCCTCGAACAACTCCGTGGTGTCGGGGAAATGCTCGTGTCCGCTCTGCAGCAGCTCGTCGAGGCTTTCTATCGCCTCGGACGAGTCTGCCCAGAGGAAATCCTGATAGTCCTTCTCGGCGAGGCCCGTGTACGCCTTGATCTCCTCGTCGCTGGGTTCGTGGCCCAGTTGACGGGACAGGTCGCGAATCGCGTCGCGAATCTTGTGCGCCTGCTGGCGAACCTGGCGCGGACGCCAGTCTTGGCGACGCAGCTCGTCGAGAATCGCGCCGCGGATGCGCAGCGAGGCGAACTTGCCGAACTGCTCGTCCGGCTCGCCGTAGCGCCGTAACCCCTCGAGCAGCCCCATCATGCCGATCTGCTCCATATCCTCACGGTCGAGCACCTGGTTGGCCTGCAGCGACAACTGCCGGACGATGCGCTTGACCAGCGGCAGATACTGCATCAGCCAGCGCTGTTCGGCGGCCGGTGCGAACACCGAGGGACCGGCCGGCGTAGCGCCGTAATAGTCGACGGGGCAAATGGCACTCATGGCGGGGCCTTTACTGCACGATCAGCTTGTTGACCAGCACGTGCTTGAACGGCACTGCTGCGTTCTTGCTGGCAAAGTCGGCGAACAGGGCCGTTTCCAGACGCTCCTGTAACTCACCGATCTTCAGCCCGCGTAACTCATCGAAGGGCAGGGACGACAGGTAGCCCACCACCGAGTTGCGCACGATGGGCTCGGCTTGCTCGAATTTCGGCGGCTCGTCCGATGCGTCTGCCTGCAACGCCAGGTCCAGCACGAAGTAGTGCTCGCGACCGTCGCCACGCACGCTGACGATGACTTTCTGCACCGGGAAGAACACGTATTCCGAGGGCTCGACAGATTCAACCACGGCGGTTTCCTCGGAAACCGTACCTTCGATGCCAGGCTTGAGCAGCCAGTAGCTGACACCAACGCCACCGGCAACGGTCAGGACGTTGAGCAGCAGCATCAGCAGGACGAGACGGGGGGTCGACATAACACACTCACAGTTGGCTAATTGGGTTGAATCGGGTCAAACGGTGATCAATACGTCACGGGCGCGGCCGTTCTCCCGGCGCTGTTCCTGCTCCGCCGGCCGGGCTGCCAGCGGCGGCTCCTCACCGGGCAACGTTGCCCGCTGATCGCGTCGGCCCTGCTGACCGCCGCTGTCGGCACCCACCTGCACGTTGACCTGTACGAAGTGCTGACCGACCAGCTCCTGGCGCAGGCGATCGCTGGTCTGCTGCAGCAGCCTCGCCACGTCGGCGTTCGCCGCGCTCAGCTGCACGTTCAGCCGGCCCGACTCGTGGCTGAGCAGGATTTCCATGCTGCCCAGCTCCGGCGGGTCGAGGCGGATGGTGGCGCTCTGAATCTTCTGCTGGATCTGCAAATCGACGTTTTCACGCAGGGCATGCAACATCTGCTCGCCCCACTTGGCTTCCGGCGCCTGCAGCTTCAGCCCACGATCAGCGCCTTGCACCAGCGGCGCCTGACCTCTCTCGACGGCCCCGGCAAGCGGTTCCCCGGCGTCTAGGGACTCGGTCGCATTCAGCTGCGGTTCCAATGATGCCGTCGGCAAGACATCGGTCAGCGCTGGCGTTGACAGGCCTGGCGCCATCTCGGCGACAGGCTTCGGCATGGGCGACGCGGTCAGGCTCGCCCCGCTGGTCTTGCCGTGAAAGCCGCCCAGTAGGTCCAGCGGATCGGCCGTCAACGCTTGATCGGCCTCGGACTCCTGCTCACCAAGAGGCGAAGACCCGGGTATCCAGGCCAGCAGCTCATCGATCAAGGGCGCGGCAGCCTCCACCGAAGCCGGCGCGACCGGCTCGGGCACCGCCTCCAGTTGCGCCGCGTCGCGCGCCTGGATCTCGGCGAGTTGCTGGTCGATCATGCTCAGCAACCACTGTTCGGGGGTCAGCTCTCGCGCCGCTTCGGCGCCTTGAGCCGCATCGCCACCCAACCGCAGCACCTGCCCCTGCTCGGTCGGCAGCGCCGCCCGTGCATCAGGCATCCAGACCGCAGTCGGCTCGGTCGAACGCGCCTCGGTTTCACGAGAGGCCAGTCGCATGCGCTCACCGAAAGCATGGACGGCGCGCTCCGTCACCTGGCGCCCTTCGACGGACTTGCCGCCCTGGCTCACGCGGGCGGGCGTCGGCATGGCCGACCCGGCACTCTCGGCAGCCGCGCGTGCGGTTGGAATCGACTGGATCATCCCCGGTCTCCGGCTTGGAACATATCGATACGCTGGTAAGCGGCACGCCCCTCGGCGTACTCCAGATGGTTCAGCAGCAACAGGCGCAGGCGTTCGCATTCGTCGGCGCAGGCTTGCAGACCTTCGCCATGCAGCTGCTTGAGGCGGCTTTTCGCCAATCGTGTGGGCTCGTCCTGCTCCAGCCGACCGGCCAGCGCTTCGAGGCACTGGCGGATCGCGGCATCGATCGTCGCAACCGCTGTCCAGTCATTGACCTGCAACGCCTGTTGCAGCTGCCCATGCAGCGCCATCAGGCGTTCGCTGTCATTTACGGGCGGCACTGACGCCCTCCCAGCCTTCACGCAGGATGCCAAGCAGATTGATCACCTCATCCAGACCTTCCAGCGACAGCGTTACGCTGACGTCGGAGAGCCGGTAGATGCAGTATTCGTAGAGCCGCGCCAGGCCCTGCACGACCTCTCCGCCGCCCTCTTCGTCGAGCGCACCGTTGAGGCCGTTAAGGATGTTCATGCACTTCTCCAGGGAAATGCCCTTCTGCTGATAGCGCTTGTGCTCGATGTGTCCACGGGCGCGAGCCAGTTCGTCGAGCAGGCCGTCCATCAGCACCAGCACCAGCTCGTAAGGCGATGCGGAGGCCGCGCGGGCTTCGAGGTCTACCGCGCGGTAGCTGTCGTAACTGTCGTTTTGGAGATAAGGATTCATCCGAACAATCCGTAGGTCTGTTCCATGCTCTGCATGGTTTGCATCATGGAAGTGAACTGTCTGAGGTAGCGGCTGTAGTGGTTGTCGTACTGCTGCTGAAGATTGTCGAACTGCTCATCGATGCGGCGCAGGCTCATGTCCAGCGTGTCCATGCGGTTTTTCAGCATGCCGTTGGTGCTGCTGGTGTAGCTGGCGACGGTCTTGTCGATGCTGTCGAGCAGGTTGTCCTTGCCGGTGAACAGTGCCTCGAAACCTTCCGGATCGTTGGCGACTGCGGCCTCGAAACGCGTGGCGTCAATGCTCAGCTTGCCGTTGCGATCGGCGCTGATGCCGAACTCGACCAGACTCTTGCCGCCGAAGTCGGTACGCAGCAGGCCATTCAGGCGACTCTCGATGGAGCGCACGCTGGAATCGCCGGCCAGGGCGCCACGGGCGCTGCTGTCGCTACCGCTGGCGGTCAGCGAATCGAAGCTTGTCATCAGGCTGTTGAAGGCATCGATGAAGCTCTGCGCCTTGGCCTTGGTCCCAGCCTTGTCCTGACCGACGGTGACGGTCAATGGTGCATCGCCCGCCGCATGCACTTTGCTGACGGTCATGCTGACGCCGTCGATGACGTCGGTGAAAGTATTGCTGGCACTGGTGAGCTCGATGCCGCCGGCGCCGTAGCTGCCGCCCAGGCGAATCAGGGCATCCTGCGCTGTGGACAGCGTGGTAGTGGTGGCTGCCGCATTGCCGGCTACATCCAGGGTGAAGCCGTCGGCCGCACCGCTTTTCTCGCTGGTCACCACCAGATTGACCGCGCCGTTGCTGCGCACCAATGTGGCCTGGGCGCCTAGCCCTGCCGCGTTGATGGCCTTGGCCGCGTCATCGAGGGTGGCGTAGCTGCTCAGATCGAAAGCCTGAGCATTGAGCGTGAGGGTGCCGCTCAGGCTGCCGTCGACCAGCCCCTGCACCGCCACCTGCTGCTTGCCGGCCAGGCGCTCGACATAAAAATCATAGGTACCGGCCGTCGCGGTAGTGCCCACGGTGGCCGTGGCGAAACCCTCCTGGCTGAAGGTCGCGCTGTTGGTCAGCATGCTCGACGTACGGCTGTTGAGCTTGGTCATCGCCGACTTGAAGGTGGTCAGCGAGGTACGCAGCGAGCTCAACGCATCGCGCTGCGCCTTGTAGCGCGTTTCGTTGCGGTTAAGCCGATCCAACGAAGACTGAACTTCGTAGGTCGCCAACTGCGTCGACATCTGCTGTACGTAATCGGAATCTATAGCCATCACCATCCCCTCTTGATGCTTGCAGAGCAGATTGCATGCCAGGTCTCAAAGCCCCGTGATACGGGCATCTCAGCCAATGGCATGCAGAAAAGGAACTTCCGCAACGCGGCAGGACGAGGAAACGGGGAAGTACCGTTTCCGCCTACTGCTAGGGCGGAACATCTGTCTGTAAAGGCGACGGTGGGGATGGTTTTGTTAAGGAATCAATCCGAGCGACACGACCCGGTGCCGTCTTACCGGTCGGGTGGTTGGTTAGCGCAGGATCGAAGGTAGCCCTAGGGCGGATGCGCTTTTCACAGCAGCTGTTTTGCTGGCGGAAACGCGGCGCGGTCTGCGCTACGACTTCTGCGAGACGAGGTGGGCCACGGCGCTGAGTAGCTTGCGCCTCAGTAGGCCTGAGGCGAATAGAGCCGGGCATCCTGACTGCCGACAAGCAGCTGCTGCAGGATATCGTGGTGCATGGCGAGCAGCTTGCCGTTGTGCTCGTTGAATTGCTGGCACTGCACAGCGAGGTCGCCGACCTGCCGCCAATGCCGCTGCAAGGATTCACCCCGCTCGCCCGTGCAGCTGGACAACAGGCGACGCATGCCGACGCCCGAGGTTTCCAGACGGAAGGCGGCCAGCACCTTGCTGCGACGTTGAGCACGCGCAGCAATGGCCTCGACGCGGACGGTGATTTGCAGATTGATCCGATTGATCTCCGGGACATCGCGTTCCAGCAGACGTCCGTAGAGCTCCTGCATCAGCTCACGCAAGGCGAGGTAATCGCCGCAATCCTGCTGCAGATCGTCATCGACGACGGCCAGCAGCTTCTCGCGCTGGCTCACGCATCGTTACCGCGGTGATAGCTGAGCATGCTGCTGGCCAGCTCACCCACGTCAGTGGATATCTCGCCGCGCTGCAACGCTTGCTTGATGGCCGCTACCCGGTCCAGATCGACCTCGGGCATGGCGCGCAGCGCGTCGTGCATCTGCTCCAGCGGCAGACTTTCGGCCTGACGTGCGGCCGGCTGCGCGGCGGGGCGAACACCGGCCGGACGCGCCGGGGCGGTCTCGGTGGGGATTGCAATGGCGGGCTTGAATTGCCGGCTGATTTCCATGATCTCGTTCCAACTCGGTGGTTACTGCCAAACAAGCGACCGCTCGGGCGAAAACCTTAAATCTTTTTTTCAGCGGCTGACGGAAGCGCTCTGATCAGGTGCCACTGTTCGAGGTCTCCTGTCGCACCGCCGGGCGCCCTAGGCAATCTGGTTACGCCACCAGGACTGCGCGGCGAGGCCATCCTGAATCTTCTGCTCCTGCGACATCAGCAAGTGCTGCCACTGCTGCATCTTGGCGTCGATGACATGCTCGACCACCTTCTCGCTGCGCATGGCCTGCAACAACTCCTGCTGGATTCGCGCCAGCGCCTGCTCGGCCACCGCCAGTTCGCGCCGTTGCAGTTCGACCATTTTGTACAGCGTGGCCTTGTAGCGCTGCTGATTGTCGCGCTGCAGTGGGGTGCTCATCGGCACGCTGAAACCGCACAGGCGGCTGAGGCCGGTGATGTTGTTGCGATAGCGCTGACAGAGGTTCTGCTGGTACTGAACCTGCCCGAGCATCTGCTTGACCCGGTTACCGCGCAGGCTGGCCAGGCGCGTGAGCGTTTCGATCTGCTGTTTCATGGCTTCCGGATGATGCTTTGCAGGATGGTGAGACTGGTTTCCAGCTCCGCCGCTTCGCCCACTTCCTGGCGCAGGAAGCGCTCGATGGTGGGCGCCAGCTGCACGGCGCGGTCGGTCTTGATATCGGCACCCGGGCTGTAGCCACCGAGCGGGATCAGCTCCTTGATCTTCTCGTAGGTGCTGTAGAACTCTTTGAGCTGGCGCGCCGCGCCGAGGTGCGGTGGCTGGCCGACCTGGCTCATGCAGCGGCTGACCGAGGCGCAAATGTCGATGGCCGGGTAATGGCCGGCATCGGCCAGGCGCCGCGACAGCACGATATGGCCGTCGAGAATCGCCCGCGCGCAATCGACGATCGGGTCCTGCTGGTCGTCGCCTTCGGCGAGCACCGTATACAGCGCGCTGAGGCTGCCATTGTCGTTGGCGCCGTTGCCGGCGCTCTCCACCAGCTCCGGCAGCATGCCGAACACCGACGGCGGATAACCCTTGGTCGCTGGCGGCTCACCCAACGCCAGGGCTATTTCGCGCTGGGCCATGGCGTAGCGGGTCAGCGAGTCCACCAGCAACAACACATCGTTGCCCTGATCGCGAAAATAAGCGGCAATGCTGTGGCACAGCTCGGTGGCCTTGAGGCGCATCAACGGCGATTCGTTGGCCGGCGCCACCACCACCACGGCCTTTTTCAGGCCCTCCTCGCCCAGCGAATGCAGCAAAAACTCCTGCACCTCGCGCCCACGCTCGCCAATCAGCCCGACCACCACCACATCGGCTTTGGTCTGCCGGGTGATCATGCCCAGCAGCACGCTCTTGCCGACACCGGAGCCTGCGAACAGCCCGACGCGCTGGCCCTTGCCGAGGGTGAGCATGGAATTGATCGCCCGCACGCCGACGTCCAGCGGTTCGCTCACTGGCTTGCGCTTGAGGGGGTTGACCGAGGGCAGCTCGGTGGGCAGGGGATCGCGCCCGCTGAGCTTGCCCATTTCGTCCAGCGGCTCGCCGAGGCCGTTGACTACGCGCCCCAACCAGGAGTCATCGATGTGCAGCTTGGCGTCGTCCGGAGCGGGGAACACCCGCGAGCCAGCGGTCAGGCCCACCGGCTTCTTGAACGGCATCAAATAGGTGATATCGCGGTTGAAGCCCACCACCTGCGCTTCGAGCATGCTGCCATCACCCTGCTCGACGAAGCAGCGCTGGCCGGTCATGCGCTGGCAGCCAAGGCTTTCCAGCAACATGCCGGAAACGCGCACCAGCCGGCCGCTGACCTTCGCCAGCTGCACCGTGTCGAGCGAGCGCAACGCCTCGTCGAGCCGGAAGCTCTCGCGCAGGGACATCTCAGGCCTCTGCCCGGATGTGTTCGGCGAGCGTGTCCATGCAAGAGTCCAGGCGCTGCTGGCAGCCGATATCGGCTTCGGCCTGAGCCGTCACCACACGGCACTCGCCGAGCGCCAGCTTCTCATCCGGGACCAGACGCCAGGCCGCTGCACGCTCGGGCGCCAGCTCTTTGATCCGTGTGCATTCCTCGGGGTTGAGCAGAATGCGCACATCTTCCTGATCGCCCGGCATGGCGGCCAGGGCTTCCTCGGCCAGCGTCAGCAATTGCGTCGGGTGCAGGGTCAGCTCACAGCGGATCACCTGCTTGGAGACTTTCTGCACCAGCTCCAGCAACTGGTCCCGACGCGCCTGTTCGAAATCCTGGCGGAAACGCTCGACGCTTTCGATCAATCGATCCAACGGCCGAGCCGCCTCGTCGAAGGCCTGACGCCCCTGGGCACGGCCTTCTTCTCGGCCGATGGCCTTGCCGTCCTCGATGCCACGCTCGAACCCTTCGCGATGCCCGGCTTCGCGGCCCTGCTCCAGGCCCTGTTCGTAACCTTTGTCGATGCCTTCCTGAAAGCCATCGGCGACCGCGCGCTGCAACGCCGCCGGATCGCCGGCCACGCTGTCAGCCAGTTCGGCCGCGGTACGCACACGAGGTGGAAAGCGAAACGGGCGCCAGGAGCGGCCTTCCCCCTTGATGATCTTGATGCTCATCGGCGCTTACTCGACCGTCTGTTCGCGGAACAGCTGAACCTGCAGATCGCCTTCATTGGACATGTCGCGGACCACCGCCATGATGTCCTTGCGCACCTGCTCCACCCGCGACAGCGGCACCGGGCCCTGGCGACGGTTGATCGACTCCATCTGCTGCGCCTGCCGCTTGGGCATCGCCCCCTGAATAGCCTTGACCAGTGCCGGTTCGGCGCCCTTGAGCGCGACCACCCATTCTTCCAAGGGAATCACTTCCAGCAGGGTCTGCAACACGTCCTGGTTCTGCCGGGAAAGGATGAAGAAGTCATACATTTCATCCTCGATCTTGCCGACCAGCTCTTCGTTGTGGGCGCGCAACAGCTCGAACATCTGGTCACGGTTGCCCTTGAAGCGGTTCATGATGTCCGCCGCCTGCTTGACGCCGCGCACCTGCGAGCCCTGGTTCGAGAGCACCTGCAGGCTGCGATCGATGAGCTGCTCCAGCTCGGCAATCACGTCGCTGTTGACCTCGCTGAGGTTGGCGATGCGGTAGAGCAGCTCGTCCTGACGTTCGGCCGGCATGCACTCGAGCACGTCGGTGGCCATGCCCGGCGGCAGAAAAGCAAGAAACACCGCCTGCATCTGTGCGTGCTCCTTGGCGATCAGGGCGGCGAACTGCTGGGGGTCGAGCCACTCCATCTTCGCCATCTTGGCGCGGATCTCCTCGCCATAGATGGAATCGAGCAACGAACGGGTGATATCGCCACCCAACGCCTTGCCGAGCATGCCGGACAGGTAGGTGCGTGAGGCGCCCTTGATGCTGCTCTGCTCCTTGTAGTCGTCAAAGAAGCGGCTGATCACATCGGAAACCATCGGCTGTTTGACGTTGGACAGCCGCGCCATCGCCTGGCTGATGCTGATGATTTCTTCACGTGTGAAATTGCGCAGGATGCCGGCGGAAATGTCGTCACCCATGCTCAGCATGAGGATCGCCGCCTGGTCCAGCGAGCTCACCGAGCGCAGCTGTATCGGGCGCGCCTTGATTTCCTTGCTCGAGCCGGTCACCGACTCAGCTGGCTGGGTTGAGGTCTCTTTCATTGCGGCCTATCCAATGCTTGATGACTTCCGAAACGCGCTCCGGGTCGTTCTTGGCGAGCATTTGCAAGTGCTCGATCTGTAGTTCCAGCCCCGAACCGGGCGCTGGCAGGCGAATTTCCGAGAGCGGATTGAGCTCGCCGAATACGTGTACGCCGTCGCCACTGGATTTTGGGCTGGCCAGGGCCGCACGCGACTCGGTCTCGATCGGCAGCGGTCCCGCCATCCCCGCCAGGGTGCCTTCCAGAGCAGCCGGATCGGCCTCGGCGGGCGCACTGCGCTGGGTCAGGCTGCGCACGGCGGGACGCACCACGATCAACAACAACAGCAGCGCGATCAGGCCGGCCACGCCCAGCTTGGCCAAGGCGTGCACCTGGTTGTTTTCCCACCAGGGCACCTCTTCAGTGACGGTTTCCACGCTGGCGAAGGGCAGGACGCTGAGGGTCAGTAGATCGCCTCGATCCTGCTTGAAGCCCACCGCGCTGCGGACCATGGCTTCCAGCTCGGCGCGCGCCTCGTCGCTCCAGCCGCCTTCGGGCGCGGCATCGGCGTTGAGCACCACCGCCACGCTCTGCTGGCGCAGGGCGAAACCGGCGTGCTTCACATGCACCACGCTTTGGTCATAGTCCAACTGGCGAGTGGATTCTTCACGCAAGGAGGTGGCACCCTTGGTTTCGCCCTTGGCCGGCGCCGGTTCCTCGCCTTCCTTCGGCGGGGCGACGGGACGGTTGGCCAGCGAGCCGGGAATGCCCAGCGCCAGCTGATCCAGCGCGCTTTCGTTGCTTAGCACTTCGCGACGCAGGCGTGGGGTTTCGCCATAGGACTGGAAGGTTTCCTCCTTCTGGCTGAAGTCGATATCAGCGGCGACGCTGATGCGGTAGTTGCCGCTGCCCAGCACCGGCGCCAGCACCTGCTCGATGTTGGCCACAGCCTTCTGCTGGTAATCCTCCACAGCGCCCCAGTTCTGCGCCGGCCCACCGCCGACATTCAGACCGCGCGACAGCAGCGCGCCGTACTGATCGACCACGCCAACATCTTCGGGCTTGAGGTTGGGCACGCTGCCAGCCACCAGATTGACGATCGCGCCAACCTGATCGGCGCCCAGCTTGTAACCGGGCTCCAGTTGGAGCATCACCGAGGCCTTGGTCGGCGCGCGTTTACTGACCACGAAGGAGCTGTTCTCCTCCTGCGCCAGGTGCACGCGGGCATGTTGAACGCCCTTGAGCGACATCACGGTGCGTGCCAGTTCACCTTCCAGGCTGCGCTTGAGACGCACGTCCTGGACGAATTGGCTGGTGCCCAGCGGCTCCTCTTTGTCGAACAGCTCATAACCGGCCGGCATCGCCACCTTCACGCCCTTGGCGGCGAGCAGCATGCGCGCTCGGGACAGCTGGTCCTCACGCACCAGGATCTGCCCGCTCTGCGGGTGGATGCGGTATTGCACGGCCTCGGCATCGAGCACTTGCATCACCTCGGCTACCGGGAAAGCCTCACCGGCGCCATGCAGCGGCCGGAACGAGCCGTTGTCACGCCACAGGTAAAAGGCCACGGCGACAGCCAGCGCGGCGGCGATCACCGCCATGCCGGCGAGCGTTACCCGCGGGTCGAGCTGGAGGCCGCCAGCCGGCAGCTTGCTTTTGATTTTCTGCAGCACGTCTTAGCTCTCACGCCGGATCAAAGCGGCATTCTCATGACGTCGTCGAACGCCGTGGTCAGTTTGTTGCGCACCTGCAGCAACGCGGAAAACGACACGCTGGCCTTCTGGCTGTCGAGCATGGCGCCCACCAGGTCGTCGCTCTTGCCGCTGTCCACCGCAGCCATGGCCGCGCCGGCCTGATGCTGCTGGGCATCGACCGAACGCATCGCCGCCATGAACAGACCGCCCGCATCGGGTGCCGCCTGGTCAGCCGGCTTGATGGCCGCGCCGGACGCGACACCCTGGAGCTGCTGCATTTGGCCCAGCAGTTCCTGCTGCACCTGAGTGATTGAACTCATCGCTGGCTCTCCCCTTGCCTTGTCTAAATCAGAAATCCAGCTCGATGCCCTGCTCGCGCATGGCATTGAGGCGGTAGCGCAAGGCACGCGAGGTCATCCCGAGGCTGGCCGCCGCCTTGGTCTTGTGCCCGTCGAACTTGCGAATGGTGTCGATAACATGCTGGTACTCGGCCCACTTGCCGCTGGCGCGTAGGGCAGCCTTTCCGGTTTCGAGCGTGGGCAGCGGCAACCGCTCGGTGCGTACTTCGACTTGCGAAGGGGCTGCCAGGCCGAGATCCTGCGGCTGGATGAACAGACCGTTGCGCAACACCAGGGCGCGCTGCACGGTGTTCTCCAGCTCGCGGGCATTGCCCGGCCAGTCGTGCCGCAGCAGGGCGCGGCAGGCATCGCTGGTGAACAGTTCTTCGTCGGCTTCCTGCGGCGCGTACTTGGCCACGAAACGGCGAGCCAGCGGCAGCACGTCTTCCTTTCGCTCACGCAGCGGGCTGATGTGCAGCGGCAGCACGTCGAGGCGGAACATCAGGTCGGCACGGAATCGCCCCTCCGCGACTTCCACCTGCAGATCGCGGTTGGTGGCGGCGATGATGCGCACGTTGAGCTCGATTTCCTTGCGCCCGCCGAGGCGCTCCACGCGCTGTTCCTGCAGTACGCGAAGCAGCTTGGCTTGCAGCCCCAGGGGCAGTTCGCCGATCTCATCGAGCAGCAGCGTGCCGCCGTTGGCCAGTTCGAATTTCCCCGGCTGGGCCGTCACCGCGCCAGTGAAGGCGCCCTTCTCATGGCCGAACAGTATCGATTCGAGCATCTGCTCCGGAATCGCTGCGCAGTTGACTGCAATGAAAGGTGCATCCGCACTGGCCGAGAAGCGATGGATATAACGCGCCATCAGCTCCTTACCGGTGCCGGTTTCACCGGTGATCAGAATCGGCGCCCGGGTCAGCGACACACGCTGTGCCATGGCCAGCAGACGGCGGCCAGCCTGGGAACAGGAGACGAAACTCTCCTGGGCCGTATCGGCGAATTCCTGGCGGCGCAGCAATGCGCTTAACTGGCTTGCGCTGAATGGCGACAACAAGTAATCGACACAGCCCAGTTCAAGTAAGGCTGCGGCCTTTTCCTGGTCGGCGTACTGCACGACGGGAATAACGCTGATGGCGCGTCCACGACGAATCAGTGAATCGACCTGCGTATATAAGGCCGGCTGTTGTATGCCGCTGATTATGATGAAAACCAGCGATGTGCCCTTCAAAGCGGCGTTATCCAGATCATTCAGATCGGCGTGTGAAAATACTGCGCAGCCTTCCTTTCGCAAGCCCGCTTCAAGGAACTCGCAACCCGCCTCTGCGGGATTGCCGACAATGAGAATTTTCTTGCGCGCCGGCGCTGGAGCGAATAGCTCATCGCGGGAGTAGTTCATTGCATGACTGACACTATTCAATGTGACCACCTTGGCGCTGTTACGCCTGTTGCTCGAGCACAACGCCGGATTCGCTGAAAAATTTATTTAAGTCTTCTGGAACTTTCGTCGCCTTGTCTGTCCAACTCGCCGAACGAGACAGGTAACTGCAGCCGACCGCTCCGAAACAATTGCGCGCACGCTAACAAGCCCGCCCGGAACCGCCCAATCAGTTCCGCTAAAATTAAATCAATTGCTCACAGCTGATCTCAAAAAAGATCAATTGATACCTATTGATTTAATTCTTCCTCGCGCCCAAGCCTAGACTGGCGGCACGCTAGAGCTGTGCCCGTCATCTCAGGCACCGCAAACCCGCCCTGGCCAAACATTCTTCTGCTTTTACCCGCGCGACAGGCCATCGCCTGCCGTGCAAGAACCAGGAAATACCGTTCACAACATGTCTGGCAATTCAAAAGTCCACCATGGCGTGCCCGCCCAAAGCCTGACTGTTTTGAAACCGCAGAAGCTTGGCCGGCATCACCACAAGATTCCTCAGTTCATCAAGGAAACCACCAACAAGAACCCACGCTTGATGGGTGACTACTTCTTGCGCAATTACCGGATCAGCCTCGAATTGAGCAAGGTGGATGTTCAAGAGCCGGCAAACAAAGCACCGGAATGCATCTATCGCTCGCCGATGGGAAAGGTCGGGTTTTCAATTGATCGGGCACTCCTCACCGAGGCACTCGAGTGCTATTACGGCGGAACAATAGTGCCGAGTCAGGAAGCACCGCCGATCAGCACTTCAGAACAACGGATGCGTGATCGCCTGGGCTTGGATCTGACTTATATTTTTGCGCGCTCGATATTGTCCGGCGAAACATTCGGCGAACTTGAGCGCTATGAAAACGATTACGAAGAAACCACCTGGGAATATGTCGCTGAGTTCGAATACATCAGCCACCTGACCAATAGCCGTTCATCGATTTTCATTTATCTAGACACCGATCTGGTCGATGAACTCACCAGTCACCTGGCCGGCCCGTTGCCTGCTCGGCTGACCGGCAATCCGCTCGATCACATCAAGCACCTGCCGGTACGCCTCGATTGTGTGGTCGCCTCGGTACAAATGCCGCTGTCGCAGGTGCTTGCCCTGCAGCTCAACGACATCCTCATGGTGCGCCCGCTGGACCGCTACGAAGTGCGCATCAACCAGCAGAAGCTTTTCCGGGGGACTGTCTTCGAAGAAGACGGCGCCCTGTTCCTCACTTCACTTGAAAGCGTGAAATCCCAATGACCGGTCAACTGTCCGACAACGAATTCGAGAACCTGATCAACGAGGGCGACCTGAGCCTCGACGGTACCGACGAGCCAGCCGCTGCGCCCGCTCCCCAGCCCCAGGCGCCGCGTCAGGACCTGAGCTTCTTCGGCAAGATCCCGGTGAATGTCACCTTGGAAGTGGCCTCGGCTGAGATTTCGCTGAAAGAACTGATGGAGTGCGACACCAGCAGCGTCATCGTCCTCGACAAGGTCGCCGGCGAGCCGCTGGACGTGAAGGTCAACGGCACCCTGTTCGCCAAGGCAGAAGTGGTGGTGATGAACGGCAGCTACGGCCTGCGCATCGTCGAACTGTCCGGCGTCGGCCTGGATGCGCTGACGCAATGAAGCTGCGCCGCGGGCTGTTGCTGCTGTGCCTGCTGCTGGCCAGCCTGTTCCCGCTGGCGGCGCAGGCTGCCGGCGGCGAAATCACGCTGTTCAACCTGAACGATACCGAGAACGGTCAGGCATTCAGCATAAAGCTGCAGATCCTGATCATCATGACGCTGCTGGGCTTCCTGCCGGCGATGCTGATGATGATGACCTGCTTCACCCGCTTCATCATCGTGTTGGCCATCCTGCGCCAGGCCATCGGCCTGCAACAGAGCCCACCCAACCAGGTCCTGATCGGCATCGCGCTGATCGTTACCCTGCTGGTGATGCGCCCTGTGTGGCAGGAAATTCATAGCGCCGCGTTCGAGCCGTTTCAGAACGACGAGATCAGCCTGGAGCAGGCGCTGGAGGTGTCCAAAACCAGCCTCTCGGCGTTCATGCTGGCGCAGACCAACAAGACCTCGCTGGAGACCATGGTGTCGCTGGCCGGCGAAGAAGTGCCGGAGAATCTCGAAGAACTGGACTTCTCCCTGCTGCTGCCGGCGTTCGTGCTGAGCGAGTTGAAGACGGCCTTTCAGCTCGGCTTCATGATTTTCGTGCCGTTTCTGGTGATCGACCTGGTGGTGGCCAGTGTGCTGATGGCGATGGGCATGATGATGCTGTCGCCAATGATGATTTCGCTGCCGTTCAAGTTGATGGTGTTTGTGTTGGTGGATGGCTGGGCGTTGTTGATGGGGACGCTGACCACCAGTGTTCAGCCGTTTTAGGGGGCGCCGTGATGAGTCATCGTTCCCTCTATACCTCAGCCGCTGAGCGGTCTATCGCTTTTCGTAGGAGCGAGCTTGCTCGCGATCAGGGGACGATACGGCCATCTTCGTATAGCCCGGCTCCGTCGTCGCTTCGCACCGTAGGTTTCGCCCTGCTGGGCGACTCACTTTTTTCAGTTGCCAAAAAAGTAAGCAAAAACGCTTGCCCCTGCATCCGGGTCTCGCTGCGCTCGACTTCCCTCATTCCATCGCTGCTCCGAGGGTCGCCGCGCAAGGGCCATCCATGGCCCTTCACGGCTCTCGCGGCATCCATGCCGCTCGCCCCTCTGCGCAGCGATTCCATTCGGCCTCCTGAAAGGGGCGTTCGGCGTCGTCTGATGGTTCGTTCGTTAGCAAACAAGCGAAGCGCGCTTGTTTCGCTGTTTACGATCTTTCAGGTAACTCGGACTCGATTCCCCTTCAGGAGGCCGAG
>NZ_JAKOEN010000025.1:92423-144223 GCF_022355455.1 Pseudomonas sp. KSR10 | reverse complement strand
AGGAGTGATGGGACATGGATGTCCCTTCGCGACGACCCCCGGAGCAGCACCGGAGGGAGGGCAGTTTTGCGAAGCAAAACCCGGATGCAGGGGTGGCCTTCTTTTTGGTTACTTTTTCTTGGCCACGCAAGAAAAAGTGACTCGCCCAGCAGGGCGAAACCACTGCCTCAGCCAACCCGGCCAACGGCTGTAACCACACGAACCCAGAGCCTAAAAGCTTGGCGGCTAAGGCCGCTCCCACGAAAAGCGAAGGTGCTCCCATGCTGACCCCCGACACCGCCGTCAACATCGTCTCCAACGCCATCCACGTCATCGTGCTGGTGGTCTGCGTGCTGGTGGTGCCGAGCCTGCTCGGCGGCCTGCTGATCAGCATTTTCCAGGCGGCCACCCAGATCAACGAACAAATGCTGAGCTTTCTGCCACGCCTGCTGATCACCCTCGGCATGCTCGTGTTCGCCGGCCACTGGATTCTGCGCACCTTCAGCGACCTGTTCATCGAAACCTTCACCCAAGCCGGGCGGCTGGTCGGCTAGCCGTGGGCAACGAACCCATCATGCAGGTCGGTCAGTACCTGCAGTCGCTGCTCGGTTACTGGTGGCCGTTCTGCCGCATCATGGCCGTGTTCAGCCTGGCGCCGATGTTCAGCCACAAATCGCTCAGCGTGCGGGTTCGCGTGCTGCTGGCGATTGCCCTGACCGTGGTGCTCACCGCCGCGCTTCCAGCCACGGCGCCCATCGACCCGCTATCCATGAAGGGCATTCTCACCGCGTTGGAGCAGATCGCCATGGGCCTGCTGCTGGGCGTGGCGCTGATGCTGGTGTTCACCGTGTTCACCCTGATCGGCGATATCGTCTCGACCCAGCTGGGTCTGTCCATGGCGGTGTTCAACGACCCCATGAACGGAGTGTCGTCGGCCTCGATCATCTATCAGCTGTATTTCATCCTGCTGGCGCTGCTGTTCTTCGCCACTGACGGCCACCTGGTGATCGTCACCATCATCTACCAGAGCTTCATTTTCTGGCCGGTCGGCAGCGGCATTCACTTCGACGGCCTGCAGACCATCGCCCTATCGCTGAGCTGGGTGATTTCCGCCGCGTTGCTGATCGCCCTGCCGATCGTCTTCTGCATGACCCTGGTTCAGTTCTGCTTCGGCCTGCTGAACCGCATCTCGCCGGCGATGAACCTGTTCTCCCTGGGCTTTCCCATGGCGATCATCGCCGGATTGGTATTGATCTTCCTGACGCTCCCCAACCTGTCGGAAGCCTACCTGCACCTGACCCGCGAGCTGCTGGGCAACATCGGCGAGATTCTGCGGAGCGGCCGCAATGTCTGAGCAGAACAGCAGCCAGGAAAAAACCGAAGAGGCCTCCGAGCAGAAACTCAAGAAGAGTCGCGACGATGGCCAAGTCACCCGCTCCAAGGACGTCGCTACCACCGTCTCGCTGCTGGCCACGTTGCTGGTACTCAAATTCAGCTTCGGCTTCTTTTTCGATGGTCTGCAGCAGGCGTTCAGCTACTCGTACATCGACTTTCACAAGAGCGAAATCACCGTCGAAGATCTGCAGCTGATCCTCACCCATAACCTGCTGGTGTTCATCAGCGTGTTGCTGCCGCTGCTGATCACGCCGATTCTGGTCATCGCCTTCGCCCTGGTGCCGGGTGGCTGGGTCTTCGCCTCAAAAAACTTCGCGCCCAAATTCAGCAAGCTCAACCCCATTACCGGCCTGGGAAGGATGGTGGGTGCGCAGAACTGGACCGAGCTCCTCAAGTCGCTGCTCAAGATCGCCGCGCTGCTGGGCATCGCCGCCGGCCAGCTGTACTACGCCGCGCCCAAGCTGATCGCCCTGCAGCGCAGCGACATCACCAACGCCATCGGCAGCGCCTTCTCGCTGACCTTCGATCTGGCGATTTCGCTGCTGCTGGTATTCGTGCTGTTCTCGTTCATCGATATCCCGCTGCAGCGCTTCTTCTTTCTGAAAAAGATGCGCATGACCAAGCAGGAGCGCAAGGAAGAGCACAAGAACCAGGAAGGCCGGCCCGAGGTGAAGGCGCGGATCAAGCAGCTGCAGCGCCAGCTGGCCCAACGGCAGATCAGCCGGGTGATCAAGGACGCCGACGTGGTGATCGTCAACCCGACGCATTATGCGGTGGCGCTCAAGTACGACCCGAAGAAAGCCGAAACACCCTTCGTCATCGCCCGTGGTGTCGATGAAACGGCGCTGTACATCCGCAAGCTGGCCCAGGCCAACAACCTGGGGGTGGTCGAACTGCCGCCACTAGCGCGGGCGATTTACTTCAGCACCCAGATCAATCAGCAGATTCCGGCGCCGCTCTACACCGCGGTGGCCCATGTGCTGACCTACATTCTCCAGCTCAAGGCCTGGAAACAGGGCCGGCGAAGCAAGCCGAAGCTGGCCAGCGACATCCACATTCCCGAAGAACTGTTCAACCGAGCCCGAGCATGAGCCTGATTCAGAAACTGACGCCGACCTTCAGCAGCGGAAGGATTGGGATCCCGCTGATCATCCTGTCGATTCTGGCGATGATCATCCTGCCGCTGCCGCCGCAGCTGCTGGACGTGCTGTTCACCTTCAACATCGCCATGTCGATTCTGGTGTTGCTGGTCAGCGTGTCGTCGAAAAGTCCGCTGGATTTCTCACTGTTCCCGACGGTAATCCTGATCACCACGCTGATGCGCCTGACGCTCAACGTCGCCTCCACGCGGGTGGTGCTGCTCGAAGGTCATACTGGCACGGGCGCTGCGGGCAAGGTGATCGAAGCCTTCGGTGAGGTGGTGATCGGCGGCAACTTCATCGTCGGCCTGGTGGTATTCATCATCCTGATGATCATCAACTTCATCGTGATCACCAAGGGCGGTGAGCGGATCTCGGAAGTAACCGCGCGCTTCACCCTGGACGCCCTGCCCGGCAAGCAGATGGCCATCGACGCTGACCTCAACGCGGGCCTGGTGAACAACGAAGAAGCCAAGGCACGGCGCCAGGAAGTGGCCAAGGAAGCCGACTTCTACGGCGCGATGGACGGCGCCTCGAAGTTCGTTCGCGGCGACGCCATCGCCGGCATCCTGATCCTCTTGATCAACCTCTTCGGCGGCTTTGCCATCGGCGTGTTCGTCCATGACCTGGCAGCCGGCGAAGCCTTCAAGCAGTACGCACTGCTCACCATCGGTGACGGCCTGGTCGCGCAGATTCCGGCGCTGCTGCTGTCCACCGCGGCGGCGATCATCGTCACCCGGATCAACGAATCCAGCGACATCACCAGCCAGGTTCAGCGCCAGCTGCTGGCCAACCCGGCCTCGCTGTACACCGTGGCTGGCATCCTCTTCGTGCTCGGCCTGGTACCGGGCATGCCGCACCTGGCATTCATCGGCTTCGCCGCGCTGATTGGCTTCATCGGCTGGCGGGTATCACTGCATGAGCCACCGGCCGCTGGCGCCGATCTCAAGGAAATCCAGGCCATCGGGCAGGCGATGGACAAGGAAAAGGCCCAATCGCTAGCCTGGGAAGACATCCCGCTGGTCGAGCGGCTGTCCATTTCGCTGGGCTACAAGCTGGTCGGGCTGGTCAACGAAGCCTCCGGGGCGCCATTGCCGGCGCGGGTGCGCGGCGTGCGCCAAACGTTGTCCGAGCATCTAGGCTTTCTGCTGCCGGAAGTGCAGATCCGTGACAGCTTGCGGCTCAAAGCCTCGCAATACGACATCTACATCAACGGCGAGAAGATCGACGGCGCCGAGTTGCATGCCGACCGCCTGATGGCGATCCCCTCGCCGGAACTGTACGGCGAGATCGACGGCATCCTCGGCACCGACCCGGCCTACCGCATGCAGGTGGTGTGGATTCAGCCATCGGACAAATCACGCGCGCTGAATCTCGGCTATCAGGTGATCGACTGCGCCAGCGTGGTCGCCACGCACCTGAACAAGGTGGTGCGCGAGCATCTGCCGGACCTGTTCAAGCATGACGATGTCGAGCACCTCATGCAGCGCCTGACCCTACAGGCACCGAAGCTCGCTGAAAGCCTCAAGGCGGCACTGACCTATACCCAGCAGATGCGCGTCTACCGCCAGTTGTTGCAGGAAGAGGTGCCACTGCGCGACATCGAGACCATCGCCAGTACCCTGCTCGAATGCAGCGAAACCACCAAGGACCCAGTGCTGCTGGCTGCCGACGTGCGCTACGCGCTGCGCCGCAGCATCGTTTCGATGATCGCCGGTGATCGCCGCGAACTGGCGGTGTTCGTGCTGGAAAACGCGCTGGAAAACACGCTGCTCAATGCCCTGGCCATCGCCCAGCAGGCCGGCCAGGTGAGCCTGGACAACATTCCGGTGGAGCCGAGCCTGCTCAACCAGCTGCAGAACAGCATGCCGGTGGTGAAGGAGAAGCTGCGCAAGGAGGGCCACCCGCCGATCCTCACCGTGATGCCGCAGCTGCGTCCACTGCTTTCGCGCTACGCACGGGTCTTCAGCCCGGGCCTGCACGTGCTGTCGCAGAACGAGATACCCGATCGCGTCGGGGTGAACATTCTCGGCACGCTCGGTTGAGCCACTCGCCCGATCGCGTCGGGCGCGACCGAGCGATGACCGGCGTGATTAGAGCGTATTGGCCAGAAACATCAACGACCGCCCGTGCGCCAGCGCGGCGGCGGTCTGGTTGTACATCGGCCGTTCCCAACAGTTGAAACCATGATCGACACCGGCATAGGTTTCGATCTGCGCCGATTTGCCAGCCATCGCCTGACGCACCGCGGCTACCGCATCGGCAGAGATGTAATGGTCCTTCTCAGCGAAGTGGAACAGCGTCGGGCAACGGATCTTCTCGGCCTGGGCCAGCCGGTTTTCAATACCGCCGGGGTAATAGCAGATCGCGGCGTCGACCCCGGCATTCGCGGCACAGAGAAACGACAGCAAGCCGCCCATGCAGTAGCCGATCGACGCCACTTCGCCGCTGCATTCGTCGCACTGACGCAGCGTTTCGACGCTGCGCCGCAGGTCGTCGATGGCCAAGTCGAAATCGAGTTGCTTCATCAGCTCGAACGCACGCTTCCAGTCCTGCTCGGTGTAGCCCAACTGGATGCCTGGTTGACTGCGCCAGAACAGGTCCGGCGCCAGCACCACGTAGCCATCGCGGGCGTACTGGTCGGCCACGGCCTGGATATGAGCGTTGACGCCGAAGATTTCTTGAATCAGCAGCAGGCCAGGCCCGGCGCCGGTAGGGGGAAGGGACAGGTAGCCCTTGAAGGTTCCGTCCTGAGCGGGAATATCGATCCATTGTGAAGCCATGTTCGTCTCCTCTCGCGTGCGGTGGGTTGAAGACCACGGTTACCGGCCACAGCAAAGAGGCCGCCGCAAGGAGTTGCGACAGAAGCTGCCAATCAGAGTTCGTTACGATCCGGCATTGAGCAGGCCGCTCGTCAGCGCCGCCGGGGCAGCAGCTGGGCGACCATCTGCACGAATGGCGGACAGGGCCGGTCGAGGGCAAAGCCCATTTCGAACGAATCGCGACGCGAGTCCTTGCGCACCCACTGGCAGATCACCACCACCTCGACCTCGCGCAAACGCTCGCCGTGATCCGGTACGTGCAGGCACATCTCGTAGCAGCCACCGATGGACAGCGGCTGTCTGGCGACCAACCGAAGGCCGGCGATGGACAGATCGCCGACATAGCCCATGGGCTCGCCGCTGAGACGGTTGGTCACCTGGATACGGCTGAGATGGCGGAAGGTAAGGCGGCTATGTTGTCGCATGGCGAGGCTCTGCAGTCCTTTGTTCGACCGCAGCCCGTGACCGAGAGCGTCGTCCCGGCCGCAGCGGCGGTGTGCTTAAAGGCAGCAGGCGACCCGAACGCGCCGGAAATTAAGGCGCGCTGGAAATATTTCCCGGCCGGCCGAGCGACCCCGCGCCGCGCAAGACGGCTAGCGCTCGGGGTTATGCGGCTTGCGACGCTTCAATGCGTCCTCTTCGCTGACCTCGTCCGCCATGCTCGGCGGGACGTTGTAGGCACCGCCCGGCACATCGTCGCGATCGCCGCCGGCCACTTCGCCGTTGCGCGGACTGCGCGCCTGATCACCGCGCTTTTCGTTACGGTCTTCGAGAGGATCGGGATTTTCCTTGCCGCGTTCGGATGGGTTCATGGGACCTCCGTCTGATTGATCGTCGGACACGCTCGGTGCCTCCGTAATTAGGAAGACGATCGGCACCGGAAGTTGCACCGTGACCGCCCGGCAGGACGACCGGCCATTCGGCAGACTTGCTGAACTTATCCCGCTGGGCAGCGGCCAAAAAACCATCTGGGGTCTTCCCCAACTGCCGCCGTGTGAAGCTATGCAATTGACTCGAAGCCTGCCCGTAGACGCTATCCCTGTTGCCCCCGAAACGGCGACGCCGTCCAAGACGCTTTATTTCGCCCTGCTCGACGCGCCCGACAACGACAGCGTCCGTGCCAACGCCGCGCAATACCTCAACGCCCAGCTGGATGCCGCGGCCTCCCTGCCCTGCGACTTGCCACCAGACCCGGCGGGGCTGGGCGAATGGCTGGAGAGCCATACGGCAAAAATCGGCGGCCAGTACCAGACTTATCTTGACGATCGTCGCGCCGGTGCACCGCGCCGGTACTTCTCCAGCAAGGCCCATGCGCTACATTTTCTGCAGGGCGTGGCACCGACCAAACTGGTCGACGGCGCCTGGCTCTACGGCCTGCTGCAGCGCTGGGACGATGCGCGATTCACGGCGCTGATCCAGACCTATCTCGAGGAGCTCGGCGAAGGGCTGCCGGAAAAGAACCATGTCGTGCTCTATCGCAAGCTGCTCGCCAGCCAGGGCTGCGACGATTGGCAGAACCTCGGCGACGACAACTTCGTCCAGGGCGCGATTCAACTGGCGCTGGCCGAGCACGCCGAACAGTTTCTGCCCGAAGTGATCGGCTTCAATCTGGGCTACGAGCAGCTGCCGCTGCATCTGCTGATCAGTTCCTACGAGCTCACCGAACTGGGCATCGACCCCTACTATTTCACCCTGCACGTGACGGTCGACAACGCCGACAACGGGCATGCGAAGAAGGCCATTCAGGGTCTGCTGGCCGCCTGGCCGCAGGTTGGCGACAGTCAGGAATTCTATCGCCGGGTCGTCAACGGCTATCGCCTCAACGACCTGGGCGCCAGCACGCTCTCGGTGATCGGCGGATTCGATCCCGAACAGGAGGTGCGGCGCGTGCTGGAAAAGAAGGCCGGCGTCGGACAGTTCGTGCATTCGGATTACTGCCGCTTCGATGGCTACACGGTGAACCAGTGGCTGGCCGAGCCGGAGCGGATTCCGCAGTTCCTCGACACCCTGCAGCGTCGCGGTTGGATCAAGCGCCACGAAGATCCGCAGAACAGCCGCTTCTGGCAGATGATCACCGGCGAACAGGCGCCGATGTTCGGCGTATTCAGCGCCCATGAACAGCAATTGCTCCATGACTGGATCGCCGGCGACTGGCTGGCGGAGCAGACTCCGACCCAAGGCAAACCGCATCAGTCACTGGCACAGCGCCAGGGTCAGTTCGGCGGCCGTCGGCGCGTCACCAGCGAGCGGCCGGCCAAGCCTGCGCTGGTGCACGATCAACGGCAGGCGGTCAGCGACTTCGATCAGGAGGCTCAGTTGCTGGAACAGCAAGTGGCGCAGCTGCCAACGCGCGAGGCGCGCATGCGCCATCTGCTGCCCTTGCTGGCCCCCTCCCGCCACCACAGTGCTGCCGGGCTGCTGGCCACCCGACTTTTCACCGGACTTTTCAACTGAAGGCGAAACCTCGCCAGGGAATCACATGATCTTGGAAAACGCACGGGACCGCGCGCTGCTGCACCTGGCTCAGGCGCTGCGTGAGCGCGGCTATCATTTCATCACCCCTACCCCGCTGACCCACGAGCGGGTCAATCAACGCATCGAGAATGCCCTGGCCAAGGACCTGACCGGGGTGTTCGGCTGGACCCGGCCGTTCCAGCACGAGCTGCTGCCACCGGCGCTGTTCAGCCTGATGGACCAGGCCGGCGTGCTAGAACCCTGCGGCTCGCGCTGGCGCAGCCGGGTGCGCCTGTCGAGTCTCGACGGTCAGCTGTTCGTGCATTCGGCGCACCCCACCGATGCGCCGGACGCGGTGTTTTTTGGACCGGACACCTACCGTTTCGCCAACGCCATCCTGGCGCACCTGAACAACCACAAAGGCAGCATCAGCCGCGCGGTGGACATCGGTTGCGGCTCTGGCGCCGGTGCCATTCTCACCGCGCTGGCGCGGCCGCAGGCCGAGGTGGTGGCGGTGGACATCAACCCCGAAGCTTTGCGCCTGACCCGGGTCAACGCGACGCTGGCCGGGGCTGACAACCTGACGGCTCGGCATAGCGACCTGCTCAGCGACGTCGAAGGCGAGTTCGATCTGATCCTGGCCAACCCGCCTTATCTGGTCGACCCGAAAGAACGGGCCTATCGTCACGGTGGCGGTCCGTTGGGCGCGGGCCTGTCACTGGCGATTTTCGATAGTGCCCTGGAGCGCCTCGCGCCCCGCGGTACTTTGCTGCTCTATACCGGCGTGGCGATGCCGGGCAGCCAGGACCCCTTCCTCAACGAAATCCGCCAACGTCTGGAAGGGCGCGGGTTGCAGTGGAACTACCGGGAAGTCGACCCGGATGTGTTCGGTGAAGAGCTGCTCGATGGCGCCTATACCGAGTGCGAGCGGATCGCCGCGGTCGTGCTGGAAGTGACTCGGCCGGCTGATTGAGCCGGCGTGCGGCGCCTTGCCAGTCACCGAGTGGAAAAATGCTTCGCGATTCCACGCTATGCCGGCAACAGAACCAGACACGCTGACAAGGTCAGCAGCGAGCCCAACGTGGAATACAGCACCACGCGCGAGACCCGCGAGGCCTCGCGGCCATAGAACTCGGCGAGCATGTAGGGCCCGGTACCGGTGGGCAGCGCGCTCAGCAGCAGCGCCGAGTAGGCCCAAAGCGTCGGCAGTTGGAAAACCTGGAACGCCAGATACCAAGTGATCAGCGGTTGTACCACCAGTTTCAATGCCACCAGCGGCCAGACGCCCGCGACCTTGCCGCCGGGCTGCGGTTGGGCGAGAAACAGTCCCAGCGACACCAGCGCGCACGGCGCCGCCGCCGCACCGAGCAATTTCAGCAGTGTCGCCAGGGGCACCGGCAGATCCATTCCGCTCGCAGCCCATGCGCCTCCGAGCAACGGCGCCACCACCAAGGGGTTGCGCAATAGCGCGCCGCTAACCTTGCCCAGCGTGCGGCTGAAACCCTGGCCGGCATGCAACCCGGTTTCCACGCAGGCCA
Organism: Pseudomonas sp. KSR10; assembly: GCF_022355455.1. NCBI lineage: Bacteria > Pseudomonadati > Pseudomonadota > Gammaproteobacteria > Pseudomonadales > Pseudomonadaceae > Pseudomonas > Pseudomonas sp. KSR10. The sequence goes on along the minus strand of NZ_JAKOEN010000025.1, from coordinate 134,896 downwards.
GTGCGATAGCGAACAACACGCAGACGACGATGATCGACGCCACCATCGCCGGCTGCAGCGCTTCGTCGCCCAGCACCAGCATGCACAGCGGAATGCCGATATAGCCGGTATTGGCATAGGAAGCGCCCAACGCATCGAGACTGGCGTCGGCCAAGGGTTGTTTCTGCAACAACCGATAGCCAAGCGTGAAGCCGAACACGCCAAGACAGCCCACCGAGAACGCCGTGATAAAGCCCGGCTGCCAGAGCTGCTCCCAAGTTGAATTGGCGACCACGCTGAACAGCAGAGCGGGGAGCCCTAGCCAGACCACGAAACGGTTGAGCTCGGAGGCGCCCGTCGGACCCATGCGACCGGTGCGGCGGCACAGGTATCCCAGGAAAATCAGGGCGAAGACAGGAAGGACGACGTTGACGACGGCGGACATGGATTCTCATCGGGTGACGACCGCCAGGGGTAGCGGTACGGGGGCGGGCTGCAGACCTTAGCAAAAAATTGCTTATCGCATTGTTCGGGGCGAGTTGCTTTTTCAGTGCTAAAAACTAAGCAAAAACGCCTGCGTCTGCACATTGCGCTTTGTGGGAGCGGTCTTGACCGCGAAGCTTTTGGACTTTGACTTCCGAGCCCAGGGCCCGATGGCGGAGCTGGCTGGGGCACTGGTTTCGCCCTGCTGGGCGAAACCAGGCCATCAAGCGACTCGGACACAGGCCCGCAACACCCGTCGACCAGCAGCAGCGCTTCGCGCCCTGCCCCCCTAATGCACCATCGTCGAGGGCCTATACCCATTCGGCTCCGCCCGCGCCGCGGCAAACTCCGCCTCGACGCGCCCACGCATGGCGTCCGGCGACTGGGGAAAACCGCTGCGGTCGCTGTAATCCCATTCGACAACGGGCTCACTTTCGCTGGCCAAACCACGCGCGCAGGACACATCCAGCGCGGTGATGCCGGCCACAGCACCGGCGGCGATGGCTGCGTTGACCTGCTCGGTGCCGTTCTCGATGCTCAAGCCCAGACCGACTAGATCCAGCGCATCACCGCCGATGCGGCCGTAGATCCAGGGCTTGGGATCGTCGGCGAGCAGCAGGCCGACGCCGTTGGCGATTTCTCTCGCACCACAGGCACGGATCAGCCCCTCGTTGCCGGGCACGCCGAGAAAGCGTGCCAGCTTGCCGGGCATCAGCACTTCGGCCAGACCCAGCCCGATACTGAACCAGCCGAGGCCACGGGCCAGCGTGCGGGCGGAATGGTTGGTATGGGTGACACGATGTGGAACGCTCATGAATCAGTCCCTCCTCGGGGCTTGGAGAAGCAGCCGACCACGTCCCGCTAGCGAGACGCGAGGCCCGGCCCTTAGGGTTTGAGAACCACTTTGATACAGCCGTCATGCTTGTCGCGGAAGGTCTTGTACATCTCTGGCCCCTGCTCGAGGCTGACGCTGTGGGTGATAACGAAGCTCGGGTCGATCTGGCCCTCCTGGATGCGCCTGAGCAGGTCGTCGGTCCAGCGGTTGACGTGGGTCTGGCCCATGCGGAAGGTCAGACCCTTGTTCATCGCGGCACCGAACGGGATCTTGTCGATCAGCCCGCCGTAGACGCCGGGAATCGAGATGATCCCGGCCGGGCGGCAGACGTAGATCATTTCCCGCAGCACGTGCGGCCGGTCGCTCTCGAGCATCAGCGCCTGCTTGGCGCGGTCGTACATCGAATCGATCGAACGCGCCGCGTGCGCCTCCATGCCCACCGAGTCGATGCACTTCTCCGGGCCCTTGCCGCGGGTCAGCTCTTTGAGCCGCTCGAGCACGCTTTCTTCGTCGAAGTTGATGGTGATAGCGCCACCGGCGCGAGCCATGGACAGCCGCTCGGGCACGTTGTCGATGCAGATGACCTGCTCGGCGCCCATCATGACCGCGCTGCGGATGGCGAACTGGCCGACCGGGCCGGCGCCCCAGACGGCTACGGTGTCGGTGGGCTGAATGTCACATTGGGCGGCCGCCTGCCAGCCGGTGGGCAGGATGTCACCAAGGAACAGCACCTGCTCGTCAGTCATCCCGTCGGGAATCACCACCGGGCCGACGTCAGCGTAGGGCACTCGCACGTATTCGGCCTGGCCGCCCGCGTAACCGCCGGTGAGATGGGTATAGCCGTAGAGCCCGGCGGTGGTGTGACCGAAGACCTTGTCGGCCACATCCTTGTTGCGGTTGGTGCGCTCACAGACGGAAAAATTGCCGCGCCGGCACTGGTCGCATTCACCGCAGACGATGGTGAAGGGCACCACCACGCGGTCGCCGACCTTGAGCTTCTTGTTCGCCGAGCCAACCTCCATCACCTCGCCCATGAACTCGTGGCCCATGATGTCGCCGTGCTGCATGCCGGGCATGAAGCCGTCGTACAGATGCAGGTCTGAGCCGCAGATGGCGCAGGAACTGACCTTGATGATGGCGTCGCGCGGATCCTCGATGGCGGGGTCCGGGACGTGGTTGTCGCAGCGAATGTCGTGCTTGCCATGCCAGCGAAGAGCTCTCATGGAAAAATCTCCTGGTTCGGTGTTCGGAAACGCCGCCGTGGTGGTTCTTCCTGATCGATCGCCGCTTGGGCGGCAGCTGCTCCTGTCCCGATTGCTGCCATGCGGCAGGCTACGGCGCGCGTGCTATCAGATTTTTAGTAAGCGCGGCTGCGGCAGAGTTGCCGGAATATGGCCGTGACGGCGTAGTCACCGACGGACTGTCGTCACGCGACGCTTCGCACGCTTGTGCTCGGCGCGCGAAAGGGTCGGCTCGACGGGGTGCGTAGGCGGCGCGAGCCGCTGTAGCGGCTGCAGCCGTGTGGATCAGTTTTTGCCGGGCCGGATGGAAGCGTAGCCGTTGCGATAGCTCGAATATTGCGGCACCCAGCCCAACGCGCGGGCACGAGCATTGCTGCAACGCTTGCTACCGGCGCGACGCGTCATCGCCTGCTCGGCCCAATGGGTGACCCCGAGTCGCTCGCGCAGCCAGTCGATGACTTCGTGCAGCGGCGCCGGATCATCATCGACCCCAAGATAGCAATCTTCCAGGTCGCCGCCGTTCAGATCGGTCTGCAGCAGGCAGGCCAGCAGCGCCGCGGCGTCGTCACGGTGCACGCGGTTGCTGTACTGCGGTGGCTCGCGGTCGACCCGCAGCCCGGCACGGACCTGATTCTGCATCCAGGGACGAGCGGGATCGTAAAGCCCGGCCATGCGCACTCGGGTCGCCGGAATGCCACAATCCAGTGCCAGCCGCTCGGCTTCGAGCATGACCTGGCCGGTATAACCGGCGGGCTCGGTGGGAGAGGTTTCATCGATCCATTCACCGCTGCTCTGGGCATAGACGCCGGTGCTGGAGACAAAGAACAGCCGTTTGGGTCGCTGGCCGCGCTGCTGCAGCCAGCCGAGCACATTACGCAAGCCGTCGACATAGGCGGCCCGGTATCCCGCCTCGTCATGCTGGCTGGCCGATGCGGCGTACACCAGATAGTCCAGCGTACCGTTGGGCCAGCTGCGCGGTACCGCGCTGGCCGACAGATCGCCCTTGACCGGCAGGATCGGCACCGGCAGGCCGGCTGCCTGGCGGCGCAGGCCATAGACCGTCCAGCCCGCTCGGCTCAGCTGCAATCCGAGGCGGATACCGACATCGCCGCAGCCGGCGATCATTACAGAAGGACGAATAGCCATGGCGGTTGCTCCGTAACCGTTGCGGACCACTTGATCGGCCCGCCTTGCAGAAGTGTACCGCTGCCACATGAAATTTGCCGCTGATCAGCCAACGATGAACGGGTCGGGCATAGTTGGTTCGAACCCGAGCAAAGGCTATGCTAGCCAGCACTCTGATGGAAACTCGCTATGACACTGACCGAACTGCGCTACATCGTCACGCTTGCCCAGGAACAGCATTTTGGCCGCGCCGCCGAACGGTGCCATGTCAGCCAGCCCACGCTTTCGGTGGGGGTCAAGAAGCTCGAGGACGAGCTCGGCGTGCTGATCTTCGAGCGGACCAAGAGCGCGGTGCGGCTGACCCCGGTCGGTGAAGGCATCGTCACTCAGGCGCAGAAGGTACTCGAGCAGGCACAGAGCATCCGCGAGCTGGCCCAGGCCGGCAAGAATCAGCTGGCGGCGCCGCTCAAGGTCGGCGCTATCTACACCGTCGGTCCTTACATGTTCCCGCATCTGATCCCGCAGCTGCATCGCGTGGCGCCGGACATGCCGCTGTACATCGAAGAAAACTTCACCCACATCCTGCGCGACAAGCTGCGCACTGGCGAGCTGGACGCGATCATCATCGCGTTGCCATTCCAGGAAGCCGACGTGCTGACGCTGCCGCTGTATGACGAGCCCTTCTACGTGCTGATGCCGGCCAACCACCCATGGTCGAAGAAGGAAACCATCGACGCCGAGATGCTCAACGACAAGAGTCTGCTGCTACTCGGCGAAGGCCACTGCTTCCGCGATCAGGTGCTCGAAGCCTGCCCGACCGCCCGCAAGGGCGAGGCGCCGAGCCATACCACCGTGGAGTCCTCGTCGCTGGAAACCATCCGTCACATGGTCGCCTCCGGCCTCGGCGTGTCGATCCTGCCGTTGTCGGCGGTCGACAGCCATCACTACTCCCCCGGCGTGCTGGACATCCGTCCGATGACAGCGCCGGTGCCGTTCCGTACCGTGGCGATTGCCTGGCGCGCCAGCTTCCCGCGGCCGAAGGCCATCGAGGTACTGGCCGACTCCATTCGCCTGTGCTCGGTCGCCAAGCCGCCGGCCGCGAACGCCTGACCCATGAGCGAGCTCGCGGCCGTCCCGGTCACCGCACTCAAGGGCGTCGGCGCGGCATTGGCCGAAAAGCTCGCCAAGGTCGGTCTGGAAACCTTGCAGGATCTGCTGTTCCACCTGCCGCTGCGTTACCAGGACCGCACCCGTATCGTCCCGATCGGTGCGTTGCGGCCCGGCCAGGATGCGGTGGTCGAAGGCACGGTCACCGGTGCCGATGTAGTCATGGGTCGGCGGCGCAGCCTGCTGGTGCGCCTGCATGACGGCAGCGGCAGCCTCAGCCTGCGCTTCTATCATTTCAGCCAGGCTCAGAAGGAAGGTCTCAAACGCGGCACCCAGCTGCGCTGTTACGGCGAAGCCCGTCCCGGCGCCTCGGGCCTGGAAATCTATCACCCGGAATATCGCGCGCTCAGCGACAGCGAAGCGGTCGCTGTGGAGCAGACGCTTACACCCATCTATCCGACCACCGAGGGCCTGACCCAGCAGCGTCTCCGTCAGCTCACGCAGCAAGCACTGGCGCGGCTCGGCCCGCACAGCCTGCCCGACTGGCTGCCAGACGAACTCGCGCGTGACTATCGGCTGGCGCCCCTGGACGAAGCCATCCGCTACCTGCACCGGCCGCCGCCGGACGCCGATCTCGAAGAACTCGCCGAGGGCCGTCACTGGGCCCAGCATCGCCTGGCCTTCGAAGAACTGCTGACCCATCAGCTTTCGATGCAGCGTCTGCGTGAAAGCAGCCGCGCCCAGCACGCACCGCCACTGCCAGTGGCGCTTGAGCTGCCTAAGCGTTACCTGCGAAACCTCGGTTTCCAGCCCACCGGCGCCCAACAACGCGTGGGTGCCGAAATCGCCTATGACCTCGCCCAGGACGAACCGATGCTGCGCCTGGTACAGGGCGATGTCGGCGCCGGCAAGACGGTAGTCGCCGCATTGGCTGCCCTACAGGCACTGGAGGCCGGCTATCAGGTGGCGCTGATGGCGCCGACCGAGATTCTCGCCGAGCAGCATTTCATCACCTTTTGCAAATGGCTCGAACCACTGGGAATCGAGGTCGCCTGGCTGGCCGGCAAGCTCAAGGGCAAGGCGCGCACCGCGGCGCTGGATCGCATTGCCACGGGCTGCCCGATGGTGGTCGGCACCCACGCGCTGTTCCAGGACGAAGTGCAGTTCAAGCGTCTCGCCCTGGTGATCATCGACGAACAGCACCGCTTCGGCGTGCAACAGCGGCTGGCGCTGCGGCGCAAGGGCGTCGACGGCCGGCTCTGCCCGCACCAGCTGATCATGACGGCCACGCCGATCCCGCGGACGCTGGCGATGAGCGCCTACGCCGATCTGGACACCTCGATCCTCGACGAATTGCCGCCCGGTCGCACCCCGGTGAACACCGTGCTGGTGGCCGATAGCCGCCGCCTGGAAGTCATCGAGCGCGTGCGCTCGGCTTGCAACGAAGGCCGTCAGGCCTACTGGGTCTGCACCCTGATCGAGGAGTCCGAAGAGTTGACCTGCCAGGCCGCGGAAACCACCTTCGAAGATCTCTCGGCAGCGCTCGGCGGGCTCAACGTCGGGCTGATCCACGGCCGCATGAAGCCGGCCGAGAAAGCCGCGGTGATGGCTGAATTCAAGGAAGGGCGGCTGCAGCTGCTGGTGGCGACCACGGTGATCGAGGTGGGTGTCGACGTGCCCAACGCCAGCCTGATGATCATCGAGAACCCCGAACGCCTCGGGCTCGCGCAGCTACATCAGCTGCGCGGCCGGGTCGGTCGTGGTAGTGCCGCCAGCCATTGCGTACTGCTCTATCCCCCGCCACTTTCGCAGATCGGTCGCGAACGGCTGGGAATCATGCGTGAAACCTGCGATGGCTTCATCATCGCGGAAAAGGATCTGGAACTGCGCGGCCCCGGGGAAATGCTCGGCACGCGGCAGACCGGTCTGCTGCAGTTCAAGGTCGCCGATCTGATGCGCGATGCCGATCTGCTGCCCGCCGTACGCGACGCAGCCCAGGCCTTACTGGCACACTGGCCCCAGCATGTCAGTCCCTTGCTGGAGCGCTGGCTGCGCCATGGCCAGCAATATGGCCAGGTCTGACGCTCGTCGGTAAATCCAAACCGCACTAATCATGAGGCTATACTGCGCCGCATGGGAATAAGACGGATCACTTGCTCATGAACTCGGCTGTCGACACAACAAAAGAAATCACGCTCGCGCCAATGATTGTCCAGCTGTTGGACAAGCTGGCACTGCCTTATCGCATCTGCGAGGACCACTCGGATCTGGACCCCGCCCGTCGCGTACAGGCGGTTCTGGTCGACGACGCCATCGGTGCGCTGTTGGTACTGTACCCCCGCGATCATCTACTCGATCTGCCCTCCCTGGTTGAATTGACCGGACGTCAGCTGGTGGCCGTCAAGCCCGATCGACTCATGCGCATGCTGGCCAAGCACGACCTGAAGGTACTGCCCGGCCTGCCGCCGCTGACCAGTTCGCCATGCCTATATGAAGAACGGCTGCTACAGCAACCGGAGCTGCTGGTCGAATCCGGCCAGCCGGGTCTGCTCCTGGCCCTGTCCAGCAATGACTTCAAGACGCTGCTCAGCAAGGCCAGCGCTGGCCGGTTCGCGGCGCCGCTGAGCCAGATCAAGCCCAACCTCGACCGTCCCGAAGAGGACCGCGCCGAAATTAGCCAAGCCGTGCAGAGCTTTACCGCACGACGGATTCAGAAGCGTCTGGAAGAAACCATCGAGATTCCACCGTTGGCACAGACGGCGCAGAAAATCATTAAGTTGCGCGTCGACCCGGACGCCACGGTGGATGACATCACCGGTGTGGTCGAGACCGATCCGGCGCTGGCCGCGCAGGTGGTCAGCTGGGCCGCTTCGCCGTACTACGCGGCCCCGGGCAAGATTCGCTCGGTGGAGGATGCCATCGTGCGGGTGCTCGGTTTCGATCTGGTGATCAACCTGGCGCTGGGTCTGGCGCTGGGTAAAACCCTGAGCCTGCCCAATGATCAACCGCAACAGGCAACGCCGTACTGGCAGCAGTCGATCTACACCGCGGCGGTGATCGAGGGCTTGAATCGGGCCATTCCACGCACCCAGCGCCCGGAGGCGGGGATCAGCTACCTGGCCGGTCTGCTACATAATTTCGGCTATCTGGTGCTCGCACACGTCTTTCCACCTCACTTCTCGCTGATCTGCCGGCACCTGGAGGTCAATCCGCATCTCAGCCACAGCGTGATCGAGCAGCACTTGCTGGGCATCACTCGTGAACAGATCGGCGCCTGGCTGATGCGCTACTGGGGCATGCCGGACGAGCTCTCCACGGCGTTGCGCTTCCAGCATGACCCCAACTATCAGGGCGAGCATGCCAGTCACGCCAATCTGGTCTGCCTCGCGGTACATCTGCTGCGCAATCGTGGCATCGGCTCCGGCCCTTACAGCGAAATCCCGCAGACACTGTTCGATCACCTCGGACTGAGCCGCGAGAAAGCCAACGACGTGGTAAACAAGGTGCTCGAGGCCGAAGCCGCGTTACGTGCCTTGGCGACGCAGGTCCAGTCGCCACACTGAAGGCTGGGCGGTGCCTACGGAACCGACCGAGCACTGCACGACAATCTAGCCGCCCGCGCGGAAACTCACCCGCGCATCCACCAACCCCTCGCCGACCTGACTGATGCTGACCTCGGCGAGGCTCGCACCCGCCGCCTGCAACTCATCGAACCAGCGCAACAAGGTGCCATAGGACGCTCCGGGCAAGGTCACCTGCAAGCTGCCGTCATTGCCGATATCGAAGCTTTCGAGGGTCAGACCGCTTTGCTGCGCGCTCTGCGTCACTAACCCCTGCAACTGTTCGGGTGCCAGCGAAACCGGTTTGCTGCGAGACATCTGCCGGGCCAGTTCGGTGTTCTGTTCCAGGTAGGCGTGCAACTCGCGTGTCTGCTGAAAGTACGCCTGGGCGTCACGCACGCGCTGCTGCGCCGGTTGCCAGAGCAGCAGATAGAACAGCACCACCGCCAGGAATGCCCCGAGCAGGGTCAGCGACAGGCGCTCGCGGGGCTGCAGTCGCTGCCAGCGTATCCACAGCGGGGATTCGGCCAGGCGCACGCGCATCTGTTGTTTCAGGTTCATCCTCGGCCTCCAATCACCACTCGCGCGCTGACGGCGTCGCCGTCACGGCTGGCCGAGCCCAGCTGCACGCTTTCGCCGGTCTCACCCAGGCGCTGACGCAGCTGTTCCAGCGCCGCGAAGTCGCTGGCGCGAACCTGCAGGGCAAGGTCGCCGCGGGCCTGGTTGTAGTCCAGCTGACTGATCGTCACCGGAAAGCCTTCGGCCATCGCCTGCGCCACTTCGTCCAGCAAGCGCATGAAGCCCGTTGAGGTACCAGCGCTCTGGCCGATGTGTTCGTCGAACTGCGCACGCAGGTTGACGATGCGCCGGTCCTCCGGAAACAGCTCGCTGTACAGCGCGCGGCTGGCTTCGGCGTAACGCTCCGCCTGCCGTTCCAATGTCCAGGCCTGGACCAGATTGAAGATCAGTTGCACCGCCAGCACCAACGCGAGCACCAGCAGCACTGGCTTCCACTGCCCCAGCCCGCTGCCGGCGGCCTGCACGGCGAAGTCACCCTGAGCCAGGTTCAGCGCGCCAGCGCGTCCCGATGCAAGGAAGCGATAGGGATCGTCCAATTGCTGGTAATCATCGAGCGATTCGGGCGGCTCGTTGAAGGTGCCATGGCCATGACGAGGTATCGGACACTGCGCGACCAAGTGCGACCACTGACTGCTATCGAAGGCGAGCCGAGCTTCCGGAACGCCTCCCAGCAGCGCGCGCCCATCGATGAACAGCAGCTGGGTGCCGTCACGGGGCAGAAGGTCGGCATCGACGTGAATGGCAACGACTGTCAGCCCCAGCGCCTGCAAATCCTCCAGCCAATCGGCCAGCAGCTGTCGACGGATCGCGATGACCCGCCGCCGGCCGTCTTCCAGCGCATCGCCGTGGGTCAGATGCAGATCATCGACGTTCTCGGCCAGCAGCTCTTCGACGGCATAGGCCAGAGCCTGGTTGATCCAGCGCGCCTTACGCGTCGGCAGGTTGACTGCGAAGGCGCTGCAGACCTCGGCCGGCAGCACCAGCGTCACCGCGACCGGTGCCTGCTCGGCACAGCTGGCCAACGGCATCCAGCCACCTTCGCCCTCGCCCGGCAGCCAGTAGACTTGAGCGTCCGCGTCAAGCCGGGGGCCGCAATCGGCAGGCAGAAACAGGCAGTCCATCGGCTATCGTTCTCCATTGTTAGTTGGACGGAGCAGCCGTGGCGGTTGCCCCAGATTTCGCTGGAGGACACGGATTTCGCCGTCGTCCTCACGTCGCAGCCGGCTCACCAATGCCAACCGGCGGTCAGCCAGACGCACCTCGCTGGTGGCCTGAAAGAACTGGCTCGTCACCGCGACGCTGGTGCTTTCCAATTTGACACCGCCAAGCGCCGGTTGCGCCATGAAGCTCGCGACATCGCGAAAGCCACCGGCTTGACGCGCCTGCACCAGCGCTTCGGCGGCGCTCGGGCTGAGGCTGTCGGCAAGGCTCGACAGCACCATGGCGCTGGCCGTGTTGACGTTCAACGGGGTATCCGCCGGCAGTGCGCTGACATAGGGCGCCAAGCGCTGGAAGTCCTCATCGCGCATGTCGAGCAGCAAGCGCAGCTCGGAGATATCTTCGAGACGCCGTCCCGCGGTGCGGTAGGGCGGATCGAGCAGCAGATAGGCATTGTCTTCGGCGCCCAACTCGCCACTGGGCTGCTGATCGCTGTCCAGCCAATCGAGCAGGCGCTCGGCGTAGGGCTCGCTGATCTGCAGGCGCAGCAGCAGCCGACGGAACTGCGCCAGCGCCGCGGCATTGGGCTGCTGTTCGCGCACCAGACTGTTGAGATTGAAGCGCCCCGTCAGATCTTCGATGCGGACCTGAACCTGACCCTGGCCTTCGTCGAGGTCATAGGCCGGCTGCGGCAAGGCCCAAGGCTCGAGCAGATGATCGATGGCGGGTCGTTCGGTGCCGTTGCCCGATGTCTGCGAATCGCGGCGCAGGATTGACCGCGCCAAGGCTTCTCCGCCAAGGGCGTAATGCCAGGCCTGGCGCGCCTGCGCCTGGTTGGCGGTGCCACGGATCGACAGCTGCTGGCGAGCGATCATGCCGGCGCAGACCACGGTGACGATGGCCACCACCAACAGCACGGTGATCAAGGCAACGCCGCGCTGGGTCTTCATTGCAGCTCATCCTCGGCTTCCGGTTCGGGCACTCCTTGGGAGTCCGGCTGGATGAACTGAGGCGCTGGCGCCGGGCCATCGGGCAGGCGCAGCAAGCGGGTAATGGTGCCGTAGCGCTGATGATCGAAGGACACCTCGACGGCCACAGGCAAGCGCCGGGCCTGCTCCTCCGGGTCACCACGACCGAATTCGAACGGCGGCCATTCATCGTGCCAGGCGCCTTCCGCGTCCAGATAACGCAGGCGCAGCTCGGTCACATCATCGAGCACTCGCTGCACCCGTGGCGCGCTATCCAGATCGCGGTCGAGCACGATCCAGTAGAGCCGTTCCAGGCTGTCACCGGCGAGGTGCCAGCGCACCCGCTGCAGATTGGATCGACGCATCCCGGTGGGGTTACGCCAGCCGCTACGGGTCAACTCCAGGGAAGCGCCGCCTTCGGAGCTCGACAGCTGACCGACCAAGGCGTTCTGCTCATCGCCGTAACCGTCGCGCACGGGACGCGGCACGGCCTGAACCAGATCCTGCTCGAGCCGCCACATCGCCCGACCGAGCTCACGCAGTTCGGTTTCCTGGGCGCGCACCACCTCGTCGCTGCGCAATACGGCTTCGAGCATGCGGTAGGTCGCCAGGCCCAGCAGCGCGAACAGGGCGATGGCGATCAGCAATTCCAACAAGGTAAAACCCGCCACGCTTAGGCGCCTCCGCGCTCGGCTGGTCATGGCTCGACCCCGACGAAACCGGTCAGGCTGGTGACGGCGCGCTGTTCGATCGACGCCGAATTGCTGCGGCGTGGCTCAGCGGCCGCCACCCAGACGCGGATGCGCAAAAGGCCTGGCGTTCCGCTGGTTTCCACCTCACTGAGCACCTGCCATTGGCGGCCGCCGAATTCCAATTGTTGGTCCTCGCGACCGATGCTCGGCGCCGGCTGTTGCAGTTGCAGCTCGGTGAGACGGTTGTCGGCTATCCAGCCAGCCAGCGTCAGCGCCTCCAGCCGCCCGGCATTGTTCACGCTGCGTCCGGCGGCGGTCAGCACCACCGCGGCGACGATGGCGAAGATCGCCAGCGCCACCATTACTTCCAGCAAGGTGAAGCCGCGCGAGCGCAGCAGTGTGCGACTCATCGGCGCGCGTCCTGCGGTTCGGCACGCGGCATACGAAAGCCATCGCTGGAGACGACCCAGCCGGTGCCGTCCGGTCGCTGATCGGAAAAGGTCAGGGTAAAGGGCGAAAGCTCGCCGCTGGACAGGATCAACAGTTGAGGCTGCACGCGAGGCGCACGGCGGCGCTCGCGGTCACCCTCCTTGGACAGGCCGATAGGGTCGTCCTCGCGCTTGACCGGTGCCACCAGCTTCAGGGGTGCGCCATCGAGCTCCAGCTCCAGCCGTATCCACTCCGGGGCCTTGTGCGCCTTGTCATCTCCGGCATCACGCCAACGTGCTTCAGCCTCGTCGTAATGCATGACCCGGTAGCCGTCATGGCTGATCAACAGGCCGTACTCACGGCTGTCGAGCACGGCCTCGTCGGCCATCAGACCGATCAGCGTCGCCAGTCGCTGCGCTTCGTCGCGGACCTCACGGGAAGAGCCGGTGTTGCCGATCGACAGCACCGCCAAGCCCACCAGACTGCCGAGGATGACGATCACCACCAGCAGCTCGATCAGCGTAAAGCCGCCGCTCCGGCGCGCCCGGCGCATCGATCAGAGATCCCAGCTACCGATGTCCGCGTTCAGCTCAGAACCGCCCTGTTTGCCATCGGCGCCGTAGGAGTACAGATCGAATTGGCCATGGGTGCCCGGCGACAGGTATTGGTATTCATTGCCCCAAGGGTCCTTGGGCACGCGCTTGAGGTAGCCGTCGCGATTCCAATTCTTCGGCTGTGGATTGCCACCGGGCTTTTCCACCAGCGCGTCCAGCCCTTGCTGGGTGCTGGGATAGGAATAGTTATCCAGCTTGTACATGTCGAGGGCGGCGCTGATCGCCTTGATATCGCCTTTGGCCACGGTCACCTTGGCCTGGTCCGGGCGATTCATCACCTGCGGCACCACCAGTGCGGCGAGAATCCCGAGGATCACCACCACCACCATGATTTCAATGAGGGTGAAGCCCCTCTGTCTGCGGTCGTTCAACGTCATGCTCACTAGCCCACCAGTTGATTGAGAGAAAGAATCGGCAGCAGGATCGCCAGAACGATCACCAATACCACAGCCCCCATGAACACCAGCATGAAGGGCTCGAAAAGACCGACCAGCAACGAGATCTGCGCGGCCAGGTCGTTTTCCTGATTGCGCGCGGTGCGGGCGAGCATCTGATCGAGCTCGCCGGATTTCTCGCCGCTGGCGATCATGTGCAGCATCATCGGCGGGAACTCGCCGGTGGCATCCAGCGCGCGGGTCAGGTTGCCACCTTCACGCACCCGCTGCGCCGCCTCGATGACCTTGTCACGGATGCGCAGGTTGGCGATCACCGCCGCGGCGATGCCCAGCGCGTCCACCAGCGGTACGCCGCTGCGGGTGAGAATCGCCAGGGTCGAGGCGAAGCGCGCCGTATTGGTCGCCCGCGCCAGACGCCCCACCAATGGAATGCGCAAGATGAAAGCATGCCAGCGCCGCTTGATCTTTTCATCACGCAGCGCCTGCCGCATCGCCAGGCCTCCCGCGACGATTCCGATGAGCATCAGCCAACCCCAGCGTTGCACCACTTCGCTCACGGCGATCAGCCCGGTCGTCAACGCCGGCAGCTGCTGTCCGGTATTGACGAAGACCTTCACCACGTCCGGCACCACATAGCCCAGCAGCAGCACCACGATGGCCAGCGAAGCCACCAGCAGAATCACCGGATACAGCAGCGCCAGCTGGATCTTCTGTCGCGACTGCTGGCGCTGGTCGGTGTAGTCGGCCAGCTGATCGAGCACCAGACCCAGATGTCCAGCATGCTCGCCCGCCGCAACAGTGGCTCGGTACAGCTCGGGAAAGGCCGAAGGATATTCGCGCAGCGAGCCCGCCAGACTGTGACCCTCCATTACTCGGGCGCGCACCGCCAGCAGCATCGATTTGATCTTCTGCGAGGTCGACTGCGCCGCCGTGGCGCGCAGGGCCTCCTCGATCGGCAGCGCGGCTTGGACCAGCGTGGCGAGCTGGCGGGTCACCAACGCCAGATCACGAGCCGAAAGCCCACGCCCAAAGCCGAAGCCACCGCCAGTGGTGTCTTCCTTGGCCTTGGCCTGTTTGACCTCCAACGGCGACCATTGCTTCTCGCGCAACAGCTGCCGAGCCTGCCGCGCGCTGTCCGCCTCGATCAGGCCCTTCTGCTCGCGGCCGCGCGGGTCGAGTGCGACATATTCGAACGCCGCCATCAGCCACGGCCTCCGCCGAGTCTGCAGGCCTGCATGGCCCTAACGGTCCCTGTAGCGGTACAGCTCATCCGTTACTCCTCTCGCGTGACGCGCAGCACTTCTTCGATGGTGGTCACGCCTTCGCGCACCTTGCGCAAGCCGTCCTCGCGAATACTTGGGCCCAGTCGGCGGGCGTGGCGGAGCATGTCCTGCTCGGGTGCGCGGGTGTGGATCATGCTGCGCAGGGCGTCGTCGAACATCACCAGTTCGTAGATGCCGGTCCGCCCACGGTAGCCCAGCTGCCGGCAGACGTCGCAACCCTCAGCGTGATAGAGCGTCGGCGCCTCGCTCGGATCGAGGCCGAACAGTGCACATTCGGCCTCGTCGGCGACGTAGGCGCGTTTGCAGTCATTACACAGCACGCGCACGAGGCGTTGGGCCAGCACGCCGAGCAGCGACGAGGAAATCAGGAAGGGTTCCACGCCCATGTCCACCAGGCGTGTCACCGCACCGATGGCGCTGTTGGTGTGCAGCGTCGACAGTACCAGGTGGCCGGTCAGCGACGCCTGCACAGCCATGTCAGCGGTCTCCTGGTCGCGGATCTCACCGACCATCACCACATCCGGATCCTGGCGCAAAATCGCGCGCAACCCGCGGGCGAAGGTCATGTCGACCTTGGTGTTGACCTGGGTCTGGCCGATGCCTTCGAGGTTGTATTCGATCGGGTCCTCGACGGTGAGGATGTTGCGCGAGCGGTCGTTGAGCGTGACCAGGCTGGCGTAAAGCGTGGTGGTCTTGCCCGAGCCGGTCGGGCCGGTGACGAGAATGATGCCGTGCGGCTTCTGCACGGCCTGCTCCATCACTTTACGGTCGCGATCGCTCATGCCCAGATGGCGCAACGTGAGGCGCCCTGCCTGCTTGTCGAGCAGACGTAATACCACCCGTTCACCATTGGCCGAAGGCAACGTCGAGACACGGATATCGACTTCGCGGCCTCCGACCCGCAGGGAAATCCGGCCGTCCTGAGGGATGCGCTTCTCGGCGATATCCAGCCGCGCCATGACCTTGATCCGTGAGACCAGCAGCGCCGCCAACTCGCGCTTGGGTTGCACCACTTCGCGAAGAATGCCGTCGATGCGGAAGCGGATCACCAGACGCTTCTCGAAGGTCTCGACATGGATGTCCGAGGCGTTTTCCTTGATCGCTTCGCCGAGAATGGCGTTGATCAGGCGGATGATCGGCGCATCGTCCTCCTGCTCCAGCAAGTCTTCGGTTTCCTGGATCTGATCGGCCAGGCTGTGCAGGTCCATCTCGTCACCCAGGCCCTCGACCATCAGCATCGCCGCCGAGGAGTCGTGCTGGTAGGCCGCGCTCAAGGCCTGCTCGAATTCATCCTGCGCCAACCACTGCATGGCCAGCGGGCCACCCGCGATGCGCTGCGCTTCCTGCAAGGCGGTCAACGGGGCGCCTTCACGTGCACACAGGCGCAAGCCTTCGGGGCGATCCAGCAAGATCACACCATGGCGCCGGGCGAAGGCAAATGGCAGGCGCCGCTGGACCGGCTCCTCCAGCAGCGCGGTCATCTCGTTCACGTCCAGTTCGGCCATGCAGTATCGATCCTCGGAAAAAGCTATGAGCAGGTCGCGCTGAAGCCAGCGCGACCAACCGCTTTGGACTACAAGGAATGCATGACATTGCAAACCTCTGACAGTTTTTCATCAGCGCATTACAGGCCCCTCGGCAAACCGGCACCAAGGTCGAATATAGCCAAGGCTGCGGGCGAATACCGCATCTATGGGCGGTCATTCATGATTGCGCCGTGCATATTCGCCATGGAACCTTATACGAAGGTCGAATCCAATACGGACGCTGCCTGCAGCGGTACAAAGCAACCTAACGGTCACGTCGTGAACGAAGCGGCGCATTGGCGTTCCGATTAAAACAGTTGTTTGATTTTTGCGGCGATTGCAGAATGCCGCGCCGCAACAGGCCCGACCAGCAGTGCAGGGGCCCGTTAGCCGATCCACACCCGGCCGCCACCCGTAGTGGCCGGGCGAAAAGTACCACCCGCGGTGCGAACAGCCGGATGACCGGACAGCCCGCAGGTAACGATCAAGCAGGAGAACAAGAACAATGCACATTGGTGTTCCTCTCGAAACCAGGCCCGGTGAGACGCGCGTCGCCGCGACACCGGAAACCATCAAGAAGCTGATCGGGCAAGGGCATCGGGTGACGGTGCAGAGCGGGGCTGGCGTACAGGCCAGCATCCCGGACAGTGCCTTCGAGGCGGCAGGCGCTACCATCGCCGATGCCGCTGCGGCGTTCGCAGCAGAGATCCTGCTGAAGGTGAACGCACCGAGCGAAACCGAACTGGCGCAGATGCAGCCGAGTACGGTTCTGGTCGGCATGCTCAATCCCTTCGACAATGAAAACATCGCGCGCATGGCCGCACGCGGCATCACCGCCTTCGCTCTGGAAGCGGCGCCGCGCACCTCGCGTGCACAGAGCCTCGACGTGCTTTCATCGCAGGCCAACATCGCCGGTTACAAGGCCGTAATGGTCGCCGCCAACCAGTATCCGCGCTTCATGCCGATGCTGATGACCGCTGCTGGTACGGTGAAGGCCGCACGGGTGTTGATCCTTGGTGCCGGTGTGGCCGGTCTGCAGGCCATCGCCACGGCCAAGCGCCTGGGCGCGGTGATCGAAGCCTCGGACGTACGCCCGGCGGTGAAAGAGCAGATCGAATCGCTCGGCGCCAAGTTCGTCGACGTGCCGTTCGAGACAGACGAAGAGCGCGAATGCGCCGAAGGCGTTGGCGGCTATGCCCGTCCAATGCCCGCGTCCTGGATGACACGTCAGGCTCAAGCCGTGCACGAGCGTGCCAAGCAGGCCGACATCATCATCACCACCGCGCTGATCCCGGGCCGCAAGGCGCCGACGCTGTTGCAGGAAGAAACCGTGCAGCAGATGAAGCCCGGCTCGGTGGTAATCGACCTCGCCGCCTCTCAGGGCGGCAACTGTCCATTGACCGAAGCCGATCAGGTGGTGGTCAAGCACGGCGTGACCCTGGTTGGCTACACCAACCTGGCGACCCTCGTGCCGGCGGATGCATCGGCGCTATACGCACGCAACCTGCTGGACTTCCTCAAGCTGGTAATCGATGGCGAAGCCAAGTTCCAGCTCAATCTTGAAGACGACATCGTCGCCGCGTGCCTGATGTGCCGCGACGGCCAGGTCGTGCGCACCAACGGTTAAGGGAGCCCTAAAGAATGGACCTGATATCTGATGGCATCTACAACCTGATCATCTTCGTGCTGGCGATTTACGTCGGCTACCACGTGGTCTGGAACGTCACCCCCGCGCTGCATACCCCGCTGATGGCGGTCACCAACGCCATTTCGGCGATCGTCATCGTTGGCGCCATGCTCGCCGCCGCCCTGACCGTCACGCCGATGGGCAAGCTGATGGGCACCCTGGCGGTGACCCTGGCCGCGGTCAACGTCTTCGGTGGCTTCCTGGTCACCCGTCGCATGCTGGAAATGTTCAAGAAGAAGGAGCGCGCTGGCGCTAAGGCGGAGTCCAAGCCATGAGCATGAACCTGATCACCCTGCTCTACCTCATCGCCTCGGTGAGCTTCATCCAGGCCTTGAAAGGCCTGTCGCACCCGACCACCTCACGCCGCGGCAACCTGTTCGGCATGATCGGCATGGGCATCGCCGTGGTCACCACGGTGTTCCTGGTGTTCAAACTCGGCGCGCAGCTGGTCGAAAGCGCCAGCCCCTGGAGCGGTCTGGGCTTTATCGTCCTCGGCCTGCTGATCGGCGGCAGCATCGGTACACTGATGGCCAAGCGCGTCGAGATGACCAAGATGCCCGAGCTGGTTGCCTTCATGCACAGCATGATCGGTCTGGCCGCGGTATTCATCGCCATCGCTGCGGTGCTCGAACCGCAATCGCTGGGTATCGTCCAGGCCATCGGCTATCCGATCCCGGCCGGTAACCGCCTGGAGCTGTTCCTCGGCGCAGCCATCGGCGCCATCACCTTCTCCGGTTCGGTGATCGCCTTCGGCAAGCTGTCGGGCAAGTACAAATTCCGGCTGTTCCAAGGCGCGCCGGTGGTGTTCCCCAACCAGCACAAGATCAACCTCGCCGTGGGCGTGGCGATTCTGGTGCTCGGCCTGATCTACACCTTCAGCGGCAACTTCACCGCGTTCATGATTCTGGTGGCGCTGGCCTTCGTCATCGGCGTGCTGATCATCATCCCCATCGGCGGCGCCGACATGCCGGTGGTGGTGTCGATGCTCAACAGCTACTCGGGCTGGGCGGCAGCGGGTATCGGCTTCTCGCTGAACAACTCGATGCTGATCATCGCCGGTTCCCTGGTGGGTTCGAGCGGCGCGATCCTCTCGTACATCATGTGCAAGGCGATGAACCGCTCCTTCTTCAACGTCATCCTCGGCGGCTTCGGTGGCGACGCGGATGCCGGCCCGGCGGCTGGCAGCAAGGAACAGCGCCCGGTCAAATCCGGTTCCAGCGATGATGCCGCCTTCCTGCTGTCGAACGCCGACACCGTGATCATCGTCCCTGGTTACGGCCTGGCAGTAGCTCGCGCGCAACACGCGCTGATGGAGCTGGCCGAGAAGCTGACCCACATGGGTGTGACCGTGAAGTACGCGATCCACCCCGTCGCCGGTCGTATGCCGGGCCACATGAACGTGCTGCTGGCCGAAGCCGAAGTACCATACGAGATGGTCTTCGAGATGGAAGACATCAACTCCGAGTTCGGCCAGGCCGACGTGGTGCTGGTGCTGGGCGCCAATGACGTGGTCAATCCTGCGGCGAAGAACGATCCGAAGTCGCCCATCGCCGGGATGCCGATCCTCGAGGCTTACAAGGCCAAGACGGTCATCGTTAACAAGCGCTCCATGGCCAGCGGTTATGCGGGCCTCGACAACGAACTGTTCTACATGGACAAGACCATGATGGTCTTCGGCGATGCCAAGAAGGTCGTCGAGGACATGGTCAAGGCCGTGGAATAAGCGACACCGCTACACCAAAGCCCCTCCCGGCCCGGCCGCGAGGGGCTTTTTCTTGCCCGATCAACCGCCGAATACCCGCGCCAGGTGCGCTTCGTAACGCTGGATGTCGGCCTCGATCGAGGGTCGCTTCATGACATCCACACAGAGGAAGGTCGGCAGGCCTGTCATGCCGAGAAATTCGTTGGCCTTGTGGAAGGGGAAGTAGACGGCATCCACCCCCTTGCCTTCGAAGAAGTCCGTCGGATCGTCGAAGGCCTGCTGCGGCGCGTTCCAGGTCGCCGAAATCATGTACTGCTTGCCCTGCAACAGCCCGCCGCTGCCGTACTTCTGCGAGGCATCGGAACGCGTGCGCCCGTCGTTGGCGTAAAGGCTGCCGTGGCCCTCGGTGAAGACCTCGTCAAGGTATTTCTTCACCGTCCAGGGTGCGCCCATCCACCATCCGGGCATCTGGTAGATGATCACGTCCGCCCAGAGAAACTTGGCGACTTCCTCGGCCAGGTCGTAGCCCGCATCGATATGAGTCTGCTGCACATCGAAGCCGGCCCGATCGAGAAAGCTCAGCGCAGTCTCATGCAAGGTACCGTTGTAGCGACCATCGGAATGGGCGAACTGTTTGGCACCGTTGAGAAGCAGGACTTTTTTCATGGGTCGTATCCAGCAAATGAGAATGGCGGGCAGCCTAACGACCGCCCGCGCGGCAAAACAGAGCGCTGCAAGCAAAAGCGTGTTGACTGAAAGTCACGAATCAGCGACCCGTTAATGCCTTAGGCTGTTTACACCCATCAGCGGAGCAAGCCCCATGAGCGAACGTTGCGCCTTTATCCTTCACGCCTACACCCGACCGGAAAAATCGGCCGAATTCGAAGCGCTGTTCAACCGCTACGTTGCCGCAAGCCGGGCCGAGGACGGCTGCGTCGAGTACCACATGCTGCGCGACGCGCAGGACCCGACCCTGTTCATTTTCTTCGAGGTCTGGCAGTCGCCTGAGCATCTGGCGGCGCACAATGCGCTGCCGCATATGCGCAACTTCCGTGAGCAGCGTATGGATTTCCTTAGCCGCGATTTCGAGGTTCGTCCGATCGAAATGCTTAGCGCCTCGTCCGCCCAGCGCTGAGTCGGGCCAAACAGTTTCGTCGGCGAAACAGCGGTACAGTTGATCACCCCTGACAACTGAACCGGCACAATTCACAGTCCCTGTGACTGTTACGTAACAGCGCAGCACGCGACCCTATCTACCCATACCCCACCCCCGCGAATCGGCGGGAAGGAGAAGGCAGATGGAACGCGTACTGCCCCGCACGCTCAGGCTCGGTACTGGCTCGCTATCGCTGCGTCGACTGGTTGAATTGCTGCACCTGTGGCATCGACGGGCCCGCACCCGACGTCAGCTGGCCGCGCTGGATGAGCACCAGTTGTCGGACATCGGCATCAGCCGCAGTGAGCGCATGGCCGAGCTGGAAAAACCATTTTGGCGCTGACATCGCACTTCCCAGGCAAGATCCTGCAACCTAAGCTGAACGGCACCACCCGTCGGCGGTCCAAGCCGCTATCGGCGGGAAGCCGCGTCTAGCCTGGAGAAGTCTATGAACAAGTATCTATTGTCCGTCGCCGCCGCTGCTTGCCTGGTTGCGGGAACCGCCTCGGCCGGAAGTATCACGGGGACGGTCGATGCCATCGGTGCCTCGTTGGTCAATAGCGTCGAAGGCACCTCCGACTTCACCTCAAACCTGGGTGACGACAAGCTGGTGCTCGACGCCCGCGACGATGCGGCCCGCTTCGTTGCCAGCGATGGCAAAGCGCGTGGAGCCCAGCTCGAGGCCGCGCTGGGCCATATCCGCAGCCAGGCGCCAGGCCTGAGTGCCAGCGATCTGGAACTGGCCAACGCTATCCTGGCGCTCTGACCCACCCCATTAAACCCGGGCCGCAGCGCTGGCCGTCAGGCTGGCGTTTCGCTAGCCTATGCGGCTGTTTTTCGGCACCGGGATCAACATGCGTTCGTTCTATCTTGTATTGGCCAGCTGCGCCTTCTGCGGGACTGCGCAGGCATTCGACAGCACTATCGCCGGCACCGTCGCCTTCAGCTACGTTGCCAGCCAGGTAACCAGCGCCCCATTCGATAACAAGCTGATCCTCGACTCGCGCGATGACGCGGCCCGCTTCGTCGCCAGCCAGGGTGAGGTCCGCGGCGCGCGGCTGGAAGCGGCATTGCGTTGGCTCCACCGGCAACAGCCGCAGCTTGCAGCAAGCGATCTGGAACTGGCCGAAGCAATCCTCATCCAATAGCCACCCGCTTTCACGAGAACCTACATGAAATTGAAGCTGTTCGCCGCGTCCCTCGCACTGACCCTACTCGCCAGTGGCGTCCAGGCCCAAACGCTGGTCGCCACCAGCAACATCGTGATCAATGCGCTGGACCGCAGCATCAACTTCACCTCGGATGTCACCAGTCGCATCAGCGATATGAAAGTCGTCAGCGAAGCCCGTGACGAAGCCGCCGGCTTCGTCGCCAGTGCAGGTGAAATTCGTGGTGCACGCCTGGAAGCTGCTTTCGGTGGGCTGCGCAGTGCATTTCCGGAAGCCCGGCAAGCCAGCGATCAGGCCCTGGCTGAACTCATTCTCTCGCAGTGAAACCAGTTCGCGCCTGGCTGGCCTATGTTGCGCTCATGGCGCTAACCAACCTGTGTCACGCCGATCTGCACCTGACCCTCGACGACAACGAGCTGCAGCCGGCCGAACGCGCAGCCAGCCAGCAATTACTCGACGAAGCCACGGCGGCGCTGCCGCCGAGGTTGGTCGAACGGCTTGATCGTGAGGTGCGTGTGCGTTGGCACGACGGCCTGACGCACCAGGTATATGGCAGCGCGGGAGGCGATCTGCTACTGCTCAACCGACGCCTGCTGCCCTCCCTGACCGATGGTTCCGCCGCCACACAACGTACCGACCGCCCCCACGGCACCGTTCGCAGAGAACTGTTGGCGACACTGATTCACGAAGTCGGGCACCTCTATGATCGTGCTCGGCTCTGGTCGTCCGAACGCCACGCGCAATTGGCCTTCTGCAGCCAACGCGCCGCCAGCCTCGGCCTGGTCGGGTTGCCGGACCGCTGCCGCGGGCAAACCGAACGCCGCTTCACCCTCAGCGATGATCCACGTCTGCTCGACCTCGCCGGCTGGCCCCAGCGTGTCGGCCGGCACGGCGAGCGCGAGCGGAAAAACGCCCAAATAGCGCGCAGCCCCGATGCTTACGAGCTGACCAACCCGCTTGAATTCGTCGCGGTGAACCTGGAGTACTTCCTGCTCGACCCCAGCTACGCCTGCCGACGGCCTTCCCTGCATCGCTATTTTCGCGAGCATTTCGGCTGGCAGCCGACCGATGTGCAGGCCTGCGACGGCGGCCTGCCGATTCTCAACGCCGGACATGATTTCGCGCGAGCTCCCTTGATCAAGCTCAATCCGGAGCGGGTCTACGCGGTCGACTACCTGTTCGCCGAGGCCAATGACGCCTGGGTAAGCCGTTGGGGCCACAGCATGCTGCGCCTGGTCATCTGCGCCCCCGGTCGTCCGCGCGGGCCGGCTTGCCGACTGGATCTGGATCATCACCTGGTGCTGTCCTTCCGCGCCTTTGTCGGCGACGTGCAGCTGTCCAGCTGGGATGGCCTGACGGGTGTCTATCCGTCACGCCTGTTCGTTCTTCCGCTGGGTCAGGTGATCGAGGAATACACCAAGGTCGAGCTACGCAGCCTCGCCTCGATCCCGCTCAAACTGGAGCGCGATGAGATCGACAGGCTGGTCGAACGCAGCGCCGAGATGCACTGGAGCTACGACGGCGATTATTACTTCCTGTCCAACAACTGCGCGGTGGAAACCCTCAAGCTGCTGCGCAGCGGCACCGCACGGCCGGAACTCACCGCTCTGGACAGCATCCTGCCCAGCGGGCTTTTGGAAATCCTGATCAATCGCGGCCTGGCCGACGCCAGCGTGCTCGACGATCCGCACGAAGCGCTACGCCTGGGCTATCGCTTCGACTCCTACCGCGATCGCTACCAGGCGATGTTCGCCGTGCTTCGCGAACGTCTCGGACTGCCGCAAGAAGATGTCGAGCAATGGCTGGCGCTCCGTGCCGAGCAGCGTCGCCCATGGATCGCGAAGGCCGATCTGCGCGCCAGCGCGGCACTGCTGCTGGTCGAACAGGCGGCGCTGCGCCAGCACCTGCTCCTGGCGCAGGAGGAACTCAAGAAGCGCTACCTGGGCGCCCGCGAGCAGGGTGATACAAGCCTCGCCAAGGCCGATGAAACCCTGCAAGGCATCCTCGCCAACAGCGGCTATCTGAGCCAACCGGCACAACTGCTCGACGGCGGTTACGGGCTGCCGCAGGCCAGCGAGTGGCAGCGACTGGAGCAGGAAAGCAGCCAGCGCCAGGCGCAGCTCATGCAACTCACCGAGACGCTGAACGAGGAAGTCCGCTTGTTGTTGGGCGAAGAACGTCGCATGGAGCTGGAGAACGTGGAGGCCAACCTGGTGCAGATCGGCGACCACTTGCGGCGCCTGCACAAAGCCGGTGGCGGCTTGCAACTGCCCTGACAGGATCGGCATACGCCTTCAAACCCTGTATGCATCCAGGCGACTCAACCTGTCCACGCGACTTTTCTCGGGACGAAAAAAAACCTCGAACTTCGTTGGGGGAGGGGGAAGTTCGAGGTCCAAATCCGGACCGCTAGGGCGAGGTCCAGAGATCTGCCAACACTTAACACAACAAGGAGCATCGAAGGGCTTTTACACCCTTCGTAGCCTCAGACCGGCTGTTTGCTTCCGAAGTTCAACCAGGACTGAAGAAAATATTCCGACTACCGGTCAGCCGCTCTAGTACGTCATACCCAGGCCCCATTGGTGCGCGAGTTGTTCAATGCGCCTCGTCCCAGTTGTTGCCCACACCTGCCTCGACCAATAACGGCACGTCCAGCTCGGCGGCCTGACTCATCAGCGGACAAATCTGCGCGCGCACCTGCTCGACCAAGTCCTCGCGCACTTCGAGCACCAGTTCATCGTGTACCTGCAAGATGACGCGCGCATCCAGCCCACTCTCCTGCAGCCAGCTGTCGACGCTGATCATGGCGCGCTTGATGATGTCGGCGGCCGTGCCCTGCATCGGCGCATTGATCGCGGTGCGCTCGGCGCCCTTGCGCATGGCGCCGTTCTTCGAATTGATCTCCGGCAGATACAGCCGACGGCCGAACAGGGTCTCGACATAGCCTTGCTCGGCCGCCTGGGCGCGGGTGCGCTCCATGTAAGCGAGCACGCCGGGATAGCGCGCAAAGTAGCGGTCGATATAGGCCTGCGCCTCGCCGCGGGCGACGTCGATCTGTTTGGCCAGGCCGAAGGCGCTCATGCCGTAGATCAGGCCGAAATTGATCGCCTTGGCACTGCGCCGCTGATCGTTGGTCACCTGTTCCAGCTCGACGCCGAAGACTTCTGCGGCGGTGGCGCGGTGCACGTCCAGGTCGTTCTGGAAGGCATACAACAAGCCGGCATCCTGGGCCAGATGGGCCATGATGCGCAGCTCGATCTGCGAATAGTCGGCCGCCAGCAGCTTGTAGCCGGGCGCAGCGATGAAGGCCTGGCGGATGCGCCGGCCCTCGGCGGTGCGGATCGGGATGTTCTGCAGGTTCGGGTCCGATGAGGACAGCCGCCCGGTTGCCGCCACCGCCTGGTGATAGCTGGTGTGGATGCGGCCGGTGCGCGGGTTGATCTGCTGCGGCAGCTTGTCGGTGTAGGTGCCCTTGAGCTTGCTCAAGGAGCGGTGCTGCATGATGACCTTGGGCAGCGGATAGTCCCGCTCGGCCAGCTCGGCCAGCACACTTTCAGCGGTCGACGGCTGACCGCCGGCCGTTTTCGACAGCACCGGGCAGCCGAGCTTTTCATAAAGGATCGCGCAGAGCTGTTTGGGCGAACCGAGATTGAATTCCTCCCCGGCGATCTCGAAGGCTTCGCGCTCGAGCTGCACCAGGCGTTCGCCCAGCTCGACGCTTTGCTGGCCGAGCAACTGCGCGTCGACCAGCGCACCGTTACGCTCGATGCGCGCCAGCACTGGCACCAGCGGCATCTCGATCTCGTTGAGTACCTTGAGTAGCGACGGCGTGGCTTCCAGCTTGCCGAGCAGGTTCTGATGCAAGCGCAGAGTGACGTCGGCATCCTCGGCGGCATAGGGGCCCGCCTGCTCGATGGCGATCTGATCGAAGGTCAGCTGCTTGGCGCCCTTGCCGGCAATGTCCTCGAAACGGATGGTGCCGCGACCCAAATACTTCAGTGCCAGGCTGTCCATGTCGTGGCGCGTGGCCGTGGCATCGAGCACGTAGGATTCGAGCATGGTGTCGAAACACATGCCGCGCATCTCCACGCCGTAATGCATCAGTACATTCATGTCGTACTTGCCGTGCTGGCAAATCTTCAACTTGTGCGGATCTTCCAGCAGCGGCTTGAGCGCGGCGAGCACCGCATCGCGGTCGAGTTGCTGCGGTACGCCCATGTAGCTGTGGCAAAGCGGCACGTAGGCGGCCTCACCCGCCTCGATGGCGAAGGAGAGGCCGACCAGTTGCGCCCTCTGCGCATCGAGGCTGGTGGTTTCGGTGTCGAAGGCGAAGCACTCGGCGGCCTGCAGACGCGCCAGCCAGCCGTCGAATTCGACCTGATCGAGCACGGTGCTGTAGCGGGCCTCGGCCTGGATCGAACAATCCTCCGGCTGCTCCTCGCAGTTCTCGCCGGCGGCCTTGGCCTCGCGCAGCAACTCATCGAGCCAGTTCTTGAATTCCAGCTCACGGTACAGCGCGATCAGCGCCTCGCGATGCGGCTCGCCCGGCATCAGATCGGCGACTTGTACGTCCAGCGGTACGTCGATCTTGATCGTCGCCAGTTCGTAGGACATGAACGCCGCGTCGCGATGCTCTGCGAGCTTGGCAGCCAAGGATTTGGCGCCGCGGATCGGCAGGTCGCAGACCTTGTCGAGGTTCGCGTACAAGCCGTTCAGACCACCCTCTATGCCATTAAGCAGCCCGCAAGCCGTCTTCTCGCCAACGCCGGGCACGCCCGGGATGTTGTCGACCTTGTCGCCCATCAGCGCGAGGAAATCGATGATCAGCTCCGGGCCGACGCCGAACTTGGTCCTCACACCCTCGATGTCATAGACGCTGCCGGTCATGGTATTGACCAGGGTGACGTGCGGGCAGACCAGCTGCGCCATGTCCTTGTCGCCGGTGGAGATGATCACGTCGCGTCCCAGCGCCGCACATTGGCGCGCCAGTGTTCCAATCACGTCGTCGGCCTCGACGCCGTCGACGCACAACAGCGGCATGCCCAGCGCACGCACGCTGGCATGCAGCGGCTCGACCTGACTGCGCAGGTCATCCGGCATCGGCGGGCGATGGGACTTGTATTCGGCGAACAGGGTGTCACGGAAGGTCGGCCCCTTGGCATCGAAGACCACCGCGAACGGGCTGTTCGGATACTGCCGGCGCAGCGCCAGCAACATGTTCAGCACGCCCTTCACCGCACCGGTGGGCTTGCCGGTGGAGGTGGTCAACGGAGGCAGGGCGTGAAAGGCGCGATAGAGGTAGGACGAACCGTCCACCAGAACGAGGGGCGCTTGGCTCATGAGCAGGATCAACCTTTTCGGCGGGACCGCAGCTAGAATGCATCGGACCACTTGACGACAAAGGGCAAGGTTATCATGCGCGCGATCAAACCTCTGATGCTGGCCAGCCTGTTGGCGTTCATGCCGCTGACCGGCTTCGCCCAGGAGCCCGTCGAGGGCGAGCCCGATGTGACCATTCGCCAGGAAGGTGAGCGGACCGTCGAGGAATATCGGGTCAACGGCTTCCTCTATGCTGTGAAGATCATCCCCAAGACCGGCAAGCCGTACTTCTTGGTACGCGCCGATGGCGACAGCAATTTCATCCGCGCCGACAAGCCGGATATGCTGATCCCCGCTTGGGAAATATTCAGCTGGTAACGCTGCAAAGACGTTTAACGGAAGGCCATTCATGTCGGTATTCACTCCGCTGCAACGCGAAGAGCTGGAAGTCTTTCTGGCGCCTTATCAACTCGGGCGCCTGCGCGACTTCGAGGGCATCGCCGCGGGCAGCGAGAACAGCAATTTCTTCGTTAGCCTGGAACAGGGTGAATATGTCCTGACCCTGGTCGAACGCGGCCCAACCCAGGATTTGCCGTTCTTCATCGAACTACTCGACGTGCTGCATCGGGCACGCCTGCCGGTGCCTTACGCATTGCGCACGGCACGCGGCGAAGCCCTGCGCAGCCTGGCGGAGAAGCCGGCGATGCTGCAGCCGCGGCTGCCGGGCAAGCATGTCACCGCGCCCAACGCGCACCACTGCGCCGAAGTCGGTCGGCTGCTGGCGCGACTGCATTTGGCCACCCGCGAGCAGATCATCGAACGTCGCAGCGACCGCGGCCTGGACTGGATGCAAGCAGAGGGCCCCAGCCTCGCCATGACCCTGCCCGAGGAGCAACTGCCGCTGCTGCGCGACGGTCTGGCGGAAATCGCCGAGCTGAAACCGAAGATCCTCGCCCTGCCCCGCGCCAACCTGCACGCCGACTTGTTCCGCGACAACGTACTGTTCGAGGGCAATCACCTGAGCGGCGTGATCGACTTCTACAATGCTTGCGCCGGTCCGATGCTCTATGACATCGCCATCACGGTGAACGACTGGTGCTCACATCCCAACGGTGAACTCGACGAGGAGCGCAGCCAGGCGCTGTTGGCCGCCTACTCCAGCCTGCGCCGGTTCACCCCGGCCGAAGCCGAGTTATGGAAACCGATGCTGCGCGTGGCCTGCGTGCGCTTTTGGCTTTCGCGTCTGATCGCCGCACAGAACTTCGCCGGGCAGCCCGTGTTGATCAAGGACCCTGACGAATTTCGCCATCTGCTCGCTGCCCGCCAGCAGTGCCACAGCGTATTGCCGTTCGCACTCTAGAGGGTTCCGCCGGGCAGAGCGCCGCGCGACGCCCGAGTACGGTACAGTTCAAGCATCCCGCTCGAGCGAAGACGAACGACGCCGTTTGCGGTCGTAGTCTTCGGCAGCGGCGCTCGCCATGCAGGGGCAAGGAACATTTCCATATCCCTGACGTCAAGAAGTCCCCATGCTCGTCGACGCGGCCGAAGTAACATGACCGGCTTTCGCCCCAGCCTGCGGATGTAGACTTTCGATCAACACTGGCGTCGCGCTGTCGAACCAGAATAACTACGCGCTCCGGGCCCAACCCGGACACGTCACATCCTGATGCGCCTGACCTGCCTGGCTCGGTGGCATTGTTTTCAGGGAACAGAACGAATGACCTCACGCTACGTAATCAATGCCTCGGTAAGCCCCAAAGGCAGTCTGGAAACGCTGTCGCAACGGGAAGTCCAACAACTGAGCGAAGCCAGTTCCGGCACCACCTACGCCCTGTTCCGCCAGTGCGCCCTGGCCATCCTCAACACCGGCGCGCGTATCGATAACGCCAAAACCATCCTCGAGGCCTATGACGACTTCGAAGTGCGCATCCACCAGCAGGATCGCGGCGTCCGCCTGGAACTGCTCAACGCGCCCGCCGATGCCTTCGTCGATGGCGAGATGATCGCCAGTACCCGCGAAATGCTCTTCAGTGCGCTGCGCGACATCGTGTACACGGAAAGCGAGCTCGGCAGCCAACGTATCGACCTGAGCAGCTCCCAGGGCATCACCGATTACGTTTTTCACCTGCTACGCAACGCCCGCACGCTGCGCCCGGGCGTCGAGCCGAACATGGTGGTGTGTTGGGGCGGGCACTCGATCAGCACCGAGGAATACAAGTACAGCAAGCGTGTCGGCCATGAGCTGGGGCTGCGCAATCTGAACGTCTGCACCGGCTGCGGCCCGGGGGTCATGAAAGGCCCGATGAAGGGCGCGACCATTGCCCATGCCAAACAACGCATTCTGGCTGGCCGATACCTGGGGCTGACCGAACCGGGCATCATCGCCGCCGAGGCGCCGAACCCGATCGTCAATGAGCTGGTGATCCTGCCGGACATCGAAAAGCGTCTGGAAGCCTTCGTCCGTGTCGGGCACGGCATCATCATCTTTCCCGGCGGCGTCGGCACGGCGGAAGAATTCCTCTATCTGCTGGGCATTCTGTTGCACCCGGACAACCGTGAGGTGCCCTTCCCGGTCATCCTCACCGGCCCGGAAAGCGCGGCGCCCTATCTGCAACAGTTGCGTGATTTCGTCGGTGCGACCCTCGGAGAGGAGGCCCAGCGCCACTATCAGATCGTCATCGACGACCCCGCCGAAGTGGCTCGTCAGATGGTCGAGGGGTTGAAAACAGTCAAACAGTTCCGCCGCGAACGCAACGATGCATTCCACTTCAACTGGCTGCTGAAGATCGAGGAAGGCTTCCAACGTCCCTTCGACCCGACCCATGAAAACATGGCCAGCCTGCAGCTGACCCGAGACGTACCACCGCATGAACTGGCAGCGAACCTGCGCCGGGCGTTTTCCGGAATCGTCGCAGGAAACGTCAAAGAAATGGCATCCGCCGCATCGAGCAGTTCGGCCGCTATGAGATCCATGGCGATCCGGCGATCATGAAACCACTGGATGAGCTGTTGCAGGCCTTCGTCCTGCAACACCGGATGAAGTTGCCCGGTGGCCGCCCATACGAGCCGTGCTACCGGGTAGTGACCTGAACTGGGCGGGCCGGTGGACGGTTCGCGCCGTCAGCCGGCTGGCAGCGGCACAGTAACCGTTCAGCCGCACTTCGAATTGCCGCAGTTCAGACAGGTGGCGCAGCCATCCATCTGCACCACGGCCTGGGTGTTGCATTTGTTGCACAGCTGCGCACCCGCCGGGAAGCCTTCCCCCGGCTCTACGGCCACCGCGCCCTGGCTGGCTTCGTAAGCCGCGCGCTTCTCGGCCAAGTACTTGAGCTGGGTTTCGTCCAGCGCGTGGCCTTCGAGCATGCCGATGGCAATCAGGTGACGCTCCAGTACGCCGCCGATCTCGGCGACGATCGACGGCATGTAGACACCGCCCTTCTTCAGGTAGCCACCGCGCGGGTCGAACACGGCTTTCAGCTCCTCGACCAGGAAAGTGCAGTCACCGCCCTTGCGGAACACCGCGGACATGATCCGTGTGAGCGCGACGATCCACTGGAAATGGTCCATGTTCTTCGAATTGATGAAAATCTCGAACGGCCGGCGCTGCTCATGGGGCGTGCCGGCGTTGAGCACGACGTCGTTCACGGTGACGTAGAGCGCATGCTCGAACAGCGGCGATTTGATCTTGTAGGTCATGCCAACCAGCGTTTCCGGGCGTTGCAGACTTTCGTCCATTTCCACCACGGTGGCCTTGCTGGGCGTGCCGGTACTGCTGTCTGGCGTTGCAACGGGGCGCTCGAGGGTTTCGTCGACAACCTTGAAGCCCTTGATGCGCTGGGTGATCTTGACGGTCATTGCGAATTCTCCATCCGGGCGGCGCGCGCCGTCCGACTATCAATGGCTCAGTACTTACCGTAATAGCCTTCTTTCAAGGCATCGAACAGGTTGGCCGCGGTGTTCACTTCTCCGTCGTACTCGACTTCCTCGTTGCCCTTGAGCTCGACCACGCTGCCATCTTCGAGCACGAAGCGGTACAGGGTCTTCTCCAGATCGGCCTCCTTGACCAGCACCCCCTGAAAAGCGGCCGGATTGAAGCGAAAGGTGGTGCAGCCCTTGAGCCCCTGACGCCAGGCATAGCGGTAGATGTCCTTGAACGCCTCGAAGGGGTAGTCGGTGGGTACGTTGGCGGTCTTGGAAATCGACGAGTCGACCCATTTCTGCGCTGCGGCCTGAATATCGACGTGCTGCGTCGGGGTGATGTCGTCGGCGGTGATGAAGTAGTCGGGCAGCTGCTGCGCCGGATCACCGGAGCCTGGCTGCGCCTTGGGATTGATCAGCGTGCGGTAGGCCAGCAGCTCGTAGCTGAACACCTCGATCTTTTCCTTGGCCTTGCGACCGGCGCGGATCAGGTTGCGTGAATAGTGGTGGGCGAAGCTCGGCTCGATACCGTTGGAGGCGTTGTTGGCCAAGCTCAGGCTGATGGTACCGGTGGGCGCGATGGAACTGTGATGGGTGAAGCGCGCGCCCTGCTCGGCCAGTGCCTCGATCAGCTCGGGCGCGTATTCGGCGATCTTCTGCATGTAGCGCGAGTACCGCGCATGCAGGACGCGGCCCGGTACCTGGTCACCGACCTTGAAGCCGTCCTTTTTCATTTCCGGGCGCTTGCGCAGCATCTCGGCGGTCACGTCGAAGGTCTCAGTCAACAGCGGCGCCGGGCCCTTCTCTTTCGACAGTTCCAGCGCCTGTTCCCAACCAACCAACGCCATTTCACGCGCGACTTCTTCGGTGAACACGCAAGCTTCCGGACTGCCGTAGCGCAACTTGAGCAGGGTCAGGGTCGAGCCGAGGCCGAGGAAGCCCATACCATGACGACGCTTGCTTTCGATCTCATGGCGCTGCTGTTCCAGCGGCAGTCCATTGATTTCCACGACGTTGTCCAGCATGCGGGTGAACAGGCGCACCACTTCGCGATACTTGTCCCAGTCGAAGCGTGCATCGACGCCGAACGGATCGATGACGAAATGAGTCAGGTTGATCGAGCCCAGCAGGCAGGAGCCATAGGGCGGCAGCGGTTGCTCGCCGCAGGGGTTGGTGGCGCGGATCGCTTCGCACCACCAGTTGTTGTTCAGCTGGTTGACCCGGTCGATGAGAATGAAGCCCGGCTCGGCGTAGTCGTAGGTGGACACCATGATCATGTCCCACAGGTGCCGCGCCTTGACACGCCCGTAGATCTTGCAGGCCACCAGACCATCATCGCGCACGACGTAGCCGTCGTGGCTCGGCCACTCGCGCCAGACCACCTGCTCTGAGTCTTCGAGGTCCAGCTCGGCCTTTTCCTTGAGGTGCAGCGGGAAGATCAGCGGCCAGTCGGCATCGCTGTCTACCGCCTGCATGAACTCATCGGTGATCAGCAGACTCAGGTTGAACTGGCGCAGCCGACCGTCCTCACGCTTGGCGCGGATGAATTCGCGCACGTCCGGATGGCCGACATCGAAGGTACCCATCTGCGCGCCGCGCCGACCGCCGGCGGAGCTGACGGTGAAGCACATCTTGTCGAAGATATCCATGAACGACAACGGCCCGCTGGTATGTGCGCCGGCCCCGGAAACGAATGAGCCGCGCGGGCGCAGCGTGCTGAACTCGTAGCCGATGCCGCAACCGGCCTTGAGCGTCAGTCCGGCCTCGTGAACCTTGCCGAGGATGTCGTCCATCGAATCGCTGATGGTGCCGGAGACGGTGCAGTTGATGGTCGAGGTGGCGGGTTTGTAGTCCTGCGCGCCAGCGTTGGAAATGATACGTCCGGCGGGAATCGCGCCGTTGCGCAGCGCCCAAAGAAAGCGCTCGTACCAGTGTTCACGCTGCTCGGCCGGCTCAACGTCGGCCAACGCCCGCGCCACCCGCTGCCATGTGGCATCGACGCTGTCGTCGACCGGGCTGCCATCCTTGCGGGTCAGGCGGTACTTCTGCGCCCAGATATCTTCGGAGGCCACCTGCAAGGCGATGCTGGAAGTGGTCTTGCTTTGTGCCGCGATGGGCCCGTCCGTCTTCGCCATGCGCTACGCATCCTCGTGTCGATGATGAAAAACCGAAGCAAGAAGCTTATGCCAGGTAGCGGGAAAGAACACCTGATCCCAGTCAACTCCATCGACGTACGGAAGCTGCGCGGCGATGGCGGACTCGCCTCAACGCAGCCAAGCGCATCGGCGTCACATCGACGCGCTAGAGCGATTCCACGCATTCGGCGAGCGAAGTTCCGAGGTTTTCGATCAACCTCGCATAGCCGTCAGCATTAGCATCGATACCATGGCCCATGGCATCCAGCTCGGCCACTTTTGCCGGCAGACCGCGGACCAGGGCGCTAGCCAGACGCGGACGGGCCGGTGGTTCGTGGAACACGCAGCTGGGGCCGGCCTGTTCGAGACGCTGGCGCATCTCCGCCACGTGACGCGCTCCGGGTTGGGCCTCGCCACCGGCGCTGAACACACCGGTGTGCTCGAGGCCGTAAGCCGCCTCGAAATAGTCGTAAGCCTCGTGGAATACAAAGAAGGGTTTATTGCCGATGCTGCTCAGCCGCGCCTGCAGACGCTTGTCGAGCTCACCCAGACGCTGCCTGAACGCCTCGAGATTCGCCTGATAGCGCGGCGCATTGGCCGGATCGACAGCCGCCAGGTCGGCAGCCATTCGCACGGCGATGACCTCGGCGTTGGCCGGCAGCAGCCAGAGGTGGGCATCGAGACTGCCCGGACGGTGCGCGTGATCATGCTCGTGGTGATCCGCCGTTGCAGGTTCGTCGTGGCTCTCGTGCGCGTCCTGTGACTCGTGCGCATGCTCATCGTGCTCGTCGTGACCCGCATGCTCGTCATGGCCGTGGGAGGCGTCATGCGCGTCGCCGAAATGACGCAGCGTCAGGCCCGGCAACGACTGGACGGCTAAGCTCGAGCCTTTGCGCCCTTTCAGCACCGGCTCCAGAAAGCCCTCCATGTCCGGGCCGATCCAGTAGAGCAGATCGGCACTGCGAACATGCCGTACGTCGGAAGGTCGCAGGGCATAGTGATGGGCCGAAGCGCCCGGTGGTAGCAAAACCGCCGGCTTACCGACACCGTCCTGAACGGCAGCGGCGATCAGCTGCAGGGGCTTGATGCTGGTCAGCACCTCGATCTCGGCATGGGCTTGGGCACTGCTGAAAAGGCTGGCGGTCACTAGAAGCGGTATCGAAAAAAGACGAAACACGGGCAACACTCGATTGAACTGAATGGGTAACATAATAACGTCTCTAAGCCACCTCGTCTCCGCTCATGCCCAAGTCCCCGCTGGCCTGCACGCCCCATGACCATGACCACTGCGTCAGCAGTGCCCTGGCCGAAGCCGACCTCCTCTGCGAGCGCTCCGGTGTGCGCCTGACCGCCCTGCGAAAGCGTGTACTGGAGCTGGTCTGGCAAAGCCACAAGCCGCTCGGTGCCTACGACATCCTTGCCGAACTGACGGCCCAGGATGGCCGCCGCGCGGCGCCGCCCACGGTTTATCGAGCATTGGATTTCCTGCTGGAGAACGGCCTGGTGCACCGCATCGCCTCGCTCAATGCGTTCATCGGATGCAACCACCCCGAGCACCCGCATCAGGGCCAGTTCCTGATCTGCCGCAACTGCCATACGGCCATCGAGCTGGAACAGCCGAGCATCAGCGAGGCCATCGATCAGTCCGCGCGCAGCGTGGGTTTCCAGGTCGAAGGCCAGACGGTGGAAGTGGTCGGCCTCTGTGCGCCGTGCCGGAGCACTGCATGAACGAGGCGTTGATCCGCCTGGATGATATCCATGTGCAGTTCGCCAAGCAGACTGTCTTGGAAGGCGCTGAACTACGGGTGCACCGTGGCGAGATCGTCACGCTGATCGGCCCTAACGGGGCCGGCAAGACCACGCTGGTACGCGCCGTGCTCGGCTTGCTGAAACCGGACAGCGGCACGGTCTGGCGCAAGCCGAAACTGCGCGTCGGCTATATGCCACAGAAGCTGCACGTCGACCCGACCCTGCCGCTCTCGGTGCTGCGTTTTCTGCGTCTGGTGCCGGGTGTGGATCGCGCCGGGGCCTTGGCCGCGCTGAAGGAAGTCGGCGCCGAGCAGGTGATCGACAGTCCGCTGCAGTCCGTTTCCGGCGGTGAGATGCAACGGGTGCTGCTGGCGCGCGCACTGCTGCGCCAGCCGGAGCTGTTGGTGCTGGACGAGCCGGTGCAGGGCGTCGATGTCGCCGGCCAGGCCGAGCTTTACCGGCTGATCGGCCGGCTGCGCGAGCGTTACGGCTGCGGCGTTCTGATGGTTTCCCATGACCTGCATCTGGTGATGAGCGCGACTGATCAGGTGGTTTGCCTGAATCGTCATGTGTGCTGCTCGGGCCATCCGGAGCAGGTCAGCACCGACCCGGCCTTCGTCGAACTGTTCGGCCAGGACGCGCGCAGCCTCGCGGTCTATCACCACCA
Organism: Pseudomonas sp. KSR10; assembly: GCF_022355455.1. Classification (NCBI taxonomy): domain Bacteria; kingdom Pseudomonadati; phylum Pseudomonadota; class Gammaproteobacteria; order Pseudomonadales; family Pseudomonadaceae; genus Pseudomonas; species Pseudomonas sp. KSR10. The sequence goes on along the minus strand of NZ_JAKOEN010000025.1, from coordinate 99,420 downwards.
ACACGACCACAGCCATGACCTGCACGGCAGCGTGGTCACTGGCAAACCCCATATTCACGGCCCGAATTGCAAGCACTGATCACCGATGCCTGACTTCCTTCTCAACGCACTACTCGCCGGCCTCGCACTGGCGCTGGTGGCCGGCCCGCTCGGCTCCTTCGTGGTCTGGCGGCGCATGGCCTATTTCGGCGATACCCTCTCGCATTCCGCGCTGCTCGGCGTGGCGCTGGGGTTGATGCTGGAGGTCAACCTGACCCTGGCGGTCATCGTCTGCTGCGTGCTCCTGGCGGTTCTGCTGGTCACCCTGCAGCAGCGTCAGCCGCTGGCGTCGGACACGCTGCTGGGCATCCTCGCGCACAGCACCCTGTCCCTCGGGCTGGTCTCGCTGAGCTTCATGCAGGACGTGCGCATCGACCTGATGGGCTATCTGTTCGGCGACCTGCTGGCGGTTGGCCCAACGGATCTGGCCTGGATCGCCGGCGGCAGCGCGTTGGTGCTGCTGGCGCTGATCCCGTTGTGGCGACCATTGCTGGCGGTGACCGTGCATGAAGAACTGGCAAAAGTGGAAGGGCTGCCGGTAGCGGCCATACGGATGGCGCTGATGCTGCTGATCGCCATGGTGATCGCCGTGGCGATGAAGATCGTCGGCGTGCTGTTGATCACTTCGCTGTTGATCATTCCGGCCGCGGCGGCCCAGCGCCACGCCCGCACACCGGAGCAGATGGCCCTGGGCGCGAGTCTGATCGGCCTGCTCGCGGTCTGCATGGGTCTGTCGCTGTCATGGTACGAGGACACTCCGGCCGGACCGTCGATCGTGGTGTCGGCGGCGGCGCTGTTCCTGCTGAGCTTCGCCTGGCGGCGCCGCCCGGGTTAGTCCATCTAATCGAGGGCGACCGCACAGTCCTCAACGGTTCCCGCCACACGACACTGACCACCGCTTACGGCACAGACATGAACCCCACCGCCTCCCTGCGATATCTGCAAGGCTATCCGGACGCCTTGCAACAACAGGTCCGTCAGTTGATCGCCGAAGGTCGGCTGGGGGATTACCTCGAAAGACGCTACCCGCAGCGCCATCAGGTGCAAAGCGACAAGGCGCTGTATGGCTACATCCAGCAATTGCGCCAAACCCATCTGAAAAGCGCACCGGGTATCGACAAGGTGCTCTATGACAATCGCTTGGACCTGACGCACCGCGCCCTCGGCCTGCATACCGCGGTATCGCGGGTTCAGGGCGGCAAACTCAAGGCGAAGAAGGAGATCCGTGTTGCCGCGTTGTTCAAGGAAGCCTCACCGGAGTTCCTACAGATGATCGTCGTCCATGAGCTGGCGCACCTGCGCGAAAGCGACCACAACCGAGCTTTCTACAAGCTCTGCGAACACATGATGCCCGGCTACGCACAGACCGAATTCGATCTGCGCTGTTACCTGCATTGGCGTGAGCTTTCCTAGCCGGACGCCTTCGCCCGTTGACCTGAACGACAGGCATAAGGAAGCCCGGCACTCGTCGCTACACGAGTGCCGGGCCGTTCTGTCGAATGACGCTTACGCCGGCACTTGCTCTGCCAGCGGCTCGCGCGCCCAGATCCGATGTTGCGCCAAGGCTTGGGCGAACGCGCTGAACACCGTGCCGACATCTCCATCGTCACCACTCACCAGACCAGCGTCTTCCGGCAGATTCAGCGCCGCCAGCAACTGCCGGGCATCGCCCAGTACCGCGATCGGCTTGAGGTGCTTGTAGGCTTCGAGCAGGTAATGCTTGGCCACGCCGGACTTGGCCATGGCCTGCACGCTCTGCGCACCGCCGGGAATAAACACCGCATCGAAGGCGATCGAGGGCATGCCATCCATCGCCGCGTCGGGCGTGAGCATCTTTCCATCGGCGGTCTTCACCGGCGCGGGTGACGGGCCGATCAGCTTGGCCAGCGCGCCCTCGTCCGCCAGCTTCTTCTTGAACGCCTCGATAGCCTTGCCGTCCACGCCGTTGGCGATGAGGATGGCCACCTTGCGCGACTTGATGTTGCCCGACAGGTGATTGGTCAGGCTCAGCGCCGGCGAGCTGGCCGGTGTCGGCTGCTTGAGGCTCACGGTTGGCGCAGACGGCGGCGTCACGCCGATGTTCTCGGCAACCCGGCGCGCCAGCTCAAGATCAATGTTGGCAAGAATCTCATTGACCTGGCGCTCGCGAATGAACACCCGCTCGACCTTGCCCAGCTCGAAACTGTAGGCCCCGATGATGTGCTCCTTCTCCGGCGCACTCATGCTGTTCCAGAACAACGTGGCCTGGGAGAAGTGATCACCGAAAGACGGGCTGCGCACGCGCACCTTGTGCCCTTCCATGCGCTCGGGGTAGCTCTCGAATCCGCCGCCGCTGGCCGCCGGCGGCGTTTCCTTCGGCCAGCCGCTGTCGATGGAGTTGGGCTCGTAGTTGGCGCGGCCCTTATTGATGGTCTGCCGATGGAAAGCATCGCGCTGGTTGTTGTGCACCGGCGCAATCGAACGGTTGATCGGGATCTCGTGGAAGTTCGGCCCGCCGAGGCGCAGCAGCTGGGTGTCGGTGTAGGAAAACAGCCGGCCCTGCAGCAGCGGATCATTGGTGAAGTCGATGCCGGGCACGATGTGGCCGATATGAAACGCCGCCTGCTCGGTCTCGGCAAAGAAGTTGTCCGGGTTGCGGTTGAGGGTCATCTTGCCGAGCTTTTGCACCGGCACCAGCTCCTCGGGAATGATCTTAGTCGGATCGAGCAGGTCGAAATCGAATTTGTGCTCGTCGGCCTCTTCAACCACCTGCACGCCCAGCTCCCATTCGAAGTAGTCGCCCATCTCGATGGACTCCCACATGTCGCGGCGGTTGAAGTCCGGATCCTTGCCGGCCAGCTTCAGGGTTTCGTCCCAGATCAGCGAGTAAGCGCCGGCCACCGGCTTCCAGTGGAACTTGACGAAGCGACTGGTGCCCTCGGCATTGATCAGACGGAAAGTGTGCACGCCAAACCCTTCCATCGCCCGATAGCTGCGTGGGATGGCACGGTCGGACATGGTCCACAGCACCATATGCGCCGATTCGGGCGTCAGCGAGACGAAGTCCCAAAAGTTGTCGTGGGCCGACTGGCCCTGCGGAATCTCGTTGTGCGGCTCGGGTTTGACCGCATGCACGAAGTCGGGAAACTTGATCGCGTCCTGGATGAAGAACACCGGCATGTTGTTGCCGACCAGATCGAAGTTGCCTTCATCGGTGTAGAACTTGGTGGCAAAACCACGCACATCGCGCACGGTGTCGGCCGACCCGCGCGAGCCCTGCACGGTAGAGAAACGCACGAACACCGGTGTCTCTTTCCCCTTGCCGGCGAGGAAGGAGGCCTTGGTCAGCGCGCTGTGGTCGTCGTAGCTGACGAATACGCCATGCGCCGCGGCCCCGCGAGCATGGACGATTCGCTCGGGAATGCGCTCGTGATCGAAGTGCGTCAGCTTCTCGCGCATGATGAAGTCTTCGAGCAGCGATGGACCTCGCTCCCCTGCCCTCAGGGTGTTCTGATTGTCGGCGATCTTCACGCCCTGATTGGTTGTCAGCGCTTCGCCGGTGGCGTCGCTGCGGGATGCGCCAAGGTCGTCGAGCTTGGCGTTGTGATTCTGGCGATCGACGGTATCGCTACCGGCCAGTTCGCTGTGCTTTGGATCTTTCTTGTCCGTCATCATGGGCCTCGGTCGAGCGATAGGGGCTAATCCGCGAAGGAACCTGGCCATGCTGAAGGTGGCCTGATACCTGCTCCGATTCACGGGCGTACCGGTTAGTGACCCACTTGACCCGCTCAAGGTTGCGTCATGCGGCGTTTCGATGTGCTTATCGGGGTGCTGGCGGGTCTCAATGTCTGCAGGTTCGCTACGCCGAAGCACCGCAAACGCGTAGAATGCACGCCTTTCGCCGACTATCCCGGCACTGACGACCGCACCCACAAGGTTCGCCCGTGATCGAATTTCACCAAGTCCATAAAACTTACCGGAGCACCAACGGCCGCGGCGCCAGCCGCGAGATCCCTGCGCTCAAGCCGACCCAGTTGGAAATCGGTGCCGGGGAAGTGTTCGGCCTGATCGGCCATTCCGGCGCCGGCAAGAGCACCCTGTTGCGCCTGATCAATCGCCTGGAAGAGCCCTCCGGCGGCCGCATCCTGGTCAGTGGAGAAGACGTCACCGCACTGGATGCCGACGGCCTGCGACGCTTCCGCCAGCGCGTCGGCATGATCTTCCAGCACTTCAACCTGCTGATGTCCAAGACGGTGGCCGACAACGTCGCCATGCCGCTGCGCCTGGCCGGCATTCGCTCGCGCAGCGAGATCGACGCCCGCGTCGCCGCCCTGCTCGACCGCGTCGGCCTGAAAGAGCACGCACGCAAGTATCCGGCGCAACTCTCCGGCGGGCAGAAGCAGCGCGTCGGTATCGCCCGCGCGTTGGCCACCGAGCCGGACATCCTGCTCTGCGACGAGGCCACCAGCGCGCTGGATCCGCAGACCACCGCCTCGGTGCTGCAGCTGTTGGCGGAAATCAACCGCGAGCTGAAGCTGACCATCGTGCTGATCACGCATGAGATGGACGTGATCCGCCGTGTCTGTGACCGCGTCGCGGTGATGGATGGCGGCGAAATCGTCGAGCAGGGACCGGTCACCGAGGTATTCCTGCATCCCAAGCACCCCACCACCCAGCGTTTCGTGCTGGAAGACGAGGCGGTCGACGAAGGTGAGCAACGAGACGATTTCGCTCACGTACCCGGCCGTATCCTGCGCCTGACGTTCCAGGGCGATGCGACCTACAAGCCGTTGCTGGGCACCGTCGCGCGGGAAACCGGGGTCGACTTCAGCATCCTTTCGGGGCGCATCGACCGCATCAAGGACACGCCCTATGGCCAGCTGACCCTGGCCCTGGTCGGCGGCGACATGGCTGCCGCGCTGGATCGCCTGGATGCCGCAGACGTGCATGTGGAGGTATTGCGCTGATGGATGCTCTACTGGCAAACGTCGACTGGTATGAGATCTGGCTGGCCACGCTGGACACCCTGCTGATGCTCGGCGGCTCGCTGCTCTTCACCATTCTGCTGGGCCTGCCGCTGGGCGTGTTGCTGTTCCTCGCCGGCCCGCGGCAACTGTTCGAGAACGGTCCGCTGTATGCCTTCCTCTCGTTCGTGGTCAACGTGCTGCGCTCGCTGCCGTTCATCATTCTGCTGATCGTGATGATCCCCTTCACGGTGCTGATCACCGGTACGTCGCTGGGTGTCGCTGGCGCGATCCCGCCGCTGGTGGTGGGCGCAGCGCCGTTCTTCGCACGGTTGGTGGAGACGGCGCTGCGCGAAGTCGATCGCGGCATCATCGAGGCGACACAGGCGATGGGCGCCACCACCCGGCAAATCATCTTCAGCGCATTGCTGCCCGAGGCTCGTCCCGGCATCATCGCCGCCATTACCGTGACGGCCATTACCCTGGTCTCCTACACCGCGATGGCCGGCGTGGTCGGCGCCGGCGGGCTCGGCGATTTGGCCATCCGCTTCGGCTATCAGCGCTTCCAGACCGACGTCATGGTGGTCACCGTAGTGCTGCTATTGGTGCTGGTGCAGGTGCTGCAGAGCGTTGGCGACAAGCTGGTCACGCATTTTTCCCGTAAATAGTTGCCCTAGATAACCTATGTTCAACCACAGATGCCGGCCCCCGCGCGCCGCATCGAAAAGGAGTCTTCCATGAAAAAACTGCTTGCCGCCTTTGCCGCTGTCGCGGCCTTCTCCGCCCAGGCTGCCGACGAGCTGAACGTTGCCGCAACCGCCGTCCCGCACGCGGAGATCCTCGAATTCGTCAAACCCCAGCTGGCCGAGCAGGGCGTCGATCTGAAAGTGAAGGTATTCACTGACTACGTGCAGCCGAACATCCAGGTGGCCGAGAAACGTCTGGACGCCAACTTCTTTCAGCCCCAGCCGTACCTCGATGAATTCAACAAGGGCAAGGGCACCGAGCTGGTCAGCGTCGCTGGCGTACACATCGAACCCTTCGGCGCCTATTCGAGCAAGCTAAAGTCCCTCGACGAGCTGCCCAGTGGCGCGACCGTGGTGATTCCCAACGACGCCACCAACGGCGGCCGTGCGTTGCTGCTGCTGGCCAAGGCCGGCGTGATCACCCTGAAGGAAGGTGCCGGCATTACCGCCACGCCAAAGGACATCGCCGAGAACCCGAAGAACATCAAGATTCGCGAACTGGAAGCCGCGACCCTGCCGCGCGTGCTGACCCAGGTCGACCTGGCGCTGATCAACACCAACTACGCGCTGGAAGCCAAGCTGAACCCCACCGAAGACGCCCTGTTCATCGAAGGCAGCGACTCGCCCTACGTGAACATCCTGGTCGCCCGTCCGGACAACAAGGACAGCGCCGCCATGCAAAAGCTGGCCCAGGCCCTGCACAGCGACGAGGTCAAGCAGTTCATCAACGAGAAGTACCAGGGTGCCGTAGTTCCAGCGTTCTGATCGCCTGTGAGCTAGCCCAACGAACCCCGCCCTGTGCGGGGTTTTTTATGCGCGGCCCACCGCACAAAAAAGCAGCCAGGGCATAGCGAGCAACCTTTAAGTGAATTGATTCATGTCGCGGACCGCCTGCTGTTGAGCCGACCGGCCCAGTGCGTCAGTCTTCAGCGGCGAACTACCTCCATGGACGGAACCAACATGCACACGCAAGCGACCCAGATTTACCTCGCCATCAAGGGCATCAAACAGCCCTACCTCTTCGACATCCAGCTGACCCAACTCTAGGGAGTTAAACAGGATGCGAAATATCCTCGCTCAACGGTTCAGCGTTTGCTTGCTCGCGACAGCACTGAGCGCCTGCAGCTCGATGGCCTCGCTCACCGCTGACAGCTTTACCTTCGAAGGGCAGCTACCGGCCAACTTCTCCATGCGAGCCCAAGCGCATTACGGCGTCGCCAACGACTGTAAGGGTCGCAGCCAGGCACGCTCATTCGAGAGCGGCTTTCG
>NZ_JAKOEN010000025.1:92197-92413 GCF_022355455.1 Pseudomonas sp. KSR10 | reverse complement strand
AGCGCATTACGGCGTCGCCAACGACTGTAAGGGTCGCAGCCAGGCACGTTCGTTCGAGAGTGGCTTTCAGAGTACATCTCAGCAGTATCGCTTCAGCATTCCCGTCAGCTACCGCGACGGCCTCTGCGAAATGCAGCTGGCCCGTGTTGGGCTGTACATCCATGGTCGCTACGGCGACAAGGAATGGCAACGCACCTATGACAATGGCGGCTTGGT
>NZ_JAKOEN010000025.1:91679-92187 GCF_022355455.1 Pseudomonas sp. KSR10 | reverse complement strand
GCTGGTCGATACACTGCCGCAAGGCGCGCCTGCTTTTGATAGCGATGGTCACCTAAGCAAGACGGCGGAATGCACGTGGCTGTTTCAGGTCAGCAAGCTCTACCTTGAGCTATCGAAACTGCTGAGTTGCAAAGGAGCGGGCGCTCATCTGGTGCGTGAGGAGTTGCCAGGCAAGACGGTTCGGCTGGACGTGCGAGCTAACCCGAAGGAAGAACCTTCTTATGATCGGCGATGGATAAATACAGACTCAGGCTGGCGTCCATGTGTGGATACGGATGCATCCGAGCGCTGCCAGACTCCTCCTGTATTTCAGACTTTCAAAATGAATGGACAGGAATGCACCGTCTATCCCAACTGCAAGGAGTGACCAGGGATGCGAACCGAACCTATTGGGATACTGGGCCTATCTGTTGTTGCGGCAGCACTGAGCGCCTGCGGCTCACTGGCCTCGCTCAACGGAGACAGCTTTACCTTTGAAGGCCAGCTACCCGCTGACTTCTCCATGCGT
>NZ_JAKOEN010000025.1:0-91669 GCF_022355455.1 Pseudomonas sp. KSR10 | reverse complement strand
GCTGGTCGATACACTGCCGCAAGGCGCGCCTGCTTTTGATAGCGATGGCCACCTAAGCAAGACGGCGGAATGCACGTGGCTTTTTCAACTCAGCAAGGCCCACGCACGAAGAGGCCAGATCAGCAAACTTCTAAGTTGCAAGGGGGCGGGCGCTTATCTGGTGCGTGACGAGTTGCCGGGCAAGACGGTTCGGCTGGACGTGCGAGCTAACCCGAAGGAAGAACCTTCTTATGATCGGCGATGGATAAATACAGACTCAGGCTGGCGTCCATGTGTGGATACGGATGCATCCGAGCGCTGCCAGACTCCTCCTGTATTTCAGACTTTCAAAATGAATGGACAGGAATGCACCGTCTATCCCAACTGCAAGGAGTGATCAGGGATGAATAACTCAAGTAAAACGGGTGGGCCGCTAGGCTGTCCCGTACGAGGACATTGGGTCAGTGTTCGACTGGTCGACGAGCATGGCGATGGAAAACCATACGCCGGTCTTGTCTACATACTGCACGACAGCCAAGGCCAAAAATATCAGGGGGCACTTGATAGCAATGGCTTTTTTCGCATAGACGGTATCTACAGCGGCCCGGCAGTTCTTTCTTTCCTGGAGGACTACCCCGGCGGTAATAAATGGTATGAGCATTTCCTAGACCGAAAGTCCTTCAGGCTGCCCTTAACAGCCCTTCAAGTCTGTGCCGAACAATCTCCATCCGGACCCCGTAATGCCGATAGCAGTACCTATCTGGCAGAAGAGCGCGCCGTACTGGAAAGCGCTCACCTTCTACGCGTAGAAGTCAGCGATCTGGTCGAGGCGAAGGGGCATCTACCCGATCCTGATCCTACTTGGCAGCCAAAGCCTTCCGCCATGCTCAAGCACAACGCTGGGCAGGCTGCCGAATGCGTCGGCATCGCATTAACGCCCAATTGTCATCACGTGCTTGAGGTCAAAGCGCTACGCGCTTACAGCCCGCTGCTCTCACGCAACAAGGCCTTTTGCGCGATCAATGCCTACCATTTGGCGGTCATGAGCACCTTTGTGTATGCGCCGTTCGGCGAACCGAAGCAGCCGGATGGTGCTTATGCCTCCAGCCCGCCCCCCTATAATCGTAGCGGGAGCATTGGGCATGTGCTGCGCGAGCAACTGGCCCGATTGGTAAAAGCGAACTCGTTCGATAGTGCCCGCTACGAGCTGCTGTATGAAGAGGTGCCCTACTCCAAAAGGCTCGAGATCATGCCTTATGACCCAGCTCGCTATCAGGCTGAGGCCACCAAAGGCTGGGCGAATCCCGAAGACGTGCATTTTCTCTACGATGAAGTGACGGATTCCCAGGCCTTCATCGTCCATAACGACAAACTCATGCTCATATCGGTGCGGGGCACACTGGGAACGCCAGACATATTGCGAGATCTTGACGCCCGCCAGGTCCCTTACGCTGAAGGCACCGGCCAAGCCCACCGAGGATTTTATGACTCGTTCCAGGCCGTCAAGGTTTTCGTTCAGCGCTATTTGGAGGCCTTTTATACAGGCGAACAAACTCTAATCATTTGTGGGCATAGTTTGGGTGGCGCAGTGGCACTTCTTTTAGCTGAATGGCTACGGAAAAACTGGTCGCGTGACATTCAGCTCTACACCTTCGGCGCCCCACGCGCCGGCGACCGAGCCTTTGTACAAAGTGCCCAGGGGCTTGTCCATCACCGCCTCGTCAATCACAACGACCCTATCCCCGCCGTCCCCTTCACCTGGCTGGATGCCGAGTGGAAGCTGGCCAGCGCCGGTACCGTGGTGCTGTTCAGCTCACCCTTGCTGGGTGTAACGCTGCTCCTGGGCGGGTTGCTCAATCTGCAGGGCGACCCATACGAGCACCATGGTCAACAACGCCACTTCGTGCCCCGCAAGCCCAACGGTGGCAGCGAAGCCTCCATACTCTGGCAACCCGACTGCGCCTTGATCGACGAACAGGCCTGTGCGCGTTATGCCGGTGCGATTGATCTGCAGGGCGACATGCCAAAGCGAATGGCCTTCATCGAACAGGCTTTCGCCGGCGCAGAGCATTCCTCCGACAGTGGCTACAGCCGTGCCATGCTCACCACGCTGCTGCGCTGGCATGCAAGCGCTGAGGAGCGGGAAGGTGTCTTGTTTACGCCCGGTGAGATCCACGACATCGATATGTTGATCCAGATGGCCGAAGCCGAGCTGAATAGTTGGCAGCCGCGAGATTTTATGGAGTTTCGCCGGGCAGTGAGAGTGCGCCATGACTCTCGCTTCTATAACAAGTCTGATTTGGAGCTCCGCCAGATGTACAACGCTGGCATCGCCCTGGCACGCTCCCTTAGCAGGCAACAAAGAGCAGCGCTGGGGCGCGCGAAAGTACGGCTACTAAACGAGGCGGGTAGACGCCTGACCGCGACCAATGTGTTCGGCGACTTGATTGATCGGGACGACTTGCCCAACTTGGTAGCGCAATGGCGAGCATTGGACCAAAACCAACGGGCTGAAAAGCTGGCCAAGATAAAAAAGCCTCTAGCTCGTCAGTACGCCTGACAGCCTTCTCCCGCTCGCTCGCGTGAACAGCCAACGCGCCGGAGAAGGCGCTGGCTGGCCGCAGGTACGGGCTCGAAGGCAGCCTGCACGGAACCGGACGCAATCGCCACCGCGGCACAGAGCGCGGCGCCGCTGAATACGCGATTAGCCCCGGATCGGACAGCAGTTGTGAAACAATCCCTGAGCCAGCACCGTGCCCGAAACGAGGCCGAGCAGCGTGCGCGGCAGGCGCATCGGGACGTTTCGGTAAGGGCCTGTCATGAAGAAGGCTGCGGACAAGCCCGCTTCGGCGGGCAACCACAACCGCGCAGACGAAAAACAAGCGCGTGTCATCTGGGCCGGAGGATCGGCTGGCGCAACCAGAGCGCAAGACGCCGTTAAGCCTGGCCGAGCCGATGGTCAGCTGCCCTGCCCGATCAACGCCGGCAACTGCTCGGCAAGCTTCTCGGTGCGCATCGGCGCGCGAATGAAACCGCGCAAACGGCCGTCGGGGCCGATCAGGGCGAGGTTGCCGCCATGGTCGACGGTGTAATCCTTCTTCGAAGTGTCCCCCGGAATAAAGGGCACGCCCGCCGCGTTGGCGAGCGTCTGGATATCATCCAGCGGTCCCGTCAGCCCAATGAAGCCGGCGCCGAAATAATCCAGGTATTTCTTCAGCTGCTCGGGCGTGTCGCGCGCCGGATCGACGCTGACCAGGATCGGCTGTAGCTGCTGATTCACGTCGTCCGGCAGCTTACCGCGCAGCTGACGCAATTCGGCGAGCGTGGCCGGACAGATATCGGGGCAGAAGGTATAGCCGAAGAACAGCAGGTTCCAGCGCCCTTCGAGCTGCTCCATCGAAACCGCTTCGCCGTCCTGGTTGGTCAGGGCGATGTCGGGCATGTCGCGACCCTGGGGAAGCATGACGATACCCGCATCGAGCAGCGCGGCGGAGTCGAGCTGGCGCTCGGTGCTGAGCACCTTGTAAACCGTCAGGCCTATAACCAGCGCGACCAGTGCAACGAGAATGAAAACGGTTTTCTGAATGCGGGTCATGGAATTCCTGTGAGGGCTGAGTCAGGCCTGCGAGATGCTCTACACCGGCCTCTAGATATTCAGCAGCAGATAATGATCAACCAGCAGCGCGATGAACAGCGCAAACAGGTACCAGATGCTGAATTTGAACGTCTTGATGGCCGCATGAGGGCGGCTCTCACGATAGAGCACGATGGCCCAAAACAGGAAGCGCGCCCCCAGCAGCACCGCCGCTGCCAGGTACAGCGGACCACTCATGTGTATGGCGAACGGCATGAAGCTCACCGCCAGCAGCACGGCGGTATAGAGCAGGATATGCACCTTGGTGTAGTGCTCGCCGTGAGTCACCGGAAGCATCGGTACATTGACCTTGGCGTATTCCGCCTTGCGGTGAATCGCCAGCGCCCAAAAGTGAGGCGGCGTCCAGGCGAAGATGATCAGCACCAGCAACAGCGGCTCGGCGGTCACCTGGCCGGTCACCGCGACCCAACCGAGCAGTGGTGGTGCGGCGCCAGCCAGACCGCCAATGACGATGTTCTGCGGGGTCGCACGCTTGAGAAAGCCGGTGTAGATGACGGCATAGCCGATCAGCGACGCCAGCGTCAGCCAGGCTGCCAGCGCGTTGGTGAACATCAGCAGCAGCGCCATCCCGGCGACGCTCAGCAACAACGCGAACAGCAGGGCCGCGGCAGGCGATACCCGGCCTTCGGCCAGTGGCCTTTTGTGGGTGCGCGCCATCACCGAGTCGATGCGCCGATCCACCACATGGTTGACCGCCGCCGCGCCACCGGCGCAGAGCGCGATGCCGAGATTGCCGAACACCAGCACTGTCCAGGGCACGCCTGCGCGCGTGGCGAGAAACATGCCCACCAAGGAGGTGATGAGCATCAGCAGCACCACCTTCGGCTTGGTCAGCTCGAGATAGTCGCGCCAGCTGACCTGGACGCCGCGTTCGCTGAGTAGAGTCGCCATGGGGTTCTCCTTGTGGTCAAGCGCGGGGTAGGTCGAGCCCACCCATCGAGTTCGAAACCGGATGCCGTTGGATCGCCGGCTCATGCGTCGCGACGGCGCTATGGCGACCCGGGAAGAGACGGTGATTGATCAGTACGGTAACCAGCAGCAGCAAGGCACCGCCGCCGTTGTGGGCGACGGCGACAGCCAACGGCAGATTGAGCAGGACATTGCTGATGCCCAGCCCGACCTGCAGTGCCAGGGTCGCCAGCAACAATGTGGCAAGACGTGAAAGTCCGTTGCGCCAGAGCTGCCAGCTGAGGATCAGCAACAGCAGCGTCACGGTCAGCGCGCCGAGACGATGGGTGAGATGAATGGCGGTACGCGCCTCGCCGTAGAGCATGCCGCCGAGGTAATTGGGGCCGATGTCGTGATGAGTCAGGTTGAAGGCATTGGCGAAATCCATCTCGGGCCACCACTCGCCGTGGCAGGTGGGGAAGTCAGTGCAGGCAACCGCAGCGTAGTTGCTGCTGACCCAGCCGCCCAGCGCGACCTGACCGATCACAGCCAGCAGGCCGAGCATCGCCAGTGCCCGGATCCGAGCCGGTATCGGCCCGGTTGCTGGTCGCCGTCCCGACAAACGCAAAGTCAGTAGGAACAACAGGCTCAAGGTGGTGAAGCCACCCAGTAAATGCGCAGTTACCACCTGGGGCCAGAGCTGCAGGGTCACCGTCCACATGCCGAAGGCAGCCTGGGTGATTACCACGGCCAACAGTAGCAGCGGCAGCTTGACCGGCTGACCCGGCTGTGAACGCCGCCGCAGCGCCTGCACGGCGAGCCCGAGGATTACCAGTCCCAGCGCACCAGCGAAATAGCGATGCACCATCTCGTTCCACCCCTTGTGCACCTCAATCGGTGCATCCGGGAAGCGTAGCGCCGCCAGGCTCTGGGCTTGCTCGCTCATGGGTACCGCTAGAAATCCATAGCAGCCGGGCCAGTCCGGGCAGCCGAGGCCGGCGTGGGTCAGCCTCGTATAGGCACCGAGGAGCACCACCACCACGGCCAGCAGTGTGGCGACGAGGGCAAGACGGTATCCGGGTTTTGCCATCTGGTTCTCCTTGGGCGACCTCGTTGAGACTCCAGCGAGGCGGCCGAGTGCCTGGGTCAGCCGATCTGGGAGATTTTCAACAGGTGCTTGAGGTCATCGAGAATCGCCTTGCCGTTGGCCTTGGCGTCGTAGCGCAAGACCAGATTGCCGTGCGGATCGATGATCCACAGCTGCGGGCCATCGGGTGCCTCCGGGTTGCCCGCATAAACCGTCGGGTCCAGCACATAACGCTGCAGCTGGGGGTATTCGCGCTGCAGACGCTGATCGTAGTCGGCGCTCAATGCCTGCCCGCTCGCCAGTGCATGGCCGGCACGGCCGGCCTCACGCGCCAGGCCAATGTTGATCTGCCGCGCCAGATAGACCAGCTGCCGGCAGTCTTCTTCTGCGCACCCTTGCGGTGCGGTAACCAGCAGCTCCCAGCGTGGTTCGGGCGCCACTGGTACGGTCACGCCGAGCATCTCGCGCCCTTGGCCGGTGGCTACCAGCGCGCCGTCGTAGGTTCGGGTTTCGGGTATCCAGAAGCCGAACCGATACATCGCCGTTGCCAGCAGCATGGGCCCAATCACCACGGCCAGGATCAGTAGCAGTTGCACTCGCCCACGCCGGCGTTGGGGTTGTGCGGGATTGAAGGTCGGATTCATCGCGGTCACTGCTTGCTCCCTCGCGCCTGATGCACGCCGAAGTAAATGAATAACGCCAGCAGAGCTGCCGCCAGCGCAAACCATTGCACCGCGTACCCCAGGTGCTGCTGCGGCTGCATGCTGGTGATCGGCCAGTCTGCCCGGTACGCTGCCGGGCCGGGCTCAAGTCGCAACTCGTATTCAACGCCATCACGTCCGAGCAATTGCCACAGCGCTTCGACATCGACGTGATTGAGCAGCCTTGGCCAACCCTCGGCCATGCGCTCGTTTAACAAGAACGGCTTGCCAGAAGGTGCATAGACCCAGGCGGCCAGCTTCAATGGGCGATCCGGCGTATCGAACTTCGGCGGGATCCGCCGATCCGGCCAGGGTATCCAGCCGCGGTTCACTAGCACCCAGCGACCGCTTGGCTGATCCTGGAAGGGTTGCAACAGCTCGACACCAACCTGGCCGTCGCGGGTACGGCTGTCCAGCAGGAAACTGTGTTCGTCATCGAAACTGCCCTGCAAATGGATTCGACTGTAGGCGGGATCTTCGAATTGCTCGATCTGCTCGGGTCCGACCGGCGCCGCCTGCTGCCGCGCTTCCTGGCGAGCCAGCATGTCGCGCTTCTGTTCGCCGCGCTCCAGCTGCCAGAACCCCAGCCAGACCAGCAGCGGCAGCAGCGTCAGGACCAGCAAGGTCGGCAGCAGACCGGGTTTGAACCCGCTCATGCCGCGCCCCACAGCGTATTGATACGGCTGGCTATACTGCACCCCCACTTCCCCTACTACGGACTCGCTCATGCTCAAGGCGGCGATCGTTCTGTTATTAGTAGCCACGCTGGTCAGTCTGTTCAGCGGTCTGTTCTTTCTGGTCAAGGACGAGGGTCGAACCTCCCGCTTGGTGACCGCATTGTTCGTTCGTGTCACCCTCTCTGCCCTGACGATCGCGCTGATCGCCTGGGGCTTCTATTCCGGGCAGCTGCATCCGGGTTTCGGCTAGCTCAGGTCCGTATGTAACGCCGCTGCGGTCGCTCCAGCCTTCAGCCGAGGCCGGCGTTCAAAGCACGTAGACGAAAATGAAAAAGCCGATCCAGACCACGTCCACGAAGTGCCAGTACCAGGCAGCCGCCTCGAAGCCGAAGTGCTGTTCCGGCGTGAAGTGACCGCGGAAGCTGCGCACCAGCATGATCGACAGGATGATCGCGCCAATGGTCACGTGGGCGCCGTGAAAGCCCGTGAGCATGAAGAAGGTCGCGCCGTAGATACCCGAGCCAAGCGTCAGCCCCAACTCGGTATAGGCGTGAATGTATTCCTCTATCTGCAGGGCCAGAAACGAGGCGCCCAGCAGCACGGTCAATCCCAGTCCGAGCTTGAGGTGTTTGCGGTTTCCTTTGCGCAACGCATGGTGCGCCCAGGTCAGCGTGAAACTCGAGGTCACGAGCAGGATGGTGTTGATCAGCGGCAGTCCGAAGGCACCAATAGTGCCTTCAGGCGCCGGATAAAGCTTGGGATCGGGGTTGTTCAGCAGTGGCCAGGTATATTCGAAGTTGGGCCACAGCATATTGCTCACGCCCTTGTCGCCCTCGCCACCGAGCCAGGGGCCGACCCAGTAGCGGATGTAGAACAGCACACCAAAAAACGCGAGAAAGAACATGACTTCGGAAAAGATGAACCAGCTCATGCCCCAGCGGAACGAACGATCCATCTGCGCACTATAGAGCCCGGCTCGGCCTTCGCGGACGACCGCGCCGAACCAGCCGAACATCATGTAGGCAATCAGCAACGCGCCCACGAAGAAAATCAGTGGGCCGTTCGATTCGGCGCGATCGGCCTTGAGGTCGTTGAACCAGGTGCCGAGACCAAAGACCGTGATCAGCAGTGCGACCGTGGCGATTATGGGCCACTTGCTCTGGGCGGGAACGTAGTAATTCTCGTGCGTGGTGGTCTGTTGGCTCATTGCTGACTCTCCTTGGCCGCCACCACGGACGCCTGATCAACGACGGCGACGGGAGGTTGGCGAGACGTGATATCGAACAGGGTGTAGGCGAGCGTCAGATGACGCACGTCTGCGGGCAAATCACGATCGACAATGAAACGCACCGGCATTTCGATGCGCTCACCAGGCTGCAGCACCTGCTGGGTAAAACAGAAACATTCGGTCTTATGGAAATATGCCGCCGCCTTCGACGGCGAAACACTCGGCACGGCCTGTGCCGTCATTGGCTTGTCGGTGGGGTTGTAAGCGACGAAGCGCATTTCTCGGGTGGCGCCGGGGTTGACGGCGATCTGATCGGCCATCGGCCGGAATTCCCAGACCATTCCCGACGCGTTGGTGGCGAGAAACTGCACCCGTACCTCGCGCGCCTCGTCGGTGGTCTGCGTGCCTCCGTAGGCACCTGCCGTCTTGCCGTTGATTCCGAAAGCCTTGCACATGACGTCGTAGATCGGCACCAGCGCAAAACCGAAGGCGAACATCACGACGACCACCAACAGTAGCCGGCGGACAAGTCGGGCGGTGGGCAGAGAATCGCTCATCGCGTCCTCCTCACACAGGACCGTTCAACGCGCAACCCAAGCTTCGGCTTGGTGCTGTTACGCGGGTGGGCTGAAGCCCACCCTACGAAGTAGTCGGCGCCCCGCATCACCTCAGCTGGGGAAGGCTTCAGCCAACCTTCATGGCCGCCCTCGTTTCCGATATCACAGGCGCACCCCGTCGTGGCCAACCCTTGGCCAGCCGCCGACCTGAAGCCGCCAAGGGCGGCAACGCTATTCATGCTTGGGCCCCGTGCGGTGCTCATGGAGTTCTTCCATGCTCGGCGGAACGCTGAAGGTGTGATAGGGCGCCGGGGACGGCACGCTCCATTCCAGACCATCGGCTCCATCCCAGGGCTTGGCCGCGGCAGCCGGGCCACCGCGAATGCACTTGATGACGATGAATAGGAACAGCAGCTGAGTCGCCCCGAACATGAAGGCACCGATGCTCGACACCATGTTGAAGTTGGCGAACATCATGTTGTAGTCCGGAATGCGTCGCGGCATGCCGGCCAGCCCCACGAAGTGCATCGGGAAGAACGCCAGGTTCATGCCGATGAAGCTCATCCAGAAGTGCAGTTTGGCCAGTGTCTCGTCGTACATATGCCCGGTCCACTTGGGCAGCCAGTAATAAGCCGAAGCAAAGATGCCGAATATCGCACCGGGTACCAGCACGTAGTGGAAGTGCGCCACCACGAAGTAGGTGTCGTGGTACTGGAAGTCCGCCGGCGCGATGGCCAGCATCAGGCCAGAAAAACCGCCAATGGTGAACAGGATGACGAAGGCCACGGCGAACAGCATCGGGGCCTCGAAGGTCAGCGAGCCACGCCACATGGTGGATACCCAGTTGAACACCTTCACCCCGGTTGGCACCGCGATCAGCATGGTGGCGTACATGAAGAACAGCTCGCCAACCACCGGAATGCCGACGGTGAACATATGGTGCGACCAGACAACGAACGACAGAAAGGCGATGGCGCCGGTGGCGTAGACCATCGAGGTATATCCGAACAGCGGCTTGCGGCTGAAAGCGGGAATGATCGAGCTGACGGCGCCGAACGCCGGCAGGATCATGATGTACACCTCGGGATGGCCGAAGAACCAGAACACATGTTGGAACAGCACCGGGTCGCCGCCGCCGGCCGCGCTGAAGAAGCTGGTGCCGAAGTGGATGTCCATCAGCATCATGGTCACCACGCCGGCTAGCACCGGCATTACCGCGATCAGCAGGAAGGCGGTGATCAGCCACGTCCAGACGAACAGCGGCATTTTCATCAGGGTCATGCCGGGTGCGCGTAGGTTGAGAATGGTGGCGACCACGTTGATCGCGCCCATGATCGAGCTGATGCCCATCAGGTGAATGGCGAAGATGAAGAAGGTCACCGACTCCGGCGCGTAGGTCGTCGACAGCGGCGCGTAGAACGTCCAGCCGAAGTTGGGTCCGCCGCCCTCCATGAACAGAGTCGAAATAAGCAGGCCGAAGGCCGCCGGCAGCAGCCAGAAGCTGAAGTTGTTCATCCGCGGCAGCGCCATGTCCGGTGCGCCGATCATCAAGGGGATCATCCAGTTGGCCAATCCGACGAACGCCGGCATCACCGCGCCGAAGACCATGATCAGGCCGTGCATGGTGGTCATCTGGTTGAAGAATTCCGGCTGCACGATCTGCAGCCCCGGCTGGAACAACTCGGCGCGGATAACCATCGCCATCGAACCGCCCAGCAGGAAGGCGCAGAAGCTGAACCACAGGTACATCGAACCGATGTCCTTGTGGTTGGTGGTCAGCACCCAGCGCATGAGCCCCTTGGCCGGGCCGTGGTGATGGTCATGCCCGGCATGACCATGATCGTCGATCACTGCACTCATCACCTGATCCTCTTACTGGGTGGCTTCTTCGGCCTGTTTGAAGACGAGCACGTCTTTCGGCGTGACCATGTCGCCCTTGTTGTTGCCCCACGCATTGCGCTCGTAGGTCACCACCGCGGCAATGTCGACCTCGGACAGCTGCTTGCCGAAGGCGGCCATGGCGGTCCCCGGCTTGCCATTGACGACGATGCTGAGGTGGTCTTCGGCCTCGCCAGTGGCGATGGGCGAGCCCTTCAGCGCCGGGAACATCGGTGGCAGCCCCTCGCCTCCCGCCTGGTGGCAGGACGCACAGTTGGTCTGGTAAACCTTCTCACCGCGGGTCACCAGCTCTTCGAGCGTCCATTCCTTGCTGGTCAGCTCGGCGAGCTTGGCGGCTTCCGCCTTCTTCTCGCCGAGCCAGGCGGCGTAGTCTTCCGGTGACTTCACCTCCACGACAACCGGCATGAAGCCATGGTCCTTGCCGCACAGCTCAGTGCATTGGCCGCGGTAGATGCCCGGTTTATCGATACGGGTCCAGGACTCGTTGATGAAGCCGGGAATGGCATCCTTTTTCACTGCCAGATCCGGTACCCACCAGGAGTGAATGACGTCCGCTGCGGTGATCAGGAAGCGCACCTTGGCGCCCGTCGGAATCACCAGCGGCTCGTCCACCTCCAGTAGGTAATGCTCGCCTTTGGGCTCGAGATTGTTGATCTGATCGCGCGGCGTGGTGAGGTTGCTGAAGTACTCGACATCCTCGCCCAGGTACTTGTAGTGCCACTTCCACTGATAGCCGGTGATCTGGATATCGACATCCGACTCGGACGCGTCGTAGATGTGGATAAGGGTGCGGGTTGCCGGAACTGCCATCCCGACGAGGATCAACAATGGAATGATGGTCCAGAGCACCTCGACCCGAGTGTTCTCGTGAAAATGCGCCGACTCCAGCCGCTTGGAACGGCGGTGAGCGAGCATCGACCAGAACATGGCGGCGAACACCAGCACGCCGATGATTACGCAGATCCAGAAGATCGTCATGTGCAAATCGAACACGGAACGACTGACTTCCGTGGCACCGGAGCGCATATTCACGTCCCAGGCCGCCTGGGCCTGGCCGAATAGCGACCACAGCCCAATCCCCATCCAGACTCGTGGATGTCGCGACATTGCGGGTTCCCCTTATGGTTCTTGTTATCCCGCCGACTGCTGTTCGTCCGGTTGCCAAAGCGAGCCACGCTCACCTCGACCGCCTGACTACACGCTGATCTGGCTCCCCCCAATTCCTGGGCACCAACCCTCGCTTTGCACGCACAGTCGGATTCAATCGGTACGCTTACGATCGGAGTATAGACAGCGATGCCGGACTGGCAATTTCGTCAGCTACTCGCGTTGGCCTGCGCTGCTCGGGGCTGATCATTCTTCTTCACACCACGGACATTCATCAGTGCCAGGCATACCTGCAACGTGATCAGCGCCCAGGCCTGGGCATGCCATCCCCAGATGATCCAGAGCAGGTTGCTCAGCAGAAAACACCAGAAACCGACCATCCGGCGCCCCGGCTTCAGCGAGCCGATCAGCCAGGCGGCGAGCACCGTGACCACCATTGCCGGCCATTGCAGCAGATCGAGAAACACGTCCAACTCAGTCCTCCAGAACGAACAGCAGCGCATCGGGGCTGCCGATGCGCTGCAATCAGAGAACGCGTCCCACGCGCGCCCTTGTTAGAGAATGAGGGCTTCGCCGTACGGATTAGTTCCCCTTGGCCGCACCGGCGAGATGCGCCGCCTGTCGGCGCCGCCCCTCCACCCGCCGCGTAAGCGCACGTGGCTCGATGACCAGCCGGGCGCCCTTGGCCTGGTTCGAGCGGTGCCACTCCCCCAGCAGCTCCATGCAGGCGTGGTCGATATAGCGCAGGTGCTCCATCGGCACGTAGAGCCAGGCGTCCTGAGGCACACCTTCCAGCGCTCGCGCCAGCTGTGGCACCTTGAGGAAGGTCGCCGCACCCTGCATGCGCAACTCGACCCGAGGCCCGTCCTGCACCACATTGATCCTCAACCGTGAGGCCTGCCAGGCCAGCTGCGCCAAGGTCAGCGCGAAGCCCACCAGCACGCCGGTCAGCAGGTCGACAGCGACGATGGACAGCGCGGTGACGACGTAGATCAGCATGGCCATGCGGCCGTAGCGACCCAGTTGGCGCAACGCCTTGAGGTCGATCAGCTTGAGACCGGTGTAGACCAGCACGCCGGCCAGACTCGCTACGGGAATACGCTCCAGCAACGCCGCAAGCAGGACCACGGCCGCCAGCAGCCAGACAGCATGCAACATGGCCGACAGCCGGGTGCGGGCGCCGGCCTGGACGTTGGCCGAGCTGCGCACGATCACGCCGGTCATCGGCAGCGCACCGAGCACACCGCAGAGCATGTTGCCTATGCCTTGGGCTGACAGCTCGCGATCGAAATCGGCCCGCGGCCCTTGGTGCATGCGATCGACCGCGGCCGCCGACAGCAAGGTTTCGGCACTGGCGATAAATGCGACGGCCAAGGCCGCGACCAGTAGACCAGGATCAGCGAAGGCCAGCAGATCGGCCGGGCGCAGCCAGCTGATCGCATCGGAGAGGTTTTCTGGCACTTCGATGCGGCGGACGTCGAGCCCCACCCACAAGCCCACCAGCGTCGCCGCCGCGACACCCAGCAGCGCGCCGGGCAGCAAGCGCAGCCGTTGCGGCCGGAGCCGGTCCCACAGCCACATGCAGGCGATGGTCAGCAGTCCGAGGGATGCTGCAATCAGGCCGTCACCGTTGCCGGCAAACGGCAGGGCTGACCACAGCGCGGCCGGAAAGGCGCTGAGGTTGCCCAGCCCCGAGGCTTCCGGCTGCGCATCCATCATCACATGCAGCTGCGATAGCACGATAAGGATGCCGATGCCGGCCAGCATCCCATAGACCACCGCCGGCGCGGTGACCCGGAACCAACAGCCCAGCTTCAGTCGGCCCGCGAGCAATTGAATCGCGCCGGCCAACAGCAGGATCGGACCGAGCATGGCAGCGCCGTACTGCTGCACCAGTTCGAAAACCAGCACCGTGAGACCGGCGGCCGGGCCGCTGACCTGTAGCGGCGCACCGGAGAGCCAGCCCCCCACCAGCCCGCCGATGATGCCGGTGACGACACCTTTGGCGGGCGGCATACCCGATGCGATGGCGATGCCCATGCACAGGGGCAACGCCACCAGAAAAACCACCACCGACGCCATGAGATCGCGTGGCAGGGTCGCTTTGATCGTTTCATTCATCCAGAGATTCCTCGAACACGCCGCGACGCCGACAGCGTCGCGTGTGGTGATAGCTGATGCGTTCGGCCGGCGTGACTCGCCGGCGGCTTTCAGGCCTGCAGGTAGCGCGGAGCAGGAGTCGCCACTGGCGAAGGCCCGTCGCCATCGAGCGGCGCGAAACGGCCCTGGTTGGCGTCATAGGCGAGGATTTCACTGGTCTCGATGCAATAGACCCAGCCGTGAATCGACAGCTGGCCACCCGCGAGCCGGGAAGCCACCGAAGGATGGGTGCGCAAGTGGTCGAGCTGGGCCACGACGTTCTCTTCGGTGAGCACGCCCAAAGCATCACCGGCGGTGCAGTTGCAGTTCTCTTCCACCAGGCTGCGCGCCACTTCGCAGTGCCGGAGCCAGGCTTTGACAGTGGGCATCCGCTGCAAGCCGCCGGGGTTGAGCACCGCCTTCATCGCACCGCAATCGGAATGCCCGCAGACGATGATGTGCTGCACGTTCAGCGCCATCACCGCATACTCGATGGCGCTCGATACACCGCCGTTCATCTGGCCGTACGGCGGCACCACATTACCGACGTTGCGGGTAACGAACAGGTCGCCCGGCGAACTCTGGGTGATCAGCTCCGGGACAATGCGCGAGTCGGCGCAGGTGATGAACATGGCGCGCGGCTGCTGGGCCTTGGCCAGGCGGGCGAACAGAGCCTGCTGCTCGGGATAGACCTCGGTACGGAAGCGGCGAAAGCCATCGACGAGATGAGCGAACGACTCGTCAGCGCTTTCGCCGCGTGCAGGTAATTTGGTGGACTCGGTGCGAGCGGTGGGTTCACGCATGGGCTGGTCTCCAGATACAGGGCAAAGACGTGCCAGGGTCACGAGACCGGCCTGCGGCCAGCGTGACTGACTGGTCACATTTGTATGGAGGCTAGCCAGCGAGACTTAACTGAAACTGAACGAACCGCTCTAGAACGAGTCTTTGCGACGAACTGACCAATCGCTAAATGATGGCACCGCCGTACCGCTTCGCACGGCCGAGATCCTTCAGAGCAGTGACATCTGCGAACCCGGCACGGCGAAGCGGCTGCAGTCGAGTCCATAGTTCTGGTCTCGGCGGTTGTAACCCAACCGCTTGCAGGCCAGCTGGAAACGCTGAGCAAGCAACTGTGCGAACTGCCCCTCGCCGCGCATGCGACTGCCGAAACGACTGTCGTAATCCTTGCCGCCGCGCGACTGGCGCACCAGACTCATGACGTGAGCGGCACGCTGCGGGAAATGCTCCTGCAACCACTCGTCGAACAGCGTCGCCACCTCATGCGGCAGGCGCAGCAGCACGTAGCCGGCCGAACGCGCGCCCGCTTGCCGCGCCGCCTCCAGAAGCCGTTCGAGCTCCATGTCGTTGATCATAGGGATCATTGGCGCGCACATCACACTCACCGGCACGCCGGCCTCATGCAGCGTGCGCAGCGCCCGCAAACGCGCCGAAGGCGAGGCGGCGCGCGGTTCCATGATGCGCTTGAGCTCGTCATCCAGGGTGGTCAGGCTGACCGAGACGCTGACCAGCTTCTGCTCGGCCAGCGGCACCAGCAGATCGAGATCACGCAACACCAGCGAGCCCTTGGTGATGATGTGCACCGGATGTTTAAAGCGCAGCAGGATTTCCAGTGCCTGGCGCGTCAGCCGCTGCTCGCGCTCCAATGGTTGATAGGCATCGGTGTTGACTCCCAGCGCGATGGGCTGCGGCACGTAGCCGGGCTTGCTCAATTCCTGTTCGAGACGCTCAGCGAGGTTGGTCTTGGCGATCAGGCGGGTTTCGAAATCGATTCCCGGCGACAGATCCCAATAGGCGTGGCTGGGCCGTGCGAAGCAGTAGATGCAGCCGTGTTCGCAACCACGATAGGGATTGACCGAACGATCGAAACCGACATCCGGCGACTGATTGCGTGTGATCACGCTCTTCGCCGTCTCGCCGCGCACCTCGGTGGCACGGGTCTGAGGCACATCCTGTTCCCAGCCGTCGTCGTAGACCTCGCTGCGAGTCGGGGCGAACCGGTTGTCCGGATTGATTGCGGTGCCACGGCCGCGAGGTGTCGTTGACGTAGCGCGCATAGCGACCTCTAAAATACTGTTCATGCATACAGTACACAATATCAGCCAGTGCGAGGCATGCCAACGGTCGGAAAAAAACGAATCGGCTGGGAATTATTTCCAGTCAGCTGTGCCAAACACGCCACAGCTGAAACCTCGGCTGCTTCTGGTATCGACAAGGAGGTGCAGATGCCCACCCACCCAAGCACCCGCTTTGCGCGCGAAAACAATTTCGATTTCCTGAGATTCTTTGCCGCCACCCTCGTCTTGCTCGTTCACAGCTATCCGCTGACCGGGCGCCGCCCCGATGAACCCATCGAATTGCTGACCGGCTACGAGAACGGTGGCGAATTCGCCGTCGCGGTCTTCTTCGTCATCAGCGGCTACCTGATCACCTCTTCCTGGATCAACAGCAGCAGCGCGAAAAGCTTCCTGATCAAGCGCGCACTGCGGGTTTTCCCGGCCTTGATATTGGCTGTTCTGCTGTCGGCATTCATCATCGGCCCGCTGGTAACCGATCACCCCTTGAGCAGCTATTTCTCGTCTCCCGCCACCTGGACGTACCTGCAGAATATCCTGCTCGTCACACGCTTCGAACTGCCGGGCGTGTTCAGCCAGAACATCTACCCGAACGTGGTGAACGGCTCGCTATGGACGCTGCCGCTCGAAGTGATGATGTATTTAGGTGTGCTGATCTTGGGGCTGACCGGACTGTTGCAACGCAGGCTGATCTTCCTGCCCATCGCCGGCCTCGCCGTGGGCCATTTCTGGCTGTTGGAAAGGCTCGGCATCGAGTCATTCTTCATCAACAACATCTTCAAACTGGGCCTGCTGTACTACACCGGCGCCGCTATTTTCCTCTACCGCGATGCATTGCCCTGGCGCGGTTGGGTTGCTGCGGTGTTGGTCGTGGCGCTGGCGCTGACCTTTCATACCGCCGCCGGCCCCTACGTTTACGTAATCGCACTGCCCTATCTGGTGATCTACCTCGCCTATGCGCCGATTCCCCTGATTTCCCGGTTCGGCAAGTACGGCGATTTCTCCTATGGCATGTATATCTATGCCTTCCCCTTCCAGCAGCTCACCGTTTACCTGCTCGGTCACGAGATTGGCGTGTTCTGGCTGACGGCCATCAGCCTCGCGCCGACCCTGCTCCTGGCAATCCTGTCCTGGCACCTGATCGAGGCGCCGGCGATGAAGCTCAAACAACGTTTCTCGGGCGCACCGCAAACTGGCGTGGTAGCCCCCAAGACGTTGGTCTGAATCGAAAACGAGGCATCGAGGGGCCTTGACTGTAGCGACAGCCGAAAGTCTTCTTTCGCTTGCTTTACGGTGTGGGTTCGGTGGTAGCGGCGCGGATCGGTAGCGCCGTCAGCGTAGCTCGACGGGCAGTGTCGGGCCGCCTTTCTTTTGCCAGGTGCCACTGAGTTGGCCGTCGCGGCCAAGCTGAAGCTTGAACACCGCAGGTTCGTCACGCTGCTCTCGAAGAACAGAGCGGCTGCACGCGCTGCAGACCCGACTCACTGAACAGCTCCGGCAGCGAGAGGGGAGCACTTCATCGCATGAACCTCAGCGCTGGCGTTCAGCAATTGGGATTACGGTGTGAAGCCTAGAGGACAAATGCTTCGCCTGGCTTGGTAGCCATCGGGTG
Source organism: Pseudomonas sp. KSR10 (assembly GCF_022355455.1). Lineage (NCBI taxonomy): Bacteria > Pseudomonadati > Pseudomonadota > Gammaproteobacteria > Pseudomonadales > Pseudomonadaceae > Pseudomonas > Pseudomonas sp. KSR10. The sequence goes on along the minus strand of NZ_JAKOEN010000025.1, from coordinate 74,047 downwards.
CCGCTCGCTACGCGAGTCGAGCAACCTGCTCATGCACGCTTACTCAGGTGAGATAAGACGCACCTGCACCTTGCTGTATTCGGCTTCTGCGCCGTCGCTGAGCTCGATGACGCCATGTTTCGCCGCCTCACGGGCGCGCCAGTAAAGGAAGAGGTCTGTGGGGGAAGAAACCGTCGCAATGGCCCATGACCTCCGCCATGGCACGCGCCAAGGGCATCCAGTCATCACCGCAGGCCGCCAAGAGCCCGCTATCTATCCGCGAATGGTCTTCACCAACGAAACGCCCGTCGATCCAGCGGCGTATCGCTGCGTTCTCATCAACGGCGGCCCGCCATTGGCCGGCGAGGTCGGCGATGCGAGCGGGCTCGAGCAGACGCGGTTGATAAAGCGCCGCCAATGCATCCGGCGCACGCATGGATACTGCCAGGCGCGTGCCGACTCGACTGTCACCGGTGCCACAGGCGACCTCATGCAGCGGAATCGATGAGCCTTCCAGGGCTGCCGCCACCCGCGTCAGCATCAACTGCTCGGAGGCGCTATCGCCATGCCAGACCGTTATTTGCCGCGACTGATCAGCCAGCCGCGCCAGCCACTCGGCATCGTTGGCGATTCCGGAGAAATCCGGCCGAGGCTCCAGCCCGACAGGCCAGACCTTCTCCCAGAACGCCAGGCGCGTATTGCATGGCGGGGATTCGATATCAGCGAGCGGCCCGACCGCCAGCTCGTCGCGCAGAATGCGGACCTCGTTGCCTTCGGCCAGCAGTTGGCGGACGCTGTCGGCGGCGAGATCGCCACAGGTGATATGCCACATGGCGATTCTCCAATCTGTCAGTCGGGTTTTTTCTTGAGCTTCGGGTTGGGGAAGAACTGTACCGCCTGAACCTGCGGATCGGCCGGCTTCGGTTTGCCCTGGTTGACCCGCGTGCCCAGTTCCGACGGCACGGATTGGCCCTGGGCATTGAGGGTGTCGGCGTAACCGCATTCGACGCACTCGCGATGGGGCACGCCATCGACGTCCCACATCTTGATACTGTCAGTGGCGCTGCACGCCGGGCATACGGCGCCAGCGATGAAGCGTTTGGTGGTCACCTTGGGGCTGTCGCTCATGCCACCTCCTCGCTCAGGCCAAGATGGCGCAGCAGCGCGTCGGTGGATGGCTCGCGACCGCGGAAATCGACGAACAGCACCATCGGTTCCTGCGAGCCGCCGCGCGCCAGGATCGCCTCGCGGAAGGCACGCCCGGTATCGGGGTTGAACACACCCTCTTCCTCGAAGCGCGAAAAGGCGTCGGAGGACAACACCTCAGCCCACTTGTAGCTGTAGTAACCGGCCGCGTAACCGCCGGAGAAAATGTGCGCAAAGCTGTTGGGGAAGCGGTTGCTGGCCGGCGGACGCATCACCGAGACTTCATCGCGGATGCTTTCCAGCACCTGGAGCACGCTGCGGCCGTCGCCGTGAGCGGCGTGCAATTCGAAATCGAACAGCGAGAATTCCAGCTGACGCACCATCACCAGGCCGGACTGGAAATTCTTCGCCGCCAACATCTGGTCCAACTTGTCCTGCGGCAAGCGCTCGCCGGTCTGATAGTGACCGGAGATCAGCGCCAGGCCTTCGGGCTCCCAGCACCAGTTCTCCATGAACTGGCTGGGCAGCTCCACCGCATCCCAGGCCACGCCATTAATGCCCGACGCGCCGGCATGCTCGACCTGAGTCAGTAGGTGATGCAGGCCGTGGCCGAACTCGTGAAACAGCGTAGTGACTTCATCGTGAGTCAGTAGCGCCGGGCGTTCGCCCACTGGCGGGGTGAAGTTGCAGACCAGATTGGCCACGGGCGTCTGCAACGTGCCCAGGCAGGTACGGCGCTTGTCGCGCGCGCCATCCATCCAGGCACCGCCACGCTTGTTCGGCCGCGCATAGAGGTCGAAGAAGAAGCGCCCGACGTGCTCGTCTTTTTCGCGAATTTCGAACAGGCGAACGTCCGGATGCCAACTATCGAAGTCTTCCAGCTCGTGGATCTCGATGCCGTACAGGCGCTTGACGATGGCGAACAGGCCGGACAGCACCTTATCCACCGGGAAGTAGGCACGCAGTTCTTCCTGGCTCAGGCTGTAGCGCGCCTGGCGCAGTTTCTCGCCGAAGTAGTTGACGTCCCAGCTCTGAAGATCAGCGACACCCTGCTCGGCGGCGAAGGCTCGCAGTTCCTTGAGGTCACGCTCTGCGAACGGCTTGCTGCGGGTGGCCAGATCGCGCAGGAAGCCCAGCACCTGATCGGTGCTTTCGGCCATCTTGGTGGCCAACGACAGTTCCGCGTAGTTGCCGAAGCCCAGCAGCTGGGCCAGTTCCTGGCGCAGGTCGAGGATCTGCTCCATCACCGGGCCGTTATCGAACTGACCGGCATTCGGCCCCTGATCGGAGGCACGGGTGGAATAGGCGACATAGACTTCTTCGCGCAGCGCACGGTTGTCGGCGTACGTCATCACCGCGTAGTAGCTGGGGAATTCCAGGCTGATCAACCAGCCATCCAGCTCCTTGGCCTTGGCCGCTTCGGCCATCTGCGCCTTGGACGAATCGGTGATGCCGGCCAGCAGGCTTTCGTCGGTGACGTGCTTGGTCCAGGCCTGGGTGGCGTCGAGCAGCTGGTTGGAAAAAGTGCTGCCCAGCTCGGCGAGCTTCATGCGGATCGCGCCGAAGCGTTGCTGCTCGGCCGGCGGCAGGTCAATGCCAGACAGGCGAAAATCACGCAGCGCATGTTCGAGAATGGTCTTCTGCGCCACGTCGAAGCCGTCGGCCTCAGGGCTGATCGACAACGCCTGATAGGCGGCGAACAGATCGGGATTCTGCCCGAGCTCGGTGGCGTAAGCGGACAGCTTCGGCAGGCAGGCCTCATAGGCACTACGCAGTTCCGGGTTGTTGCGCACTGCATTGAGATGGCTGACCGGGCCCCAGGCACGGCTGAGGCGTTCGTTCATTTCGTCCAGGCCCACCACCAGGGTGGACCAGTCGAGGCTTTCGGCAGGGCGGCTGAGCAGTTCCTGCAGGGCGACCCGGTTGTCGCCGAGGATGGTATCCACCGCCGGCTCGACGTGCTCCGGGCGAATCTCCGAATAGGGCGGCAGGTCGAAATCCCGAAGCAGCGGATTGGTATCGGTCACGGCAGTTGCCCCTTGTGAATAAATGATCATCGACGCATGTTAAAGACAAACGTGCGTCTGCGCAGCCTGGTAACGAACCGATAGAGCCGCTCTATCCCGGCCGAACAGGCGCCGTCCCACCATGCGCACCTGCTATTGGACCGCCGCCTGCTCGGGCAATTCGGGGCGCCGCGCGTAACGCTGGGCAAGCACCGCACAGACCATCAGCTGAATCTGATGGAAGATCATCAACGGCAGGATGATCATCCCCACCGCGTTGGTGGCGAACAGCACCTGCGCCATGGGCACGCCAGTGGCGAGGCTCTTCTTCGAACCGGCGAAGATAATAGTGATGCGATCTTCTAGATTGAAGCCCAGCCGCTTGGCGAGAAATTGCGTCAGCCACAGCACGATGGCCAGCAACAGGCAGCACGCCAGCACCAGCCCCAGCAGGTGGGTAAGCGGCACAAGCTGCCAGAGCCCCTCGACCACCGCGCCGCTGAAAGCGACATAGATCACCAGTAGGATCGAGCCTTGGTCGACACTCTTCAGCCAGCTCTTGTTGCGCGTCACCCAGGCGCCGATCCAGCGCCGCGCGATCTGGCCGGCGACGAAGGGCACCAGCAGCTGCATGACGATCTTGCCGATGGAGTCCAGCGTCGAACCGGCCTCACCTTCGACGCCCATCAGCAGCAGCACCAGCACCGGCGTCAGGAAGATACCGATCAGGCTGGACGCGGCCGCGCTGCAGATCGCTGCCGGAATGTTGCCACGTGCCAGCGAGGTGAAGGCGATAGCCGACTGCACCGTCGCCGGCAGGGCGCAGAGGTAGAGCATGCCCAGGTACAGCTCGGTGCCGACCAGCGGCGTCAATACCGGCTTGAGCGCCAGCCCCAGCAGCGGAAACAGCACGAAGGTACAGGCGAATACCAACAAATGCAGGCGCCAATGGCCCGCGCCGGCGAGGATCGCTTCACGCGACAGCTTGGCACCGTGCATGAAGAACAGCAGCGCGATCGCCAACGTGGTCAACCACTCGAAGAACACCGCGCCGCGTCCTTCGCAGGGAAACACCGTGGCGATCGCCATGACCGCGAGCAGGGCGAGGGTGAAGTTATCGAACAGCATGCGGAGCTTGGCCATCTTTGGATTCCTTGGGTCTTGCGGACGACGGGAATGGACCTTAACGTGGGCGCCAGCTTCCGACTAACGCCAAGCAGGCATGAAATGTCTTCAAACGGACATATCCCCACCGTGATGGCGCGCCTCAGCGAACTCAAACACCTGCCGCGCCCCGTCTATGGGCAGCTGGATTCGCCACCGAATCTCAAGCTCGGCTATCGCCACAGCCATCCCTGGGTGCAGCTGTCCCATGCGGTCGAAGGGGTACTCGAGGTGCGCACCGACATGGGCCGTTTCATCGCGCCGCCGCTGCGCGCGGTGTGGATTCCGGCCGGGATCACTCATCAGGTGTTCTGCGCGCCGGACACCTGTATCCGCAGCCTGTACATCGACCGCAGCGTGGCGGGCGAGGCGCCGGAGCATTGCCGCGTGCTGCAGGTGAGCCCGCTGCTGCGCGAGCTGATCCGCCATTTCAGCACCCTGCCCGAAGCCTACGCCGAAGAGGGTGCAGACGGACGCCTGGTGCAGGTGCTGCTGGATCAACTGGGGTGTGCACCGGAAGTCGAACTGGTACTGCCGCTACCGGCCGAGCCGCGTCTGCAGCGACTGTGCAAGAGCCTGCAGGCGCAGCCGGAATCGCAGGAAGGTCTGGCCGACTGGAGCCGGACGCTGGGCGTTTCGGAACGAACCCTGAGCCGCTTGTTCCTGCGCGAAACCGGGCTGACCTTCCGCGCTTGGCGCCAGCGCTTGCGGCTGCTCAGCGCCTTACCGGCACTGGAGCGCGGCGAGCGGGTCACCGATGTGGCGCTGGGCTGTGGTTATGAATCGCTGTCGGCGTTCATCGCCGCCTTTCGTGAACAGTTCGGCGCCACACCGGGCGAATTCTTCCGTCCCGGCAGCGATGCCATCGAAGGTCGGGTCTATCAGTGACCGACCACCCTTCCACACGCGCCTACAGGAGCAACGCATGAGCATCCGAACCTACCAGGGACACACGCCGGCACTGGGCGAGCGAGTTTTCGTCGATCCCAGCGCCGTGCTGATCGGCGATATCGAGATCGGCGAGGACAGCTCCGTCTGGCCGCTGACCGTGATCCGCGGGGACATGCACCGCATCCGCATCGGTTCACGCAGCAGCATCCAGGACGGCAGCGTACTGCACATCACTCACGCCGGGCCCTACAACCCGGACGGCTATCCCCTGACCATCGGCGACGAAGTCACCGTCGGGCACAAGGTCACGCTGCACGGCTGCACCCTGGGCAGTCGCATCTTGGTGGGCATGGGTTCGATCGTGATGGATGGCGCGGTGGTGGAGGACGAAGTGATCATCGGCGCTGGCAGCCTGGTGCCGCCAGGCAAGACGCTGGAAAGCGGTTACCTCTACGTTGGCAGCCCGGCCAAGCAGGCGCGCCCGCTGACCGACAAGGAGCGCAGCTTCTTCAGTTACACCGCTGGCAATTACGTGAAGCTGAAGAACCAGCATCTAGCAGAGGGCGTTGGTATCTGACAGGCGAGCCGGTGCGCGGTGCACCGGCTCGCCTGGCTGCGTCAGAGGAACATTCCGCCCGATGCCTCGATGCGCTGACCGGTGATCCAACGCCCCCCCTCACCGAGCAACGCGGCCACGGCCAGGCCGATGTCGTCCGGTTGACCGACGCGCCCGAGCGCCGTGTTGCTGGCGACGAAGGCGTTCAGGTCAGCGTTGTCCCGCACCGCACCGCCGCCAAAGTCGGTTTCGATCGCACCGGGGGCGAGCACGTTGACGCGGATGCCGCGCGCGCCGAGCTCCCGGGCCTGGTAGCGGGTCAGCACCTCGATACCGCCCTTCATGGTGGCGTAGGCCGCATAGCCCGGCAGCGCGAAACGGGCCAGGCCGCTGGAGACGTTGAGGATGCGCCCGCCATCGGCGATCAGGGGCAACAGGCTCTGGGTCAGGAAGAACGGCCCTTTCAGGTGCAGGTTCACCAGCAGGTCGAACTGCGCCTCGCTGGTCTCGGCAAAGCTGGCGTGCTCGCCGACACCGGCGTTGTTCACCAGAAAATCGATGTCCTGCCGACCAAAACGTTCGGGCAGCGCCGCGCGCAACTGCTCGGTGAAACCGGCAAAGCTGGCGCTGGCGCTCACATCCAGTTGCAGCATCAGGGCGCGCGCACCGAGGCCGTCGATCTCGTCGGCTACCGCTTGTGCTTCGGCGACCTTGCTGTGGTAGGTGCCAATCACGTCGACGCCTTCGGCAGCCAGATGCAATGCCGCGCTGCGGCCGAGTCCGCGGCTGGCGCCGGTGATCAGGGCGATTTTGCCTTTCATGATGAGTCTCCCGTCTGGTAAATGACGGAGCCACTGTATTTGTCAGCTGGCGTCGGATAAATCAGTAAGGCCTGGATAAACTATTCGCTTAATCCGACCAATCTGGAAGCCGCCGATGAACCTGCTCGATCTGTTGCGCACCTTTGTCCGGGTCTATGAGCTGGCCAGCTTCACCGGCGCGGCCGATAGCCTCGGCCTGCCCCGCTCCACCGTTTCCGAACAGATCCGCGCCCTGGAACAACGCCTCGGCGCGCGCCTCTTGCAACGCACCACACGGCGGGTTCAACCGACCCAGGATGGTCAGCTGCTGTATGAACGCTGCCGCGACATGCTCGATCAGGTCGAGGAGGTCGAGGGGCTGTTTCGCGAAGCCAGCACGCTCAAGGGCCGCCTGCGAATCGACCTGCCAGTCGCTCTGGCGCGCAACCTGGTGATGCCCCGTCTGGGCGAGTTTCTAGACCGGCACCCGGCCCTGGAAATCGAAGTCAGCGCCACCGACCGGCTGGTGGATCTGGTGCGTGAGGGCTTCGATTGCGTGCTGCGCATCGGCGAAGTCGCCGACTCGGGTCTGGTCGCGCGCCGGCTCGGCCGCTATCCGCTGGTCAACTGCGCGAGCCCCGCCTATTTGCGCACCCACGGCATCCCGCAGACCCTGGCAGACCTCGCCCATCACCGACTGGTGCACTACGTCTCGGTGCTCGGCGCGCGCTCCTCGGGCTTCGAATATCTGCAAGACGGCAAGCCGATGTGCCTGCCGATGCAGGGCCGGGTGACGGTGAACAACAGCGACGGCTACAAACAGGCCTGTCTCGACGGCTTTGGCCTGATTCAGGTACCGCTCGCCGGCGTCCGCGAAGCGCTCGATCGCGGCGAGCTGCAACTGGTGCTACCCGATCACGTGCCGGCACCGATGAGCGCATCGCTGCTGTATGCCCACCGGCGCAATCTGCCACGACGGGTACAAGCATTCATGGACTGGCTCGGCGGGTTGATCGAAGAGGACATCAACGCCGCGCACGCGCTCGCCCGTCGGTTGCAGGTCGCGGCACGCTGAATCGACCCGGGTTTGCCCGATCGGCGCCCGGTACGGGACAATTGGCAGCCATCCAGCCGAGCGAGCCGCTGCCATGCACCAGTCCACCCTCCTCTTCGACCTCGACGGCACCCTCACCGACCCGCGCGAAGGCATCACCCGTTCGATCCAACATGCGCTGGCGCAGCTGGGGATCGACGAGCCGGACCTGGCCAAGCTCGAGCCCTTCATCGGGCCGCCGCTGCTGCAGGCGTTCATGGAGTTCTACGGCTTCGACGAGGCGCGCGCCTGGGAAGCGGTGGGGCATTACCGCGAGCGCTTCAAGACGGTCGGTCTGTACGAGAATTTGCTGTTCGACGGCGTGCTGGAGCTGCTCGAACACCTGCGCGGTCAAGGCCGGACGCTCTATGTCGCGACGTCGAAACCCTCGGTCTTCGCCCGCGAAATCGCCCGGCATTTCGCCTTCGATCACCATTTCAAGGTCATCTACGGCAGCGAACTGGACGGCACCCGCACCAACAAGGTCGAACTGCTTGCCCACCTGATCGCCGAAGAACGGCTCGATCCAGAGCAGACACTCATGATCGGCGACCGCAAGCACGACCTGATCGGCGCTCACAGCAATGGGATGAAGGCGGCGGCGGTGGGTTACGGCTTTGGCAGCCATGCCGAGCTCATGGCGCAATCACCCGCGTATTACTACGCCACGCTGCCGGAACTGCGCGCAGCGTTCGGCTAGGGCCTCTGGTCGCGCTCGGGTGCAAAGGTAACCGGCGGCGAGCCATCGGCGTTGAGCTGCTCGACCCGCGACGGCCGGCCTTCGGCATCCAGCCGCACGCGCCCGATCCCCGCACCGTTCCACAGCCGCTCGCCGGACTGGCTGCGGCTCGGCAGCCAGGGCTCGACGCGCACGCGACGACGCTTGGTGAACCAGTTCAGCGGCGAGCGCGGTGAGTAAAGCCAGCGGTTGAGCCGATCGAACAGATCCAGCAGCCGTCGCGGAAATTCGTTCTTCACGCCGCTGCTGGTGATCTGCCAGAGCCTGGGGCCCTCAGCTCGGCCGCGAACGTGCACCTGATAGGCGAAGGAATAGTGCACGTCGCCGGACAGGATCACGTAGTTTCCCGGCGTGCGGGTATGGCGAAAGATGTTGAGCATGACCTGCGCCGCGCCGCGGTGGGCCATCCAGTTTTCCGCGTCGACCAGCAGCGACAGTCCAGCCCAGCTGAACACGCGCTGCACGGTCTCGATCAGCTTGACGCCGAACATCGGCGCCGGCGAAACGATGATCACCGAACGATGATCGAGCAGTTCCTGCTGAAAATCGGTCAGCGCCTCCCAGTCCATCAAGCCCGAAGGTCTGCTCAGGTTACGCTCGCTGCGCCAGCGTCGAGTACGTGTGTCGAGCACCACCAATGCTGGGTCGCTGGGCAGCACATAGCCCCAGTCGCCGCGCTGCAGCACCTCATCCACCACCTGATCGTGCAGGCCGCAATCGAGTCGCCCATCTTCGCCGCTGGCCAGCAACGCCTCGACCGCGTCCAATGAAGTGACACAGGCATCAGGATCGTTGCCCCACGCCTGACAAAGCAGATAGCCGAGCAGTGCGTTGCCGATGATGCGCCGCGAAAAGGGATGGCCGTAGGCGGTCTGCTCCCAGCGCGCACTGAGATTCCAGTCGTCGGTGATGTCATGGTCATCGAAGATCATCAACGACGGCAGATGCGCCAATGCCCGCGCGACTTCTGGCAAGCCCGCTCGGAAGCCTTCGATGCAGTGCGCCTCGTTGGACCAGCGCTCGGCCAGATCTGCATCCAGCGGTGGCGTCTGTAGCTCGATCAGCCCCCACGGCAGCGGCGACCAGACCAGCAGGTACATGGCCAGGACCTCGCCCAGCGAGACCAGGTGATTGTGTGCGCTGGAGGTTGTGAACACCGGCTTTTCCACGCCGCCGAAGAAGCGTTCGCGCAGCGCCTCGTTGGACTTGAACGCCGGCAGCAGCTGCTCGCGTCGGTAGTAGGTGGCCGGATGCGCCATCAGCTCATCACTGTCGGCGACAACCGCACCTTCCAGGCATTCGCCATACAGGCCAAGACGGTGGATCAGCGCGTGGATGGCCACCAGGGTCGGCCCGGCGACATCGTCGGCGTAGATCTGGTCGCCGGTCATCAACAACGCGGCGGGCCAGCGCTCGGGCGTCTGGCGCGCATCGGCGATCAACGCATCGACCGTTACCAGCCCGTCCGCAGCCGGATGGTGCGGTTTGCGGCAGGACCCGTGCAACAGGTCGTCATGGCGTGACCGCACGACGAAGGCCGGGCGACTCGCGCTCGCATGGAGCAGGTGCGGCGCCCATTCGGCAATGCCCTGTTCGGCCCCCTGGTGGCTGATCAGCAGGTCGTACTCGATCAACCGATCGACGGGCAGCGGCGTATCCAGCTGAAGATCTATCAGGTGCAACCAGGCCCAGGTGCCAATACGCAGCAGGCGACAGGCCTCGCCTTCCACCGCCAGCGAACGCGGCGTTTCACCCTCGGGCTGCAACATCAGGCGCAACGACAGCGGCTCGCTGGCCACCAGCCAGAGCACTAGCCGCCTTGCTTGCACCCTGCGCAACATGGGCCCGGCGAGCACGGCGGGCAAAGGCGAAGCGTTGGCAGGTGGCGCGCGGTCGTTCATGCATCACTCGTGGATGGCGGGTCAGGGATCAGAGTGTAACCAACCTTGCGGGTTCGCCTGCGCCTGCCACGATTAAGGAAATGACGGAGCCTGATCACCTCATCCCAAGCCTGTTCGCGGTCAAGACCGCTCTCACAAGAAGTTCGCTGCACCTGTGGGAACGGTCTCGACCGCGGTTTTTTTCACCCAATCTTGCCGACCCGCTAGCGGCTGATGGGAGCGCTGACTGCCTTCACCCTGATGCACAAAGCAACAACAGCGTCCGACCAACACGCTGCCTGCCCGCCCTTCGCGGTCGAAACCACTCCTACGGAATTCGCTACACCTGTGGGAGCGGTCTTGACCGCGAATGACGCAATTTGGTCAGCTATCCCGACACCTGTCTTTACCTCGGCAAAGGATTGCCCATGTACTGTTCGAACCGCTTGCGCGCGGGGCGCCACTTCCAACGTGGCCAACTTTATCTGCTCACCACAACCACATCAGACCGCCACCAAGTCTTCAGCGACGTCGCGCTTGGCAGGCTGGTGGTCGCGGAATTCAAGGCGGCGCACATGGATGGTTGGGTGAATTCATTGGCCTGGGTGGTAATGCCAGATCATTTTCACTGGCTGATCGAGCTGGGCGACAGCTCGCTTGAGCAGTTGATGCGCAGGATAAAAACCAACAGCGCGCGTGGCATCAATCGCCGGCGCAATACATCGGGCCCGCTCTGGCAAGCGGGCTATCACGACCGGGCGTTGCGCGGGGAAGACGATCTGCAGGCCGTCGCTCGCTATGTAGTTCCGCTACGGGCGCGACTGGTCAAACGCCTGGGCGACTACCCCTTGTGGGATGCTGTTTGGCTTTGAAGAGCTCGCGGTCGAGACCGCTCCCACAAAACTATTGCACCCCGTACAGCAGTCTTGACCTCTTACAACGAAGGCTTGCACCCCGTAGGAGCGGTCTTGACCGCGAGCCTTTGCACTTCGGTTCAATTCCGCCATGCAATGAATCCCAGCTCAGCGCCACCGCCATGTGTCCGACGGCTATGTCATAAAAAAGACGCGCCCGAGGGCGCGCCAAAGCTTTGAAACGCACGCGTATCTATTTGATCTGGCCGATCAGGTCCCGGCGGATCAGCGTCTTGATCTTGACCAGATGGTCGTCCTCCTGGTCTTTCGCCTTCTGGAAACCCTTGGCGATGTTCGGATGACCACCCGCTTCGGCCAGCTCGATCAGCAGTTCCCAGGCGGCATTGTCCTCGAGCTCGGCGGTCAGCAAGGCGCCCAACCCCTGGGCGAGATTGGTGCGCGGATCGGTCAGCACCTGCATCACGCCCATCGACTTGACCGCGGCGACATCCGCGCAGGGGGTCTGCGCGGTGGGGTCGGCGCCCAGTGTCTCGATCGCCTCCGCCACCATGTTCATATGCTCGAACTCTTCGTCGCGGATGTGCTGAAGCACCGCCACCAAATCCGATTCCGCCGTATCCAGAGCCTTGGCTTTGGCAATCATCGCGTCGTACAGGCGCACGCCGCTGCGCTCGAAGGCCAGACGCTCGCCGAGCTTGTCGACCAGCAATTCCGGGCTCTTACCCAACGCCATATCGAAGGTGGACTTGAGCATGCCCTTGGCCGAGCCGGGGACCGGGACCGAGCCAATGCGGTCAGCCTCCTCGGCGCGGCTCGCACGTTCAAGCATGATGCCCTTGGAGTCGCCTGGTACGTCCGGATGGATTTCGTTGACGGCGTCGAGCAGGAGCTTGGTGTCCTTCGGGGACATCTGTACGCCGGTGACGTTGGAGCCTAATTTCGCTGCAGTTGCCATGCTGATTCTCCTCAAGAAACCTTGCGCATACGCATGAGTTCGCCACCCGGCGCCCACTGATAACCCGCCGAAACGATGTTCGAGGCGATGCCTTCGCTATTGAGCTGAGCGCGATAATCCAGTGAGTTCTGCGGTTCCTGGCTCTTGTCGACGTACTGGGTGCCGCTGGTGCGCAGGTTGACCTCGGCGGCCAGCACCTGGCGAACGAATTCGCGCTGGCTCTTGAACTCGATCATCTTCGGCAACGGGCCGCCGAGGATTTCCGCCGGGTCGCGGCGCTCGATGTTCTTGAAGTGCTCGCAGGCCAGGTTCAGGTGGCCCAGTTCGTAGTCGAGGAAGCGCTCCCAGATGGCCTTGATCCGCGGGTTGGTTTCCTGCTCGGCGCAGCTGGCGTAGGCATAGACTTCCATGGCTTCGTGGACCAGCCATTTTTCCATGAAGGATTCCTGCGGATCGGCCAGCGAGCCGTACTGGGTCACGTGCTGTTCTTCCACCGAGGCAATTTCGGCGTAGAGCTGACGCGCCAGCGGGTCGGCGAACAGCGGGCCGATGTTCATGTAGTAATCGTGGGTCTGAAACTCGGCTGCAGTGATCAGCGCGCAATGAATCTTGGTAATCAGCGCGGCCTGCTCCTTCTCGTAGCTGTCGCGCAGGTCATTATCGGGATGGCGGTGATGCTCGGAAGTCTGCCGACCCGGCACGATATCGGTGTAGCCCTGCAGGATGTTGTTGGCATCCTTGCCTTCGAGGCGGTCGAGCATCGCCGAGTAGCGGTACAGGTGATCGAAGTCCTCCAGCAAGCCGAAGCGGTAGGTCTGCGCCTGATAAGGGTCGGGCTCGGTCTGGGCCACAGCGGCGGTCACCTCGATGGCGACTTGCTCATAGGCCACAGTGGTTTCCAGCGGCGAGTGGTCGGCGGAGATCAGCCAGTTGACCATGGTGGCCTGGTGCTGCTCGACTCGACGGATCTCCGCGAGCGGCCCGCGCAGTTGGCCGGTGATGCGCGCGATGCCATGCTTGATGCGTAGCGCGTCGGTCTCCACCCCGTTCATCAGGATGATCCGCACGCGAGTGAAGGCATCGTCGTCGAGCTTGCTGATCGGCTTGCCCGCCATTTCCTTCCAGGTGAATTTCTGTTTGTCGAGCGGCGTGCCCTTGTTGTCGAGGATGCCGGTTAGGTTATCCATGGAGCCTCCGTTTATACGGCTTTTTTCTTGGTAGTCGTGCTTGCACGCACGGCTCAATCACGGGTCAGCGAATGCTGACGGCCTGAAAAATGGACGGAGGCAAGCGCGAAAGAATTCCGCCCCAATAGGGGCGAAAATGCGAGAAAACGACAAGCGGCGGCGGCTAATTCCTTTAAACGCGCAGGGGTCTGTCGCAACGGGAAAAGCCCCGACGCCTTGCCCCTCAAGGCTTTAAACGAAGCGGCAGGGCGTTCAGCGAAGCGCCTCCAGAAGCGCCACCCGTTCGTCGGCTGGCAGGCGCCCCAAAGCCTCGACCCGCGCATGAAAACGCAGCCAATCCCCGCCAGCCTGCTCGAACAGCGCCGCGAACGCCGGCACCCAGCGATCGTAGAGGCCGAACGGCAACAGGCTGGCGTTGTTCAGCGGTTGGGCCATCCAGCGGTCGAAGCGATCGTCGCCGTTCCAGCGATCATCGCGCAGGTGACGGTAAGCCTGGCGCAAGCGCACGAACTCTTCCGCCTTGGCGGCACGCATGGCCGCCTCGCTCAGCTCGGAGGCGTACAGTTCGGCCAGGCGTTCGCGGGTCGCGAGCATCAATTGGCTGAACTCGGCATAACGGCGTCGCGCCGTCTCGTTCGGTGGAGGCAGGCCGCGGCTAACGCGCCACTGACGCAGCCCTTCACGCTCGACGAACGACGCGTAGGACTCGTTGAAGGCCGTGTCGCCCGCGACGTAGAGCCGCTGATGCGCCAGCTCGTGAAAGAGCAACCCGGCCAGCCGTTCATCGTCCCAACGCAGCATCGAGCTGAGCAACGGGTCGTCGAACCAGCCCAGGGTCGAGTAGGCCTGCACACCCGTCACCAGCGTGTCGTAGCCCTCGGCCTGGAGCCGTGCCGCCGCGCCCCGTGCCCGACCCGGCTGGTAATACCCGCGATAGGCCACGCAACCGGCGATCGGAAAACAGTGGGTCAGGGGCGCCACCGAAAACGCCTCGGCGGCGAACAGATTCCACACCACATAGGGTCGCTGAATGTCGGCATAGACCCGGTAACTTTCGTTGTCCGGCAATCCCAGCGCCTGGCTGGCGAAGCGTCTGGCCTGCAGTGCGAGGCCCAGACGCTGGCGCAGATGGGGGTCGCGTTGCGGATCGTCGACGATGCCGGCGATGGGCTCGCGCAGGCGCAGCAGCTCCAGCTGGCCGACCGCCAGCTGCCCGTAATAGGTGCTGCAGCCATTCAGACCAACGGCCAACAGCAGCGGAACCCAAAGCCCGTTGCGATTGTCGATTAGGGCGGTTTTCAGCTTCGAAATGAACAAACGCTACTCGCACTGAGAAGACCACACGGTCGCTGCGCTGAGCCTACAACGACATCGAAGCCCACCCAACCACCGAAGGCGCCGTGCCCTTGCAGCCAGGCCGCCGAGCCAGCGGATCGGAGATCTATCCATGCGAATTCTGTTGTCTGCTCTTGTGCTGTCCACCCTTGGCGGCTGCGCCCTGTGGATGCCCCAGCCGGACCCGAACCAGGCCTGGATCGAGCTGGCCCCGCTCGACGAAACCGAGTTGAAGGCGATCGCTGTGGACCAACGGCCGCTGGATGATCATCGCTACTTCCAGGTGGCCCCCGGCAGCCATCAGCTAGGCATGCGCTATCGCTTCGAAGTGGGCGCAGCCGATATCGGCCGCGACAGCCAAGCGCTGGAGCGCAACTGCCACCTGACCCTGGAATACGACAGCTTCGATGCGGGTGCACGTTACCGCCTGGTCGCCGGCGGCTACGGCTTCCGTCCTTGGGCTCGGCTTTACGACCAGCATGATCAGCTACTGGCCAAGGCGACCGAACGCGGCTGCGGCGGTGTCGCCAGTCGCTGAGCCGCCGGCGCGAAACCGTCATGACGCGTTGAAAAAGCGTCGCGACTGGATCAGGCTCAGCAGGCAACCGCCAGCAACGAGCTGACTCTGCGGTTGCCCGGAGGAATATCCATGCGTCTGCCATTTGCCCTGCTGCTGGCCGCCGGCCTGTCCGGTTGCGCCGGTCCGCTGCCCAAGCCTGATCCCCAGATGGCCTGGGTCGAGATGAGCGCCCAACCCAGCGATATCTTCATGTCCGACCGCCTGGACGACAAACGCACACCCGACGGCCGTTATTTCCAGGTCGGCCCCGGCGCGCATGAACTCGAAGCGCGTTACGAATTCGAAATCAGCAGTGGCGGACTGGGCGAGTTCGGCGAAACCCAATACCTGCGCTGTACCATGGTCATCCGCTATGACGACTTCCAACCCGGCCGGCGCTACCTGTTCCAGGCGCGCTCGCTGGGCTTCACGCCGCAGGGCTGGCTGTACGACGAACAACGCAACGTCCTGGCGCGTGCCGAAGCCGAACACTGCTACTGAGTCGCGCTGCGACCCATCCGTCAGCATAGAGGTAGACGATGTCCCGTATCGAACACACCCGTTTTTCCACCCTCGACCTGGCGCCGATCCGCGATGACGGCGACGCCGGGCTCGCCCTGCGCAACTCGCTGGCCCTGGCGCAGCATGTCGAAAAGCTCGGCTTCGAGCGTTTCTGGGTCGCTGAACACCACAACATGGATGGCATCGCCAGCGCCGCCACCTCGGTATTGATCGGCTATCTGGCTTCCGGTACCACGCGGATTCGCCTGGGCGCCGGCGGGGTGATGCTGCCCAACCATGCGCCGCTGGTGATCGCCGAACAGTTCGGCACGCTGGATGCGCTCTACCCCGGGCGCATCGAACTGGGCCTCGGCCGCGCGCCGGGTGCCGATCAGTACACTGCCCACGCGCTGCGCCGCGACCGCATGGGCAGTGCCGATGATTTCCCGGCCGATGTCGAGGAGCTGCAGCGGCTGCTCGGCCCGCGTCAGCCCAATCAACGAGTGATCGCCATGCCCGGGGTCGGCAGCAACGTGCCGATCTGGCTGCTCGGCTCCAGTCTGTTCAGCGCCCAGCTGGCCGCGGCCAAGGGCTTGCCCTATGCCTTCGCCTCGCATTTCGCGCCGCGCTACGTGCACGAGGCGATTCGCCTGTACCGCGAGAACTTCCGTCCCTCAGAGGTGCTGGAGAAACCCTACGTGATGCTCGGCGTGCCGCTGATGACTGCCGATACCGACGAGCAGGCCGAATACCTGGCGACCACTGCTTACCAGCGCATCCTCGCGCTGATCCGTGGCCAAAGCCTGGTTCTGGTGCCGCCGGTGCAGAGCATGCAAGGCAAGTGGCTGCCGCACGAGCAGGACGCGGTGGGCAGCTTCCTCGGTATGGCATTGATCGGCGGACCGGAGAAGATTCGCGCACGGCTGGAGACCCTGCTGGAGCAGACCCAAGCCGACGAGCTGATCTTCACCTGCGACTTCTACGAAACCGCCGACCGCCACCATGCCTTCGACATCCTCGCAGGGCTGCGCTGAGCCCGCAAAGACTGAGCAAACACAAAGCGGGGGCCTCGCACTGAACCGCTTCAGTGCGAGGCGCGACCCGCGGCGAATGCAGGTCGCAGGCCTGCCAAGGCCCAAAAGCTTCGTCCCGAGGGCGGGCCTCCCACAAGAGCCAAAAAGCCAAAAAGCCAAAAAGCTCAAAGAGCCAGAAGCCAAGCCCAAGCCCAAGCCTAAAGCCTTGACTGAACCGCTCCAGTAGCAGGCGCACGCTGCGACGAACGCCGCTGAACCCCATCGAACCATCCCGATCGAACCACCAGTCATGCGCACTTCGGCGCGTCACGCTTGTTTGCGGAAGACTGAATGAATTTTCTCGAATGGATGGCCGTCCTCGGCGTCCTGTTGTTGATCCTCGCGCTGGCATCGGCGTATCTGCGCTGGCTGCCGGTTACCACCTCATTGATCTATCTCGGCTTCGGGCTGCTGATCGGGCAACTCGGCATCGGTTTGTGGGAGATGGATTTTCTGCTGATCGCCAACTGGATGGAGCACCTCACCGAGGTCGTGGTGCTGGTCTCGCTGTTCGTCAGTGGACTGAAATTACGTATGCCGCTGGGCCACCCGGCGTGGCGGAGCACCTATATCCTGGCCGGACCGGTGATGCTCGCCTGCATTGCCGGTGTCGCGCTGGTCTGTCACTACCTGATGGGGCTGAGCTGGGGGCTGGCGGTGCTGACCGGTGCGATCCTGGCACCCACCGATCCGGTGCTGGCCAGCCTGGTGCAGGTCAACAACTCCCGCGACAGCGACCACGTGCGCTATGGCCTATCCGGCGAGGCCGGCTTCAACGACGGCACGGCGTTCCCCTTCGTGGTCTTCGGCCTGCTGCTGATCGAGCAAGAGACGCTGGCGCCGGGCTGGGTCGGCGAATGGGCATTGCATCGGCTGGTCTGGGCCGTTCCGGCCGGGCTGCTGTTCGGCTACATGCTGGGCAAGCTGATCGGCAAGCTGGCGATCTACCTGCGCACCCGCTACGTCGATACCTCAATGTCGCCCAACGACTCGCTGGCGCTGGCGCTGATCGCCCTCGCCTATGTCGGCGCCGAGCTGATAGGGGCTTGGGGGTTTCTCGCGGTGTTCGCCGCCGGGCTTGGCCTGCGGCGCGCCGAAGTCTCGGTGGCCAAACGATCCGAAACACCATCCGAAGAGCTGATCGCGCATGCGCTGCCGCATATGGTCGAAGGCGGTATGACGCCCCGAGAGCTGCCGTTGGAGAGCGATCGCATCGCCGAACCCAAGGTGGCGGCCGGAGTGATGATGGGCGATATCCTGACCTTTGGCGGGCAACTGGAGCGCAGCCTGGAAGTGCTGCTGGTGACCATGCTCGGCGTGCTGGTGTCGGTGCACTGGGATTGGCGCGCGGTACCTCTGGCGCTGGCGCTGTTCGTGCTGATACGGCCGTTGAGCGTGTGGTTGCTGATGCCGCGTCGTTACCTGGATCGCACCCAGCTGATGACCGTCGGCTGGTTCGGCATTCGTGGCATCGGCAGTCTCTATTACCTGAGCTACGCGGTGACCCATGGCCTGCTGCCGGACGAGGCCGACCAGGTCATTCGACTGGTGATCCCGGTAGTGGCGCTGAGCATCCTGATCCACGGGCTCAGCACCCAGCCCCTGTTGCGCCGTTACGAGCGCAATCGGAAGCAGACACCCAGCGGTGCCTGACGACACTCGTCAGGCGACACCGGGCAGGCGACTGCAGCCGCTGCCGGTGATCTGAACGATCAGCTGTCGGCGAGGCGGAAGCCTATCTTCATGGTGACCTGATAGTGGCCGACCTTGCCGTTCTCGACATGGCCGCGGATTTCGCCGACTTCGAACCATTCGACATTGCGCAGCGTCTTGCTGGCCTCGGCGATGCCGTTCTGAATTGCGTCGTCCACGCTGGTGCGTGAGGAACCGACGATCTCAATCTTCTTGTAGGTGTGGTGATCCGACATTAGATAATTCCCCTTTGCAAACTGAGGAGCCTCCGCTCGGTATGACGCGTCCTGTCTATCTGAGGCCCGCACAGCGACATGGAAGTTCAGCGAGACGGCCGCGTTTTGCCGAATCGGGTGTCACGAAGCGTTTCGTAGGGTGGATAACGCGAAGCTTATCCGCCATTCACCACCTCGCCGCAATGGTCGAGACAGCGGAGTTACCCAGGCGCCACGTGGAAAATGCTTCGCAGTTTTCCACCCTACGTCGCCCGGCACACCGCAACGATCGGGTGGTGGGCTGAAGCGGAGCCACCCAGCGCGCCCTACTCGGGGGCACGTCACTGGGCCAGGGCACGGTGAACGGCCCGCTATGACTCGATGCGTCGATAGCGGTAGTGCTGCGGTTTGAACACCTGGTTGAAATAGCGGCCCATCGAATCGGCCTCGAGCAGGGCCTGCACCACCTCGGCCGGCACCTGTTCGTAGCGGTAGACCGAGCCATTATGGAACTCTACTTCCAGTAGCTGCTCGTCCGGGTCATAGCCCAGCGAGCGCAGGCTGCGTGAGGTCACCGCGACCCTTTTCATCGGGCCGGGTCGGGCTGCGGCTTGAAGCCTTCGGCCTGCATGCGCCACAGCGCGTCGAACTCACCGCCGCGCCTGCGCAGCTCATGCGGCGCGCCGTCCTCGACGATGCATCCATCGCGCAGCACGATGATCCGGTCGAAGCTCGACAAGGTCGACAGCCGGTGCGCCACCGCCACCACGGTGCGGTTGTGCACCAGATCGTTGAGTGCAACCTGGATTTCGGCTTCGGACTGGGTATCGAGCGCCGACGTGGCCTCGTCGAGGATCAGGATCGGCGCGTTCTTGAGAAACGCCCGGGCGATGCCGAGACGCTGACGCTGGCCGCCGGAGAGCATCACGCCACGCTCGCCTACCAGTGTGTCGTAGCCTTGCGGCAGTTCGCGGATGAAGGCGTCGCAGAAGGCGCTGCGCGCCGCCTCGACCACTTCCTCGTCGGTCGCAGTGGGGCGACCATAACGAATGTTTTCACGGATGCTGCGGTTGAACAGCGCGGTTTCCTGCGGCACCACTGCGATGCGCTCGCGCAGGCTGTCCTGGCTGACGCTGCGGATGTCCTGCCCGTCGATCAGGATACGTCCTTCCTGCACGTCGTCCAGGCGCTGGATCAGGCTGATCAGGGTCGACTTGCCGGCCCCGGAAGAACCCACCACCCCGACCTTCTGCCCGGCAGGAATATGCAGATCGAGATGGCGGAACACGCTGCCGCGGTCCGGATATCCGAAGCTGACATCCTTGAAGGTGATATCGCCCTCGGCGAGCAACAGCTGCGCGTCGCTGTCGGTCAGGCCGTGCGGCTGGACGATGATGCGCAGGGTGTCGTCGATGGCGCCGATCTGCTGCGTGGTGTCCACCAGTGCCAGGGCCAGGTCGCGCGAGCCATGCAGGATGCGGAACGTCAGCGCGCTGACCAGCACCACGTCGCCGGCGGTCACCGAGCCGGCGATCCACAGATTGATCGCCCAGACCAACATGCCGCCGGCCATCACCGACAGACAGATGTCATGCATCACCCGCGCCTTCTCCAGGTACATCCAGCTGCGGCGTTGGGCACGTGCTTCGTAACCGATTTCCTGGGCCAGCCGTTCGGCCTCGCGGTCACGGGCGGAGAAAGCCTTGATGGTCCAGACATTGGAGACCGCATCCACCAGCTCGCCGCCGACCCGGGCCGATTGTGCGGCGAAGCGCTGGTGCTTGGTGCGGCCACGGATGCCGAAACCGGTAATCAGCGCGGCGACGATAGCGACGAATAGGATCAGCGCCACCGCCATGCGCACATCGACGGTCAACAGCACCACCACCGCACCGAGAAAATCAACGATGGGCGGCACGATCTTCCACGCCAATCCCCCGTAGATGGCGCCAGCCGCTTGACCCACCGCGGAAATGCGATTGCCCAGCGAACCGGCGAAGTGCTCGGTGAAGTAGCGCATCGGATGGCCGGTCAGGTGCTTGAACAGGTCGACGCGCAGGTCAACCACGCTGGCCACCACGGTGCGGCAACCGAGCCAGCCGCCGAGACGCCAGAAGACGTTTTCAATGACGATCAGGCCGATGAACAACCCCAGTGGGAACCAGACGTTGGCGGCGCCCCGGTCCGAGCTGCCCTGGGCCATGGAATCCACCAGCAACTTCATGCCGTACTGCACCGCCACAGCGCAGGAGGCGGCACCGACAATCAGCGCCAGCAGGCCACCAAAGTGCCAGGGTCGAGCACAGATGTAGTGCCAGAGAAAGGCTACCGGCCGGCTCGGTAGCGGCACCGCCTGCGGTTTCGCCTTGGGAGCCTGGGCCGGGGCGTTCATGACAGGGCTTCGGCCAGCGGCAAGTGGCTGTTGAACTGGCTGAACCGCAGTTGCTGCAGACGCAGCTCGTCGGCAAGGCCATCGTGCACGCGGCGGTTGCCGTTCTCATCGGGAAAGCCCAGTAGGCCGGTCGGGCAGTGGCGCTCGTCGGTCCAGCCGGGGTAATCCAGCACCGGATACAGGCAGATCCCTTCGATCGGCACCCCACGCTGCATGGCCAGTCCGGCCTGCTCGCTGACGTAGCGTAGCCAGTCGCCGCGCACGTCGCCTTCGGCGCCGGTTTCGGCGATCAGCAGAGGACGCTTATAGCGCTGCCAGATCTCATTGAGGATGCCTTTGAAGGGCCGATAGTCCGGATTATCCCGTTCGATGGTGCGCCCATCGCCGTGGTACCACTGGTTGTCGGAGTAGTAGTTGACGCCCAGCACGTCGAGGTATTCCGGGGCGCCGCCCAGGCCGGGCCAGGCCTCGCCGCAGAGCATGTCCCAGGCTTCGAATTGCGACTGCCGGTAGCGTTCGGCGTCGCGCTGCGGTCCAGGCCGGTCGTTGGGCGAAACCACATGGATGGCCGGGTCGACCTGGACGAAGCGCGCCCGCGGCTCGACCTCGCGGATCGCCTGCATCGCGGCGATGGTGGCGCGCACCAGCTGATGCTTGAGCTCGAAGCCGCGCTCGCGGGCCATCGGGTTGAAATACGCCTGATCGCCACCGGCCCAGGCCCAGAACGAGATTTCGTTGAGCGGGGCATAGAACGGCACGGCATCGGTTTCATCCTTGATCAGCTGCGCTGCCGCCGCCGCGTAGCGGGCAAAGCGCTCGACGAACTGCGGGCGCCAGATGTCGATGTCGTCCGGCCAACCGTAGTGGCACAGGTCCCAGATCACCTGGGTGCCCTGGCGCTGGGCCGCCTGCAGCATCGGCAAAAAACTCGACCAGTCATATTGGCCCGGCGTGCGTTCGATCAGGTGCCAGCGCAACCCGTCGCGCACACTGTGCAGCCCATGCCGATGCAACACGGCGTAATCGTGCGCGGCCCAGCGATCATGGCCGGTGGCAGCGAGCAGATCGAGCCGCCGACCGTCGCTGCGGCGATGGTTGGAACATTCGAAACCACCCATGAAGAAACTTTTGAACAACGTCGGCTGATGCATCTTCGGCCTCGTCTCAGGGGGCTTGTTCAGCCAGTGACTGGCTGTGTTCGGCGTTTTCAGCGCGCTCGGGACCACGCTCGGCTTCCTCGATACGCTTGTACAGCGCCAGCGCCTGCCCAACCACCTGATCCATGTTGTAGTACTTGTAGGTCCCCAGCCGGCCGACGAAGGTCACGCCCGGCGTCTCGTCGGCGAGCTTCTGGTAGCGTTTGTACAGCTCGGCATTTTCCGGACGCGGGATCGGGTAGTAGGGATCACCCTCGGCCGAGGGGTACTCGTAGGTGATGCTGGTCTTCGGGTGCACTTGGCCGGTTAGGTGTTTGTATTCGCTGATGCGCGTATAGGGCACGTCTTCGCTCGGGTAGTTGACCGTACCGACCGCCTGGAACCGCTCCTGATCGAGCTGCTTATGCTCGAACTTCAGCGACCGGTAGGGCAACTTGCCAAAACGGTAGTCGAAGTATTCATCGATGGGGCCGCAGAAAATCAGGTGGTCGTGCTGCACCTCGTCGCGGATCTCCCGGTAGTCGGTATTGATCATCACCTTGATGTTCGGATGCGCGAGCATCTTCTCGAACATCTTGGTGTAGCCGTACTTGGGCATCTGCTGGAAGGTGTCGGTGAAATAGCGGTCATCGGTGTTGGTGCGCGTGGGGATGCGCGAGGTGACCGACTTGTCCAGCTGCGACGGGTCCAGCCCCCACTGCTTGCGGGTATAGCCGCGGAAGAACTTCTGGTACAGCTCACGGCCGATGCCGTTGATCACCACGTCTTCGCTGGTCTGGATGTCTTCGACCGGCTCAGCACGGCCGGCGAGAAAGTCCGCTGCTTCCTGCTCGGTGGTCATGTTCAACCCGTAGAGCTTGTTCAGCGTGGTCATGTTGATCGGGATCGGTACTTCCTGACCGTCCACCTGCGCCAGCACACGGTGCTCGTAGGGGCGCCACTCGGTGAATCGTGACAGGTAATCGACGATGCGCTGAGCGTTGGTGTGGAAGATGTGAGGGCCGTAGCGGTGGATCAGCACGCCGGCTTCGTCGTAATGGTCATAGGCGTTGCCGCCAATGTGCGGGCGTCGGTCGACCACCAGCACACGCTTGTTCAGCCCGGCCGCCAGGCGCTCGGCCAGCACGCTGCCGGCGAAACCGGCGCCGACGATGAGGTAGTCGAAGCCGCGCCGGTGACCGCTAGGGTGGTCGCTGGCGCCACCGCCTGCGTGCTCGGGGTTGCTGTCTCGCAGGCTTACATCGCGCATTGCATCTTCTCCTTCATCAGAGCCCAGGTGTGGTCCCAGGACATGTCGCCGAGAATCTCGTCAGCGGTTTTCAACAAACGGTCGCGGTCCTGGCTATCGGCCAGGGCTTTGTCCACCGCTTCGATAAATGCCTCGGGACTATCGGCAATGTGAACGATCTCGGTATCGCCGTAGGTGCGCACCACGTCCTTGATCGGCGTGGACACCACCGGGCAGCCACCAGCGAGGTATTCCGGAGTCTTGGTCGGGCTGATGAAGCGCGTCGATTCGTTCATCGCGAAGGGCATGATCGCCACGTCCCAGCCGGACAGGTACCTGGGCAACTCGTCGTACGTCTTGCCGCCCAGGTAGTGGATGTTGTCGCGCTGCGGCAGGTCGGTCGGGTCGATCTTGACCACCGGGCCGACTAGCACGAACTGCCAATCGGGGCGCTTCTCGGCGACCTCGGCCACCAGTTCGATATCGAAACGCTCGTCGATCACGCCGTAGAAGCCGAGGCGCGGATGCGGAATCTCGGCCTGGTCGTCGGGGTCGGCCTGGGTTCGCCGCGCCTCGGCGAAGTGCGCCACGTCGACGCTACTGGGAAAGGCGAAGGCATTGTCGTGCAGCTCGCGCTTGGCTTCCCAGATGCTGTAACCGCCGGTGAAGACCAGATCGGCACGCTCGAGCAATTCCCGCTCGCGCTGCACCAGTTCCGGCGGCGCGCCACGAAACGCCGACAGCTCGTCCATGCAATCGTAGACGGTGAGTTTGGGCTTCAAATGGCTGGCATAGCCCAACGCCATCGGCGTGTAGTACCAGAGCATCAGTTCGTTGACGCCGAGCTTGCCCAGGTAGCCATCGAGCAAGTCGCGCTGCACGCGTAGCGCCACTTCACCCTCGCAGCCTTGCGGCAAGCGAGGAATGAGCACCTGTACGCCATTTTCCTCGGGACGCACTTCCAACCACGGCTGGGCATCCTCGGTGGGGATCGGTTCTTCGAAGAACAAAACGTTGAAATCTCGCGCGAACCGCGACATCAGATGCTGTGGACGCTGGTAGACGAAGCTCCAGCGCAGATGCGAAAGACACAGCAGGGTCGGAACCAGCTCATCGAAAACGACTTCGGGCGGCGTCTGCTGCTTGTCGGGGGATTTTCCAATCTCGTATTGGTAAGGGCCGGCCCAGCTCATGGCTACCTCTTGCTGATGGCGAAGTCCTCCAGAGTCCCTTCTGCCGCATCGCGTAGGCCCGCGCAGCCTGCGCAGGCAACAGGAAAGGGGCTCGCTGCGGCGTGAACGATTTGTGCAACGCCAAGCGCAACCCGCCGGCTATGGACGACATAGGGCAAGTCAAGGTTCCCCATGCCGCCGCTGGGAGGTCGGTCATCGGCTGACCGTCGGGGTTTTGGAACTTGGTCGCGCTTCCCCCCGTCCCTATCACAGGACGCCTGATTTGCCCCGGTATCGGCGCTGTGTGCTTCAGCCGTGAGAAGCACCGCCCGTTTCGCCGAACCCAACCCTGGAGATGCATGCAGCGGCCGCGCTCATACGGCCAGCCGCGCATCCTCCGTGCGCGTCGAATAATTTTCGGTATGCGAGGTAGACACATGATTCTGGTAACGGGAGGAGCTGGTTACATCGGGTCTCATACAGTGCTGGAGCTGCTCCTGGCGGGCCACGAAGTGCTGGTTCTGGACAACCTTTGCAACAGTTCCAAGGTCGCTCTGGAGCGGGTCGAAGCCCTCGCCGGTCGCCAGGTCCAGTTCATCAAGGGCGACGTGCGCAATCGCTCGCTGCTCAATGCCCTGTTCGCTTCCTATCCGGTGAGCGCGGTGCTGCACTTCGCCGGGCTCAAGGCCGTGGGCGAAAGCGTGCGCGAGCCACTGCGCTATTACGAGACCAATGTCAGCGGCAGCATCGCGCTGTGCCAGGCCATGGCCGAAGCCGGCATTTTCAAGCTGGTATTCAGCTCGTCGGCGACCGTTTATGGCGACTCCCCGCGGATGCCGATCACCGAAGACTGCCCGACCGGCTTGCCGACCAATCCCTACGGCCAGTCCAAACTGATGGCCGAGAACGTGCTCAAGGGGCTCGCCGAGTCCGATCCGCGCTGGTCGATCGCCCTGTTGCGCTACTTCAACCCCATCGGTGCGCATGAGTCCGGGCTGATCGGTGAAGACCCCGACGGCATTCCCAACAATCTGCTGCCCTACATGCTCCAAGTGGCAGTCGGTAGGCGAAAGCAACTGAACGTCTACGGTGCCGACTATCCGACCCCGGACGGTACCGGCGTGCGTGACTACATCCATGTGGTCGATCTGGCCAAAGGGCACTTGAAGGCGCTGGATCGGCTGAACCTGGTGCACGGCGTGTGCGTCTGGAACCTCGGTACCGGTCGTGGCTACTCGGTACGACAGATGATCACCGCATTCGAGGAGGTCATCGGCCGGCCGCTGCCGCATATGTTCAGGGCGCGCCGTCCGGGCGACATCGCCCAATGCTGGTCGGACCCGACCAAGGCCCGTGAGGAACTCGGCTGGCAGGCGGAAAAGGACCTGCTGACCATGCTCACCGACGCCTGGCGCTGGCAGAGCCGCAACCCGCAGGGCTATGCGGTGGAAAAAACCCCCGCAAAAGACGGCGAAGCAGCGCAAACCGCGCTGGCCAGCTGAGCGGGCTGGCCGGCAGCCGCCAACGCTTTACGGCGTGGTACAGGTCAGTTCGCGACGGATCTTCGATACGTCCAGCCGGCGATTCTGCTGAACCACGCCGGTGAGCTGCGGATCACGCACCGCCAGTCGCAATAACGCCTCGCGGATCTTCGCACTGGTGGCGCAGGGATTCAGCGAGGCATACAGCGCCGCTGCGCCGGTCACATGGGGTGTCGCCATGGACGTCCCGCTCATGTAGGCGTAACCCGCGGTACCGGTCGCGGTCGGCACCGTCGACAGGATATCGACGCCGGGTGCGGCGATATGGACGCTGTTGGCGCCGAAATTGGAGAAATATGCGCGCTGCCCGGTTTGATCGATGGCAGCCACCACGATCACGTTCGGCAGCTTGTAGCTGGCCGGGTAGCTGGGCGTGGTGTCGAGGTTGAGCCCGTTGTTGCCCGCCGCGACGACGAACAGGATGTTGGCGTTTCCGGCCGCACGGATCGCATCGTATAGCGCCTGCGAATACCCGCCGCCGCCCCACGAATTGTTGGTGGCGACCAGATTGATCTTCTTCGCGAGCTTCAGCTGTGTCAGGTAATTGATCGCCTTCACCGCATCTGCCGTGGTGCCGCCATTGGCGCCAAGAAACTTCGCGGTGATGTATTTGGCCGTTGGGCAGACACCGAACACGCCGGCGCCGTTGTTCGCCACCGCCGCGAGGGTTCCCGCCACGTGGGTGCCGTGATCGTCGGCGGGCCCGTCGAATATGCTGGCGTTGTTGGCGGCAAAATCCCAGCCGAGAATATCGTCGACCAGGCCATTGCCGTCGTTGTCGAGCCGGTCAGCGCGACTGCCCTCGCCCGGGTTGATCCATACGTTGGGGCGCAGGTCGCCATGGGTCGCCATCACGCCTTCATCGACGATGCCGACATACACCTTTTTGGAGCACAACGCCCCAGCGTTCCAGGCCGCCAGCGCACCGCTGCCGTAGGGATGGGCCGGCGAGGTGGTCGCGCCCTGCAACCCCCAGAGCATGCCGAGCCCTGGATCGTTGGGGTTGGCAACCTGGGTATGGTAGACCCAGTTGGGTTCGACGAAATCCACCGAAGGATCCGCCGCGAGCCGGGCGATGAGTGCAGCGTCGACCTTCTTGCCCTTGCCCAGCTTCGCGTGGACCAGATCCCCTTTGGCGTCCTTGCGGGCCATCTTGTCGAGCAGCTTCTGCGCGGCCTTGGCGCCTTGCTTGGTCAGCACGGCGCTCTTGGCCACGTCCGACACGCCGGACTTGAATTGCACCAGCAGCTCGCCCTGGACGAAAGGCCTGCCCGCCTTGAGCGACGCCGCCGCCGTGGAGTCGGGTTTTGCCGCGACCTGCTCCGCCCCGGTAGCCAGCAGCGCACACAAAAAAATGCCGACACGCCGTTTCATGACCATCACTGTTCTCCTTGAACGACTGCAGATAGCCCGCGCCAGATCGCCAGGCATTACCCGAACGGGTATTGGCGAATGTATCGGCAAGGTCAGTAGCGTTTTAGCGACGCCGGACGAACGACGCGCCGTTGGTCGGCAAGCAGTACGGCGGGCCGAGTTACCGCCATCAGGCTCATCGGTGAGCGAGAGCCCATCCAGCCCCTGGCATCACAGGGTGGGCCTGGTTTCGTTCCGCTTCAGCCCACCGCAAACAACGCGAACGGATTGCCCGTGGTCTGGCACGTCAATCCAGTTGCTGCCGCAGCCATTCCGCCAGCATTTGCGCGCGGCGATCCGGGCGCCGGGACGGCACCCAGAGCGACAGCATGGCGGGAGTCTCGATGAAGCCCCAGGGCGCCCGCAAACGCCCCTGATGCAGGTCATCGACGACCAGCTGTTGCGGAGCTATGGCGACGCCAAGACCGGCCAACGCCGCTTCCAGCAGAAAATACAGATGCTCGAAGCCCTGTCCCATCTGCAGCCGGGCCGGGTCCAGGCCATTACCGATGGCCCAGGTCGGCCAAGCTTGTGGACGCGAAGCGGTGTACAGCAATGGCTCGCCAAGCAACTCATGCGGGCGCGCCTGACTCAGGGTGGCGAAACGCGGATGGTGTGGGCTCAGCACCGGTCCGATGCGTTCGACGGCCAGTTCGTGGACCTGCATGTCTGCCGGCCAGGGCGGCTCGGCGAACCAGAGCGTGGCATCCAGCCCAGCACGCCGCGGGTCCAGCTCGCCCTCGCTGGCCGACAGCTGCAGATGCAGGCCCGGAAGATCACGGTTCAGGCGATCCAGACGCGGAATGAACCAGCGCGCCAGCAGGCTGCCGGGGCAACCAAGGACGAACGGCTGTTCGGTTGCCCCGCGCCGCAGTTCGGAACAGGTGCCGCGCAGGCGCTCGAAGGCATCGGAGGCGGCATCGCGCAGACGCACACCGGCATCGGTTAGCTTGACCCCTCGGCCGTCCTTGTCGAACAGGCTGACCCCTAGCTCCTCTTCGAGCACACGAATCTGCCGGCTGATGGCACCATGCGTCACGTGCAGCTCCTCCCCGGCGCGGCTGACGCTTTGCAGACGGGCGGCGGCCTCGAAGGCGCGCAAGGCATTGAGCGGTGGCAGGTCGCGGCTCATGGGAGAGGTGATTTTTCCTGACGAGTCAGGCGCATCTAATCACGTTCCAGTCGAACCGCCAACCGGCGCATGGCTACTGGCGCTGGATGCGGTGCTCGCCGCCGCTGGTCTCGACCGTTGGATCGTCTCCGCGCCAGGTGACCTGCTGGCCAATACCGTTGACCTCCAGATGCACCGGCCCATGCAGATCGAGCGTGAGTATATTGCTGCCGCCATATAGCACGACCGAGGCCGGTTGCTCGCCGTCGCCTTGCACCTGAGCCGTAATCCGGTGATCGGCACCACTCACGTCCAGGCTCCCGACCCGCTCGGCTTCGATCTGATTTTCCCCGCCTGTCACCTCCAAGTTGGCGACATTGTCGACGGTCACCACCTGATCCGATCCGTGAACCTCGACTCTGCCGCAATCACCACTCAGACGAAAGCGATTGGCATTGCCGGTGATGGCCACATCCTGCCCTTTGCACCTCACATCACGTGAGTTACCGATGCCATCGAGTGCCAGTGTCTCGGCCTGAGCCGTCGTCGCCAGCGCCGCGCATAGCGCACCCATCGCCATTAGTTTTTGCATTCGAACGTCTTCCTGTAAGACGGAGCCCATGCCGCTGCGCTTGGGACCGATACGCCGGCGCCGAGTTCTGCGCCGCTGACAACAGCGTGCGGCATCACCGCCACCGCCTGGATTATTGGTGAGTTTTATTGACAGGTTACGACGATCTAATCGCTTTTCCCTGAACGGGTGGGAGATACAATGGGCGCCATCAACCACTCGCCCTGCCAGCCAAGCGCTGTCGACAAGGAGCACGCCATGACCTCATTGCGCAACGGCCCTGACGCCAAGGGCCTGTTCGGCCACTTCGGCGGTCAGTACGTCGCCGAAACCCTGATGCCGCTCATCCACGAGCTGGCCGCCGAATACGAAAAAGCCAAGCAGGATCCCGAGTTCGCCAAGGAACTCGCCTACTTCCAGCGTGACTATGTCGGCCGGCCTTCCCCGTTGTATTTCGCCGAACGCCTAACCGAGTTTTTCGGCGGCGCGAAGATCTACCTCAAGCGCGAAGAGCTCAACCACACCGGCGCGCACAAGATCAACAACTGCATCGGCCAGATCCTGCTGGCCAAGCGCATGGGCAAACAGCGCATCATCGCCGAGACCGGCGCAGGCATGCACGGCGTGGCCACCGCCACCGTCGCCGCGCGCTTCGGCATGCAGTGCGTGATCTACATGGGCACCACCGACATCGACCGCCAGCAGGCCAACGTCTTCCGCATGAAGCTCTTGGGCGCCGAGGTGATTCCGGTTACTGCCGGCACCGGCACGCTGAAAGACGCGATGAACGAAGCCCTGCGCGACTGGGTGACCAACGTCCACAACACCTTCTACCTGATCGGCACCGTGGCCGGCCCGCACCCCTATCCGGCCATGGTCCGCGATTTCCAGGCGGTGATCGGCAAGGAAACCCGCGACCAGATGGCGGCCCAGGAAGGTCGCCTGCCCGACTCGCTGGTCGCCTGCATCGGCGGCGGCTCAAACGCCATGGGCCTGTTCCATCCCTTCCTCGATGACCAGAGCGTGGCCATCATCGGCGTCGAAGCGGCCGGCCACGGCATCGAGACCGGCCAGCATGCGGCCAGCCTAAACGGCGGTGTACCCGGCGTGCTGCACGGCAATCGCACCTTTCTGCTGCAAAACGAGGACGGCCAGATCATCGACGCCCACTCGATCTCAGCCGGCCTCGACTACCCCGGCATCGGCCCCGAGCACGCCTGGCTGCACGACATCGGCCGTGTTGAGTACACCTCCATCACCGACAAGGAAGCGCTCGCCGCCTTCCACAAGTGCTGCCGCCTGGAAGGCATTATCCCGGCCCTGGAAAGCGCACACGCGCTGGCCGAAGTCTTCAAGCGCGCCCCCGGCCTGCCGAAGGATCACCTGATGGTGGTCAACCTCTCCGGCCGCGGCGACAAGGACATGCAGACCGTCATGCACCACTACGACGAACAGGAAGAACACATATGAGCCGCCTGCAGACGCGCTTCGCCCAGCTGAAACAGGAAAACCGCGCCGCGCTGGTGACCTTCATCACCGCCGGTGATCCGGACTACGCCACCTCGCTGGAAATTCTCAAGGGCCTGCCCGCCGCTGGCGCCGATGTAATCGAGCTCGGCATGCCCTTCACCGACCCGATGGCCGACGGCCCGGCGATCCAGCTGGCCAACATCCGCGCCCTGGCGGCCAAGCAGGACCTGGCGAAAACCCTGCAGATGGTTCGCGAGTTCCGGCAGGACAACCAGGACACGCCGCTAGTGCTGATGGGCTACTTCAATCCCATCCACAAGATGGGTGTCGAGCGCTTTCTCGCCGAAGCGGTGGAAGCCGGCGTTGACGGCCTGATCGTCGTCGACCTGCCGCCGGAACATAACGAAGACCTCTGCGACCCGGCCCAGGCCGCAGGCATCGACTTCATCCGCCTGACCACCCCGACCACCGACGACAAGCGCTTGCCCACCGTGCTCAACGGCAGCTCGGGCTTCGTCTACTACGTCTCGGTGGCCGGCGTGACCGGTGCCGGCTCGGCGACGCTGGAACATGTCGAAGAAGCCGTGGCGCGGCTGAAACGCCACACCGACCTGCCGGTGGCCGTCGGCTTTGGTATCCGCACCCCGGAACAGGCAGCCGCCATCGCCCGATTGAGTGAAGGCGTGGTGGTGGGCTCGGCATTGATCGACCGGATCGCCAGCGCCGAAACGTCCGAGCAAGCCGTCGAGGGCGTGCTGGGCTTGTGTCGCGATATCAGTGCCGGAGTACGCGGCGCACGCGACTGACGTCCAGTCAGTCGCACCGGGGCCGTTGCCTCGTTTATCTGGGCAGCGGCTTTTTTATCTCGCCTTAATAGCCAACGGTGAAGCGTTGGCGAATGTGCGCCGGGTGCTCGATCTCATCGACCAACGCCACGGCGTAGTCTTCGAAGGAGATGCGACTGCCGTGTTCGTTGCTGAGCAGCGCGTCTTTGCCCAGGCGGAATTGACCTGTCCGCTCGCCGGGAACGAACTCGGCCGAGGGTGACAGAAAGGTCCACTCCAGTTCCGTTTCCTGCTTGAGTTGCTCAAGGAAGGCCGCGCCGCGGGAGGCTTCTGCTTTGTAGGCGTCGGGAAAATCAGGCAAGTCGATGACGCGCTGACCCGGCGCGGCTTCCAGGCTGCCGGCGCCGCCTACGACCAGATAGCGTTTGACGCCAGAGGCGCGTACCGCCTCGATCAGGGTATGCGGCTCGGACGAGGTGAAGTTGACCGCACTGACGACGGCATCGTGGCCGCGCAAGGTCGACGCCAGGCCTTGCAGATCCTGGGCGTCGCCCTTGACGGCCGTCACACCGGCACGTGCAGCGATGCGTTCTGGGTTGCGTGCAATGGCGGTGACCCTATGGCCACGGTCAGAGAGCTCTTTGAGGATGCGCGAGCCAGCTGAGCCGGAGGCGCCGATCAATGCGATATGAGACATGCGAGACCCTATGTTCTATTTAGTGGACTAGGTATGTGTTGTAGACCTTGAGAGAGGCCGATGCTACGGTGCGCCGCCTTGACCCACAAGAAGTTAGGTTGGTGTTACCTGGTCACTCGCCGCTGACCTGGCTGGACCTAGGAGATCCTGTATGCCGCAAGCTGTTGGCGTTAACGCCGCTTTCGATCACCCTTGTCCGATCCGCGACGTGCTTGATCGCATCGGTGATCAATGGAGTTTTCTGGTGCTCGACGCGCTGTCCGAGCGCACGCTGCGCTTCAATGAGCTCAGCCGAGAAATCGGCGATATCTCCAAGCAGATGCTTTCGCGGACGCTCAAGCGGCTGGAGATGGATGGATTCGTACAACGAACCCTTTACGCCGAGGTACCGCCTCGCGTGGAGTACCGTCTGACTGATCTGGGGCGGGGGTTCCTGGTGCCGATGCAGGCACTGGTGCAATGGGCCGATGCCAATCACGAACGGATCTGCCAATCACGGCGCACGTATCGCTCAGCCGAAGCGGCAGCCGATTGACATTGCGCGCTTCGTGGCGGCTCGGACGGATGGCTGCTAGTCGAAACCTGGCGGCCGCACACGCCGCTCTACCAAGCACGCACATTCGAACCCATCATTGAGCATCGATGACCACTATCAATCCGCTCGATTTCGACCGTGCAAAACTAACGCGTAGCATGCCCTGCACATCCCCAGTAGCCACTCGAGGAGATTGCCATGCCTGATACCCCTTACGTACCGCCGAAAGTCTGGACCCATGACGCGCCGTCGGGCGGCAAGTTCGCCAATATCAACGCCCCTACCGCTGGCGCGCGCGAGGAAAAGGCGCTGCCGGTCGGCAAGCATCCGTTGCAGCTCTACTCGCTTGCCACGCCCAACGGCGTGAAGGTCAGCGTCATGCTCGAAGAGCTGCTCGCGCTCGGCCACAGCGGTGCCGAATACGACGCCTGGCTGATCAACATCGGTGAAGGCGACCAGTTCGGCAGCGGCTTCGTCGAGATCAACCCGAACTCGAAGATTCCGGCCCTGGCCGACCATAGCGTCGAAGGCGAACCGCTACGGGTATTCGAATCCGGCTCGATCCTGCTCTATCTGGCGGAGAAGTTCGGCGCCTTCCTGCCGACCGAAATCCGCGCGCGCACCGAAACGCTCAACTGGCTGTTCTGGCAGATGGGCTCGGCGCCCTTCCTCGGCGGCGGCTTCGGGCATTTCTATGCCTACGCCCCGGAGAAGTACGAATACCCGATCAACCGCTACGCGATGGAGGTCAAGCGCCAGCTCGATGTGCTGGACCGCCAACTGGCCGAAAACCGCTACATAGCCGGCGACACTTACACCATCGCCGATATGGCGATCTGGCCCTGGTACGGCGGGCTGGTGCGCGGCGAGCAGTACGACGCAGGCGAATTCCTCTCGGTGCAGGATTACAAGCACGTGCAGCGCTGGGCTGCCGAGATTGCCGAACGACCCGCCGTGATTCGCGGGCGCAAGGTCAACCGCAGCTGGGGCGACGAGTCGGAGCAGGCTCCCGAACGCCATAGCGCCGCCGATCTCGACTGACCTGCACGCCCCGGTGGGCCGAGGCGAACGCTGCTCGGCCCGCTTCACCATCACCCTCTCGGCACGCATGATCGCGACCCACGTGATTCATGGCGCCCCCCGTGCGATTCAATTCCCTAACGCCCGTCGCACGGCGAGCCGAGCAACTATCCGACCGCCGATCTGAACTATGGCGGTGCGCCCCGACCCAATGTTCATGAGCGCCACTCTTGCAGCGGGGGCAGCCATCGTCATGGCTGCCCGTACTGGAACCTGTCGTCAGCCGTGTAAGCACAGCGCTCGTCATACCCAGTTGTTCAACACAACGCGAGGTGGACCATGAAACACACACTGGTAGCAGCGTTCGCAACGCTGACCGATGCAAACCGCACCCGTGGCGACCTGATGGCCCGGGGCATCGCTCAGGAACAGATACATTCGGTCGGGGCCGACAGCGCAGAGATCCATGCCTACGACGCGCCTTACTCCACCACGGACGGCAACGTGGATCGTGCGCATCACGAGTCAAAGGTCGCGCATTTCTTCAAGTCCCTGTTTGGCAACGAGCCGCACGAGGCGCACCGTCACCACGCCACCGCCTACCCGGAAGCCGTGCGCCGGGGCGCCCTGGTGATCGCGGTGGACGTGTACAACGACGATCAGTTGGTCAGGGCACGCGACGCTCTGGAATACAACGGCGCCATCGACATCAATGATCGCAGCGCCGGCCCAACTGACTCAGGCGCGATGCAGGGTTATGCCGGGCCTACCAGCCCCTATGCCGGCGCGACCGGTGGCGACAGCCATCTCGACAAGCATTTCACCAAGCCGGCCGCCACGACCTCGAACGCGACCACGACCGCTCACACCCACCCGGATGACGATCGGCTCAGCCACGCGGCCGGTGCGGGACCGACCGACGAAGCGCTGCCGACCGACCGTACGGCGACAGCCGACACGGGTCGCTACGATGTCGGCAGCAGCGCCAAACGAGCCGGTACGGATTATCCAGACACCTTGGCCACTAACCCGGTGACCGGCGGCGGAAATACCGTGCAGGGCTCCACAGCTTCCGGGACCGGCAGTAATCGCATCTGCGTGATCCAGCGGCCCAGCTGATTGCTCGATACGGTGAATGACAGGCCGCGCTGCGGCCTGTCATGAACGTATGGCTCGAATGGGCGCTCCACAGGTCAATCATCTCTCTCCGCAGGGAGGGCCGGGCGGCGTTCCGCTTCAGCCCGCCACGCGGAGTCAATGCCGGCGAAGCCGTACCGACACTCATTGCCTGCACGCTCTAACCCAGCGAACGTCGCAGCCCCGCCCTGCCCAGGGTCAATGCCAGACCATCCTCGGCGAGCCCGAGGGCGGCGTTGATCAGCGGCCGCGGCTGGTAAGGCTTGCGCAGGCTCAGCCCGATCTTCGACGAAACCAGCGCCGCCGACGCACCGATCAGTGCCGGTAGCATCACCGGCTCACGTCGAACGCTCGCCAATGCTGCGGCCGTCACGCCACCCGACAGGGCACGGAACATCATCGACGGGACGATGGTGCGATCCGGCGCAAAGGGCATCTTGTCACCCAGCAGCTCAGCCGCCGCCATCGGTAACAGAACCTGCTGTGCAGGGTGCGAGGCCAGCATACGCGCCGGCTCGCCGGCATCTTCGATCCCGTCACGCGCGGCCAGCGCACGGCTGGTCATCGTCGGCGCCAGCGTGCTGCGCATGCCCGTGACCAGACCAAGCGCCAACGCGCCCCAAAACAGATTGCTGGATATCGTCATCGTCAAGCCTCCCGGTGGTTATCTATACCGACCGGGTGCGGATCGGAGGCGTTCAGCCGAGGAGATGAGCTGTGGTCCGACAACTGGGCTCGCGAGCGCCACCGCGCCGTTGTGGAACTTGGAATTGTCGTAGATGCAAAAAAGGCGGCTCGAAGCCGCCTTTTTCATGCTCGTTGAATCACTGGCCGAGCAGGCCGGCACCCTGTACCGAGCCGAAGGCAAAGCCGATGAACTCCTGGACGCTCATCTCGCGGCCATTGAAGGTCACCCGATCATTGGCGTAGTGCAGGGAGCTGATCAGGCGCTCGCCTTCCAGGCGGGACCAGCCCGAATCGATCGCCATGCTGCTGAACAGGTCGGTGCTGACGTCGGCTTCCTGCTTCAGCGCCACAGGGTCCAGCTGCCCTTCCTCCTGCCGACGCTGTGCGACGAGGCTGACCACATCGCGCACCAGGCCTTTGTCGATACCGGCGTCGGCCTTGAGCGATGCCAGCATGCTGGAGATCATCGCGTCGGGAGTGAACGCCTCTGCGCTCGGCTCACGCAGATCCACCACTATGGACAGGCGGGCCGCGCCGTGAGCGGTTTCGAAGCCGAACTCCTCGAGGGCCAGCGTGGGGTTGTGCTCGAGCAGCTGCAGCGCCAACGCCTGCAATTCCTGCTGCTGGGCATCGGTGATGTTGGCGATCGACTCCTCCGGCGTGGGGCCGCTATCGAGTATTTCTTTGTAGCGATCGACCAGCGCCTTGAGCTTGCTGCCCTCGAGGTTACGCAGGCCGAAAACCAGAGCCAGGTTGCGGAAGGTCTGCCCTTGCGCGTCCACCTGACCGACACGGTAGCCGGCCGACAGGTCGAGGCCGCGCTCGCCCTCGGCCAGTGCGGCGTCGAACGACGCGTCCTGGATGATCACGGCAGGCTCGTCACCGGCCTGGATCTCCATGCGCTTGAGGGTGATAGCCGACGGCCCCAGGGCGAAGCCATTGGCATCCTCCTTGTTGTCGACGCTCAGGCTGATACCGCGCACATTCATGTGTATCGGCTTATCGGCGGCGCTGTGTTGCAGGTTGACGTCGATTTCCGGCAGCTCGCCGTTCATGCGTACGGCAGCGGCGTTCTTCGCCGCTTCGAAATTGATCGTGGCGGACGAGACGCGAACCGCGCCGTCTTCATCTTCGAAATTGAATGCGGCCGAACGCAGATCGCCGTATTGGCGACCGTCGTAGCCGATGGTGGTGTCGCCCACCAGCGGGCTTTCGCCTGAAGCGGCATCGAACAGCTTTTCGGTCAGCGGTGTCCGCACGAGCTCGGCGTGGCTCTGGGCGGCAACCGGCATCAGTTGGCCGCGTGCCAAACGCGACAGAGGGAATGGACCATGCTCGAGCTGATCTTGCAGCAACACCAGGTAGTGCTTGGTGTTGCCTTCGTCATCAGGCACTTCGATGTCGACCTGATAGCGCGCCGAGCTGGACAGCAGACCGCGCTCGAAGCTGACCAGCTCCAGGCTGACGTCGGCACCAGCGCCGACTCCCATCTGGCGAAGCTTGACGTTGGCCTGGTCGACGGCATCGCGAGCAAGCGATTCGACCTGGGTGCCGGTGTAGAAGGTGGCGGCTCCGATGAGGGCCAGGGGTACGGCAACAGCGAGTGCGAGTTTTTTCATGAAAGCATCCTGTGCGGCGGCTGGGCAGACATCCTGTCAGCCGATAGTTGGCGAGCGGCGGCACTCTATCAGTGAGGCTGCTCGGGCTCCAGCGCGCCATGCAACGAGATGGGAAGGGTGAGAACCTGCCAGCAAACCGCGTCGCGTCGTCACCAGTGGTAGAGCCCATAGACGATCACGCCAAAGCCGAAGCCCATCTGCGCCAACAATAGCGCTCGGATGGCAAAGGTGTAGCTGATGACCGGGTTCTGTCCCAGCGCATCGTTGGCAAACAGCCGGTAGCTGGGCGGAAACTCGGACTCGATCTCCCGAAGCGCCGTGATGGTCAGCTGCAACAGCTGGCGGCTACGCGCATCGACGAGCCAGAACACCATGGCCAGCAACACGGTGAAGGCCCCCAGCAACACCAGCAAACCTGGCGAGAAGCCGCGCTCCAAGGCGGCCAGCACACCACCGTCGGCAAAGATCGCCAGCACCACGAAGAAGTTGAACCCACGCAGGCGCTGCTCGGCATTGAGCTTGAAATGCGCCCAAACAAACCCTCGACTTTCCACGCGATTCCCCTTATCGAAAGGCGGCATACCGCCACTTTGAACAGTAGACCCCGACCGTGGGATGGCGTTGAGCGAAGCGAAACCCATCGCCATCCCCGATGGATATCGCCGACTCAACCCAGCCAGAAAAATTTCAGCTCACCGTCTGTGCCAGCGGTGGGGATAAAAGGCGACATCCTCCCTACCATCTACCGTAGGGTGGATCACGCCTCACCGATCCACCGCTCTACACCACACACCCGCCAAGTAGGATAGCCCTGAGCACTGCGAAACCCATCGAGGCCACCCCAAGCGTGCGAGGCGGATGGACACTCACCCGTATACGCAGCACGTCAGCCGTCATTAATTCGCGTTTACGCGCGGAGCGACCTATTGCGCCAACAGCTCCTGAACCTGAACGACGGCCTGCTGCTCACGGCTAGCCCAGTCTCCAGCAATTTCTACGAACGGCTGCCGATGCTGCTGGAGCCAGCTGCGGCAGGCGTCATGAAAGATCCATCGCTGGGCGGCGTCCGGTTGGCAACGCTGGCCGTCCGCGTGCCACTCGGCGCCTTCGGGCGAAAGCAGGAGATGCTGGTTGTAGCGGCGCGCCAATAGTTCGGCTTCCAGCCACGCCGGGCAGCTGCCGAACAGCGTCTGGCTCCAGACCATGTTGCTCAGCAGGTGCGTATCGAGGATTAGCAGGCAGGGCCGCTGGATGCGCGCCGCGTCTTCCCAGGCCAGTTGGCCGCGGGCGATGGCCGGGATGTCAGCCAGGCAGGTGTCGCGCTGTTCGGAGTCGATGAAATGCCGGACGTACTCGCCCACCACCACCCCGCCGAAGCGCTGCTGCAGTCGCGCGGCGAGCCAGCTTTTGCCGGTCGATTCGGCTCCGGTGAGTACCAGCACCTTCATTGGCCCGCTCCCCTCGGCTGCCTGGCGTTTTCCCTGTCCATCCGTGAAGTCTTTCCCTCTGCCGTTACCGGTCCGTTCAATCCACGCCCACGAAGCCACCGGTCTGATGCTGCCATAGGCGCGCATAGAGGCCGCCGCGCTCGATCAGCTCGGTGTGGGTGCCGGTCTCGATTACCTGGCCCTTGTCGATCACCACCAGTCGATCCATGCGCGCGATGGTCGACAACCGGTGCGCGATGGCGATCACCGTCTTGCCTTCCATCAGGGTGTCCAGGCTCTCCTGAATCGCCGCTTCGACTTCCGAATCCAGCGCCGAGGTGGCTTCATCGAGCACCAGGATCGGTGCATCTTTCAGCAGTACCCGGGCGATGGCGATGCGCTGGCGTTGCCCACCGGAGAGTTTGACGCCCCGCTCACCGACCATGGCGTCGAAGCCCAGACCGCCCTGGCTGTCGTCCAGCGTGCCGATGAAGACGTCCGCCCGGGCCTTGCGGGCAGCGGCCCAGAGCTGATCGTCGCTGGCTTCGGGCTTGCCGTAGCGCAGGTTGTCGCGAATCGAGCGGTGCAGCAGCGAGGTGTCCTGGGTGACCACGCCGATGTTGGCGCGCAAGCTTTCCTGACCGACCTCGGCGACGTTCTGGCCGTCGATGAGGATCCGCCCGCTTTCCAGGTCATAGAGGCGCAGCAGCAGGTTGACCAATGTGGACTTGCCCGCGCCGGACGGCCCGACCAGGCCGATCTTCTCGCCGGGACGGACATCGATGCTCACCCCGCTGATCACCCCGCCGCGCTTGCCGTAGTGGAAATGCACATCGTCGAAGCGCACACCGCCCTGCTCCACCTGCAGCGGTTGGGCGTCTTCACGGTCGAGCACATCACGGGGTCGAACGATGCTCTTCATACCGTCCTGCACGGTGCCGACGTTCTCGAAGATGCCGTTGACCACCCACATGATCCATTCGGCCATGTTGTTGATGCGGATCACCAGGCCCAGCGCCAGGGCGATGGCACCGGTGCTGATCAGCGCCTCGCTCCAGAGCCACAGCGCCAGCGCGCCGGTGCCGACGATCAACAGGCCATTCATGCAGGTAATCGCGAAATCCAGGCTGGTGATGACGCGCGACTGTAGACGGAATTTGCCGAGCAGCTCCTGCATGGCCTCGCGGGCGTAGCTTTCTTCCTCCCGGGAGTGGGCGAATAGCTTGAGCGTGGCGACGTTGCTGTAGCCATCCACCACCCGTCCCATCACCTTGGAGCGCGCAGCGGACGCCGCCGCCGAACGCGCGCGGATACGCGGCACGAAGTACCAGAGTGCGGCGCTGTAGCCGACGATCCACAGCAGCAAGGGCACGATCAAACGCAGATCGGCGGCGGCGAACAGGTACAGCGCGCTGCCGGCATAGACCACCACGTGCCACAGCGCGTCGATCACCTGCATGGCCGAATCACGCAGCGACGAGCCGGTCTGCATCACGCGCTGGGCGATGCGCCCGGCAAAATCGTTCTGGAAGAAATTCAGGCTCTGCTTGAGCACATAACGATGATTCTGCCAGCGGATCAGGTTGGTCAGCCCAGGGTTGATCGCCTGATGAGTGAGCAGGTTGTGCAGGCCGAACACCAGGGGGCGGATGATCAGCGCCACGGCCGCCATCCACAGCAGCTCGTTACGATGCTCGGCAAAGAATGTCCGCGCATCGCTGGTCGCCTGGGCCATGTCGATCAACTGCCCGAGAAAGCTGAACAGCGCCACTTCGATCACCGCCGCCGCGAAGCCAATCACCAACACCGCGATCATCAGCGGCCACACCTGCTTCAGGTAGTGGGCATAGAACCGCAGCATGCCGCTGGGTGGTGCTACATCGGGGCTTGGCTTGAAAACATCGATCAGGTTTTCGAAACGGCTGAACAACATGGGGCACGGTCTGCTCTGGCGAGTGGGCGGGCGTATTGCGTGTTGCGGTCGGCAGATGGAATAGCGCAGCAAGGGGCGGTAGTTGTGTTTCGGTGGTGCCCATATGCTCTGGCGCGTGGGTTACAGCCGGAGGTTGGCAGTATGGGAGGCACGTGGCGCCTTAACAATGACAGCGGGACCACTGGCCTGTTCGGCCAAGCAATGTCGACGGCAGTCGGTATTACGGCCACCCAGCGCCACCCGGCCTGCCAATTCGGCGCCGCGGGCCTCATTGCACCGCGAACTTCGACTGCCGCCACTCATGCAGGCCCATCACCGCCAGCACAGTGAATAACCCGTACAACCCCGCAGTGAACCAGTATTCCTGAAACACGAAGAACGCCACAAAGAGCACGTCCACTGCGATCCACAGCACCCAGCACTGCCACCGCTTGAGTGCCATCCACAGCTGCGCCAGCAGGCTGAACGCCGTCAACGCAGCGTCCGGCCAGGCATAAGCCGCTTCGGTAGCCACGGTCATCAACAAACCCAGCCCGACACTGCCGAGCGCCGCCACGGCAAGGCCCACACCCATCTCCATCGCCGTCGAGCCCACCACGGGCCGGCCACCGCCCTGCCCGCCGCCCCACGTCCACTGCCACCAGCCATACAACTGCATGGCGGCAAATACTCCGTTGAGCAACACCTGCGAATACAACCGCGCTTCGAAGAAGAACCAGGCATACAGCAGTACCATCACCAATCCGATGGGCCAGCACAGCGGGTTCTGACGCACGGTGAGCCAGACGGCGAGCACGCCGAGGGTGGAGGCGATCAGTTCGAGGGTAGTCATGGGCTGATGAAAGAAAACGGGGTGCGCATGATACGGCAAGCGGTGGCCACTGATGCGGTACCGGGCTAGATACAAACGAGGCGGAGACTTCCGCGTGTTTTCCGATCTGCTACGCGAACCCTTGCCACCTGGCACGCCCGCCATCACCCTGCCGAAACGCTGACATGAACAAAGCCATTCTCGCTGTATGCAGCCTTCTCGCCGCGCTCGCCCTGCTCTTTGGCTGGAGCCTGAGCGAAGCGCTGAGCGCGCCGCCGTCGGTTTCGCAAGTCAGCCCGCAAGGTGGCCATCTCATCGAAAGCGTGCCGGTACAGGGCCTGCTAGCCCCTGGCGGAGGCCTGTCGTATTTGCGCATCGTCGACCGTGCGGACCGGTCGAAGGTATTTCGCAGCCCACTCTTTACCACGCACTCCGTGGACATGCGGGCAAGCGAGGACAGCCAAAGCCTGGGCGTGACCTGGATCGCCTTCGACAAGCGCACCCAGGGCTTCACCCTGAGCATCCCTCAATGGCGCCCGGACTGGCGCAACATCCTCTTCAGCAATACGTCCTACGAGGTCGTGCCGAACGGCTGAGCCACAAGAGAGGGAAGTTAAATTGAATGCAACAGGGTTGCATTCCATGCCGCGCGCCATGTCACATAGCCATGTCTGCTTGCAATACCCAACCCGATGGGCCAGCACAGCCGGTTCTACCGCACGGTAAGCCAAACGGCGAGAACGCCAAGGTACAGATGCACGGCCGACCGGCTTCAAGCCATTCGCGGTCTCAATCGTCATGTGATAAGTACCCCGGACCAAATCATTAGTTCTGGCGAGCCCAAGCGCTACCGGAAACCCCGAACTGGAATCGATGATGGCCGAGGACACTGTGAACAACCCCGGTACCACTGGGCTCATCCTCTCGGGTGGCGGCGCGCGAGCGGCCTATCAGGTGGGCGTGCTGTCGGCGATTGCCGATCTGCTGCCTGAGTCCTCAGACAACCCGTTCCCGGTGATCGTCGGCACCTCGGCGGGCTCGATCAATGCCGTCAGCCTGGCATGCGGCGCCCTGCATTTTCGCGAGGCAGTGGGGCGGCTGAGCTCCGTGTGGCGCAGCTTTCATACCGATCAGGTGTACCGCAGTGACTGGCCGGGTGTGTTGCACCAGGCCAGCCGTTTTCTCGGCCGCAGCGTGCTGGGTATCGGCAAGCAAGTGCCGGTTGCGCTGCTCGACAGTTCGCCGCTGGCCAAGCTGCTTGAGCGCGAGCTGGATTTTTCCGGTATCGCCGCGGCTATGCGACATCGGCAACTGCGCGCGATAGCGGTGACAGCATTCGGCTACGAGTCGGCCGAGGCGGTGACCTTCTATCAGGGACATGCTGCGATCGACCCATGGCTGCGCCATCGTCGGGTGGGTGTGCCGACCCGCCTGGCAATACCCCATCTGCTGGCCAGCACGGCCATCCCGCTGATCTTCGAGCCGGTGAAAATCAACCGTGAGTATTTTGGCGATGGCGCGGTACGCCAGACCGCACCGATCAGCCCCGCCCTGCACCTGGGCGCAACGCGTGTGCTGGTGGTCGGGGTCAGTGGCAACCCGGTGGGAGCTCAGGCCAAAACAGCGCCGATACCCAGGCCTGCCGGCACCATGCCAAGCCTGGCGCAGATCTCAGGGCACATGCTCAACAGCACGTTCATCGACAACGTCGAGACTGATATCGAGCTGCTGGAGCGCCTCAACCTACTGGGACGACTGGTGCCTATCGAACAGCGCAAGCGCGCCTATGGCCTGACGCCCGTCGAGGTGCTGGTAATTTCTCCCAGCCAACCGCTGGACAAGATCGCCGCTCGC
This sequence comes from Pseudomonas sp. KSR10, assembly GCF_022355455.1. NCBI lineage: Bacteria > Pseudomonadati > Pseudomonadota > Gammaproteobacteria > Pseudomonadales > Pseudomonadaceae > Pseudomonas > Pseudomonas sp. KSR10. The sequence goes on along the minus strand of NZ_JAKOEN010000025.1, from coordinate 30,841 downwards.
CATCGGCGAGAGATGCCCGCGGCTCTGAGGCTATTCCTGCGTGGTTCGGGCGGCACGCGCGAAGGCGGCGGCGGGCTGTTGAGTTACTTGTTGTTCGAGCCCGGCTACTGCAGCGAGCTGATTGAACTGGGTTACCGGGATGCCATGGGCAAGAAATCCGAGCTCAAGGCCTTTCTAAAGCTCGATGTTTAGCGCACTTCCTAGCCCGCTGCTTCGCTAAGCACTCGCAGTTCTATTAACGACGAGTGGTGGCGCTACCTAATTTGACAAAATCCAGGCTATTTCATAGTTTTAGATACACGCAAACGTTTGCGTATCCAAAATAATGACAATAACCGTGGAGTTTTCCCATGCTCGGTCTCCGTCCTGCCCGTCTCTGCGCCGCCATTGCTCTCGGTGCCGCCGCCCTAGTCAGCCTCTCCAGTGCTCAAGCTGCCGAAGGTGAAACGCCTCAGGTGGCACTGGTCATGAAATCCCTCGCCAATGAGTTCTTCCGCACCATGGAAGACGGCGCCAAGGCCTACCAGAAGGAACATCCGGGCCAGTTCACGCTGATCGCCAACGGCATCAAGGACGAGACCGATACTTCTGCGCAGATCCGCATCGTCGAGCAGATGATCGTCGCCAAGGTCGATGCGCTGGTCATCGCGCCAGCCGACTCCAAAGCCCTGGTGTCCGTGATCAAGAAGGCCAGCGATGCCGGGATCAAGGTCGTCAATATCGATAACCGTCTCGATCCGGACGTGGTGAAAAGCAAGGGCCTGGATGTGCCCTTCGTCGGCCCGGACAATCGCAAAGGCGCGCGTCTGGTCGGTGAATATCTGGCCAAGAACAAGCTGAAAGCGGGCGATGAGGTCGGCATCATCGAAGGTGTGTCGACCACTACCAATGCTCAGCAACGCACCGCAGGCTTCAAGGATGCGATGGAAGCCGCCGGCATGAAGGTCGTCAGCGTGCAGTCGGGCAACTGGGAAATCGATCGCGGCAACGCTGTGGCCTCCGCCATGCTCAACGAGTACCCGAACCTCAAGGCGTTGCTGGCTGGTAACGACAGCATGGCGCTCGGCGCGGTATCGGCGGTGCGCGCGGCCGGCAAGCAAGGCCAGGTACAGGTGGTCGGCTATGACAACATCAACGCCATCAAGCCCATGCTCGAGGACGGTCGTGTACTCGCCACCGCCGATCAGTTCGCCGCGCAGCAAGCCGTGTTCGGTATCGAAGCGGCGCTCAAGCTGGTCAAGGGCGAATCCACCGATGCCAAAGACGGCGTCATCGAAACCCCTGTCGAACTCGTGACCAAGCCGTGAGCCAAGCGGTAGCCGGTGGCGAGACCGTTCTCGCCGCCAGCAGCATCGGCAAGACCTATGCTCAGCCGGTGCTAGGCGGAATCGACCTGCAATTGCGCGCCGGCGAGGTGCTGGCACTGACCGGTGAGAACGGCGCCGGAAAGAGCACGCTGTCGAAGATCCTCTGCGGGCTGGAGCAGCCCACCACCGGCTCGCTGAGCTTTCTCGGCCAACCCTATGCCCCGGCGAGCCGTCGCGAAGCCGAGCGCCTTGGCGTACGCATGGTGCTGCAGGAGCTCAACCTGCTGCCGACACTGACCGTGGCGGAAAACCTGTTTCTCGACAATCTGCCCAGCCGTGGCGGCTGGATCACCCGTGGTCGTTTGCGTGAGATGGCGCGCCAGGCCATGGTGCAGGTCGGGCTGGAGTCGGTGGATCCGGATACGCCTGTCGCGGCCCTGGGAGTCGGTCATCAGCAGATGGTCGAAATCGCCCGCAATCTGATCGGCGACTGCCGGGTACTGGTGCTCGACGAGCCCACCGCCATGCTGACTGCCCGCGAGGTGGACCTGCTGTTCGCGCAGATCCAGCGGCTGCGCGAAGCCGGCGTCGCCATTATGTACATCTCTCATCGCCTGGAAGAACTGGCAAAAGTGGCGCAGCGCGTCGCCGTGCTGCGTGACGGCCAACTGGTGGCGGTGGAAGCCATCGACCGCTACAGCAGCGACGAGCTCGTCACCCTGATGGTCGGCCGCGATGTCGGCGAAGCCATCGACCTGGGTGAACGCCCGATCGGCGCGCCCTTGTTGCAAGTCGATAATCTCACCCGCCGCGGCAAGGTGGAGGATGTGTCGCTCACTGTGCGCGCCGGGGAAATCTACGGTATTTCCGGATTGATCGGCGCGGGCCGCACCGAGCTGCTGCGCCTGATCTATGGTGCCGATCGCGCCGACAGCGGGCAGGTCTCGCTCGGTAACCCGCCCGTGCCGGTCCAGGTGCGCTCCCCCGCCGAAGCTGTACGCCACGGCATCGCGCTGATCACCGAAGACCGCAAGGGCGAAGGCCTGCTGCTGAGCCAGCCCATCGCCGCCAACCTGGCACTGGGCAACATGCCGGCCGTCTCACGCAACGGGCTGATGCGGCCAGCCGCGGAACAGGCCCTTGCCCAGCGGCAGATAGATTCCATGCGCATCCGGTGCAACGGGCCGCATCAGGCGGTGGTCGAGCTGTCCGGCGGTAATCAGCAGAAGGTCGTCATTGGCCGCTGGCTGGAGCGCGATTGCCGCGTGCTGCTGTTCGACGAGCCCACCCGTGGCATCGACGTCGGCGCCAAGTTTGAGATTTACCGCCTGCTCGGCGACCTGGCGCGCCAGGGCAAAGCGCTGGTGGTGGTGTCCAGCGACCTGCGCGAACTGATGCTGATCTGCGACCGTATCGGCGTGTTGTCCGCCGGCCGCCTCATTGAAACCTTTGACCGCGACGACTGGAGTCAGGACCGTCTGCTGGCTGCCGCATTCGCAGGCTACCGCAGCCGCGAAGCCATGCTCGGCGATGTCGCGCCCCCGTTACAGGAGCTTTCCCAATGACCATTTCGTCCGCCACGCCTGCCGCCAAGCGCAGCGGCACGCACCAGGGCCTGGGCACTTACCTGGGCCTCGCTGGCGCGCTGTTGACGATGATCGTGCTGTTCTCGTCCTTGAGCAGTCACTTCCTGTCCTACGCCACCTTCACCACCCTGGCCAACCAGATCCCCGATCTGATGGTGCTGTCGGTGGGCATGACCCTGATCCTGATCATTGGCGGCATCGACCTGTCGGTGGGTTCGGTACTTGCTCTGGCGGCGGCTGTGGTCAGCGTGGCGATGCTTGGCTTTGGCTGGGGCATCGTGCCGTCGGCGCTGCTCGGCATGGCCTGCGCCGCATTGGCCGGCACCGTGACCGGCACTATCACTGTCGCTTGGGGCATCCCCTCCTTCATCGTCTCCCTCGGTGTGTTGGAGATGGCGCGCGGCCTCGCCTACCAGCTTACCGACTCACGCACCGCCTACATCGGCGACGCCTATGCCTGGCTGTCGACGCCATTCGCGGCGGGTATTTCCCCCGCGTTCATCATCGCGCTGCTGGTGATCGTCGCAGCGCACCTGCTGCTGACCCGCAGCGTGTTCGGCCGCTACCTGGTGGCCATCGGCACCAACGAAGAGGCCGTGCGCCTGGCGGGCATCAACCCTAAGCCGTACAAGGTCTCAGTGTTCGCGCTGATGGGCCTGCTTGCTGGCCTGGCCGCACTCTTCCAGATCTCCCGCCTGGAAGCGGCCGATCCGAATGCCGGCTCCGGCCTGGAGCTGCAGGTGATCGCTGCCGTGGTGATCGGCGGCACCAGCCTGATGGGCGGGCGCGGTTCGGTGATCAGCACCTTTTTCGGCGTGTTGATCATTTCCGTACTGGCGGCCGGGCTGGCGCAGATTGGCGCCACTGAACCGACCAAACGCATCATCACCGGTGCGGTGATCGTGGTGGCGGTGATCCTCGATACCTACCGCAGCCATCGCGCCAAGCGCAGGGGCTGAAGGTTCATGGCCACCATCAAGGACGTCGCCGCGCGCGCCGGCATTTCCTACACCACCGTTTCCCACGTGGTGAACGGCACACGGCCGGTAAGCGACCCGGTGCGGGAAAAGGTCGAAGCCGCCATATCCGAGCTGGGCTATGTGCCCAGCGGCGTGGCGCGCTCGTTACGCGCACGCGCAACCGGCACCCTTGGGTTGCTCGTGCCGAACGCCAGCAACCCCTATTTCGCCGAACTGGCACGGGGCATCGAGGACCATGCCGAGCGCAACGGCTACAGCGTGATCCTGTGCAACTCCGATGACGATATCGACAAGCAGCTACGCTACCTGCGGGTGCTGGTGGAGCGTCGTATCGACGGTCTGATCGTCGCCACCGTGGCCAGCGACACGGCGTTCGCTCAGGCGCTCGCCGGTTTGAAAGTGCCGCTGATGCTGGTCGACCGCTCCCTCGATGGCGTCACGGCTGACCGCGTGCAGGTCGACCATGAACGCGGCGGCTTTCTCGCCACGCAGCACCTGCTCGAGCTGGGCCATCGCCGTATCGCGTGCATCGGGGGGCCGGCCAGCACGCAAGTCGTGCAGCTACGTGCGGCGGGGTATCGCCGCGCCCTGGCAGGCGCCCGCGTGGAACCGCTTCCCGTAGTGGACTGCGCCTTCACCAGCCCCGCGGGATATTCCGCTGCCCTGGCCCTGCTTGCGGGTAAAGCGCCGCCGACCGCGATCTTCGCCGGCAACGACATGATCGCCTTGGGTGTGCTGCGTGCCGCGGCGGAACGAGGCGTTCGCGTGCCGGAGCAGCTATCGGTGGTGGGTTTCGACGATATCGAGGTCAGCCGCTACCTGTATCCCGCGTTGACCACGGTCGGCCAATCCATCGGCCAGCTTGGTGAAACGGCGGCCGCGCGCCTGCTCGCGCGCATCCGCGAGCCCGAGCTGAGCGCCGCACATCAACTCGTCGAACCCACCCTGGTGCTGCGTGAATCCAGCGCGGCACCAGCGGCTTGAACGGCGCCACCGGTTGAAGAGCCATGAGCCGTCTGCGTATCGCCGCGAAAGAGGAACAACAGCAATGCAAGCAAAGGTAGTTGTGGTGGGCAGCCTGAACATGGACCTGATCGTTCGGACCCCTCGCCTTCCCGTCGGTGGCGAAACCCTCGCCGGCCACGGTTTCGCCACGGCGCCCGGCGGCAAGGGCGCCAACCAGGCTGTCGCCGCCGCGCGCCTGGGCGCCGATGTCGCGATGATCGGTTGTGTTGGCGATGACGCCTACGGCGCTGATCTGCGCGCGGGCTTGATGGCCGAAGGCATCGATTGCAGCGCGGTCATGAGTGCGCCCGGCGTCCCCACCGGCATTGCCACGATTCTGGTGGACGATGCCGGCCAGAACGCCATCATCATCGCCGCGGGCGGTAACGGGGAATTGACGCCGGAGCGTCTGGCCGCTCACGATGCATTGCTGCAGGCAGCCGATATCGTCATCGCGCAGCTGGAAGTGCCGCTGCCGACCGTCGAGACCACGCTGTACCGGGCCCATGAACTGGGCCGCACGGTCATCCTCAACCCGGCGCCGGCCACCGGCCCCCTGCCCGCTCACTGGTACGGCCTGGTGGATTACCTGATCCCCAATGAAAGCGAGGCCGCGTTGCTCACGGAAATTAAGGTCGACTCGCCGCAAAGCGCGCTGCTCGCAGCACACAAGCTGTTGAGGCGTGGCGCAAGACGCGTACTGATCACCCTTGGCAGTCAAGGCGTGCTCTACGCCGATGCCACACGTCATCTTCATCTGCCCGTCGACCCGGTTGTGGCAATCGACACCACCGCGGCCGGCGATACCTTCGTCGGTGGCTTCGCCGCGGCCCTGGCGGCCGGACAGCCACTGGAAGCGGCCATCGGCCTCGGTCAGCGAGCGGCTGCGCTGGCCGTCACCCGTCCGGGTGCGCAACCCTCCATCCCCTACCGCCATGAGCTGCCCACATGAAGAAGACACCCCTGCTCAACGCCGCCCTCTCCGCCGCCATCGCCCGACTCGGGCATGGCGACATCATCGTCATCGGCGACGCCGGCATGCCGGTTCCGCCCGGCACACCCTGCATCGACCTGGCGCTGACGGCCGGCGTGCCGGATTTCGCCACCACCTTGCAGGTCGTGCTCAGCGAAATGCAGGTGCAGGGTCATCTACTGGCCCGCGAAACCCTGGAGGTCGCGCCTTCGGGGCTCGGCGCCATCGAGGCGCTGTACGCCGCCGGCGAACTGGGCGAGCGCCAGCTGGTCAGCCATGACGAACTCAAGGCCGCATGCGCCAAGGCTCGTGTGCAGATACGCACCGGAGAATGCCGGCCCTACAGCAATATCGGCCTAATCGCAGGCGTGACGTTCTGAGGATCTATCGGTGCCAGCCAACGCTGGCGCTGCCGTTTCTTGCACCGCATCTGGTTTTGATAGGTATGTTGCCGCTTACAAGTAGTGCGGAGGTAGCCGACCGCAACGCAACGCAGCGCGTGGCCACATGTCATTCGGATCATGAAAAACGTGGTCTGCCCCCCCTATTGCCCGTCCCCTATTGCCACACAGGGGTGTCGATGACCGAGACGCTATGTGACTTCCATCCCGGTGCAGTGGGACCTTAAAAAGTTCGCGAGGGCTAGGTTGCAGCAGTGCAAACCTAGCCTATGCTCCGGTAAGCGTTTTGCTGTCGCTCACGGCCTAGCTTATGAAAAGGGACTTCATAATGAAGACAGCAATCGTTCCAGCACTCTGCATTCTACTGATCACTACCGGCTGCACCCCCGCACGACTTTCCACACGAACCCTGGAGGCTGAAGAAAGGGTTATTACTGCCGTGGACCGAAAAATCGGCAAAAACAGCGTCACAGAGCGCATCGTCTGCCCTGAACCTAGCCCCGACGCACTCAAAACCATAGCGGCATCCGCGAGCGCATCGAAGCAGAACATCGCTGCCATTGCGGCTACCTATGGCGAGTCGGCAGCGAACATTGGGCTGCGAACGCATTCGATACAACTGCTACGCGACCAGCTTTTCAGCATCTGTCAGGCGTACGCCAACGGCGCTATCTCTCCCAACACATACAAGATGTATCTAACCCGAAATCAACGAAACACTGTAGCCATCATGGCGATCGAGCAGCTGACCGGGATAGCTCATGGACCCAATGTCGTCCTGGCCTCGTCGAGCTCAGCGGACCAGGGCAGAGACCTGCTTGAACAAACCAAACAGCTGAACGACGCAGAACAGAAATACGCTGCATTGGACGCCAAAACTGACGAAGCAAAAAACCTCCGCACAACGATCGACGCGTTAAAGCTGAAGCTTGAACAGGATCGCGCATCACTCGTAAGCACATCAGCTTCGGCGGTATCGAATGCAGTGCCAGTAGTCCAACTGAGCCCGGATGCCCTCGGAAAGGTAGCTTCTTCAGTCGAGAACATCGCGAAATCGGTTATTGATGTTAACGATTTCTTCTATCTATGCTTTGATTCGTACGCCGACGAATCAACCCCAGACGAGCTCAAAGCAGCATGTAAAGCTACGTTTCACGGCAGTACTACAGTCAAGGTCGACCCGACTGAAAGTGGACCTACAGTTAACATAACCCTACCGCCGACAGAGGGGACAAAATAGGTAACTGGGCGCAGAGACAACAAGCCCAACCGAGCAACATTCACGCCTCAGTTTAAATACCAGCAAGCGCAAAGGCACATGAGTTCCACTACCGCTGGACGATGGCAAGGTGAGAGCACACCCGGAGAATGGAGAACAGCCTATGGTGGTGCTAGACGGTCAGCGCAACCTGTACAACTATCAACGAGGGCCAGCCAGCTTGGATGTGATGCTCCTCATCGATGAAAGCCCCTTCGCGCTGCTGTTCGGCGAGCGGACCGGGCAAAACAAGTCGGCCGCTTCCAGCGGTGGCATGCCCGGCTAGTTACACAAGCCTGGCCCCCTACTTCCCGGCGGCGACCGCAATCCAGCCACGAAATGAAAACGCCGCATAAAACAGCGCGACATCACTGAACCCCGCCTCACGGAGCAGTGCTTCATCCTCCTCCGGCGCGAGCAAAGGCAGCCGCTCGTTCATCGCCTTACCCGTAGCTTCCGCTTTTGCCCAATCGATGCCGCTGTGGTCGCCGAAAGCGACCGAGCGTGTCATCCAGCGCTCAGGGTCTGGATCGGGCGCCGAGTGATGAGCGATCACAAGGTGCGCGCCCACTTTCAGGCGACGACGGATTTCCCGCAGCGTGTGCAACCGCTCGCTTCGGTCGAGGAAATGCAGCGTGAGAAGGCAAGTGGCGCCATCGAAAGGGCCAGCCGGTGCCTGATCAACAGTGCCCTCCAAGAGCTCGACGCGATGCGCAAACGGCAGGACGGCCTGGCGCGCAAGGTCCAGCATGGCAGACGCTGGATCGACGCCTGTGAAGCGCCAGCCGGGCCGAGCCTCGGCCATGGCCTTCGTTTCCAACCCGCCGCCCGCCCCGATAACGAGAATGTGCGTCTCGTTTGGCGCCTGCTCGGATAACAGCAAGGTCGTCATGCGATGGAGATCGGTCAGTCCAGGCACCTTACGCGGCGTGTCCTGCGCATAGGTCGCGACTGCAGCCTTATTTGCAAAGGGCGATCGGTTGTCCTGGCTCATGGCCGTTTACCGAAACTTAACTTCGAGCATATCTGGTCATGCATAGTGCTTCCTTGAGCGTATAACGGCTTGTTGGCTAACGTGCTGAGGCTGCCCAGTTCGCGGCGTATAATTCAAGACTGCCTTATTTTTAGTATCTTTTGAAGTTACTTTAGCAGACGTTTTAGCAAATATCGCTCTGGTCGGTGCCGCCGCGCACAGGAGCAGGCAGACACTGACCGCATGGAAAGTTCGGAAAACGGAACAGGTGCGTTCTTGAAGCGAGCCATTGCCAGAAATAGCCCTGCCCCCTTTCCGTTTCGCTTGTCAGCTTCCAGGGCGTCGCGCCCCATCCCTGACGTATTTTCAGCACTTACCAGCTCCGCCTCTGCGGTAAATAGACAGTACTCTGCGATACCCCTATACATAAGACAAAAGTGTTCCGTAACAAACAAACGACTAGCAGCTTTCTCTTTCATTACCCTCCTTGGCCCCCAAATAACGCAGCGTGAGGCGCAGCATGTCGAAGTGCTGTATGCCATCCTCAAAAAGAGGCTCGGGATAGTGTTTGATAAAAAAATCGTGGTCAACGCGTGTCACCCGGAAGCCGTGCCGCTGATAGAACGCGAGCTGATAGCCAAACGTGCCGGTGCCCACCTCTAGCTGCCGCGCGCCGCGTGCGCGGTAGAACTCGATGACCCATTTCAAGAGCGCTGCGCCATGACCCGCCCGCTGATGGTCGGGGTGAATGGCGATGCTCATCAACTCGTACGTCTCGTTGATAAGCGGCTGCACGACGCAGGCCCCAACCACGCATTCGCCCGCCAGCACAACGAAGCACTTCGACAGTGAAAGATAAGAACGTATTTTGTCTTCAGAGGGGTCTGCCAACAGCAACAACTCCATGGGAGCCTTTGATGCCGGGATTTCTTTAATCAGTAGCGACATACTGCTATCAGCCGTCTAACCATGCCGTTATGTGTGTACTGCGGTGATGGTGAGTGAACATCAGCGCTCCTGCGATAAATGGGAAAGGGGGACAGATCTATTTAGCGCACAGAAAGATGTACGAAATAAATAAATCTGCCCCTTTTCTTATCAAAGGGCGGGCTTTAGCCCGTCCCAGTGAGCGAAGCGAACGGTTTAAACCATTTGTTATACGACACTGTTTAGCTCTATAGTCATGGGCTGCACCAAAAGTGGTGAGCCAGCTCTCAACTCTTCAAGCTGTCCCGCAGCGATAAAACCAAATTTTTTATACAAGTTAACTGCCGCTTCATTGCTTGTTGTGACGCCAAGTGCCATAAGGCTGCACCCTCTGCCTAAAGCCCATGTTTTAATTTTAAGCAGAAGGGATTTTGCTATGCCTTTACCCCTAAGCTCTGGCGAGACCCACATTTGATAGATATGTGCGACTTGCAAGTTCGGCTTGTGTATAAAGCCCCAAGCAATACCTACCGGCTGGCCCTTGAGCTCTGCGATTAATGGCAAAGCATCAACATCACGAAATTTAAGATCTAAGCGTGATCTCCATTCCGCATCTGACAATACGGCTTCCTGATCATAAATTGAGCCAAAATAATCAGGCGATTCTTTTAAAGAATTTAGTCTGGCTAATTTGTATAACTCCCATTCATCCGGAGTTATTATTTTAATCTCAACCTCATTCATTTTTAGGCCGTATTGTATAACGTTTGGTTAAGGGGCGGGCTTTAGCCCGTCCCAGTGAGCGAAGCGAACGGTTTGAACCTGTTGTTATGTATTGGCTGGCTCATTAAATAGCACTTTATTTGAAAAAGGGTCCGTTACCGTAAAGCAACGATCACCCCATGGAGCCTGCTCAATTTCCGGTTTACTGTACTTATACGGCCGGGAGGTAACCTCATGATAGAGGGTTTCAATGTCACTTACGTTGACAAAAACCTTACTGCCAGGAGTGCAGTCGCCCGAATGTTCGCTGAGATGAAATACAAGATTTCCTTTTGATACCTGCATGTATATCGGTAAATTGGCCTCGAAGCGATGCTCCCAATCTAGGTTCATACCCAAGAATTCGAGGTAAAACTCTTTTGCTTTGCCTTCATCGAAAATTCTCAAAATAGGTATTGTTTGAAATTTCATGATCGATCCTTGATTACACATAACTATAATTAGACACCAATTGGTGTATAAGACGCCGGACGGGCGTGGTGTATAACATTCCACCATCGCCAGGCTGAGCTGCTCTAACACAAGTGCTGCGGCGTTATCGGCGCCCGTCCGGCGTACCCCTTTCAGCTCACCAGTTGATTGCACGAGATTCTGCGTACATCAGAGTTGCGAAACACCGCAAGCGTTGCTCCTGCGGTGCGGGCGCTTGCACCTGACCGCGAAGGATTACGGCGCAACCTTCAGCATGATCTTGCCGATGTGCTTGCTGCTTTCCATCAGCCGGTGCGCTTCGGCGGCTTGTTCGAGGGGATAGGTGGCGTGGATTACCGGGTGGCATCGGCCCTGGTCCAGCAGCGGCCAGACCTTGTCGTGCAATGCCTTGGCGATATCTGCTTTTTCTTCGCGACTGCGGGGGCGCAGGGTCGAGCCGGTGAAGGTGAGGCGCTTGCGCATGATTGGCGAAGTGTCGAGTTCGACGCGGCTGCCTTTGAGAAAGGCGATTTGCACCAGGCGGCCTTCCACGGCGAGGGATTTGATATTGCGAGGAATGTAGTCGCCGCCGACCATGTCGAGGATGACGTTGACGCCGTCGCCATCGGTGGCCTGCTTCAGCACGTCGACGAAATCTTCTTCGTGGTAGTTGATCACCCGATCCGCGCCGGCGCGGCGGCAGGCGTCGGCCTTTTCGCTGCTGCCGACGGTGGTGTAAACGGTGGCACCGAACTGTTTGGCCAGTTGAATTGCTGTCAGGCCGATGCCGCTGGAGCCACCATGCACCAGGAAGGATTCACCGGGCTGCAGGGCACCGCGCTCGAACACGTTGCTCCAGACGGTGAAGTAGGTTTCCGGTAGCGCGGCCGCTTCCAGCAGTGACAGCCCGGCGGGCACCGGCAGGCAATGTTCGGCCGGGGCTACGCAATATTCAGCGTAACCACCTCCCGGTGTCAGCGCGCAGACCTGATCGCCCAGTTTCCAGCCGTTCACTTCGTTGCCGAGCGCGACGATTTCCCCTGAGACTTCAAGGCCGAGCAGGGGCGACGCATCCGGCGGAGGCGGGTAGCTGCCGGAGCGCTGGAATACGTCCGGCCGGTTGATCCCGGCGTAAGCCACCCGTATCAGCACATCGTGCGGGCCAGGCTCGGGGACCGGTCCTTCGGCCAGCCTCAGGCATTCGGCGTCGCCGCCTGGACGATGCTCTACATGACGCATGGTTTGTTCACTCATGGATTGCCATTCCTTTCAAAGACCAGATAGCGCATTCGCCTTAACGAAGGCGGCTCGTCGTGACACGGTAGTGCCCAGCAGCCACAGCGCCAACCCCCAGGTGGGGTCGGCGTGGCCTCAGGGGTTTCGGTGAGATGACGGCCGGCCTGCGCGGATGCGGTCAAGATAACGGCAGACCGGCGTCTACTTCGATGGGTGATTTCATTCCTCCGTCCGTTTCGGCATCGGGATGGCGACGCTGCTTTCCACGCTGCCGGCCAGCGGGTCGCCTTCCTTGTAGAAGGGTTCGATCTCGTCACGGGCCCGCATCCAGTATTCGACATCCTGTCCCTCGGGGCGGCCAGCGGCCTCCCAGAGCTGATAGGCCCGTTCGCGTATGCGTTGCTCGTCGCTCATGTCTGTCACCTCTCTGATTGAACCGGCTCCAGCCGGATATGCAGGGCCGTCTTGGACGGAGCTCCTGTTCAGGAGAGGCGGCCGGTTCGAGGTTGGTTCCAGCTTTTCCTGTCGTAGCCGACGAATCGACCTGCGCTGGCAGCTAACGAGAATGGAAGCTGCTTGCCGCCGGTGAAAGCAGACGAGCCGCAAGACCTAGGCCACCTCGATGGGTATATTTCAGCCTTGGCTCTCAGGATGGCCTTGTTCGATGAGCACGACCCACACCGACCGCGACTGGCTTGCCCGCGCCACTCCATCGATGAAGATGGAGCGCATCGAGGCCTATTTTCGCGGGCACGGCTATACGCCCCATCGACACGACACCTACGCCATCGGCCATACACTTGCGGGCGTGCAGAGCTTCCATTATCGGCAGTCGAAACGGCATAGCCTGCCGGGCGGCACCATCGTGCTGCATCCAGACGAGATCCACGATGGCGAGGCGGGCACCCGGGCCGGATTCCATTACCGAATGCTGTACATCGAGCCGTCGTTGATCCAGAAGGTGCTGGGAGGCGAGCCGTTGCCTTTCATCGCTGGCGGGCTGTCACGGGATCCTCGGCTGTTTTCGGCCACCCGACGCTTGCTGTACAGCCTGGACAACGCCCTAGATCCACTGGAAGAAGATGATGCGATCTATGACCTGGCCCAGGCACTCAGGCTCGCCGCCGGCACGCATCGCGGCCGTCGTGCGATCGATTATCCCGCGGCGGAGCGGGCACGCACGTTCATCCATGACGCCCTGGAGAAGGCCATCACGCTGGATGATCTGGAGCGGGCAAGCGGTCGCGATCGCTGGAGCCTGTCGCGGGACTTCCGTGCGCTGTATGGCACCAGCCCGTATCGCTACGTCACCCAGCGGCGCCTGGCAGCGGTGCGCACTCGGCTGCTAGCCGGCCAATCGCTGAGCGACGCGGCGCTGACCAGCGGGTTTTTCGATCAAAGCCACATGACCCGTCTGTACACCCAAACCTTCGGCATCTCGTCTGCACGCTGGCTGAAGATGCTTGCGAGCCGGTAGCGGCCGCAGACGGAACTTGCACGATCATGCAAGACGGGCGTCGGAGGCAACACTAACGTAGTCGCCTACTCCGCAACGAGAGCGAGCCACGCCATGACATCCCAAGCGACACCCACCCGCTATACCTCCATCAACTTCGCCGAAAAATACGCACTGTTCCACGAGCAGTGGGCGCCGAAAGTCGTGGCCGAGATGAACGACTACCAGTTCAAAATCGTCCGGCTCGAAGGCGAGTTCGTCTGGCACAGCCACGCCGACACCGATGAGACCTTCATTGTGCTGGAGGGCGAACTGGTCATTCATTTTCGCGACGGTGAGGTAACCGTGGCGGCGGGCGAGATGTATGTGGTGAAGAAGGGCGTGGAGCACAAACCCAGCGCCGCGCGGGAGACCAAGCTGTTGCTGATCGAGCCGCGGGACGTATTGAACACCGGCGATGAAATCAACGAGCGGACCGCCGTGAACGACGTCTGGATCTGATCACTTTGCACCGGCCGCGACGCGAAGCATTTGCGCCGCGGCCGTTCACCATTACAGCACCGGGGACGCAGCACTCACCACACGCAGGGCTAGCCCCTCATAAGGGTCGAGGTTGAAGGTCATCTCGCCGTTCTCGGTCAAATCGCCTTCGACGCTTTCGTGAATGATGTCGACCACCGGACCGGGCGCGATGCCAGGCAGCGTGATCGTCTCGCTGACGATCTCGGCGCTGAAGTTCAGCGCTGTGATCTGCACGCCCTTGCCGGCGGGCAGCTCGTGCACCATGACCAGCAGCCCCGGAGCCTGGACGTCGGGAATCAGGATCTGCTTGCTCGCGGCAATGTCGTAGGCGCGGCGGACGCTGAGGATGTGCTTGAGCTGGCAGGCGAAGGAGCCCGGAGTCTTCAATTGTTCCACCAGGCTGCCATAGAGCGAGCGCGCCTTGGGCAGCCCCTCGCTGGACGTCTCGGCTTCGGGTGCGATATCGGCCAGGTCGTAGCCGCCGCGGTGCAACCAGCGGGTATCGCCGTCGCCCATCAGGTGCTCGACCTGTTCGGCCTTCAGGGGCAGGGCGCCGACCAGGTCCCAGCCGGAGAGGGCGAACACACCGGGCTGCATGGCGTTGAACATCACCAGCAGGATGTGCAGGCGCTGAATCTGTTCGATGTCGGCCGGCTTGATGGCGTCCAGGTCACGAATGCCAAGCGCTGCGGTGATCACGCTGACCGTGGTGCAGGACACGCCGTTGGTGACGAATTTGAGGTTGTAGGGCGCGTGCTCTCCGGTCAGCCGCTCATACATTTCCTCGCGGATGTGCTCGCGAAGAATGCCGCCGGACAGGGTCTGGCCGTGATAGTGGTAATGGTCGTAGGCGTGCAGCGTCCAGAAGTGCACCAGCTCCAGGGTCAGCTCGTCGTGGTTCTGCATGGCGTGGATCAGTGATGCCGGGTCGATACCGAACGCGTGCACCTCGCGCAGCATCAGCCGCAGGAACTCGGTGTCGCCGGTGAGCAGGGCGTGCTGATAGGCGGGGCGGGTAATGAAGTCATAGGACAGGTCGGCGCCGCCGTGGGACATCGAGGCGATATCGTCGATGGTCAGGTTCAGCTCCTGGAAGCTGAAACCGCCGGCCTTGCGGATGGTGCTGGCGATCAGTTGATTACCGGTCACCGACAGCGGATGCCCCTCGGACCAGGCGGTGCCCTCGGCGCGGCGCTCGACACCGAGGAAGCCGTTGGCATCCAGACGCAGCACGCGCGCGCCGGAGATGTCGATGGCATGCAGGGCATCGCCGATGATCAGTTGCTGGGCGGCGAAGGTCGGGTCCAGCCAGTTCAGCGAAGGCTGGCCTTCCTTGAAATAGTGCAGATAGACCCAGCGCCGACGCTTGCCATCGACGCCGGTGACCACGCCGGTGGCGCTCCAGTCGGTGTCCTTGATGCCGGGTTCGAAGAAGATCACCCGCTGCAGCTGACCGACGATGTAGTGCTTGTCCTTGAGCTGGTCGACCACGATCGGCGAGAGGTTGACCGAGTCGCGCCCCTTGGGCACGTCGGGCAGCAGGGGCCAGTCCTCCTCGTTGATCTCGACCATGTGGTAGAGGCCCGGATAGTCGCCGTAGGCCATCTCGGCGAGGCGGAAGTCCGCGCCCTTGCCGGTATGCGCGGGCACGATGTCGTCGATGACGATGGCGTTGTGCGCGGCGGCCATGCGGCTGAGCTGCAGCATCTCGGCCTCGGTGCCGAGGTTGGGGTCGATGTCGAAGCTGATGCGGTCGAAGTTGCCATCGATGGTCGGCGTGAACTCGCGACCACGCAGGCCGCCGGAGCGCTTCATCGGGCCGTTGTGAATGCCCTGCACGCCGAGTTCGGACAGCGCGCTCCAGAGGCGGTCGTCACCCAACGCTTGCAGCACCGAGCCGCCCTCGGGAGTGATGATCGCGGCGGGGTAGGCGGTGAACCACACAGAGGAAATCGCGCTCGCGTCGCGCGGCCGCGCCTGGGCGTAGGGACGCTGCCAGAGCCGCGCCTGGCCAGCATAGAGGCGGGCCCGCTGACGGGCTGCGTGGAGCATGGATTGGCTTTCCAGCCATTCGATGTAGGCGTTGTCTGGTGTGCTCATAACGACGTTGGGTTCCCGGTGCGCTGAAGGGGAAGGGTAGTCGTTTGAGTCGAACGCACCGGCATCGTTGCATCGATCGGCGTATCGATGTCTGGAGGTGCCGTAGCAGGGCGGCTTACATCTCTCTCACCCTTGCGAATCGTCGTGTGTAGGGTGGATGTCGCTCTTTACATCCACCGTGACGGTGCTCGGTGGATCGGTGGGGCGTGATCCACCCCACGCCGCTTCGACCATCCCAGCCGGCAGCAGCGTGGTGTCGGGGCGATAGAAGCGGGCGGCTCGCCTTACAGCAGGCTCCGCGAATGAAGTCGCAGGCACCGAGGCCCCATCGTCCTGCGGTGCTTCAGCGCGCGCCGGCGACCACCGTAGCCGAATTGTCCGGCTGAGGAGTCAGCTGCCGCTTGGCCATTCTCTGCTGCTTGTAAGCCAGTGCGGCGGGCGCCACCGGGGTGGTCTTGCCGGTCTCCAGCCATTTCTTCAGACGGCTGGCATCGGCCATATGGGTGTACTTGCCGAACGAATCCAACACAACGAAGGCCACGTCGCGACGGTTCATCACGGTACGCATCACCAGGCAGTGGCCCGCGGCATTGGTGAAGCCGGTCTTGGTCACGTGAATGTTCCAGTCGGGCTTGCGTACCAGCGCGTTGGTGTTGCGAAAACCCAGCGTGTAGTTGGGCTTGCGAAAGGCGACGGTCTTTTCCGAGGTGGTGCTGAACTGCTCTATCAGCGGATAGGCCTGGCTGGCCTTGAGCAGCTTGACCAGATCGTTGGCGCTGGACACGTTCTGCTCGGACAGGCCGGTGGGCTCGACGTAATGCGTATGACTCATTCCCAGCGCCCGGGCCTTGGCGTTCATGGCCTGAATGAAAGCGTTGTAGCCACCTGGATAATGGTGCGCCAGGCTCGCCGCGGCGCGGTTTTCCGACGACATCAGCGTCAACAGAAGCATCTCGCGCCGGCTGATTTCGCTGCCGATGCGCACCCGTGAATACACGCCCTGCATTTCCCGCGCATCGCGAATGGTAATTGGCAGGCGCTCGTCGAGCGGCGGCTTGGCGTCGAGCGCGACCATCGCGGTCATCAGCTTGGTGACCGAGGCAATCGGCACCACCAGGTTGGGGTTGCTCGAATAGAGCACCTCGTTGCTCTTCAGATCGATCAACAGCGCGCTGCCGGACGCCAGCTCCTGCTGGGTGGTCGCCTTGGAAGCAGCGATAACGGAAGGAGTCAGGATGACGCTGCTGCATGCGAGCAGCAGACCGAGAATGGATTGGCGAAATTTCAAGATGAACACCGATGAATTGGCAGTGAAAAAAGACGCGCCCGAAGCCTACGAACGCGACGCGCATTATAGGTAAACCCAGGCCACGCATAAGGCCCCTGCAGCGTTATATTTCGGCTCGTTCAGGGCCGTTTCGACCCGTTCCGTACAAGCCGTTTCGCTCGTTGCCCAGATTGGCGCCCGGGTATCCGACTGTGCTGAGCGGGCCCAGGGCGCTGCGTTCTGAGTGTAGAAGAACATCGACTGCTGCGCTTTCCACACCCTCCGAGCCGATACAGCGAAGCCGCAACACGAAACGACCGTGGCGGCCTCTCCCCGGCTATCGGCAGCGATGCGCGCCGAATCAATCAGCCCGACGGACGGGAACCCGTACGCCTGCTGCTGGTCCGCTGCCTGTCAGGATCTTTGCCATAACCATGGGGTCCAACGAGCACATTCAAAAGGGGAGAACCGATATGTCCCGTTTCAGCCGCAAGCCCACCACCCGCAACGAAATCGAAAGCGAAATCCACAACTTGATGACCGCGCTCGATGAGCTCAAGCACGACGCGGCGCGCGGCTCACGACATCGCTTCGACTCCCTGCGCGCACGCGCCGAATCGCTATGGCACGACGCCGACTGGGACGCGCACTGCCGCGACCTGTCCAAGCGGGGGCGTGATGCCGGTCGCATGGCCAAGGAATGCGTACGCGAACACCCGCTGAGCACCGTCGCATTGGCCGCCGGCGCGGTCGCGCTGATCGGTTATCTGGTCACCCGGCGCTGACCGGCTCGTCCCGCCATGCTCAACGCCGAGACGCCCAGGCTCAAGTTCGCGCTATACGGGGCGCACTCAAGTCTGGGCAATGCCTTGCTGTGTGAATTACTGAGCCGGCAGCACGAGGCCGTGGCGCTGGTGGACGATCTGAATTCGATGACCGTCCGCCCAGGGCTGCGTGCCAAGACCGGCGATCTATTCGATGCCGTCAGCGTATCGCAGAGTGTCGCCGGCATGGACGCGGTGGTCTGCCTGTACGACAGCCAGTCGGTGCCCACCGCCTCCGGTACCGCAGCGGCAAAGCAGCCGCACGATCTATATCAGGTGGTCGATGCCTTGTTGTCCGGACTACCGAAGGTCGGCGTCGAACGGCTGCTGCTGGTGGTCGACTTCAGCGCCCATGGCGGAGAGCCGGAGGTGGCGGCGGCGCTGCAGCGGATCGCGGAGCACCCACTGAAGTGGACCCTGGTGGATGCTGAAAGCAGCGGCGAGGACCTGTCGATCGAGGATTTCAGCGTCCTCGACGGGCTGGAAACCGATGACCGCCGCGTGCAGCTTCGGCGCATGGCCGCCGGCATGGTCGACGAGCTGGAAACGCCACAGCATTTGCATCAGCAGATCCACTTCCGCCTTTGAGCGGCACTCAGCCGGCGAGTTGCTGACGCAATTGCGTCAACACCGGAACCGCATCCGGACGTACCCCGCGCCACAACTCGAAAGCCGCCGCGGCCTGTTCGACCAGCATGCCCAAACCATCCCGGGTCTGCGCGCCAAGGTCAGCGGCCCATTGGCAGAAGGGCGTCGGCTTCGCGCCATACATCATGTCGTAGCAGAAGGTCGTGCCCGAGCGGATCAGGCTGTCGGCCAGCGGCGGCAATTCGCCGCCGAGACTGGCCGAGGTGCCGTTGATGATCACATCGAACGGACTTTGCAATTGCTCGAACGCGCTCGCGCTCACAGGGCCCAGCTCGCCGAACTCATCGGCCAACTGCTCGGCCTTGCCCAGCGTGCGGTTGGCAATGACCAGCGTTGCCGGCCGCTGTGTCAGTAACGGCTCGAGCACACCGCGTACCGCGCCGCCCGCACCCAACAGCAAGACGCGCTTGTCTTGCAGCACCACGCCGGCGTTATCCAGCAGATCGCGCACCAGACCAATGCCGTCGGTGTTGTCGCCCAGCAGGGGGCCGTCTTCGAGCTTCATCAGGGTGTTCACCGCGCCGGCGCGCCGTGCGCGTTCGGTCAGCTGATCGGCCAGGCGAAAGGCCTCTTCCTTGAACGGCACGGTGACATTGGCGCCCAGCCCGTGGGCGAAGAATTCACGGGCGAAGCCGGAGAAATCATCCAGCGGGGCCAGCAATGGCTCGTAGCTCAGCGCCTGGCCGGTCTGCTCGGCGAACAGGCGGTGGATCTGCGGTGATTTGCTGTGGCCGATGGGGTTGCCGAAAACGCCGTAGCGGTCCATGAAAGCTCCTGAATGTCGTAGCAAGTGCAGCAATGGCGAGCCGTGCTCAGGGCTGCTCGCCCAGCCAGTCGCGATCCTGCAGGAAATAATCGGTCAGTCGCGCTTCCGGCGTGCCGGGCTCCGGCTGCTTGTCGTAGCCCCAACGCACCAGCGGCGGCAGCGACATCAGGATCGATTCGGTACGCCCGCCAGACTGCAGGCCGAACAAGGTGCCGCGATCGTAGACCAGGTTGTATTCCACGTAGCGGCCGCGGCGCAGCTCCTGGAATGCCCGTTCGCGCTCGCCGTAGGCCATGGCCTTGCGTTTCTGGACGATGGGCAGATAGGCCTCGATGTAGGCATCGCCAACCGCACGCATGAAGGCGAAGCTGGTGTCGAAATCCCACTCGTTGAGGTCATCGAAGAACAACCCGCCAACGCCACGCGGTTCGTTACGGTGCTTGATGTGAAAGTAGCGGTCGCACCATTCCTTGTAGCGCGGGTACACATCCGCGCCGAAGGGCGCACAGGCATCGCGGGCCACGCGGTGCCAGTGGATGCAGTCTTCCTCGTTGCCGTAATAGGGCGTCAGGTCGAAACCGCCGCCGAACCACCACACCGGCTCTTCGCCTTCCTTTTCGGCAATGAAGAACCGCACGTTGGCATGCGAGGTTGGCACATAGGGGTTTTCCGGGTGTATCACCAGCGACACGCCGAGCGCCTCGAAGCCACGGCCGGCCAGTTCAGGGCGGTGCGCGCTGGCCGAAGGGGGCAGACCACTGCCGTGAACATGCGAGAAGTTCACGCCGCCCTTCTCGATCAGCGCACCGTTCTCGATCACCCGAGTTCGGCCACCGCCGCCGGCCGGGCGGGTCCAGGCGTCTTCAACGAAGCGGGCGCCGCCGTCTTCGGCTTCGAAGGCGGCGCAGATACGGTCCTGCAGGTCGAGCAGATAGGCTTTGACGGCTTCGGTACGCTCGTTCACGAAAATCACCTTGGCAAATAACCGCACAGGTCCGGCGTTATTGACTGGCCGGGCCGTGCTTCAGCAAAAGGGCCGGCAAGCATATCACCCAGCCGATTGACGGACGCGTCCGGGAAGCGTTGGATAGGCTCCTTTGCATTTGCCCAGGAGTCGATATGTCGCAGCGCATCCAGTTCAGCCAGCACGGTGGTCCCGAGGTTCTCGAACAAGTAGACGTGCCCGTCACAGCGCCGGGGGCCGGCGAAGTTCGGGTGCGTAACCATGCGATCGGCCTGAACTTCATCGATACCTATTTCCGCAGCGGCCTATATGTACCGCCGAGCCTGCCGTCCGGCCTGGGTGCCGAAGGTGCGGGTGAAGTCGAGGCCGTTGGCGAGGGCGTCAGCGGATTTCAGGTCGGCGATCGCGTCGCCTATGGCACCGGCCCATTGGGCGCCTATGGCCAGCATCACACCTTGCCGGCGCGGCACCTGGTGAAACTGCCGGACGCCATCAGCTACGAGCAGGCCGCCGCCGTAATGCTCAAGGGCCTGACCACGCAGTATCTGCTGCGCCAGACTCACGCGTTGCAGGCCGGCGAAACCGTGCTGTTCCATGCCGCAGCCGGTGGTGTCGGTTCGATCGCCTGCCAGTGGGCCAAGGCCATCGGCGCGAAACTGATCGGTGTCGTCGGCTCGGCGGACAAGGCCGAACGGGCCAAGGCGCTGGGTGCCTGGGCGACCATCGACCGCACCCGCGAGGACGTTGTCCAGCGCGTGCTGGAACTCACCGAGGGTAAGAAATGCCCGGTGGTCTACGACTCGGTTGGCAAGAGCAGCTGGGAGATCTCGCTGGATTGCGTCGCACCGCGCGGCCTGCTGGTCAGCTTCGGCAATGCCTCAGGCGCCGTCACCGGGGTGAACCTCGGAGTGCTGGCGCAGAAGGGCTCGCTGTATGTCACCCGACCGACGCTCGCCGGCTACGCGGACACCGCCGAGCGCCTGCAGGCGATGGCGAGCGAACTGTTCGAGATGATTGCCAGCGGCAAGATCAAGGTCGAGATCGACCAGCGCTACCCGCTTGCCGAGGCGGCCGAGGCACAGCGCGCGCTGGCAGCGGGCCAGACCACAGGATCGACCATTCTGCTGCCCTGAGGTTGGCCGTCCGGCTGTCGTCAAGACGGCCGAATGACCTCGCCGTTGCGCACATCGCGGATGGTGCTGGGGTTGCGCCGCCCACCCAGGTAGCCGCCGAGCACCGCGTCGAGCTGATCGGAGAAATACTGCTCGACGCGCAAGCGCGATCGCGCTGCGGGGCGGCCGGCGGGGTTCGCCGAGGTGGATACCAGCGGCCCGGTCAGCGCGCACAGCCGGGCAACCAACGGATGATCGCTGACGCGCAGGGCCACGCTGTCGTGCTTGCCGGTAATCCAATCCGGCAACCGCTGGCGATGTGGTACCAGCCAGGTATTCGGCCCAGGCCAGGTGCCGGCCAGACGATCCAGCCAGCGCTCGGGCAGGTCCTCCAGTAGGAAGTCGAACTGCTCGACGCAGTCGGCCACCAGGATCAATCCCTTCTCCACCGGCCGCTCCTTCAGCGCCAGTAACCGATGCACCGCATCGCTGTCCCAGGGATCGCAACCCAGCCCCCAGACCGCTTCGGTCGGATAGGCGATGACGCCGCCCTGTCTGACCACCCGAGCCGCCTGCTGCACACGCCAGTTTCCGATCATTAGCACCCCCGCTGAGACTGATCGGCGCAGTGTACCCAAGCACATGCGACTGCACAGCCGCGCTCAACCGGTTCGCGCGACCCAGAGCCCATTTTCACAGGCGACCAACCCTTCAATTTCCAGCTCGGTCAGTTCCGCCAGTACCTGAGCCAAGGGCTGCGCCACCGCCCCGGCGAGGGACTCACTGGTCATCGAGCCGGCAATCAGTTGATCGAGCAAGGCATGTGCCGGCCGCTCTGGTTGCGGCTCGTCGGCTGCAGTCGTCTGTTGCCAGCCCCGGAGGGCCTGAAGAATATCGTCGACGCTTTCAACCAGTGCCGCGCCCTGACGGATCAGCTGGTGGCAGCCACGAGCGCCGGGATGATGAATCGAACCGGGGATGGCGTAGACCTCGCGGCCTTGCTCGGCTGCCAGGCGCGCGGTGATCAGCGAGCCACTCGAAGGGCTGGCCTCGACCACCAGCACGCCGAGCGAGAGCCCGCTGATGATGCGGTTGCGACGGGGAAAGTTGGAGGCGTGCGGTGCGCAGTCCAGCGGCAGTTCGGACACCAGAGCGCCGCCGCTCTCAATGATGCGCCCGGCGAGACCGACATGCCGGCGCGGATAGAGCTGTTGCAGACCGGTACCCAACACGGCGATCGTTCGGCCGCCTACGTCCAGCGCGCCCTGGTGCGCGGCGCCATCGATGCCGAGGGCTAGGCCACTGGTGATTACAAAGCCACCGCCCGCGAGGCTGCGGGCAAAGGCAGTGGCATTGTCCAGGCCCGGGCGCGAGGCTCGACGGCTGCCGACCATGGCCAGCTGTGGTTGCTCCAGCAGGGTGGAATCGCCGTGAACGAACAACAGCGGCGGCGCATCCGGCAGCTCCGCCAGCAATGCCGGGTAGCCAGGGTCGTCCCACATCAGTAACTGATGGTCTGGCTGCTCCAGCCAGGCCATTGCCTGGGCGGCCCGTTCGCGTATCGCAGGACTGCGTCGGGGTTCAGCGCAGCTCGCCGGCAGCCCCAGCGCACGCCAGGCGGTCGCCGGTGCACTGAGCGCAGAGGAGGCATCGGGGAAGGCGCTGAGCAGTTTATGCAGACGCCGCGGGCCGAGCTCCGGCAGCAGATGCAGGCGCAGGCGGGCTTCCAGTTCGGCAGGGGAAATCGCAGGCATGGGTGAGCATTCCTTGTCTCGTCGCACCGCATCCATGCGGTGGTGTCGGCTGTAAAAAAAACCCTGCATTCAGGCTGCGTGAAAACGTAGCGAGCGAAGGTTAAGCAAGAACTAGGCGTCCCCACAAAAACAGGCGAGGAAGCGGACTGGGCTCGCACTCGAGTTTACGAGCTGTAAATGAACATTCCGACTGGGCTCGCATCCGAGCCTGTTTTTAACGCGGCATAACCGAGCGCAGTAGTTTTCACACAGCCTGATCAGCGGGGCTCGGGAATCAAGGATTGCGGACCTTATCCATCACCGACAGCGAGCGCGTGGCCTGGAGGACCAGGCCATAGCTGAGCTTTTCATAGGTGCGGAAGACCATCAGCAACCCCGAACGCTCATCGGGAATCTTGACGTTTTCACCGGTCACCCGGTCGCGCACGGTTTCACCGGTCTTGTACACCGCCAGCACATTGCCGACGCTCAACCCGTCGCGGGCGCCCTTGTTCAGGGTCACCACATCGAACTGGCCGATCTGGGTCACGCCGCGCGGCACGTCGAGGATCACGCCTTTGATCTCGCCTTCCGGTTCGCTCGGCATGAACGTCGAGTTCACCGCGCGCTCCTCGCTGGGGAACATGCGGTCGCCGAGACGGGCTTCCTGGGTGACGCGCGTGAGCATCATGGTGGCGATGTCACCTTCCATGTCGAGCAGCTCGGCGGTGCCTACGTCATCGGCGTTGATGCCCAGGAACTCCTCGGTCTCGGGATCTACATAGGTCTTGCCCTGACGAAAGATACCGTAAACCTTGATGTCGTCTTGGAAGTTGCCACGACCGTAGACGCGATCGCCTGCACCACTGATGACTCGCTCGGCATTGCCGGCGACGATATAGGGTGCAGCCTCGAATTCGGCGGCGTTGTTGACGATGCGGTTGCTCAGCAGGAAGCTGTTGATCGCTTCCAGCGGGATGGTGCTGATGGCTTCGGCTATGGGTGTGGTGCGGACGGTTGGTGACAGTTTGATGGTGCCGCGCGATGCTCCGCGATTGAGCACGACACGCGGCTGGCCGTCGATGTAGACCAGACTGAGGCTGTCGCCGGGATAGATCAGGTGCGGGTTTTCCACTTGGGGGTTGGCGTGCCAGAGCTCCGGCCATTTCCAGGGTTCGCGAAGGAAGCGACCGGAAATATCCCAGAGCGTGTCGCCTTTCACTACGGTGTACTGCTCCGGATGGTCATCCTTGAGCTGCACAGCGGCCTGTGCCATGCCGCCAACCGCCACCAGCAGCAGGGCGAGTAGTGATTTCCTCATGTGGTGAATCCCTTTATGATGTGCCTTCACGTAAAGCGCCCTAGCGCCGCAGAAACCCTTGTGGAAAGCGGCGTTAAGCCGTTTACAAGCTGCTCGGCATCTTAGCAGCGGCTTTTGACTTTATTCCATAAGTGCATCACAAACGCATATGGCAATCCTGAACATCCTAGAATTTCCCGATCCACGGCTGCGCACCATAGCCAAACCGGTGGACGTGGTCGACGATGGCATCCGCCAGCTGATCGACGACATGTTCGAGACCATGTACGACGCCCCCGGCATCGGCCTGGCCGCGACGCAGGTCAATGTCCACAAGCGTGTGGTGGTGATGGATCTGTCCGAGGACAAGTCCGAGCCGCGAGTTTTCATCAACCCCGAGTTCGAGTTCCTGACCGACGAGATGGAGCAGTACCAGGAAGGTTGCCTGTCGGTGCCCGGTTTCTACGAGAACGTCGACCGACCGCAGAAGGTCAAGATCAAGGCATTGGATCGCGACGGCCAGCCCTACGAGCTAATCGCCGAAGGCCTGCTTGCGGTGTGCATCCAGCACGAATGCGATCACCTCAACGGCAAACTCTTCGTCGATTACCTCTCCACTCTCAAGCGCGACCGGATCAAGAAGAAGCTGGAAAAGCTTCACCGTCAGCAGGCTTGATCACCGACCCGAAGGCTTGCAGCAGCAAGCCTTTTTTATTTATTGACGAGTCCTTCCATGCGCATCGTTTTCGCCGGAACGCCGGAATTCGCCGCTCAGCATCTGCAAGCCCTGCTCGATGCCAATCGCCAGGTAGTGGCGGTCTACACGCAGCCGGATCGGCCGGCCGGACGCGGGCATAAGCTGATGCCCAGCCCGGTCAAGCAGCTCGCTCTACAGCACGGGATTGCCATCCATCAACCGCAGACCCTGCGCGACCCCGCGGCCCAGGCCGAACTGGCTGAACTGAACGCCGACCTCATGGTGGTGGTGGCCTACGGATTAATCCTGCCGCAAGCCGTGCTCGATCTGCCGCGCCTGGGCTGCATCAACAGTCACGCCTCGCTGCTGCCACGCTGGCGCGGCGCCGCGCCGATCCAGCGCGCGGTCGAAGCTGGTGATGCCGAATCCGGAGTGACCGTGATGCAGATGGAAGCCGGGCTGGATACCGGGCCCATGCTGCTGAAAGTCCGCACGCCGATCGCCGCCGACGATACCGGCGGAACCCTGCATGACCGGCTCGCCATGCTGGGTTCGGAGGCGGTGGTCAAGGCCGTCGCCGCCCTCGAAGCCGGCACGCTCCGCGGCGAGGAGCAAGACGACAGCCAGGCCACCTACGCACACAAGCTGAACAAGGACGAGGCGCGCCTCGACTGGAGCCGCCCGGCTGTCGAGCTGGAGCGCCTGATACGGGCGTTTCACCCCTGGCCGATCTGCCATAGCCGGCTGGACGAGGCCGCTGTGAAGATTCACGCCGCTCGCCTGGCTTCAGCACAGGGCGCGCCCGGCCAAATCCTCGATGCCGGCAAGGACGGCCTGCAAGTCGCTTGCGGTGAGGGCTCGCTGCTGCTCACCCGACTACAACTGCCCAACGGCAAGCCGCTCAACTTCAGCGATCTGTACAACAGCCGACGTGAGCAGTTCACGCCTGGCAAGGTGTTCGTCTGATGTCGATGAATCCGCGTCTGGCCGCCGCGCGCGCGCTCAGCGCCGTGCTGTCCGGCAAGGCCTCGCTGAACAGCAGCCTGCCCGAGGTGCTGAGCAAGGTCGACACCCGTGATCGTGGTCTGACCCAGGAATTGGCGTTCGGTGCTGCTCGCTGGCAACCGCGCCTGGCTGGCCTTGCCGAGCGCCTGCTGCAAAAGCCATTCAAGGCCGCCGATCGCGACGTCGAAGCCCTGCTGCTGGTCGGTCTCTACCAGTTGTTCTATACCCGCATCCCGCCGCACGCAGCCATCGGCGAAACCGTCGGCTGCGTGGAAAAGCTGAGAAAGCCGTGGGCCAAGGGCCTGCTCAACGCGGTGCTGCGCAATGCCCAGCGCGATGGCGAAGCCTTGCTCGCCGAACTGGAACACGACCCGGTGATTCGCTTCGCCCATCCGCGCTGGCTACAGAAATCGCTGAAGGCGCACTGGCCCGAGCACTGGCAGGCCATCTGCACCGCGAACAACGTTCATCCGCCGATGATGCTGCGGGTCAACCATCGTCAGACCCTGCGCGACGCCTACCTTGACGAACTGCAGAGCGCAGGCCTCGAAGCCTTCCCCTGCGACCACAGCGAGGACGGCATCCGCCTGGCCGCAGCCTGCGACGTCACCCAATTGCCGGGTTTTGCCGAAGGGCGCGTCAGTGTGCAGGACGAAGCCGCGCAGCTCGCGGCCGGGCTGCTCGATCTCGCCCCGGGGCAACGTGTGCTGGACGCCTGCTGCGCGCCCGGTGGCAAGACCTGCCACATCCTCGAGCGCGAGCCGGCGCTGGCAGAGGTCATCGCGTTGGATCTTGAGCCTAAGCGTCTGCAGCGCGTTCAGGAAAACCTCGACCGGCTGAAATTGCAGGCGAAACTGGTCGCGGCAGATGCGCGCGAGACCGAGATCTGGTGGGACGGCCAACCGTTCCAGCGCATCCTGCTCGATGCCCCCTGCTCGGCGACTGGGGTCATCCGCCGCCATCCGGACATCAAGTTGGCCCGCCAGGCCGACGACATCGCGCCATTGGCGATCCTGCAGGGCGAGATGCTCGACGCGCTGTGGCCGACGCTGGCGATCGGTGGCGTGCTGTTGTACGCCACCTGCTCGGTGCTGCCGACCGAGAACCGTGAGGTGATCGAGGCCTTCCTGGCGCGCATGCCTGGCGCCCGTGAGCTGGATTTGCCGAGCGGTTTCGGTGTCGAACAGTCCCATGGGCGTCAGTTGCTGCCGCAAGAAAACGGCCACGACGGCTTCTACTACGCCAAACTGATAAAAATCGCGGCCCAACCCAATGGCCATAATTCGTAAATGAGCCAGGCAGCATGCTTCGGCCAATCATGGATGCGGCGGCCTGCCGCCTTTCAGGAGTGATCGCGTGAAGATCATTATTCTCGGTGCAGGGCAGGTGGGCGGCACGCTCGCCGAAAATCTCGCCAGCGAAGCCAACGACATCACCGTGGTCGACACCGATGCCGATCGTCTGCGCGATCTTGGCGACCGCCTGGACATTCGCACCGTGGTCGGCCGCGGCTCGTTTCCCACCGTGCTGCGCCAGGCGGGTGCGGACGATGCCGACATGCTGGTGGCGGTGACCAACAGCGACGAAACCAACATGGTCGCCTGTCAGGTGGCCTACACCCTGTTCCACACCCCGACGAAGATTGCGCGGGTACGCGAGTCGGCGTACCTGACCCGCTCAGGTCTGTTCAGCAACGAGGCGATTCCGGTCGACGTGCTGATCAGCCCGGAGCAGGTGGTGACCAACTACATCAAGCGTCTGATCGAGCATCCCGGCTCGCTGCAGGTGATCGACTTTGCCGAAGGCAAGGCGCAATTGGTGGCGGTGCGCGCTTACTACGGCGGGCCGCTGGTAGGCCAGGAGTTGCGCCAACTACGCAAGCACATGCCCAATGTCGACACCCGCGTGGCGGCGATCTTCCGCCGCAACCAGGCGATCATGCCGCAGGGCGATACGGTGATCGAGGCCGACGACGAGGTGTTCTTCATCGCCGCCCGTGGGCATATTCGCGCCGTAATGAGCGAGATGCGCCGCCTTGATGACTCCTACCGGCGGATCGTCATTGCCGGCGGCGGGCATATCGGCGAGCGACTGGCCGAAGCCATTGAAAGTCGCTACCAGGTGAAGATCATCGAGATGAACCCGGCGCGCTGCCGCTACCTTTCGGACACCCTCGACAGCACCATCATTCTTCAGGGAAGCGCCTCGGATCGCGATCTACTGGTGGAAGAGAACATCAATGACGCCGATGTCTTCCTCGCGCTGACCAACGACGACGAAGCCAACATCATGTCGTCGTTGCTGGCCAAGCGTCTCGGCGCGCGCAAGGTGATGTGCATCATCAACAATCCGGCCTATGTCGATCTGGTCCAGGGCGGCGAGATCGACATCGCCATCAGCCCGCAGTTGGCCACCATCGGCACCTTGCTGACCCACGTGCGTCGCGGCGATATCGTCAGCGCCCACTCGCTGCGTCGAGGCGCGGCGGAGGCCATCGAAGTGATCGCCCACGGCGATTCGCGCTCGAGCAAGGTGGTCGGCCGCGCCATCGGCAAGATCGGCCTGCCGCCAGGCACCAGCATCGGCGCGGTGATTCGCGACGAGGAGGTGCTGATCGCCCACGACAACACCGTCATCGAATCCGGCGATCATGTGATCCTGTTCCTCGTCGACAAGAAGCATATCCGCGATGTAGAACGGCTGTTCCAGGCCGGCCTGACCTTCTTCTGAGTTCAGAGCACCTCGGCAGCCACCGCGTCCACCGCACTTTTGGCGATCTCGACGACCTGATCCGCTTCCGCCTGGGTCAATACCAGGGGCGGGGCGAAGCCGAGGATGTCGCCCTGCGGCATGGCGCGGGCAATCATACCGCGCTCCAGGCAAGCGGCCGAGACCCGCGGGCCGACCTTCAGTGCCGCATCGAACGGCGTACGGCCCTTGCGGTCAGCCACGAACTCGAGCGCCGCGAGCATGCCGATGCCGCGCACCTCGCCGACCAGTGGATGGTGCTCGAAGGTCTGGCGCAGCTGAGCATTGAGATAGGCACCCACTTCAGCGGCATTGCCGGGAATGTTCTCCTTTTCCAGGATGTCCAGATTCGCCAGCGCCGCGGCGGCACAGATCGGGTGCCCAGAGTAGGTCCAGCCGTGCCCCATGGCGCCGTCACGGGTCGAGGCTTCGTCTATCGCATCCCATACTTTTTCGCCGACGATCACCGCCGATAACGGTGCGTAGGCACTGGTCAGGCCTTTGGCCGTGGTGATCAGGTCCGGCTTCATGCCGAACAGCTGGCTGCCCATTGGCGTACCCAGACGGCCGAAGGCGCAGACCACCTCGTCGGCGATCAAGAGGATGTCGTATTTCGCCAGCACCGCCTGGATCGCCTCCCAGTAACCCTTGGGTGGGACGATGATGCCGCCCGTGCCCATCACCGGTTCGCCGATGAAGGCAGCGACGGTGTCCGGCCCTTCGCGCTCGATCAGTTGCTCCAGGTCATCTACGCAATGGCGCACGAAGGCCGCTTCGTCCATGCCGGCCGGGGCTTTGTAGAAGTGCGGGCAGGCGGCGTGCTTGATGTCCGCGTGTGGCAGATCGAAGTGCTGATGGAAACTGGCCAGGCCGGTCAGGCTGCCGGTCATGATTCCCGAGCCGTGATAGCCGCGCTGACGGGAGATGATCTTTTTCTTCTGCGGGCGGCCGAGCACGTTGTTGTAATAGCGCACCAGCTTGATCTGGGTCTCGTTGGCATCCGAGCCGGAGAGGCCGTAATAGACCTTCTTCATACCCTCAGGCGCCCAGTCGATGATGCGCCGCGACAGTTCGATGATGGCCTCGGTCGAGTGGCCGACGTAGGTGTGGTAGTAGGCCAGTTCCTTGGCTTGCTGGTAGATGGCCTCGGCCACCTCGGTGCGGCCATAACCGATGTTCACGCAGTACAGCCCGGCGAAAGCGTCGATCAGCTCGCGGCCTTCGTGGTCACGGATACGGATGCCCGAGGCGCCGGTGACAATGCGCCCTTGGAGCGCCCCGCTGGCATGGTCGTGGGCATGGGTGGACGGGTGCATGAAGTGGGCACGATCCTGGGCGAAGAGGGTGTCGTAGTCATGGCTCATGGGCTTCTCCTTTTGCGGTGATGGATGGGGCTCGGATTCCGCTTCCCTCATCCTGACCCACCCTTAAGGGCGGAAATGGCTCGGCTTGTCTGGCAGGCTGTTTTCGGTCCGCCAGTTTGGTGTTGGCTCTTCGGCTAGTGGCCAGGTTCTGTGGGAGGCGCGACCCGCGGCGAGCGGCGCCAACCCGGAGTCCGAAAAGCTTCGCCCCGGGGTCGGGCCTCCCACGAAAAAAGCAATGCATGGCGCCCCCCTTGTGGGAGGCGCGACCTCGCGCCGAACGACGCCAACCCGGAGTCCGAAAAAGCTTCGGCCCGGGGTCGGGCCTCCCGCAAAAAAACGCAATGCACGGCGCCCCCCTTGTGGGAGGCGCGACCTCGCGCCGAATGGCGCCAACTCGGAGTCCGAAAAAGCTTCGGCCCGGGGTCGGGCCTCCCACAAAAAACGCAGTGCACGGCGCCCCCCTTGTGGGAGGCGCGACCTCGCGCCGAATGGCGC
>NZ_JAKOEN010000009.1:0-141969 GCF_022355455.1 Pseudomonas sp. KSR10 | reverse complement strand
GCGGGCGCCGTCCGTGGAGGGGCGGTTTTCACTGCCGCTTCCTGACGAACCAGGGTGCGTGTCGAGCTGACCGGTTGGGCTTCTTCGACCTCGGTCGGGCTCATCTCGTAGCTGGCCTGGCCGGCAATGATTTCCGGGCTGTCATCGCGAAGACGCTGCACTTCGAAGTGCGGCGTTTCCAGATGATCGTCCGGCAGGATGAAGATTCGCGCGCGGGTGCGCAGTTCGATCTTGGTGATGGCGTTGCGCTTCTCGTTGAGCAGGAATGCGGCGACCTGGAAGGGGACGCGGGCGCGAACCTCTGCCGTGCGATCTTTTAGCGCCTCTTCCTCGATCAGGCGAAGGATCGCCAGCGACAGCGACTCGACGTCACGAATGATGCCTTGGCCGTTACAGCGAGGGCAGACGATGCCACTGGTCTCGCCGAGCGACGGACGCAGGCGCTGACGAGACATTTCCAGCAGGCCGAAGCGCGAGATACGTCCAACCTGGATACGGGCGCGATCGGCCTCGAGCGCTTCGCGAACCTTTTCTTCCACGGCGCGCTGGTTCTTCGCCGGGGTCATGTCGATGAAGTCGATGACAATCAGCCCCCCGATATCGCGCAGACGCAGCTGGCGAGCGATTTCCTCAGCGGCTTCCAAGTTGGTCTGCAGCGCGGTTTCCTCGATATCGCCGCCCTTGGTGGCGCGCGCCGAGTTGATGTCGATGGACACCAGAGCTTCGGTCGGGTCGATAACGATGGATCCGCCAGAGGGCAGTTTCACTTCACGCTGAAAGGCTGTTTCGATTTGGCTTTCAATTTGAAAACGGTTGAACAGCGGTACCGAATCTTCGTACAGCTTGATCTTGCTTGCGTACTGCGGCATGACCTGTTGGATGAAGGAAAGCGCTTCGTCCTGGGCTTCGACGCTGTCGATCAGTACTTCGCCAATGTCCTGGCGAAGGTAATCGCGAATGGCGCGAATGATGACATTGGATTCCTGATAGATCAGGAAAGGGGCGGGGCGATCCTGGGAAGCTTCCTTGACCGCGCTCCAGAGCTGCAGCAGGTAGTCCAGATCCCATTGCATTTCTTCACTGGAACGGCCGAGCCCGGCGGTGCGGACGATCAAACCCATGTCGGCAGGGACATCGAGGCCATTCAGCGCTTCACGGAGTTCGTTGCGCTCCTCGCCTTCGATGCGGCGAGAGATGCCGCCGGCGCGTGGGTTATTCGGCATCAGAACAAGGTAGCGGCCGGCCAGACTAATGAAAGTCGTCAGGGCTGCGCCCTTGTTGCCACGCTCTTCTTTTTCGACCTGGACAATAACTTCCTGGCCTTCGCTCAGGACTTCTTTGATGTTGACGCGGCCTTCGGGGGCCTTCTTGAAGTACTCGCGGGAGATTTCTTTGAGGGGAAGAAAGCCGTGGCGGTCGGCGCCAAAATCCACGAAAGCGGCTTCGAGGCTAGGCTCGACGCGCGTGATCTTGCCTTTGTAGATGTTGGCTTTCTTCTGTTCACGGGCACCGGATTCGATATCGAGATCGAACAGGCGCTGGCCGTCGACCAGTGCGACACGCAACTCCTCGGGTTGAGTTGCGTTAATTAGCATTCTTTTCATGTAGTACCGTCGGTTTCCAGGGCAGCGGAAACGGCGTTCGGCACACACGACTCTCGCGGTCGGTGTCAGGTGAGTCAGGAATGGTTGTAAGGCACTCCAGTGTCCAGCGATGTAAGGCCAGTTGGGCCGGCGTCGCGACGACGTCTCCTGCTTGCTGTCGGAACAGAAGCAATGGTTCGGGAGGAGGAATCAGCAATCGGTAGCGGACGGAATGAAGCGTCTATGAAAGCCTTTGCTACGCAATCCGATGGCTGTACATCTCCACCCAACACTCATACTTTGAAAATCGGGTGCCGCTCGCAGAATCCGGGCGGGTTATCGATTATCGCGCTTCCCCGTCGGGGTTACGCATCATGTCTTCAAGGCTTGTTTCGGGGCTTCACCGCTACTTGAGGGAAGCTCCGTCGGACGGCCTCACGTCCTCGAACATTTGCTGGGTCAGGAATGGCGGTTTCGCTGGTATTCATTGACCTGGCCACTTTTGGCGGCGTTCGGGACTATAACAGCAATGTTTAAGTGCTTCAAATCCATGAAAATTGATATCATCCGGCGATGACCAATACCCCCTCTCAGACCTCCGGCGTGCAAATGCTCGAGGTCGCGCCGGAGCTTGCCGGCCAACGCATCGACAACTTTCTTCGTACTCAGCTCAAGGGCGTACCCAAGGCGCTGATATACCGCATTTTGCGCAAAGGCGAAGTGCGGGTGAATAAAGGGCGAATAAAGCCTGAATACAAGCTGCGGGCCGGCGATATAGTCCGGGTGCCGCCGCTTCGATTGCCCGAGCGGGACGAGGCGGTCCCGGTGGCGCAAGGACTTCTCGAGCGACTGGAAGCGGCCATCGTTTATGAAGACAAGGCGCTTATTGTGCTGAACAAGCCTGCCGGCATTGCTGTGCACGGCGGCAGTGGGCTCAGCTTTGGCGTCATCGAGGCGCTGCGTCAACTGCGTCCCGATGCGAAGGAGTTGGAGCTGGTGCATCGCCTGGATCGAGATACGTCCGGGCTGTTGATGGTCGCGAAGAAGCGCAGCATGCTACGTCACCTGCATCAGGAGTTGCGTGGCGATGGTGTCGATAAGCGTTACATGGCGCTGGTGCGGGGGCGCTGGGAGACCGGCAGAAAGCAGGTGAACGCGCCGCTCATGAAGAATACGCTGCGCTCAGGCGAGCGGATGGTCGAGGTCACTGAAGAGGGTAAAGATGCGCTGACGCTCTTCCGCGTGCTACGTCGTTTCGGCGATTTTGCCACGCTGGTCGAGGCCAAGCCGGTAACAGGGCGCACCCACCAGATTCGTGTCCATGCGCTTCACGCGGGGCACGGAATTGCGGGCGACAACAAGTATGGCGACGAAGAGTTTTCGAAGGTCATTCGTGATCTGGGCGGCAAGCGATTGTTTCTTCATGCCTATGCGTTGAAAGTGCCCTTGCCTGACGGTGGCGAACTGAGTCTGGAAGCGCCTGTCGACGACGTTTGGGCGCGGACGCTGGAGAGGCTTGGTGAGTAGATACGAGCTCCTGATCTTCGATTGGGACGGCACCCTGATGGACTCGATCGGGCGTATTGTCGAGTCCATCTCTGTCGCCGCAGCCCGTTGCGGCCTACCGCCCCTCGATGAGGCGGCTATCAAGGGGATCATCGGGCTGGGTTTGCCCGAAGCCATTGCGGTGCTGTATCCACATGTCACGGATGCGCGGACGGCTGAGGCGTTTCGTCGTGCCTATGCCGACCATTACCTCATGCTGGAGGCCGAACCATCGAAGCTTTACCCCGGAGTTGCGCTGGCGCTGCAGCAGTTTCGCGACCAGGGGCATCTGCTCGCCGTGGCGACCGGAAAAGGAAGGCGCGGGCTGGATAGGGTGTTGGACGGGCAGGGTTGGAGCGATTTCTTCGATGTGACCCGTTGTGCGGATGAAACCGCGAGCAAACCTGATCCATTAATGATTCATGAGATTTTGGCACAGTGCCGGGTCAGCCCCGAGCGGGCCTTGATGGTTGGGGACTCGGTATTCGATCTCGAGATGGCCCGGCGAGCTGGGGTAGATAGTGTTGCGGTGTCCTACGGTGCGCAGCCGATCGAGGTGCTGCGCGCATGTTCGCCGCTCATGGCCATTAATTGTTTTTCGGAGCTTGCCGATTGGCTGCGCTCCGCAAGTACAGCAGGGGTAGTTGCGAATGTCGGATGAATGGAAAGCACCTGTGAGCGAGCAGCAGGAAGATCGCAGAAGTTGGAAGTTGCTGGAAAAGACCTTGCTCGCCGGTGTCCAGGAGCAGCGGCGGGCTAGGCGGTGGGGGATATTCTTCAAGCTATTGACCTTCGTCTATCTCTTCGGAGCGCTGCTGATGTTCTCGCCTTTGTTGGAGATCGGCGACAGCAGGAGCGCGAGCGGCAGCCACACGGCGGTCATCAACGTTCGCGGCATGATCGCCGACGAAGAGTCAGCGAGTGCGGACAATGTCGTCGGGGCGCTACGCGCGGCCTTCGAAGATCCCAAAACCAAGGGCGTCGTTCTACGAATCAATAGCCCGGGCGGCAGTCCCGTACAGTCGGGTTACATTTACGACGAGATTCGGCGTTTGCGTGGCGAGCACTCCGACATCAAAGTCTATGCGGTGATCGCCGATCTGGGTGCCTCGGGCGCTTACTATATTGCCAGTGCCGCGGACGAGATCTACGCCGACAAGTCGAGCCTGGTCGGTTCAATTGGAGTGACGGCGGCGACTTTCGGGTTTGTCGAAACGATGGACAAACTGGGGGTCGAGCGCCGGGTTTACACATCGGGCGAACATAAGGCGTTTCTCGACCCATTCCAGCCGGAGAAGCCGGAGGAAACCAAATTTTGGCGCGACGTGCTCGGCACCACTCATCGCCAGTTCATAGACAGCGTCAAGCAAGGACGTGGTGATCGGCTGCAGGTCGCCGATCATCCCGAGCTGTTTTCCGGGCTCATTT
This sequence comes from Pseudomonas sp. KSR10, assembly GCF_022355455.1. NCBI lineage: Bacteria > Pseudomonadati > Pseudomonadota > Gammaproteobacteria > Pseudomonadales > Pseudomonadaceae > Pseudomonas > Pseudomonas sp. KSR10. The sequence continues at coordinate 137,413 of NZ_JAKOEN010000009.1, read as the reverse complement.
GGTCCGGCGAGCAGGCGCTTGAGCTCGGACTCATTGATGGTCTGGGTAATACCAGCTACGTGGCGCGCGAAGTGATTGGCGAAGAGGAATTGGTGGATTTCACCGTGAAGGATTCCGCGCTGGATCGCTTCACCAAGAAGCTTGGTGCAAGCGTCGGTGCCCAGTTGGCGCTGTGGATGGGATTCCAAGGGCCGCAGCTGCGCTAGTTCTCCTAGGTTGAGGGATCAGGGAACTTTGACTCCGACGTTATTCAGCATGTCGACCAGTCGGATCAGTGGCAATCCGATCAGGCTGGTGACATCCGATCCTTCCGTGGCGCGGAACAGGCTGATACCCAAACCTTCGGCCTTGAAGCTGCCTGCACAATCGTAGGGCTGCTCGGCGTGCAGATAACGTTCGATCTGGTGGTCATCGAGGTCTCGGAAATGGACGATGAAGCTGACGCAATCGATCTGGGTGCTTGCGGTTCGACTGTCCAGTAGCGCCAATGCAGTCAGGAAATGTACGCTTTTGCCACTGCAGGCTTGTAGCTGCTGCTTCGCTCGCTCGAATGTTCGGGGTTTGCCCAGGATGCTCTTCTCTAACACAGCGACCTGATCCGAGCCGATGATCAGGTGGTCCTGATGGGTCGGCGCCAGTGCTTGCGCCTTTTCGTAAGCCAGCCGACGCACCAGTTGCTCCGGCAGCTCTTCAGGATGCGCGGTCTCATCTATTTCCGGGGCGCTGCAATCGAAGGTCAGCTGCAATCGCGAGAGCAGTTCGCGTCGATAGGGAGAGCTGGATGCGAGAAGCAGGCGGCGCATTTTCCTTCCTTTTATATAGAGGTCCGATCGTCGGTCGGCGGACCTCAATTGTGCGGCTGAATTCCTTTGACAGTCGAGAGGCGCATCCCTAGAATGCCGCGCTTATGTTGAAAGGACCAATACCTCCGCACGTAGATCCGCGCAAGCTTGCTGACCGAGCGGCTAACCTGAAGGGTGAGCTGCAATTGTCTGGGCTGAAGCGGCTCGTCGATCCTCTTGAGGATGACAAGGGTGTGGTGCGCGCCAGTTTTGATTTTGGGCGCGACGAGCAGCGCACTGTGGTCATTCACAGTGAGCTTGATGTTGAGGTCACCATGATTTGCCAGCGTTGTCTGGAGCCGGTTGTTCTACCTATTCACAGCGAGTGCGATTATGCCGTGGTGAATGAAGGTTCGAGCAGCCAGCACCTGCCTAAGGGCTATGACGTGCTGGAAGTGGGAGAGGATCCTCTGGATCTGCTGGCGCTGGTTGAAGAGGAGCTTCTGCTCGCTCTTCCGATTGTTCCACTCCATGACCAAGAAGTTTGCCAGCCGCCGGCTGGGCCTGATGAGCCCGAGCCGAGTGAGGACGAGGTATCGCGGTCCAACCCGTTCAGCGTACTGGCTCAGTTAAAGCGTGACCCAAACGTTTAGGAGTTGATCCCAATGGCTGTTCAGCAGAACAAAAAATCCCGTTCCGCCCGTGACATGCGTCGCTCGCACGACGCGCTCGAGCCGAACGCCCTTTCCGTGGAAAAGAGCACCGGTGAAGTTCACCTGCGCCACCATGTTTCCCCGGAAGGTTTCTACCGTGGTCGTAAAGTGATCGACAAGGGCGCTGACGAGTAAGTCTTGTCTGCTCCGATCATAGCGATCGATGCAATGGGTGGGGACTTCGGTCCCCACTGCATTGTTCCGGCCAGTCTCCACTGTCTGGCTGAAGTCCCCTCGCTGCACCTGGCCTTGGTTGGCCCATCCTCCATTCTTGAAGAGATCATCGCTCGACGTCCGGGTGTGGATCGCGCGCGTCTGACGATTGTCGATGCCGACGAAGTGATCGGCATGGACGAGCGTCCGACGCAGGCATTGCGCAGCAAGCCACGCTCGTCCATGCGCGTTGCGCTGGAATTGGTGCGCGACGGTCAGGCTCAAGCGTGTGTCAGCGCTGGGAATACTGGCGCGTTGATGGCGCTCGCCCGTCATGTATTGAAGACATTGCCCGGGATCGACCGACCCGCCATGATGACCGCGATTCCTACGATTGAGGGCGCCTGTCTATTGCTTGATCTCGGTGCAAATGTGGACTGTACTGCCGAGCAGCTCTATCAATTCGCAGTGATGGGATCGGTTGCTGCGCAGAGCCTTGGTATCGAGCAGCCACGCATTTCGTTGCTTAATGTTGGCACCGAAGAGATCAAGGGAAACCAGCAGGTCAAAGCGGCAGCTGCGCTGCTGCAGCAGGCGGGCGACATCAATTATCGGGGCTTCGTCGAGGGTGACGGACTGTTTCGCGGTGAAACTGACGTAGCGGTGTGTGATGGCTTCGTTGGCAATATCTTGCTCAAGTCCAGCGAGGGGCTGGCGCATCTGGTTGCCTTGCGCGTCGAAGCGCTTTTTCGCCGTTCACTGATTTCTCGTCTGGTAGGGGCGCTGGCTCTGCCGCTGTTGCGTCAGTTGCGGGCCGATCTGCGCCCGGCGCAGTACAACGGTGCCAGCTTTCTAGGGCTTCAGGGCATCGTCGTGAAAAGTCATGGTAGCGCCGGTGCTGAGGGCTTCCGGTCGGCTATCCTGCGCGCAACCCAGGACGTGGAGCACAATCTGCCGGAGCGATTGCACAGTCGGCTCGAGCATTTGCTCGTGACCAATCGGTCGGTAAAAGGCGCTGCTGATGTGACCACGTCCAACGGCTCGCCATCCAACTGACAATCCGGTGCGTCCCCGTGGCGTATTCTTCTGACGAACAACCACAAGAGAGCCGTTTCATGTCCGCATCACTTGCATTCGTCTTCCCAGGGCAGGGCTCCCAGTCCCTCGGCATGCTTGCCGAGCACGGGGCCCAGCAATCCCTGGTCATCGATACCTTCGCTGAAGCTTCGTCCGTGCTGGGGTACGACCTCTGGGCGCTTTCCCAGCAAGGTCCAGAGGCGCAGTTGAACCAGACCGATAAGACTCAGCCGGCGATCCTGACTGCTTCGATTGCGCTGTGGCGCCTGTGGCTGGCTGAAGGCGGAACGACCCCAGCGTTCGTCGCAGGCCATAGCCTGGGCGAATATTCTGCTTTGGTCGCTGCAGGCAGCCTGCCATTCGTTGATGCGGTGAAGCTGGTCGAGCTGCGTGGCCAGCTCATGCAGCAAGCCGTTCCTGCTGGTTCCGGCGGTATGGCAGCGATCCTCGGGCTGGATGACGCCGATGTGCTGGCGGCCTGTAGCGAAGCGGCGCAGGGCGAGGTGGTCAGTGCCGTCAATTTCAATGCGCCTGGTCAGGTGGTAATTGCTGGCAGCGCTGCGGCCGTTGAGCGTGCTATCGAGATTTGTAAGGCCAAGGGCGCAAAGCGCGCCATGCCGCTGCCGGTCAGCGTGCCGTCGCATTGTGCCCTGATGCGCCCTGCAGCGGAGCGTTTCGCCGATTCCGTCACTGCGGCCGCCTGGCAGGCGCCTCAGATTCCGTTGGTCCAGAATGTCAGCGCGGCGATCGTATCCGATCTCGATACGCTCAAGCATGATCTTCTAGCTCAACTCTACAGCCCGGTTCGCTGGGTCGAGACCATTGTTGCGTTGAACGCGCAGGGCGTGACCGACCTGGTCGAATGTGGCCCGGGCAAGGTACTGTCCGGTCTCAACAAGCGCTGCGTCAAGGGCATCAATACCTACAATCTAGAAACGCCAGAAGCTTTCGCTGCCACTCGTAGCGCACTGGTCTGAACAAGGAGATATTTATGAGTCTGCAAGGCAAGGTCGCCCTGGTGACAGGTGCCAGCCGCGGTATCGGTCAGGCCATCGCGCTGGAGCTCGGTCGCCAGGGCGCCATCGTGATTGGCACGGCGACTTCTTCGTCGGGCGCCGAGCGCATCGCCGAAACGCTCAAGGAAAACGGCATCGAAGGTGCTGGATTGGTGCTGGATGTTACCAGCGATGAGTCCGTCGCGACGACGCTGGAGCATATTCAGCAGCACCTCGGCCAGCCGGCTATTCTCGTGAATAACGCGGGCATCACGCGCGATAACCTGATGCTGCGGATGAAAGACGATGAATGGCATGATGTGATCAATACCAATCTCAGCAGCCTGTACCGTCTGACCAAAGGTGTCCTGCGTGGCATGACCAAGGCGCGCTGGGGGCGAATTATCAGCATCGGTTCCGTGGTAGGTGCCATGGGCAACGCTGGGCAGGTAAACTACGCCGCAGCCAAAGCCGGACTTGAAGGTTTCAGCCGAGCACTGGCCCGTGAGGTCGGTTCGCGCGGTATCACGGTCAATGCCGTGGCGCCGGGCTTCATTGATACTGACATGACGCGAGAGCTTCCCGAGGCTCAGCGTGACGCATTGCTAGGGCAGATCCCATTGGGGCGTCTTGGGCAAGCGGAAGAGATTGCTAAGGTCGTCGCCTTCCTAGCTTCTGACGGCGCCGCCTATGTCACCGGTGCTACGGTACCGGTGAATGGCGGTATGTACATGAGCTGATGTGACGCCCAATGCATGTATGCAGTCATAACGGCTGGTTAGTTCGTTATAAAACTGCGGTTTGTTTATAGACAGATGGTTGAAAGCCGGCTCATGCTTGCCCGCTTTCAGCTTGAAATGCGGAAAACGCTTTCTATACACTACCGCGCAGACCAGCTGCCTGATTTTTCCATAGGAGTGAAAACAAGGTATGAGCACCATCGAAGAACGCGTCAAGAAAATCGTTGCCGAGCAACTTGGCGTCAAAGAAGAGGAAGTTACCAACAGCGCTTCCTTCGTCGAAGACCTGGGTGCCGACTCCCTTGACACCGTTGAGCTGGTGATGGCTCTGGAAGAGGAATTCGAGACTGAAATCCCGGACGAGCAGGCCGAGAAAATCACCACTGTTCAAGAAGCTATCGATTACATCAACGCGCACGCGCAGTAAGTTGTAATCCTGCTTCGAACCAGTAAGCCGCACTGCCTTGAACGGGCAGTGCGGCTTTTGTTTGAGTTAGTTGTATTCAGCTGGTCGTGCCCCTGCGCGCGAGTCTGATGGCTGGTTCTTGCTCGTTGGCGTGCTGGCGGAGCAGAGCAGGTCGAATAAACGTAAGGAGAATTGCTGTGTCGCGTAGACGCGTCGTAGTCACCGGGATGGGCATGCTATCGCCGCTGGGTAACGATGTGCCAAGCAGCTGGCAGGGGATTCTCGCCGGCCGCAGTGGCATCGGCCTGATAGAACATATGGATCTTTCCGCCTACTCCACGCGCTTTGGCGGATCGGTCAAGAATTTCGACGTCGAGCAATATCTGCCAGCGAAAGAAGCTCGCAAACTCGATCTTTTCATCCAATACGGTTTAGCGGCCAGTTTTCAAGCGGTGCGCGATTCCGGGCTGGAAATCACCGACGCTAATCGCGAACGCATCGGTGTCGCGATGGGGTCGGGTATTGGCGGCCTGACCAATATCGAAAACAGCTGCAAGGCATTGATCGAACAAGGACCACGGCGTATTTCGCCTTTTTTTGTGCCGGGTTCGATCATCAACATGGTGTCCGGCTTTCTATCGATCCACCTGGGACTGCAAGGTCCTAACTATGCCATCGCTACGGCATGCACCACAGGAACGCATTGCATCGGCATGGCGGCGCGCAATATCGCCTATGGCGAGGCGGACGTGATGGTCGCGGGTGGTTCGGAAATGGCAGCCAGTGGTCTCGGCATCGGCGGATTCGCTGCTGCTCGTGCATTGTCCACCCGCAATGACGATCCGGCTGCAGCTAGCCGTCCGTGGGACAAGGGCCGGGACGGCTTTGTTTTGTCGGACGGCGCTGGCGCGCTGGTTCTGGAAGAGCTGGAGCACGCCAAAGCGCGTGGCGCGAAAATTTATGCCGAACTGATCGGTTTCGGTATGAGCGCCGATGCCTTTCACATGACCTCGCCGCCGGATGATGGTGCGGGTGCGGCTCGCTGCATTCGCAGCGCAATTGTGGACGCCAAGCTCGATGCGGCACAGGTGGACTATATCAATGCGCACGGCACCTCCACGCCTGCCGGCGACAAGGCGGAGGCCGCTGCGATAAAGACAGTGTTCGGCAGTCACGCCTACGAGCTGTCGGTCAGCTCGACGAAATCGATGGTTGGCCACTTGCTGGGTGCCGCCGGCGCTGTCGAGGCGATATTCAGCGTGCTTGCCATTCGCGATCAGGTGGCTCCGCCAACGATCAACCTCGATGAGCCCGATGAAGGATGCGATCTGGACTTCGTGCCGCACGAAGCTAAACCCAGGACAATTGATGTCGCCGTTTCCAATTCCTTTGGTTTTGGCGGCACCAACGGCTCACTGGTTTTCCGTCGGTTCGTCGAGTGACATTGAGTTGGGTGGACGGACGGCCCGCTGAAGGGCTGCCCGTTCATGATCGGGGGCTTGCGTACGGCGATGGTCTGTTCGAGACCATCAAGGTAGTCAGCGGTTCGCCGCAGCTTCTCGATCGTCATCTGGATCGTCTCGGTCTTGGATGCCAACGTTTCGCTATTCCAGCTGATCTGACAGCTCTTCGCGCACAAATTACCGCCTTCAGCGCGGCGCTTGGTACTGGCGTAGCCAAGCTGATTCTGACCCGTGGTGACGGAAAGCGCGGCTACGGCCCACCGGCTACCTGCCAGCCGCGCACGGTACTGCTGGGCTCGCCACTGCCAGATCATCCCGTCGAGCACCGCGAGCGAGGGGTGCGCTTGTATGCCTGTGCGACTCGCCTCGCTGAGCAGCCAGCTTTGGCCGGGCTGAAACATCTCAATCGGCTGGAACAGGTGTTGGCGCGTGCCGAATGGCAGGATTCCACCTTCGCGGAGGGCTTGATGCGTGATACGTCCGGACGCGTGGTGGAGGCTGTGTTCAGTAACCTCTTCATCGTGGAGTCCGGTGTACTGTTGACGCCATCACTTCACCGTTGTGGTGTGGCTGGTGTGATGCGTGAGGAAATCCTTGAGCGAGCGCGACAGTCGGGGATTCAGAGCAAGATAGATGACGTATCGCTCGGACAGCTGGTCGGTGCGGATGAGGTTTTCGTTTGCAACAGCCTTTATGGCATCTGGCCTGTTCGGCAATTGGGAGCCAGCGTATGGCCGGTGGGTCCGCTCACACGTAAACTTCAATGTCTGGTAGCTGATCTGTCGAGTAATTCGTGATTCGAAAACTGTGTTTTGCGCTCTTGGGCGCCGTGCTGGTCGCCGCGCTGACGCTCGGACTGATTGCCTGGAAACTCTACGCCGCGCTGGATCAGCCTTTGCAACTTGATGAGGCGCAGACGCTGGAAGTCGAATCTGGCGATACGCCCAGTGGCTTGTTTCAGCGCTTGGAGGGAGAAGGCAAGCTGAACGACTCGTTTTGGTTGCGACTGTACTGGCGCCTGAATCTTTCTGGGCAGACATTGCACAGCGGCGAATATCAGCTGCGTCCGGAAATGACCGTCCGCGACATGATAGGGCTATGGCAGCGGGGTGAGGTTGTTCAACACACCCTGACCATTGTCGAGGGGTGGAATTTTCGCCAGGTACGCGCCGCGCTGGAAATGTTGCCTACGATTCAGCAGACGCTGGGCGGTCTGTCGGACGCCGAGATAATGGGGCGACTCGGCCAGGCGGGTTTGCATCCGGAAGGGCGTTTCTTTCCCGACACCTACCGCTTTACCCGCGGCGTTACCGACCTCGAATTGCTTCAAAGGGCCTATTCACGTCTGGAAGCCGTTCTCGCCGAGGAATGGGAGCAGCGCAGTGAAGGCTTGCCTTATCAGGACGCATACCAGGCGCTGATCATGGCATCGATCATCGAAAAGGAAACCGGAGTGCCTTCGGAGCGCGGCGAAATCGCCGGTGTCTTCGTGCGCCGTCTGGAACGGGGTATGCTGCTACAGACTGACCCCACGGTCATCTACGGTATGGGCGAGCGGTATCGCGGACGGATCACCCGCAACGATCTGCGCAGGCCGACTCCCTATAACACCTACACCAACAGCGGGCTGCCGCCGACGCCGATCGCCATGGTCGGTCGCGAGGCCATTCATGCCGCGTTGCATCCGGCCGAAGGAAAAAGCCTTTACTTCGTCGCGCGTGGCGACGGCAGCCATGTGTTCAGCGATTCGCTGGACGAGCACAATCGTGCGGTGCGTGAGTACCAGCTCAAGCGCCGCGCCGACTATCGTTCCAGTCCGCCGCCCCGGCAAGCTCCGGTGCCGATCGAGAATATCCAGTGACAGGACTCTTTATTACCTTGGAAGGGCCTGAAGGCGCCGGCAAAAGCACCAATCGTGAGTACCTCGCGCAGCGCCTTCGTGATCACGGCCTTGACGTCGTGCTGACCCGCGAGCCCGGTGGAACGCCGCTGGCCGAACGGATTCGCGAGCTGTTGTTGACGCCTGCGGATGAACCCATGGGCAGCGATACGGAACTGTTGTTGATGTTCGCGGCGCGTGCGCAGCACCTTGCCGAGGTGATCCGTCCGGCGCTGAAACGGGGCGCCGTGGTGCTTTGCGACCGTTTCACCGATGCCACCTATGCCTATCAAGGCGGAGGCCGCGGCCTGTCCTTTCAGCGCATCGAGCAGCTTGAGACCTTCGTGCAGGGCGATATGCGTCCGGACCTGACCCTGATTTTCGATCTGCCTGTGGAGATCGGTTTAAGCCGCGCCGCTGCGCGAGGGCGTCTTGATCGGTTCGAGCAGGAGGGGCTGGGCTTCTTCGAGGCCGTGCGCAGCGCTTATCTCGATCGCGCACGCCAGGTTCCACAGCGCTATCGGGTAATCGATGCGGGCCAATCTCTGCCAATGGTGCAGCGAGCGCTGGACGCGCTCTTGCCCGAGCTGTTGGAGCGTGCCCTTGGCTGACGGCATTCTTCCCTGGCAGGCCAGCCTGTGGCAGCTGCTGGCGGGTCGTCAACAGCATGCCCATGCCTATCTCTTGCATGGTCCAGCGGGTATTGGCAAGCGTGCACTGGCCGAACAGTTGATGGCGTTCCTGCTGTGTCAGCAGCCGGCTCCGAGCGGAGCTTGCGGACGCTGCAAGGCTTGCATGCTACTGGCGGCACACACCCATCCCGATCATTACATTCTGGAGCCGGAGGAGGTCGACAAGGCCATCCGTGTCGACCAGGTTCGCCAACTGGTCGGGTTTGTCAGTCAGACCGCGCAGCTCGGGGGACGCAAGGTGGTTCTGCTCGAACCTGCCGAGGCGATGAACCTGAATGCCGCCAATGCGCTTCTCAAGAGTCTCGAAGAGCCTGCGGGCAATACCGTGCTGCTGTTGATCAGTCATCAACCCAGCCGGCTGCTGCCCACGATCAAAAGTCGCTGCGTACAGCAACGTTGTCCGTTGCCTGGTCGTCAGCAAAGTCTGGATTGGCTTTCCGGCAAGCTTCCGGATCTCTTGGCAGCCCAGCGTGAAGAATTGCTGACATTGGCAGCGAACTCTCCGCTCGCAGCGCTTAAGCTTCACGATATCGGCGTCTTGGAGATGCGCGTGCAGGTGATAGAAGGGGTGAAAAAGCTGCTCAAGCGGCAGCAATCCCCCAGTCAGCTGGCCGAGGCCTGGAATCCGCTGTCGCTGATTTTGCTGTTCGACTGGTTCTGTGAGTGGGCGCATCTGATTCTGCGTTTTCAGATGACCGGCGATGAAGCGGGGCTTGGCTCTGCCGATATGCAGAAGGTCATTCAATACCTGGCGCAGAAGACGCCGTCGACCAGGCTGCTGGTGATGCAGGACTGGTTGCTGGCCCACCGGCAAAAAGTATTGGGCAAAGCCAACCTTAACCGTGTCTTGCTTCTCGAAGCGCTCTTGGTGCAGTGGGCAAGTTTGCCCGAGCCAAGCTAGAATCCATCGGAACTGTTGTTAGGAATACCGCATGAGCCTGCCTGCAAACCTTGGTCCGCGTAACGGCATTCTGTCCCTGACCATCAAGGATAAGTCGGTGCTCTATGCGGCATACATGCCGTTCATCAAGCATGGTGGCTTGTTCATTCCTACTAACAAGAGCTACAAGCTCGGTGATGAAGTCTTCATGCTGCTGAGCCTGATGGACGAGCCTGAAAAGATCCCCGTCGCCGGCAAGGTCGTATGGATTACCCCCAAGGGCGCACAGGGAAACCGGGCCGCTGGCGTCGGCGTCCAGTTCAACGAGGGCGATTCGACTGCCCGCAACAAGATTGAAACCTATCTGGCCGGGGCGATGAAGTCCGATCGGCCAACACACACCATGTAAGCCGCAGTTGCGAAGATCGCTTGGCGGCTTTTTGCCTCTAGCGACGCCCACCTGCATCTGGTCGGTCTGCGACCTCTCGGTTGCTTTGCTCTACAATGGCGCGTTTTCTGTTTGGGTAATTCGCCATGTTGGTTGACTCGCATTGCCACCTCGATCGCCTTGATCTTGCCGTGCACGGCGGTTCTCTTGATGCCGCGCTGAATGCTGCGCGTCAGCGTGGCGTCGGGCATTTTCTTTGTATTGGTGTTAGCGTCGAGAATACCGCGGCGGTCAAGGCGCTTGCGCAACGCTATGACGATGTCGACTGTTCGGTAGGCGTGCATCCGTTGGATCTCGAGCCCGGTGCCGAACCTGCACTGGACTGGCTGCTGCAAGAGCTGGATGGGCCAGGCGTGGTGGCGATTGGCGAAACCGGCCTCGACTATCATTACGAGCCCGAAGCCGCCGAGTTGCAGCAGCAGTCCTTCCGCCTGCACCTGGAGGCCGCTCAAGTCTGCGGCAAACCGGTAATCGTTCACACGCGGGCGGCCCGTGCCGACACGCTGGCGCTGCTTCGCGAAGCGGCACTGCCACAAGCCGGCGTATTGCATTGCTTCACCGAAGATTGGGACATGGCCAAGGCGGCGCTGGATCTGGGCTTCTACATCTCGCTCTCCGGAATCGTGACCTTCCGCAATGCCGATGCGTTGCGAGACGTGGCCCGCCGCGTGCCGACGGATCGCTTGCTGGTCGAGACCGATTCGCCCTACCTGGCGCCGATCCCCTATCGGGGCAAACCGAACCTACCGCAGTACGTGCGCGAGGTCGCCGAGTTTCTGGCACAGTTACGTGGTGTCGATTTCGACGTCTTCGCCGAGCAGACCACGGATAACTTCAAGCGACTCTTCCCGTTGACTCGGGTCAAGGGCTGAGCGAGGTTGCCGCTCGAAGGCGCGTGCCCTTCAAGCCTCGTCGTCCAATGGCGTGTACAATCCGCGCCGCTTCGGTCCGCATGCCCGAACCCCGGCATGCGGATACGAGGGTTCAACTCGGCTCCGTATCACTGTCATGAGCCGGACCGCTTCCTCGTCACAGACCAATCAAGGTGACGCCATGTCCAGCGAGACGCTGCGTACCGGGCCGCTTCAGCGCGGCCTGCAAAATCGCCATATCCAGCTGATCGCGCTCGGAGGCGCCATCGGCACGGGGCTTTTCCTCGGTTCGGCCGGCGTGCTCCGCAGTGCGGGGCCGTCGATGATTCTGGGCTACGCCATTGGCGGGCTGATCGCTTTCCTGATCATGCGTCAGCTTGGCGAGATGATCGTCGAGGAACCGGTCGCGGGTTCCTTCAGCCATTTCGCCCACAAATACTGGACGCCTTATGCCGGTTTTCTTTCCGGCTGGAATTATTGGGTGCTCTACGTGCTCGTAGGAATGGCCGAACTGACGGCAGTCGGCAAATACGTGCAGTTCTGGTGGCCCGAGGTGCCGACCTGGGCCACCGCGTCGGCCTTTTTCGTGCTGATCAATCTCATCAATCTGGTGAACGTGAAAACGTTCGGCGAGACCGAGTTCTGGTTCGCGATCATCAAGGTTGGCGCCATTGTCGGCATGATCGCGCTGGGTCTGTATTTGCTACTGAGCGGGGAGGGCGGTAAGCAGGCCAGCTTCAGCAACCTGTGGAGCCATGGTGGATTCTTCCCCAACGGCGTAAGCGGGATGGTCATGGCCCTGGCAATCATCATGTTTTCCTTCGGTGGGCTGGAGTTGGTGGGGATTACCGCCGCTGAAGCATCGGATCCGAAGACCGTCATCCCAAAGGCTATCAACCAAGTCGTCTACCGCATCCTGATCTTCTATATCGGCGCGCTGAGCGTCCTGCTGGCGCTGTACCCCTGGGACACGTTGCTGGAAACCCTGGGATCTGCCGGCGATCCTTACAGCGGTAGTCCTTTCGTGCAGATCTTCTCGTTGATCGGTAGCGACACTGCGGCACATATTCTCAACTTCGTGGTGCTGACCGCGGCCCTCTCGGTCTACAACAGCGGTGTCTATTGCAACAGCCGGATGCTCTACGGTCTGGCTGAGCAGGGCGATGCACCCAGGGTGCTAATGATGGTGAACCGTCGTGGGGTCCCGGTTCTGGCAATCGCGCTCTCTGCTCTCGTGACGATGCTCTGCGTGCTGGTGAATTACCTGTTACCCCAGACGGCCCTTGAGTTGCTCATGTCACTCGTGGTCGCGGCGCTGCTGATCAATTGGGCGATGATCAGCCTCGCACACTTGAAGTTTCGCAGAGCAATGACAGCGCAGCGTATCGATCCCTCGTTCAAGGCTTTCTGGTGCCCTTTCAGCAACTACCTGTGCTTGGCTTTCGTGGCACTGATTGCGGCGATCATGCTCTCGATGCCGGGGCTACGTACCTCGATCATTGCCATCCCGATCTGGGTCCTGTTCATCTGGGTGTGCTTCCGGCTTCGGCTTTCCAGTCGGCGCGCCGCGCCTGGCTGATTGCTAAAGCATGTTGCTATCGCCAGCCAAAAAAAACCCGGCGTCGCGAGGAGCCGGGCCAAGACCATTAGGAGTTTGAGGTCACGTTCCTCGCTCCCTCAGCTGGCCGAGCATTGGGGGGATTGCGCGGCCAGTGCCTGAAGTATTGGCCTGGATCGCCAACTTTGCCGGGCGATTCATGCGCTTTTTAAAACGGATTTGGAATAGTTACGCGCACCTTGATCGCTCACTTTGCAAGCAGGCCGCGAACCACCGTCAATGTCTGCTCGATGACATCAGGGCGCGTGTAGAAATGGGGCGAGAGCCGTATACCACCACCACGAAGGGCACAGACGATCTGCTCGGCCTTGAGCTGCTGGAACAGCGCTGCGTTTTCCCAGCCATTGGCTCTGAAGGTCATGATGCCGGCCTGTCGAAACGGGTCGGTTGGGCTCAACAGCTCGACGCCGGGCATGGCCGCCAGCTCATGCTGCAGGTGATCGATGCGTTCGGCTAGCGCTCGGCTCACCTCGCTCATGCCAATCTCTTCGAGCAACGAAAGGCTGGCATCCAACGCCATGGCACCGAGCATATTCGGGCTGCCACACTCGAAGCGGCGGGCACTGCGGGCTGGCTGCCAGTCGCTGCGGTCGTAGTCGCCTGCGTGTTCGAGCATATGCCAGCCGTATTCGTGGAGCTTCAGTCTGGCGCGCAGATCGCTGCGGCAGTAAAAGACGCCGAGGCCCTCCGGTCCCAATAGCCATTTATGCCCATCGGCCATCGCGAAGGCGCACCGGTATTGCTGGACGTCGAAAGCGAGTGCGCCGAGCTGTTGGATCGCATCGATGCACAACAACACACCGCGCTGCTCGCAGCCTTCGCCTAGGCGGGGCAGATCGAGCCGTAGGCCGCTGGCGTACTGTACGGCGCTGATTGCCATGAGGCGTACCTTGGGTCCGCAGGCAGCCAGGAGCGCGGCTTCCGGATCGTCGCCCTTGAGGCTGACTTGTATCACTTCCACGCCCTGAGGTTGCAAAGCCTCCCAGACGACCCGGTTGGACGGAAACTCTTCGTCACTGATGACGATCTGGTCGCCGGCGTCCCAGTCCAGGCCAAAGGCTACGAATGACAGCGCTTCCGACGTGTTCTTGACCAGCGCGATATCGGCCGATGTCGGTGCGTTGAGCATCCTGGCCAAGCGATCACGTAATTGGCTTTCGACTGCCAGCCATTGGGGATAGTCCCGCGCGCCGAGCGCCATGTTCTGTTGTGCAAAGGCGGTCACGGCTTCAGTTGCCCGTCGAGGCCAGGGTGCGACAGCGGCGTGATTCAGGTATCGCAAACCTTCGATCTGAGGGAATTCGTCATTCAACGTACTCATAAGAGATGTTCCGTGCATTTTCTGACTAGATGGGCATAATCATCTGCTTCGATTTCAAGCCGCAGCCTCTTATGCAAAATGAACCCCGGAAGGTCCGCGAATTTCGCCGTCGCGAGCAAGAGATTCTTGATACAGCGCTCCAGCTGTTCCTTGATCAAGGAGAAGACAGTGTCACCGTCGAGATGATCGCCGACAGGGTGGGCATCGGCAAAGGCACCATTTACAAGCATTTCAAATCCAAGGCCGAAATCTATCTGCGGCTCATGCTCGACTACGAGCGGGACCTGAATGAGCTGCTGCATTCACCGAGCCTTGATCAGGACAAGGAGGCGCTGTCTCGCGCCTATTTCGAATTCCGCATGCGTGACCCCCAGCGCTATCGGTTGTTCGATCGCCTCGAAGAGAAGGTCGTCAAGGGCAATCAGGTCCCGGACATGGTCGAGGAACTCCACCGGATTCGCGCTTCCAACTTCGATCATCTGACCCAATTGATCAAGGGGCGCATTTCCGAAGGCAAGCTTGAGGACGTGCCTCCCTATTTCCACTATTGCGCGGCCTGGGCGTTGGTGCACGGCGCAGTAGCGCTTTATCACTCGCCGTTCTGGAGCAACGTACTAGAAGATCAGGAAGGTTTCTTTCAGTTCTTGATGGACATTGGCGTTCGCATGGGTAACAAGCGCAAGCGCGACTAGTTCGAATCGCCGGAGACGGGTGGCGGCTTGCGGAACGGGAATCCGGCCAGTAAGCCGTGTCGTTGGCCGATCCTTCGCGCAGTCGAGTGCCGTTGTGGCAGGAAGACGAGCACGCGCTACAGCCGTTTTGCGCGGAGCTGGCTTGTTTGCTGCATTGCTTTGCTATTCGCCGGTTTTCCGTCATTGGCAGGAGCAAAGATGAAAGTATTCAGCCTTATCGTGGCCGTGCTGGTTTTGGGCGGGTGCATGCAGGTCAGTGACATGGCCGAGGGCACTCGCAACCAGCTGCGAGACGTCGGGTTTCTCGATCACAGCGAGACCGTGAGGTCCGCATCATGGCGGCTGCAGCCCGATTCGTTCATCTACATCGCCCAAGGCCACTTCGTCCCGCCCGGCAATGCGTATCCGCGGCCGAACGTGGTAGCTGAGGAGGCGTTCAAGGGGTTTGTCGAATACTTTCCGCTGGTTCGTCGCGCTCCAGAGCCTGCAGGATTGGAAGAGGCATTGAACCAGGCAGCGGCTGTTGGTGCCCATTACTTGCTGTACACGCGATTTGCCGCCGCCGATGACCGCATCGGCAGTTTCGACGAGCTCGATGATCAGCGCGCGCTCGATCGACTTGGGGTCGATACCAGCGTGGTCCAGCTGATGCTGATCGAAACCGGGAATCGGTATCTGGTCGATACGGCGCGAATTCGCAGCCGCGGAGGGCTGCTTAATATCTATGATGCGACACCGCAGGTCTTGTTAGGGCCGCCGTTGCGCGATTATGCCCGACGCCTGACGGGCCTCAGCCGTTAAGGAGCGCACATGAGCGATGCTGGAAAAGCCGCGAATCTGCTGGGGCAGATTCCAAAGACTGAGAACAAGGGCCTGCCACCGGTTCATTTGTGGAACCCGCCCTTCTGCGGCGATCTGGATATGCGAATCGCCCGCGACGGTAGCTGGTTCTACATGGGTACGCCGATCGGAAGACCTGCCATGGTGAGGCTGTTTTCCACGGTCATTCGACGAGACGGCGACGACTACTTTCTAGTGACACCGGTAGAGAAGGTAGGCATCACCGTTGATGACGCACCTTTCGTGGCGGTCGAGTTGGAG
Source organism: Pseudomonas sp. KSR10 (assembly GCF_022355455.1). NCBI lineage: Bacteria > Pseudomonadati > Pseudomonadota > Gammaproteobacteria > Pseudomonadales > Pseudomonadaceae > Pseudomonas > Pseudomonas sp. KSR10. Next base: position 121,581 of record NZ_JAKOEN010000009.1, on the reverse strand, counting down.
GTCGAGGGCAGCGGCGAAGCTCAGGTGCTTCGCTTCGTCACCAATGTCGGCGACGAAACCGAAGCGGGTGCAGAGCATCCGATGCGGGTCGAGCTCGATCCTACCAGCCAGGAGCCGGCCCCCTACGTGCATGTGCGTGCCAATCTCGAAGCGCTGATTCACCGCAATGTCTTCTATCAGTTGGTCGAGTTGGCGGTCCCGCGCGAGATCGATGGCACCAGCTGGCTGGGCGTCTGGAGCCATGGCCAGTTCTTTCGGATTGGTCGCCCCGAATAGTCGGCGTAAGGGGCAGATTTCCGAGAATTTCGCTTCTGTGCGCCCAGTAATGGCCGACTGATCAGCTGTCTGGCGGCGGAGCGGGTAGCACCTGAATGCCACGGTGCAAACCAACATTCAGTCCGTGCGCCAGAGAATCTCCGCTTCGCCACGCTCGCTGACGCTGATCCAGCGATCGGCATTTTCGACTGACTCTTCTTCCTGCCAGCCACCTGGTGCGCAGCGGATTTCCACGCTCAACGCCTGATAAGCGGCGCGTGCGCAGGCGACGTCGTCGTTCCACGGGGTCGCATCGCTTTCCAATAGCAAGCTGTGCCATTTACCGACCGCCTTCGGAAACCAGGTCACCGGGATATCGCCGGCCTTGCACTTGAACGTCTTGCCCTTGGTTTGCCAGGGAGAGCAGGGTCCAACAGCCCGGTTCAGCCATTCAGTCACGGCGTCCTGGCTGGCGTCCCTGAGGTAGATCTCGATGTCCGGTTGACGCATGGATGATGGCCTTGTCGGTGGTGGTTGCAGCCTATTGAGAAATGAACCGGCGTGGCTTGGCTGGCCTCGTAGGATTGGTCGGCTACGGCTCTCTTACGTGCGCGATGCTACCGGTCACGCTGAATCCAGTCGTAGCGTATCGCAACCCGAACCTTGAGCGGTGTGTCGATCACTGCGGCACGGCGCTCGGCGCTGGCGCGCCAGCCGTGCGGTGTCATCGCCAGCAAGTCGGCGCGGGCTTCGGCGCTATCCAGTCGCAACTCGTAGCCGAGGGTTTCACTATGGGCCAGATGCATGCCGCCGGGGATCAGCGACAGGTGCTTCTCGTCATCGTACTCGCGTACTTCGTCATACAGCAGCCCGCGCAGTTCCCAAAGATGTTCACGGGTCGGCCCCATGCGCAGCAACCCGCCGCCGGGCGCTAGCAGGCGCTCAGCTTCGCTCCAATCCAGCGGGCTGAACACGCTGGCGAGCAGGCCGCAGCTGGCGTCAGCCAGCGGCACCCGGGCCATGCTCGCGACCAGCCATTCCAACTGCGGTGCGCGTTTGCACGCCCGCTTGACCGCCTCGCGGGAAATGTCCAATGCATAACCTTCGGCATCCGGCAGGGCTTGGGCGATCTGAGCGGTGTAGTAGCCCTCGCCGCATCCGATGTCCAGCCAGCGCGACGGCGAGCGTTCGGCCGCCAGCTGCGCCAGACGAGCCGCCAGCGGCGCGTAGTGGCCGCCGTCGAGAAAGCGTCGACGCGCTTCTACCATGGCCTGGTTGTCACCCGGGTCGCGGCTGTTCTTGTGTTGCACCGGCAGCAGGTTCAGGTATCCCTGGCGGGCGCGATCGAAACGGTGATTCGCCGGGCAGGCGACACCATTGTCGACCGTGGCGAGCGCGCCCTGGCAGAGCGGACAGATCAGCATGCGAGCAGGTTGACCAGGGTCTGGTAGTAGATTTCGGTCAGCAGGTCGAGATCGCTGGCGAGGATGTGTTCGTCGACCTGGTGGATGGTCGCGTTGACCGGGCCGAGTTCCACGACCTGGGTGCCGAGCGTGGCGATGAAACGGCCATCGGACGTGCCACCGCTGGTCGATGGCGTGGTCTCGCGGCCAGTGACCTGGCGGATGGCCGCGGCCACGCCATCGAGCAGCTCGCCAGGCTCGGTGAGGAAAGGCAGGCCGGACAGCGCCCAGTCGACCTTCCAGTCCAGGCCATGCTTGTCGAGAATCGCGGCGGTACGTCGCTGCAGTCCCTCAACGGTGGACTCGGTGGAGAAGCGGAAATTGAACACCGCTTCCAGGGTGCCGGGAATGACATTGGTAGCGCCGGTGCCTGAATTCAGATTGGAGATCTGGAAGCTGGTCGGTGGGAAGAAGGCGTTGCCGTCGTCCCAGTGCTCGGCAGCCAGTTCGGCCAATGCTGGCGCGGCGAGATGAATCGGATTCTTCGCCAGGTGGGGATAGGCCACGTGGCCTTGCTGACCGCGCACCGTCAGGGTGCCGCCGAGCGAGCCACGGCGCCCGTTCTTCACCACGTCGCCGACCAGGTTGGTGCTCGAAGGCTCGCCAACAATGCACCAGTCCAGTCGCTGAGCACGCTCACGCAGGCGCTCGACCACGGCCTTGGTGCCGTGATGGGCCGGACCTTCTTCGTCGCTGGTGACGAGGAAGGCGATCTGCCCCTTGTGGTTGGGATAGTCCGCGGTAAAGCGTTCTACTGCGACGATCATCGAAGCCAGGCTGCCCTTCATGTCCGCCGCACCGCGCCCGTGGAGCATGCCTTTCGCGTCGATGCGGGCGGCGAATGGCGGGTTCTGCCAGGCGTGCAATGGGCCGGTGGGCACCACGTCGGTGTGGCCGGCAAAGCACAGCACCGGGCCTTCCTGACCGCGGATCGCCCAGAAATTTTCCACGTCCTCGATGTGCATCGACTCGATCGCGAAGCCGCAGGCCGCGAGACGTTCGCTCATCAGCTGCTGGCAGCCCTCGTCCAGCGGAGTCACCGAAGGCCGGTTGATCAGCTCGCAGGCGAGTTCGAGGGTGGGCGAGAGGGCGGCGGTGGTCATCACGGCTCCGAGGCAGGCGGGAAAAAGAGCGCCATATTAAAGCAAAACCTGGGTTCTGCCGTGCTGTGCGTAGTGCCTTCGGCGGAGCCGACAGGAAAAGGTGTTCTGCCTGTCGCTTGGTGCCGGGCCTGAGGCAGCGTGATGCACGGCCCTGTGTCAGCCGGAGCGAAGGAACATATAATCGCCCGAGTCTTTTTCGGGGTATCGACATGTCCATTGACGATCAGCGTTTCGGCGGTATCGCCCGTCTTTACGGCTCCCTAGGCCTCGGGCGGCTGGCGGCAGCGCATGTCGCCGTGGTCGGGATCGGCGGGGTCGGGTCGTGGGCGGCCGAGGCGTTGGCGCGCAGTGGCGTCGGCGAAATCAGCCTGTTTGATCTGGATGATGTCTGCCTTACCAATACCAACCGGCAGGTTCATGCATTGGACGGTGCGGTCGGCAAGCCCAAGGTCGACGAGATGGCGGCGCGAATCAAGGCGATCAATCCGGGCTGCGTGGTGCACGCCGTTGCAGACTTCGTCACCCGAGAGACCATGGCCGAATACATCACCGAGCAGATGGATTGCGTCATCGATTGCATCGACAGCGTGCCGGCCAAAGCCGCGCTGATCGCCTGGTGCAAGCGGCGCAAGATCCAGATCATCGCCACAGGCGGTGCCGGTGGCCAGGTTGACCCTACGCAAATTCAGGTTGCCGACCTGAACAAGACCTTCAACGATCCACTCGCGGCGAAGGTGCGCTCGCTACTGCGGCGCGAATATAACTTCTCACGCACGCCGGGGCGCACCTACAGCGTGCCCTGCGTGTTTTCCACCGAGCAGCTGCGCTATCCGAAACCGGATGGCGGCGTCTGCCAGAGCAAGAGTTTCGTTGGTGAAGGGGTCAAACTCGACTGCGCTGGTGGCTTTGGTGCGGCGATGATGGTTACTGCCAGTTTCGGCATGGTGGCGGCGGCGCGTGCCGTCGACAAGCTGGTCGCCGGCGCCAGGCGGCCGTCGGAGCGAACACGAGGCTGATGACTGGGGTCAGTCACGCTGGTGTGCCATTGGCGCGCCGAGTGCGATCAGCCGCTCGAGGCCAACTCGCGCATTCGCTGCAGCACGGCATTCATTCCATTGGCGCGCGACGGCGACAATTGCCGCGATAGTCCGAGTTGCCCGAACCAGTCGGCAATATCCAGCCGCTGCAGTTCGCTCGCGCGCAGACCGTTCGCGCGCAGCAGCAGGACCGCGAGCAAGCCTCGCAGCAGGCGGGCTTCACTGGTGCCGCGGAAGTGCCAGTGATCGCCGCGCGGCTCGCCGAGCAGCCAAAGCTTGCTGTCGCAACCGGTTACGAGATTATCGTCGGTGCGCTCGGTGTCGCTGAGCGGTTCGAGGCGATCACCCCATTGCATCAGCAGGCGCGCACGCTGTTCCCAGCCCGCTGCCTGCTGGAAGCTCTGCAGCGCTCCTGTGGCGGCAATGGACAGCTCGCTCATTGCAGGATTTCCATGGCACGGTCCAGGGCGCCGAAGAAGCGCTCGATGTCGGCGCCGTCGTTATACAGCCCGAGCGATACACGAATGGCGCCATCAACCCCGAGCGCCTTCATCAGCGGCTGGGCACAGTGGGTTCCGCTGCGTATGGCGATGCCTTGCTCGGTCAGGAGGTGGGCCAGATCGCCGTGATGCACGCCGTTCACGGTGAAACTGGCGAGCGCCAGCCGAGGTTCGCCCAGCAGCCGCACGCCTTCGCGCACCGCGAGCCCGGCCAGTAGCTTCGTGTGCAGGGCCTGCTCATGGCCGGTCACCGCCGTTGCGTCCAGTTTGGAAAGGTAGTCCAGGGTCGCACCGAGGCCAATGACCGCGCCAATGGGTGGCGTACCGGCCTCGAAGCCTAGCGGTGCGGCGTGGAACTCGGCATGCTGAAAATCAGCGACGCGGACCATCTCGCCACCGAATTGCCAGTGCCGGAGCTTGAGCAATGACTCGCCTCGCCCATAGAGCGCGCCGACGCCTTCGGGTCCGTAAAGCTTATGGCTGGACAGCACGTAGAAGTCGCAAGCCAGCGCTTGCATGTCATGCCGTCCATGCACGACGCCTTGCGCGCCATCGACGATTGTCAACGCCCCCTGAGCCTTCGCCAAGGGCAACAATTCGGCAAGTGGTTGCCAGGCGCCGAGCACGTTTGACAGCTGGCTGACGGCAAGCAAACGGGTCCGCGGGCCGATGAGGCTGGCGGCCCGCTCCAGATCGATCACGCCGCGATCGTCCAGCGGCAACACCCGTAGCTTGGCATTGCGCCGCTTCGCCAGCTGCTGCCAGGGCAGCAGATTGGCGTGATGCTCTAGCGCGCTGACCACGATCTCGTCATCCGTGTCGATCAGCGGTTCCAGGCCATAGGCAAGCAAGTTCAGCGCTTCGGTGGCGCCTCGGGTGAAAACGATTTCGGTCGGGCTGGCCGCATTAAGCCATCGTGCCACCTTGATTCGTGCGTCCTCAAAGGCGCGCGTCGCGCGCTCTGCCGGCTGATGCTGGGCGCGGTGCACATTGGCGGTGCCGCAGGTGTAATAACCCGTCAGCGCGTCGATCAACGCTTGGGGTTTTTGCGCCGTGGCGGCGCTGTCGAGATAAGTCTGGCCCTGGGCTTCGAGAATCGCCAGGGCCGGAAAGTCGGAGCGCCAGGGGGACAAGAGCATAGCGTTAGGCCTGAAGCTGGAGGCTGGAAGCCAAAGCGGTGCGCTGTTGCGTTCAGCTTCCGGCTCTGGCCCCCAGCCAAGCGGTCAGTTGTGCGCGTGCAGCGCTTCGTTCAGCTCGATCGCCGATTTGTGAGTCTTGCATTCCACCGCGCCGTTCTGAGAATTGCGGCGGAACAGCAGGTCTGTCTGGCCGGCAAGTTCGCGTGCCTTGACCACCTTGACCAGCGCGCCCTGTTCGTCGAGCAGGTTTACCTTGGTCCCGGCGGTGATATACAGGCCTGCTTCGACAGTGTTGCGGTCGCCGAGCGGAATACCGATGCCGGCGTTGGCGCCGATCAGGCAGCCTTCTCCCACGGAAATGACGATATTGCCGCCACCCGACAGCGTGCCCATGGTCGAGCAGCCGCCGCCCAGGTCCGAGCCCTTGCCTACGAACACGCCCGCTGAGACGCGCCCCTCGATCATGCCTGGGCCTTCGGTGCCGGCGTTGAAGTTGACGAAACCTTCATGCATCACCGTGGTGCCTTCGCCCACATAGGCGCCAAGCCGGATGCGTGCGCTATCGGCGATACGCACGCCGGCCGGCACCACGTAGTCGGTCATCTTGGGGAATTTGTCGACGGAAACGACTTCCAGCAGATAGCCCTTCAGACGCGCTTCCAGCTGACGCTCGGCCAACTCGGCCAGATCCACCGCTCCCTGATTGGTCCAGGCGACGTTGGGCAGCAGCGGGAAGATCCCAGTCAGGTTCACGCCGTGCGGCTTGACCAGGCGATGGGAGAGCAGGTGCAACTTCAGGTAGGCCTCGGGTGTGGACGTCGGTGCAGTGTCTTCGGCGAGCAGCGTGACCACCAATGGGCGCTGACTTTCGGCCAAACGGGTCAGCAGGGCGTGCTGTGCGGTGTCGAGCGGCTTGATCGCATCGGCCAGTTGAGCGGCCTGGGTCGTGCTGATGGCAATCGCCTGGTTGCCGCCTTCATAGCCGAGCAGCGGCGCAATGACGGCAACCAGTTCACCGGCCGGGCGCAGCAGCGGCTGCGCGTAGAAGACTTCCAGCCAGCTGCCCTGACGATTCTGGGTGCCGACGCCGAAGGCCAGGCTGAATAGGGTGTTGCTCATAGGGAAAATCCTTCTTATTAATCGCGGCTCGTCGTGGCGAGCGGTATCAGTTCTTGGCTGCCAGCGCGGCAGCGTAAATGTCCGGCTTGAAGCCGATTAGCGTCTTGTCGCCCAGGTCGAGCACCGGGCGTTTGATCATCGACGGCTGGGCCAGCATCAGCTCGATGGCCTTGGCCTGATCGAGGTCGGCCTTCTGCGTGTCGTCCAGCTTGCGGAAGGTGGTGCCTGCACGGTTGAGTACGATTTGCCAGCCGTGTTCATCGCACCAGGCTTCCAGATGGGCGCGGTCGATCCCGGCGCTCTTGTAGTCATGGAAGTCATAGCTTAGCCCTTGCTGGTCGAGCCAGGTGCGGGCTTTTTTCATGGTGTCGCAGGCTTTGATGCCGTACAGACAGAGTCCTTTGCGTTTCTCGGGCATGACAGCTCCGCGTTCTCCGGCCAAACTGGGCCGCGGATTATGCCACGATGAGGCAAAGCCTGCCGCCCGTTGGGGCACTGCCTGGCAGGGTGCGTTGTCGCTCAGGAGGGCCTTAGCCCGTGGCGCTATCGGCTTGGCTGAGCAATCGTTCGATTGCCTGAGTATCGGTAGGGCGCACCACTCGAGCCAATTCCTCTCCCTGGCGCATCAAAATCAGGGTTGGCCAAAGCTTGACCCGGAAGGAGCGGCCCAGCGGGCGGCCCGGTCCATCCTCGATTTTCAAGTGGCGAATGTCGCGCTCGGCCATGGCTTGGGCGAGCAGAGGCTGCGCCGTACGGCAATGACCGCACCAGCCTGTACCGAACTCGAGCAGAGTGAGACCGTCGAGCGCATCGACCTCGTCGCGGGAAGGGGCGTTGGACATGTAGGTTTCGCTCATTGGCATAGAGGGCTCCCGGTCGTCTGTTTATAGGTGGAGTCGCGGCAGTGCCATGGGTTCAGTGAGTGGGTCACGAAGAAGACGTTCGACCTTTTTCTCCCTCTACGTTGTCCATTGATCACAGTCGCAACGATGAGGTCATGTATGGCACGCAAGCATTTCGAAAACCATGAAGCCATCTCGTCCGCCGTTCCTGCCGATGACGGATTCGAGGCAGTGATAGCCGTGAAACGGCGGGGGACGGAAGAAAACGCCCAGGTATTCAAGGTGGCTAACGGGCGGCGGTATGACCTTGCCTCCGAGGCCGAGACTGCAGCCGAAGCTGCACTGACCAAGGTCACGGAGGTCAGCGACGAAGGTGAACTGATCTGGGAAGAGAACGCAATCTGAAGGAGGATGCCATGAACGAACCCGAAAAACCGGATGTGGACGAGCGTGACAAAAGCGACGAGCCCGTCACTGGGGACATTCCAGAGCACATGAAACCGGAAAATCTGGAAAAACTGCGCGATTACGGCAAGGACAAGATCCCGCCGGGGGTGGCCTGAATCGGTAAGCCGGACGTCGCAACGTCCGGCTTCCAGATCACGACTTGGCGATGAAGGCGCGGATGCGCTCGGCAGCCTCGACGCAATCGGCGAGCGGCGCCACCAGCGCCATGCGTACCCGGCCCGTGCCCGGGCTGAATCCATCCACTTCACGTGACAGATAGGAGCCCGGAACTACGGTCACGTGTTCGCTGGCAAAGAGTTCGCGCGTGAACTGCTGGTCATCGCCAGGCGTCTTAGGCCACAGGTAGAAGCCGCCATCGGGACGCTGCACCTCCATAACGGAGGTGAGGATGTCCAGCACCGCATCGAACTTCTCGCGATACAGCTGACGATTGGCCTGTACATGAGCTTCGTCGTTCCAGGCGGCGATGCTGGCCAGCTGTGTTTGCACCGGCATGGCGCAGCCGTGATAAGTGCGGTAGAGCAGGAACGCCTTGAGGATATCCGCGTCGCCAGCGACGAAACCTGAGCGCAGGCCGGGCAGATTGGAGCGCTTGGACAAGCTGTGGAAGACCACGCAGCGTTTGAAGTCCTCGCGTCCCAGGGCGGCGCAGGCGGTCAACAGCCCTGCCGGCGGGTGTTCTTCGTCGAAGTACAGCTCGCTGTAGCATTCGTCCGCAGCAATAACGAAGTCATATTCGTCGGCCAGAGCGATCAGCCGCTTGAGCGTCTCGAGTGGCACCAGCGCGCCGGTGGGGTTGCCCGGCGAGCAAAGGAAGAGGATCTGAGTGCGTCGCCAAGTTTCTGCCGAGACCGCATCGAAATCAGGGTTGAAACCGTTTTCGGCGGTGCAGGGCAGATAATGCGGCGCGGCGCCGGCCAGAAGCGTTGCGCCTTCATAGATCTGGTAGAACGGATTGGGGCTGATCACCAGCGCATCGGCGCTGCGCTTGACCACGGCCTGGGTGAAGGCGAAGAGCGCTTCGCGAGTACCGTTGACCGGCAGCACGTGGCGCGCCGGGTCGATGCTCCCCGCCGTAACGCCGAAGCGACGCTCGCACCAACGGGCGATCGACTCACGCAGTGCAGCAATCCCAAGGGTGGACGGGTATACCGCGAGTTGGTCCAGATTCGTCGCCAGTGCCTGGGCCACGAAATCGGGCGAAGGATGTTTCGGCTCGCCGATCGACAACGCAATCGGGCGCTTGTCGGCCGGCGGTTGCGCGCCGGCGAGTAACACGCGAAGTTTCTCGAACGGGTAGGGCTGTAGCAGGGACAGGTCGTCATTCATGGTCGGAGTCTTCGAAGCGTAGGGAAGCGCGGCGATGGGCGCTTCGATAGGTTCATTCGTTGCGGGCGCCACCGTAATAGGCGCAGCCACGCAGTGTCTGGTTGTCGAGGCGCAGCTCGGCGGTCAGATGGCTGACGGCACCGGTGGCACCATCGACGCAGCGTTGCGGGGCGACCCAGAGATCGATGCGTTGGCTGTTGGCTTCGCTGCTGAAATTGGTTTGCCCGCCGGGCAACTGCTCCTCCAGATAGGGCACCGCCAACGGCGCCTGGCCGGGCCGCTCGAGCAACAGGCCTTTGGTCGTGATTCGAACGCTCCAGCCCGGTTCGTGACCGCCGGCGCGCAGTGCCAGCTGGTTGAATCCGCTCGCGTCGCAGCCGGGTCCTTCGCTCTGAAGGCGGTAAACCTGGGTCAGCTGCATTTGGCTGCTGCCATCGGCGCGTGAGATCAGCCTGCCACGCACATCGGCGAACAGCGGTCGGCCGCTGTCGGAGAGCAATGCCTGGGCATCGTCAGACAATCCGGTCGTGCCGGTATCGAGCAGCTCGACCTGTCGCTGACCCTGACAGCTACGCAATAGCAGCATCCCTTCGTTGCGCGTGACTTCGCCCTGCAGCCGTTCGACCGCTTGCCGAGATGGCTCGTCGCGCCAGGAAAACGCTTGGCAGCCAGCGAAAATCGGCAGCAGAAGGAGCAGCAGGGAGCGGGGGTAGGTCATGACGGACTCGGCGTAGCAGCGGACGGTAAGGCGCCAGCAGGCTGGCGCGGTGGGGATCAGTTACCCTTCACGGCTTTGCCGTCGACGGTGCCTTCGTCGAGCATGATCTGGTATTCCTTGCCGTCCTTTTCGATCTGGTGCAGGCGGACCAGCAGGTAATCCCAATCGGTGGCGAACCAGAGAATGGTCTGGCGTTTGCTCTGCGTCGGATCGCGCACGCGTTCCACTTTGATTGCGTCGACCTGGCCGGCTTTGGTGCTGACCTTCTCCTCGCCGAGTACGCGGAAGTCATAGGTTTCGATTTCATCGCCGTCGACCACCTGGTAACTCATGCTCTTTTCGCCCGCCGCCACGGCGTGTTGAAGCGCGATCTGGTAGGTGGACTTGTCCAGCAGGCCGCGGTTGAGCGGCAGCTTGACCGGGTCGCCGCGATCTTCGCCGACAACCTGTTTGGCGGCCCAATCGAAATCATGCTTGATGGTCTTGCCCTTGCCGAGCCCGCTGCGCTTCAGGCGATACTTCTGCGGCAAGAAGCTTTCGCCCTCGACCTTGAACGTGCTGCGTTCATTGAAACTGGCTACCAGCATGGAAGCCTCGAAATCCAGTTCCCAGATGTCACCCTCGCGCTTTTCCAAGCTGCGCTGGGCGGTGCCGCTGACAGGAACTTGCTTCCAGTCTGCGGTATAGCTGGCGGAGAAGGGCTTGAGCTCCAGGGCCTGAACTGGCAAAGCCAGTACGGCAAGAGCAAGCAGCAAGACGCGACGCATAAGATCTCCTAGATTCGTAACAGATGGCCGGTAGTCGGCAGTGGGGCGCCATCCAGCATCGCGCCTTGCTCGGTAAGGCGCAAGCGGCCTTCGGCAAACCAGCGAACGGCCAGTGGGTAGATGATGTGCTCCGCCGCATGCACCCGATCGGTCAACTGGCCGATGCTTTCGCCGTCTTCGATGGTGAGTGTGGCCTGTACGGCAACCGGCCCGCCATCGAGCTCTTCGGTGACGAAATGCACGCTGCAGCCGTGCTCGCGATCGCCGGCTTCGAGTGCGCGGCGATGGGTATCCAGCCCCTTGTACTTCGGCAGTAGGGACGGATGAATGTTAAGCAGCCGGCCCTGGTAGTGACGGACGAAGCCAGGGGTGAGAATGCGCATGAAACCGGCCAACACCACGAGCTGTGGCTTGTGCCCATCGATGACGTGCATCAGAGCCGCATCGAAGGCTTCGCGGTCGGCAAAGTCCTTGTGCTGCACCACGTGGGTGACAATACCGACAGCTTGTGCACGCTGGAGGCCGAACGCTTCGGCGCGATTCGAAACAACCGCACGGATGCGCACCGGATTGTTTTCGCCCAGGCTATCGATCAGAGCCTGCAAGTTGCTGCCAGACCCTGAAATCAGCACCACGACGTCGCAGGGTGCGCTCATCAATGACTTTTCAGGTTGTTCAGTACGACGCGGTCTGCGGCTTCGTCAGCCGATGCGATCCGGCCGATCACCCAAGGGCTTTCGCCAGCGCTGCGCAAGTTGTCGAGAACGGTCTCGACCTGCTCCTGAGCGACGCAGATGACCATGCCGACTCCGCAATTCAGCACGCGGTGCATTTCATGCTCCTCGACGTTGCCTTGCTGTTGCAGCCAGTCGAAAACCGCAGGACGTTGCCAGCTGCCGACGTCGATAACGGCCTGGCTGCCTTCGGGTAGCACGCGCGGAATGTTGTCCAGCAGGCCGCCGCCGGTGATGTGCGCCATGGCCTTGACCGCACCGGTGTCCTTGATCAGCTTGAGCAATGGCTTGACGTAGATGCGGGTCGGCGCCATCAGCAGCTCGGTGAGCGGCTTGCCATCGAGTTGGGTGTTCTCGATGTCGGCTCCGGCTACTTCGATGATCTTGCGGATCAGCGAATAGCCATTGGAATGCGGGCCCGAAGAAGGCAGTGCAATCAGAGCATCGCCGGCAGTCACTGTCGAGCCGTCGATAATTTCGCTTTTCTCTACTACGCCGACGCAGAAACCGGCTAGGTCGTAGTCTTCGCCTTCATACATGCCGGGCATTTCGGCCGTCTCGCCACCTACCAGCGAACAGCCGGCCAGCTCGCAGCCGGCGCCGATACCGGTAACCACGGTGGCGGCGATGTCGACGTTGAGTTTGCCCGTAGCGTAGTAATCGAGGAAGAACAATGGTTCGGCACCACAAACCACCAGATCGTTGACGCACATGGCCACCAGGTCCTGACCAATGCTGTCGTGCTGGTTCAGGTTCAGGGCCAGGCGCAGCTTGGTACCCACGCCATCTGTACCGGATACCAGCACCGGCTGCTTGTAGCCAGCGGGTATTTCGCAGAGCGCGCCGAAGCCGCCCAGGCCGCCCATGACTTCAGGACGCGCGGTGCGCTTGGCCACACCCTTGATGCGTTCGACCAGCGCCTCGCCTGCATCGATGTCGACACCGGCGTCCTTGTAGCTGATGGAGGGTTGCTTGCTCATAATCCGGACCTGTGAGGAGAGTGCGGGGCGACCGGTGGGACGAGACGATTGTCTCAACGTGGCGAAGGCGCCGGACCGGTCTGCGGAAAGCGCGCGATTTTATCAGGCTTGCCGCAGAGCGGCCATCCCGGACGCAGTTGCGTCGGGCAAGTTCGCACAAACTGCCTGGTTTTTTTAGCCGCATGCGCAACAGCCAAGTGCGGCGGTTGCCCCGATTCAGGCGCCTGTTTAAGGTATAACGCTTGATTCATCGTGGCCGGTCGTCATCGCGACCGACCGGCTCCCCACGACTGGCCAGCCAGCGAGTATTTCCATGCGCCTCATTCCCCGCTTTTTTTTCGCCCTCTGCGGTGTGGCCGCATCTGCCCACGCCATGGCTGCGCCCCTCAGCGATCTTTACAAGGTGCGTGAACCGGTTGCCAGCCAGCAGCCGGCGGAACGTGAGGAGGCGCTGCGCAAGGCATTCGATACCTTGGTCTTGCGCCTCACGGGTAAGGCCGAGGCGGACCAGGCCGCCGTTGCGCAGTTACGCAAAGATCCGCAACAGCTCGTCAGCCGATATGCCTATGAAGACAATGCGGTCGTGGTGAACTTCGACCCGACCACTACCGAGCGTGCGCTGCGGTCCGCCGGGTTGTCGTTGTGGGGGGCTGACCGCCCCAGCATTCTCACCTGGTGGCTGGGAACGTCGCCAGAAGGCTCGCAGCTCGTCGGCGATGCGCAGGAAGGTTCGTCCGAACTGCGCGCGGCCGCCCAGCATCGCGGCTTGCCGTTACGTCTGCCACTGGCCGATCTGAGTGAGCAGCTCGCAGCCACCACCGAGGCCGTCTCGGCGAAAGAACCACAGGCGCTCCGCGAAGCCTCGGAACGCTACGATGCCGATGGGCTGCTGGCGGTGGTGGCGAAACAGTCCGGTGAAGCCTGGGAAGCCAACTGGCGGCTCTGGCTCGGTGACCAGCAGACGCAAGGCAAGGCGAGCGGTGACAGCCAGGCTGCAGTGGCCGATGAGGTGATGCTGGCAGTCAGCACGTTCCTGGCGCCGCAGTATCGGGTGGCGCCAGGGGAGACGTCGGAGATCACGCTCGAGGTGCTGGGCGCCGATGTCGATCGGTTTGCCGAGCTGGATCGCCTGCTCGAACCTTTCGGTGCGCGCTTGCAGCGAGTCGAAAGCGACCGGTTGGTGTATCGCCTCAACGCCAGCCCGGAGCAATTGCGGGCGCAGTTGGCATTGGCGCGGCTGCATGAGGTCCCTGCCGATGAAGCCGCTGCGCCGCCGCTTGGCGCCGACGTGCCGGCTGGCGAGGTCGGCGCACAGCCGATCGACGCCGAAGCACCGCTCGAGGAGCCGGTTCAGCCTGCTGCCGAGCAAATCCCACCGGCAGAGCAGGGCGAGGTGCTGCGCTACCGCTGGTAGCAGTATGAGCGGGCCGCCATGCCCGATACAACCGGAGCGGGCGCTGCAATTGGCGGCGCCCGCCGGCTACGAACCTCCTCTTTCGCCTGCAGTGGCCGTGCGGCCTCGAATCAACCGGAGCAAGGCGTCTTGACCATGACGATCACTCATACCAACCGCTGGCTATGGCTGGCGGCGTTATTACTGCTTGGCTGGCTGATCTATCAGCTTTCACCCATTCTTTCGCCGTTTCTAGTCGGCATTCTGCTGGCCTACCTGGGTGATCCGCTGGTCGATCGGCTGGAGCGCTGGAAACTGTCCCGCACCTGGGGCGTGATACTGGTGTTCGCGTTGTTCAGTCTGCTGTGTCTGGTGCTACTGCTGGTACTGGTGCCGATGCTGGGTAAGCAGCTGATGCATCTTTATCAATTGGCACCGTTGGGACTCGACTGGTTGCAGATGACGGCACTGCCCTGGATGCAGATGCAGTTCGGCCTCGATGAGGACTTTTGGCGCTTCGACCAGATCAAGAGCGCTTTTTCCGCCAATCTCGGCAGCACCAAAGATGTGGTAGCGGTCATTCTGAGTCAGGCCACGGCCTCCAGTATCGCCTTGCTGGCCTGGTTGGCGAACCTGCTGTTGGTACCTGTGGTGTGCTTCTATCTGTTGCGCGACTGGGATTTGATCATGGCCAAGCTTCGGTCGTTACTGCCGCGGCGGCGCGAAGAAACCGTCATGGTGCTAATGCGCGAATGCCACGAGGTGATCGGTGCCTTTCTGCGAGGTCAATTGCTGGTGATGCTGGCGCTTGCCGTGGTCTATTCCGTCGGACTCATGCTGGTCGGCGTAGAGCTGGGGTTGTTGATCGGCGTGCTGGCTGGTCTCGCCAGCATCGTGCCGTACATGGGATTCGTGGTCGGTATCGGTGCGGCCCTGATCGCCGTACTGTTCCAGTTCGGTCTCGAGCCCTATCCATTGCTGGGCGTCGCGGCGGTGTTCACGGTCGGGCAGATGCTCGAAGGCATGTTGCTGACGCCGTTATTGGTTGGGGATCGGATCGGTTTGCATCCGGTAGCGGTGATCTTCGCGGTGCTGGCTGGCGGGCAGCTGTTCGGGTTCACCGGTGTGCTGTTGGCGTTGCCTGTGGCTGCGGTGATCATGGTTCTGCTGCGTCACGTGCATGATCTCTATAAACTCTCGGACCTTTACGCCGAGCCGCCGGTCGAGCCGCCCCGCCAACCATGAAACCCATTCAACTGCCCTTGGGCATCCGTCTTCGTGACGATGCCACCTTCGCCAACTTCTACCCGGGCGCCAATGCCGCTGCGCTGGGCTACGTCGAACGGGTCTGTTCGCCGGAAACCGGCTGGTCCGACGAGTTGGTCTACCTCTGGGGCAGTACTGGGGTCGGGCGCAGCCATCTGTTGCAGGCCGCCTGCCTGCGCGTCGAGCAGCGAGGCGAGTTGGCCGTGTATCTGCCGCTTGCCGATGTGGCTGAGTATGGCCCGGCGCTGTTGGATAATCTGGAACAGAGCGAGTTGGTCTGCCTGGATGATCTGGATGCCGTGGCGGGCGATCCGGTGTGGGAGGAAGCTCTGTTTCATCTGTTCAATCGACTACGCGACAGTGGCCGCCGTTTGCTGCTTGCCGCAGATGCCTCTCCGCGAGAAATCGCCGTGCAGCTGGCGGATCTCAAGTCCCGCTTGAGCCTTTCACTGGTATTTCAACTGCAGGAATTGTCGGACGAGGACAAGCTGCGCGCCCTGCAGCTTCGTGCCTCGCGCCGCGGTTTGAATCTGCCGGATGACGTCGGTCGCTTTATCCTCACCCGCGGTGCGCGCAGCATGAGCGCGTTGTTCGAATTACTCGATCGGCTGGACCAGGCCTCGCTGCAGGCGCAGCGCAAGCTGACCATTCCGTTTCTCAAGCAGACGCTCGGCTGGTAAGGGCAGGATGCAGCTGCTTCGTTCGTTCTAGCCGCTGGCGCGGCCGAACGTCGGGCGGGTGCGCTGAAACCTTCTCCGAGAAGTGCGAAGGCCTGGGTAGGGTGGGCTTCGGTCCAGCGAATACCGAACTGGCCACTCCCTCGCACACGACGCCTTCAGCGCCGTTCTCTCATGGCACTGTTGCTGTGCCGCGGGCCCGCCTCAGCTTTCGCCCGAGGCTTTGCGCTCGTACTGATAAGCCCAGCGGGTATAGAGCAGCGCACTGACGAAAAGCGTCAGGCTGATGATTGCCTCCAACCATCCATATATCGCTCGGGCGGGATTGATGGCGGCGAGTACGCCCTGAATGAAGTAGAGATTGACGATGAAGCAAGTCCAGGCATGAGCGCGTGGGCTGCCCGAGATCATGCCTGGGGCGACCAGAAGCAGCGGAATCAGCTGGATGCCGACCACGACCCAAGTGCGCGCACCGTGCAGGTCGGCGAAAACCAGATTCCAGATGGTCAGCAGGACAGCGAGGCCGATGAAGCTGGCCAGGCTTATTGCTCGGCTGAGTTTTACCCGGGGCGTCAGCCATTCCAGGGAGGGGAGTGGTTTAGGCGTTCTAGCCACGGTCATTCTCCAGACGCTTGGCGGTTTGCGCGAGGCGCTGGCCCAGGGCTCGACAGAGGTGGATTTCATGCTCATCCAGCAGACGCTTGCCGTCTGCGCCAGCATGGTGGCTGGGACCGTAGGGGGTGCCGCCGCCGCGGGTCTCGAGCAGGGCGTTTTCGCTGTAGGGCAGGCCGAGCACCAGCATGCCGTGGTGCAGTAGGGGCAGCAGCATGGATAACAAGGTCGACTCCTGGCCGCCGTGCAGGCTCGAGGTCGAGGTGAAAACGCCGGCGGGTTTGCCCACCAGTTCCCCCGTCAACCAGAGCCCGCTGGTGCCGTCGAGAAAGTATTTCAGCGGGGCGGCCATGTTGCCGAAGCGGGTCGGGCTGCCAAGAGCCAATCCGGAACAGTTCTTCAAGTCGTCGAGTGTGGCGTAGACCGCCCCTTGCGCCGGGATCGTCGGCGCCACTGCCTCGCATTCGGTGGATATCGCCGGTACGGTGCGCAACCGTGCCTCGAGGCCACTTTGCTCCACTCCGCGCGCAATCTGTCGCGCCATTTCGGCCGTCGCGCCGTGGCGGCTGTAGTACAGCACCAAGATGTACGGCGCACTCACGGCAGGATCTCCAGCACTTTCTCCGGCGGCCGGCCGATCACTGCGACATCGCCGGCAACCAGAATCGGCCGCTCGATCAGTCTGGGATGCGCGACCATCGCATCGATGATCTGGGCGTCGGTGAGCGCTGGATCCGTCAGGTTGAGCGCCTTGTACTCCTCTTCACCGCTACGCAGCAGCTGTCGGGGTGCAATGCCCAGACGAGCTAGAATCTGCTTGAGTTCTGTGGCCGAAGGAGGTGTTTCCAGATAGCGGATGACGGTCGGGGTCAGGCCGCGCTGTTCGAGTAGTTCCAGCGCGCCGCGTGATTTCGAGCAGCGTGGATTGTGATAAAGGGTCAGTTCGGTCATTTGTAATTGCTTCGCGCCAGTGTAGGCAGCCATTGTAACCTTCAATATGGCGAGGCCTGAAACGCCAGTCGCAGGTAACTGTCTGCGAAGATGGACTTTCGGTTGTCATAAGCCTGTGAACAAGCGCGTCCGAAAATCGCGATTGGCACCAAGGGGATGGAATGCAGCAACGAGTCAAGGATTTCGTAGAGTTCGGCCGTTTCCTGGTGCAGCGCTTCCTGGCGGATCGCGGCCCACACAGTGCCGCCGCGTTGACCTACACCACGCTATTTGCGGTGGTGCCGATGATGACGGTGACCTTCGCCATGCTGTCTGCCATTCCAGCGTTCCAGGGGGTTGGCGAGCAAATCCAGATGTACATTTTCAGCAACTTCATACCCTCCACGGGCGCAACCATCCAGGAGTATCTGGTTGCCTTCACGGATCAAGCAAGGCAGCTCACCTGGTTTGGTGTCGGTTTTCTGATGGCGACGGCACTGATGATGCTCCTGACCATCGAAAAAGCGTTCAACGTGATTTGGCGGGTGCGTCAGCCACGCCGTGGCATCTCGAGCTTTCTTCTGTACTGGGCGATTCTGAGCCTCGGCCCGCTGTTGCTGGGTGCGGGGTTCGCCATGAGCACCTACATCACCTCACTGTCATTGATCTCCGGCCCGCACGCACTGATCGGTGCACGCACCGTGCTCAAAGCGATGCCACTGGTGCTCAGCATTGCTGCGTTCACCTTGATCTATGCCGCCGTGCCGAATACCCGGGTGCCGCTACGGCACGCCATTGTCGGAGGTAGCTTCACGGCGGTTTTATTCGAGGCGGCCAAGCAGATGTTCGGTTTGTATGTCAGCTATTTCCCCAGCTATCAGCTGATCTACGGAGCCTTCGCCGCGGTGCCGCTGTTCCTGCTCTGGGTTTATCTTTCCTGGATGATCGTGCTGTTCGGTGCGGAGCTGGTATGCGGGATGTCTTCGTCCCAGCAATGGCGGCGTCGCTCGGTCCCGCGCCTGCTGGTCATGCTCGGTTTGCTGCGGGTGCTTTACGAAAGCCAACTGGCTGGACGTGAGGTGCGGCTGCGCGACGCCCATCGAAATGGCTGGCAACTGCCAGAGGACGAGTGGGACGAGATCCTTGAGTTCTTCGAGCGCGAGCAACTCGTCTGCCGGACCGGGTCATCCGGATGGGTGCTATGTCGCGATCTCAACCATTACAGCTTCGATCAATTGTTGCGTTGTAATCCCTGGCCGCTCTCGGGCAGACACGCGTTGCCGGAGCATCTGGACGAGCCATGGTATCCGACGCTGCGGCAATCGCTGGAGCTGCTGGAGAAGGAGCAGGCCAGCCTGTTCGGTGGTAGTGTCGCGGACTGGCTGCAAGCGCGACGGATATGAACGAGCCGGTGCCCGGCATCGCAAAGGAGCGAAGATGATCAAACGATCCATTGGGCTAGTCAGTGTGCTCATCAGCCTGACGCTGGCTGGCTGCTCAGAAGACTGGGGGCCCGACCAACACGGTGCCGCTGTCACGTCGCAGCAACTCGAAGGCCAGTGGTTGTTGATCAACTATTGGGCCGAATGGTGCGGCCCATGCCGTACCGAGGTTCCCGAGCTGAACGCGCTGGACCAATCGAGAGACGACATCACCGTGCTCGGGGTCAATTTCGACGGGCTTCAGGGGGACGAATTGATCGCTGCGGCTGACGCGCTGGGCATAGGTTTCAGAGTGCTCAGCGTGGACCCTGCCGAGCGACTGGACTTGCCACGCAGTACGGTACTTCCGGTGACCTACATCGTCGACGGCTCTGGAACGGTCCGCGAAAGTCTGGTTGGCGAGCAGACTGCCGAAGGGCTCCAGACTCACCTGAAGCGGCTGGAGCGATAGGTCTAAAGCTTTCAAACAAGGTAGTGCGCTATTTTTTGCTGCAGGCGCCTATCAAGGCTTCACGTACCAGAAGTCTTGCCAGAAGCCGATGACCTTCGCCGGGTAATGCTGTTTGCCGAGGCTGCCGTTGTAGCGAGCCAGAGCGCGATTGATATCACCGTTTTCCTTTTTCAGGTAATAGCTGAGGATCGTGCAGCCGTAGCGCAGATTGGTGGCGTTGTCGGTGAGATTGTCCTGTGGGCGCCCTAGTTCGGCTTTCCAGAATGGCATCACTTGCATCATCCCTTGCGCGCCCACGCTGGAAATGGCGAATCGGTCGAACCGGCTTTCGGCATGGATCAGCGCCAGTACCATGTCAGGTCTCAGCCCCGCCTTGCTAGCTTCCTGATGCACCAGCCGCAAAAGCGTCAGCCGTTCTTGCGGATCGGGGACGTAGCGTTTGAGACGGGTCGACATGTCCAGCAGCCAGACTTCCGCGTCAAACCGATCCTCAAAGCTCTCGGCCTCCAATACGGTGCGCTGCATCAGCTCGCGCAGCTCCGGCTCGGGTGCTTGGCGAACAGCTGCAGAGATCGGCCAGGCAGCCATCAACATCAGCAGCCATAGGCTGGGTAGGGCTTTCACTGGGGAGCGGTCTCAGTCGTCTTCGCCCGGATCGCTGGCCTGGCGACCAGCGTCTTGCATCAGGCTACGGAGAAACTCCTGCTGCAGATCCGGATCGTTGTGGGTCAGTTCGATCAGGCTCTGCTCGAGTTCGCTGGCTTCCTCCTCGAGCCCCAGCTCCGAGAGTCGTTTGACGCGATGGACCCACTGGTTGACGTCGTCGCCTTCGAGATCGTCGAAAATGAGGTCGTGGGCCTCGAGCAGCTTGCCACGCAGGTTGCGACTGACCAACAACATCGCGTCGGCGCGGGTCGCATCCTGTGGATCTTCTACCTGCAATTGGAGTTTACCGACCTGGCTAATGTCTTGGTCGGTGAATGGGCCATCCAGCAGATTCAACCGCAGTATGCCGTTGCGGTCGGTACTCAGCTCATGGGTCTCGGGGCCTGCAACGACCAATACCGGACGCTCGGCCCAAGGCAGGCTGGAGTACTCGAGCCGAGCATCGCCGCGTTGCTCGTCGAGGCTGGCGAGGTTCTGCTGTGAGCGACCATTGGATTCGACATTGATGAAAGGGTTAAGGCCCGCAAAGCCGTAGCTGATCCAGTCACGAGTAACGCTCTCCGGTAAGTTACCGAGCATGACCACGTTGAGCACATTGGCCCCTATTCCGGCGACCACCGCAACGCTACCCAGTGGGATTTCGTACAGCTCGCGCCATGCCTGGTACGGCGTATAGCGGTCATAGCGGCGGGTTACCTCGAAATCGGTGACCTCGAAGGTCTTCTGGTCGAGCACGCGAACACGCCGCTGTGGCAATTCCAGTAACGGGGCACCCACTTCTATGCGCAGGCTGTGGTCAAGCAGCTTGCGTTCGGTACGGGCTTCGTGTTCGCTGCGTTGGGGCAGATGGTTGGCGCAGCCACCCACAAAAAGCGCCATGCAAAGCATGGCGCAGGTTGAAGCACTTCGGTTGAGCATGATTTCCGTCAGCGACTGGCGCGCGAATTGATGAACTCGAGGATGTCAGCGGCCGGCACAGCCTGGCTTTCAGTATCACGACGATGCTTGTATTCCAGCGTGCCGTCAGCAAGTCCGCGATCGCCCACGACGATGCGATGCGGGATGCCCACCAACTCCATATCGGCGAATTTGACGCCGGGACTGGTCTTTTTGTCACGATCATCGAGCAGCACATCGTAGCCGGCAGCGGTGAGTTCCGCGTAGAGCTTATCGGTCGCTTCGCGAACGGCCTGGTTCTCGTACTTCATCGGTACCAGTGCGATCTGGAACGGTGCTAGCGCATCCGGCCAGAGAATGCCGCGGTCGTCGTAGTTCTGCTCGATTGCGGCGGCAACGACGCGCGAAACACCGATGCCGTAGCAGCCCATGGTCAGAACCACCGGCTTGCCGTTTTCGCCCATGACGCTGCAGTTCATCGCCTCGCTGTACTTGGTGCCGAGCTGGAAGATATGGCCAACCTCGATGCCGCGCTTGATGACCAGCGTACCCTTGCCGTCGGGGCTCGGGTCTCCAGCGACCACGTTGCGCAGATCGGCCACTTCAGGCAATGGCAGGTCGCGCTCCCAGTTGACGCCGAAATAGTGCTTATCTTCCTGGTTCGCGCCAGCTGCGAAGTCGCTCATAAGCGCGACCGAACGATCGACGATGCAGGTGATAGGCAGATTCAACGGGCCCAGCGAGCCAGGGCCGGCGCCCATGGTGGCACGGATCTCCGCTTCCGTTGCGAACACCAGGGGGCTTTCTACCTCAGCCAGGTTCGCCGCCTTGATCTCGTTCAGCTCGTGGTCGCCGCGAACGATCAACGCGACCAGTTGGCCTTTCTCGGCACCCCGCACGACCAGTGTCTTGATGGTCTTTTCGATGGGCAGCTGGAACTGCTCGACCAGTGCGGCAATTGTCTTGCAGTTAGGCGTATCCACCAAGCGCAGCTCTTCGGTGGCGGCGCCGCGCCCGGCTTCGCGCGGGATGGCCTCGGCCTTTTCAATGTTGGCGGCATAATCTGAGCTGTCGCTGAACGCGATATCGTCTTCGCCGGACTCGGCCAGCACATGGAATTCATGCGAACCGGTGCCGCCGATCGAGCCGGTATCGGCCTGTACGGCGCGGAAATTCAGCCCCAGGCGGGTGAAAACGTTGCAGTACGCCTGGTGCATACGGTCATAGGTTTCCTGCAGCGACTGCTGATCCGCATGAAAGGAGTAGGCGTCCTTCATGAGGAATTCACGCCCGCGCATCAGGCCGAAGCGCGGACGGATCTCGTCGCGGAACTTAGTCTGAATCTGATAGAAATTCATTGGCAGCTGCTTGTAGCTGTTCAGCTCGTTGCGTGCCAGATCGGTGATCACCTCTTCATGCGTCGGACCGACGCAGAACTCACGATCATGGCGATCCTTCACGCGCAGCAGTTCAGGGCCGTACTGCACCCAGCGGCCCGACTCCTGCCAGAGCTCGGCAGGTTGGATCGCCGGCATCAGCACTTCCAGCGCGCCGGCCTTGTTCATTTCGTCCCGGACGATTGCCTCGGCCTTGCGCAGTGCACGCAGCCCCATCGGCATCCAGGTATAGAGACCGGAAGCCAGCTTGCGAATCATTCCGGCACGCAGCATCAGCTGGTGGCTGATGACCACAGCGTCGGAAGGGGTTTCTTTGAGGGTCGAGAGCAGGAACTGACTGGTGCGCATGTGGGCCGTTGTGTCCTTGCAGAGCGATGAATATGGCTCGGCATTGTACGGCGGCGCCACGGTGGCGTACAGAATCGATCGGCTGGCTGGGCTGCTATGACGAAGAAGCCCGGCGAGTGCCGGGCTTCCTGTGTTGCACGAGCTACAGCTGGTGGGCCTCCTGTATTACAGGATGCTCAGCGGGTACTCGACGATCAGACGGGTATCGCTCAGGTCGTTATCCAGGCCATTGGTGGCCTGATAGAACGCCTGGCGTACGCGCAGGGAAAGATCCTTGGCAGGGCCTTCTTGGAAGACATACTTGGCTTCCATATCCCATTCGCGTTCTTCAGCGTCGGAGTTGCCAGCACCCATGTTGATGTTGCTACCGCTCACGTAGCGGGTCATGAAGCTAAGACCAGAAACACCGTAGGCAGCCATGTCTAGGTCATAACGGACCTGCCAGGACTGCTCGTCTTCATAGTAGAAGTCGGAGTATTGGACTGAGTTGCCTAGCCAAACGGTGCCGCCACCGTCTACGCCATAGACATAGCCATTGGTATTGTAGCCGCCATGCGACTTTTGATACGCGACTGTGAACTTATGAGCGCCAATGC
Organism: Pseudomonas sp. KSR10; assembly: GCF_022355455.1. NCBI lineage: Bacteria > Pseudomonadati > Pseudomonadota > Gammaproteobacteria > Pseudomonadales > Pseudomonadaceae > Pseudomonas > Pseudomonas sp. KSR10. The sequence goes on along the minus strand of NZ_JAKOEN010000009.1, from coordinate 98,452 downwards.
CGTAAGTAGAAGCAAGGCTCCAGATGGTGTTGTCTTCGTCGCTACCAGTACCGGTGAACTCCGAATCGTATTCGGTCTGGTAGATGTTGAAGTCAAAAGCCAGCGATTGGTCTGCGCCAAGGCCCATGTTGTAATTGGCGTTGCCGTAGAACTTCTCGAAAGCGTCCTTTACGTCCGAGTAGTACAGCGAGGTGCTGAGGCTGTCGCTGAACGCGTAGGTGCCGCCGACGAGGTTGATCTCTTTTAGTCCTACGGAGTCATGGTCTGCTTCAGATTTGGCGCTCAGTGCAGTAAAGCGACCGACGTTCAACTCGAGCCCATCGATCTCGCTGCTGGTGATGAGGCCACCGCGCGCGGTTTCCGGCAGCAGGCGGGCGTCATCGGTTGAAAAGACCGGCAGGGCCACGAACTGAGTGCCGTACTTCAGTACGGTGTCTGAAACGCGGAATTTGACTGCTGCGCCGGCTGAGGAATAGTCGTCCTGCGGCTTGCCTTCGCTGTCCCGTGGGAATATGTCCGGCCAAGCACGACCTTCGCCACTGTCAAGCTTGACGCCCAGCAGGCCAATTGCATCGACGCCGACGCCGACGGTGCCTTGAGTGAAGCCGGATTCGAAGGTGCCGATGAAGCCGTGGCCCCACGCTTCGCGATAGCTCTGGCCATTGGCGGCAGGGGTACCACCGAAGCCGTTGTCGCGAGCATCACGGTTCATATACAGGTTACGATTCAGGATTGTCAGACTGCTGCCTTCCACAAAGCCTTCCGACTCGGACTGGCTGGACGCCAATGCCATTTGCGACGTACCGGCCGCAACGGCCATTGCGATTACGCTCCACTTCATCACTTTCATCGTGATTGCTCCTTTGGTTTCAAATTGGTGCTTGCTTTCCTGCGTGCGCCGGAAAGAGGCATCTTTATTTTCGGTATACAAGCTCAATTTCAGTCCTTGTTTCCTAGCTGGTCGAAACCTGCAGCAAGCCCTGGAATTTTGTTTCCGAGAATTACTGTGTAGCTGGGGAAACTAGCGCCAGCAAGCTTAACCCAGCTATTTGTGTTTTTCTCCCCCCTCGTTTAGTGCTTTTTTTACTTCAAAGCAATAACCGTGCACAAAAATGCAAAGCTGATGTTCACCGCAATTCTTGCTGCCCATAGCGCCTGGCTCGCTCTAAATCTGGGCTTCGGTGTGTTGGCCGTGCTCAGGCTTGGTGCGCCTCGGCTTGCTGTTGCTAGCGGGGCGTTGGGGTATTCTTTAAACCGGTGTTATGCGCAGCATCGTGGTTGCGCTGATTTTCGATATGAGCAGGAGTGCCGTTATGTTCGTTCTCGATTCACGGCTGGAGCAGGACACGTTAAATCTGGGCGATTTTCCGTTATGCCGCTTGCTGTTGATGAATGACGCAAATTACCCCTGGTTCATTCTCGTACCGCGTCGCGAAGAGGTCAGTGAGCTGTTTCAGCTGGATCCGGCGGATCAGCAGGCGCTGTGGCGAGAGGTAACGGCCTTGGCCGAGACACTGAAAGACACCTTTGGCGCGGACAAGATGAACGTCGCGACGCTGGGTAATATGGTTAATCAGCTGCACATGCACGTGATCGCCAGGCGTCGGGGTGACGTTGCCTGGCCAGCGCCTGTCTGGGGACATCATCCGGCGAGCCCGTATAGTGACGCGCAGGTTGACGCTATCAGACAGAAGCTGAAATTAGTGCTCACTGACAATTTCCGTTTTGCGGAGTGACTTTATGGAGCTGGAGCAACGCATCACCGATCTCGAGGCGCGCCTTGCGTTTCAGGACGATACGATTCAGACCTTGAACGATGTGCTGATTGCGCAGCAGCGTACGGTCGAGCGACTGCAGGCGCAGTTGGGCATGCTGGCCAGGCGGCAGGAAGAGATACAGAGCAGAATGGGTGGCGACGAGGATGAGGCGCCTCCGCCGCACTATTAGCAAGGTTGCGGCGGAAGCTAAAGCGCCAGATTGATAAGGATCTGACGCGGCGGGTCATTCGCCTGACTGGGTGGCGACCACGTCTTCGGCCTGGAGACCTTTGTCGCGCATCATGATGGCGAATTCGACGCGCTGGCCCTCAACCAGTACGCGATGGCCTTCGCCTCGAATCGCCCGGAAGTGGACGAAGACATCGTCGCCACTGTCTCTTGAAATAAAGCCAAAACCTTTCGAGGTGTTGAACCATTTGACCGTGCCTGTCTCGCGACCGGGGGCGGGCGACGCGGCGCGCTTGGGCTGACCTTTAGTGGCCTTTGGGGCTGGGATGTGGCCGGTTGCGCGCACGTCTGTAGCTTGCGCGGTGGCCAGTTGTAGCAGTACGGCAACAAAGGTCAGCATGAGGCTGACAAGCATGGCTGGCTGGCCTGCAATGGCAGCGACGGGAACCAGCAATATTGCAGCCTGAATCACGACCGCGGCGATCAGCAGTACCGCTGCGGCCAGAAGAACGGGGCGGCGACGCCCGCTTATGTTCAGCTGTGCAGATGAGGCGAACTGTACGTTCAGCAGACCCAGGAACAGCAGACACAATGCGTCGGGCTGCAGCAGGGGCGATATTGCGCCGGTGAGGCTGGGTATGAATGACAGCGCCAGAGCCGCAACGCCCACTAACACATGGATAATTTTAAGCATTCGAATAACTCACAGTTAAATGGCACGACAGAAAGCAGCAGGCGTTGGGCAAATAGAAACTGAGCGTGGGGCAGTGATCGCTCGTATTTGATGGTGCCTGCCTGCGGCGCGCGTATTTAACAGTAAAGGAGGGCGCCACTCAAATGGCTTGCGGTGAGGGGAATATGACGGGTGGCGCGGGTTGGGTTGCTGGAAGGGGCGCTTGGTTGGTTTGCCTCGGATAGCCGCCTTCGCGACTATCCGAGGTGCAGGTAGTTCGCCGTCTCGTATCAAGCAGCCAGTAAGCTGCGCAGCATCCAGGCGGTTTTCTCGTGGATCTGCATGCGTTGAGTCAGAAGATCTGCGGTGGGTTCATCGCTGACCTTTTCCAGCAGCGGAAAAATGCCGCGCGCAGTACGCACGACCGCCTCCTGTCCTTCAACCAGTAGTTTGATCATCTCTTCAGCAGTTGGAATACCGTCCTGCTCTTTGATCGACGACAGCTTTGCATAAGCCGCATAGGTGCCTGGAGCCGGGAAGCCCAAGGCGCGGATGCGTTCGGCAATGTCATCCACGGCGACGGCCAGTTCGGTGTATTGAGTCTCGAACATGGTATGCAGGGTGTTGAACATCGGTCCCGTCACATTCCAATGGAAGTTGTGCGTCTTCAGATAAAGCGTGTAGGTGTCGGCCAGCAGCCGGGACAAACCGTCCGCGATAGCTGCGCGGTCCTGCTCGGCAATACCAATATTGATTTCCATGGTCTTTCTCCCGTTTGATGAGTGGGTTGCAGTTATGCCAGAAAATGAATGCCTGCGGCGAGTGGCGCTACGTCGCGAGTAGCAGGCTGTTGGTTTGAAGCTATCGGGTGCGGTTGGTTTCAACTTCCGTCGATGATCGCTTCCATTGGGCAAGACTATCGGCGCCGGCTGCGTCGAAGCGATTATGTAGATATAATCCCGCGCTTGTGTCGGGCGGCTTGTTTGCCGTAAAGGGTAGAGCCGCGCGCTCTGTGCCGGTTGCTCAACCTTTCAATGCCGACGAGCAACATCCAGGCGCAGCGCCACGATGACGCCGTCTGTCCAGTCGCGAATCGAGCGATCCAACGAATTTCCAAGATACGAGAAGCGAACCTCACCATGATGCGCAGCCACTATTGCGGCCAGTTGAACGAAAGCCTGGACGGCCAGGAAATCACTCTTTGCGGCTGGGTTCACCGCCGTCGCGACCACGGCGGGGTCATCTTCCTCGATGTGCGAGATCGTGAGGGGCTGGCACAGGTGGTGTTCGATCCCGATCGTGCCGAGACCTTCGCTACAGCAGACAAGGTGCGCAGCGAGTACGTCATCAAGATCACCGGCAAGGTGCGCCTGCGTCCGGCCGGTGCGGTCAACCCGAACATGGCATCGGGAGCGATCGAAGTGTTGGGGTATGAGTTGGAAGTGCTCAACGAAGCGGAAACCCCACCGTTCCCCCTCAACGAATACAGCGACGTCGGCGAGGAAACCCGCCTGCGCTACCGTTTCATCGACCTGCGCCGCCCGGAAATGGCTGAAAAGCTCAAGCTGCGCTCGAGCATCACCACCAGTATCCGCCGCTACCTGGACGAGAACGGCTTTCTTGATGTCGAGACGCCTATCCTCGGCCGCCCGACGCCTGAGGGCGCGCGTGACTATCTTGTGCCCAGCCGCACTCATCCTGGGACCTTCTTCTCGTTGCCTCAATCGCCGCAGCTGTTCAAGCAGTTGCTGATGGTCGCCGGCTTCGATCGTTACTACCAGATCGCCAAGTGTTTCCGCGATGAAGACCTGCGTGCCGACCGCCAGCCGGAATTCACTCAGATCGATATCGAGACCAGCTTCCTCGCAGAGTCCGACATCATCGGCATCACCGAAGGCATGGTTCGCAAGCTGTTCAAGGAGGTGCTGGGCGTTGAGTTCGGCGAGTTCCCGCACATGCCGTTCGAAGAAGCCATGCGCCGTTACGGCTCCGACAAACCGGATCTGCGCATTCCGTTGGAGCTGGTCGACGTCGCCGATCAGTTGCAGCAGGTCGAGTTCAAGGTATTCAGCGGTCCGGCCAATGATCCCAAGTGCCGTGTTGCTGCGTTACGCGTACCGGGCGGTGCGAGCATGCCGCGCAAGCAGATCGACGACTATACCAAGTTCGTTGGCATCTACGGCGCCAAGGGTCTGGCCTATATCAAGGTCAACGAGCGCGCCAAAGGCGTCGAGGGACTGCAGTCTCCGATCGTCAAGAACATTCCGGAGGACAAGCTCAACGTCATCCTCGATCGCGTCGGTGCGGTCGATGGGGATATCGTCTTCTTTGGCGCTGATAAGGCCAAGATCGTCTCCGAAGCGTTGGGCGCATTGCGAATCAAGCTGGGTCACGACCTGAAGCTGTTGACCTGTGAGTGGGCGCCTATGTGGGTGGTCGATTTCCCGATGTTCGAGGAGAACGATGACGGGTCGCTTTCCGCGCTGCACCATCCGTTCACCGCGCCTAAGTGCACGCCGCAAGAGCTCGAGGCCAATCCCGCCGGCGCGCTGTCGAGGGCTTATGACATGGTGCTCAACGGTACTGAGCTGGGCGGCGGTTCGATTCGTATCCATCGCAAGGAAATGCAGCAGACCGTATTCCGCATCTTGGGGATCGACGAGGCCGAGCAGGACGAGAAATTCGGCTTCCTGCTCGACGCTCTCAAGTATGGAGCGCCGCCGCACGGCGGCCTGGCGTTCGGTCTCGATCGCCTGGTGATGTTGATGACCGGCGCGCAGTCGATTCGCGAAGTCATCGCTTTCCCGAAAACCCAGAGTGCTGCGGACGTGATGACCCAGGCACCTGGGGCGGTTGATGCCAAGGCGTTGCGCGAGTTGCACATTCGCCTGCGTGAGCAGCCGAAAGCCGAGTGACGGCGGCGCCGGAGCCCAGGGAAACCTGGGCTCTTGGTTTCAGCAAGATGAAAGTTGATCAGAAAGGGAGGCAGTTATGGCTGGTCATTCCAAATGGGCCAACATCAAGCACCGGAAAGGGCGTCAGGACGCCAAGCGCGGCAAGATTTTCACCAAGCTCATTCGTGAGCTGACCGTTGCGGCGAAGAGTGGAGGGATTCCTGCGGACAACCCGCGCCTGCGCCTTGCGGTGGACAAGGCGTTGGTCGCCAATATGACCCGCGACACCATCGATCGCGCGATTGCCCGCGGTGCCGGTACCAACGAGGCCGACAACATGGCGGAGCTGACCTATGAAGGCTACGCGCCCAACGGTGTCGCCATCATCGTCGAGGCCATGACCGACAACCGTAACCGTACCGCGGCGGAAGTCCGTCACGCTTTCAGCAAGCACGGCGGCAATCTAGGTACCGACGGCTCGGTCGCCTACATGTTCGATCGAAAAGGTCAGATCAGCTTTGCTGCGGGCGTAGACGAAGATGCGCTGATGGAAGCCGCGCTGGAAGCCGGTGCCGACGATGTGGAAATGGGTGAGGACGGCTCCGCCCTAGTGTCGACCGGTTTCGCCGATTTCCATGCAGTCAACGAAGCGCTGAGCGCCGCAGGCTTCAAGGCGGAGGAGGCGGATATCGCCATGATTCCTTCGATCGCCGCGCCGCTGACCGACCTGGACACGGCCCAGAAGGTCTTGCGTCTGATCGATGCGTTGGAAGATCTGGATGACGTGCAGAACGTTTACCACAACGCTGAAATTCCAGATGAGATCATGGAACAGCTGGACTGATCCGCTGGCAGCAACGCAGCCGGAAGCGACTTCGGAGCTTCCGGCTTTTTGTTGGGCTTTTTGCCGGTTTGGCCATGGCTATTCGTTATGTCGCTGGTCGCGGCACATGGAGCTCCTTATACTGGTGGCTGGATAAATAGACAGTAATGGCGATGGCATGACGCTTATCCTGGGGATCGACCCTGGCTCACGAATCACCGGCTACGGCGTCGTACGCGATACCGGTCGCAACTGCGAATATGTGGCATCAGGCTGTATCCGCACCGGTAGCGGTGAGTTATCGGCCCGGCTGCAGGCGGTATTTACCGGCGTCAGCGAGGTGATCCGCTTGCACGGCCCGGTCACCATGGGTATCGAACAGGTGTTCATGGCCCGCAACGCGGATTCCGCGCTCAAGCTGGGGCAGGCACGTGGCGCCGCAATCGTGGCTGCCGCGGAACAGGGGCTGGAGATCGCCGAATATACTGCCACTCAGGTCAAACAGGCCATTGCCGGGACGGGTGGGGCCGACAAGCAGCAGGTACAGATGATGGTCATGCATCTACTGAAACTGGTGCAGAAGCCGCAGATCGATGCGTCCGACGCGCTGGCGATCGCCTTGTGTCACGCCCATCATCGGCAGAGCCTGATTCCACATGGCCTGAGCGGCGCCAAGCGTCGAAGCGGGCGCCTGCGGCTGTAATGCCCATGCCTGGCGCGCTAGGGGCTGACAAAAAAGAACAACCGGTCTGCTTGCGTACTATCGGCCGAAAGAGGATGTATCACAGTGATTGGACGTTTGCGCGGGACCCTGGCTGAAAAACAGCCGCCTCACCTGATATTGGACGTGAACGGCGTTGGCTACGAGGTCGAGGTGCCGATGACCACGCTTTATCGTCTGCCTGCAATAGGCGAGACGGTGACGTTGCACATCCATCTGGTAGTGCGTGAGGACGCGCACCTGTTATACGGATTCGCCGAGAAGCGCGATCGCGAGCTGTTCCGAGAATTGATTCGCCTCAACGGCGTGGGTCCCAAGTTGGCGTTGGCGCTGATGTCCGGGCTTGAGGTGGACGAGCTTGTGCGCTGTGTCCAGGCACAGGATACCTCCGTGCTGGTGAAGATTCCCGGCGTTGGCAAGAAGACAGCCGAACGTTTACTGGTTGAACTCAAGGATCGCTTCAAGGCGTGGGAAACCATGCCGTCCATCGCTACCTTGGTGGTGGAACCTCGTGGAGTTGTGGCAGTCTCAAGCGCCGAGAATGATGCTGTGAGTGCCTTGATTTCCCTGGGCTTCAAACCTCAGGAGGCCAGTCGTGCAGTATCTGCCGTACAGGAAGACGATTTGAGCAGTGAAGACCTGATCCGCCGTGCACTCAAGGGAATGGTCTAGTGATCGAAGCTGATCGTCTGATTACCGCTACCGGCCGTGACCGCGAAGAGCAGTTCGATCGCGCCATCCGCCCGCTGAGTCTGGCTGACTACATCGGGCAGCCGGTCGTGCGCGAACAGATGGATCTGTTCATCCGTGCCGCCAGGGCGCGCAAGGAGGCCTTGGATCACACGCTCATTTTCGGCCCGCCAGGGCTCGGCAAAACCACCCTGGCCAATATCATTGCCCAAGAGATGGGTGTATCGATAAAGAGCACATCAGGGCCGGTTCTCGAGCGTCCGGGCGATCTCGCTGCGTTGCTGACCAACCTGGAGGAAGGCGACGTCCTCTTCGTCGACGAGATTCATCGACTGTCACCCATCGTGGAGGAAGTACTCTATCCGGCGATGGAGGATTTTCAACTCGACATCATGATCGGAGAGGGGCCGGCGGCGCGTTCGATCAAGCTCGACCTGCCGCCGTTCACCTTGGTTGGTGCGACCACGCGTGCCGGTATGCTTACCAATCCGCTGCGCGACCGCTTCGGAATCGTACAGCGTCTCGAGTTCTACTCCACGGCCGATCTGGCAACGATCGTCACACGTTCCGCGGGCATCCTCGGCTTGCCTATCGAAGCCGCCGGCGCGCTAGAGATAGCCCGGCGCGCCCGCGGTACGCCGCGTATAGGCAACCGGCTTCTGCGCAGAGTTCGCGACTTCGCTGAAGTTCGTGGCAATGGCGAGATTACCCAGGGGACTGCAGATCTCGCCTTGAACATGCTCGATGTCGACGAGCGTGGTCTGGATCATCAAGACCGGCGACTGCTGCTGACCCTGATCGAGAAGTTCGATGGTGGCCCCGTCGGCATCGACAGCCTTGCGGCGGCGATTAGCGAAGAGCGTCATACCATCGAAGATGTTCTCGAGCCCTACCTGATTCAGCAGGGCTACATCATGCGCACACCGCGAGGGCGAGTGGTCACTCGTCACGCCTATCTGCATTTCGGTCTGAACCTGCCGAAACGCCTGAGCGATTCGCCAGTAGGCGACCTTTTCGACAATGACACAGCGTGACAAAAATATTGTTGTTTCACCCAATTGGCATTTGCAGGGCCTGGCACTAGTATGCGCGCGGAATCACATGCTCAACCGTTCTCTCACCGGTGTCGCGTCTACTACGAAGACACCGATGCGGGCGGCATCGTTTACTACGTCAATTACCTCAAGTTCATGGAGCGGGCCCGTACCGAGCGGTTGCGCAGCCTGGGTTTCGCCCAGTCGCAGCTGGTGGGTGAAGACCTGCTGTTCGTCGTGCATTCCAGCGAAGCGCGTTACCACGCGCCAGCGAGGCTTGACGATGAATTGCTGGTGTCCGCCGAAGTGGTAGAGACCAAGCGTGCAAGCCTGCGTTTCAAACAGCAGGTGCGGCGAGCGAAGGATGATCTGCTGCTCTGCGAAGGGCAGTTCGTGGTGGCCTGTGTGCGCACCGAGAGTTTGAAACCCCGCCCCATTCCCGAAGCGCTGCGTGCAGCTTTCGCCGGGTCGGGTCTACCCCCAGCAGGAGAGTAAGCGTGGAAGCCAACGTCGATCATATGTCCATGTGGAGCCTGATCAGCAACGCCAGCTTTGTGGTTCAGCTGGTCATGCTGATCCTGGTGGGCGCCTCGGTGACTTCGTGGATCATCATCTTTCAGCGCGGCAACATGCTGCGGGCCGCCAAGCGTTCGCTGGACACCTTCGAGGAACGTTTCTGGTCGGGAATCGATCTTTCCAAGCTGTATCGCCAGGCGGGCAGCAACCCGGACCCGGATTCCGGCGTCGAGCAGATCTTTCGGGCCGGCTTCAAGGAATTTTCCCGTCTGCGCCAGCAGCAGGGCGTGGATCCAGATGCAGTGATGGATGGTGTGAACCGCGCGATGCGCGTCGCCATTTCCCGTGAGGAAGAGAAGCTGGATCAGAGTTTGCCGTTCCTCGCCACTGTCGGCTCCACCAGTCCCTATATCGGCCTGTTTGGTACCGTTTGGGGCATCATGAACTCTTTCCGCGGCCTGGCGCAGGTTCAGCAGGCGACCCTGGCCACCGTGGCGCCAGGTATCGCCGAGGCGCTGATCGCCACTGCCATCGGTCTGTTCGCAGCGATTCCAGCGGTCATCGCCTACAACCGCTTCTCGGCGCGTGGCGAAATGCTCATTGGCCGCTATTACACCTTCGCCGATGAGTTCCAGGCGATCCTTCATCGCAAAGTCCACACCACAGAAGATTGAGGCCCACAGGCCATGGCAAGAATTCGCAACAGACGCAAACCTGTCGCCGAGATGAACGTGGTGCCCTACATCGATGTGATGCTGGTGCTACTGGTGATCTTCATGGTGACCGCGCCGATGCTCAATCAGGGCGTGAAGGTGGACCTGCCCAAGGTCAGCAGCGAAGTCCTGCCTCAGGATAACGATGCGCGCGTGTTGACCATTTCGATCAAGGCGGATAAGAGCTACTACTGGAATATCGGTAGCGAGGTGGACACCGAAACCGCGCAGGACAAGGCCTTGACGCTCGACGAGATGACCAAGGCGGTCACTGCGATCATGAACCAGAACCGCAGCCAGGGTAAGCAGGTGCAAGTCTTCGTGCGCGGCGATAAGGCAGTGGATTACGGGTCGGTTATGTCGGCCATGGGTGGACTGCAGGAAGCCGGTGTGGGTAACGTCGGCCTGATCACCGAGGCGCCTTGATGCAACAGTCGGAACGTTCGCGCTCTGAGAGCCTCTACTGGCCCACCATTCTGGCGGTGGGCTTGCACGTCATCATCTTTGGCATGCTGTTCGTCAGCTTCGCCATGACGCCCGAGTTACCACCGTCCAAGCCGATCGTTCAGGCCACCCTGTATCAACTCAAATCCCAAAGCCAGGCGAAAACCCAGACCAACCAGAAGATTGCCGGCGAGGCGCAGAAAACCGCTGCCAAGCAGTACGAAACCGAGCAGATGGAGCAGCGCAAGGTCGAGCAGCAAAAGCAGGCTGCAGCTAAAGCTGCGGAACAAAAAAAGGCCGAGGAGGCTCGAAAGGCCGAGGTAGCGAAGGCCGACGCCGCCAAGAAGGCTGCTGAAGCTCAGAAAGCCGAAGAGGCTAAAAAGGCCGAGCAGAAGAAACAGGCGGATATTGCCAAGAAAAAGGCAGCCGACGAGGCGGAGAAGAAAAAAGCCGCTGAAGAATCGAAGAAGGCTGCGGAAGACGCGAAGAAGAAGGCAGCTGCCGAGGCCGCGAAAAAGAAAGCGGCGGAAGACGCGAAGAAAAAAGCGGCAGCCGAAGCTGCAAAGAAAAAAGCGGCGGAAGAGGCGAAGAAAAAAGCTGCCGCCGAGGCCGCCCGCAAGGCGGCTGAAGATAAGAAAGCGCAAGCGCTGGCCGAGCTGCTGTCCGAAGATACGGAGCGGCAACAGGCCATGGCGGATACGCAGGGCGATCAGGTGGCCGGCAACTTCGATGATCTGATTCGTATGCGTGCTGCAGAGGGTTGGACTCGGCCGCCATCGGCACGAAACAACATGTCGGTTACGCTACGGGTCAACATGCTGCCGGATGGCACCATTACCGGCGTGACGGTTTCGCGTTCGAGCGGTGATTCGCCCTTCGATAATTCCGCGGTCGCAGCAGTAAAGAATATTGGTCGGCTGACCGAGATGCAGGGGCTTTCTGCTCAGGAGTTTCAGCCGTATCGCTCGTTCATGATGACATTTACGCCTGAGGATCTAGCGTTGTGATCAATTACCTTCGAGGTTTTGTCGTTCTTCTTTTATTTGTGCTGGGCAGTGCCGTGGCGCAGGAAAAGAATATTGTGGTTACCAGTGGTACCGATCGCGCGATTCCGATCGCGGTCGTACCGTTTGGCTGGCAAGGCGGTACTGTACTGCCTGAAGACATGGCCGAAATCATCGGCAACGACATGCGCAATACCGGCGTCTTCCAGCCGATCCCGAAGCAGAACATGATCAGCTTGCCAACTCGCGGCAGTGAGATCATTTTTCGTGACTGGAAGGCGCTGGGTGCTCAGTACGTCGTGGTTGGCAATATCGAGCCCTCCGCCGGCAAGCTGCAGATACGCTACGAGGTGTTCAACGTCACCACTGAGCAGCAGGTCATGACGGGCACCGTGGGTGGCGCGCAGGACCAACTGCGCGACATGGCGCACTACGCTGCTGATCAGGCCTTTGAAAAGCTCACAGGCATCAAGGGTGCATTTTCGACACGGCTTCTTTACGTCACCGTTGAACGCCTTGGGGGGGCAAACACGCGCTACACGTTGCAGCGTTCCGACTACGATGGCGCGCGCGCGGTGACCTTGCTGCAATCTCGAGAGCCGATTCTGTCACCACGCTATTCGCCGGATGGCCGCCGTATTGCCTACGTTTCGTTCGAGCAGAAACGCCCCCGCATCTTCATGCAGCACATCGATACCGGTCGTCGTGAGCAGGTCACCAATTTCGAAGGGCTCAACGGTGCGCCGGCATTCTCACCGGATGGCAATCGTCTGGCATTCGTGCTATCGAAAGATGGCAACCCGGAGATTTATGTGATGGACCTCGGGTCGCGCCAGCTGCAGCGGCTCACCAATCACTATGCGATCGATACGGAGCCTTTCTGGGGCGCTGACGGTCGGACTATTTACTTCACCTCGGATCGTGCCGGCAAACCTCAGATCTACAAGCAAAGTCTGGGTAGCAACAATGCCGAACGGGTTACCTTCGTGGGCAACTACAATGCCAATCCGAAACTCTCCGCAGACGAGAAGACCTTGGTCATGATTCATCGTCAGGAGGGCTATACCAACTTCAAGGTAGCGGCGCAGGACCTGCAGCGCGGCAATTTGCGGCTGCTCTCTGACACGAGTTTAGATGAGTCGCCTACTGTTGCGCCTAATGGCACCATGCTAATCTACGCGACCCGCCAGCAGGGCCGGGGAGTCTTGATGCTCGCATCCATTAATGGTCGAGTTAGGCTCCCGCTTCCTACTGCTCAAGGCGAAGTCCGTGAGCCATCGTGGTCCCCTTACCTGAACTGATGCGGTATCAACGCTTTACCTAACCAAAAACACACACCTGGGGTTGTTACACATGGAAATGCTGAAATTCGGTAAGTTCGCTGCGCTGGCTCTGGCTATGGCCGTAGCTGTTGGTTGTTCGTCCAAGGGTGGCGATGACTCTGGCGAAGGTTCCTCCGCCATTGATCCGAACGCTGGCTATGGCGCTGACAGCGGTGCCGTCGACGGCAGCATGAGTGGCGAAGAAGCCGCTCTGCGCGCCATCACTACCTTCTACTTCGAATACGACAGTTCTGACCTGAAGCCGGAGGCCATGCGCGCTCTGGACGTTCATGCCAAGGATCTGAAGTCCGCGGGCAACCGTGTAGTGCTGGAAGGCCACACCGACGAGCGTGGTACTCGCGAGTACAACATGGCTCTGGGTGAGCGTCGTTCCAAGGCTGTTCAGCGCTACCTGGTTCTGCAGGGCGTGTCTCCTGCTCAGCTGGAACTGGTCTCCTACGGCGAAGAGCGTCCGGTTGCCATGGGCAACGACGAGCAGTCCTGGGCCCAGAACCGTCGCGTTGAACTGCGTAAGTAATAAGCCATGTTCAAGCACCGTTACGCGCTGACGCTTATTGCACTTGGTCTGCCGCTGTTCGCGGCAGCTCAGGTCCCGGTGGTGGAATACGACTCGCAAACCCAAGGTGGTGCGCCTGAGTCGGGTTACTCCTCCGGGGCGGATACGGGCGGTGCCTATGTCGGGGGCGGAGCGTCTGCTCCGTCCTCGGCGCAGGGTATGCTCTTCGTTCAGCTGCAGCAGATGCAGGAAGAGATCGCGCAGCTGCGCGGTATGCTGGAAGTGCAGCAGAACGAGATCCAGCGCTTGAAGCAAGAAGGGCTGGAGCGTTATCAGGATTTGGACAGTCGCTTGTCGAGCGCCTCATCAGGTGGATCGGCTAGCCAGAATTCTTCAACCGCCGATGCAACGAATGTCGGCGAGTCTGTACGGGTGCCAGCAGGCGCTCCAATGCAAGGCGCGGCGAGTAGTCAGTCGGCTGATCCTGAAAAGGAGAAGCTGTACTACGACGCCGCATTTGATCTGATCAAGGCAAAGGATTTCGAGAAGGCCAGCCAGGCTTTTTCCGCCTTCCTGCGCAAGTATCCCAGCAGTCCATACGCCGGTAATGCGCAGTATTGGCTGGGCGAGGTGAACCTCGCCAAGGGCGATCTGCAGGCAGCCGGCCAGGCTTTTGCCAAGGTCAGTCAGGCGTATCCGCAGCACAATAAGGTGCCGGATTCGCTGTACAAGCTGGCTGACGTCGAGATACGTCTGGGCAACCGGGACAAGGCCAACGGCATTCTGCGTCAGGTCATTGCTGATTATCCGAATAGCTCGGCAGCGCAGTTGGCTCAGCGTCAGCTGAATCGATAAGCCCGATGCCGGTCGCGGCTGTTGAACAAAACCCGCCCCTTGGCGGGTTTTTTCGTTAGAATCGCCGCCCCTTTCCCGCAACGGAGGCGGATGGCCTGTTTAGCCGTCACGCCCGTGGCTGATAATGCAAGATACCCTGCGAATTACCGAGATCTTTTACTCGTTGCAGGGGGAAACGCGTACCAGTGGATTGCCCACTGTATTCGTCCGCCTGACCGGCTGCCCCCTGCGCTGTCAATACTGCGACACAGCCTACGCGTTCAGCGGCGGTCAGGTCATGCCGCTCGAGGCGATTCTTAAGCGGGTCGCTTCCTTTAAACCTCGCTACGTCTGCGTCACTGGCGGTGAGCCCCTGGCTCAACCCAATTGCCTTCCTCTGTTGCGCAGCCTCTGTGATGCCGGCTACGAGGTGTCCCTGGAGACCAGCGGCGCGCTGGATATTTCCGGTACAGACGAACGGGTGAGCCGAGTCGTTGACCTTAAAACGCCGGGCTCCGCCGAAATGGGGCGAAACCTGTACGAGAATATCGGTCAGCTAACAGGCAATGACCAAGTGAAGTTCGTGATCTGCTCGCGCGAGGATTACGACTGGGCTGTGTCCAAACTCATCGAATACCGGCTGGACGCCCGTGTGGGCGAAGTGCTGTTTTCGCCCAGTCACGGTCAAGTCGATGCTCGCTCGCTGGCCGACTGGATCGTCAGTGACAACCTCCCGGTGCGACTGCAGCTTCAGCTGCATAAGATCCTTTGGGCCGACGCACCCGGTCATTGATTCGTTGGGAACGCCCTTCGTTTTTTCATGGTGCGCCGTTGTTTTCGATAGGTAGGTGTAATGACTGACAAGAAAGCCGTGATTCTTCTCTCTGGCGGGCTCGATTCTGCAACCGTAGTTGCGATGGCCAAGGCACAAGGACACACCTGCTACACCATGAGCTTCGATTATGGTCAACGCCATCGCGCCGAGCTGCAGGCTGCAGAGCGCGTCGCTCGACAGTTGGGCGTGATCGAGCATAAGGTCATCGGCATGAATCTCGATGGTATTGGCGGCTCGGCGCTTACCGATGCCAGCATCGCGGTGCCGGAAGAGACGGGCAAGGGAATCCCTGTCACCTATGTGCCTGCCCGCAATACCGTATTTCTTTCGCTGGCGCTGGGGTGGGCAGAGGTGCTGGGTGCTCGGGACATTTTTATTGGGGTCAATGCAGTCGACTACTCTGGTTACCCCGACTGCCGGCCTGAATTCGTGGAAGCGTTCGAACGCATGGCCAACCTCGCCACGAAGGCTGGGGTAGAAGGGCAAGGCTTTGCCATTCGCGCGCCTTTGCAGAACCTGAGCAAGGCGGAGATCGTTCGTGCCGGTGTCCGGCTGGGGGTCGATTACGCCATGACCGTTTCCTGCTATCAGGCCGACGGCGAAGGGCGCGCCTGCGGCAAGTGTGACAGTTGCCGCTTGCGCGCGGCGGGCTTCGAAGAAGCTGGCGTCACGGATCCGACTCGCTATTTCTAAATTCTTTTCCTAAAAAAAGTTGATTTAATCAATCAAATCAGTATCATGCGCCCCGCATTGGGTCGTTAGCTCAGTTGGTAGAGCAGTTGGCTTTTAACCAATTGGTCGTAGGTTCGAATCCTACACGACCCACCATATCCCCCAAGTGGGCAAAAGCCGGATACCGATTGGTCATCCGGCTTTTTTATGCCCGTCATCCGCGATGCGAAACGGTTTTATCCCTCGATTTTTATCGTTTTTCACTACGACCTTGGTCTGTGAATGGGTTTAGAACAAACGTAATAGACTGCGACCTCCCGATTGTCCGTTGGTTTGAGGCTCACATGTATTCCGATCGCATTCGCTTGTCCTCTCTGCAGAGCAAGGTCATGAGCGCCCATGAGGCCGCTACTCTTATCCAGGACGGGATGACCGTCGGCATGAGCGGCTTTACCCGCGCAGGTGAGGCCAAGGCAGTGCCTCTGGCACTAATCGATCGGGCAAAGGATGAGAAGCTGAAGATCAGCTTGATTACCGGTGCCAGTCTCGGCAACGACTTGGACGGCAAGATGGCGGCGGCAGGTCTGCTAGCTCGCCGGGGGCCATTCCAGGCGGATGCGACCCTGCGCAAGGCGATCAATCAGGGCGAGGTCATGTTCATCGACCAGCACCTTTCTCACACCGTCGAGCAAATGCGCAACAACCAGATCAAGCGCCCGGACGTCACCATTGTCGAGGCGGTGAGCATCACCGAACAGGGTCATATCGTTCCGACTACCTCTGTGGGCAACTCAGCTAACCTGGCGGTCTTCGCCGATAAGGTTATTGTCGAGCTGAACTACGCGCACAATCCGAACCTGGAAGGGCTGCACGACATCTACTTCCCAGGCGAGCGTCCAAACCGCGGTCCGATCCCGCTGACAAAGGTAGACGACCGCATCGGCACGACCGCTATTCCGATCGATCCGGCCAGGATCGCCGCTATCGTTATTACCGAACATCCAGATTCCTATTCCACCGTCACACCGCCGGATGAAGAAACCCAGGCCATCGCCAATCACCTGGTTGAGTTCTTCAAGAAGGAGGTGGCAGCTGGCCGTTTGCCGTACAACCTCGGTCCGATGCAGGTCGGTATTGGCAATATCGCCAACGCTGTGGTGTGTGGTCTGATCGATTCGCCGTTCGAAGATCTGATGATGTATTCCGAAGTGCTGCAGGATTGCACGTTCGAGTTGATCGATGCCGGCAAGATGAAGTTTGCTTCGGGCTGCTCGATCACGCTGTCCGAGCGCTGCAACGATCGCGTGTTCGGTAATCTGGAGAGGTACAAGGACAAGTTGGTGCTGCGTCCGCAGGAGATCTCCAACCATCCGGAGCTGGTGCGTCGTCTCGGCATCGTCGGAATCAACACCGCGCTGGAGTTCGATATCTACGGCAACGTCAACTCGACGCATGTTGGCGGTACCAAGATGATGAACGGCATCGGTGGTTCGGGCGACTTCGCTCGTAACGCCAACATGGCCATCTTCGTGACCAAGTCGATTGCCAAGGGCGGCAACATTTCCAGCGTCGTGCCCATGGTTGCGCATGTCGATCACACCGAACACGACGTGGAAATCCTGGTCACCGAGCAGGGGCTGGCCGACCTGCGTGGGCTGGCACCGCGCGAGCGTGCACGCGTGATTATCGACAACTGCGTGCATCCGTCCTACCGCGAGGCGCTGAATCAGTATTTCGACGGCGCATGCGATCGGGGTGGCCAGACGCCCCACATGCTGCGTGAGGCCATGCAATGGCACATCAACCTGGAAGAACGTGGCCACATGCTCAAATACGAGCGGTGACATGAACAAAACCGCCGGCTGATGCCGGCGGTTTTCATTTGGGCAACCCAGAATGCATGGCCTGGCACCCCCTCGCTTTCCCTTTTGCAAAGGCTTCGGCTAGTATTCTTGCCCCTTGAGCGGGCACGAAGGTGAAGTCTGCATATCGCGCTACCTCTCCCTTTTGCCTCGTCCGAGCCATCCGGTTGACCGGGTATGCTCGGCGCTTCGTGCAATAACGAGCTTTGCAGGACCGCGAACATGACGCAGATACCCGAACGTATTCTTGTGCAGGCTCATCTGGCGGCCAAGCAGCCAAAGCCGCTGACGCCCGAACAGGAAGCGCAATTGCGCAATGATATTGCCGTCGAGTTGAAACGGCAGAACGCGGTACTCGTGGCGCATTACTACACCGATCCGGTAATCCAGTCGCTAGCCGAGGAGACCGGTGGCTGTGTTTCCGACTCGCTGGAAATGGCCAGGTTCGGCAATGAGCATTCTGCGCAGACGGTTGTGGTTGCTGGCGTCAAGTTCATGGGTGAGACGGCAAAAATTCTTAACCCTGAAAAGCGCGTGCTGATGCCTACCCTGGATGCCACCTGTTCGTTGGATCTCGGCTGCCCGGTCGAGGAGTTCTCCGCGTTCTGCGATCAGCATCCCGAGCGCACCGTGGTCGTCTATGCCAACACCTCCGCGGCGGTGAAGGCGCGGGCTGACTGGGTGGTGACCTCAAGCTGTGCGCTGGAAATTGTCGAGAGTCTGATGGACAACGGCGAAAAGATCATCTGGGCACCCGACAAGCATCTTGGGAGCTATGTGCAGCGGGAGACCGGCGCCGATATGCTGTTGTGGGATGGCGCCTGCATCGTCCACGAAGAGTTCAAGGCGAAACAGCTGGAGGATATGAAAGCGCTGTATCCGGATGCTGCCGTTCTGGTTCATCCCGAGTCGCCTGAATCGGTCATTGCGCTGGCGGATGCCGTCGGCTCCACCAGTCAGTTGATCAAGGCGGCGCAGACGCTGGCCAATCCAACCTTCATCGTCGCCACCGACCGCGGCATTTTCTACAAGATGCAGCAGCTCTGCCCAGACAAGGAATTCATCGAGGCGCCAACGGCGGGCAGCGGCGCCGCTTGTCGCAGCTGCGCCCATTGCCCGTGGATGGCGATGAATACGCTTGAACGCACCCTGGCTTGTCTGCGCACCGGCAGCAACGAGATCTTTGTCGATCCAGCGCTGATTCCGCGTGCGATCAAACCGCTCAAGCGCATGCTGGATTTCACCCAGGCCGCGCGTATCAAGCAGGCTGGCAACGCCTGAGGTAACGGCATCCGTAGCTTTGCAAACGGCGCCTTTCGGCGCCGCATGATTCAGCGCAGCATGTCCTCGACCATTCGCTTCTCTTCGATCAGCTGCTTCTGCCGAGCGTCGATACGTGCGGCTGTCTGGAAGTTGCTCGAGCGACGTTTGGCGAAGTCCAGCTGTTCGATGGCCTGGTCGTAGTCGCCGACCAGTGCGAAATATTCCGCACGCCCCTGATGCAAGCCGATGATGTTTCCGGTGAGCCCACGGATCTCCGAAACCTGATACCAGATGTCCGGATCCTTGGGGCGAGCTTCAACCAAGGCATCCAGTTCCCGCTCGGCCTCCTGCAGCTTGTTTTCCTTGATCAGCAGATCAATGTTTGTCTGGCGCACGGGGTAGCTGCCGGGATACAGGCGGAGCAGCGTTTGGGTACGCGCGCGCGCGGCGGCAAGGCGGTTGGCGGTGATGTCCAATTCAACCTGAGCCAGGTTGTAGGTGGCGTCGTCTGGCTCCTTCGCCAGCAGTGGCTGCAGATTGTCGGCAGCTTCCTTGAGCTGGCCGCTCCTGATCTGGGCCAATGCCAGGCCGTAGCGGGCCGCGTCGAGGTTTTCATCTTCGCTGAGCATGGCCCGGAAGCGCTTGGCGCTGACGCCCGGCGTGGTCTCGAACTTCAGATCCACTCGCGCGCGCATCAGTTGGTAGCGCAGGCTGTCCTCAACGCCACCCGTGGGGTACTGCTCGGCGCGGTTTTTGGTATCAGCGATACGTGACTCGGTAACCGGGTGGGTCAACAGGAATTCCGGCGGTTTCTGGTCATAACGATACTGGCGCATCAAGCGGCCGAACATCTGCGGCATGGCGCGCGGATCATAGCCGGCTCGTTCGAGATTGAGGATACCGATGCGGTCGGCTTCCTGTTCGTTCTGCCGGGAAAAGCGTCGTTGCGCCTGGATCGCAGCGGCCTGGGTGGAAACGATCGCGGCGATGCCGGCGTCACCCGCGCCAGCGGCAGCCGCTACCACCCCAGCGAGCATTGCCGCCATCAATGGGAGCTGCATGCGTTTTTGCTCTTCCAGGCCGCGGGCGAAATGGCGCTGGGACAAGTGCGCCAATTCGTGTGCCAGGACCGAGGCGTATTCTGCTTCAGTCTGGGCATGCAGAAACAAGCCGCCGTTGACGCCGATAATGCCGCCCGGTGCGGCAAAGGCGTTCAGTTGCGGGCTGTCGAGCAGCACGAATTCCAGCCGGCGATCCTGCAGCTGACTGCTCTCGGCCAGCCGGTAGACGCTGCGTTCCAGGTAGTCCTTCAGCAGCGGATCCGACAGCTGCGGGACCTGCCCGCGCAACAGGCTGAGCCAGGCACGGCCGAGTTGGTGTTCTTGTTCCGGCGAGACGATGCCCGAGCTGGAGTCGCCGAGGGAGGGTAGATCATTGGCCACGGCTGGCTGCCCGATCAGGCATGCCAGCGTCAGCAGAGTAGGGCGCAGCAATTTCATCCAGACTGGCTCTTGAAAGCAGGAACGTTACTGTAGCCTTGTGCCAGGGTAACTGGCCAGGGGCGGGGGCAGGTCGGTATCCTGCGCTTCTTTCAAGGAGACCAACATGATCCAACAGAGTGTGCCCGACACCGTCTGCGATGCCGAGCTGGACGCCGTCGGGTTGCAATGTCCGATGCCTCTGCTGAAGGCGAAGCTTGAACTCAATCGACTGACCAGCGGCCAGATATTGAAGGTCACCGCAACCGATCCGGGCTCGCAGCGGGATTTTCGCAGTTTCGCCAAGTTGTCCGGTCACGCGCTGTTGCGTGAAGAAGCCGGCGATGGCCTCTATCGTTACTGGCTGCGCAAGGCCTGAAGTTTCTAAGGAAAGATATGCTCAACGTACTACGCAGCTGGATCCATCGCTATTTCTCGGACGAGGAGGCCGTGGTTCTGGCTGTATTGTTGGTGGTCGCCTTTGCTGTGGTGCTGACGCTGGGCGACATGCTCGCGCCAGTCCTCGCAGGGCTGGTGCTGGCGTTTCTGATGCAGGGGCTGGTCGGTGCGCTGGAGCGCGTCAGTATCCCGCATCTGGTGGCTGTCTGGTTGGTGTTCCTGATGTTCGTCGGGGCGCTCACGGTCTGCATGCTGTTCCTGGTGCCCTTGGTCTGGCAGCAGGTGCTGACCCTGTTCAACGAATTGCCCCGGATGCTGGTGGAGTGGCAGTCCCTGTTGCTGCTCCTGCCCGAGCGTTATCCGCAGCTGCTGACCGAAGAGCAGGTGCTGCGTGGCATCGATTTCATGCGGGGTGAGGTAGGCCGCTACGGTCAGACAGTGCTGACATCGTCGCTGTCCAGTCTGCCGTTGCTGCTGACCCTGATGATCTATCTGATCCTGGTACCGATTCTGGTGTTCTTTTTCCTCAAGGATCGCCAGCAGATCGGTGACTGGCTGAGTGGCTACCTGCCACGTGAGCGGGCGTTGATCACGCAGGTATCCCAGGAAATGAACGTGCAGATCGCCAACTACATTCGGGGCAAGGCGATCGAGATTCTGATATGCGGTGCAGTGTCGTACGCAGTCTTCGCAGTGCTGGGGCTCAACTACGCTGCATTGTTGGCGCTGCTGGTGGGTGTGTCCGTGGTGGTGCCTTATATCGGTGCCACGGTGGTGACCATCCCCATCGCCTTGATCGGATTGTTTCAGTGGGGGCTGGGTGATCAGTTCATCTATCTGATGGTGGCCTACGCGATCATCCAGGCGCTGGACGGCAACGTTCTGGTGCCTCTGCTGTTCTCCGAAGCTGTCAATCTGCACCCGGTGGCCATCATTTGCTCGGTTCTGCTGTTCGGCGGGCTTTGGGGCTTCTGGGGGGTCTTCTTTGCGATACCCCTGGCGACCTTGTTCAAGGCGGTGCTATACGCCTGGCCGCGTAGACCGCCCACGGTCCCGGTCGTGGAAAGCGTGAGCTAGAACGAAAAAGGCCGGCTTGCCGGCCTTTCTCTTATTTTAGATGCAGCGTCTGAGCAGCCTGCAAAACGGCTTCGACATGCCCGGGTACTTTCACGCCTCGCCATGCCTGACGTAGCACGCCGTCGCGGTCGATCAGAAAGGTGCTGCGATCTACGCCCAAGTATTCCTTGCCGTAGAGCTTCTTAAGCTTGATCACGTCGAACAGTTGGCAGAGCTGTTCATCCTTGTCGGAGATGAGCTCGAAGGGAAATCCCTGCTTGGCCTTGAAGTTCTCATGCGTTCTCAGGCTGTCCCGTGAGACGCCGAAGACCTGCGTGTTGGCTTCGCCGAAGGCGCCGTGCAGATCGCGGAACCCCTGGCCTTCGGTGGTGCAACCTGGCGTGTTGTCCTTCGGGTAGAAGTAGAGCACGACCTGCTTGCCCTTCAGCATTTCGGAGCTGACCTGGATGCCACCAGTGGCCTGAGCCTGGAAGGGAGGAACGGGTTGATCGACTTCAACGGGCATTTGCGGGTTTCCTTATCAAGGGTTCTGCGGGCGCCAGGGCTCTATCAGGGCGTCCAGATTCAGCGCGTCGGCAAAGTCCAGAAACTGATCACGCAGCCAGCTGATCTGCGTGCCCGCCGGCAGCGTGACGGTCAATGTCGCGTTGAGCATCGTGCCGCCGGTCTGGGGCGCCTGATAGGTGTCGCAAGTCAGGCTCTCGAGCTCGACACGGTGGTCGATAAAGAACTGGCACAGCTCATTGAGGATGTCCGGGCGGTATACCGAGCTGACATAGGCCACATAGGGTAGCGCTTGCGGGCGAACTTCCAATGCTTCGCTGCGTACCACATTGGTGGTGAATTCGTGCTTCTTGGCCAGGGCAGGCAGCGCGGTCTCCATGCGGGCGAGGGCGTCCCAGGTTCCGGTGATTTCCAGAACCAGCGCGCAGCACTCACCATGACGGGTCAAGCGCGTACTGACCACGGCACAGCGATTCTCGTTGCTGGCTCGGCAAAGCACATTGGTGAGCGCCATCGGGCTGCGGCCCATGGCGCTGATGACGAGAAACTGTTCTCGGGGTACTGGGGGGGTGGACATGCAAGTTCCTGGCGGTGATGAATCGGTCGGCCAGCCAAGCCGAAAACGGCTAAGGGTAGCGAAAAGCATCGCCAGAGGGAATGCGTGCGCAGGCAAGCATCGCTAAAGGGCCCGGTTAGCGTCTGATCGCTCCGACGGCAGGATGCATCTAGCGTACTCGCAAAGCGCTCAGGAGCCTTGTACCATTACGCCTCTCTTTTTCCGGCAGGAGTGGGTTGCATGATTGCGGGCAGTATGGTGGCGCTGGTCACTCCCATGGACGCGCAAGGCGCTATTGATTGGGATAGCCTGAGCAAGCTGGTGGACTTCCATCTGCAGGAAGGCACCAATGCAATCGTTGCGGTCGGTACCACTGGCGAATCGGCAACGCTCGAAGTTCCTGAGCACATCGAGGTGATCCGCCGCGTGGTGGATCAGGTCAACGGCCGTATTCCGGTTATTGCCGGCACCGGTGCCAACTCCACTCGCGAAGCCGTCGAACTGACTGAAAATGCCAAAGCGGCAGGTGCCGATGCGTGTCTGCTGGTCACGCCGTATTACAACAAGCCGACCCAGGAAGGCATGTATCTGCACTTCCGACATATCGCCGAAGCTGTGGCGATTCCGCAAATTCTCTACAACGTGCCTGGTCGCACCGCCTGCGACATGCTGCCGGAAACCGTCGAGCGCCTGTCCAAGGTGGCGAACATCGTCGGCATCAAGGAAGCGACCGGTGACCTCAAGCGCGGCCAGGAGGTGCTCGATCGCGTCAGCACGGATTTCCTCGTCTATTCCGGCGACGACGCCACGGCAGTCGAGCTGATGTTGATGGGCGGCAAGGGCAATATTTCCGTTACCGCCAACGTCGCACCTCGTGCGATGAGTGAGCTGTGCGCCGCCGCCATTGCCGGCGATGTGGAAAAGGCTCGCGCCATCAACGCGTTGCTGATGCCGCTGCATCAGAGCTTGTTCCTCGAGGCCAATCCGATCCCGGTGAAGTGGGCGTTGCACGAGATGGGCCTGATGCAGGACGGTATTCGCTTGCCCCTGACCTGGCTCAGCCAGCGTTGCCAGGAGCCGCTTCGCGACGCAATGCGTCAATCCGGTGTGCTGGCCTGAACAGTATCCGGTGTACTGGTTTAATAATGAAGGAACACGCATGAAGCGACTGGCCGGCCTCTCGACCCTAGCCCTGATCATCTCTGGAACCAGCGGCTGTGGCTGGTTGTGGGGCGAAGACGGATATTTCCGCGACCGTGGCAGCGATTATCTGCAGGCGCGTCAGATGCCACCGATGCAGGCCCCGGCGGGTGCTGCGCTGCGCCCGATCGAGCCGCTGCTGCCGATTCCCCAGCAGGTAGCCGATACCCGCGCAACAGGCGAGTACGAAGTTCCGCGTCCTCAACGTCTGCTGATCGCCGAAGAGACCAGCGAGTTCAGCCTGCAGACATCGGAAGATGCGCGCTGGCTTGTCGCAATGCGTGCACCCTCTCAGGTCTGGGCGGCGGCCAGGCAATTCTTCACCGATAACGGCTTCCAGATCGCTGAAGAGCGGCCTCAGACCGGCGAGTTCACCACCGCCTGGCAGACGCGCGATCAGTTGGCTCCAGCCCTGGTGCGCAACCTTGGCCTTGGTGAAGGTGAGACGCGTGTTCGAGTTCGCATCGAGCCGGGCGTGCAGCGCGATACCAGCGAAATTTTCCTGCTCAGCGTTCAACGCCCTGCAGGCAGCAGTGCCGACGTCGCATGGCCTGACGCACCGGCCAATGCCGAGCTCGATCGGGTGCTACTCGATGAGTTGCAGGCAGGCTTGAACAGTAGCGCCGCGCAAGGCGGTTCTGCCTCGCTACTTGCCGAGCGCGAATTCGATGCGCCTAGCCGCGTGACGCTCAGCGAAGCAGGCAGCGGCGCTCCGGTGCTGCAGCTCGATACCGACTTCAATCGTGCCTGGTCGAGCGTCGGGCGAGCGCTAGCCGCCAGCGACATCCTCGTCGAAGACCTGGATCGGAGCTTGGGCGTTTATTACATCAACCTATCGGAAGGCGCCGCGAATCCAGACGAAAAGCCCGGATTCTTCTCCCGCTTGTTCGGCGGGGCGCCAGACCGCGAAGAGATTGAAGCTCGCGCCGAGCGTTACCAGGTTCGCGTGACCGATGTGGGTGGCAACATCCAGGTAACGCTCGACAAGGACCTCGACACCGTCGCACCCGCGGATGTTTCGCGTCGCGTGCTGACTATGCTCAAGGACAACCTGGACTGATTCGACGAATCAGCCCGCCCCAACCAATCCAGGCGAAACCCATCGGTTTCGCCTGTTTCGTTTGATGACAGACCTATCGTTACGGTTGCCCGATTCCGCAGCGTACCGAAGGGTTGGTAACCGCGAGAATCGCCATGGCCATTTCCAATGCTCTCAGCTTGAAGAAAATCTATTCCGGCAAGGTTCGTGATCTGTACGAAATCGACGACAAGCGCATGCTCATGGTCGCCACCGATCGGCTCTCGGCGTTCGACGTGATTCTCGCCGAGCCGATCCCTGAAAAGGGCAAAATCCTCACGGCGATTTCCAATTTCTGGTTCGACAAACTCGCCCATCTTGTCCCCAACCACTTCACCGGTGACAGCGTTGAGGATGTGGTCCCTGCAGAGGAGTTGCCTCTGGTGGAAGGGCGCGCAGTGGTTGCCAAGCGCCTGAAACCTGTTGCGGTAGAAGCCATCGTGCGGGGTTACATCGTCGGCTCCGGCTGGAAGGAGTACCAGAAGAACGGCACCGTTTGCGGCATCCAGCTGCCGGCCGGGTTGAAGGAAGCTGCCAAGTTACCGCAGCCGATTTTTACTCCATCGACAAAAGCTGCCGTGGGCGACCACGACGAGAACATCTCCTTCGAGCAGTGCGAGGCCGTCATCGGCAAGGAGTTGGCAGCTCAGGTACGTGACACCTCCATTGCGCTCTACACCGCAGCCGTCGAATACGCCGCGACTCGCGGCATCATCATTGCTGACACCAAGTTCGAATTCGGTCTGGATGAACAAGGCCGTCTGACGCTCATGGATGAAGTGTTGACGCCTGATTCCAGCCGCTTCTGGCCCGCCGATAGCTATCAGGAAGGCAGCAACCCACCGAGCTTCGACAAGCAGTTCGTTCGTGATTGGTTGGAGTCTACCGGCTGGAACAAGGAGCCGCCTGCGCCGCCAGTTCCGGCCGACGTCGCGCAAAAAACCGCTGACAAGTATCGCGAAGCCCTGACGCGCCTTACTGCCTGAATCAGGCACCTGGTTGAACGCTCGGCCAGCTAGGCGAAGCTGGCGCAAGATGCTGAATAACGAGAAAAAAGATCCCGGCGGGGTTCGACAATCGTTCGCGAACTGCTATGATGCGCGCCGCTGGAGAGATGCCGGAGTGGCCGAACGGGACGGATTCGAAATCCGTTGTACCCTCGCGGGTACCTAGGGTTCAAATCCCTATCTCTCCGCCATTAAATATAGCCTAAGCCCCTGAAATGCCTAGAGTTTCGGGGGCTTTTGCGTTTTGGTCCTCATCCGAGATGTCTCTCGTCCGTAAGGAAGCCCACTTGGCCTGGGACGGCGGGCATGACGACACGCCATCGAAGGTGCGTTCGGCTTCTACACCCATCTCATCGTCTCGGGCCATCAGGAAAGCGAAGGTGCGCAAAGCCTCGCCGGCATTTCAGCGGTGACGAACAAATGCTCGCGTATGGCTTCACGCTGAACATGCGCCGCTTTATTTGCGTCGGCACGGCTAGTACGTCGAGCGAGAAGCGCGAAGAACGTCCTTCACGACTACTACAGCAGACCGCCAGGCAGGCCACTCCGACCAGCCGAGGTTCCGTATGGCTTCGGCTTGCTCAGGAGAGGTTTTCTACTTGAGGTTGTCGCTAAAGAACGACGTAAGTTTTTTGAAGGGGATTAGATCGACGCGATCGTAAAGATCGACGTGGCCGGCGCCCTCAACCCAATACAGCTCCTTCGGCTCGCCGGCGAGGCGATAGGCTTGCTCGCTAAATTCCTTCGAGTGCGCCTGATCACCGCTGATGAACAGCATCGGACGGGGCGAGATCGTCTCGATATCGTTGAGCGGGTAGAAATTCATGAGCTTGACGTTGCTGGTCAGCGTTGGGTGCGTGGTCAGCTGCGGCGACGAGCCGGCAGGCGTGAATTCGCCTCTCGGCGTGCGATAGAAGTCGAAGAACTCACGCTGGATCGGGTGGGTGTTGTCGTCCAACTCATGGACCGTCCCGCCGGTGTAGCGGGTGTCACCGCCGCTGAATTCGGCATCGCGTTGTTCGGCGGCCTCGGTGATGATCTGCTTGCGCTGCTCGAGCGTCTGCGACTGGTTCAGTGCGTCGCGGTTGGCCGCGCCCATGTCGTACATGCTGACCGTCGCGATGGCCTTCATGCGCGGGTCGATCTTGGCGGCACTGATGACGAAGCTGCCGCTGCCACAGATGCCGAGCACGCCGATCCGTTCCTTGTCCACGAACGGCTGGGTGCGCAGGTAATCCATCGCTGCGCTGAAGGCTTCCGCATAAATGTCCGGTGCGACAGCATTGCGAGGCTGTCCCTCGCTTTCGCCCCAGAACGATTGGTCAATGGCCAGCGTAACGAAGCCCTGTTCGGCCAGCTTCTGCGCATAGAGGTTCGAGCTCTGCTCTTTCACGGCACCCATCGGATGTCCCACGATAATGGCGGCATGTCGCGTGTTGCCCGCCGATTGCTTGGGCATGTACAGGTTACCCACGATTTTCATCTTGTACTGGTTGTCGAAGGTTACCTTTTCCAAGCGCAGGGTCTCGCTCTTATAGAAATTGTTCGCGCTATTGGAGAGGTCTTGCCCCATGGCGCCAAATGAAGCGATGCTCGCCAAGAGCCCCAGCGTCGGGAGAATTTTGCTCATCGGTTGTTCCTTTTTTGGGTAGGGTAGTGAGTGGGCTGGCGTCGAGGCGTCAGCACGGTGATGCACACATCGAAGCAGCTGTTTGTCCGTCCACTGGCAAAGACGTCGGCAGGCTGGTGCCCATTTCCAAGTCATCGACGAGCGCTTGGCTCGGCTGCTCAATAACCGGCCGCGCGCGATGTCCTGAAGGTGGTGAAGGCCGCGATCAGCAAGAGCAGTGCGCTTGCCACGAAGGTGCTCTGGTAGCCATGCGCGTCGAAAAGCACACCGCCCAACGTCGAGCCCAGGGCGATCGATAACTGAATGACCGCGACCACCAAGCCGCCACCCACTTCTGCGCTTTCCGGAAAGGTCCGCGGTACCCAGCTCCACCAGCCGACGGGTGCGGCGGTGGCGATCAGGGCCCACACTCCGAGAAGCACGACCACGATCGCTGTATTGCTCCCGAGGGCCACGAGCGCTAGAGCGATCACGGCCATCAATAGGGGGATGGCGATCAGCGTCCGGTAGAGGCCTCGCTTGAGCGCCGTGCCGATCAATGTGGTGCCGATGAGCCCCATGAAACCGATCACCAGCAGAGTGAGCGAGAGCGTGGACACATCGACTTGTGTAACCGTCTCGAGAAACGGCCGCAGGTAAGTGAACAGGGTGAACTGGCCCATGAAGAAGGCGCCGAGACCCAACATGCCCAAGGCCACCACCGGTTTGCGCAATAGCCTGAAGGCATTCGTGGACGTGCTTGGTTGGTTGCTGGTCGGCAGGGACGGCAGGGCGATCCACTGCCAGATCATTGCGACTGCGGCCAGCGGCACCAGGCAAAAGAATGCGCCGCGCCAGCCGATGATTGATCCCAGGTAGCTGCCCAGTGGCGCCGCGACGACCGTCGCTAACGCATTGCCACCATTGAAGATGGCAAGCGCCCGTGGAACCTGAGGTGCAGGCACCAAGCGCATGGCGGTGGCCGCCGAGAGCGACCAGAAGCCACCCACGACGATGCCGATCAGCGCGCGACCGAGCATATAGATGAGGTAGTTTGGGGCCAGGGCGATGATCACACCGGAGAGGCCCATGGCGGCAGTCAGCCCTAACAGAAGTGTCTTGCGATTGATGCCCAAAGTCAGCGAGGCGAGGAACAGGCTGGTGAGCACGGCAAAAGCGCCGGAAATCGCGATGCCTTGACCCGCCATCCCTTCACTGATTCGTAGATCCTGCGCCAAGGGCGAGAGCAGGCTGACCGGCATGAATTCGGACGCGATCAGCGCGAAGACGCACATCGACATCGCGAAGACGCCGCTCCAGCAGGTTGCTGGATGCGCGCTGTTGGGCGTAATGCCAATGCCAGCCTCGTCAACAAGGGCGTCACTCATTGCGGCAGTCATGCGATTGCGGTTCCTCCAGGTAGGTCTGTAATGGCAGCGTCAGTGCTCGGCCCCGCGACTGACGGCGACAGACTCTCCAGGGCCACGCGGGCCAGTCGATCTCTTCATGCCGGCATTGTCGTCACACACGTCTGCTTTGATTAGCTAATCAATGCTTAAAGGCCTTATAAGAAGCACTAATCAATGGTCCATGCGAGACTGCCACCATGGCCAGACGTAACCTCAACGACCTTCTGTCTTTCGTCACAGTTGCCCGTGAGGGCAGCTTTACGCGCGCCGCTGCGCAACTCGGCGTCACCCAGTCGGCGCTAAGCCAGGCGGTGAGCGGGCTGGAGAAGCGGCTGCAGATCCGGCTGCTGACCCGAACGACGCGCAGCGTTTCGCCCACGCCGGCAGGTGAACGCCTTCTGCTAGCAATCGGTCATCGCTTCGACGAGATCGAGGCGGAGCTGGATGAGCTGACCGAGATGCGCGACAAGCCTGCTGGCACGGTGCGAATCACCTGTGGTGACCACGTACTGCGAACGCTCCTGTTGCCGAAGTTGGCGCCCGTGCTGCTGGATCTGCCTGACGTTAACGTGGAGTTCGACGTTAACTACGGGTTTCGAGACATCGTGGCGGATCGGTTCGATGCGGGGGTGCGTTTGGGCGACACCATCGACAAGGACATGATTGCGCTACCGATCGGTCCGAAGCTGCGGATGGCGGCGGTGGCCGCGCCGAGCTATTTCGCCAAGAGGCCCGCGCCCAAAACGCCACATGAACTCACGGCGCACCGCTGCATCAACATGCGCTTTCCTACGCATGGAGGCCTTTACGTATGGGAGTTCGAGCGCGCGGGCCAACAGCTGAATGTCCGCGTCGAGGGACAGATCGTGCTCAACAGCACGCCGCATATCGTTCTTGCCGCGCTCGAAGGGCTGGGCATTGCATTTCTGCCGGAAGACGAATTTACGCCGCATATCGAACAAGGACGACTGGTCCGGGTGCTGGAAGAGTGGTGCGAACCCTTCGAGGGCTACTACTTGTATTATCCCAGTCGGAAACAACCCTCTCCAGCCTTTGCGCTCGTCATGTCCGCGTTGCGTTTCACCGCACCGGTGTAGGGGGAAGCGGTTCATGCCTCGGTTTATCTCATGGCCGCTATAAGAGGTGCATCAGCGACGCAGTAGTTCGAATAAACGAATCGAGAAAGAACTAACAAAATGCCGAGCCGGCAGCATAAGCAGCGCCGGCTCGGGGCGCTGCAGAACGCATGCTAGCGAGTGTCGCCGTAGCCCTTCATGACATCGGCCATATTGCCGTATTCCTGTTCAGGCATACGGTTGATTACATCGATCACCTCGGGCTCCGCGCCGTTATTCTTGGCGTGTTCCACCAAGTCTTGTTTCTTAGCGGGATAGTCTATTCCCTTCAAATAAGTTGAAACATTAGCGGGAGATTCGCCGCCTACTCCTCGGGTCATGATTAGTACCTCCGATAAAGAGGGGTTCAATATTTACGCGGTTGTACCTGGCGTTGCGCTAAGTGGGCAAAGCGTTGTCGCCTCAGAGGTACGAGGAGTTATCGATGGAAAAATTTCGACCGCTCGTCGTCTCTACCTGGGCCGTATTTCCGAGGTTGAAGCGCAGGTCGAATCATCGCAGGGCGCGAGTGCTGAAGGAGCAGCCGAGGCAACGCTCAACGGCTTTCGCAGGCGAGAGGGATGGTCGCTTTGTTGCGAGCACAGCCTTAACTCACCAGCTGCTACCTTCTGACGGAGCGCCGTGCCCAGCGTTCAGGGCTGCTTGTTCGGCGTCTTCCACAAGACAGGTGGATAGATGACGCAGCCTCGCAAGGGGCTCTTCGACGATATACCTCGCATTGACAGCCTTCGAAAAGGCATAGGAGAGGTTGACCCCGAAGAAGCCGCTATAGCACCGCGACAAGTGCGACGCATCGCTGAAGCCCGCCAGCTTTATCGCCGAAGCAGTGGGCACGCCAGACAATGTCAACGTGACGAATTCGACCAATCTGTACCACAAGCGATGCCTGCGCAGCGGCGTCCCGACATGGACGCTGAACAGCCGTATCAGCCCGGATTCCGAGAGGCCGACTTCGCTTGCCAGCGCGCGAACGGAGATGTTCAGTGAGGCGGTATTCCTGAGACGCTCGATCACATAGATGACGCGTGGGTCGGGACTTGCGATATCGCTGGTTGTACAGCCATGAATAAGGGCCTCCACGCGCCTCTGTGCCTCTTGGAAATCCGGCGCTTCATCGCGCAGCTGAATCAGGCTGGCCGCCAACTGCCTCTCTTCTGCCAGGTTGTGGTAGACGCCAGCGGTGATCGACCTCATTCGGCGCTTCAATACCTGGAAATCCAGCTTCGCCGCGTCCAGATAACAGGCCGACATCACGCCTCCCTGGTTTTCAATGCTGATTCTGGTGCCGGCCGGAATGAGAACGCTCCTGGCGTCGATCCAGCGTCCGTCTCCTCGGACTTGGAATCTCACAGACCCTTCAAGACAAACCAGCAATGATGAGGCAGCCGAATGCAAATCCCTGATGCGCAATTGGGTGCGCCCCAGATAGATATAGCGCCTGCTTGAGACGTAGATCAGCGCGGGCCTGGATTGTTGGCTGGAGCCAGAATGAGTCATGGCCTAGTTGCTTCGTTGTTGTTTTTATACCGGATGGTTGCTTTTGGCCATCACTGGATGGCTTTATACCAGCTTGTACTGCAAAACTGCGGCTAGTGTAGTTCCCGCTACAGCTCTGTCAAAAAACGCAAGGCGCGAAGTGTTGGGCCAGAAACACTGGATCCTGTTTGCACGTGGAAGTGGCCGCAACGCAGCTCGACGGCCTGGCGCTTGGGTTTTGGCGCTCTTGCCAGTGCCAGGAAGTT
This sequence comes from Pseudomonas sp. KSR10, assembly GCF_022355455.1. Lineage (NCBI taxonomy): Bacteria > Pseudomonadati > Pseudomonadota > Gammaproteobacteria > Pseudomonadales > Pseudomonadaceae > Pseudomonas > Pseudomonas sp. KSR10. Next base: position 66,494 of record NZ_JAKOEN010000009.1, on the reverse strand, counting down.
CGACGCGGGACAGTGCAGGGCATGCTGCGGGGGCATATTCAAGGGAACTTTTCGCTTCAGTCGTTAAAAGTTGTGTGAGGTGGCCTAACGAGTGGGTCACTTTCGTGAGCGGCCGGTCACTTGTATGAATTGAGCGTGTTCGAAGATTGTTGGCGGCTTATCGCCCTTGTAAGTTTTTTGTTCAGGCACCTTGCTGTATGTGTGGGGTGCCATCAGCAACTAGCGAGAACAATAACAAGAGGGCGAACTGTATGAAGATCAAGATATCAATGGTGAGAAGTGCGCTGCTGATCACTTCACTACTGGCAAGTGCCTACGCGTTGTCCGCACCAGGCCCGTCCGCTCCTTGTACGGATTGTACGCGGGGGCCCAATCCGACGGTTGCCTCGCTCAAGAGCAGGTCCGGGCCGTTCAACGTCGACAGGTTTTCGGTATCCGGGTATTTGAAAGGCTTCGGGGACAGCACGGTGTATTACCCCACCAATGCCACTGGGAAGATGGGCGCGATCGCAGTCATCCCCGGCTATCTGTCCTATGAGAGCAGCATTGACTGGTGGGGGCCGCGTCTGGCTTCGCATGGTTTCGTGGTCATGACGATGAATACCAATACCATCTACGATCAACCCGATAGTCGCGCTACGCAGCTCAGCCGAGCGCTGGACTACCTCATCGAACAGAGCAACAGCCGTTATAGCCCGATCGCTGGCAAGGTCGACAGTACACGCCTGGGCGCCATCGGATGGTCGATGGGTGGGGGTGGTTCGCTCAAGCTTGCGACCGAGCGGTCGCTCAATGCGATCATCCCCCAGGCGCCTTATTACGCGGGCTTCAACAGTTTTGATACGATCAAGACGCCTGCGATGATCCTGGCGTGCGGTGCCGATGTGGTGGCGCCGGTGGCTGCGCATGCATCGCCGTTCTACAACAGAATCCCGAATGCCACCCCGAAGGCCTTTCTGGAGATCTACGGCGGCTCGCACTTCTGCGCCAACTCCGGCTATCCCAACGAAGACCTGCTCGGGATGTATGGCATCTCCTGGATGAAGCGCTTCATCGATTTCGATCGCCGCTATGATCAGTTCCTCTGCGGCCCCAATCATGAAGCCGATCTCAGTATTTCCGAGTACCGCGAGAACTGCGATTACTGAGACCGGCGCGTTTGGGCAGAGGGATGGTCCAGCTCGCCTCTGAGTTTTAGGGGCGAGCGCTTTGTGGCCCGATGCCGAGCGGGCAACGATGCAACGCGATGGTTCATGGGGCGTTCTCGCCATCGGTCGACGGATATGGCCGGGCCTGGTTCGCGTCAATACTCGTCTATCTTGTTGATTGTTCACCGTGCGTCCGTCTCCCGTCGCCCGGCCAGAAACCAACAAGAAGGATAGAGCCACATGCGTCCACTACTCTGTGTCGCTTTGACCGTTTCGCTTTTCGCCAGTAGCCATGCCGCCCTTGGCGCCAAACTCGAAGGCGCGGCAGTTGCGGCGCCGGACGCCTACAGCGCGAAGGTCGCAGCAGGGGTGCTCAGTGCCGGTGGCAACGCGGTGGATGCGGCCGTGGCGACCGCTTTCACACTGGCCGTCACCTACCCGGAGGCCGGCAATATCGGCGGCGGCGGGTTCATGACTCTCTACATGGATGGCAAGCCCTACTTTCTCGATTATCGCGAAGTCGCACCCAAAGCGGCCAGCAAGCGCATGTATCTTGATGACAAGGGTGAAGTCATCGAAAACATCAGCCTGGTCGGCGCCAAGGCGGTCGGCGTTCCGGGAACGGTGTTGGGGCTGTGGGAGGCGCACCGGCGCTTTGGCACACTGCCCTGGAGCGAGCTGATCACGCCCGCCGTAGGCTACGCGCGCGAAGGCTTCAAAGTGGCTGATCAGCAATTCCAATACCGCGAGGATGCCGTCGGGCTATTCAACGGTACGACCAACTTCGAAGCGTATTTCGGCGCCATGAGCCCAGGGACCAACTTCCGCCAGCCGGAGTTGGCCGAAACGCTCGAGCGCATCGCCGATCAAGGCGCTGACGATTTCTACAAGGGCAAGACGGCCGATCTGCTAGTCGCACAGATGCAACGTGACGGCGGCCTGATCACCAAGGAAGATTTGGCCGACTACCGCACCCTATGGCGCGAGCCGATGCGTATCGACTGGCGCGGCAAGAGCCTTTACACCGCTCCTTTGCCCAGCTCAGGTGGCATTGCCCTGGCTCAGTTGATCGGTATCAAAGAGCAGCGTTCCGCCGATTTCAAGGACGTCACGTTGAATTCGGCGCGCTACATTCATCTGCTCGCTGAAATCGAGAAACGCGTATTCGCTGACCGTGCCGACTATCTCGGCGATCCGGATTTCTCCGATGTGCCGGTCGCGCAACTGATTGCCACGGATTATCTGGTGCGACGCGCCGCCGAGGTCAATCCAACGGCGATCTCGGCCACCGAACAGGTGCGTCCAGGGCTGGAACCCCGACAAACCACACACTTTTCCATCGTCGACGCCGACGGCAATGCGGTGAGTAATACCTATACGCTTAACTGGGATTTCGGCAGTGGGGTAGTAGTCCAGGGCGCGGGCTTCCTGCTCAACGACGAGATGGACGATTTCAGTGCCAAGCCGGGCGTTGCCAATGCATTCGGCGTGGTGGGCAGCGATGCCAACGCCATCGAGCCGGGCAAGCGCATGCTGTCTTCGATGAGCCCGAGCATCGTCGTCCAGGATGGGCAGGTCAGCCTGGTGCTCGGCACACCCGGTGGCTCACGGATTTTCACCTCCATTTTTCAGGTGCTGAACAACGTGTACGACTTCAACCTGCCGCTGGAAAAGGCTGTTTCGGCGCAACGCGTTCATCACCAACTGCTGCCCAAGGACACCATTTACTACGATGCCTACGCGCCACTCACCGGCGAAGTCGCGGATGAGCTGAAGGCGATGGGGTATGTCCTCGAGGATCAGGGTTGGTCGATGGGCGACATCCAGGCCATACGTGTGGAGGGCAAGACACTGCAGACCGCATCAGATCCGCGCGGCCGAGGCGTGGGTATGGTCATCAAGCCATGATGGTCTGCTGAATAACCCGTTGCGCGCGGCCGAAGAATTCCGCTAACGCGATCGGTCGCGTTCTGCGGAACGGTTCGGCCCCGGCGCCCCTGTGATTGCTTACGCCTAACGTTTGCCTGCCGGCGCCTTTCGAGTGCGCCGGCACTGCGTGGTGATCGTGCTGTCTGAGCAGTTCACACCGCACCGAGACCTCCGATGATCGAGTGGCTAAAAAATAACCATCAACTGATCTCGCTGATCATTTCCGCCAGTACGCTGCTGGTGTGGGTGTTCTACGCGCAGCTGTTACTGCTCAACTTCCGTCGGCAGCGCAAGCCGAGCCTAATCATCAATCGTGGTGCCGGCAGGGGGTTGAGTTCGCTCTGCCTGATTTCCAACATGAGCGCCGAGCCCATGTTCATTAACCAACTAGTGGTTTGCATCGAGACGTCCAAGGGCCCGCTGGAGCTCGATGTGACCGATATCCGGCAGAGCATCGATGACGAAGACGGCGCCTCGCCTGATCTGCCGATCCACCAGACTACCCATCAGGGGCCGTTGCGCAGCGGTGACTTCATCCACATCGGCACGTTTCAGGGCATGTTGCGTCGCGTCGCCGAGCGGCACGGCATTGAACTACAAGGTCACAAACCGGCCGGCGACTGGACGTTCCATACGCTGGAGATCCGTGCGGTGGCGTACTACGGCCCTGAACGTCATCCGATCGGTGTTCTACGGCGGTTTCGTCTGGGCGACGGTGAGCCGGAATGCATCCTGGTGCCGGAAAGCCCGTTTACCCATCAACTGCTGTCGCGTCGTGATCGCCGCAGGGTGCGCCAGTGGCTAAGGGAATCGCTTGGGTAAGAACGGCTGTTGATCGGGGTGGATGCGTCTGGCTCGACGCTTCACTACGAAAGGGTTCGGAACTTGAGCGGCTGATGGCGGTCTCGTTTAGCTGGCAATGCTGCCGGCGGGCGAGCCCCGTAACGGTAACGGATGCTTGCGATGTGCAGCGTGTAGCGTGGTTGCGCAATTGATTACGGCAGCTCGTCCGCGGACAAGCTTGCGATATGGAAGGGTAGTTCGCGTGGAAATCAACCGCATAAGCGCAAGGGATGTCGACAAATCACATTATGAGTTGGTGGTAATCGGGTCGGGTTTCGGGTCCAGTTTCTTTCTGACCGAAGCGTTGAAGCACCTTACCGGACGCGCCTTGATCATCGAGTGGGGCGATTTTCATCCCTGGGATTGGCAGATCCAGACCCAGAGCAGTTCGGCGATCACACCGGAATCCACCTACGACAACCGTGGCGAGAAGCCCTGGAACACCACTATTGCACTCGGCGGTGGCATGAATTGCTGGTACTCGCAGACGCCGCGATTGCACCCCAGCGATTTCGCCATCCGAAGTCGCTACGACGTTGGCAACGATTGGCCGCTGAGCTACGACGACCTCGAGCCGTACTACTGTCAGGCCGAGCAGATCATGTCGATTGCCGGTGACCCGGACATGGGCAAGGTGCTGCCACGCAGCCAGCCATTTCCGCAGCCACCGCACAAGGGCTCCTCGATCGACATACTGATGAAGGAGGCGATGCCCGATCATCACTTCATCATGCCGACCGGGCGCGCTCGGGTCGCGACCGGCACCCGCGGCGTCTGCTGCGCCAATGCCACCTGCAATCTCTGCCCGATGAACGCCAAGTTCACTGCGCAGAATGGCCTGGCCGAGCTGTACAGCCATCCGAAAGTGGACGTCTGTCTGAAGACCGAGGTCCGCACGCTCGAATACGAAGGCAGCACCATCAAAGGCGTGACGCTGCGGGCCGAGGACGGTGAGTTCAAAGTGTTCGGTGATCTGTTCGTGCTCGGCGCCAATGCCATCCAGAGCCCGGCTATTTTGCTGCGCTCGGATATCGATTTCGGCGAAACCGGTATGGGCCTGCATGAACAGGTGGGGGCTAACGTCGAGGTCTATCTCAACGGCCTGGGCAATTTCGACGGCAGCACCATCACCACTGGCCTGAACTATTCGCTTTACGACGGTGACTTCCGCAAGGAGCACTCGGCGTGCCTGGTTTATTTCGAGAACCGCTGGCCCTACGGCCTGCGCCCCGAACGTGGACGCTGGAACGAGACATTACCCTTGATGCTGGTCAGCGAGGATTTGCCCAACGTGAAGAACCGGGTTGTGATCGATCCGCAAAGCGGGCAGCCGATCATCGACTATCAAGGCGAGTCCGAGTACGGCATGAAGGGTGTTCAGTACGGTCTGGACAGCCTGGAAAAACTGCTCGCACCGCTGCCGGTCGAATCGATCAATTTCCGTGAATGGCGCCTGACCGAGTCGCACGTGCAGGGCACGCTGCGCATGGGGCAGGTCGATGACGGGGCAGTGGTGGATGGTCAGATGCTGCATCACCGCATGAGGAATCTGGTGGTGGTGGGGACGGCAACCTACCCGAGCTGTTCGCCGGCCAATCCCAGCCTGACGGCTGCGGCCCTGTCCATTCGCGCCGCCGATCTGCTGTATAGCTAAGGATGCCCATGAAGCGTCGTACGTTGTTGCTTTCATCCGCCGCCACGCTTGGCCTGGCGGCGGTCGGTTCGGCCGCCTGGGTATACGAAGACCGTCAGGTATTCATTCCTGAACTGCTGCGCCAGCTCGTCGGTGATTTCCAGATGGCCGCGGAGGATCAGCGAAAATTCGTCGATGCATTGGCCGGACACTATGGGTCGCAGAAGCTTGCGGCGCTGATGGGGCTGTACAAGATTCGTCAGGAAACCGGTGCCGGCAGTGCTTATACCGATCTTCGGGTGGATAACTTTGAACGCCGTTTGCTGACCGACTTCATGGTCTCGACCGATTATCTGCGCCATCAGCACGAGTCCCGTCCGACGGTGTCTTTCCTGGGGTACCGGTTGCCTTGTAGCAACCCCTACGCGCGGTTCGACGGGCTGGCCTGATCTGATCCCAAGGGGGCATTTCGCGGCGAGCCCGCGCCCCGGTGATCCGCTCTCAGGAGGCAAACCCATGCGTATCGCGGTATTCAGCACCAAACCCTACGACCGCCGGTTTCTCGATCAGGCCAATCAGGCGCACGGACATGAGCTGGTCTACTTCGACCCGCAACTGACGGTGGAAACAGCACCGCTGGCGGCGGGTTTCCGTGGAATCTGTGCCTTCGTCAATGACCGGCTCGATCGCGAAGTGTTGCAGGTGCTGCGGGCCAGCGGGACCGAGTTGATCGCCCTGCGCTCGGCCGGGTTCAACAATGTCGATCTGGTCGAGGCGGAGCGGCTCGGGATGACCGTGGCGCGTGTACCGGCTTATTCGCCGCATGCCGTGGCGGAGCATGCGGTCGCGTTGCTGCTGAGCCTCAATCGGATGACCCATCGCGCCTACAACCGCGTGCGTGAGGGCAACTTCGCACTCGATGGGCTGCTGGGTTTCGATCTCTATGGCAAGACCGTGGGTGTGGTCGGCACCGGCAAGATCGGGCTGGTTTTTGCCGAGATCATGCATGGTTTCGGCTGCAAGGTACTGGCCAGCGATCCCTTTCCCGATGCCCAGGCCAAGGCATTCGTGCACTACGTGCCATTGGACACCCTGCTGGTCGAAGCCGATATCGTCTCGCTGCATTGTCCGCTGACGCCTGAAACTCATCACCTGATCGATGCTCGGGCTATTGCCCGGATGAAAGATGGCGTCGTACTGATCAACACCGGGCGCGGTCGGGTAGTGGATACCAAAGCCGTCATCGACGCGCTCAAGAGCGGAAAAATCGGTCGGTTGGGCCTGGATGTGTACGAAGAGGAAGAACAGCTGTTCTTTCAGGACCTGTCCCAGCGTGTCATCAGTGACGACCTCTTCATGCGCCTCACGACGTTTCCCAACGTGCTGATCACCGGCCACCAAGCGTTTTTCACCGCCGAGGCACTGGGCAACATTGCCGAAACCACCCTCAGCAATATCTGCGCATTCGAAAGCGGCACCGGCGAGCTTCGGAGAGTCACGGCCGACAAACGGGTTTGAACGGGCGAGTGGGGGCTATTCGAACAACTGACGCAGGCCGCTCGGCACCAGGCCGGTCCAGCGCTTGAACGAGCGGCGGAAATTGGTCGTGTCGTTGAAGCAGAGATAGCTCGCCACTTCCTCGTTGCTATAACCCTTCATCTGGTAGAGATAGAGCGCGACGTGTTTACGCACCAGGTCGAGTTGTTCCTGAAAGTGCGTCCCGTGCTTTTGCAGCTTGCGCTTGAGAGAGGCCGGGCTCATCTCGAAGGCCAGCGCGACCCGTTCGAGATTCAGTGGCGTGCGGATATTGGCGTGCAGATATTCGTACAACTGATCGACGAAGCTGCTTTGCCAGCCGAGGCTCGCCAGTTCGGCGTGGCTGGCATTTCGGGCAACCTGACCGGCAGTTGCCGAGGCATTCGGCCAAGGTTTGTGCAGGTATTCGCGCGGCACGCTCATCATCGTCAGCTGGCTGTCGAAGGCCAGATCCTCACCCATATGGACCCAGTACTGTTCGATGTGGCGCGGTTGCGAATAACTGAAATGAAAGCGCCACGGCAGCCGCTCGCCCGACAGTCGACGGCTCATCGCGACTACCGCCGTCAGGCTGGCTTCAGCGAGAAATCGGCGCAGTTCGTCCGTTCCCCAGCTTTCCACCCAATACAGATGAGCCTGCTTTTCATCGAGCAGCAACCGCGGTGTCAGCAGGGGACTGAGCATCGCGCGCAGGTACTGCAGATGCTCCAGTGCCTGGAGCAGCGTACTGGCGTGGTTCAGCGCATGGCTGGTTTCGCCGTAATGACCAGGGAGCAATCGTTGGCCAAGCAGGAAACTGCTGTCGTCGGCATCCAGCAAGCGCTGAGCGTTGGCGATCAGGGCAAGATACTGAGCGGGGCTGAGGCGCGCACGGCCGCTGGTGACGTCCTCGTAGAACAAACCCGTGCCGCGCAACAGCTGATGGCTATCGATCCCCCGTGATAATGCCAGATCGATCAGTACGGCCGGCTGATGATGGGCCGCGATGAAGCGTGTGTCGCACTCGTAGCCGATGGCCATGGTTCGCTCCTCAGGCGCAGCGCGGTAGCTGCTGCTTGGCCTTGGCCAGGCCTAGGTTGAGGCGCTTGAGAAGCTGCTCGGCATCTTCATCGAAGGCCATCACCGCCGCGCTGCTGGCGCGCAGGTGTACCCGTTCGCCATGCTGAGCGGTCTTGTGTGCCAGGCTGGCCACGGCCTGTTGCAACTCCCTGGCGATCAAACGGGCCTGGGTCTCGCCGGTGTTCGGCAACACCGCGACGAAACGATCCCCGGCCAAGCGGCAAAGCAGGTCCTGGCGGCGCAGGTTGAGCAGCAGCAGTTGCGCCATGGCCTGCAAAATGGCGTCGCCCTCGGTTTGACCGTAGCGTTGGTTGATCGCGCTGAAATCATCCAGATCCACAACCACCAGGGACAGCGGTTGTTGCTCCGAGCGGGCTTGGGAAAGGGCCAGTTGCACTTGCTGGCGTAAGTACTCGGCGGCGCCCAGCGGCGTTAGCTTGTCGAACAGACGGTGCTCGCGGAAGCCTTTTTCGCGCTTGTTCATCTGCTGGCTGATGGCGCGCTGCTCCTGGTTCAGGTGGTAGATGCCCAGTGTCAGCAGTAGCAGACCGATGGGCATCGGTGCGGTTTCCAGCCAGTTGTCCCAAATCGCCAGTTCCGGCAAATGGATGAATTCGTCCAGGGTGTCCATCCACCAGGAGAAGAAGACACAGGCCAGGCCCAGTGCCAGCAGCCGAGTCACGCGCCCGGCCGGGCGGCTGTGCAGCAGCATCATCAGCCAGGCGAGGGCCAGCACGGCCGAGCCGCCTTCGCCGGCGACGTCCATCCAGTTGATCTCGGCCCAGGTTTTGATTTCACCTGTGGCGAGGTAGATCTGCAGACCGACGTTGGCCGCGAAGGCGAGGCCGATCAAGGTGAAGGTGTGGAGTTTCAGCAGGGATTTCATCGGGTCTCCGTGGCGAGGACGCGCCGGTGCGTGAGGGCACGGAAACAGATGAATGTGACGGTTGGATGAATGGGGTGGGGGTTGAATTGGCTCAGGGCTTTTTAGGGATAGGTTTAAAGGCGGCGCTGCTTAGGTTCAGCGTTAGGCTTATTGGCGAGTTGGTTGAGAGCTTGGTTTCGCCCTGCTGGGCGAGTCACTTTTTCTTGTGTGGCCAAGAAAAAGTAACCAAAAAGAAGGCCACCCCTGCATCCGGACTGGGCGTCCCCGGTTTGCTTCGCAAAACTTCCCTCCCTCCGGCGCTGCTCCGGGGGTCGTCGCGAAGGGACATCCATGTCCCATCACTCCTCGCTCGGCATCCATGCCTCGCGTCCCCCTGCGCAGCACCTACGTTCTGCCTCCTGAAGGGGAATCGAGTCCGAGTTGTCTGAAAGTTTGGGCACAGCGAAACAAGAACGCTTTGCTTGTTTCTTAACAAATGATCTACCTGACGACGCCGAACGCCCCTTTCAGGAGGCCGAATGGAGTCCGCGCAGAGGGGAGCGAGCGGCATGGATGCCGCGAGAGGCGTAAAGGGCCATGGATGGCCCTTGTACGCCGGCCCCCGGAGCGCGGGTGGAATGAGGGCAGTCGAGCGAAGCGAGACCCGGATGCAGGGCAAGACCTTTTGGTTCCTTTGGGCGGGGCCGGCCATCCGGCAACTGCCAAAAGGGACTCGCTCAGCAGGGCGAAACCAGCATTTCAGATCACGCTGTAACGGGCAGCGGCACGAACCGCCCCTCCACACATGCCTCCCCCCGCGCCCCACCAAAACAGGTCATATCAGCTCAATTCCCACCCAAAACCACCCCAATCAGCGCCCGCTGGCGCTCCAGCACCACCCTCTGTCACAGAACCGCCATATCCCAACCCTACCGTCCGCTGCAGTTCCGGGATGGACCCGGTAATCAGCGTTCGGGGGATTATTCATGAGCACATACCGCAGCGGCATCCGCCATGCAGGATTCCGCATCAGCCTGCTGGCCCTGGCCGTGAGTGCCGGTTCGGCCTGGGCCGAGGAGCCGCTTGTCATGGAGCACGTCGAGGTGATCGGCCAGGCCGTCAGCATCGACGAGGCATTGAGGGAACAGCGCAGCTCCGACAGCGTGAAAAGCGTGGTCCATGCCGATGGCATCGGCCAGCTGCCGGACGACAACGCCGCTGAAGCCTTGCAGCGCATCCCTGGCCTGTCTGTGGAGCGCGATCAGGGTGAAGGCCGCTTCGTCAGCGTGCGCGGCATCGCGCCGGACCTCAACAGCGTCACCATCAACGGCACCCTGGTGCCCTCACCGGAAAGTGGCCGGCGCGCGGTGGCGCTGGATGTGCTGCCGTCCGAACTGGTGCAGTCGCTTTCGGTGGTCAAGACCCTCACACCAGACATGGACGCCAACTCCCTGGGCGGCACCATCGAGGTGGAAAGCCTGTCCGCCTTCGACCACGACGGCCTGTTTTACAGCCTCAGCACCGAAGCCAGCTACGACGAGAACGTCGGCAAGACCAGCCCGAAATTCTCCGGTGCCATCAGCAACCGCTTCAGCCTGGGCGATGGCGTAGATAACTTCGGCGTGGCCGCGGCACTGAGCTGGCAGGACCGCGACTTCGGTTCGGACAACGTGGAAACCGGTGGCGCCTGGGATTTCGAAGACGGCGCCCGGCTGGGAGAATTCGAGCAGCGTGACTACGAGATCACCCGCGAGCGCACCGGATTTGGCCTGAACTTCGATTACCAGCCGGACGACCTCAGCAGCTACTACCTGCGCACGTTGTACAGCCGCTTCAAGGACACCGAGACTCGCAACGCAGCCGGCGTCGAATTCGAAGATGCGCAACTGGCCGGTGAACTGGGCGATGCCGAGGGTTGGCGTGAGCTGAAGTCACGCGAGGAAACCCAGACCATTCAGTCCTACGTATTCGGAGGCGAACGCATGATGGGCCTCTGGACCCTCAGCGGTCAGGTCGGCTACAGCGAGGCCCGCGAGCGCAACCCGGGCGGCATTTCCAGCGCGACCTTCGAAGGTGACTTCACCGACGTCGGTTTCTCGAGCACGGGCAAGCCACGGCTGACCGTCGATCCGTCCTTCTATGATCCAGCCAGCTTCGAACTCGACGAAGTGGAGTGGGAGAAGACCGACGCCCGCGACAAAGAGAAGAACGTCCGCCTGGATCTGGCCCGCGATTACGACATCCAGGGCTACGCCTCCCAGCTCAAGTTCGGTGGCAAGCTCAGCCGACGCGACAAGACCAATGACGCCGAGATCTGGGCCTACGACGATTTCGACGACCTGACCCTGGCCGACTTTCAGAGCGGTAAGGTCGACTATGCCCTAGGCCGCTTCGGCCCGGGAATCAGTGCCGGCGGGCTGGAAGGCTTGATCGGCGGGCTGGACGCGAGCGAGTTCTACGATGACGAGGAGTCGCGCATCGGCGACTTCGACATGAGCGAAGACATCAACGCTGCGTATTTCATGAACACCGTGGACCTGGAAAAGTGGCGCATCATCGCCGGGCTGCGCTATGAGGGCACCGAGTTCAGCGCCAAGGGCACCGGCCTGCGCGACGGTGAGTTCGAAGCCGTATCCAGCGACAACCGTTACGACCACTGGCTGCCGGGTTTGCATGCGCGCTATGAGCTGACGCCCGATACCTTTGTCCGGGCGGCCTGGACCAATACCGTGGTGCGTCCGACGTTCGAGCAGCTGGCGCCTGGCTTCGTCATCGATGGCGAAGATGCGGAGTTCGGCAACCCGGACCTCAAGCCGCTGGAATCGATGAACTACGACCTGGGCATCGAGCACTACATGGGCCGCGCGGGCGCCGTGTCGGCTTACCTCTTCTACAAGGACATCGACAACTTCATCTACAACACCGATCTGGCCGGCACGGGCCAATGGACCGGATTCGACGAAGCGCTGAGCTTCGAGAACGGCAGCAGCGCCAAGCTCTACGGTGTCGAGTTGGCTTATTCGCAGAAGCTCGATTGGCTACCGGCACCCTGGAATGGCGTGCTGCTGGGCGCCAACGCCACCTTCAGCAAATCCGACGCGGACATCGAAGGGCAGGGCAGTCGTCGCAGCATCGACCTGCCGAACCACTCCGATACCGTCGGCAATTTGATGGTCGGCTGGGAAAACGACGTGTTCAACATGCGTCTGGCCGCCAACTACAAATCCGAGTACCTGGCCGAAGTGGCCGGCATCGACGACGAAGCCCACGACCTCTACGCCGACGATCAGCTGTTCCTGGACTTCAAGGCCGGCTATTTCATCACGCCGAACCTGCAGGTGACGCTCGAGGCGTTGAACCTCACGGACGAGTCCTACTTCGTCTACACCGGGCGCAGCAACTTCAACGCCCAGTACGAGGAATACGGTCCGACCTACAAGCTCGGCCTGACCCTGACGCACTTCTGACCCTTTTCGACTTATTCGCCGCCCCGTCTCCGCTCTGTTCCCCTTTCAGAACGGTGGCGGCCAGCGGCTGCTGATTGGAAAAACCATGTACATGACTTTGCATAAACCCATGTTGCTGAGCCTCTGCATTGCGCTCGCGGCCTGTCAGTCCGGAGCGGGCGTCGAGTCTGGCAAGCAGACGGCGCCGAGCCTGAGCATCGCGGCTTCAACTCCGCTGGAAGCGCAGAGCGCGCAGCTGATTTCAGAAACAGGCGCCTGGCAGGACGCTTCTCGACTGGTGGTTCGGCCGGACTCGCGCGGCCTGCAGATACTCGACGCCAAGGGCGCGGTAATCAGCGATTTCAAAGGCCGCTTCGAAGGCCTGGATCATCGTGTCGGTGCGCAGGGCATGTTGATCGCAACCCTCGATCGCAAGCGGCAACAGGCCGTGTTGCTAGGGCTTGACCGTCAGCATCGCTGGAGCCTGCCGCTGTACATTCCGCGAACGGACTTCGCCATCGAGGGGCTGTGCTTGTTCCGCGACGCGGCGCGTAACAGCTTCCTCTTTCTGGTCGGTGAAGAAGGTATCGGCGAGCAATGGCTGGTCGCCGCCGACATGCGCCCACTCTCGACGCCGCAGCGCGTACGCGGCCTGAGCCTGCCGCCGGAAAGCGGCTACTGCCAGGTGGATGATCAAACCGGCGAGCTGATCGTCAACGAAGAAGGCGTGGGACTCTGGCGTTACGCGGCGGATGCTGAAGCACCGCTCGTACGCCAACCCGTGGATATGGTTCAGCCGTTCGGTGGGATCGCTGAGGCCGCTGCCGGCATGGCACTGGTGCCGGGCGGATTGCTTGCGCTGGATCCCGAAGCCAGCGCGCTGCACCTCTATGGGCGAGACGCCGACAGCTGGCGCAGCCATTCGGTACTGCCGCTCGAAGGCTTCGACGAGCCCGAGCAGATCAGCGCCCGATTGACCAAGCGTGGCATCGAGCTGCTGCTGAGCGATGAGCGTGGCGCCCATGTGGCTATGTTGGATTGGCAGCCTCCAGTGCCTACCGCGACGCCTGTCATTCCGATGTTGCCGGCTCAGGTCCAGACCGACCCGGTGCCGCACCTGGGGGATGCAGCCGATGACCCGGCGATCTGGGTCAACGCCAAGGACCGGACCAGAAGCCGTGTGCTGGGTACCGACAAGAAGGGCGGGCTCGGCGTGTACGACCTGAACGGCAAGCAGCTCCAGTACCTGCCCGTCGGGCGGTTGAACAACGTGGACGTGCGCACTGGCTTTGTTCTTGGCGGCAAGCAGGTTGACCTCGCAGTAGCCAGCAACCGCGATCAAAACAGCCTGCACCTGTTCGCCATCGATCCCATGAGCGGGCAGGTGAGCGACATCGGCCAGATCGCCACGCCGATCACCGATATCTACGGCCTGTGCATGTTCAAGGACCGCCAGAGCGCCATCCACGCGATCGCCAACGACAAGGACGGCACCTTTCTGCAGTACCGCCTGGATGGTTCCAGCGGCTCGCCGCGCGGGGAGCTGGTGCGGCAGTTCAAGGTTGCCAGTCAACCCGAGGGATGCGTGGCCGATGACCGCACCCAGCGGCTCTTCGTCGGTGAGGAGGACGAGGCAGTCTGGACACTGGATGCCCGTGGCGATGCCCCGGCGAAGCTGGAAAAGGTCATCGGAGTCGGCGGCCCGCTGCATGACGACGTAGAGGGGCTGGCGCTCTACCAGGGTGCGAAGGCCGATTACCTGGTGATCTCGAGCCAGGGTAACGACAGCTATCTGGTACTGGATGCCGCCGCGCCTTACGCCGTTCGTGGCGCGTTCCGCGTCGGTTTGAATGCCGAGCGCGGTATCGATGGCGCGTCGGAAACCGATGGGCTGGAAGTCACCTCCGCCAACCTTGGCGGTATCTGGAGCCGCGGCATGCTGGTGGTGCAGGACGGTCGCAAGCGCATGCCCGAAGGTGCACAGAACTACAAATACCTGCCATGGGCAGCGGTTGCCGACGCGCTAGGGCTGGACTGACCTCGGTCGCATGAATGCATCAGGCGACGCCCGCAACGTTGCCTGAAAGTAATAAACGAGTGCCGTCCCCCGGGGCGGCCGGAGGAAATATAGATGCAAAGTGAACACATGTCGGTCTGGGGTCTGGTCAGCGAGGCCAGCCTGGTGGTGCAACTGGTGATGGTGATTCTGGTGCTGGCCTCGATTGCCAGTTGGTACCTCATCATCCAGCGAGGCGCGGCCTTGCGCCGCAGCGAACGCCTTTTGAAAACCTTTCTGCAGCGCTTTCGTAGCGGCGCGGAACTGACGCAGTTGTATCGCGAGGGCAATGATCAGCCGCTGCCCCGGGAGGCGGCCCTGCAGCACATCTTTCTCGCCGGCTATCAGGAATTCAGCCAGCTGCAACGCCAGCCGGGCATTGCGCCGGATGCGGTGATCGAGGGGGTCGAGCGCAGCCTGTATGTCGCGATTTCCGAGCAAGAAGAGCGTTTGGAAGGTGGCTTGCAGTTCCTCGCCACGGTCGGCTCGGTCAGCCCTTATATCGGCCTGTTCGGCACTGTGTGGGGGATCATGAACTCCTTCCTGGGCCTGTCCATGGTGCAGCAGGCGACGCTCTCCACGGTTGCTCCGGGCATTGCCGAAGCGCTGATCGCCACGGCCATCGGCCTGTTCGCGGCAATTCCGGCGGTGATGGCCTACAACCGTTTCTCTGCCCGCGGCCAGACCTTGAGCGCCCGCTATTACAGCTTTGCCAATGAGCTACAGGCACGCCTGCATCGTCGCTTGCATGCCGGTTCGCCCAGCGTCGCCGCTGCCGCCTGAAGGAGCTTCGCCATGCTGGTCAAACCGCAGCGTAAACACGGCCCCAAAGCCGAAATGAATGTGGTGCCTTACATCGACGTGATGCTGGTGCTGCTGGTGATCTTCATGGTGACCGCGCCGATGTTGGTGCAGGGCGTGAAGATCGAGCTGCCCAAGGTGGCGGCCGAGGCGATGCCCACCGAGAACGAGCGGCAGATCCTGACCCTCTCGGTTAAGGCCGACGGAGGCTTCTACTGGCACCTTGGCACCGAACTGAATGCTGAAGATCAGACCGACAGCGCTATCGACCTTGAGGATATGCGCGAGAAAGTCGCAGCAATCATCGCCGAGCGCGGCGACACCCAGGTCTACGTGCGTGCCGATGATGCTGCTGACTATGGCCGCGTAGTGGCCGGAATCGCCGAGCTGCAGCGCGGCGGGGTGATGAATCTCGGTCTGATTACCGAGGCGCCGTCCGGGCAGCTGGCGCCATGAGCAGTTTGAGCATGCCCCTGCCCAGCTTTCCGCTAGCCCGGCCGCAATGGCGCAGCCATGTCGGCGCCGCCGTGGCGACCGTCGCGCTACACGCAGCGGTGTTCGGTCTGTTGCTGCACGGCTGGACGCCGGAGCTGAACGCGCCGAGTCAGACGCAGGTGCTCAAGACCCAGCTGATCAGCTTGCCAACCCCCACGCCGGTTACTGAAGCCGTGGTCGAGCCCGAACCGACACCAGCCCCGGAACCGCTGGTGGAAAAATCCATCGAAGAACCGCAGGTCGACCCGCAGATCGAACAGCAGCGCCTGGAACAGGCCGAGCTGGCGTACAAGCGCGCCGAACGGGAACGGCTGGCGGAAGAGGCGCGCATCACAGAGCAGCAACGCGTTAAAGAGCAGCAGCGCAAAGAGCAGCTGGCGCGCGAACGGCAGGAACGGATCGAGGTCGAGCGGCAGCAGCGCGAAGCCGAGCGTCGCGAGCAACTGGCCCGAGAGGAACAACAGCGCCAACAGGCGGCACGTGCCGAAGCGTCGGCCGCAGCCGAGCGGGCGCGACAGGAGGCCGCTGCAGCGGCGAGCCGCCAGTATTTGCCCATTGCCAAAGACGCACCTGACTACCCATCGCGAGCGTTGGACAAAGGCATCGAAGGCACCTGCACCGTCAGTTACTCGGTCAACCCGCAGGGACGGATCGAGAACCCAAAAGCGCTGGACGACTGTCACCCACTGTTTATCCGGGCGTCGATTACGGCTGCCAAAAGCTTTCGCTACCAACCTCGGATCGTCGACGGTCGCGCCGTGACCGTTCCCGAGGTCAAGAACACCTTTCACTACCGCATCCAGTGATGTGGCTGGACCCACTTTGCAGAATGAGCCATCAATGAACCAGGATTTCCAGAGTTTCCACGCCAATCTTTCTGCCCTGGACGACCAGACGATCAACCCGAGCGCCAACGTCTCGTTGGATCAGCTTGTCGATCGTAGCCGGCGTAACCTGCTCAAGGGCGGGATGGGCCTTGCCGCGTTGGGCTTTCTCGGCGGCAGCCTGGGCGCCTGTCGCAGCGCCGTGCAATCTGAGTCGCTGATCGGTTTCAAGGGCATCCCGACGCAGCTCGACCCGGCCTTCGACAGCGTGCAGGTAGCGCCGGGCTACAGTGCTCGGACGTTCTTTTCCTGGGGTGATGCCGTCATGGCCGACGCCCCGGAGTGGAACCCGGACGCCAACGACGATTGGCAGGCTCAGCTCAAGCAGGCCGGCGACAACCATGACGGCATGCATTTCTTTCCGTTCCCGGAGAACCCCGACAGCCACGGCCTGTTGGTAATGAACCACGAATACGTCAACCCGCCGCTGCACCCCAACGGCATGACATTCGTCGACGGCAAGCGCCCGCTGGATGAGGTGCGCAAGGAGCAGGCGGCCCACGGCGTCAGCGTTATCGAAGTGAAAAAAGACACGCAGGGTCAATGGCAGCGGGTCATGCCATCGCGCTACAACCGCCGCATCTCGGCAATGACGCCCATGGCCGTAAGCGGCCCCCTGGCCGGCAACGACGCGCTGAAAACCGCTTCCGACCCCAGCGGGCGCGAAATCATCGGCACACTGAATAACTGTTCCAGCGGCTTCACGCCTTGGGGCACCTATCTGGTGTGCGAGGAGAACTGGCACAACTACTTCGTCAACCATGACGCCGAGGACATGGCCAGGCGCGTATCACACAAGCGCTATGGCATCGAGGGCAAGGGCCTGAGCAAACTCTACGGCTGGGAAACCGCCGACCTGCGTTTCAATGCCACACCGGACCCGTCGCAACCCCACGGTGGCCATGTGAATGAGCCGAACCGCTTTGGTTGGGTGGTCGAGGTCGATCCGTTCGATCCGCAGAGCAAGCCGGTCAAGCGCACCGCGTTCGGCCGTTATTGCCGCGAGTGCTCGGTGCTTTCCCTGGGCGAGGACGGGCGTATGGCCTTCTATTCAGGCGACGACACCAAGGGCGAGTACGTCTACAAATTCGTCCCCGCCGGGCGTTACGTACCCGGCGCCGATCAGGCCAACCGCAGGCTGCTCGACAGCGGCACGCTTTACGTGGCGAGGTTCAATGCTGACGGCAGCGGTGACTGGCTGGCGCTGGTTCACGGTCAGAACGGGCTCACGGCGGAGAATGGCTTCGCCGATCAGGCCGAGGTGCTGCTCAACGCGCGCGCCGCTGGCGACCAGGCGGGGGCGACGCCCATGGACCGCCCCGAATGGGTGGCGGTGCATCCTCGCAGTCGTGAGGTCTATGTAACTCTCACCAACAATGACGGGCGCGGCGTGACGCAGCCCACCGACAGGGCCAATCCACGACCGCACAACCTGCATGGTCAGATTCTGCGCTGGAGCGAGGAGGGCGCCAACCCCACCGCGACCACGTTCACCTGGGAAGTCTTTCTGCTGGCCGGCGAACAACCTGGAGCCAGGAGCTCAGATGGCCAGCCAGTGCCGGCCAACCTCACAGGGACCATAAATGGGGATATCTTTTCCTCGCCGGATGGGCTGGCGTTCGACGATGCCGGCCGGTTGTGG
Organism: Pseudomonas sp. KSR10; assembly: GCF_022355455.1. Taxonomy (NCBI): domain Bacteria; kingdom Pseudomonadati; phylum Pseudomonadota; class Gammaproteobacteria; order Pseudomonadales; family Pseudomonadaceae; genus Pseudomonas; species Pseudomonas sp. KSR10. The sequence continues at coordinate 48,157 of NZ_JAKOEN010000009.1, read as the reverse complement.
ATCGAAACCGACTACGGTGATGAAGAAGCCGCGATGCAGGCCATGGGTACCAACCAGTTGCTCTGCGCCGACCCGAGGACGCGCGAGGTGCGGCGGTTTCTCGTTGGCCCGCGCGGGTGCGAGATCACCGGCATCACCTGGAGCCCGGACTACCGCGCCATGTGGATCAACGTGCAGCACCCCGAGCTGAGTTTCCCGGCCAGTGACGGCAAGACGCGCCCGCGCGCTTCCACGATCCTGATCACCAAGGACGATGGTGGTGTGATAGGCAGTTGACCGGCAGCGGTCGATTCGGTGGGCTAGGCTCTGTGCAAGGGCCAGCCTACTGATACTTGGTCTATGGCGCATCTGTGAACGTTTGGCGGCACGCTGTGCTCTAAAACATGCATACATTCCCTATTGCATGTAACCAAGGAGCTGGGCCATGGCAATCCCGCGCTTGCACGCTCGCGTTTCCCTCGCCGTACTCGTCGCTTGTGTTCCGGTAGTCAGTCAGGCTGACCTGTATTCCCTGAAAATCGAAAACGATGTGATTGCTACCGGCAGTGATGGGCACTACACCAACGGCTTCGAACTGATGCGCTCGTTCGAACCCGATGCCGATCACTGGTCGCGCCAGTTTGCCGATGTGCTGCCGGGCTGGCGTGCCGCCGAGGTGGACAGCGTCGCTTACCGGCTGGGGCATCAGATCTACACACCGAACGATATCGAGCGGACTGAACTGATCGAGGACGACCGTCCCTATGCCGGGCTGCTGTTCGCCGGGATGTCGATCTTTTCTGGTCATCAGTATGAAGGCTGGCGCAGTGCCAGCGGTTTGCATCTGGACGTGGGAATCGTCGGGCCTGCCGCCGGCGGCAAGAAGATCCAGCGCCGGGTCCATGAAGTCACCGACAGCGACGAGCCCAAGGGCTGGGACAACCAGCTGCGTAACGAGCCCTTCGTCAATCTGGCCTACCAGCACCGTTGGTGGTTGCAGCAACGCTTTGCCGGACTGGAATTCGAATACGGGCCGAGCGCGGGCTTCTCGTTGGGCAATTTGTATACCTACGGCTCTGCCGGGCTGGGGCTGCGCATCGGCCAGGGATTGGCGCGTAGTTTCAGCATCCCGGCAGTGGCGCCAGCGCAGAGCGGCAGCATGTTCTTCACGCGCGGTGGCGGGTTCGCCTGGAACATCTTCGCTAACGTCGAAGGCCGATACATGGCGCAGAACATGTTGCTCGAAGGCAACACCTTCAAGAGCAGCCATTCGGTGGACCCGAACGAATGGGTGGGCGATGCCAAGGCCGGCATCGCGCTGACCTGGAACACCTGGCAGTTGGCGTTTGCCAGCGTCTGGCGCACCCGTGAATTCCATGGCCAAGACGAACACGATCAGTTCGGTTCGTTGACGGTTTCGACCTGGTTCTGACTGTCGTTCAGAGGTGGATCACGCTTCGGCGGTCCACCGAGCCAAGGGCGGATGATGCAAGAAGCGACATCCACCCTTCGGCTGATATCTGCGTGCTGCTGAGCGCTCTACTTCTTCACCCAGGTGCCGTTGAGCTGGATCACTTGCCCCGATGGGGTTTTTTCGATGGCTTTCTTGCCGGCGATGGCTTCGACGTCGCTGACGCTGATGCCGTTCTTCTGCGCCAGGCGATGGTACTCGGCACGCCGGGCCTGGTTGATCTGGCTGGCGATCTCTTCGGCCTGACCGCCGCCCTGTACCACACCCAGATAGCCGTCGGGCTTCTCGCCGAGCTGGCCGCTGGCCTTGGCCTGGCCGAGGGCCGACATGGCTTCGTTGAGGGTCATGGCGGCGGCGGGCAGCGCCAGGCACAGCGCCATGAGCAGGGTTCCGAGTTTCAGATAGGTTTTCATAAGCGTCCTCAGAACAGACCACTGTCTTCGTTGATGATCGAGTCGAGCTGCTTGTCGACCTTGATGTAGATCTCGTGCTCGATTTTCACGTTGAGGTTGATATTGATCGGCTCGTTGGGCACGGCCAGTTCCACGCGCGGGGTACAGGCGCTAGTCAGCAGGGCCAGCGCCAGAATGCTGAAGGGATGATGCAACCGCATAACGGTCTCTCCTGGTCGATATCGTCGCTACAGTGCCTCATCTAAGGCGTTGCTGCACGCGTCGTTGAATGGTTTCGCTGACTCGATCAGACAATTGCAGGCTGGTCAGCAAGGCCGGGATGTTTTCTTCGAGATTGATCGAGAAGTTGATCGGGCGACCGCCTTCCAAGGCCGGATTGCGTCCTTGTAGCCTGAGGCCCAGGTCGAGCTTGCCGTCGGCGGCGTAGTGCACATCACTGGCGAGCAGGTCGTAGTGAAAGTCATCCAACGCTTCGGTTACCAGGCGCATGGCTGGATTGGCCTGACCCAATGCCTGGATTTTCGCTGAACGGAACTGCAAGGCGCCGCCCGGCTCTCGCGCCTTCAGCGATCCCTGCTCGATGCTGATCCCGGCCGCGCTGCGTTGCACCTGCAGCTCGCCGTCGATCACCCCGGTACCCGATAACCCTTCGGTGGGGTAGGCCTCGAGCAACAACGGGAGCTGCAGTCCGCGCAGATGAGCGTTCAGTCGTTGGGTGCTGGCCGCCAGATCGGCGTCTCCTGGGTCTAGCCAGAGTCGACCACCCAGCAGGCGCACTTCTGCGGTTTCCCAGCTGAGGCGGCCCTGGTCGAGACGGTCGATGTCACCCGTGTAGTGGCCGTTGAACAGCAACGGGCCGAAGGTGAAACCGGGGTTGGCCTGTCGCAGCGTCAGTTCCGCTATCTCCAGGCGCAGCTGGTTTTTGCGCAGGGTGGCTGACAGGTTCGCGTCCAGCCCGCTTAGCTCGGTGCGGTCGTAGATGCCGCCGAGTCCCTTCGCGCTGAGCGTCGCGGTCACCTCGGGAGCGCCGTTCGCCGGTAGGGCGAGCTGCCCCTGGCCCTGCAGCCGTCCGGTGCTCAGCTCCAGCAATTTTGGCCAGTCGGCGAGGGTGGCGGACACGGGATTGCCCGCACGCAGAAACACTTCGGGGAGGCTCGCGCTCAGGCGGGTCGTGCCGCTGGACCAGTTGTGATCGAGCTTAAGGGGCAAGGTGAGCCCGGCGTCGTTTTGCAGTGGCCCATCGAGTACGATCCGTTCGCGACCGGTGTCGAGCTTTCCGCTCCAGCGCCAGCCCTGTGGTCGCAGGGCTGAGTGCCTGAGTTCGGCAATCGTCACCGCGGCTTGACCATTCACCTGAAGCCCCTGTAACTGGCGATCGGCGAAGTTCGCCTCGATACCCAGACCGGACAGGTCCAGTCGCAGCGTATTGGCCAGCAGATCGGTACCGCTGCTCAAGCGGGCCAACGTGATCCACGAATCCTTGTCGAGCCGGATGGTGGCGGCTTCCGCGGAGGCGCGGCCATGCAGTCGAAGGTCAGCGGCGAGGCCTTTCAGATTAGTCCCTGGAAACGAGAGTTCAGGGCTTTGCAGGCGAAGACCGATCTGTTCCAACGACAACGCGTAGGGCGCGCTGGTCTCGAGGAGCAACCGACCGTCGAGCGTAAGCGGTGTGGGTCCGCTGGCAGCGAGGTGCACCTGCAACGGCAGCTGCGATACCGATTGTCCGTTGGCTGTCGGCGTGATTTTCAGCGTGGCGGCGTCGGGTCGTAGCTGCGCCGGGAGTTCGGAGAGCAGCGTCGCCGCCGGTCGCAGTTGCAGGTCGGTGATCAGCTCGGTGGGGATCCAGGCGCCGCGGTCAACTTTGGCGGTCACGTCCAGCTGCCCTTGCAACTGGCCAATGCCCACCACTGGCCAGGGCGCTGGCAGATTGGCCGAGAGACGGAACTCGCCGTCCAGCGTGTCCCATCCTCCTGCCAGATCGCTGCTATCCACATGCAGCGCCCAGCCGGCGCCGACGCGCATTTGCTCGGGTAACTCTGGAAGCGTCGGAGGCTCGTAATCCAGCCAGTCGCCGAGCCATTCCAGTAGCCAGGGTGCTTCCGGCAGTTCGCTCATCGCCAGGGCTCCGCGCCAAAACGTTGTGTGTTCGTCCGACGTCAGTTGGTTTTGCATGGAAAGGCGCTGTTCACCATCCAGCAGCAGCTGCAGATCTACGTGGGCTTCGTCGTTCTGATCGTAAGCATTCAGCGCCGCCGCTAAACGGTGGGAGTGGTGCGTGAATTGAAGATTTAGCGTGGCCGGCAACGGCTCCTGGCCGGCATGCTGCCAGCTTATTTCCCCTTGTTCTCGACAGATGCCGCTGGCGCAGGGCAAAGCCAGGACGAGCGAAGCAATATGTCCGTTACGGGGCACCCAGGCCGCCCATCGCTCCAGTTGCTGGCGATCGGGCAAGGCCAGCGGCTCCACGCTGTCGTCCGTGACGGTTGCCGGCTGCCATTGAACGTCGAGGCGATCGATGTCCAGCGATCGAAGGCGTAGCGGCCATCCGCTTTCTATACCGAGCCGCAAGGTGTCGGCTGTCACTGCGAGCCGTTCGTCGTCTGCCGGGTGCCGAACCAGGACAAGTTGTCGCACTTCAAGGTGGTCGGCAGTCAAGCGTACCCCGCTGACATCGAACGTAACGATGCCGAACTCGCGCTTGAGTTGCTGCCAGCGCAAGCCACCGTAGACGCCGATGCCCAGGACGAGCAGGGCCAGGCCTGCGAGCGCCAAGATCAGGACTTTCCGCCGCTTTGCCATACCTCTTCCCATTGCCATCGACGGCTAAGCATAAGCGCGTCGACCCGCGCTTGCGACTGGCGCGCCGACGACACGCCGTCGCGGATAAAGTTCCTGGTTTTGCAGGGTTGGCGTGCCCTGAGGCGCTTGAGATGGGGTTCTAGCACTAGCTGCGCCAAACTTGTGCACATTCGTCGGAGCGCCTTGTCAAGCGCTTATGACAAACTGTCGCAAACCGCGTCGCGTCATAGATCGATAATAACTACCTGAAAAATAAAGAAATTTTTCATTGGTGAAAAAAAAGCCAGTTTAACCGCAGCCCGCTAACCATAGGCGTTAGCGAAATTTGTTACCGGCTTGTCCACTGAGTTATCCACAGGTTCTGTGGATTAATTTTTTATGTGAGTCAGTTCGCTTTTTTTTGTTTTTTGCAAGACTTTAACTCTGTGAAAAAAGGAGTAGAGTGCGCGCCCTTGTTCCCCCGAAGCTCTCGGTGACCATGAGAACGCGTCCTCTTGCTTCGACTACGGTCGACAGCACTTCAACTTCTCCGCGCCTGCCATTGCGCATGGCGCTGTGGCTGCTGGACAGCCAGCGTCTAGGACAGACCAAGAGTGTCAAACGTATCGCCGGCCGGATGCTTAAGCAGCCAGCGCTCGAAGGCGTGGTCGAGGCACAGAGCCGCCTTGGACGGTTGCTTTGTACCGACTGCGACAGCCAGCGCGATCGGCGCATCGGGTTCGAGCTGCTGCGTCAGGCCGCCCGCGCGGGCGACTGCCAGGCGCAACTGGAACTGGGACAGCTGTATTGCCAGCCCCAGTACCGGGAGCTGGGCAAGGCCAGGCACTGGTTGGAGCAGGCCGCTGCGCAGGGCTCTGCCGAGGCCTCCCGTGTCCTGCAGCGCTTGCCTGCCAAGCGCTAGAGCGGCCTGAATAAAGCGTTTGGCCTGACCGACATGCGTCAGCTGGCTATACTGCCCGGCAATTCAGCCGGAGCCCTCCATGCCGCTCGACCCCATCTATCTGCTCGCCGGGCTTGGTTCCCTCTGTGTGCTGCTGACTGCCGTTGCGGTCATCCTTTCGCAGCGCCTTTCCAAGCGCCAAGCCGAACTGGCCTTGCTCGACGAGCGGCTCAGCCAGGCGACATTGGCGCAGGAGGGCTTGAACGCGCAGTTGGAAACCAGCCGTCTTGCCCATGCCGATCTCAGCGAGTCTCGCTCCGCGCTACAGGCCGAGCTGGCTGCGCTGCGCCGCGAGACCGAGTGGCTCCAGGCTCAGCGCCTGGAAAACCGCGACGCTCTCAGCGACCTCGAGGCCGAGCGCGACGCGCAGCAATCCGAGCTGCGCGCACTGAGCGCCGCTCACGCTGCGGTCACGGCCGAACTCAATGAACAGCAAAAGACCCACGAGCAGCGCCTGGAAGATCTTCAGGGCGCTCGGGACGAGCTGCGTGCGCAATTTGCCGAATTGGCCGGAAAGATTTTCGAGGAGCGCGAGCAGCGCTTTGCCGAGGCCAGTCATGAGCGACTCGGACAATTGCTCGACCCGCTGAAGGAGCGCATCCAGTCGTTCGAGAAGCGCGTCGAGGAAAGCTACCAACATGAGGCGCGCGAGCGTTTTTCGTTGGCCAAGGAGCTGGAGCGGCTGCAGCAGCTCAATCAACGTCTGGGCGACGAGGCCACCAACCTGACGCGCGCCTTGCAAGGGCAAAAGACCCAAGGCAACTGGGGCGAGCTTATCCTCGAGCGGGTACTGGAGCATGCCGGGCTCGAGAAGGGCCGCGAATACCATACCCAGGTCAGCCTCAGGAGCACCGACGGCGAGCGCTTCCAGCCTGACGTGTTGATCCAGCTACCTGGCGACAAGCAGGTGGTGGTGGATGCCAAGGTCAGTCTTACCGCTTATCAAGCGCTAACCTGCGCGGAGGACGATGCAGGTCGCGCGCTGGCGCTCAAACAGCATGTTCTGTCGCTGCGCAATCATCTGAAAGGCTTGTCGCTGAAGGACTATCAGCGTCTCGATGGGTTGCAGAGCCTGGATTTCGTGTTGCTGTTCGTCCCGATCGAAGCGGCTTTTGCCGCGGCGCTGCAGGCCGATCCGGAGCTGTTTCAAGAAGCGTACGGCAAGCACATCGTGATCGTCAGTCCGACCACCTTGCTCGCCACCTTGCGGGTGATCGACAGCCTCTGGCGGCAGGAGCGGCAAAGCCAGAACGCCCGGGAAATCGCCGAACGGGCCGGAGCGCTGTACGACAAGTTCGCTGCATTCATCCAGGATCTGGACGAGATCGGCAATCGCCTGCAGCAGCTGGACAAGGCCTATATCGGCGCGCGCAACAAGCTCACCGACGGCCGCGGCAATCTGGTCGGCCGCGCCGAACAGTTGAAACTCCTGGGTGCCCGCGCCAGCAAGCGCTTGCCAGCCGACTGGCTGGAGCGTGCCGGGGCCGAGACGCCGCTGGAGGCTGAAGAGTAGCGACCACGCTTCGCCTCATGCCAGCCACAGCACTGCGAGCCCGACGAGCAGGCCGCCGAACATGAACGGCCACGTCAGCATTGCCATAGCGCGCCCGCCGATGAGAAGGATCAGGCCGGCCTTGACCAGACTATTGCTGAATGCGGCGAGAAAGATGCCGCGGACCGCGACAAGCTCGCTCAAATCGGTGCGCGCGCTGTTGGACAGCGACAGGGTGATGGCATCCACATCGGTCAGGCCGGACAGCAGCGAGACCAGGTAGATGCCGGTATCGCCCAGCAGCCGCCGTGCGCCCTCTACAAGAAACAGAATGATCACCAACAAGCCGGCGAAGCGCAGTGCCGGGCCCAACTCGAAAGGATTCTTCAGTGGGGGCTCGGCCGCGTTCTCCGGCTGTTGCGCCGCGCGCAGGTAGTAGAAAAGGGCTCCAGCGGCATAGATCAAACCGGTCGTCAGCATGGGGGCGAGCAGCGACGGCAGCAGCTCGCGGTTGATCAGTCCGACCTCCAGCAACACCCGCGGAAACATCAGCGCTGAGGTCGCCAGCAGGCCGGCGGCCAAGGCGGGACGCAGCTTTTCGGCGTCCAGGCGGGCAAGGGTGATGGTCATCGCTGTCGAAGAAACGATGCCGCCGAGCAGCGCGGTGACCAGCAGCCCGTGGCGGGTCCCCAACAGACGGATGGAGACATAGGCGGCGAAGCCTATGCCGGCGATCAGTACCACCATCCACCAAGTGGTATAGGGGTTGAAGGCTTGCCAAGGGCCGTAGCCCTCGTTGGGCAGTGCCGGCAGCAAAACCACCGAGATGAATAGCAGCTTCAGTGCGCCGCTCAATTCGGCTTCGTTGAGACTGCGCAACGCACCATGCAGGCGGGCTTTCAGGCTCAACAGCAGCGCCACGACGACGGCAAGGGACGCGGCCAGCAAGCGGCTTTCGACGACAGCCAGACTGCCAAGCAGGAACGTCAGCAGCAACGCGACTTCGGTGGTCATGCCGTAATCGGCGTTGGAACGGGATCCGACCAGATATCCGGTGATGGTCAGCAGGGCCAGCGCGGCGAACACGGCGACCCAGACGATTGCGCCGAAATGGCTTGCGCTCAGTGCCGCGAGCCCACCGAACAGCCCGCTGAGGCCGAAGGTGCGGATGCCAGCCAGTTCCACCATGTCCGCGTCATTGCCGCGACCGCTCCAGCTGCGCTCGGTACCGATCAGCAGGCCAGCGCCCAAAGCGGTCGCCAGGTTTAACAGCAATTCGATGGCCATGAGGGCAATACGCCAGCAGCTTCGGACCACTTCAGTTTAGCTGTCGCACCGCAGCGCAGACTTGCTCTGGCGCAAGCCTGCTTCAATGCAGCGGTACGTGGCGGCTCATCAGCGCACGCAAGGCCGCCGGCTTGACCGGTTTGGCCAGAAAATCCAGCCCCGTCGCGTGGATGGCGGCAATCAGCTCGGGCCGCCCGTCGGCGCTGATCACCACACCTGGCACCGGTTCACCGAGACGCGTGCGCAGCCAGGCCATCAGCTGCGAACCGGTTTCGCCATGGTCCAGGTGGTAGTCGACCAGCACCAGCTGCGGCCGCACGTCTTCGTTCAGCAGCGCCTCGCATTCGGCCCGGTTGCTGGCGGTCCAGACCTGGCAGCCCCAGCGCGACAGCAGACTGTGCATGCCGACCAGAATGCTGTCTTCGTTGTCGATGCACAGCACCTGGACGCCGGTTAGCGCGGTCTGTTGCGCTTCGCCGTTGCCGTTGCCGCTGCCACTGGCGTTGATCGGTCGGACCGCCTGACTGGCGATAGGCACCGTCACGCTGAACACGCTGCCCTTTCCTGGCCAGGAGCGAACCGACAGCGGATGGTTGAGTACCTGGCAGAAGCCGTCGGCGATCGCGAGACCCAGTCCAAGGCCTTTCTCGGCTCGGGTCTGATGGCTGTCCAGGCGTTTGAACTCCTCGAAGATCACCTGCAACTTGTCTTCGGCAATACCGGGGCCCCGGTCCCAGACCTCAAGGCGCAAGAAGGCACCCTGACGGCGCGCGCCCAGAACCACGCGGCCTTTGGCGTAGCGGAAGGCGTTGGTCAGGAAATTCTGCAGCACACGGCGCAGCAGGCGGATGTCGCTGTCGACGCGCAGCCGGCTGCCATGCACCTTGAAGTCGACGCCCTGTTCAGCGGCCAGCATGGTGAACTCGGTGCGCAGCGTGTCGAACAGGGTCTCCAACGGGAAGGGGCTGCGATCGGGAGTGATACGCCCGTTCTCCAGACGTGAAATGTCCAGCAGATCGGAGATCAGGTCCTCGGCCGAGCGCAGCGAACTGTCCAGATGACGGACCAGATCCCGCGCCTCGCTCGGCAGGGCGTCATGCTGGTGCGACAAGGCGGCGGAGAACAGCCTGGCGGCGTTCAACGGTTGCATCAGATCATGACTGACCGCCGCCAGAAAGCGCGTCTTCGACTGGTTGGCAGCCTCTGCGGTGCTCTTGGCTGCGGTCAATGCCTTGTTCAGCTTCGACAATTCCTGGGTCCGTTCGCTGACGCGCTGCTCCAGGCCTTCGTTGGCGTCCTTGAGGGCGCGTTCGGCCTCGCGGAAGGCGGTGATGTCGCTGAAGCTCATGACGAAGCCGCCACCAGGCATTGGGTTGCCGATCAATTCGACCACGCGACCGTTGGGGAGCGTCCGTTCGGAGGTGTGTGCACGGCCCTGGCGCATCCAGTACAGCCGCTTGGCCACATGGGTGTCCGGATCACCAGGACCACAGAGGCCGCGCTCGGCGTTGTAGCGGATGATGTCGGCGATCGGTCGACCGATGTAGACCAACCCGTCCGGGTACTCGAACAGATCCAGATAGCGGTGGTTCCACGCCACCAGCTGCAGCGACTGATCGACCACGCTGATGCCCTGGGTGATGTTTTCGATCGCGCCCTGCAGCAATGCACGGTTGAACTGCAGCACTTCGGATGCTTCGCCGACGATGCGCACCACGTCGTCGACCTGCATGTCACGACCTTCCAGGGCGGCCTTGACCACCGCACGGGTCGAAGAGGCGCCCAGGACACCGGCGAGCAGGCGCTCGGTGTGGGCAATCCATTGGCCGTCGGCTTGCTGCTTAGGCGAATAATCATGCCCGTGACGCCGGGCGAAGCGCTGGAAGCTGAGCGCCGCGCGCTCGGCGCCGACGAAGCGCGAGGCCAGCGACAGCAGATCCTCGACCTGCACGGCGAGCAGCCGGCGGGCGTTGGGTGTGGCGTGTATCTCCTGGCCGATGAAACGACTGGCTTGCCAATGCTCGGCGACGCGGGTTTGCGACAGGATCGAGACCCAGAAGAACAGCGTCGCGTTACCCACCAACGACAGCGTTACACCGAGCGTCAGCGCGCTGGTGTTGAACGGCAGTTCGGTGGTGTACATCCACTGCAGGCCGGGGAACATCTCCAGCGGCCAGCCGAGCAGCGGCAGGATCAGCGTATAGACCCAGATCAGCGCGCCAGCGGCGAGGCCGGCAAACACACCACGCCGGTTGGCCTGCTTCCAGTACAGCGCGCCGACCATGGCCGGGGCCAACTGGGTCAGCGCGGCAAAGGCGATTTGGCCGATGGTCGCCAGGCTGGCGCTGGAGCCGAGCAGGCGGTAGCTCACATAAGCCAGCAGCAGGATGGCGACGATACTGATGCGGCGCACCGAGAGCATCCAGTGGCGGAACACCTCGAACGGTTGTTCGGCCTCCTTGCGGCGCAGCAGCCAGGGCAGCAGCATGTCGTTGGAGACCATGGTCGACAGGGCTACGCTGGCAACGATGACCATGCCAGTGGCCGCCGAGGCGCCGCCAATGAAGGCCAGCATCGCCAGGGCCGGATGGGCTTCGGCCAAGGGCAGGCTGATCACGAAAGAGTCGGGCGTGATACCGCTCGGCAGCAGCATCTGCCCGGCCAGTGCGATCGGGATGACGAATACGGCGGCCAGCACCAGATACAGCGGGAACACCCAGCGCGCCAGCCGGAAGTCGCGCGGCTCGATGTTCTCCACCACGGTCACGTGGAACTGCCGCGGCAGGCAGACAATAGCCATCAGCGCCACGGTGGTCTGCACCAGCATTGCGGGCCAGTTCACCGTTTCTTCCCAGTAGCCCTTCAGCTCCGTGGAAGCGTAGGCCTGGTTGAAAAGGTCGCCGAAGCCGTCATACAGGCCGAACGTGACGAAGACGCCCACCGCAATAAAGGCGAGCAGCTTGACCAGCGACTCGAAGGCAATCGCCAGAACCATGCCGCGGTGATGCTCGGTGACATCCAGGTTGCGCGTGCCGAACAGCACGGTGAACAACGCAAGCACGATGGAGACGATCAGGGCAGTGTCCCGCGTGCCGGAGCCGGCGACCGCCTCGCCGTGATTGCCGATCAGCAGGTTCACGCCCAGCACGATGCCCTTGAGCTGCAGCGCGATGTAGGGCAACACGCCCACCAGACAGATCAAAGTGATGATCACCGCCAGCAACTGTGATTTGCCATAGCGGGCGGCAATGAAGTCAGCAATCGAGGTGATGTTCTCCTGCTTGCTGATCATGATGGTCTTCTGAATCACCTGGGGTGCCAGCATCATCAGCAGAATCGGCCCGAGGTAGATCGGCAGGAAGGACCAGAGCTGCTCGGCGGCCTGGCCGACGGAGCCGAAGAAGGTCCAGCTGGTGCAATAGACCGCCAGCGACAGGCTGTAGACCCAGGCGCGCGCGCGCGGCGACATCGGCGCGCTGTTGCGATCGCCATAGAAGGCGATGGCAAACAGTACGGCCATATAAGCAAAGGCGACCAGCGCGATCAGCCCACCAGACAACGACATTAGAACTCCATGCGACAGATAAAATGCGGCTTCGGCTTTGGCCATTGCTGCGCAATGGCTGGGCGCGCCGGGCCAGGCAGCTCACATAAGCCGGTATCGACTCATCGTGCCGTTGACGCCGACCGGAGTCAGCCGATGCGGTGCGACCGGGATACCGCACGGATGGCTGTTCAGGCTCGGTGGGTTTCCGATAATCCGATAACCGGCGGCTGGCTGCCGCCTATTGATAGATGAATCTGCAAAGTTTCGCAGTAAAAGAGCTGTGCGTGTTACGGCTGCGACCATGGTCGCATGAGGTGGGTCGTCGCGGCCGGTATCGGTGAAAATGCCGTGCTAGACAACCGGCTGGCGGAGCTGAGCGTTCATGCCGAATGGCGGATTCGCTGCCGATCGTATGAACGGTTGAGGTCAGGCTCGCTCGGATCGGCCATTAGCAGCAGGCGGGACAGGCGCCGGGCCCTTCCCGCCTGTGCAACGATCACAACAGCGTCCGTGCCCCTATCAGGAGAATATTCGATGTTCACGCCGCGTCCGGTGACTTTGCACAGAGGCGCCTTGCGTCTGGAGCCACTTGCAGAAGCCGACATCCCGGCCTTGGTGGAGCTGGCCGAGCGCAACCGCGACGAGCTGATCTACCTCAGCGGGCCCCTGCGCCCGGACTGGTATCGCTTTGCGCTCAACGAGCAACGCGATGGTCGCGCGGTGGTTTTTACCTTGCGCATGGCTGATCGCATCGTCGGGACCACGCGCTTCGCCGATTTCAATCCCGCGCTACCGGCCGCTGAGCTCGGCTGGACCTGGTTGGACCAGGCCGAGCACGGCAGCGGCCTGAACAGCTCGATCAAGTATCTGTTGCTCAAGCACGCCTTTGAGGAATGGCAACTGGTGCGCCTGCAACTGAAGACAGCTGCCAGCAATCTGCGCTCGCAACGTGCCATCGAAAAACTCGGCGCCCAGCGCGAAGGACTGCTGCGCAATCATCGCCGCCTCGCGGACGGGCGGCTGGACGACACCGTCCTCTACAGCATCACCGACCGTGAGTGGCCGACGGTCAAAGACGCATTGGAGGCGCGAGCGAGCGCATGACTATCGGGCTGCACCGGGTGCGTGAGCGCGGCTCTGCGCGCAGCTGTAACGATTCGGGCGTCGGGGCGGTGCGGCTTCGACGAGCGCCGCCTCTGCACAGGCGGGCCCCGTCGCCGTCGGGGCCAACATAAGGTAATGTCTGTCGTTTTCACGGGCGGATCGTCCTCAGTCATCAGCTCGTCTTCATCTTCCCCTACGCTGCGACCGCAATGGCGGTGCGTAGCGTTTCATCGTTTGCGGTGCATAGCTAAGGAGCCCCGATGTCCCGCTTGCAGGAGTTCTTGCACGGTTGCCGCGATATCTTTCCACTGATCGTCGGTGCGATCCCGTTTGGCATCATCTTCGGCACGCTCTCGATCGGCGCCGGGCTGTCCACCTGGCAGACCATCGGCATGTCGGCGCTGGTGTTCGCCGGCTCCGCTCAATTCATTGCCGTCACTTTAATCACCGGCGGAGTTGGCGCCGCCGTGGTGTTGCTAACGACCTTCGTGGTCAACCTGCGCCACGCGCTCTACAGCGCGGCATTGCAACCGTTCGTGCGGCATCTTTCGAATCGCTGGCGGGTGCCGCTGGCCTTCTGGCTGACGGATGAGGCCTTCGCCGTCATCCAGCATCGCTATGCGCGCGATGACGCCTCGCCGTACAAACACTGGTTCTTCCTCGGGGCAGCATTGACCATGTACCTGAGCTGGCAGCTAGCGACACTGGCGGGCATCGCCTTCGGCCAGGCGGTACCGGACGTGGCCAGCTGGGGGCTGGATTTCGCCATGATCGCGACCTTCGTCGGCATCGCCGTGCCGATGATGCGCACCCGCCCGCAAGTGGCGTCGGCGCTGGTGGCCGGTGCCGTGGCATTGTTGACCTGGGGGTTGCCCTACAAGCTCGGCCTGATCGCCGCGGCGCTGGCTGGAATCGTCGTTGGCGTCTGGCTCGAACAGCGGGACGAGCGTCGGCGAGAGGAGGCGAACCCATGCAAACCTGGCTGCTGATTCTGGGCATGCTGGCGATCACCTTCGTGATTCGTTACAGCTTTTTTGCCTGGCCCGACTTGCGCTTTCCCCGGCTGGTGGAGCAGGGGTTGCATTACGTGCCGGTAGCCGTGCTGACCGCCATCGTGGTGCCGGGCATGCTGATGCCTGCCGGCGAATGGGCGCTGAACTGGAATAACGCCTATCTGCTCGCGGGCTTGCTGTCGATCGCGGTTGCGGCGCTCACGCGCAATCTGCTGGCAACCATTGCCGGCGGTTTGCTGTGCTTCTTCCTGTTGCGCTGGGGACTTGGGCAGTTGCCGTTGTGATCGGGCGCCCAGGTTGCCGTGCTGGCAGCGGCCTGATATTCCCTGGCGCCGTTCGCCATGCTCCAATCGATGACGTCTTTTCCACGGAACCGGATCGATGACCGCTCCACATTCGCAGTTCACCCTTTTCGGCAAGCGGCGTTTCCTGCCGTTCTTCCTGACTCAATTGTCGGGCGCCTTCAACGACAACCTGTTCAAGCAAGCGTTGATCCTGGCGATCCTTTACAAGATCGGCTCGAATGCCGATGCCAGTCTGCTGATCAATCTGTGCGCGCTGTTGTTCATCCTGCCGTTCTTTCTGTTCTCCGCGTTTGGCGGGCAGTTGGGCGAGAAATATCCCAAAGAGCGGCTGATCCGTGCGATCAAGGCCGGCGAGATCTTCATCATGCTTGCCGGTGGGGCGGGAATGTTGTTGGGCAACCTGCCACTGCTGCTGGCCGTGCTGTTCTGCATGGGCACCCAGTCGGCGCTGTTCGGTCCGGTCAAATATTCGGTACTGCCCAAGCTGCTCGAGGACCATGAGCTGGTCGGCGGCAACGCACTGGTGGAAATGGGCACCTTCCTGGCGATTCTCGCCGGGACCATCACTGCCGGAGTGATGATGGCCAGCGAGGGCTATGCCCAGCTGATTGCTGCCAGCGTGGTGCTGGTGGCCGTCGCCGGCTATGTCGCCAGCCGCGGAGTGCCCGCGACGGGCGCCTCGTTACCCTCCCTGCAGATGGACTGGAACCTGTTTCGCCAGACCGGTGCGATCTTGCGCATGGGGTTGGGGCAGCGCCTCTCGGTGTCGCGCTCGCTGATCGGTAACTCGTGGTTCTGGTTTCTCGGTGCGACCTACCTGACCCAGATTCCGGCTTATTCGAAAGATCTGCTGCATGGCGATGAAACCGTCGTCACGCTGATTCTGACCGTCTTTTCGGTGGGTATCGCCCTCGGCTCGCTGCTCTGCGAACGCCTCTCCGGGCACAAGGTGGAAATCGGGCTGGTGCCGTTCGGCTCCTTCGGCCTGACGCTGTTCGGCCTATTGTTGTGGTGGCATTCCGGTGGCTTCCCGCAGGGCGAGATGCCGCATGACTGGTTGGGATTGCTGGGGTTCGGTCAGGCCTGGTGGATCCTCGGGTCGGTGCTGGGGATTGGTGTGTTCGGTGGGTTCTACATCGTGCCGCTGTATGCCTTGATTCAGTCACGCACTGCCGAGCAGGAGCGGGCGCGGGTGGTTGCGGCGAACAATATTCTCAATGCGCTATTCATGGTCACGTCGGCCTTGGTGGCCATCCTGCTGCTGAGCGTCGCCGGGCTGTCGATTCCCCAGCTGTTCCTCGTCGTATCGCTGATGAACGTGGCCGTCGGCGCCTATATCTTCAGTATCGTGCCGGAATTCAGCATGCGCTTTCTGGTATGGCTGCTCGGTCACTCGATGTACCGGGTGCGTCAGCAGGGGCTCGACGCGATTCCCGAGGAAGGCCCGGCGGTGCTGGTCTGTAACCATGTGTCCTTCGTCGATGCACTGCTGATCGCCGGAGCCGTACGTCGGCCCGTGCGTTTCGTCATGTACTACCAGATCTTCCGTATCCCGGTGCTGAATTTCATCTTCCGTACCGCGGGTGCGGTGCCTATCGCGGCTCGGCACGAGGATGAAACCATCTACACCGAGGCCTTCGAGCGCATCAGCCAATACCTGCGCAATGGCGAACTGGTTTGCATCTTTCCGGAAGGCAAGCTCACCAGCGATGGCGAGATCAACGAGTTCAAGGCTGGGGTCGAGCGCATTCTCGAGGCGAATCCGGTGCCGGTGGTGCCCATGGCACTGCGCGGATTATGGGGAAGTTTTTTCAGTCGCGATCCGAACAAAGGCTTCTTCCGCCGGATCTGGTCGCGAATCGACCTGATCGCCAGCGCGCCTGTCGCTGCGAGCGAGGCCACTCGCCAGCAGCTACAGGCGCAGGTCAGTCTGCTGCGTGGCGATCGGCGCTGAATGCTGGTCGCCACGCTGCTTTTACTTGATCTCGATGCGCTCGAGTAGATAGGCCTTGGCCTGCGAATCGCCGATTCGCGCGGCCTCGTCGGCCAGTCGCAGCGCACGCTCGAGGTCCTTGCTGGCCAGCGCCGCATCGATTCCCTGGCGATAGTAGGCTTGAGTTTCCGGCAGCACCGCGGGGGCGGGTACGGAAGGCAGATCGTTACCCATTTCGCGACCGGTGCTATACGCGGGTACGTAGGTGTTGGCCTGCTGCCCCGCGGCCTTGTCTTCGATCAGCACCATCTTGATCACACCGGTGGGTGAATGCTGCGCAACCGGGTCGGGCAGACTCGGCGGCTCGTTGCCCAGCGCCTTGGCATAGGCCTTGGCGGGGTGCTCCAGGGTGGTCTGGCCCGAGAGTTGGTCTTCGCTGGTGTAAAGCACCAGGTAATACTCGTTGCCGGGGTTATCCAGGTAAGTGCGATCGACACGCAGGCGCGCATCCAGGCTGTCGCCCTTCAGGCCGGCGGCGGGAGCATAGATGAAGTCGTCTGCGTCGAGGATGCGCGTGGGGCGCAAGCGGCTGTCGAGCAGCATGGCGCGGGGGGCCAGCACGGTCTTGCCGGCCTGGCTGTAGAGGCGAATCTCGAAAGACTTGCTGTCCTTGGGTAGGGCGAAGGCCCGGAAGAAGCTCTTGCCGCTGTCGAAGCGGTAGGCCGGGGCAGTGGCATCCAGCGTCACGTCACCGCTGAAGGTCACGGGAATCGGCTGGAACGGAAAGTCAGCGATCGCGTCGCAGCAGATCGATGCATCTGCCAATGCCTGACGCGCGCTGGTTACCGATTGCTCCAGCGGCGCGGGCGTATGCGCCAGGGCATCGACCCGACGCAGGGGATCACTGCCGCAGCCGGCGGTCAGCAGCACGGCGAGGCCAAGCAGGGGAAGTCTCAGATTGCTCATAAGGGCAACTCCAGTCGCCAATCGAAAAAGACCCCGACCAGCCACGGTCGGGGTAAAAACACCGCCGGAACGGTGGGAGCGGAAGTCGAGCAGTGCAGTCGACGGGCGCAGCGGAGGATTACCGCGCCACGCCGGTCTCAGGCGCTACCACCAGGCCTCGGCCTGCACGCCGAAGGTCAGGCCGTCGTCGTCGCCGGCGTCGATGGATTCGCTGGCAGCCTGGTAGCGGCCACCGTCCCACTGGGCGTAGGTGGCGAATACGCGAATCTGTGGGCGTGCCCAGAAGCTGCGACCGGCTGACCACTGCTGAGCAAGGGTGAGCTTCTTCAGATCGCGGCTGCGCTCGCCGTCGGCCTGCGGGTCGACGCGGTCGTAGCCGAACTCCAGCGCGGTGCTCATGGTGTCGGTCCACTTGTAGACCGGGCGCACGCCGAAGGAGAGCCATTTCTGGCCGGAATCGTTGTCGAAATCGCGATCTTCATAGATCTGCACGTACATCATCTCGATGTTGTCGGTGATGCCGACGACGCCCTGGTTGACCAGGCGGAGCATGTCCCCATCGCTGTTGCCGGTGCTGTTGCGACCGCTGCTGCCAATGATCCCGTCGGTGCCGTATTGCAGCGCCAGCTTGTTGTAGCCGCCGAACCAGTTGGCCTGGGTGTGTTCGAGGGTGACCAGGTGACCTTTCTGATCGGTGTAGCCCGGGTCGCTTTCCTGCTCGTCGGTGAGGTTGGCCTTCCCGTAGTCGTAGCCGATCTCGAGCTTTCCGTTGGGGTTGACGTCGATCTCGGCCAGACGGAAGTCGAGGGTATCGTTGGCGATGTTGGTCCCGGTACCCGAACCCTGGTAGGTCCAATCACCGTCGGTGTTGCGGATCCAGGCGATGCTGGCCTTGGCGAAGCCCAGGTCGATATCCTCGATGCCGGCGCCCGGACCGGATACGTCCCAGTAGTAGTAATCGTTGATGTGCACGTCGTGGCGCTTGTAGTAGCGCTTTCCCGCCCAGATGTCGGCGCCCGGTAGGCTCGCGATCAGGTTGTGGCCGACCACGTTGAACTGACGGATCGCGACGTCCCCGCCTTCATCGAAGGGGTTGTTGGCATCGCCATTGGTGTCGGTGCGGGTCGCTTCCCAGTCGTTAGCCTGGCGTGAGTTGTAGGCGATCATGCTGTCGACATAGAAGCTCTGTTCGCCTTCCTTCCAGACCTCCTGACCCAGGCCGATTTCGGCATAGGTTTCGCACTCGTTGCCGAGGCGATATTTGGCCGGTGCGCCCGCAGCCTGAAAGCAGGCCTGATCGCCGCCACCGGCGGTGGCGCCGACGCCGGAGCGCATATAGCCATGAAAATCCACCGCATGGCTCGGCATGGCCGCCATCAGGGCCGCGCAGAGCAGGGTGGGTTGCAGAAGACGTACGGATTGTTGCCGGTTCATCGCGAAAGTCCTTTGTTCTTTTTGTTGGTCTGGTACCGCCGGCGAAGGACTGCCAGCCGCAGCGCCAACATCGCCCCGGTCGTTTGCCGGATCGGGCTGGCGGTGAACGAAAGCCTGCGGATCGCCGACGTTCGCAGCATCCTCCCGACCGTTTTTTTTCGAGGCGGAGCGGCAGGGCGTAGCGGGGGAGGAGGGAGATGGGCATGCATCGCCGGGCGCACTACGCCTGGCCACTAAGCCCGGGAAAAAACCGGCAGGGAGGTATGGCAGGGCCGTCTGGGGCGGCAGTCTGGCCCGGTAGGTGGTGTCCGCAGCGCCATCTGCGCCCTGTCATCCGGGGAGCTCATTCCCGCAGTCGGGTGCTCACAACAATTACAAAAGTGGAGCCACTTCGATGAAACACGTTCTGTCTTCCGCCCGCCTTACCCTGGCGGTTTCTTCCCTGCTGCTGACCCTGGGCAGCCCTCAGGCGGCCGATATCGCGGGCAAGAGCCCGGCAGGGGTCCGTTACCACGGAGGCGATGAAATCATCCTCCAGGGTTTCCACTGGAATGTCGTCCGCGAATCGCCCAACAATTGGTACAACACCCTGCGCAGCATGGCGCCGACGATCGCTGCCGACGGCTTCAGCTCGATCTGGATGCCGGTGCCCTGGCGTGATTTTTCCAGCTGGAGCGACGGCGCCTCTTTCGGCGGTGGCGAAGGTTACTTCTGGCATGATTTCAACAAGAACGGCCGTTATGGCAGCGACGCCCAGCTCAAGCAGGCCGCCGCCGCACTCAATACCGCTCAGGTGAAAGTGTTGTATGACGTGGTGCCCAACCACATGAACCGGGGCTACCCGGACAAGGAAATCAATCTGCCGGCCGGCCAGGGCTTCTGGCGCAACGACTGCGCCGACCCGGGCAACTACCCCAACGATTGCGACGATGGCGATCGCTTCATTGGCGGCGATGCCGATCTAAACACCGCCAATCCGCAGGTCTACGGGATGTTTCGCGACGAGTTCGCCAACCTGCGCAGCCACTACGGTGCCGGCGGCTTTCGTTTCGATTTCGTCCGCGGTTACGCCGGTGAACGGGTTGATAGCTGGATGGGTGCCGCCCACGACAACGCCTTCTGCGTCGGTGAGTTGTGGAAGGCGCCGGCCGAGTATCCGAGTTGGGATTGGCGCAACACGGCCAGCTGGCAGCAGGTGATCAAGGACTGGTCCGATCGGGCCAAGTGTCCGGTGTTCGATTTCGCCCTCAAGGAACGCATGCAGAACGGCTCGATCGCCGATTGGAAGAACGGCTTGAATGGCAACCCGGACCCGCGCTGGCGCGAGGTGGCGGTCACCTTCGTCGACAACCACGACACCGGCTATTCGCCTGGGCAGAACGGTGGGCAACACCACTGGGCACTGCGCGATAACCTGGTGCGGCAAGCCTACGCCTATATTCTTTCCAGCCCCGGCACGCCAGTGGTGTATTGGTCACATATGTACGACTGGGGCTACGGCGATCTGATTCGTCAGTTGATTCAGATCCGCCGCTCCGCAGGTGTGCGGGCTGATTCGGCGATCGAGTTCCACAATGGTTATTCCGGCCTGGTGGCGACTGTTCACGGGACCGCGCAAACGCTGGTGATCGCGCTCGGATCTAACCTGGACAACCCCGCTCAGGTCAGCGCTGGTAGCTTCAACCAGGCGCTGAATCAGGACGACGGTCAGCTGCGTATCTGGACCACTGGCAATACCGGCGGCGACGATGGCGACACTGGAGGTGGCGAGGACGGCAACCTGGTCAGCGTCAATTTTCGCTGTGACAACGGTATCACCCAACCTGGCGACAGCGTGTATGCCGTCGGCAGCCTGACTCAGCTTGGTAGCTGGGCCCCGGCCAACGCGGTGCGACTGACCGATGTCAGCGATTATCCGACCTGGAAGGGCAGCATCGCTCTACCGGCCCAGCAGGCACTGGAATGGAAGTGCATCGTGCGCAGCGAAACCAATGCGACCGAGGTGAAGCGCTGGCAGCCGGGCAGCAACAACACGACCACGACCGCGGCGGGGGGCATCACTAGCGGCAGCTTCTGATCGGCAGGCCGTTGAGAAACCACCTGCGTCGCCGACGCTGCGTTGAAAACAAGCTCGGCTGCCTTGTCTAGATTTTCAACGGCCTGTTAGCTCACGCGTCAGGTTGCAGCCGACGGCCGGTTTTGCCCTGGCACTCGGCCGGGCTTTGTGGACAATGGCCTTCGGTAGTTTCCGTCGCGAACCAAAGGCCGATCACAGTGAACCTCGACAGCCGCATCAAGTTTCGTCATCTGTTGTGCTTCATCGAGGTATCCCGACAAGGCAGCCTGGCGCGTGCGGCCGAGGTCATGTCGGTCAGCCAGCCGGCAATCTCCAAGACGCTAAAAGAATTGGAAGAGCTGCTCGAGGCGAGCCTGTTCGACCGCAGCAAGCAGGGCGTGACCCTTACAGCGGCCGGGCAGGCTTTTTTGCGCTACGCGGGTCCGAGCGTGCAGGCGTTGCGCGAGGGCGTGCGCAGCCTGCGTGCCGGTGAGCATGAGGCCGGTGCGGTACGTCTGGGCGCGTTATCGACCGTGGAAAGCTCGCTGCTGCCGGACGTGGTGCGGCGCCTTCACGATCAGCACGCGGCGCTGGTGGTGAGCGTGATCACCGGCCCCAGCGCGTATCTGCTAGGCCAGCTGCGCGGCGGTGAGCTGGATCTGGTGGTCGGGCGCATGACCGATGCCCCGCAAATCGAGGGACTCAGCTTCGAGCATCTCTATAGCGAATCCATGACCCTGGTGGTTCGCCCGGGGCACGCGTTGCTCGACGGTGATCGCAGTCGTCTGGGCGAGTTTCCGGTGGTCCTGCCGCAGAGCGGCACCACCATTCGACGACATGCCGATGGCCTGTTCATCCAGCTCGGCATCAGCCCGCCGCCGCGGCGGCTCGAAACGCTATCCGTATCACTCAGCAGGCATTACGTGCGGGTCAGCGACGCGGTTTGGGTGGCGCCGCTCGATGCGGTGCGCGAAGACCTGTCGACGGGGCAGCTTCAGGAGCTGGATCTCGGCCTGAAGGAGCCGGGGGGCTCGGTCGGCATCTGCACCAACCCGACCTTGCCGGCCAGCTTGGCGATGCAATGGTGCCGTGAGGCACTGAGGGAGGCCGCGGCGGGTTTGCGCGCCCATCCATAACCGTACGGTTATGGATGAGGGCCAGCTTTTCAGTGTTCGGCTGCGGCAGCCTGCCGCACACTGAGGCTTGCCTGCTCGAAACGCCTTCCAATTCCAAGAAAAGGAGATAGCCATGTCCGATCTGGACACCAGCCTGTTCGTCGCGCGAGACCGCAACTGGCATCCCAAGGCGCTGACGCCCGACTACAAGACGTCGGTGGCGCGCTCCCCGCAACAGGCGCTGATCACCCTGGCTCCTTCGATTTCCGAGACCACCGGACCGGATTTCTCGCACCTGAAATTCGGCAAACACGACAACGACCTGCTGCTCAACTTCGATAACGGCGGGCTGCCGATCGGCGAGCGCATCATTGTCTCCGGGCGGATCATGGACCAATACGGCAAACCGATTCCGCACACCCTGGTGGAAATGTGGCAGGCCAACGCCGGTGGCCGCTACCGCCATAAGAACGACCGTTACATCGCCCCGCTGGATCCCAACTTCGGCGGCGTTGGTCGTGCGCTGAGCGACAGCGAAGGCAACTACGTCTTCCGCACCATCAAGCCGGGCCCTTATCCATGGCGCAATGGCCCGAACGAATGGCGCCCGGCGCATATCCATGTCTCCATCAGCGGCCCGTCGATCTCCACCCGGCTGATCACGCAGCTGTATTTCGAAGGCGACCCGCTGATTCCGCTGTGCCCGATCGTCAAGACCATCGGTGATCCGGAGGCAGTGCAGAGCCTGATCGCCAAGCTCGACATGGGCATGGCCAATCCGATGGACTGCCTGGCCTACCGCTTCGATATCGTGCTGCGTGGCCAGCGCAAAACCCATTTCGAAAACCGCTGAGAAGGAGACGATCATGCCCGTAGCACTTTTACCGGAAACCCCTTCCCAGACGGCCGGCCCCTACGTTCATATCGGGCTGGCGTTGGCTGCCGCCGGCAACCCGGTTCGCGAG
Organism: Pseudomonas sp. KSR10; assembly: GCF_022355455.1. Taxonomy (NCBI): domain Bacteria; kingdom Pseudomonadati; phylum Pseudomonadota; class Gammaproteobacteria; order Pseudomonadales; family Pseudomonadaceae; genus Pseudomonas; species Pseudomonas sp. KSR10. Next base: position 25,338 of record NZ_JAKOEN010000009.1, on the reverse strand, counting down.
CTGGAAATCTGGAACGAGATGGCTAAGCCGGACGCCTCCGGTGAGCACATTCTGCTGATCGGGCAGGTGTTCGACGGCATGGGCCAGCTGGTACGTGACTCGTTTCTGGAGTTCTGGCAGGCCGATCACGCTGGCGTGTATCACACTTGCTTCGACCCGGCGCAGCCGTTCAACAGCTTTGGCCGCACGGCCACGATGTTCGAGGACGGCGAGTGGTCGGTGCAAACGGTGAAACCCGGCCCGGTGATGAATCGAGACGGTGTGATGATGGCACCGCATGTGAACCTGTCCGTGTTCGCCCGTGGCATCAACATCCATTTGCACACGCGCATTTACTTCGACGACGAAGCCGAGGCCAATGCGCAGGACCCGGTGCTCAATTCCATCGAATGGGTCCAGCGGCGCGAAACGCTGGTCGCGCGGCGCTGCGAAGTCGATGGGAAGCTGGCCTACCGCTTCGACGTCCGTCTGCAGGTCGAGGGGGAAACCGTTTTCTTTGACTTCTGATTCGCTGCCCGTTCTCGGCGAGCCGCCTGCGCAGCCTGTTGCGGCGCAGGTTCGCCAAGGCTTTCAGGCGTCGCTTGCGACGCGCGGCTACCGCCCCGATGCGGCCCAGCAAGCGGCCATCGAGCGTCTCGCTCGCTGGCTGGATGCCTGGCTGGGCGGTCGTGGCTGGCTGCGCGCCCCAAAAGCCGGCGTCTATCTGTGGGGCGGAGTCGGCCGCGGCAAGAGTTTCGTCATGGATGCGTTCTTCGCTGCGGCACCGCTGGAGGCCAAGCGGCGGGTGCATTTCCATGCCTTTCTGCATGAAGTGCAATTGCGTCTGAAGCAGATCAGCGGCCAGCGCGATCCGCTGGAGATCGTTGCCCGAGAAATCGCCGAGCGCACGCGCTTGCTCTGTTTCGACGAATTTCACGTACACGACATCGGCGATGCGATGTTGCTGGGGCGCTTGCTCAAGCATCTGGTGGAGCAGGGGGTTGGGCTGGTCGCGACCTCCAATTACCCGCCTGGCGGCCTATGCCCGAACCCGCTCTATCGGGATCGCTTCAAACCCGCCATCGAATTGATCGAGCGGCGCTTCGATGTCTACAACCTGGAGGGCGGCGAAGATTATCGGCTGCGGGTCGAGAGCGATTATGTCTGGGGCGAATATGCGCCGATGCCGCATGGCGATCTGGCCGAATGGATTGCCACGCAGTTGCCGCTGTCCGTGGCAGCCGAGCGCGAGGTGATCGTCGAGGTCAATCACCGCCCGCTGCGCCTGCGTGCTCGCGAGGGGGCTCAGGCCTGGCTGGACTTCGACGAACTCTGCCGGCTGCCGCGTTCCTGTGCGGATTTCCTGCGGTTGACCCGTCAGTTCGAGCGGCTGGCCCTGACCGGCGTGACGGCGCTCGACGGCGAAGGCATCGACGTCCAGCAGCGCTTCCTCAATCTGATCGACATCCTGTATGACAGTGGCGTAGCGCTGTTGCTTGTCGCCGAGGCGAGCCCTGAGCACTTGCTCAGTGTCGGTGGGCATGTGGACTTCGCGCGTACTCGCAGCCGGTTGCGGCAGCTCAGATCCCTTGAGGGGGTTCTTTTCGACAGGATGAGCGACTGAATGCTCTCGATCCTTGGTATCACCGCGCCGATCTTCATCCTTATCGCGATCGGTTTTTTCTCCTGCCGCTCGGGCTTGGTCAGTCGCGACCAGACGGCTGGCATGGGGCGTTTCGTCATCACCTTCGCGCTGCCGGCGCTGGTGATCAAGGCGCTGTTGGCCCGGCCACTGGCCCAGGTGGTCGACTGGAATTACCTGATTGGCTACGGTCTTGGCTCGCTGTTGGTGTTTGGCCTGGGTTACGCCTTCGCCCGGTGGGTGCGCAAGGACAGCCTCAGCGCTAGCGCGCTGGTCGGCTTGGGCATGTCGGTATCCAACAGCGGCTTCGTCGGTTATCCCATCGTCGCCATGGCGATTGGTTCGCCGGCCGCCGTGGCGCTGGCGCTGGGGATGATGGTCGAGAATCTGCTGATGATTCCCCTGGCGCTCACCCTGGCCGAGCTGGGGCGGCAGAGCGCGAGCGGTCTGTGGCCCGCGTTGCGTGGCACGCTGGCAAGCCTGGTTCGCCATCCGATTCTGATAGCCATCACGCTGGCGCTGCTGCTGGCGGTGTTCGAGTTGCGTCCGCCCGCGGTGCTGATGCGGGTGATCGACATGCTGGCGCTGGCCTCCGCGCCCGTGGCGCTGTTCGTGATCGGTGCCAGTCTCTACGGTATGAAAGTCAGCGGCTTGGGAATGGACGTGGGGCAGATGGCGATTGGCAAGCTGATCGTCCATCCGCTGATTATCCTGCTGTGTTTCGCCGTGATCCCTGTGTCCGATCCGGTGCTGGCATCGGCCGGTGTGCTGATGGCTTCGGCGCCGATGATGAGCATCTACCCGATCCTCGGGGCGCGTTACGGATTGGAAGGGCGCTGTGCTGCGGCGCTGGTGGCGGCGACCATCGTTTCGTTCTTGAGCATCAGTTTTTTCGTGTGGGCGATGACCTGACGAGCGCAACGAAAACCGTTCGATAACCGCGCCGTGGCTCGTTTATCGATTCCGCCCTGTTGAGGGCGCGCGTTAACCTGATCGACCAGCAGTGGTGTGCGAAACGCCAATGTTGAAACCCTTACCAGAGCAGGAGCACAGGTTTTGAATCGGCCCAGCAATCAACTCTTCGATGCCTATTTCACCGGTGCCGAGATGCGCGCGGTGTTTTCCGACGACGGCCGGCTGCAGGGCATGCTCGATTTCGAGGCCGCACTGGCCCGGGCCGAAGCGCGTTGCGGGGTTATCCCGCAAACAGCGGTCGGCCCCATCGCAGCGGCTTGCAAGGCCGAACTCTACGATCCGGATGCCTTGGCGCAGGCGATCGCCATTGCTGGCAATTCGGCCATCCCGCTGGTCAAGGCGCTGGGCAAGCGCATCGCCCAGGACGACGCCGAGGCGGAGAAGCACCTGCACCTCGGCGCCACCAGCCAGGATGTGATGGACACCGGTCTGGTCTTGCAACTGCGTCAGGCCATCGGCTTGCTGGAGCGGGATCTCGCGAGTCTGGGCGCGACGCTGGCGCAGCAGGCTGAGCGCCACGCCGATACGCCCATAGCCGGTCGTACCTGGCTGCAGCATGCAACGCCGGTGACCCTGGGGATGAAGATCGCCGGTTGGCTGGGCGCCGTGACGCGCCATCGTCAACGGCTGCAACTGATCAAACCAAGGTTGCTCAGCCTGCAGTTCGGCGGTGCCTCCGGTTCGCTGGCGGCGCTGGGTGAGCAGGCCTGGCCGGTATCTCAGGCCCTAGCGGACGAGCTGCAACTGACCCTGCCTGAACAGCCCTGGCATACCCAGCGCGATCGGTTGGTGGAGTTCGCCGCGCTGTTGGGCATGATCGCAGGCAGTCTCGGCAAGCTCGGGCGTGATCTGTCACTGCTGATGCAGACCGATGTCGGTGAGGTGTTCGAGCCGTCCGCGCTAGGCAAAGGTGGTTCCTCGACCATGCCGCACAAGCGCAATCCGGTTGGCAGTGCGGTGATGATCAGCGCAGCCACGCGCGCGCCCGGCCTGGTCGCCACCTTGCTCAGCGCCATGCCGCAGGAGCATGAGCGCAGCCTGGGCCTCTGGCATGCCGAATGGGAAACCTTGCCTGAGTTGTGCTGCCTGGTGTCCGGGTCGCTGCAGCAGGCGCTGATCACGCTGGCCGAACTGGAAGTCGACAGCGAGCGTATGCGGGGCAATCTCGAACAGACTCGAGGGCTGCTGCTCGCCGAAGCCGTGAGCATTGCCTTGGCGCAGCGTATCGGCCGCGATGCCGCGCATCATCTGGTCGAACAGTGCTGCAAGCGCGCCGTGGCTGAAGGTCGTCACCTGCGCGGGGTACTGAGTGAAACCGCGGCGGTGCGTAACGAGCTGAACGACGCCGAGCTCGATCGTCTGCTCGATCCTGCTTTTTATCTGGGGCAGGCGCGGCGCTGGGTCGAGCGCGCCGTGGCCGAGCACCGGGCGATCTGACGCTGCCTTTTACGGCTGCACGAATGCGGTCCTGATCAATCACCAATCCGGAAATGCACACGATGGATGAGAAAGAACGTTACGAAGCCGGCATGCAGGTGCGCCGCGCGGTGCTGGGAGATGCGCATGTCGATCGCAGCCTGAAAAACATCACACCGTTCAACGAAGAGTTCCAGGAAATGATTACCCGTCATGCCTGGGGCGATATCTGGACGCGCCCCGGCTTGCCGCGGCATACCCGCAGCCTGGTGACCATCGCCATGCTGATCGGAATGAATCGCGAGGGGGAGCTGAAGTTGCACCTGCGGGCTGCGAAGAACAACGGCGTGACCCGCGATGAGATCAAGGAAGTGCTGCTGCAAAGCGCTATCTACTGCGGCATCCCCGCCGCCAACGCGACCTTCCATCTCGCCGAGGAAGTCTACGACGAGCTGGGCGTGGAGTCGTTGCAGGAAGGATAGTCGATCTGACGCAAGCCACGGCGTGCCGAGAGGCGACCGTGGTTGCGCCGTCGCCTATTCGAAGTCGGTGGCGCCTGCGGCATGCCGCGCTGCAGCCCGAGGTTGATGCCACCGGAGCATGTGTGCCATATCAAAGACGAACCAGGCTTCCTCCTTTGCATTTCTGAAGCTGGGCGGTGATCGAACGATTTGAGTCATGTCACGCGACCTGCCACTGCGTCGCCAGGCGCCGAGCTTCGTGCAGCTCAGTCAGCAGAGGCTCGGCGGGCCCCGCCGCCGTCAGGCGTTGCAGGTCTCGGTGGCGCTCGCGGACGGCCTGTTCCAGCCAGCCGATGCGCGCCAGGGTGGAGGGCGTGCAGGTCTGGCCGCCGAGGTCGTCGTGCAGGTCGAGCCAGTGGGAACGCCAGGCTTCCTGCAGATACAGCGCTTCTGTATCGCTTGATATCCCTTGCCGCCAGCCGGTGATAATGCCGTCCAGCCAGTCGAGCACCGTCGATGTGGCGCCACGGGTCGCGAGCTCCGAACGCAGGCGTTGATAGGCGTCGATAGCGATGCGCTTTTCCAGCGAGAAAGCGTTGAGCGCGTGCTGCTCGCCTTGTTGCTCCAACCCCAGCAGGTGGGCGAAGTACTGACGCGTCTCGAATCGCTCGGCGGCGTGGAACTGTGGCATAGCGGTGCCGTTGCTATTGAACTGGCGCAGCGGGTCGAAGCGGTACATGTAGCCGAAGTCGAACAGCCGCACCTGGCCATCGTCCAGGGTATTGCCGGGGCACAGGTCCCACTCGAAGAGCCCGCCAAGCAGCAACGCCACCAGCGTGTCGAAAAGCTGCGTGAGCTGGCGCTCGTCCCAGGCCTGGACCGGGACGCCGTCGATCCAGGGCGACAGCAGCACGCCCTGGCGAAAACTGGCGTAGCGGGTCTCGACGATCGCGCTCAGGCGCTCGCCGAGCAGCGGGTCGCGCTGGAGCTGACGCAGGTCGGCGCGCCGCTGTATCTCGTTGAGAAAGCTGGTCTGACCGTCGGTGTTCTGTACTTTGCATCGGCTGCGGGCGCGTTTGAGCGTCCAGTCTTGGCCGCTGGCATGGATGCGATAGACGTGGGCGGTGAGGCCGGCGCTGAAGCGCTCTCGAACATAGGGCTCGTCGCCCCGCGTGGCGGCCAACTGCTCGAGTGGCAGCGGGCAATCGGCGGGCGTGCCGATTTCTATCTCGGCCCCGCTGGCGACGAAATCGAGCTGGGCAGCATGGCGGTGTTGTTCAGGTGTCATGAGAATTCCTCTGCGGCTATACGGCTCAACGAGCCTGCACCACGATGATCTTGTCCTCGCCGTGCTGGCGGACAAATGCATAAGGCGACTCGGACAGTTGCCGATGACTGCCGGCGCCGACCGCGGGGTGGCGCGCACGGAACTGGCCGAGACGCTGCCAGTGCTCGATCAACGCGGCGATCTCCGGTCTGGCGTGATCGCCCCAGTTCATGTCCGAACGCGTGCCCTGAAAAGGGTCGGAGCCGGTAGGGCCGAAGGCGCGTGCGCTCTCGTCGCCGTAGTAGATCTGCACCGCGCCGGGGCTCAGCAGAAGCGCGCTGGCGAGACCGCGTTGGCGCGGCAAATCGCCGTCGTGTTGTGCGCTGAACAGCGAGGTGTCATGGGATGAGGCGTAGCTCATGAAGTTGTGCCCGGGGTGGTTGGCCAGCAACTCGGCGTAATGGCTGTAGCCCTTGTCGGCACGACGCAGGCAATCGCTGGCCGCGCTGGCGATTTCCTGTTGAAAGGCGAAATTGATCAGTGCGTCGAATCCGTTGGCTTGATAGTCGCTCGTCTCCGGGCCATGGCCGAAGACTTCGCCGACCATCCAGAACGGCTCGCCGGCCAGCGGATCGTTCGGGTTGGCCGCTGACCAGTCGCGGCGGGCTTGATCGGCCTGTTGACGCAGCTGTGCCCAGGCCGCCGGTTCGACATGCATGACGGTGTCGGCACGAAAGCCATCGACGCCGAACTCGCGCACCCAGTTGGTCAGCCATTCATTGAGATAGTCACGTACGCGATAGCCGTCACGCTCGACGGCGCGGGTTGACTGCTTGTGGCGTAGAAATTCCGGCAGGCCGACCGGGGTGTCGCGCTCGGTGCGAAAGTCCGGCAGGAATGCCAGCGAGCCCTTGAGTGGATCCACCAGCACGCTCGGCGGTGCGGGGTAGTCGGCGATACCGGCGCGTACCCAGTCCTTGCCCCACCAGCGGGCCCAGGCGGGGTGATCGTAGTCGATCAGGTTGTGGTAGGCGTGCACGTTTTCGTACGGCTCCGGCTGCCAGTCGCTCCAGCGTTCAGGCAGGTATTGCTCCATGCCTTGGCGCAAGGCGCCGAACCCGTAGTCTTGCATATCGGCCAGGGTCGAATAGCCGGCGTGGTTGAGCACCACATCGAACAACACGCGAATCCCTCGCGCATGGGCGCTGGCGATGAGCTCGCGCAGGTCGTCCTCGTTGCCCATGTTGGCGTCCAGCTGGGTGTAGTCCAGCGCGTAATAGCCGTGGTAGGCGTAGTGACGGAAGTCGCCTTTCTCGCCGCCACCGACCCAGCCGTGAATCTGCTCGTACGGCGCGCTGATCCACAGGGCGTCGATGCCCAGTTCGGCGAGGTAGTCGAGCTTACCCGTCAGGCCTTTGAGATCGCCGCCGTGAAAGGTGCCGATTTCCTCTGCGCCGTCCGGCTCGCGGCCATAGCTGCGGTCATTGTGCGGGTCGCCATTGGCGAAACGGTCGGTCAGCGCGAAATAGACGGTCGCGTTGCGCCAATCGCGCTGCTGCTCTGAACGCGACTCGGCGGCTTCGATGAGCAGCAAGCCGTCGCTGCCGGGCGCCGGTGTCAGCTCGACCTTGCCGTTCTGCACGGTGGCGGTGCTGCCGCTATAGGCATCGCGCAAGCGCTGGCCGTTGTCGAATACACCGGCAACCGGAACCTGTACGGCTTCGCCCGCCCATGGCCGGCAGGCCTGCTCGACGGGCTCGCCCGTCTGGCGGATCGGCAGCAGCCGCAGGCTGGCATCCTCGCCGGTCTTTATCAGCAGGCGATAGCGCCCCGGTTCCGTCACCTCAAAATCGAAGCGGCTGCCGGCGTTCAGGTCATGGCGCTGGAACGGTTTGAGCGATTGGGTCAGGGCCTCGTCGGGGCCTAGCTGAAGGCTGCCTTTCGACAGGTCCAGCTCCGTCGCGAAACGATCCTCGGCGAGCGATTCCCAGGTCGGCTGCAACGGCTGACCATTGAGTCGGATGGCGACTTGCGGTTCTGCTCGCACGGCAGGCGAGAGCAGACTGCAACAAAGGGCTAGGATGAATGGACTAAGGGGCGGAAGAGGGCGCATGTCCGGCTCCGGCTAGGCGAGAATGTTTCCGTATTCAAGCGGGTTTCGATGGCCTTGTGCAGGCTGAGAAAGGCCGTTTGATGCGGCGGGTAGCCGTCGTTCGGAGGCGAAACTACGCCCCGCTTCTACGCCCCTCATCCTCCCCCGGAGGAGGATGTTTTAGCGCTCCTGCAGGGCGAGTATGGAGGCACTGCGAGACCGCCAGGCGGCACGCAGAACGTGTGGATAAAAAATAAGAAGCCACGAGGGAATACCCAAATGAATAAAAAGCTGTTTGCAGCGGCCGCCATCGGTCTCTCCGCAACCCTGAGTCTGCCGCTGTCCGTCCAGGCCGCTATCGAAGAAGGCAAGCTGGTCGTCTGGATAAACGGTGACAAGGGCTATAAAGGCCTGGCTGAGGTTGGCAACAAATTCACCGAGGAAACCGGCATCACCGTCGAAGTCGCTCATCCGGATGCGGCGACCGACAAGTTCCAGCAGGCGGCGGCCACCGGCAACGGTCCGGACATTTTCATCTGGGCGCACGACCGGCTTGGCGAGTGGGCGCAGAGCGGGCTGCTGTCTCCCATCACGCCGAGCGCCAAGACCAAGGGCGAGATCGCCGACTTTGCCTGGGACGCGGTGAGCTACCAGGGCAAGCTGTGGGGATACCCCATGGCGGTGGAAGCGCCCGCGCTGATCTACAACAAGGCCCTCGTTTCGACCCCGCCAAAGACCTTCGATGAGGTCTTCGCCCTCAATAAAACGCTCGCCGCCGATGGCAAACGCGCGATTCTCTGGGATTACAACAACACCTACTTCACCTGGGCCCTGCTGGCGGCCAATGGTGGTTACGTCTTTGCCGACGGTGACTCGGGTTATGACGTCAGCAAAACCGGCGTCAACAACGAGGGTGCCAAGCAGGGCGCAACCGTACTCAAGCGGCTGATCGATGAAGGCGTCATGCCCAAGGGTGCCGACTACAGTGCCGCCGAAGCTGCATTCAACAAGGGCGAATCGGCGATGTTCATCAGCGGGCCCTGGGCCTGGTCGAACATCAAGAAGAGCGGCATCGACTTCGGCGTGGCGCCGATCCCGGCGGTGGGCGACGGTCCGAGCAAGCCGTTCTCTGGCGTGATGGCGGCGACCCTCAACGCCGCCAGTCCGAACCAGGCGCTGGCGGTTGAGTTCCTGGAAAACTACCTGCTCAAGGTCGAAGGGCTGAAGACCGTGAATGCCGACGTGCCGCTGGGGGCGGTGGTGAACAAGGAATTCATGGCCGAGCTGTCCGACGATCCTATGATCAAGGCGACCTTCGAGAGTGCGCAGCAAGGCCGTCCGATGCCGAACATTCCGCAGATGGGTGTGTTCTGGTCGGCCATGGAGCCCGCCCTGACCAATATCACCTCCGGTCGCCAAACCGTGGATGCCGCCCTGGATGACGCCGCCAAACGCATCGTCAAGTAACGACAACCCGCAGCCGCCGCTGGAGACGCCTGCGTCTTCGGCTGCGCGCCCTGAGGCTCAGATTCCGATGTCCGCTGTGAATGTTCCCGCCGAGATGCCCGGCCGTGCCGTACCGAAACTGCCGATTCCCAAGCTGCCGGCCGCGATGCGTTGGGGCCTGTGGCTGTTGTGCAACGCCTTCGCCCTGTACCTGATCGTCGCCTTGTACGCCCAGGGGCAGACCGTGTTCGCCCTGCTCGGGTTGGTACTCGCGGGTATCGCCAGTTTCGTCTTCATCAGTCGCCGCGCCTATGCTCATCGCTACATCTTTCCGGCGGTTGCCGGGATGCTGGTGTTCGTCATTTTCCCGCTGCTGTACACGGTGGGGATCGGCTTCACCAACTACAGCGGCACCAACCTGTTGAGCTTCGAGCAGGCGCAGCGTTATCACCTCAACCAGACTTACCTGGCAGGTGAGCGCTTCGGCTTCAGCCTGCATCAGAACGATGAGGGCCAGAGGCGCTTGCGCGTCGATCGTGGCGAGCAAGGCGTTTGGATTTCCGCTCCGCTGGAGGGTGAGCCGATCGAGGGCGAGCCGCTGGGCATGATCCGCGAAGCGGACGTCGACGACCTGGGCGAGGCCCTGCCGCTGCGTGACGTGATTCGCCAGCGCAAGCAATTGGAACAATGGGTCATGCGGGGCCATGAGGGGCAGCTGCTGCGTCTTTACGGGCTGCGCGAGGTAGCCGCGGTGGAGCCGCTGTATCGGCTTCAGGACGACGGCTCGTTGGTCAACAACCAGACGGGCGACCGCCTGACCGCCAACGATGAGATCGGCTTCTACGTCGATGCCGACGGGCGGGCGGTGGCACCCGGTTACACCGTTTACGCTGGCTGGAGCAACTTCGCCAAGGTGTTGACCGATCCGAAGATTCGCGGCCCATTCCTGCAGATCTTCGTTTGGACGGTGTGCTTCGCCGCGCTGACGGTGATCTTCACGCTCGCCGTCGGGCTCGTGCTGGCCAGCCTGCTGCAGTGGGATATGGTGCGCGGCAAAGCCTTCTACCGGCTGATGCTGATCCTGCCGTACGCGGTGCCGGCGTTCATCTCGATCCTGGTGTTCAAAGGTCTGTTCAACCAGAGCTTCGGCGAGATCAACCTGATGCTCGACAGCCTGTTCGGAATGCGCCCGGACTGGTTCAGCGACCCGACCCTGGCGCGCAGCATGATCCTGATGGTCAACACCTGGCTCGGTTATCCCTACATGCTGCTGTTGTGCATGGGGCTGCTGCAGGCGATTCCGCGTGACCTCTATGAGGCTTCGGCAATGGATGGCGCGACGCCGCTGGATAATCTCCTGAAAATTACTCTGCCGTTGCTGATCAAGCCGCTGGCACCACTGCTGATCGCAAGCTTTGCGTTCAACTTCAACAATTTCGTGTTGATTACCCTGTTGACCCGCGGCGGCCCGGACATTCTCGGCACCACCACGCCGGCGGGAACCACCGACCTGCTGGTCAGTTACACCTATCGCATCGCGTTCCAGGATTCGGGGCAGAACTTCGCCCTGGCCGCCGCCATCGCCACGTTGATCTTCATCGTCGTCGGCGCCATGGCCTGGCTGAATCTGAAACTCTCTAAAGTGAAGGTCTGAGGGGCACGCACATGGCCATGGTTCAACCGAAATCCGTCAAATACCGCGTCTGGCTCACTCATGCCGGGCTGCTCGCCTTCGTCGCACTGATCGTGTTCCCACTGCTGATGGTGGTGTCGATTTCCTTCCGAGAGGGCAACTTCGCCACCGGCAGCTTGCTGCCGGATAACCCGACGCTGGAGCACTGGTCGCTGGCGCTGGGCATTCCCTACGTCCACGAAAACGGCGAAATCAGCAACCCGCCGTTCCCGGTGCTGACCTGGCTATGGAACTCGATGAAGATTGCGCTGATCAGCTCGCTGTTGATCCTCATGCTATCGACCACCAGCGCCTACGCCTTCGCCCGTCTTCGCTTCGGTGGCAAGGGGCCAATCCTCAAGGGCATGCTGATCTTCCAGATGTTCCCCCCGGTGCTGACGCTGGTCGCGATCTATGCGCTGTTCGACCAGCTCGGCAAGCACGTCGTCTGGCTCGGGGTGAACACCCATGGGGCGGTGATCATCGCCTCGCTGGGCGGCATGGCGCTGCATATCTGGACCATCAAGGGTTATTTCGAGAGCATCGACGGCTCGCTGGAAGAGGCGGCAATCGTCGATGGCGCCACCACCTGGCAGGCCTTCGTGCATATTCTGCTGCCGATGAGCGTGCCGATCCTGGCGGTGGTGTTCATCCTCGCCTTCATCACCAGCATCACCGAGTATCCGATTGCCTCGGTGCTGCTGATGGACGTCGACAAGCTCACGCTGTCGGTCGGGGCGCAGCAGTACCTGTATGACCAGAACTACCTCTGGGGCGATTTCGCCGCGGCGGCGGTGCTGTCCGGACTGCCGATCACAGCGGTGTTCCTCTATTGCCAGAAGTGGATCGTCGGCGGGCTGACCGCCGGGGGCGTTAAAGGTTAAGGACGGCCCGAACGGGTGCGCCATGGAGAGCCAGACATGAATGCTGCAATGCCAGCACCGCTGCCACTGATACCCGCGAAGATGAGCATGCCGCCGTTGCCGCGCGGTCTACTGGCGCGGCCGCGTCTGGACGAATGGTTGCAGCGCCTTGGCGAGGTGCGGCTGGCGGTGCTGCATGCGCCCAGTGGTTTCGGCAAGACGACCCTGGCCTGTCAGTGGGCACGGGCCTTCGACGGTCAGGTCGCCTGGCTGCAGCTGCACCCAAGCGACAACGATCCGCTGCAGCTCGGCCGCTACTTGTTGCATGTGCTCGATGCGCGGTTGGAACACGGCTGTCCGCGCAGTCTGTTGCTGGCCGGGCAAGGCCGGGAGGCCTTCGATACCCTGCTCACGCACCTGCTGGCCGAGTTGCCCGGTGAACATGAGCCGGTGCTGTTGGTGCTGGATGACTTCGAGACCCTGTACAACGCGGAAGTGATCGCCGCACTGCGATTTTTTCTGCGCAACATGCCGAGCTGGATGACGCTGCTGGTGTGCAGCCGAGGCCTGCCGGAGCTGGGCGTCGCCGATTTGCGGGTCAAACATCAGTTGCTCACTGTCGATACCCAGCATCTGGCCTTCGAGACTGACGAGGTGCAGGCGCTGCTGGATCTGGGACTGCCGGTGTCGATCAACCGCGAGCAGGTCGAGCGCCTCAATCGGCGTATCGGCGGCTGGCCCTGCGCATTGCAGCTGGTATTGCAGGAAGTGCAGACCGGACGCGGCATGGACCTGTTTCTGGAGAACCTGCAGCTCGGCCATCCCTATGTTCGGGATTACATGCGCGAGCAGGTGATCGCCAATCTGGGCGCAACCACGCTGGATTTTCTCCAGGCGACCTGCCTGCTCGAACGGTTCAATGCCCCCCTGGCCGATCACCTGACCCAGGGCAGCAATGCCCGTGACATGCTGGAGCAGTTGGAGCGCGGCGGGCTCTTTTTGCAGCCCTTGGACAGCCTGCGCCAGTGGTATGCCTACCATCCGCTGTTCGCCACCTTCATGCAGGGCGAGCTGCGCACCCGTCAGCCGCAGCGGCTCTCCGAACTGCATCTGCGCGCCTCCGAAGCGCTGGTGGCCGAAAGCCTGCCGGAAGAGGCGGCGCGCCACGCGGTGCTGGCCGGCTGTCCGACGCGGGTCGGCGAGGTGCTGGAGCGTCATGGCCGGCAGTTTTACCGTCAGGGCCGCCTCGGCTTACTGCAGCAATGTCTGGAAACCCTGCCGGAAGCGGTTATCGCCGGCTCGCCGCTGCTGACCCTGTTGCAGGCCTGGGTGTCGCAGAACTCCTATCAGTTCGATCAGGTCGAGCGCTGGTTCAAGGCCGGCGAGCTGGCCCTGCAACACAGCTGTTCTGACGAAGACTGGGCACGCATCGTCGGCGAATTCAACGCCGTGCGCGCTCAGGTGGCGATGAATCGCGGCGACGAGCAGCAGGCGATCGTCCTGGCCCGCGAAGCCCTGGTGCGTGAGCCGCTGATCATGCGTACCTCCAAGGTGGCGGCGCTGTCCGGCCTGGCCGAGGCGCATTTCGTCCAGGGCCTGCTGCCTCAGGCGCAGAAGCAGTACGAGGAGGCCGAGCGTCGCGCGCGGGAAATTCGCGCCTCGCACTTGGTGGTCTGGAACCTAGGGCAGCTGTCGGAAATCGCCATTGCCCAAGGCTACCTGCAGAAGGCCTATTCGCTGCAGGAGCGGGCTATTCAGTACGTCGAGCAGGCCGATCTCCAGGCCACGCCCATCATGGAGTTCATCTATCGGGTGCGCGGCCAAGTGTTGCTCGAGTGGCATCATCTGGATGCCGCCGAGCAGTGCGCGCTGCAGGGCATTCAGATTCTGGAGGATGTCGGCGATCGTTGGCTGCTGCAATGCTATGCGCTACTCGCTGGCATCGCCCACGCACGGGGCCAGCAGAGCGCCTGCGCCGATTACATCGGCAAGATGCAGAGCATGCTGGCTGACGATAACTACCACGTCGACTGGCTCGCCAATGCCCATGCGGTAATGCTCAGCTACTGGGATTCGACCCAGGACAAGACCGCAATCCAGCAATGGCTGCTCACCGCGCCGGCTCTCGAGCGCGGCCTCAATCACTTCGCCCAGTACAACGCTCGCAACCACGCGCGTGCCTACCTGTCGCTGAAACAGACGGAAAAGGCGCTGCCGATTCTTCGGCAGTTGCAGGTCGATGCCGAGCAGCATGGTTTGGTCATGGATCTGAACCGTAACCACATCCTGCTCGCACAGCTGCACTGGCTGCGCGAAGAACGCCAACAGGCGCTGGATCATCTGCAGCTGGCGTTGACCCTGGCCAGCAGTACGGGCGCCATTGGCAGTTTCCTGCGCACCGGCAAGTTGCTGATCGCCATGCTAAAGGCCCTGCAACACGAGCGCCGGCTCGACGAGCTGGAAGCGCAGCGCGCCGATCGGCTGATTCAGCTGGCGCAGCAGCAGCGCGATTTCAGTCGGGCCATCCGCATCACCCTGGACGAGGCGGTTATTCAGGACATCATCAACCGTCCGGACGTACCGGAGCTGATCCGCCATTCCCCGCTGACCCGGCGCGAGTGGCAGGTGCTCAGCCTGATCCACACCGGGCAATCCAACGAGCAGATCGCCGAACATCTGAACGTCGCGCCGACCACCATCAAGACGCACATTCGCAGCCTGTACCAGAAGCTCAACATCACTCATCGCAACGAGGCCGTGCAATTGGCGCGCGGCCTCTTGAGCAAGATCCAGGGCGAATAGCGGGCGCGATTGCATGAGCGATTACGCCTCCGACCAGTCCAAGCTCGGAGGCGTTTTTTCATCCCAGTGGAGCCCGACATGTCGATGACCGAAAAACAGAAGATGCTCGCCGGCGAACTTTACCGACCAGGCGACCCCGAGCTGCAGACCGATCACGCCTTGGCCAAGGCCTGGATGGTGCGCTACAACGCAGCGCTCGCCGAGACGCCGGCGGTGCGTCGAGCCTTGCTGAGGGAGTTGTTGGGGAGCGTGGGCGAAGGCGCCGTGGTGCGGCCGCCGTTTCATTGCGATTACGGCTACAACATCCATCTCGGCGACGACGTGTTCTTAAACTTCAACTGCGTGATTCTGGATGTCGTCGAGGTACGCATCGGCAGCGGCACGCAGATCGGTCCGGCCGTGCAGATCTATGCAGCGGACCATCCACGCGGCGCGGAAGAACGCCGCAGCGGTCTGGAATTCGGTCGCCCGGTGGTGATCGGCAAGAATGTCTGGATTGGCGGTGGTGCGATCATCCTGCCGGGCGTGACCATCGGCGATGATGCAGTGATCGGTGCGGGCAGTGTCGTGACACGAGATGTGGCGGCGGGGGCGACGGCGGTAGGTAACCCGGCCCGTATCCGCTGAAGGATGAGGGGATGGCAGCCGGCGCTGAGCCGGCTGCCTGTACCGCTTACTGCTGAGTTACGGTGGCCACGTTGCCCGAGCCCATCTGCGACACCATTGCCGAGTCGCCCATGCCGCTCTGCATCAGCATTGCCTGGTTACCTACGCCGCCTTGAATGACGGTCGCCAGATTGTCCTGGCCATCTTGCGTCAGGCTGACTTCGTTGTCCGATCCGTAGATTTGCTGAATGTCAGCCACGTTGAGGTCGCCGCCCTGTACCACGTCCACACGGTTGTTGTCGCCGTAGCTGGCACCGGTCAGCTCGTTGCCATTTCCGGTTTGGGTCACGGTGAGCAGGTTGCCGGTGCCGTCCTGGGCGAAGTCAATCAGGTGATCGGTGCCTTGCTGAGTGACATAGGCTTCGTTGTACTCGCCGTTCTGCTGTAACGAGGCGGTCTGGAAACTGCCGTCCAGTTGATCGACGGTGATGAAGTTGCTGTCGCCAGTCTGTTCGGTGCTGGCGCTGTTGCTTTCGCCGGCCTGAAAGATGTCGGCGCTGTTGGAGGTGCCGTCCTGGTAGATCGATGCGGTCTGCAGGCTGCCGCTCTGGTCGATGTACGCCTCGTTCATCAGGCCCATCGATTGAATGCTGGCGTTGTGATCCGTGCCTTCCTGCGTAACGGATGCGACCTGCGAATCACCCTGTTGGTCGATCTCGGCGCTGGAATCGGAGACGTTCATTTGATAGACGGTCGCGTCGTTGCCATTGCCGTTCTGGCTGACCAGGCCGTCGTTGCGTGCGCCGCCTTCCTGCCATACCAGCGAGACGTTGTCGTTACCCACCTGGCGCTGCTCGGCAAGGCTCGATTCGGTGTTGCTTTGAATAGCCTCGGCGAAGTTGTCGGTGCCGTCCTGCTCGGTGATGGCGGTGCTCAGGTCGGCCGCGGTCTGCTCGGTGATCGCGGTGTTGTAGCTACCGTCCTGATACTGACGGGCGCTGACACCAAAGGAGTCGCTCTGGACGATGCTGGCATCATGGTTGTCGCCTTGCTGCAACTGGATCGCTTCGCTCTGCTCGGTCGAATTCTGCACGACGTCCGCGCGGTTCAGATCGCCGGTCTGGGTCTGCACGGCATCCGATGAGATGGCCTGGTTCTGAGTGACCATGGCATCGTTGCTGGTGCCTATCTGTGATTGATAGGACAGGTTGTCCTGGCCACCCGTCTGAGTGACTTCAACAATGTTGTCGGCACCGGACTGGCTCTGTTCTGCA
Organism: Pseudomonas sp. KSR10; assembly: GCF_022355455.1. Lineage (NCBI taxonomy): Bacteria > Pseudomonadati > Pseudomonadota > Gammaproteobacteria > Pseudomonadales > Pseudomonadaceae > Pseudomonas > Pseudomonas sp. KSR10. Next base: position 8,843 of record NZ_JAKOEN010000009.1, on the reverse strand, counting down.
CTGTTGTCGTCGGCGTAGGCCTGGGTGGCGAGGATCGCGATAATGGCGGCTGCGAGGGGCTTGCACTTGAACATTGTCATCTCTCCATGGATGTGTGGATGCGTGTCGCTCCTGGCTGGCGCGGCGGCGCGGGGAGTTGCTGGCGCGGCTGCTACTGCAGGGTCAGTCCCGGAACTGCATCGATCCTAGAAGTTGCTCGTGACAAATAAGTGTCGACTCGCTTGCTGGTTGACGGTTTTATGGCGATCCGCATGAGTGTGCCAATCGCGACGCTGCGGCGTCGGGCCCAGCCTTGGGTAGATGCACTACGCCCCCTGATCGGTCCGTCTCTACGCCCGCTTCATACGCCTCGCTAATGCAGGGGCGGGAGGATGTTGCGACGGGTTGCCGCACCTAAAGTGGCGGCGTGTTCCCCCAAACATCGAAGGTTGGTTGTATGAATCGCAACGACTGGTGGCGCGGCGGCGTCATTTATCAGGTTTACCCGCGCAGCTTCTATGACAGCAACGGCGACGGGGTTGGCGATCTGCTCGGTGTAGTCGAGAAGATCGACTACATCGCCAGCCTCAATGTCGACGCCATCTGGCTATCGCCGTTCTTCACCTCGCCGATGAAGGACTTCGGTTATGACGTGTCCGACTATCGCGGTGTGGATCCGCTGTTCGGCACGCTGGAGGATTTCAAACGGGTCATCGAGGTCGCCCATGCGCGTGGCATTCGCATCCTCATCGATCAGGTCCTCAATCATTCATCCGATCAGCACGCCTGGTTCATGGAAAGCCGCTCCAGCCGCGACAACGCCAAGGCCGACTGGTACGTCTGGGCTGACCCGAAGGATGATGGCACCGTGCCCAACAACTGGCTCTCGGTGTTCGGTGGTCCGGCCTGGACCTGGGATAGTCGCCGCAAGCAGTACTACCTGCACAACTTTCTTTCCAGCCAGCCGGACCTCAACTTTCATTGCGAAGCGGTGCAGCAGCAGCTGCTCGACGACATGGAGTTCTGGCTGAAACTGGGCGTCGACGGCTTTCGCCTGGACGCGGCGAACTTCTATTTTCACGACCGCGAGCTGCGCGACAATCCGCCAAACCACGACATTCGCGAAGGCAGCATCGGCGTGCGCGCCGACAACCCCTACGCGTTCCAGAAGCACATCTACGACAAAACCCAGCCGGAAAACCTCGACTTCCTGCGGCGTATTCGCCAGCTGCTCGAGCGCTATCCGGGCAGCGCCACGGTGGCCGAGATCGGCTGCGATCACTCGCTGCGGACCATGGCCGCCTACACCGGCGGCAGCGACACGCTGCATATGGCCTATTCCTTCGACCTGCTCACCGAGCAGTGCAGCCCAGGCTTCCTGCGGCACACCATCGATTGTGTGGAGCGCGAGCTGGTCGATGGCTGGCCCTGCTGGTCGATCGGTAACCACGATGTGGTGCGCGTGATGAGTCGCTGGGCGCTGGCCAACCAGCCGGATCATGCGCGCGGGCGGATGTTCATGGCGATGCTGTTGAGCATGCGCGGTAGCGTGTGCCTTTATCAGGGCGAGGAGTTGGGCCTGGACGAAGCCGAGCTGCAGTTCGAGCAACTGGTGGACCCTTACGGCATCCGCTTCTGGCCGGAGTTCAAAGGCCGCGACGGCTGCCGTACGCCGATGCCTTGGCATGATCAGGACCCGCACGGTGGTTTCAGCCGGGAGCAACCCTGGTTGCCGCTGGCCGACAAGCACCTGCCCCTGTCGGTGGCCGCTCAGGAGCCGGAGCCGAGCTCGATGCTCAACATCTATCGCCGCTTCCTCGCCTGGCGCCAGGATCAGCGTCTGTTGATCGAAGGCAGCATGCGCACCGTTTACCACGACGACGCGTTGCTGGTGTACGAACGCCGCCTGGGTGACGAGGTCTGGGTGTGTCTGTTCAACATGGGTGACAGTGGACGGCACTTTGACCTGTCGGCTCCGGTCGAAGGGCTCGACGTGCCCTCGGCATCGGCAGTCTTCGACGGCCACGGCGTACACTTGCCTGCGCACGGATTCGGATTTGCCCGCCGGCTCGGCTGAGCTGTCCGGATCGAGACGAGGCTAAGGTTTCGTTTTGTCCGGCTGCCGCCCGCTTCGCTCGCTGCGATGCATCGCAGCGACTGTTTTGAAGGAGAACAACAATAATGGCCAGCGTAACCCTGCGGAATATCTGCAAGAGCTACGACGAGGTGCCCATCACCTGCGGTATCAATCTGGATATCGCTGATGGTGAGTTCGTGGTGTTCGTCGGCCCGTCCGGCTGCGGCAAGTCGACCCTGCTGCGGCTGATTGCTGGCCTCGAGGACATCACTGACGGCGAGCTGCAGATCGACGGCGAACGGGTCAACGAACTGCCGCCGATGGATCGCTCAGTGGGGATGGTGTTTCAGTCCTACGCGCTTTATCCGCATATGAGTGTCGCGGAAAACATGGCGTTCGGCCTGAAACTGGCGAAGATCGACAAAGGCGAGATTCGTCGCCGAGTGGACTCGGTGGCGAAGATCCTGCAGCTCGACCAAATGCTCGACCGCAAGCCCAAGGATCTCTCCGGTGGGCAGCGCCAGCGCGTGGCGATCGGCCGGACCATGGTGCGCGAACCCAAGGTGTTTCTCTTCGACGAGCCATTGTCGAACCTCGATGCCTTTCTCCGCGTGCAGATGCGCATCGAAATCTCGCGCCTGCATCAGCGCCTCAAGGCGACCATGATCTACGTGACCCATGATCAGGTCGAGGCCATGACTCTGGCCGACAAGATCGTCGTGCTCAATGCTGGGCGCATCGCCCAGGTCGGGCCGCCGCTGGAGCTGTATCACTACCCGAGCAACCAGTTCGTGGCCGGCTTCATCGGCTCGCCACAAATGAATTTTCTGCCGGTGAGCGTGCTGCGAGCGGACGCCGATTCGGTGGAGGTGACGATGCCGGGTGGCAGCGCGTTGCGATTGCCGGTGGATGGCAGCCAGGTCAGCCCTGGCGATGCCGTGACCCTGGGCATTCGTCCTGAGCATTTCGTCGATGCCGATAGGGCTGACTTCGTCTTCAATGGCGAGATTGCGGTCGCCGAGCGACTCGGTGACCACAACCTCCTGCATCTGAACTTCGAAGGCGTGGACGAAATGGTCGCGGTCGCCAGCGATGGCAATCGTCGTGTTGCGGTGGGCCAGGTCTACGCGACAGGCCTGTTGGCCGACAAGTGCCACCTGTTCCGCGCAGATGGTCAGGCCTGTGCTCGGCGTTATCGAGAGCCGGCCCTGTTTGGCTGACGGCACCACGGCAGCTGGCGCTCGACCGGCTGCCGCGGCGACTTTAGTGGCTGAGCTTCAGACCAAGCAAACCGATGCAGATCAGCAGCACACTGCCCAGACGAAACAGGCTCATCGATTCGCCGAACAATATGATTCCGGCGATCACAGTCCCCACGGCACCTACCCCGGTCCAGACGGCGTAGGCGGTGCCCAGCGGCAACTCCTTCATGGCCAGCCCTAGCAGGCCAAGGCTGGCAGCCATCGCAGCAACGGTAAGCAGGGTGGGAAGCGGGCGACTGAAGCCATCGGTGAACTTCAGTCCGACGGCCCAGCCGATTTCGAACAGGCCGGCAAAAAACAGGATGATCCAGGACATGCGCACCTCGATAGGACGGTAAATTGGGTGGGGCCGTCCCCGGTGAGTTGATGCCGCCTGAGGTCGTCCTCAGCAGGCGCTATTTTGCACAACGAGACAGTCCGGGCAAGAGGCCCGGACCGGTAGACGCGTATCAGGACGCGTCGGAGCCTTTATCCTTCATCCGCCGATAGACCGTCGCCAGCAGCGCACCGGACAGATTGTGCCAGACGCTGAACAACGCGCTTGGCACGGCCGCCAACGGCGAGAAATGCGCACTGGCCAGGGCTGCGCCGAGCCCCGAGTTCTGCATGCCGACTTCGATCGACAGTGTTTTGCGCTGCGCCAGCGGTAGGCCGAACAGGCGCCCGACGAGGTAGCCGATGCCGAGCCCCAGGCTGTTATGCAATATCACCACGGCCATGATCAGCAAGCCGGATTCGGCGATCTTTGCCTGGCTGGCCGCGACCACGGCGGCCACGATGATCACGATGCTCACCACCGAAACCAGCGGCAGGATATCGACCACCTGATGCACCCGATTGCCCAGCAGGCGGCGGGCGATCAGGCCGAGGGCGATCGGCACCAGCACGATCTGTACGATGGACATGAACAGGGCGCCGAAATTGACCGGTAGCCAGGCCGAAGCCAGCAGCCAGATCAATGCGGGCGTGACCAGCGGGGCGAGCAGGGTGGTGACGGCGGTGATCGCCACCGAGAGCGCGACGTCACCCCGCGAGAACCAGGCGATCACGTTGGACGCGGTACCGCCCGGGCAACAGCCCACCAGGATCACGCCAACCGCAATTTCCGCCGGCAACCCCAGCAGTTGGCAGAGTAGCCAGGCGAGGGCGGGCATGATCAGAAATTGCGCCCCGACACCCAATGCCACCCACAGCGGTCGACGCGCAACCTCGGCGAAATCAGCCGTTTTAAGCGTCAGACCCATGCCGAACATGATCAGCCCCAGCAGCGGGACGATCCAGGCGGTGGCGGGAAGGAACCAGCTGGGCTGGAGGAAGGCGAGAATGGCGAACAGCAGGACCCAGAGGGCGAAGGTGTTGCCGACAAAGCGGCTGAGGGCGGCGAGGGCACGCATCGGGCTTACCTTGTAGTTATGGAGGGGGTGCCGTCAGCCGGGGCTGACGGCCAGGGCAGTTTAGATGCCCTGTGGGATCTCCTCACCACCCAGGGCTTCGAATAGCGCGGGCAGGAACTCCTTGAAGGTCAGCATCATCAGCAGGAAGCTGGCGTCCTGCTGGCCGAGGTCGTCGTCGCCGCCGTCCTGCTCGGCCTGGTCCTGCAGCAGCTCTTCGAAACGCAGGCGCTTGATCACCAGCTTGTCGTCGAGCACGAAGGACAGCTTGTCCTGCCAGCCCAGCGACAGCTGAGTGACCTGCTTGCCGACTTCCAGATGCTGCTGGATCTCGTCGCTGGTCAGGTCCTGGCGCTTGCAGCGCACCACACCGCCATCTTCATGGGTATCGCGCAGCTCGCACTCGTCGAGGACGAAGAAGTCATCTGCCGCTTTCTGCGTCTTGACCCAGTCGGTCATCGTGGCCGATGGAGCGATTTTCACCGTCAGCGGACGCACTGGCAGCGAGTCGATGGCTTCACGCAGCGTCGACAGCAAGTCTTCGGCGCGCTTGGGACTGGACGAGTCGACCAGGATCAGCCCCTGTTCGGGCGCGATGGCGGCGAAGGTGCCGGACTTACGGATGAAGGCGCGGGGCAGGAAGGCCTGAATGATGTCGTCCTTGAGCTGGTCACGTTCTTTCTTGTAGACCTTACGCATCTGCTCGTTTTCGATCTCGTCGACCTTTTCCTTCAGAGCGTCCTTGACCACGCTGCCGGGCAGAATGCGCTCTTCCTTGCGCGTGGAAATCAGCAGAAAGCCCTGGCTGGCATGCACCAGCGGGGCATCTTCGCCCTTGCCGAAAGGCGCAACGAATCCGTAGGTGCTCAGTTCCTGACTGGCGCAGGGGCGGGCGGGCTTGGCGGCCAATGCGGCTTCAAGTGTCTCGACATCGAAAGGCACGTTCTGGGTGAGACGGTAGACGAGCAGATTGCGAAACCACATGGCGATTTGAAACTCCGGTAAAAGCAAAGGGCGCATTATTCCCGTCCCGGCAAGCCAGGCCAACCCTGCCGAGCCGCAATGCCGATGGAAACCGCAAAAACGGCCAATAAACAGAGGGGTTCCTAAGTCTTTGTAAGTTCTTCAATTTTTTTTTCAAAAGGGGCTTGCCAAGGTCAGGAACCCTCTCTAGAATGCGCCCCACTTCGAGAGCAAACGGGTGATTAGCTCAGCTGGGAGAGCATCTGCCTTACAAGCAGAGGGTCGGCGGTTCGATCCCGTCATCACCCACCACTCGAGGTTTAGCGCAGCGGTAGTTCAGTCGGTTAGAATACCGGCCTGTCACGCCGGGGGTCGCGGGTTCGAGTCCCGTCCGCTGCGCCATATTCGCCATCAAGGACCACTGAACGCCTTGATAGCTCGAAAAAAGCGACCTTAAGGTCGCTTTTTTTTCGCCTTCAATTTGAGTTTCTTCCTGTTTGCACGTTTCGTGCGGCACTTCCGTACTTTGCATTGTCTTTACCTATTACCTCGGTCCGCTCGGTAGCCACTGCTGGGGGTGACTGTTAAGCTCCGGCAATCGATTTGCTTCACCCCTTCAAGCGTATTTAAGGAAACAGAATGAGACATCAACGTTTGGCGTCTGCGATAGCCCTGATTGGCCTGGTCCTGGCGGGCTGTGATTCAGAAACCAGCGTCAAGCTGGATACTCCGGCTCAAAAAGCGTCCTACGGTATCGGACTGAACATGGGCAAGAGCCTGGCTCAGGAAGGCATGGCTGATCTCGATTCGAATGCGGTTGCGCAGGGTATCGACGATGCCATTGGCAAGAAAGAGCAGAAGCTGACCGACGAACAGCTGATGGAGGCCTTCTCCGCTCTGCAGGCGCGCGCCGAAGAGCGCTTGGTCGAGATGAATAAGGAAGCCGCGGCGAAGGGCAAGAAATTCCTCGAAGACAACGCCAAGCGTGACGGCGTGAAGACCACCGAGTCTGGTCTGCAGTATGAGGTGGTCAAGTCGGCTGACGGCCCGCAACCGGGTCCGGACGATGTCGTTACCGTCCACTATGAAGGCAGCCTGACCGATGGCACCGTCTTCGATAGCTCGATCAAGCGCGGCACCCCGATCGATCTGCCGGTCGGCGGTGTGATTCCGGGTTGGGTCGAAGGCCTGCAGCTGATGCACGTCGGCGAGAAATACAAGCTGTACATCCCGAGTGAGCTGGCCTATGGCGAGCAGAGCCCAAGCCCGCTGATCCCCGCCAACTCGGTTCTGGTCTTTGACCTGGAGCTGTTGGGCATCAAGGGCGAAGAAAACGAAGCGGCTCCGGCTGCTGAAGCCGAGCCTGAGGCTGCTGAAGAAGCTGCCGAAGAGCCTGCCAAGCAGTAATCGCTCTGTAGTATCGAAACGCCCCGCTCATGCGGGGCGTTTTTGTTTCTGGCCGACAGCCTTGGTCTCGCACATACCGTCGACGCGGGCGGCGTGCGCGGTCAGTACGTCCCGCGAGCGGCTGCCAGCAGCACCCCGAAAGCGACCAGCAGCCCGCCGCACAAACGGTCTATCCAATGGCGGACGGCCAGAAGACGCTCACGCACGACGCCGGCTGAAAAGCACAGCGCGACCAATCCGAACCAAGCCATGTGCGCCATCGAGATGAAAGCGCCATAGCCGATCTGCACCGCCAGTGACGTATCGGGACGCACCACCTGAATGAACAGGCTGACGATGAACACGGTGGTCTTCGGGTTCAGCGCATTGGTCAGAAAACCGGTGCGCAATGCACCCCAGTCTGACGGTGGTGGTGCGGCGCCGTCGGCCGGTGCGCCACTCGGCTTCGCGCGCAGCATCGTCACGCCGAGATAGATCAGGTAGGCGGCGCCGACCAGCTTGATGGCATTGAATAGCCAAAGCGACTGCTTAATCAGCAGGCCGACACCCAGAAGGGTGTAGGTGACGTGGACCAGCACACCCAGGCCGATACCCAGGGCCGTCAGCACGCCGGCGCGGCGCGACAGCGTCAGGCTGTTGCGTGTGACCATTGCGAAGTCCGGTCCCGGGCTGATCACCGCGAACACCGTGATTGTGACTACGGCTATCAATTCAGTCATCGCGTATCCTGTCGGTAGGCAGAAAAATGGATGCTAACCAGGCGCTTTCCGGATGAATAACGATGTTTTCTGACAGTCATAGTGAGTCAGGCTCACTAGCCGTCGATCGGCGCTTGCCGTCGTTGCTGGCGCTGCGTTGCTTCGAAGCCGCAGCTCGTCTGGAGAATTTCAGTCGCGCGGCCGATGAGTTGCATCTGACCCATGGGGCGGTCAGTCGCGCTGTGCGTCTGCTCGAAGATGAACTGGGCGTGGCGCTGTTCGAGCGGCGTGGCCGTCGCGTGTTTCTGACCGAGGCTGGGCGTACCCTGGCGCGGGCGGTGAGCGGGGGCTTTGACCTGATGCGGCAGGCTGTCGGCGAACTGCGCGCCAGTGGTCGCCAGGCGCGGCGCTGGGTGGTGTCGTGCGAACCCACGTTGTTAATGCGATGGCTGATTCCTCGTTGGCCCGATTTCCAGGCCAGACACCCGGCGATGGAGGTGCATCTGGTTGCTGGCGGCGGGCCGTTCTCCTTCGCGGACGGGATCGATCTGGCGATCCGTCGTGACGATTTCCGCTGGCCTGGCAGTTACCATGCCGAGCCATTGTTCGTAGAGCGGGTTGGCCCGGTCTGTCGCCCGGACAAGGCGGCGATCTGGCTTCGCCTGGAGCATGATGGCGCTGCGTTGCCGGCCGGTGTGCCTTGCCTCCACTCTCGCACACGGCCGTCCGCCTGGCAGGACTGGGCCTTGGCGGCAGGTCGGGGCGTCCCCGAGGCGCCGGGGCAAATCTTCGATCATTTTTACTTCAGTCTGCAGGCGGCAGTAGCCGGCCTGGGCGTGGCTATCGGCCCCTGGCACTTGGTGCGTGACGATCTGGACAGCGGCGTGTTGGTCGCGCCGCTGGGGTTCGTCGAAGACGGCTCGCGCTACTGCCTGCTGTCGCCGCAACCCTTGCTGCCCGGCAGCCCGCAGGCCGATCTGTTGGTCTGGTTGCGCGAGATAGCCTGAGGCGCTGTCGACGCGGCCCCGAAGGGGTGAGGCTTGCCGAATAACCTGGGACGCAGTCC
>NZ_JAKOEN010000024.1:69123-69384 GCF_022355455.1 Pseudomonas sp. KSR10 | reverse complement strand
GCGCGCTCAGGAATCAGGCGACGCTCAACCAAACGTCCTACGCAGGGCGGATGACGCTCTTTTCATCCACCGTTGCGGTCGCCCGGTGGATCGATGAAGCGTGATCCACCCTACGAAGCTCTCGCGTGTGCGCTTCAGGAATCAGGCGACGCTTAACCAAACGTCCTACGTAGGGTGGATGACGCTCTTTTCATCCACCATTGCCGTCGCCTGGTGGATCGGTGAAGCGTGACCACCCTACGAAGTTCTCGCGTGTGCGCG
>NZ_JAKOEN010000024.1:0-69113 GCF_022355455.1 Pseudomonas sp. KSR10 | reverse complement strand
CAGGCGACGCTCAACCAAACGTCCTACGTAGGGTGGATGACGCTCTTTCATCCACCGTTGCGGTCGCCTGGTGGATCGATGAAGCGTGATCCACCCTACGAAGCTAACCTCAGAGCGAGGCTTTCACCGCGGCCAGCCCGTCTTCACCTTCGCGGGTCGTGACGCCTTGCAGCCAGCCTTCGAGCACCTCGGGATGGGCCTTCACCCAGGCCTTCACCGCCGCGTCGTTGCTGGCATTTCTGGCCAGCACCTCGTCCATGATGGCGTTCTCCATGTCCTGGGTGAATTTCAGGTTGCTCAGCAATTTGCCAACGTTCGGGCACTGCGCGGCATAGCCCTTGCGTACCAGCGTATTGACCGTGCCGCTCTCGCCGAAATAGGCCTCGCCACCTTTGAGGTACTTGATGTCGAACTGCACGTTCATCGGGTGCGGCGTCCAACCGAGAAAGACCACACCCTTATCGCGCTTCACCGCGCGCCCCACCTGCACCAGCATCGCCTGCTCGCTGGATTCCACCAGTCGCCAGTCGCCCAGCCCGAACTCATCTTGATCAATCATTTTCTGGATCGACAGATTCGCCGGCGCACCGGCGGCAATCCCGTAGAGGGTCTTGTCGAACAGCTCGGCGTGCGAGTCGAGGTCCTCGAAACGCTTCACGCCGGCATTCCACACCGAGGTCGGCACCGCCAGGGTATATTCGGTGCCGGTCAGGTTGACGCTGTGCTCTTCGATTTCACCGGTCGCCACGAACTTGTCGTAGTTGTCCTGTTGCGCCGGCATCCAATTGCCGAGAAAGACATCGAGCTGATTCTTGGTCAGCCCGGCGAAGATGATCGGCACGCCCAGCGTCATGACCTTCGGCTTGTAACCGAGGCCCTCCAGCAGCAGGCTGGCGATGCCATTGGTGACCGCGATGTCGCTCCAGCCCGGATCCCCCAGGCGCACCGTGGAGCACTGCTCGCCTTCGACCGCGCCCTGCGCCTGGAGACTCGTGACGGCCAGCAACACGCTGCCGACCACAACCGCATTTATAGTTTTATTCATGTCCGTCTGCCTTCTCTCTGTTCGAAAGTTCCTTTGGTGACACGGGCTCGCCGCCGATTGGCGCTCAAGGCCGGGGGTAACGTGCCTTGCGCTCGAGATCGTCCAGGTCGATGTGGTTGCGCATGTATTGCTGGCTGGCATCGACCCAGGGTTGATGGTCCCAGCTGGTCAGCTTGCCCAGGCTCAGCGCTTCGCTGACCAGGCGCCGACGACGCTGGCTGGCGAGCACCTGATCATGGATGGCCTGGATGTCCCAGCGCTGCCGCGCCTCGGTCAGAAAGGCCTCGGCAAGCGCCTGGTGATCGGGAGAGTTCATCAGGTTTTCGCGCTCCAGCGGATCGCCGGCCACATCGAACAGCAGGCAAGGGTCCTGCTCCGAATAGATGAACTTGTAGGCGCCGCGCCGAATCATCATCAAAGGGCTGGTGGTGCCTTCGGCCATGTATTCGCCGATCACTTCGTCATGGCCCTCGTGGCCGGTGAGGTGCGGCAGCAGCGAGCGTCCATCGAGCGGCAGATTGGCTTCCAGCGTGCCGCCCGCCAGCTCGACCAGGGTTGGCAACAGGTCGGCGGTCGATACCGAAGCACCGACCCGTGCCGGGTCGATTCCCGGGGCACGGATGATCAGCGGCACGCGAGCGGCCATCTCGAACCAGTGCATTTTGTACCAGAGGCCACGCTCGCCTAGCTGGTCGCCGTGATCTCCGGAGAACACCACGATGGTGTCCTCGGCCAGGCCGCACGCCTCGAGCGTTTTCAGCAGCTTGCCAACGTTGTCGTCGATATAACTGCAGGCGCCGAAATAGGCGCGGCGGGCATCGCGGATTTTCTCTTCGGGCAGTGATTTGCCCCAAAGATCGATGACCTTGAGCAGGCGCTGCGAATGAGGGTCCTGCTCGTCCTGGTCGATGTCCTGGCGCGGCAGAGGGATGTCCTCATCCTGATAGCGGTTCCAGTATTCCTCGGGAATGGTGTACGGGTCGTGAGGGTGGGTCATCGAAACCGTCAGGCAGAACGGCTGGCCCTCGTCTGCGCGAACGAAGTCGTAGAGGTACTGCTGCGCCTTGAACACCACTTCTTCATCGAAATCCATCTGGTTGGTACGCACGCTGGGCCCGGCCTGCAGCACCGACGACATATTGTGGTACCAGCTCAGGCGGACTTCTGGCTCGTCCCAGTTCACTGCCCAGCCGTAGTCGGCGGGATAGATGTCGCTGGTCAGCCGCTCTTCGTAGCCATGCAGCTGGTCCGGGCCGCAGAAATGCATCTTGCCGGACAGCGCCGTGCGATAACCGAGCCGCCGCAAGTAGTGCGCGTAGGTGGGCACGTCGGCTGGGAAGTCGGCGGCATTGTCGTAAGCGCCGATCTTGCTCGGCAGCTGCCCACTGACCAGGGTGAAGCGCGACGGCGCGCAGAGCGGGCTGTTGCAATACGCCGAATCGAACACCACGCCTTCGGCGGCCAGGCGCGCGAGATTCGGCACTTTGATCGGCGACGCAGGATCATGCATCGGCAGGATGGGAGCGGCCATTTGGTCGGCCATGATGAACAGGATATTGGGGCGCTTCATAATGCGAATGGTCCATTCCGTGTTTTTATGCGAGATTGCTTGGAACACAGTCTGGACCCTGTAGCGCTGCGGTAAACCCGGCTGCGATATATGCCTAGGATAAGCACAGCTAATGCCAAATCGAATCGATCAGATTCCTCTCGACACACTGCGGGTCTTCGAATCCGCGGCTCGCCAGCAAAGCTTTACCGCCGCCGCGCTTGAGCTGGGCAGCACGCAGCCGGCCATCAGTCAGCAGATCAAACGCCTGGAGCAACAGTTGGCGATCCGGCTGTTCGATCGCGTCTACCGCGGCATCGTCCTTACCGAGGCCGGCGAGCTGCTCCTGGGCTATGTGCAGCAGGGCCTGGGCGCGCTGGACGCCGGCCTCGCCGCGGTGACCGCGCAGCAGCAGCATGAGGTGCTCCAGGTCGCCACCGATTTCGCCTTCGCCGCGTACTGGCTGATGCCGCGCCTGGAGCGTTTTCATCAGCTTCATCCTGCAGTGGATGTCAGCCTGGTGACCAGCGAGCGCGGCCTCGGCGTGCTGCCATCGGAAACCGACGTGGCCATCGTCTTCGGCGACGGTCGCTCCAAGCATGGCGAGGCGCATCTGCTGTTTCACGAGGAGGTCTATCCCGTCTGCAGCCCGCTGCTGCTGAAGAATGAGACGACGCCCCTGGCGCCGACAGCGCTTTCGCGGCTGCCGCTGCTGCATCTGCGCCCGGAAAGCCGCTCACGCTGGCTCGACTGGAGCAGCCTGTTTCGCGCGTTCGGCATCACTGAGACACCTGGCGCGGGCATGTTGCGCTTCGACAACTACACGCTGCTGATCCAGGCGGCGATTGCCGGCCAAGGCGTGGCCATTGGCTGGCGTCATCTGGTCGATGATCTCCTGGCTCAGGGTCTGCTCTGCCGGGTTTGTAATGAAAGCGTGCGAACCGAGTTCGGCTATTACGTCGTGCTGCCTGAGCGCAAACGACGCCAACGCCTGATCGGCAGCTTCGTGACCTGGCTGCAGGCCGAGTTGGCCAGCGACGTTGGCCAGGTCTGAATCACCAACGCCCATCCGCTCACAAGAGCAGGACACGGCCATGATCACGCACCAATAACGTGCGTAGCGCATTACATGCACTATCGCGGGGCAAACCCGCTTTGCTAGAGTCGACGGCCTTATCCCTTTTTCGTGACCGCTACCGCGGTATTCCGAGGCCATTCGAATGACTGAAACCGTCCATGCGTTTCTTGACCGCCTGAAGCAGCGCGACCCTCACCAACCAGAATTCCATCAAGCCGTCGAAGAGGTACTCGGCAGTCTCTGGCCTTTTCTGGAAGCGAACCCGAAGTACCGGCAGGCCGGCATCCTAGAGCGCATGGTCGAGCCGGAGCGGGCCATTCTATTCCGCGTTCCGTGGGTCGATGATCGGGGGCAGGTCCAGGTCAACCGCGGCTTTCGGATTCAAATGAACAGTGCCATCGGTCCCTATAAGGGCGGCCTGCGCTTTCACCCCTCGGTCAACATGGGCGTTTTGAAGTTTCTCGCCTTCGAGCAAGTATTCAAGAACTCCCTCACCTCGCTGCCCATGGGCGGCGGCAAGGGCGGCTCGGACTTCAACCCCAAAGGCAAGAGCGACGGTGAAGTGATGCGCTTCTGCCAGTCCTTCATGAGCGAGCTGTTCCGCCATGTCGGCGCCGACCTGGATGTCCCGGCCGGCGACATCGGAGTTGGCGCACGCGAGATCGGCTACCTGTTCGGCCAGTACAAACGCCTGTCCAATCAGTTCACCTCGGTGCTGACCGGCAAGAGCCTGTCCTATGGGGGCAGCCTGATCCGCCCGGAAGCCACCGGCTACGGCTGCGTGTACTTCGCCGAAGAAATGCTCAAGACCTCCCACGCCAGTTTCGATGGCAAGCGTGTGGCGATTTCCGGATCGGGTAACGTCGCGCAATTCGCCGCACAGAAGGTCATGGAGCTGGGCGGCAAGGTCGTTTCACTATCGGATTCAGGGGGTACGCTGCACTTCCCTGATGGGCTGAGCGACGAGCAGTGGGAATATTTGATGGACCTGAAGAACGTCCGTCGCGGGCGGCTCGAGGAAATGGGCCGGCATTTCGATGTCACCCACCTGCCCGATCAGCGTCCCTGGAGCCTGCCCTGCGAAATCGCCCTCCCCTGCGCCACGCAGAACGAACTCGATGGCGAGGATGCGCGCACCCTGTTGAGTAACGGCTGCCTCTGCGTTGCCGAAGGCGCCAACATGCCCTCGACGCTCGAAGCGGTGGACCTGTTCCTCGAAGCGGGCATCCTGTTCGCCCCGGGCAAGGCGTCCAACGCCGGCGGCGTGGCCTGTAGCGGCTTGGAAATGAGCCAGAACGCCATGCGCATGCATTGGACCGCCGGTGAAGTGGATACCAAGTTGCACGGCATCATGCAGTCGATTCACCATGCCTGCGTGGCGTACGGCGAAGAAAACGGCCGCACCAACTACGTGAAAGGCGCCAATATCGCCGGCTTCGTCAAGGTCGCCGATGCCATGCTGGCCCAGGGCGTGGTCTAAGCAGGTCGAACGGCGAGCCTCAGGCGGAGCCACTCGAACGAAAGCCCCCGCCGGATCGTCCGGCGGGGGCTTTTTGGTTCAGATAGTGCGTCGCACAGACCTCAGACTGGCTTCAGCCCAACGGAGGTTTCGATCCGGCCACGGCAGGCTAAAGCCCCAACGAACATCCAGCTCATGCGCTACCAGTAATTCTCCACCGCCACCTGACCGGGCTTACGGGTCAAGGCGAGGTTCAGCTCGCGGGCCTTGAGCATGGCGCGGGTGTCTTCAATCATCTGCGGATTGCCGCAGAGCATGATCCGCGAGTGCTCCGGTTCCAGCGCCAGGCCGGCGGCACGCTCCAGCTCGCCGCTATCGATCAGCGTGGTGACGCGCCCGTGCAGCGCGCCGGGGATCCGTTCGCGGGTCACCACCGGCAGGTAGGTAAGCTTCGAACCGAGGCCTTCCAGGTAGTCGCGATGCGGCAAGTCGCGAATCAGCGCCTGGTAGGCCAGTTCGGATGCGGTCCGCGCGCTGTAGACCAGGATGATCCGTTCGAAGCGCTGCCAGACCTCGAAGTCCTGCAGAATCGAGAGAAACGGCGCGATGCCGGTCCCGGTGCCGAGCAACCACAGGTCGCGACCATCGATGAAGCGGTCCAGGGTGAGAAAACCGAACGCCTGTTTGTCCACCAGCAACTCATCGCCAGGCTTGAGGCGGCTCAGCTCGCTGGTGAACTCGCCATCCGGCACCACGATTGAAAAGAAGTCGAGAAACTCGTCATGGGGCGCCGAGACCATCGAATAGGCCCGCCAGACGATGCTGCCGCTGGGCTTGCGGACACCGAGACGGGCGAACTGGCCCGCCGTGAACCGAAAGCCGGGATCGCGAGTGGTACGCAGGGTAAACAGGCTGGGCGTCAGCGTCTGCACCTCGAGCAGACGTTGACGGGTGAACTTCTCTTCGCTGACGGTCATACTTCGCTCCCTTCGCGAACTTCTGCGGATTGAGGCTCATCAGGCCACTGAATAACCTTGGCGAGGCAAGTACGCCACCCGACAGCCAGAGCAAGCAGCGTCAAGCCGTTCTGAACCGACCAGGCTACGCTGCCGATGCGTATAGCGACGCCGATCGTTTCAACGGTTTGATTCCTTGATACTCCATTCCGACGCCCACAAACACCGCCAGTTCTTATGCCTATTCTCGAATCGCCTTTCGCCCGCCTCGACCTGATCCGTCAGCCCGAGCAGCCCAACGAGCCGCTGCAGGCCTTCGACGCCGCCGACGAGTATCTGCTGACGCAGCTGCATGAGCAGGACCTGTCGCCTGATAGCCGGGTGCTGATCCTCAACGACAGCTTCGGGGCGCTGGCGTGCTCGCTGGCGCAGCACACCCAGGTCACCAGCAGCGGCGATTCGCACCTGGCGCACCTGGCGCTGGAAAAGAATCTGCAACGCAACGACCTGACGGGTGACGCGGTGACTTTCGTTCCTGCCAGCGAAGTTGCGCGAGGGCCGTTCGACCGCGTGCTGATTCGGGTGCCCAAAACCCTGGCGCTGCTGGAGGAACAACTGATCCGCCTGCACGGCCAGCTTGCACCGGGTGCGCAGGTGATCGCCGGCGCGATGATCAAACATCTGCCACGTGCAGCGGGCGACTTGCTGGAAAAGTACATCGGCCCAGTGCAAGCCTCACTGGCGGTAAAAAAGGCACGCCTGCTGGTTGCCATACCGAGCGACAAGCCAGCGCCCGTGTCGCCCTACCCGACCCGCTACCGCCTCGATCAGCCGGGCATCGAACTGCTCAACCACGCCAACCTGTTCTGCCGCGAAGAACTCGACATCGGCACCCGCGCCTTCCTTCCGCACCTGCCCAAGGCGCTCGGCAACCTGCGCGTGGCGGATCTGGGCTGTGGCAACGGCGTGCTCGGCATCGTCTACGCGCTGAGCAATCCGCAGGCGCAGATGACATTGGTGGACGAGAGCTACATGGCGGTGCAATCGGCAGAGGAGAACTGGCAGGCGATCCTCGGCGAGCGTCCGGCCGATATCCGAGCTGGCGACGGGCTCGCCGAACAGCCGCCCGCCTCGCTGGATCTGGTGTTGTGCAATCCGCCTTTTCACCAGCAGCAGGTGGTCGGCGACTTTCTCGCCTGGCGCATGTTCACCCAGGGCAAGACCGCGCTCGCGAAAGGCGGCGAGTTGTGGATCGTCGGCAACCGCCACCTCAGCTATCACCTCAAGCTCAAGCGCCTGTTCGGCAAGGTCGAACAGGTCGCGGCGACGCCCAAGTTCGTCATCCTGAGGGCGATCAAGCCGTGAGCGAAGCACCGGCCAGGCTGAGCATCCAGCAGTTCGCCGCACGCACCGGGCTGTCCGCCGATACCCTGCGCTATTACGAGAAGATTGGCCTTCTGCGCCAGGTCGCGCGGGACGCCAGCGGCTTTCGTGTCTATGGTCCGCGTGACCTGGAGTGGGTCGCGTTCATCCTTCGGTTGAAGGAAACGGGCATGGCGCTGGAGGACATCACCCGCTATGCCGATTTGCGCGAACAGGGAGAGGCGACGCTCGCCGCGCGCCAGGTCCTGCTCGAAGCGCACGCCGCCAGGCTGCAGGCACGCCTTGAGCGCGACCGCGAGCACCTCGATGCACTGCAGGCGAAGATCGAACTGTATCGCCAGCAAACAATGGCTTGACCTGGAGTCCGCTCCAACCCGCAGGCTTTCCTCTACCCAATCGAGAGGAACGCTCCATGTCTGCATCGACCCGCTACACCGAAGGCCTGGCCAAGCTCCAACAGATCGACGGCGAGGCTGGCCGCAAGGTCATTGACAGCCTGCAAGTCATCGCCCCGGACCTGGCCCGTTACGTCATCGAGTTTCCCTTCGGCGACATCTACCAGCGCCCCGGCCTCGACCTGCCGCAACGCGAGCTTGCTACGGTGGCGGCGCTGACCGCACTCGGGCATTGCCAGCCGCAGTTGGCGGTACATATCCACGGCGCGCTGAACGTCGGCTGCACACCGCAGCAGGTGGTCGAGGTGATCATTCAGATGGCCGTCTATGCCGGCTTCCCTGCGGCGCTCAACGGCATGATGACGGCCAAGGCAGTGTTCGACGAACGTGGTGTCCTGCCCCATGCATCGGGTGACAGCTGAATGGTGCGCAAGACAGCTCAGACGCCGATCATTGCGTAGGCTGGGCCGGTAGCAGCAATGATCGAACCGGTGCGAACAACGAACGCCACCGTCAAACGCGAGCCTCGCGTGCATTGGCTGCGTGCTAATCTGCCCGGCCCTGCCGTTCTTGCGCTTGCCTGATGTCGACCCACGCCAAACTCCTGCTGCGCCACCAACGCCCCTTCATCAAGTTCTGGTTTGCGCGCGTATTCACCGCCAGCGGCTTTCAGATGTTGGCGGTGGCCATCGGTTGGCACATGTACGAACTGACCGGCAGCGTGCTGGATCTCGGCCTGGTGGGGTTGGCCGAGTTCTTTCCGCGTCTGTTGTTCATCCTCTGGACCGGGCATGTCGCCGATCGCTTCGATCGCCGCCGGGTCGCCGCGTTGTGTCAGGGATTGCAAGGCCTGATCGCCCTGTCGCTGGTGCTCGGTGCCGGGGGGCTCGGGGTGACGCGGGAAATGATCTTCGTGCTAGCTTTCCTGCTGGGCACCGCGCGAGCCTTCGAAGGTCCTGCTACCCAGGCGTTACTGCCGAGTCTGGTGCCGACGCAGCTGTTTCCGGCGGCGGTCGCCGCCTCGTCTTCGGCCATGCAGACAGCGACCATCGTCGCCCCGGCGCTTGGCGGGTTGCTCTTTGCCATCGGCCCCTTGTGGGTGTATGGCCCGGTGGCACTCCTCTTCGCTCTGGCCTGCAGCCTGATGCTGAGCCTGCCGAAACGCCCGGCCCCATCGAAACAGACCGGCCCGGCGATGGACAACCTGCTCGCCGGCATGCGCTTCATCCGCAGCCGGCCGGACATCTTCGGTGCCATTTCGCTGGACATGTTCGCCGTGCTGCTCGGTGGTGCCACGGCGCTGCTGCCGGTGTTCGCCAAGGACATCCTGCTCACCGGGCCTTGGGGCCTCGGGCTGCTGCGCTCGGCGCCAGCGGTGGGCGCACTGCTGATGTCGTTCTGGTTGGCGCGATATCCAATCAACCGGCAGGTCGGTCGGGTGATGTTCGCCGCCGTCGGGGTATTCGGCCTGGCCACCATCGCCTTCGGCCTATCGACCTCGTTTTGGTTGTCGCTCGGCGTGCTGGTGATACTCGGCGCGGCGGACATGATCAGCATGGTGATACGCGGCGCCTTCGTGCAGCTGGAAACGCCGGACGCCATGCGCGGCCGGGTCAGCGCGGTCAATGGACTGTTCATCGGCGCGTCGAATCAGCTCGGCGAATTCGAATCCGGCCTGACCGCACACTGGTTCGGCACGGTGCCAGCTGTAGTGATCGGCGGGGTCGGAACGCTGATCATCACCGGCACCTGGATGAAACTCTTCCCAACCTTGGCCAACCGCGACCAGTTGCACCGCGATCTGGATTAACGTCGAAACGAGGCGGAATAACGTACCCCCCTCGCGCCCGTTTTTAGAGCTTGGACTTCGCTGGGGGCTGAAGCGGAGCGCCGCCCGGTCCACCCTACATACTGATGCCCAACCGTAGGGTGGAAAACGGCGAAGCCTTCCGCCGCCCTGCCTTTTACAACAGCTTATCCATGGTGATTGGCAAATCCCGCACCCGCTTGCCAGTGGCGTGATAGATCGCGTTGGCGACCGCTGCAGCGACACCGACGATGCCAATCTCGCCGACGCCTTTGGAGCCGAGCGCGTTGACGATTTCGTCCTTCTCCTCGACGAAAATCACGTCGATCTCACCGATATCGGCATTCACCGGGACGTGATATTCGGACAGGTTGTGGTTCATGTAACGACCTAATGCGTGGTCAATCATGGTTTCCTCATGCAGGGCCTGGCCGATGCCCCACACCACCCCACCGACGATCTGGTTGCCGGCGGTCTTGGAATTGACTACCCGCCCGGCGGCCACGGCGCTCACCGCCCGGCTGACCTTGACCGTACCCAGGTTCTCATCAACCCGTACTTCGATGAATACCGCCGAGTGCGTGGCGGTGGAATAGGCGTTACGCTCCTCTCCGGGCTTGACGCTCGCCTCGGCCTCGAGCACGCCACTGACGGCAACGATCTGCTCGACCTCTACGCTGTGGGCGGGCGTGGCCTTCAGCCGCATCTGGCCTTCGACAAACTCAACGTCGTCGAGCTTGGCCCCGGTAAATGGCGATACCGGCGACTGCTGAGCCGCGTCCAGTATCTTCTGACGCAACCCTTCGCAGGCCTGCTGCACGGCGCTGCCGACCGAGGACACGGTCGCCGATCCGCCTTCCAGCGGCGCCTGGGAAAAGTTGGAATCCCCCAGGCGGAACTCGACACGCTCCAGCGGCAGCCCCATGGCCGCCGCCGCGATCTGGGTCATCACCGTATAGGTACCGGTGCCGATGTCAGCCGTGGCGCTGCTGACCACCAACCGACCATCGGGCTCCATGCAGGCCTTGGCGCTGGCCGGCATCTGCATCGCCTCCCAAACGCCGGTGGCCATGCCCCAGCCGATCAGTTGATTGCCGTCGCGCATACTGCGCGGCTCCATGGAGCGACGTGACCAACCGAAACGTTCGGCGCCCTGCTCGTAGCACTGGCGCAGCGCCTTGCTGGAGTACGGCTTGCCCTCGTTGCCGTTGCGCTCGGCATAGTTGGTCAGGCGCAGCGCCAGCGGATCGACGGCGGCGGCATAGGCCAGCTCATCCATCGCGCATTCCAGTGCGTAGACGCCGATGGTCGCGCCCGGCGCTCGCATGTCCAGCGGGGTGTAGACGTCCAGCGGCACCAGCTGGTAATCCAGCCGCACATTGGGACACTGATAGAGCATCCCGGACCACTCGACCTCATGCTCGGTGAAATCCTCGAAGCTCGACGTCTGACCGATCGCCTGATGGGTCAGGGCCTCCAACTGCCCGTTGGGTGCAGCGCCGATGGAGATGCGCTGCAGGGTGCGCGGTCGATAGCCAAAGGTGAACATCTGCTGGCGCTTGAGCACAACGCGCACCGAGCGCTGCAGTTTCAGCGCCGCCATCACCGCGAGCGTCAGCTGATATTGCGGGCGCAGCCCGGAACCGAAGGCACCGCCAACGAAAGGCGACAGCACCCGAATCCGGCCTTTCATGCCGAACACGTCTTCGAGATAGCGCATGCAATTCTGCACGCCCTGCGTCTTGTCATGGATCTCCAGGTTGCCTTCCGGGAAATAGTGGACGGTGGATGCGTGCGGCTCCATCGGGTTGTGGTGCTCGACCGGCGTGCTGTATTTGAGATCGAGCCTGAGCATGGCGCCGCGCAGGGCGGCATCCACGTCGCCGCGGACCGGCGGTAGCTCGGCCGGTGCCTTGTGCATGGTGTCCAGTTCGCTGAGCAGATCGGTCCGATGCGGCTCTTGCTCGTACTCCACCCGCACCAGGCTGCCGGCATAACGGGCCAGTTCGAGATTTTCCGCGACCACCAGCGCGATCGGCTGGCCGCTGTAGAGGATGTGATCGTTATACAGCGGCCGGAACGGCGAGCCCTCGGCGGCATCGTCGTCTTCGTACGGCTCGTCGTAACTGGCGATCGGTGGGCGGTTCTGGTGAGTCAGCACCAGCTTGACGCCGGGCACCGCCTCGGCTGCGCTGGCATCGATGGAGACGATGCGTCCGCGCGCGATGCTGCTGTTGACCACGCTGCCGTAGAGCAAACCGGGCAGATGGAATTCGGCGGCGTATTGCGCCTGGCCGGTCACCTTGGGCGGGCCGTCGACTCGATCGATGGGCTGGCCGAAGGGAGAAGTGGCTGGTTTCATCGGGCGTCTCCTTTGGCGGCATCGCTCAGGGCACGCACGATGGCGCGCCGGCCCAGTTCGATCTTGAAGGCGTTGTGTTCGAAGCCGCTGGCACCCTCGAGGAGGATGCCCGCCGCAGCTGTGAAGGCGGCCTCGCCGGGCCCCTTGCCAATCAGCGCCGCCTCCGCTTCGGCCTTGCGCCAAGGTTTGTGCGCTACGCCGCCCATGGCGATGCGGGCGTTGCGAATGCCGGCACCATCCATCTCCAGCGCCGCTGCCACCGACACCAGGGCGAACGCATAGGAAGCGCGATCACGCAGCTTGAGGTAGCTGCTGTGGGCAGAGAAACCCTGCGCCGGCAGCTCGACCGCGGTGATTAGCTCGCCATCGACCAGTGTGTTGTCGCGGTCTGGCGTGTCACCCGGTAGTCGATGGAAGTCGGCAAAAGCGATACGGCGCTCGCCTTGTGGGCCCTGTACCTGCACCACCGCCTCCAGAGCGGCGAGGGCCACGCACATATCGGACGGATGCACCGCGATGCACGCCTGACTGTGACCGAGAATCGCATGGATGCGATTGAGCCCATCGCGCGCCGAGCAGCCGCTGCCAGGCTCGCGCTTGTTGCACGGTGTGGTGCTGTCGTAGAAGTAGTAGCAACGGGTGCGCTGCAATAGGTTACCGCCGGTGCTGGCCATATTGCGCAGCTGTGGCGAAGCGCCGGCGAGAATCGCCTGGGACAGCAGCGGGTAGCGTTGCTGCACCAGCGGATGCCAGGCCAGATCAGCATTGCTGACCAGCGCACCGATGCGCAGCCCGCCCTCAGCCGTCTCCTCGACATCTGTCATCGGCAGCCGGGTAATGTCGATCAGTTGCTCCGGACGGGTGACGTTTTCCTTCATCAGGTCGAGCAGATTGGTCCCGCCGGCAATGTAACGACTGTTCGGCCGGAACAGGCCGATCGCTTCATCGATGGCAACCGGACGTGCGTAGCTGAACGGATTCAAGGCTTCACCTCCCGCACAGCCGTGAGGCGATCGCGGGTCTGTGGCATAGCCTCTTCGATCGCCGCGAGAATGTTCGGATAGGCGCCGCAGCGACAGAGGTTGCCGCTCATTTGCTCGCGCAGCTCATCGCGGGTCTGTGCGTGGCCTTCAGCCACCAACCCGACCGCCGAGCAAATCTGCCCGGGCGTGCAATAACCACACTGAAAGGCGTCATGGCTGACGAAGGCGGCTTGCATCGGATGCAGCACCTCGCCTTGGGCCAGGCCTTCGATGGTGGTCAACTCGGCACCGTCGTGCATCACTGCGAGGGTCAGGCAGCTGTTGATCCGCTTGCCGTTGAGCAACACCGTACAGGCGCCGCATTGGCCGTGGTCGCAGCCTTTCTTGGTGCCGGTCAGATGCAGCTGTTCGCGCAGCAGATCGAGCAATGTGGTCCAGGGATATACCTCGACCTGGCGGGTCTGGCCGTTCAACTCAAGGGTGATCGGGCAGGCGGCGATCCCACCTGCGGGAGAAGATGTTTCGCTCATGGCAGCCTCACGGTTGGGGGCCGTCCGGCACCTGTTCTGTGCAGGTTTGCCGAAGACCTCAGGCATTGGGTGCGCTGTCCGTGCGTCTAGGGGGTACGACTGCCACAGGCGAAAGAATGTTCAGCCGGGGTGGCGGGCGGAGGGCGGCGAAGCCCGGAAGAGCCAAGCACCGCGCGGGCATTCATGACCGACGGGATCTCACTTGGCCCGCCGGGCGGATCATGGGAAAAATTCAATGGGAAGGCGGTCTTCCGGGCGATCGATGTCCTGCAGCACGCCCGGATCGTTCAGTTCGATCTCTTCCACCGCCGCGCTTGCGAACAGCTCCTGCGCGCCTCGATCACCCTCCAGCGTGAGCAAGCGATGGAGATAGTCGGCACCAATCCCCCGCGGATGGCCGCGGCGACCCTGGTAGGTCGGCACCACCAGCCGTTGCGGCTGGATGTCAGTGACGATGCGGGCGATGCTGTCGCGCCGCACGTAGGGCATGTCGCCCAGGACCACCAGCCAGCCACGACGAGCCGACCGGTGCGCCACCGCCTGCGCCAGGCTATGGCCAAGGCCATTGGTCCGCACTGCCAGGATTTCCGCGTCGAATCTACCAGCGTGGCATTCGAGCCAGGCCAGCAGCCCAGGGTTGTCGTCGCGGGTGACCACCAACAACCGCTCGGTCATCCCGGCCAGGGCGTTCAGGGTCTCGGCCAGCACTGGCGGCGCATCGCTGACGTCACGGCTGGCCGCGAGCAACTTGTCCTCGTCGCGATGTTCACGATACCGCCTGCCCTGGCCCGCAGCCAGGACGATGGCGCAAACGCCCTCAGTCGAATCAGGCACAACGCCGCCCTGCCGCGACCTGCTGGCGAGTGCCGTATGCAAAGGGATTCCTATGGCAAGCGGATCGGTTTCCTCGCACAGTCATGCCGCTCATTTTTTCTCACTCATTCAGCCAATGTGCTCTCAATGAAGGGGTTGTATCGATGGCGCCGACCATAGCGCAGCAGCCGATCAGCCGGAACCCACCAGTCACGCAACGGAAAATTCAACCCGATGCAGGGCCGGTGTAAGATGCGCGGCTTTTGCGGGCAAGGCCTCGATAGGCTTTGCTATAGCGAATGAACTGCCCAGAGAGGCAGGCAGACCAACCGCCAACCCCTGACCGGCACACACGAGGATTGACCATGCTGGAGAAGCTGTTCCAACTCAAGGCGCACAACACCACGCTGCGCACCGAGATCCTCGCCGGTCTCACCACCTTCCTGACGATGGCCTACATCCTCTTCGTCAACCCGAGCATCCTCGCCGAAACCGGCATGGATCACGGCGCGGTGTTCGTCGCCACCTGCCTGGCCGCCGCTATCGGCTCGGCCATCATGGGCCTGGTCGCCAACTACCCGATCGCCCTGGCACCGGGCATGGGCTTGAACGCCTTCTTCACCTACACCGTGGTGCTGACCATGGGCTACACCTGGCAGACGGCGCTGGGCGCGGTGTTCCTCTCGGGTGCGATCTTCTTCCTGCTGTCGATCTTCAAGATCCGCGAATGGATCATCCACAGCATCCCGCTGGCGTTGCGTTCCGGTATCGCGGCCGGTATCGGCCTGTTCCTGGCGATCATCGCGCTGAAGAATGCCGGAATTGTCGTCGATAACCCGGCCACGCTCGTGGGCCTCGGCGACCTGACCGCCGGCGGCCCGTTGCTGGCCTGCCTGGGCTTCTTCCTCATCGCCGCGCTGGCTTACCGCAAGGTGACCGGCGCTGTGATGATCGGCATTCTGGCAGTCACCGCCCTGTCGATCGTCCTTGGCCTCTCCGAACTCAACGGCGTTGTCTCAATGCCGCCATCGCTGATGCCGACCCTGCTGCAGCTGGATATCGCGGGCGCGCTGGACATCGGCCTGCTCAGCGTCATCTTCGCCTTCCTTTTCGTCGACCTATTCGACACCTCCGGCACCCTCATCGGGGTGGCGCAGAAAGCCAACCTGTTGGACAAGGACGGTCGCATGCCGCGCCTCGGCCGTGCGTTGCTGGCCGACAGCACCGCGACGATGGCAGGCGCCGCGCTCGGCACCTCGACCACCACCAGCTACATCGAATCGGCCGCTGGCATCAGCGCTGGTGGCCGCACCGGGCTGACCGCCTGCGTGGTCGCCCTGCTGTTCTTGCTCAGCCTGTTCTTCGCCCCGCTGGCTGGTGCCGTGCCCGCCTACGCCACAGCACCGGCGCTGCTGTTCGTCGCCGTGCTGATGATGAGCAGCCTCGCCAACATCGATTGGGAAGACCTTACCGTCGCCGCCCCGGTGGCCATCGCCGCGCTGGCCATGCCGCTGACCTTCTCCATCGCCAACGGCATCGCCTTCGGCTTCATTGCCTGGACTGCGATCAAGCTGCTCGCCGGCCGCTGGCGTGAGCTGAGCCCGGCGATGTGGATCCTCTCGATCCTGTTCGTGATCAAGCTGGGCTGGTTTGCCGGCTGATAGCGCCATGGGCACGATGATGCTTTCATCATTCACCTGCCGTGCGGTAACGGTGAATGGGTAAAGCGTCAGCTGCGCGCCCCGATCCACCCTACGATTCATTCAATTTTCCCAAGAGTCTTCATGAGCGCTCCGCAATTCGACCCCGCCACCTACGATGCCCAACTCGCCGAGAAAGCCGCACGGCTGGTTGAGCTGCTGGCGCCCTTCGACGCACCCGCCCCGGAAGTCTTCGACTCGCCACGTGAACACTATCGGCTGCGCACCGAATTTCGCCTATGGCGTGAGGACGGCCAGCGTCACTACGCAATGTTCGAGCAGGGCGACAAGCACACGCCCATTCTGATCGACGAGTTCCCCATCGCCAGCCGTCGCATCAATGAACTGATGCCGCAGCTCAAAGCCGCCTGGAAAGCCAGCGAGACCCTGAGCTTCAAGCTGTTCCAGGTCGAGTTCCTCACCACGCTTTCCGGCGATGCGCTGATCACCCTCGCCTACCATAGGCCGTTGGACGACGCCTGGCAGGCCGAAGCCGAGCAGCTGGCCGCTGCCCTGGGCACCAGCATCGTCGGCCGCTCCAAGGGCAAGCGCATCGTCATCGGCCGCGACTATGTCACCGAGCAGCTGACCGTTGCCGGCCGCACCTTCAGCTACCGGCAACCCGAAGGCGCCTTTACCCAGCCCAACGGCGACGTGTGCCAGAAGATGCTGAACTGGGCCTACGACGTGCTTGGCGAACGAGACGACGACCTACTCGAGCTCTATTGCGGTAACGGTAACTTCACGCTGCCGTTGGCAACGCGTGTGCCCAAGGTACTCGCAACCGAGATCAGCAAATCCTCGGTTAATGCTGCCCTGGCCAACCTCGACGACAACGGCGTCGACAACGTGAGCCTGGTACGCCTGTCCGCTGAAGAGCTGACCCAAGCGCTGAACGAAGTGCGCCCGTTCCGCCGCCTGGCCGGCATCCAACTGAAGAGCTACAACTTCGGCAGCGTCTTCGTCGACCCGCCGCGCGCCGGCATGGATCCGGACACCTGCGAACTGACCCGCCGCTTCGAGCGCATCCTCTATATTTCCTGTAACCCGGAAACCCTCGCGGCGAATATTGCCCAGCTGCACGACACCCACCGCATCGAGCGCTGCGCGCTGTTTGATCAGTTCCCCTACACGCACCACATGGAGTCAGGCGTGCTGCTGGTTCGCAGGTGATCGCCGAGTGAACGTCCGGTAACCCGCTGGCTTTCCACATTCGTAACCATTGAGCCGTTACGGAGGTGGGGACATGCTGGTTTTTCGAGCCGATCTATACCGACGGCCTGGCGCAGATCTCCTATCTGGTGGGCAACAGCAAGGCTTTGGCCGCCGCAGTGATCGACTCGTGCAACACCGCGACCGTCCGCCGCAGGCGAAACGGCCATTCGCCAATGGTTTGCTTAACCCTGTCACCCTAGACTGGCGAAATCCCCTACTCGGAGTGTGTGAAATGACTGTTTTGAACCCACTGGCACGCTACGGGCGGCTGTCCATCGCCTTGCACTGGCTGATGGTGCTGTTTATCGCTGCGGTCTACGCGACCATCGAACTCAAAGGCAATTTCGCCAAGGGCAGTGAACCGCGCGAAGTGCTCAAGCAATGGCACTTCATGCTGGGTCTGACGGTGTTTGCACTGGTCTGGCTGCGCCTGCTTACCCGATGGCTGCGTCCGGCACCGAAGGCAGTCGCCGGGGCGGGCTGGGAACGCGCGCTGGCCAAGCTGGTGCACCTGGCGCTGTACGGCCTGATGATTGGCCTGCCGCTGCTCGGCTGGCTGACCCTGAGCGCGGCGGACAAGCCGATTCCCTTCTTCGGCCTCGAACTTCCGGCGCTGATCGGCGCCAACAAGGAGCTGGCCGGTGAGTTCAAGGAGCTGCATGAAACGCTGGCGGTGGCCGGCTACTGGCTGATCGGCCTGCATGCGGCGGCAGCCTTGTTCCATCACTACGTGCGCCGCGACGGCACCCTGCTGCGCATGCTGCCGCAGCGCCACCAGGCCTGAAGCGCAGACGCAAAACGCCCGGTCGACTCATCATCGACCGGGCGTTTTCATGTCTCAGCCGAGCAGTTCGCTGAACGGCAGATACCCCACCGTCTCACCCGCTTCCAGCGTGCGGTTAGGCTCGACGATCGCTAAGCCCTCCGCCCAGCTGGCGGAGGTCAGCATCGCCGACCCCTGGCGCGGGTGCAGGCACACGCGCAGCTCGCCCTCGATCTGTTCCAGCCGCGCGCGCAGGTACTGGCGACGGCTGTTCGGCTTGCGCCAGACGAAGCCGGCGGTCAGGTGCAGCGGCTTGGGCAGCACCTCGGTGCAACCCTGGGCACTGAGCAGGAACGGCCGAGCCACCACCAGCGAAGTGATCAGCGCCGCCGCCGGGTTGCCCGGTAGGCCGATCCACGGCTTGCCGTTGACCTCACCGAACGCCAGCGGTTTGCCCGGCTGGATCGCCAGGCGCCAGAGGTGCAACTCGCCCAGCTCCCGAATCGCTTGTTTGAGATGATCTTCCTCGCCAACCGAGACGCCACCGGAGGTAATGAGAACGTCCCACTCAGAGGCAGCCAGCGCCAGAGCGTCGCGGCTGGCGGCCAGCTCGTCGACGAGGATTTCGTAGTCGTGCACCTCCAGCCCGAGGCTGCGCAACACCCCGAGCAGCGCGTAGCGGTTGGCGTTGTAGATCTGCCCGGGCGCTAGCGGCTCGCCCGGCTCGCGCAGTTCGTTGCCGCTGGAGAGCAGGCCGACGCGCAGCCGTCGATAGACCGCAACCCGGGCCACGCCCAGGCTCGCCAGCAGTCCCAGCTCCTGCGGTCGCAAGCGCTTGCCGGCCTGCAGCACCGGCGCACCGGTCACCAGCTCCTCACCCCGGCGGCGCACATGCATGCCCAGGTTGACCGCCGGAAGCCGCACGCGGTCAACCTCGATCTGGCAGTCCTCCTGGGCCACCACGGTGTCGGCGCCCGGCGGCAGCGGTGCGCCGGTGAAGATGCGTACCGCATGCCCCACCGGCAGGTGCTGATCGGCCGAGTCGCCGGCGGCGATGCGCCCGAGCAGCGGCAGCCAGCCGCCTTCGGCAGGCAGGTCGGCGGCGCGCAGCGCGTAGCCGTCCATTGCACTGTTGTCCCACGCCGGTATCGAAAATGGCGCGTTCAGCGACTCCGCCAGCACCCGACCGAGAGCATCGGGTAACGCCACACGCTCCACCGCCGGTAACGGCGGGACGCGGGCGAGCAACTCATCGATCGCCTCGTCCACAGGTTTAAGACCACTGATGTCGCAACCGCAGGCGCTCAGGGGCGGCTGGAATTCGTTCTGGGGTAGGTGAGCCATGGCTCCAAGCTCCGAGGAAAATAGCGGCAGGCCGAACCTGCGCGGGACCGGGGGCACCCCGTCGGGGTGTTTCCACCTACCCTAGCCGTTTGCGCAGCGACCTGCTGCGGGTTGCGGCCAAGGGTCGCGGCAGCCCGCTAATAGTCGCTACCTTGCTCCGTGTTCGAAGCCGCGGGAGGCGTTCCGGCAACCCTGGCGGAACAGCATGCGAAGAAGCAGAACGCAGGGGCACGCGATGATCGGCTCGAGTGCCCCGTCATCCTGGGTGCTACGCGGTGACGTGAATGTCAGCATCAGATCGTTGAATGGAAGTAATGGCTACGGACATTAGGTAACTGGCCAGCCGGGACGTGATCCAGCCAGCATCAGGGCGCTGCATCATCACGGCGAAACGGCATCGGCTCGGTCGGCGGTTCCGGTTCCGGTTCCGGTTCCGGCTCCGGCTCCGGCCGGGCATCGCCCAGACGGAACGGCTGCGGCGCTTCGTCCACCAGCCGACGGGTCGGCGGCCCGACCCGCTCCGCCGGTGTTTCAGGTGTTGCTCGCTCGCGCATGAACAGCAGCGCAACCGCGGCAAGCAGTGCAGCGCATACCCGGTAAATCAACGAGGCTAGATCGAAGCCGATCAGCTCACCGCCATCGAGCCACAATGATCCCAGCCGTCCAGCGGCCAATGCCAGCATGGTGATAACCAGCATGACCAGCGCCGCCCTGGCGCGCTCCGGCTCGCGCATCGCCCAGATCAGGAACAACGCCATACCCAGCTGCAATCCGCCGTAATAGACACGCATATGGCTGACCGAGGCGGTCTCCATCAACAGCATCCCGTTCAGATTGGCCATCTCATAAGGGCGCAGCCAGTAGGCGAGGCTGAAACCGATCATGATCACGGCCTGGGCAACCAGAACGAAACGGGCAAAACGCATCGAAAA
This sequence comes from Pseudomonas sp. KSR10, assembly GCF_022355455.1. Taxonomy (NCBI): domain Bacteria; kingdom Pseudomonadati; phylum Pseudomonadota; class Gammaproteobacteria; order Pseudomonadales; family Pseudomonadaceae; genus Pseudomonas; species Pseudomonas sp. KSR10. Next base: position 48,799 of record NZ_JAKOEN010000024.1, on the reverse strand, counting down.
CTCTCCTGATAGCGGCTCCGTACCACGGTAGACATCCGACCGAAGCGGCGGGCGTTGGTTCGCCCGCAGGACCGCGGTAGTGGTGCGGTGATCGCACATGGGAGGGCACTTTGGCCACGTGCCCGGTTGGCGGTATTCTGCAGTGAGTTCGCCGGAGTAAAACACCATGCGCCATCTGCTACTCGTCACTACCCTCTTCGCCAGCCTGGCTCAGGCAGCCGAACCCATCGCCATCGACGTTCACCGCGACGCCAGCTGCGGCTGCTGCCGCGCATGGATCCAGCATCTCGAAGACAACGGTTTTCAGGTCAACGACCACGTCGAGGCCGACATGATCGCGGTCAAGACCCGCCTCGGCGTGCCGCAGCGGCTGGGTTCTTGCCACACCGGCGTGATCGACGGCAAGTTCGTCGAAGGGCATGTCCCGGCCCGCGACATCCTCAAACGTCGTGCTCAACCGGAGCTGATCGGCGCGGCAGTGCCCGGTATGCCCATGGGCTCGCCGGGCATGGAGATGGGCGACCGCAAGGATGCCTTCAAGGTGATCGGGCTGAGCAACCAGGGCAAGGAATCGGTGCTGGCCGACTACCCGGCGAACTGATCGAGAAATAGACGAAACGCCAAGCGCTTGCTGAATTAGCGGGCGGCATATCGGGTCTACCAGCGGCAGACACCTGTAAAAGGGATTCGTATATGCGTTGGAAGAAAGCACGTCGCAGCGACAACGTAGTAGATGCCCGGGGGCGCAGCGGCGGCATTGGTGGCGGGCGCCTGAGTCTGGCCGGGGTGGCTGTCGTGGTAGTGATCGGCTTGCTGTCCGGTCAGGACCCCATGCAGATCCTCGGTCAGCTGGCCAATCAGACCGGCTCCGGCCCCACTCAGCAGAGCACCACGCCAGCCCGCGGCGACGACCCGCAAGTGGCATTCGTCCAGGCCATTCTAGGTGACACCGAGGACACCTGGCGCGCACTGTTCCAGCAGTCCGGCGAGCAATACCGCGACCCAACGCTGGTGCTCTTTCGCGGCGGAGTCAATTCAGCGTGCGGCTTCGCCAGATCGGCGGTCGGCCCCTTCTATTGCCCGGGCGACCGGCAGGTGTACCTCGATCTGCAGTTCTTCGACGAAATGGCCTCGCGCTTCTCCGTCGCCGGAGATTTCGCCCAGGCCTACGTCATCGCACACGAGGTCGGTCATCACGTCCAAACTCTGTTAGGTGTCTCGCAGCAGATGCAGGCGGCACGTCAACGCGGGGCACGCATGGAAGGGGATAACGGCTTGCTGGTTCGCCAAGAGCTGCAGGCCGACTGCTTCGCCGGTGTCTGGGCTTTCCATGCCCAACAGCGCCATGACTGGCTCGAGGAAGGCGATCTGGAGGAGGCACTGAACGCCGCCAACGCCATCGGCGATGATCGTCTGCAAAAGCAGAGTCAGGGTCGCGTGGTGCCGGATGCCTTCACCCATGGCACCTCGGCACAGCGGGTGAAATGGTTCCGCACCGGCTTCGACAGCGGCGAGCCGGCACGCTGCGATACGTTCCAGGCGCAACGGCTCTAATCCGGTCGTGGTCAGCGTCGTCAGCCGACCCAGCGGTACACCGGTGCGTCGCCTCCGCTGTCAATCTTCACCTGAGCGCTGTGGCGCAGGCGCACCAGCAAGCGCTTGCCCGCCTGCGCACTGCCCGTCAGCGCTTCCAGCTCCGCCAGCAACTGTGGTCCATCCATTCGCCCTGCATCGCGCAGCAGCTGCTGCGCATTCAGCCAGTGCGGATCGGCCTGCGCCTGAGCCGGAGCAACCTCTGACGTACGCAGCTGGGATGCCAGCTGTGTCCAGTCGTGCTCATCCATCTCGATGCTGAGGTCAACCGGCCATTCGCCTACATACCCACGAATTCGAATCATCCCCACTCTCCTGAACGTTCCGGATGGCATGCTCCCACGCTCCGAGCAGGCTGGCTAGCCAGCGTCATTTTTTGTTATAACGTAACCAACAATTCAACTGGAGTTCGTTATGCGCCGCTTGCTGCTTGCCCTGCCCTTCGCCCTGCTGCCCGGTTTCGCTCTGGCCGCCGAACATCACGATCATGACCACGATCACCATGACAGCCTCGGCGCCCATGAGCACGGCGCCGCCGAGCTGGACGCCGCGCTGGAAGGCTCGACGCTGGAAATCGAACTGCGTAGCCCGGCGATGAACCTAGTGGGCTTCGAACACGCGCCGAGCAGCGACGCGGACAAGCGCAAGATCGCCGACGCCCGCAAGTGGCTGGAACAACCGGATACGCTGTTTGGGCTGCCAGCCGCGGCAAACTGCAAACTGGTCGAAACCGGGCTGGAAAGCCCACTGTTCGAAGGCGCAGCTCATGACCATGATCATGGCGATGAGCACGAGCACGACGATGATCAGGAAGGTCAGCACAGCGAGATCCACGCGCACTACCACTTTGATTGCGCCACACCCCAAACGATTCAAGCACTCGACCTGCAGGAACTGTTCAAGGCTTTTCCCGGCACTAAGAAAATCCAGGCCCAGCTGATCGGCCCGAATGGGCAACGCGGCGCACAACTTGACGCCAGCCAGCCGCGCGCGACCTTCTGACCCCCGTGGCCTGCCGCCGCCCGGCCCGACGCAGTAAACTCACCGGCTCGCCTGAAACGGATCATCTCGATGACCGCACCCTTGCTCGATCTCCACCAACTGGGTTTTGCCTGGCCCGGCCAGGCAGAACTGCTCGACATCCCCAGCTTCAAGCTGGAACGCAACCAGAGCCTGTTCCTCAAGGGCCCGTCCGGCAGCGGCAAGACCACCTTGCTCGGACTGATTGGCGGCGTGCATAAAGCGCAGCGCGGGACGGTTCGCCTGCTTGGCAGCGATCTCGCGGCGCTCTCGGCCGGCGCACGGGACCGTTTTCGCGTCGACCACACCGGCTATATCTTTCAGCAGTTCAACCTGCTGCCGTTTCTCTCGGTGGCCGAGAATGTAGGCCTGCCCTGTCACTTCTCCAAGGCTCGCGCCGAGCGCGCCCGTCAGCGGCATGGCAGCGTTGCGCAAGCAACGGCAAGCCTGCTCCAGCATCTCGGACTATCCAAGAGCCTGCTCGAGCGACGTGCCGAAGCATTGTCGATCGGCCAGCAACAGCGCGTCGCTGCCGCACGCGCACTGATTGGCCAGCCAGAGCTGGTGATCGCCGACGAGCCCACTTCGGCACTCGACGCAGACAGTCGGGAAGCCTTCCTACAACTGCTCTTCGCCGAATGCCGGGAGGCCGGATCGAGCCTGCTGTTCGTCAGCCACGACCAGAGTCTGGCGCCGCTATTCGACCGCAGCCTGTCATTGGCGGACCTCAACCGCGCCGCTCGCACCCCGGAGATATAGGCCATGTACCTGTTGCGCCTGGCGTTGGCGAGCCTGAACAACCGCCGTTTCACCGCCCTGCTCACCGTCTTCGCCATTGCCCTCTCGGTATGCCTGTTGTTGGCCGTCGAGCGCGTGCGCACCGAAGCCCGAGCCAGTTTCGCCAGCACCATCAGCGGCACCGACCTGATCGTCGGCGCCCGTTCCGGCTCGGTGAATCTGTTGCTGTACTCGGTGTTCCGCATCGGTAACGCGACCAACAACATTCGCTGGGACAGCTTCGAACACTTTGCCCGACACCCGCAGGTCAGCTGGGCCATTCCCATCTCGCTGGGTGATTCCCATCGCGGCTATCGCGTCATGGGCACCAGCAGCGCCTATTTCGAACACTACCGCTACGGGCGTAAGCAACCGCTGCAACTCGCGCAAGGTCGGCCGTTCGCCGAAGACCCGTTCGAAGTGGTATTAGGCGCCGAAGTGGCCGAAGCGCTGAAATACAAGCTGGACGACCAGCTGGTGCTGGCGCATGGCGTCGCCACGGTCAGCCTGGTCAAGCATGACGACAAGCCGTTTCACGTAGTCGGCATTCTACGGCGCACCGGTACTCCGGTGGATCGCACACTGCATATCAATCTGGCCGGCATGGAAGCGCTGCACATCGACTGGCAGAACGGCATGCCGGCGCGCGGCGCGGCGCGCATCGACGCCGCACAGGCGCGTCATATGGATTTGCAGCCCAAGCAGATCACCGCCTTCATGCTCGGCCTCAACAGCAAGATCGCCACCTTCAGCCTGCAGCGCGAAATCAACCAGTATCGCGGCGAGCCGCTGCTGGCGATTCTCCCGGGTGTTGCCCTGCAAGAGCTCTGGGGCCTGATGGGCACCGCGGAAAAGGCCCTGTTCGTGGTATCGCTGTTCGTCGTACTGACCGGATTGATCGGCATGCTTACGGCGATCCTGACCAGCCTCAACGAGCGACGTCGGGAAATGGCGATTTTGCGCTCGGTCGGGGCACGTCCCTGGCATATCGCCGGACTGCTGATACTTGAGGCGTTCAGCCTGGCGTTGGCAGGCGTGTTGTTCGGCCTGCTGTTGTTGTACGCCGCGATTGCGGCCGCCCAAGGTCCGCTGCAGAGTCACTATGGACTCTACCTGCCATTGGCGTTGCCCAGCGCCTATGAGTGGTCGTTGCTTGCCGGCATACTGCTGGCCGGGCTGCTGATGGGTGGCGTGCCGGCCTGGCGCGCCTACCGGCAGTCCTTGGCCGACGGCCTGTCGATCAGACTATGAGGAACTCCATGTCTCGCCTGCTGTTCGCCGCCCTGCTCGCCCTTGCGGCCCCCTTCGCCGCTGCCGATGTCCGCGAACTGCAGTGGTCGGACCTGATTCCGGCGGATGCGCCTCCGCCGCCGCCCCCCATAGCGATGCATGACATGTCCCAGCTGGCCGATGCGCTGGCAGCCGAAGCGGGCCCGGCAGCGGCTCAGCAATCGCCTGCCGAGCCAGTGGTCAAAGAACTCGATGGCGTGCAGGTCAAACTGCCGGGATATATCGTGCCGCTGGAGGTCGGCGAGGATGGGCGGGTAATCGAGTTTCTACTGGTACCCTATTTCGGCGCCTGCATCCACGTACCACCGCCGCCGTCGAACCAGATCGTCCATGCAACCAGCGAACTGGGCGTCAAGGTTGATGAGCTGTATCAGCCGTTCTGGATCGAGGGCCCGTTGAAAGTCGAGCACGCCAGTAGCGAACTGGCTGAGGCGGGCTATCGCATGGAAGCCCAGAAGATCTATCTCTACGAGCTGGAGTAAGGGTCGCCGCCGGCCCCGAGTCCTCGATAGATCGAGCTACCGAGGCCGGAGCAGCATCAGGAAGCGCGGAGTCACCCGGCCGGGCGACTCCATGCACTGGACTTAGCGAACACTTGCAATCTGGCGCTGCCGTTCAAAACTCAGCTCACCCTCGGCCCAGTCCCGCCAGGCCCGCACCTTGCGGCGTTCGGCGCCGGCGCGCTCGGCCTGTTTCAGCGCATCGAGGCCGGCCTGCCAGCGAGCTTGCTCCAGCTCCAGCTGCGCGACATTCAGCCAGAGCTTGGCGTTGCCGGACTGTGTCGCCAGCTCGCGGTAAATCTGCACCGCTTCCGAGCGCTCACGCGCTTGCCACCAGAGCATGCCCAGACGTTCACGCCGCGTGGCATCGCTGGGCAGCAGACGCGACTCGAGCATGCCCTTGAGCAGTTTCGCGCCCTGCCAGGGTTGGCCAGCGGCCCCGGCCAACAGCACCAGATTGTCCAGCTCCGCCTCGCTGAAACGCAGCCCTTTGACATGGGCGGCACGCAGGGTCGCGAGCGCCTTGTCCTCGTCACCTGCCATCTGCTGCAAGCTCGCCAACTGACGCCAGCTTTTGACCTGATCAGGGTGACGCACAAGCAGTCGGCTCTGCCAGCGTTCGGCGGTTTCGTAGCGCTTCAACTCGGCGTTGCCGGCCACCAGGAACTGCAACCAGGTATCGGCCGCGTTGGGGTTGGCCTGGACATAGCGCTCTGCCAACGGCAGTGCCTTGGCGTGCTGCCCAAGCCCCTGATAGGCCTGGACCAGCATCTGCAGGACTTCTTCGTTCGCCTGGTCAGGCGAGCCCAGCAGGCTGATCACCTTGTCGTAGCGATGCTCGATCAGATTGAGCTTCGCCAGGTTGAGCCGCTCGTTCGTCAGTATCGACTCGTCCAGCTTGCCGCTGGTTATCGCTTTCTCGAGTAATTCGAGGGCCTGCCGGTTGTTGCCTTGCGCCCAAGCCAGATAAGCGCGGCTGCGCCATAGCAGTGCCTCTTCGGCGCTACCTGGCTTGGCTTCGGCTTGCTCGAGCGCCCTTCGCGCGGCGCCGAAATCCCCTCTCTCCTGGGCGCTTTGCGCGCGTTCCAATGCCTTGAATACGCCAGGATCGATGCTCTGGGCGGCTTGAGCCGATAGAGCGAACAACAACGAGATCAGTAACAGCAAACGGGGCATGTCAGCGTTCTCCTTGCAGGCGGAAATGCAGGGTTTTGACGGCTTCGCGCGATACCGCGGAGCCGTTCTCGGTACGCGGCGTAAAGCGCCAGCGAGCGGCGGCACGACGTGCTTCGCGGTCGAAGACATTCGGCGGCGAGGCGTCCAGTACCCGGATGTTTTCGACCTTGCCCGCTGCCGTGATGGTGAAGGCGAGCTTGATGTGGCCTTCGATGCCGCGTTGACGTGCCCGATAAGGGTACTCGGGACGCACATCGTTGAGCGGCATGACCTCCTGCTCGGGGCCGGACTGGCCTGCCGTCTCGTCGGCCGAAGGGGCCGCCGGCGCTGGAGGTGCTGCTGGGGCGGACGCGGCCGTCAGCCCGGCAAGGCTCGGTGCCGGCGCGCTGGCAACCGAGACGCCAGTATCGATGTTCGGCAGCGGCAGATCGAGCTTGGGCAGATTGGCACTGGGACTGGCCATACTCGGTGTCGGCGGCGTGGGCGTCGGCGGCGTCTTCGGCTGCGGCGGTTGTGGTGCCTGCTGCCGCGAGCGCGTCGCCGCACTTTCGTCTCGATTGTCCATACGCACGAAATTGGCGATGGCTACTGGATCGTCCGTCACCTCGTTACGCGGCGGGTTGACCATGCTCAGCATCAGCGCAAACAACAGCAGCGCCACCACGCAGGCAGCGACGAAGGACACCCCGACGCGGGTCAACCCACGAACCATCACGGCGCTCCCGACGTAGCGGCAAGCGCCACGTCCTGGACCCCGGCCAGACGCGCCTGGTCCATAACCTGGACGACAAGACCGGTACGTGCATCCTGGTCGGCCTGGACCACCACGGCGCCCTCCGGCTGGTCGACGCGCATGCGTTCGACATGGGCACGCACGCTGCGTACATCCACGGCCTGCTTGTCGATCCAGACCTGACCATCTGCCGTGACCGCGATGAGAATGTTGCCCTTATCCTGCGCACTGGCGGTGTCGGCCTGAGGCCGCTGAACCTCGACGCCGGACTCTTTGATGAACGAGCTGGTGACGATGAAAAAGATCAGCATGATGAAGACCACGTCGAGCATCGGCGTCAGATCGATGCCGGTGTCTTCTTCCTGCTGGTAATGGTGACGACGCATACGCATCCGTTAATCCTCAATCGTGACGCAGCTGGTCGGCCAGCCGGTCGAGAGCCTGGCGCGAAATACGTTCGAGACGCGCCAGGCTGAACAGTCCAGTGATGGCGAGCACCATGCCAGCCATGGTCGGCAGGGTCGCCTGCCAGACGCCCGCGGCCATGCCGCGAGGGTTGCCGGTGCCGTTGAGCGCCAGCACATCGAATACAGCAATCATGCCGCTGACGGTACCGAGCAGGCCCAGCAACGGATACATGGCCACCAGAGTCTTGCTCATGCGCAAGGGACCTGCGAGCTGCTGCTGGGCCTGGGCCAGCCAGGCGCTGCGCACCGCGCGCTGCCAGCTGCCGGATTCGTTGCCCAGCTGCGACCAGGCCTGGCGCCGGCTTTCGACCCAGCGTGGAAACACGCGGCGCATGAACCACAGACGCTCGAACACCAGCGTCCAATAGAGCACGCACAGCGCCGCCAGCGCCCACATCACCGCGCCGCCCGCCGCCATGAAGTCGAGCAGCGAGTAAGCGCTGTCGACCAGACGTAGCCATTGGCCGTGCAGGTCAGTCACGGCGCTGTGTTCCCGACAAGTGCAGCGCGATCAACCCGGCGCTCTGCTGCTCGAGCAGCTGGATCAGCGCCTTGCTGCGGCTGGCCAGCAGGCTGTGCAGGAACAGCAGCGGAATCGCCACGACCAGGCCGAGCACTGTGGTGACCAGCGCCTGAGAGATGCCGTCGGCCATTAGCCGCGAATCGCCACCGCCGCTCTGGGTGATCGCCTGGAACGTCACGATCATACCGGTCACCGTGCCCAGCAGACCGAGCAACGGCGCGACCGCACTGAGCAGCTTGAGCAGTGGCTGGCCGCGCTCGAGAGGCGGTGTTTCTTGGAGGATCGCCTCGTCGAGCTTGAGCTCCAGAGTTTCGAGGTCCGACAGCTGTGGCTTGGGTCCCAGCACCCCGATGATGCGGCCTAGCGGATTGTCATCGCGCGGCTGATGAAGCTCCCGGGTCTGACGGCTTACCGCACGGCCAACGCCCGCTAGATAGATCATGCGCCAGACCGCAAGGACAAGCCCGATGGCGCCCAGGACCAAAATGACCCAACCCACCAGCCCGCCTTGCTGAAGGCGATCCCACAGCTGTGGCTGGCGCTGCAACTGAGCCAGCAGCGAGCCGCGGCTCGGGTCGATCGGCAGCGTCGCCAGCGCGTCACTGCTGCTCAGGTAGTCACTCACCTGCCCGATGCCGGCCGGCTGACGGCTGGGCGTCAGCAGCTCGCGAGCGTCACTGTCGTAGCGCAGGAAATTGTCCTGAGTGAAAGCCGAGAAGTTGCCGACACGCAGGACCGATTGCTCGCTGCGTTGCCCGTCGACACCTACTACCGGCAGTTCGACGCGCTCGATCTGACCGCTGGCTGTGAGGTCCTCAAGCAGGGTCATCCAGAAGCTGTCCAGATCCTCGGCCGAGGGCAACGTGCGGCTTTCAGCCAGCGCTTTGAGCCGCTTGAGTCGCTCTGGATACTGCGCATTGAGCAGGCTGTCCTGCCATTGGCCGGCGATATCGCCAGCGCTCTGCCGCACTACTCCGAACAATTCGCCAAGGTGGCCAACCCGCTGCGCCAGCAGTTTTTCCTGTTCGGCCAGCTCGGCTTCCTGGCGATCGAATTCAGCTTTCAGGCGCTCGGCTTCGGCTTTTTGCTTTTCAAGCGCGGCATTGGCTCGCGCCAGCAGCTGCGCTTGTTCGCCGCGATTCTGGATGAACGCCTGCTCGCGTGCTTGCATGGCATCGACTTCCGCAGCGCGCTCGCTGCGAATGCGCTGCAGCAACTGATCAGGGCTCAAGGGCTCGGCTGCCTGAACCATTGTCGGCAACAGGCCGATGAGTAACAACGTCAACAAGCGGCTCATTGCGCAGCCTCCTTGGCCAAAGTCTTCACAGGCAGTTCCAGCCAGGTCGGTGCCTGCTGCTGACGAGCAATCGCAATCGCCTTAGTGATTGGTCGACGGGCGCTGCCGTCCAGCGCTTCCCACGCGCGAGTCCTGGGGTTCCACCAACCACTCTCATGGGCATCCAACGTCTGGTAATAAAGCATCGTACGCCCCAGTCGGAGGAACTCTACGCTGCGGCTGCCACCTTCGACCGGTAGCTCTCCGCGCCAGGCTTCCAAGGTGCGGCCGTAGTCGCTCTCGATCTGATAGGCCTCAAGGATGCGGCGATATTTCTCAGCGAGACTGACGTCGGCGCGCGCCTGCATGTCCTGCAAGCTGGCCAGGCGATCGGCGCGCTCGTCTGGAAGGAACGGAAGGTCTGCCGCGATGAACTCTTCAAGCACTTCGATCATCCGCCCCATCTGCGGTGCAACGGCTTCCTGGGTACGCTCGATGCTGTCTAACTGACGCTGAAACCCGTCCAGCTCCTTGCGCTGCGCAGCGGTCAGTTCGACCAATTGCTCGTTGTATGCCTTCAAAGCCTCCGCTTGCTGGACGGCATTGCGGTATTCGGTGAGCATTTTCCGAGCGGTGTCATCGAGCTGCTCGATGCGCGCTTGGGACGCCTGGGCCTCAGCAGCCAGTTGCTGGCTTTCTTCCAGTGCAGCGTCCAGCGGAGCCGCATTAAGCGGCAGGCATAACGACAACAGCACGCCTGCGAGCAAGCGAGTCGGGTACTGATTCATGCGGAGCGGATCCTCGGTTCACGGCGGCTTCAAAAGCGTTATGTTATAACACTTGACGATAGTCTCGCAGACTATTCCCTCACCTGCGATACCTACCTGAGACCACTGCGGTTCAGAAAGAGAAACATTATCATCCGCAAGCAGAGCACAAAGCAACCAGATCAAACAGGCGAAACATAGGCGGAGGCTTTGTTGAGCTAGATCAAAATGGACCCAAGGGAGAGCTCTAACATGGGCGCCAACGCAACACACCATGTCTCGATGGAGTCCATTATGTGCAAGACCCTGTTTACCGCGTCCGTGCTGGCCGTAGCCCTGGCCGTCCCCTTCGCCCAGGCCCATCAGGCTGGTGATGTAGTCGTTCGCGCCGGTGCGATCACCGTTGATCCGCGAGAAGAAAGCGGTGACATTTATGTAGGTGCGCTCTCCACGAGCGTTGCGGGGACCAAGGCCACGCTTGATAGCGATACCCAGCTAGGACTGAACTTCGCCTACATGGTTACCGACAAGATCGGCATTGAGCTGCTCGCAGCGAGCCCTTTTACCCATGACGTAGGCGTGGCTGGCATGCCCGGCGGTTTTGCATCACTGAATGGCAAGCTGGGCGAACTCAAGCACCTGCCACCGACCCTCAGCGTCGTGTACTACCCGCTCGACAGCAAGTCGGCGTTCCAGCCCTATGTCGGCGCCGGCATCAACTACACCTGGTTTTTCGATGACAAACTCAGCAGCGAAGCCGAGGGCAAGGGCTTTAGCGGCCTGGACATGAAGGACTCGTGGGGCCTGGCGGCGCAAGTGGGCATGGACTACATGCTGACCGACAGTTTGATGGTCAACGCCCAGGTTCGCTATATCGACATCGATACCACCGGCACCACCAGCTTTGGCGGAGCCAAAGTAAAGGTCGACGTGGACGTCGACCCGATGGTCTATATGGTCGGCCTCGGTTATAAGTTCTGACGAATCCGGTACATTACCGGACCGTAGAGACGACAAAGGCGCCCACGGCGCCTTTGTTTTTTAACTTTCGCTAGCGCTCCAGCAACTTCGCCAGTCCTGTACGCATATCGGTCGCCGGCTCCGGCAGACGATATCGCTGCAGCAAGCGCGTATTATCAGCCCGTGAATGGCGGATATCTCCACCACGAGCCGCTTGATAGCTGACGGGCGGCAACGGCCCCAATACATCACCGATCGCTGCCAGCAACTGGTTCAGACTGGTGGCGCGATTCAGCCCGACGTTGACCGCTCCAACTTCAACAGTCGGACTCTCCAATGCCTGCAACAGGATTTCGACCAGGTCGCCCACATAGAGAAAGTCGCGAGTTTGCTCGCCATCGCCAAACACGGTGATCGGCAATCCCTGTTGCGCGCGCTCGGTGAAGATGCTGATCACTCCCGAATAGGGCGAAGAAGGATCCTGGCGCGGCCCATAGATATTGAAGAAGCGGAACACCACAGGCTCCAGACCATGCTGGCGTCGGTAGAAATCCAGGTAGTGCTCGCTGGCCAACTTGTCTGCGGCATAAGGGGTCAGCGGAGCCTTCGGTGTTTCTTCGTCGATGGACTGCCCTTCGCCATTATTGCCATAGATCGCCGCACTCGAGGCGAAGAGGACTCGGCGCACGCCAAACTCGCGCAGCGCCTCGCACAGGTTCAGGGTGCCCACCAGATTGCTCTGGTGCGTGCCGACCGGATCATCGACCGAAGCCTGCACCGAAGCCACCGCAGCGAGATGCACCACGGCCCGGCATCCCTGAACCGCGCGCCGAACGAGCTGCGCATCAGCCACGTCGCCTTCGATCAGCTCCACATTGGCGCTATCCGGCAGGTTGCTGCGCTTGCCGGTTGATAAATTATCCAGCACCCGCACCGCATAACCGTGAGCAACAAGCGCATCGACCAGGTTGGAGCCGATGAAGCCGGCACCCCCGGTAACCAGAATCGGTGAGTCAGCCATGACGGTAGTAACGCTCCAGCAGGCTCGGCAGCCCGGTGCGCCAGGCACGCGGCTTGATACCGAAGGTGTTGAAGATTTTCTTGCAGGCCAATACGCCATGCTGCGGCTCGTCTGCTGCGTCCGGGCACGCCGCGTGTGCGACGGGCGTCAAGCTACTGACTTTCAGCTGCCGATGGTGAGCCGCTTCGGCAAGTAGCGCTTGACCGACCACCAGCGGAGTCGAGGCCTCGTGTCCGCCATAGTGGTAAGTCCCCCACAGCGGCGCTTGGCAGTCCAACTGTTTCAGCACGGCCAAGATGACCCGCGCCGCGTCTTCGACCGGTGTCGGATTACCACGACGATCATCGGCGAGGCAAAGTTCATCGCTCTGTTCGAGCCGCTGAAGAAATCGTCCCAGCAAACCGTCCGAACTGTCATCGAGCAACCAGCCGAACCGCAGCAGAACATGGCGCGGGCAGAGCGCGCGAACGCTCTGCTCGATACGCCAGAGCGCCTGGCCGCGCGAGTCCAGCGGCGCGACTTCGTCCTTCTCGCTGTAAGCGCTGGTACGAGCGCCATCGAATACGCGGTAGCTGGAGGGCTGCATCAGGACGAACTGGTGGTGCTGGCACAGTTCGGCCAACCGCTCTACCGCCCGCTCCTGACTGGCCAGCACGTTGCCCTCGACATAACCACTCTGAAACCAGTCGAAGTAGTAGGCGAGGTTGATCACGACGTCCGGACGATTGTCGTCGAGCAGATTGGTCAGACTAGGCGCATCCCACCCCTGATCGGGCGGGCGTGGCGCGAGGAAGCCAATGTCTTCCTCCGCACCCAGGCGGATCAGCGCCTGACCCAGGGCATTGCCGCCGCCCAACAGCATCAGGCGCATTCGCATGGAGGTGGACTCTAGAACGGGATATCGTCGTCGAAGCTGTCGTAGTCCGGAGCGGGTTGCTGCGCGGGCTGCGGCTGAGACTGCGGGCGCGACTGCTGCTGAGGTTGCGACTCACGCTGAGGACGCGGCTGCGACTGACGCGGTGCATCGTCGGAGCTGCCACCGCGGCCGCCGAGCAGCTGCATGGTGCCGCCCATGTCCACTACCACCTCGGTGGTGTAGCGCTTGACGCCATCCTTTTCCCATTCACGGGTCTGCAGGCGGCCTTCGATATAGCACTGCGAGCCCTTGCGCAGGTACTCGCCGGCAATCTCGGCAACCTTGCCGAACAGCACGACGCGGTGCCACTCGGTGCGCTCCTGCTGCTGGCCGGTCTGCTTGTCCTTCCAGCTGTCAGTGGTGGCCAGCGTGATGTTGGTCACCGCATTGCCATTGGGCATGTAGCGGGTTTCCGGGTCGCCGCCGACATTACCGATCAAGATGACTTTATTCACCCCTCTGGCCATGAGGTAACTCCTTAGTTTGAACGTGAATTGGGTTGGCTCATTGGAGAGAATCCCCGTGACCGGGAAAACCAATGACCGTGAATCTTACCTTACCACCCCAAGTCGGCCAACCGGCGCGAGCTTGGGCGTTGGGACACTAAGCATCCCGACGCGGGCAGCAATCCCAGAAGCCAGTCAGGCGACTAGCCGATCGAGCGCAGCCCGATCCAGCGCTTGCATGTCGACCTTGACGTAGGCGGCCGACTCCTCGGTGATCACCACGGCATCCGAGACCCCTGGAACCGCCAGCATCTGTTCGGCGAGCGCCGGATTACGCGCTGCATCGATCGAGAGCGGCAGGCGCAGCCCGGTTACATAAGGCGGCTCCCGCATGCCCCAGGCAACCAGCAGCCACAGCGTGCACAACACCGCACAACCGGCAAAGACCAGCCCTAAACCGCCGAGTTGATAAAGCCAGCCACCAAGAACGCCACCCAAGCCGGAACCGAGAAACTGACTCGTGGAATAAATCCCCATCGCCGTGCCCTTGCCGCCAGCGGGTGCCACCTTGCTGATCAATGAAGGCAGAGAAGCCTCCAGCAGATTGAACGCGATGAAGAACGCGATCATGCCAGCAACCAGCGACCAAAGGCGGTCACCGAACAACCAGAAGAACAGCTCGGTCAGGACCAGTGCACCCACGGCGCCCAGCACGACGCGCTTCATTTGACGCTTCTTCTCACCGTAGATGATGAAAGGCACCATACCGAAGAAGCCAACCACCAGCGCCGTGAGATAGACCCACCAATGCTCATCCTTGGGAAGGCCTGCGTTATTGACCAGAGCCAGGGGCAGGGCAACAAAGCTCGCCATCAGAATGGCGTGCAGCACGAAGATACTGAAATCGAGCCGCAGCAAATCGGGATCACGCACGGTAACGCCGAGCGCCTGCTTCGCCACGCCGGATTCGCGATGGCGCAAATGCCGATGAGCCCGTGGTAGCGTCGCAACAATGAGCGCGCCCAGCAGCGCCATTCCAGCCGTTATCCAGAACAGGCCGGATAATCCGTATGCGCGGGTCAACAGCGGGCCGACGACCATGGCAACAGCGAATGAAATACCGATACTCATGCCGATCATCGCCATCGCTTTGGTGCGATGCTGCTCGCGAGTGAGATCCGATAGCAGAGCCATCACCGCCGCCGAAATGGCCCCCGCCCCCTGCAGGATACGACCGGCGATGACGCCCCAAATGGAGTCGGCCGACGCCGCCAGCACGGCTCCAGCAGCGAAGATCAGCAGACCGAAATAGATCACTGGCAGCCGACCGATTCGATCTGAGAGCATGCCGAACGGAATTTGTAGCACAGCCTGGGTCAAACCATAGGCACCGATAGCGAGGCCAATCAGTGCCGGTGTCGCTCCCCGCAGATCCATGCCGTACGTCGCCAGGACTGGCAGCACCATGAACATGCCGAGCATACGAAACGCGAAAACCAGGGCCAGCCCGGATGCGGCGCGGGTTTCTCTGACGCTCATGCGCTCGCTGTAGGGATCGTGCATTGCGGGACTCGCTTGAATGAACCGGCGGCGATTCTAGCAGCCATCCCCGGCTCGGCACAGGCTCGCAACTTTGCCGCGATGTCGCCCCTGGTCGTATACTTTCGGGTTTTCGCCCGCCACGCGAGGCTGCTTTGGACAAGATTCTGATTCGTGGGGCTCGCACCCACAACTTGAAGAACATCGACCTCACTCTGCCGCGCGACAAGTTGATCGTGATTACCGGCTTGTCCGGCTCCGGCAAATCCTCGCTGGCCTTCGACACGCTTTATGCCGAAGGGCAACGCCGCTATGTTGAATCTCTTTCGGCCTACGCGCGGCAATTCCTCTCGATGATGGAAAAGCCTGACGTCGATACCATCGAAGGGCTCTCCCCCGCCATTTCCATCGAGCAGAAATCGACATCGCATAACCCGCGATCGACTGTCGGCACCATCACCGAAATCTACGACTACCTGCGCCTGCTCTATGCACGCGTAGGCACACCGCGGTGCCCTGACCACGATGCGCCGCTCGAAGCCCAGACGGTCAGCCAGATGGTCGATCAGGTACTGGCACTGCCGGAGGGCCGTAAGCTGATGCTTCTCGCCCCGGTCATCCGCGAGCGAAAAGGGGAGCATCTGGCGGTGTTCGACGAGCTGCGCGCTCAAGGCTTCGTGCGCGCTCGGGTCAATGGACGGCTTTACGAGCTCGACGAACTGCCAAAACTCGATAAACAGAAGAAGCATTCGATCGACGTCGTGGTGGATCGCTTCAAGGTGCGCGGCGATTTGCAGCAGCGTCTCGCCGAGTCCTTCGAAACCGCGTTGAAGCTCGCCGATGGCATCGCGCTGGTCGCCTCGATGGAGGAAGGCGACGACAGTGAGGAGATGATCTTCTCCGCCCGCTTCGCCTGCCCGATCTGCGGGCATTCCATCAGCGAACTTGAGCCCAAACTGTTTTCATTCAATA
Organism: Pseudomonas sp. KSR10; assembly: GCF_022355455.1. Classification (NCBI taxonomy): domain Bacteria; kingdom Pseudomonadati; phylum Pseudomonadota; class Gammaproteobacteria; order Pseudomonadales; family Pseudomonadaceae; genus Pseudomonas; species Pseudomonas sp. KSR10. The sequence goes on along the minus strand of NZ_JAKOEN010000024.1, from coordinate 32,823 downwards.
ACCCGGCCGGCGCCTGCCCGACCTGCGACGGCCTTGGTGTGAAACAGTTCTTCGATGCCAAGCGCCTGGTCAATGGCGAGCTGACCTTGGCCGAGGGCGCCATCCGCGGCTGGGACCGGCGCAACGTCTATTATTTCCAGATGCTCGGCTCACTCGCTTCGCACTACGGTTTCAGTCTCGATAAACCATTCGATTCCCTCCCGGCAGAGCAGCAGAAGGTGGTTCTGCGCGGCAGTGGCAAGGAAAACGTTGACTTCCGCTACCTGAACGACCGCGGCGACATCGTCAAACGCTCCCATCCTTTCGAGGGAATCATCCCCAACCTCGAACGCCGTTACCGGGAAACCGAATCCAACGCGGTGCGCGAAGAGCTGGCCAAGTACCTGAGTACTCAGCCCTGCCCGGAATGCCGCGGTACCCGTCTGCGTCGCGAAGCCCGCCATGTCTGGGTAGGTGACAAGACGCTGCCGGCGGTGACCGGGCTGCCGATTGGCGATGCCACCGAGTATTTCGGTGGGCTTTCGCTGTCCGGCCGGCGAGGAGAGATTGCCGACAAGATCCTCAAGGAGATTTGCGAGCGCCTGCAATTTCTAGTCAACGTAGGACTCGACTACCTGACGCTCGACCGCAGTGCCGATACCCTGTCCGGGGGAGAGGCGCAGCGAATTCGCCTGGCCAGCCAGATTGGTGCAGGCCTGGTCGGGGTGATGTATATCCTCGACGAACCTTCTATTGGCCTTCACCAACGCGACAACGAGCGCCTGCTGGGCACCCTGCGTCACCTGCGCGACATCGGCAATACAGTGATTGTCGTTGAACACGACGAAGACGCCATACGCCTTGCCGATTATGTAGTCGACATCGGCCCCGGGGCGGGCGTGCACGGCGGGCAGATCGTCGCCGAAGGCACACCGGACGAGGTCATGAACAACCCCGCCTCGCTAACCGGGGGATACCTTTCTGGTCGGGTGAAGATCCTCTATCCAGAGAAACGCACGCCCCGCGACGCCAGCAAGCTGCTCAAGCTCAAAGGCGCGCGCGGCAACAATTTGCGCAACGTCGACCTTGAGATTCCTGTCGGGCTGCTCACCTGCATCACCGGGGTTTCCGGCTCCGGCAAATCGACGCTGATCAACAACACACTTTTCCCCATCACCGCCACCGCCTTGAACGGCGCGACCACGCTGGAAGTGGCGCCCCATGATTCGTTCGATGGCCTGCAGCATCTGGACAAGGTCGTCGATATCGATCAGAGCCCGATCGGCCGTACGCCGCGCTCCAACCCGGCTACCTATACCGGACTGTTTACGCCAATCCGGGAACTCTTCGCAGGCGTACCAGAGGCCCGCTCGCGTGGCTACGGCCCTGGACGTTTCTCTTTCAACGTCAAGGGTGGCCGCTGCGAGGCTTGCCAGGGCGATGGGGTGATCAAGGTAGAAATGCACTTCCTGCCGGATATCTATGTGCCCTGCGACGTCTGTAAGGGCAAGCGCTATAACCGTGAAACGCTGGAAGTGAAATACAAGGGCAAGAGCATTACCGAAGTGCTGGACATGACCATCGAGGAGGCTCGGGAGTTTTTCGATCCGGTACCAGCCGTGGCGCGCAAACTTCAGACCTTGATGGATGTGGGGCTGTCCTATATCAAGCTGGGCCAGAGCGCGACCACGCTTTCAGGCGGCGAGGCGCAGCGGGTCAAGTTGTCACGCGAACTGTCCAAACGTGACACTGGCAAAACACTGTATATCCTCGACGAGCCCACTACCGGCCTGCACTTCGCGGACATACAGCAATTGTTGGATGTGCTGCACCGGCTGCGTGATCACGGCAATACGGTAGTGGTCATCGAACACAATCTCGATGTCATCAAGACGGCCGACTGGCTGGTGGACCTCGGCCCCGAAGGCGGCTCGAAAGGAGGCCAGATCATCGCGACAGGCACTCCGGAACAGGTTGCCGCGATGCCCCAATCTCATACTGGCCATTTCCTCAAGCCTCTGCTCGACCGCGACAAAGCCTGACCCACAGGTAAGAAAAAGCCGGGCCTTGCGCCCGGCTTTATTTTTCTGCTCTTAGCTAGCCTCATCAGGATCGAATTCCAACCCCTCCACGATACCAACACCATGCACCTGGTTGGCCTGGAAGAAATATCCAGGCTGACGGGCTGAATATCACTGGCTTCATGGCGCCGATATCTGAGCGGATGTTCAATATCAAGCTGAGCCTTGATCGCCCCGCCGCTGATAAGTGCAAGAACAAAGGCGCTCGCTTATCTTTGGTCTCGCAGGCTGAGGATCGAATCTAACCAGACGGCCGCAGCACACCGTTCATTGAACGGGCCTTCGCGATAGATCCAGCCTAAAAAATGAAAAAAAAACCGGGCGATCGCCCGGTTTTTTCAAGCAAGCGAATGCTTACTCTGCAGCTTCCACTTCACCGGTAACCGGACGGTCAACCAGTTCAACGTAAGCCATCGGAGCATTGTCTCCAGCGCGGAAACCGCACTTGAGAATACGCAGATAACCGCCCTGACGGGTGGCGTAACGCGGACCCAGATCGTTGAACAGCTTGCCGACGATAGCCTTCGAGCGAGTACGGTCGAAAGCCAAACGGCGGTTGGCGACGCTGTCTTCCTTGGCCAGGGTGATCAGCGGCTCAGCAACACGACGCAGCTCCTTGGCCTTGGGCAGGGTTGTTTTGATCAGTTCGTGCTCGAACAGCGACACCGCCATGTTCTGAAACATGGCCTTGCGGTGAGCGCTTGTGCGGCTGAGATGACGGCCACTTTTACGATGACGCATGATTGAAATTCCTTACCAAACGATCAGTTCGGTGACTATGGTCGATCAGGCCGTAGCCTTATCGTCCTTCTTGAGACTGGCCGGCGGCCAATTGTCGAGGCGCATGCCGAGGGACAGACCACGAGAAGCCAGAACATCTTTGATTTCGGTCAGAGATTTCTTGCCCAGGTTCGGCGTTTTCAACAGCTCGACTTCGGTGCGCTGGATCAGGTCACCGATGTAGTAGATGTTTTCTGCCTTGAGGCAGTTTGCCGAACGTACGGTCAGTTCCAAATCGTCAACCGGACGCAACAGGATCGGATCGATCTCGTCTTCCTGCTCGACTACGACCGGCTCGCTGTCACCCTTGAGGTCGACGAACGCGGCCAACTGCTGCTGCAGGATGGTCGCGGCACGACGGATCGCCTCTTCGGGATCCAGGGTTCCATTGGTTTCCAGGTCGATGACCAGCTTGTCCAAGTTGGTGCGCTGCTCAACACGAGCGTTTTCGACAACATACGCTACGCGACGAACCGGGCTGAATGTCGCGTCGAGCTGAAGACGGCCAATGCTGCGGCTCTCGTCTTCGTCACTCTGACGTGCATCAGCCGGCTCGTAGCCACGGCCGCGTGCGACCTTGAGCTTCATGTTGATCGAGCCATTGGCCGCCAGGTTGGCGATCAGGTGATCGCCATTGACGATTTCGACATCGTGATCCAGCTGGATATCGGCAGCGGTAACAGCGCCCGCGCCCTTCTTCACCAGGCTCAAGGTCACTTCATCACGGCCGTGCAGCTTGATGGCGATACCTTTGAGGTTCAGCAGGATTTCGATGACATCTTCCTGCACGCCCTCGATAGCACTGTACTCGTGGAGCACACCGTCGATCTCAGCCTCGACCACAGCGCAGCCGGGCATGGAGGACAACAGGATACGACGCAGCGCGTTGCCCAGGGTATGGCCGAAACCACGCTCGAGAGGCTCGAGCGTAATCTTGGCACGGGTCGGACTGACCACCTGCACATCGATATGGCGGGGGGTCAGGAACTCATTTACCGAAATCTGCATGGATACACCTATTTTCTAGCCCTTACTTGGAGTAGAGCTCGACAATCAGGTTTTCGTTGATGTCGGCGGACAGATCACTGCGAGCCGGAACACTCTTGAAAACACCAGATTTCTTGTCGGCGTCTACTTCGACCCACTCAACGCGACCGCGCTGTACGCACAGTTCCAGGGCTTGGGCGATGCGCAGCTGGTTACGGCACTTCTCACGAACGGCAACCACGTCACCGGCCTTCACCTGAAAGGACGGAACGTTCACGGTTTTGCCGTTAACGCTGATAGCCTTGTGGGAAACAAGCTGACGCGACTCGGCACGAGTAGAGCCGAAGCCCATGCGGTAAACCACGTTATCCAGACGGCATTCCAGCAGTTGCAGCAGGTTTTCGCCGGTAGCGCCCTTACGGCTGGCAGCTTCTTTGTAGTAGCCGCTGAACTGACGCTCAAGTACGCCGTAGATACGACGAACTTTCTGCTTTTCACGCAGCTGCGTGCCGTAGTCAGACAGACGACCACGACGCTGACCATGAACACCCGGTGGGGTTTCGATGTTGCACTTCGATTCGAGCGCGCGCGCACCACTCTTCAAGAAGAGATCGGTGCCTTCACGACGAGACAGTTTGCACTTGGGACCAATATAACGAGCCATTTCTCACTGTCTCCTGATTACACGCGGCGCTTCTTCGGCGGACGGCACCCGTTGTGCGGGATTGGCGTCACGTCGGTGATGCTGGCGATTTTATAACCACAGCCGTTCAATGCACGAACGGCAGATTCACGGCCCGGACCAGGACCCTTGACGTTGACGTCGAGGTTCTTGAGGCCATATTCCAGTGCCGCTTGACCAGCACGCTCGGCAGCCACCTGGGCAGCGAACGGAGTGCTCTTACGGGAGCCGCGGAAACCGGAACCACCGGACGTAGCCCAGGACAATGCATTGCCTTGGCGATCGGTGATAGTGATGATGGTGTTGTTAAAAGATGCGTGGATATGGGCGATGCCATCAACCACCGTCTTTTTTACTTTCTTACGAGGACGAGCAGCAGGTTTTGCCATGATTAGATTCCTGTCGATGCGCTAACGCGATTACTTGCGGATCGGCTTACGCGGACCCTTACGGGTACGAGCGTTGGTCTTGGTGCGCTGACCGCGTACCGGCAGACCACGACGATGACGCAGGCCGCGATAGCAACCCAGGTCCATCAAGCGCTTGATCTTCATGTTGACTTCGCGACGCAGGTCACCTTCAACGATGAACTTGGCCACTTCACCACGCAGCAGTTCGACCTGCTCGTCGGAAAGATCCTTGATTTTCGCTGCCGGATTTACACCGGTAGCAGCACAGATAGTCTGCGCACGAGTGCGACCGACACCATAGATGTAGGTCAGCGAGATAACAGTGTGCTTGTTATCCGGAATGTTTACGCCTGCAATACGGGCCATTCAGTGAAACTCCAATTGACAGCTACCCAACGCCCCGGAAGCCAAGAAAAGGGCGCGAGATACTAACGCTGTAATAACAAATAATCAACCCGGCAGCGCACTAGCTGCCGGGCTCGAGCCTTAGCTCACAATCAGCCTTGGCGCTGCTTGTGACGCGGTTCTGCGCTGCAGATCACTCGAACGACGCCTTCGCGACGAACGATTTTGCAGTTGCGGCACAGCTTTTTGACCGATGCACGAACTTTCATGACCAACTCCTGGAACCTTACGGGCTGACCTCAGCGGAGCATTCCGCTGCCATAGCCCTTCAGGTTGGCTTTTTTCATCAGGGAATCGTACTGGTGAGACATGAGGTGAGATTGAACCTGGGACATGAAGTCCATTACAACCACAACCACAATCAGCAACGACGTCCCGCCAAGGTAGAACGGCACGTTTGCTGCCACCACAAGAAACTGCGGTAGCAAGCATACAGCCGTCATGTATAGGGCGCCGAACATGGTCAAACGAGTCAACACACCATCGATATAGCGTGCCGACTGCTCACCAGGCCGAATCCCCGGGATAAATGCACCGGACTTCTTCAGGTTTTCTGCAACATCCTTCGGATTGAACATCAATGCCGTATAGAAGAAGCAGAAGAAGATGATGCCGGCGCTGAACAATAGGATATTCAACGGCTGACCAGGGGCGATCGACTGAGAAATATCAGCCAGCCATCCCATGTTCTCCGACTGTCCGAACCACTGTCCCAAGGAAGCAGGGAACAGCAGAATGCTGCTGGCAAAAATGGCAGGGATGACACCCGCCATGTTCACCTTCAGCGGAAGGTGACTCGTCTGCGCAGCGAAGACCTTGCGGCCCTGCTGACGCTTGGCGTAATGCACGGCGATTCGCCGCTGACCACGCTCGATGAACACAACGAACCCGATGATGGCGATCGCCAGCAAACCAACAGCCAGCAGTGCGATGATGTTGACATCGCCCTGCCGCGCAGATTCGAACGACTGCCCCAGGGCGCCAGGGAGACCGGCAACGATACCAGCGAAGATCAACATCGAAATGCCGTTACCGACACCCCGCTCGGTGATCTGCTCCCCCAGCCACATCATGAACATCGCCCCCGCCACAAAGGTAGTGACAGCTACGAAGTAGAAGCCGAAGTCAGTGCTGAAGGCGACACCCTGGCCGGCGAGACCGACCGACATACCGATGGCCTGCACGATAGCCAACACCAAAGCACCGTAGCGCGTGTATTGACTAATCTTGCGACGACCGGACTCGCCCTCTTTCTTCAACTGCTCCAACTGGGGACTGACAGCCGTCATGAGCTGCATGATGATCGATGCCGAGATATACGGCATGATCCCCAAGGCAAAGATGCTCATGCGCTCCAGCGCACCACCGGAAAACATGTTGAACAAGCTAAGGATGGTCCCTTCGTTCTGACGGAACAGCTCGGCCAACCTGTCGGGATTGATTCCCGGAACCGGGATGTGTGCGCCAACACGATAGACGATGATCGCCATCAGCAGAAAACGCAGACGAGCCCAAAGTTCAGAAAGCCCGCCACTATTCAGCGCGGAGAGAGCACCTTGCTTAGCCATTTATTCCTCGAACTTGCCGCCAGCTGCTTCGATAGCCGCACGCGCACCCTTGGTGGCGGCGATGCCTTTCAGAGTTACCGCACGACCAACCTCACCCGACAGCATGACTTTCACTCGCTGTACGTTCTGATTGATGATGTCGGCATCCTTAAGGCTCTGCAGAGTTACGACGTCGCCCTGAACCTTTGCCAGCTCGGAGGTACGTACTTCAGCACGATCCATAGCCTTCAAGGAGACGAAGCCAAACTTAGGCAGACGGCGATGCAAAGGCTGTTGGCCGCCTTCGAAACCGGGAGCGATCTTGCCGCCAGAGCGGGAAGTCTGACCCTTGTGACCACGACCACCGGTCTTGCCGAGGCCGCTACCGATACCACGGCCCGGACGCAGCTTTTCGCGACGGGCGCCTGGCGCAGAACGCAGATCGTTCAGTTGCATGGCTTAGCCCTCCACACGGAGCATGTAGTAAGCCTTGTTGATCATGCCGCGATTTTCAGGAGTATCCTGGACTTCGACGGTGTGACCAATGCGACGCAGACCGAGGCCTTTGACGCAAAGCTTGTGATTGGGGATACGACCGCTGACGCTTTTGATCAGCGTGACCTTGACGGTGTTAGCCATGATCAGGAAATCTCCTCAACGCTCTTGCCACGCTTAGCAGCGATCGACTCAGGCGACTGCATGGCCTTCAATCCCTTGAAAGTGGCATGGACCACGTTCACTGGATTGGTAGAGCCGTAGCACTTGGCCAGGACGTTCTGCACGCCAGCCACTTCAAGAATGGCACGCATCGCACCACCGGCAATAACACCGGTACCTTCCGAAGCAGGCTGCATGTACACCTTGGAAGCGCCATGCGCTGCCTTGGTCGCGTACTGCAGAGTCGTGCCGTTCAGATCGACCTGGATCATGTTGCGGCGAGCCGCTTCCATAGCCTTCTGAATGGCAGCCGGCACTTCGCGCGACTTGCCACGACCGAAACCTACACGACCCTTACCATCACCCACCACGGTCAACGCAGTGAATGTGAAGATACGACCACCTTTTACTGTCTTGGCGACGCGGTTAACTTGAACCAGCTTCTCAATGTAGCCTTCGTCGCGCTTTTGCTCGTTATATGCCATAACTTAGAACTCCAGCCCGCCTTCACGAGCAGCATCAGCCAGTGCCTTGACACGACCGTGGTACTTGAAGCCAGAACGGTCGAACGCCACCTGGGTGACACCTGCGGCCTTAGCACGCTCAGCGACCAGCTGACCAACTTTCTTGGCAGCGTCGACGTTGCCGGTGGCTCCGTCGCGCAGTTCTTTGTCGAGAGTCGAGGCACTGGCCAGGACCTTGCCGCCGTCGGCCGAAAGGACCTGGGCGTAGATGTGCTGGGAAGAGCGGTACACACAAAGGCGTACGGTTTCCAGCTCGCGCATCTTCAGGCGTGCCTTGCGAGCGCGACGCAGACGAGTAACTTTCTTTACGCTCATTTGCTATGCCCTACTTCTTCTTAGCTTCTTTACGACGGACCACTTCGTCCGAGTAACGCACGCCTTTGCCCTTGTAGGGCTCAGGACGGCGGAAATCACGGATTTCAGCAGCCACCTGACCGACCAGTTGCTTATCGACACCCTTGATCAGGATATCGGTCTGGCTGGGGGTCTCAGCGGTAACGCCTTGCGGCAGTTCATACTCCACCGGGTGCGAGAAGCCGAGAGCCAGGGACAGCACTTGACCTTTGGCTTGCGCCTTGTAACCAACACCAACCAGCTGAAGCTTGCGCTCGAAGCCTTGGCTGACGCCGATCACCATATTGTTAACCAGCGCACGGGTGGTACCGGCCATGGCACGGTTCTGCTGATCGCCATTACGCGCAGCAAAACGGAGCTCACCGGCCTCGTGGATCACTTCCACAGACGAGTGCACGTTCAGTTCGAGAGTACCCTTGGCACCCTTCACCGAAAGCTGCTGGCCGGCCATGTTGAATTCAACACCAGCGGGCAGCTTGACGGGGTTCTTAGCAACGCGAGACATGCTTATCCCCCCTTAGAACACTGTGCAGAGCACTTCGCCGCCAACGCCAGCAGCGCGAGCAGCCCGATCCGTCATCACACCTTTATTGGTGGATACGATCGAAACACCCAGACCGCCGCGAACTTTCGGCAACTGATCAACGGATTTGTACTGGCGAAGGCCAGGACGGCTTACGCGCTTCAGCTCTTCGATAACCGGACGGCCTTCGAAGTACTTGAGCTCGATAGACAGCTGCGGTTTGGCGTCGCTGCTGACGTTGTATCCTGCGATATAGCCCTCACCCTGAAGAACGTTGGCTACAGCCACCTTCAAAGTGGAAGACGGCATGCTTACGACGGACTTTTCGGCCATCTGGGCATTACGGATACGAGTTAGCATGTCCGCTAACGGGTCCTGCATACTCATGGGCTCTTGGCTCCTAATTCAAAAAAATAAGCCCGCTAGGGCTCGTGTCGCCTGCTACTAAATGAGCGAACGCCTAACAGGCATGGCTCGGGCGAGCCGGACATTCTAGAGACAGTTCAGAAACGAATCAAGCCCCATAAGGGGCTTGATTCGACAACTGCAGTTCCGACAACAACTGCCGGAGCGTTATTACCAGCTGGCTTTCACCAGACCCGGCACATCACCGCGCATCGCAGCCTGACGCAGCATGTTACGCGCAAGACCAAACTTGCGGTACACACCATGCGGGCGGCCAGTCAGACGGCAACGATTACGCAGACGCGAAGCACTGGCATCACGAGGCTGCTTCTGCAGCGCAACCTGAGCTTCCCAACGCGCCTCTGGAGACGACTCGGGATTAGCGATGACAGCTTTCAGCGCAGCACGCTTCTGGGCGTACTTGGCAACCGTCTGCTGACGCTTCAGCTCGCGGTTCTTCATGCTTTGCTTAGCCATTTCCTACTCCAATTAGTTACGGAACGGGAAGTTGAAGGCACGCAACAGTGCGCGACCCTCTTCATCCGTTCGAGCAGTAGTGGTCAGCGTGATGTCCAGACCACGCAGCGCATCGATCTTGTCGTAATCGATTTCCGGGAAAATGATCTGCTCTTTCACGCCCATGCTGTAGTTACCACGTCCGTCGAAGGACTTGGCATTCAGGCCGCGGAAGTCGCGAACCCGGGGCAGGGAGATCGACAGCAAACGATCCAGGAATTCGTACATACGATCGCTACGCAGGGTCACCTTGACACCGATCGGCCAACCTTCGCGGACCTTGAAGCCGGCGATGGACTTGCGTGCGTGAGTCACGACGACCTTTTGGCCGGTGATCTTTTCCAGATCAGCAACCGCGTTGTCGATAATTTTTTTGTCACCGATCGCTTCGCCGATACCCATGTTCAGGGTGATCTTGGTGATGCGCGGAACTTCCATCACGTTGCCAAGCTGAAGCTCTTCTTTCAGCTTGGGAGCGATTTGCTTCCGATAAACTTCTTTTAGTCGTGCCATGGTTATCTACCTAGCAGTCTCAAGCTTCAACCGGCTTTTGGGTCGACTTGAAGACACGAATTTTCTTGCCGTCTTCTACTTTGAAACCAACACGGTCAGCCTTGTTGGTTTCGCCGTTGAAGATAGCGACGTTAGAGGCGTGCAGAGGCGCCTCCTTTTCGACGATACCGCCTTGAACGCCCGACATCGGGTTCGGCTTGGTATGACGCTTCACGAGGTTGATACCACCGACGACCAGACGGTCGTCAGCGAGAACCCGGAGCACCTTACCGCGCTTGCCCTTGTCTTTGCCGGCGATGACGATGATCTCGTCGTTGCGACGAATCTTTTGCATGCGGCTTCTCCTTACAGCACTTCAGGCGCGAGCGAGACGATCTTCATGAACTTCTCGGAACGAAGCTCACGTGTCACCGGCCCGAAAATACGGGTGCCGATCGGCTCCTGCTTGTTGTTCAACAGAACAGCAGCGTTGCCATCGAAGCGAATAATGGAGCCGTCCGGACGACGAACACCGTGACGAGTGCGGACTACGACAGCAGTCATCACCTGGCCTTTCTTGACCTTGCCACGCGGGATCGCTTCCTTGACGGTTACCTTGATGATGTCGCCGATGCCGGCGTAACGGCGGTGCGAACCGCCGAGAACCTTGATACACATGACACGACGAGCGCCACTGTTATCCGCCACATCGAGCATTGATTGAGTCTGAATCATATAATTTCTCCGACCCCTAGCCCTTAGACTTCGACGGCACGTTCAACGACATCAACCAGTATCCAGCACTTGGTCTTCGCCAGCGGACGAGTCTCGCGGATAGTGACCTTGTCGCCAATACGGCACTGGTTGGTTTCGTCGTGGGCGTGCAGTTTGGTCGAACGCTTCACGTATTTACCGTAGATCGGGTGCTTAACACGACGCTCGATCAGAACGGTGATGCTTTTGTCCATTTTGTCGCTGACGACGCGGCCAGTCAGCGTGCGGACAGTTTTTTCAACTTCAGCCATGATCACTTACCTGCCTGCTGGTTGAGCACAGTCTTGACACGAGCGATGTCGCGCTTGACTTGCGAGAGCAGGTGAGACTGCCCCAACTGGCCAGTTGCCTTCTGCATACGCAGATTGAACTGGTCGCGCAGCAGCTCGAGCAGTTGCTCGTTCAGCTGCTGAGCGGATTTTTCACGAAGCTCATTCGCTTTCATCACATCACCGTCCGCTTAACAAAGGAGGTGGCGAGCGGCAGCTTTGCAGCAGCCAGGGCGAATGCCTCACGCGCCAGCTCTTCGGAAACACCCTCGATCTCGTAGAGCACCTTGCCCGGCTGAATCTGGGCCACCCAGTACTCGACGTTACCCTTACCTTTACCCATCCGGACTTCCAGAGGCTTTTTGGAGATAGGCTTATCGGGGAACACACGGATCCAGATTTTACCGCCACGCTTCACGTGACGGGTCAACGCACGACGTGCGGACTCGATCTGGCGTGCAGTGAGACGTCCACGAGCGACAGACTTCAGAGCGAACTCGCCGAAGCTGACTTTGCTACCGCGCTGAGCCAGGCCACGATTGTGACCAGTCATCTGCTTACGGAATTTTGTACGCTTGGGTTGCAACATTTGGCGTACTCCTTACTTGGCAGCTTTTTTACGAGGCGCAGGCGCTTGCGGCTTGAGCTCTTCATGGCGACCACCAATAACTTCGCCCTTGAAGATCCAAACCTTGACGCCGATCACACCGTAAGTGGTGTGTGCTTCGTAGGTGTTGTAGTCAATATCGGCACGCAGGGTGTGCAGCGGCACACGACCTTCCCGATACCATTCCGTACGGGCGATTTCAGCCCCACCCAGACGACCGCTCACCTGGATCTTGATGCCCTTGGCACCAATGCGGATCGCGTTCTGTACGGCGCGCTTCATGGCGCGACGGAACATTACGCGACGCTCCAGCTGCTGAGCGACGTTCTGTGCTACCAGCATTGCATCGAGTTCCGGCTTGCGGATTTCTTCGATGTTGATGTGCACAGGCACACCCATTTTCTTGGTCAGGTCCTGACGCAGCTTCTCAACATCCTCACCTTTCTTGCCGATCACGATGCCGGGACGAGCGGTATGGATAGTGATGCGTGCGGTTTGAGCCGGGCGATGGATATCGATACGGCTTACGGACGCGCTTTTTAATTTGTCTTGGAGGTACTCACGCACGTTCAGATCTGCAAGCAGATAATCGGCGTACGTACGTCCGTCTGCGTACCAGACGGAGGTGTGCTCCTTGACGATTCCCAGGCGAATGCCAGTGGGATGTACTTTCTGACCCATCTGATCGACTCCGTTACTTGTCCGCAACCTTGACAGTGATATGGCAAGACCGCTTGACGATGCGATCAGCGCGGCCTTTGGCACGCGGCATGATGCGCTTAAGCGAACGCCCTTCGTTGACGAAGACAGTGGAAACCTTGAGGTCATCCACGTCAGCGCCTTCGTTGTGCTCGGCGTTGGCCACGGCCGACTCCAGCACTTTCTTCATGATCTCGGCGGCTTTCTTACTGCTGAAAGCCAGCAGGTTGAGCGCTTCGCCCACCTTCTTCCCGCGGATCTGGTCGGCGACCAGGCGGGCTTTCTGGGCGGAGATGCGAGCGCCCGACAACTTAGCGGCTACTTCCATCTTTCCTTACCCCTTAGCGCTTGCCTTTCTTGTCCGCTACGTGCCCGCGATAGGTGCGGGTACCAGCGAACTCGCCGAGTTTGTGACCGACCATGTCTTCGTTCACGAGAACGGGAACATGTTGACGACCGTTATGCACAGCGATGGTCAAACCGACCATTTGCGGCAGGATCATCGAACGACGCGACCAGGTTTTAACTGGTTTGCGATCATTCTTTTCCATCGCCACTTCGACCTTCTTCAATAGGTGAAGATCGATAAAAGGACCTTTTTTCAGAGAACGCGGCACTGTCGTATCCCTCTAGTTACTTGCGACGACGGACGATCATGTTATCGGTGCGCTTGTTAGAACGAGTCTTCGCGCCCTTAGTCGGGAAGCCCCATGGCGACACCGGATGACGACCACCGGAGGTACGACCCTCACCACCACCGTGGGGGTGATCGACCGGGTTCATTGCCACACCGCGAACGGTCGGGCGAACACCGCGCCAGCGCTTGGCACCCGCTTTACCCAGCGAACGCAGGCTGTGCTCGGAATTCGAGACCTCGCCCAGAGTCGCTCGGCACTCGGCCAGCACTTTGCGCATTTCGCCGGAGCGAAGACGCAGTGTTACGTAAGCACCTTCACGCGCGACCAGCTGAGCCGACGCACCGGCAGAACGGGCGATCTGAGCACCCTTGCCCGGCTTGAGCTCGACACCGTGAACGGTTGAACCCAGCGGGATGTTGCGCAGCGGCAGGCTGTTGCCAGCCTTGATCGGCGCGTTGACGCCGGAAAGCAGCTGGTCACCGGCACTTACGCCCTTAGGCGCAATGATGTAACGACGCTCACCATCCGCGTACTTCAGCAGCGCAATGTGCGCAGTGCGGTTCGGGTCATATTCCACACGCTCAACGACGGCAGGAATGCCATCCTTGTTGCGGCGAAAATCGACCAGACGGTAATGCTGCTTGTGACCACCACCGATATGACGCGTGGTGATACGACCGTTGTTGTTACGACCGCCTGACTTCGACTTCTTCTCGAGCAGCGGAGCATAAGGAGCGCCTTTGTGCAGCTCCTGACCGACCACTTTGACCACAAAACGGCGGCCCGCGGAAGTCGGTTTGCATTTAACGATTGCCATGATGCACCCCTTCCTTACTCAGCGTTGCCGGAGAAATCGAGATCTTGGCCCGGCTGAAGCGCGATGTACGCCTTCTTCCAGTCGTTGCGCTTGCCCAGCCCGCGAGCGGTGCGCTTGGTCTTGCCCTGAACATTCAGAGTGCTGACTTTGGCTACCTTCACGTTGAACAGGCTTTCGACGGCCTTCTTGATTTCCAGCTTGGTTGCATCAGTAGCAACCTTGAAAACGAACTGGCTTTTGCTGTCAGCCAGCATGGTTGCCTTCTCGGAGACGTGCGGACCAAGCAGGACTTTGAATACGCGTTCCTGGTTCATCCCAGCAGCTCCTCGAATTTCTTCACAGCCGACACGGTGATCAACACCTTGTCATAGGCGATCAGGCTGACTGGATCGGAACCCTGAACGTCACGAACATCGACGTGCGGCAGGTTGCGAGCCGCCAGATACAGGTTCTGATCGACAGCATCGGAAACGATCAGTACGTCATTCAGGCCCATACCGGTCAGCTTGTTGGCAAGCAGCTTGGTCTTAGGACTGTCGACGGCGAAATCTTCAACGACGACCAGACGCTCGGAACGAACCAGTTCGGAAAGAATGGAACGCAGCGCTGCGCGGTACATCTTCTTGTTGAGCTTCTGCTCATGGTTCTGCGGACGAGCAGCGAAGGTTACGCCACCGCCACGCCAAATCGGACCACGCGAGGTACCCGCACGCGCGCGGCCAGTACCTTTCTGACGCCAGGGACGCTTACCGCCACCCGAGACATCGGAGCGAGTCTTCTGCTGCTTGCTGCCCTGACGACCGCCAGCCATATAGGCGACGACAGCCTGGTGCACCAGGGTCTCGTTGAACTCACCACCAAAGGTTTGCTCGGAGACTTCGATGGCCTGTGCGCCATTTACATTCAATTGCATGTGAACTCCCCCTTACCCGCGAGCCTTGGCGGCCGGACGCACGACAACGTCACCACCCGTGGCGCCGGGCACTGCGCCCTTCACCAGCAGCAGGTTACGCTCTGCATCGACACGCACGATTTCCAGGGACTGCACGGTTACGCGCTCGGCGCCCATGTGCCCGGACATCTTCTTGCCCTTGAAAACACGACCAGGAGTCTGGCACTGGCCAATCGAACCCGGAACGCGGTGGGATACGGAGTTACCGTGGGTATTGTCTTGACCACGGAAGTTCCAGCGCTTGATGGTACCGGCAAAGCCTTTACCCTTGGACTGACCGGTGACATCCACCATCTGTCCAGCCTGGAAGATTTCAGCGTTGATCTGGTCACCAACCTGGAACTCCTCGCCATCGAGGCGGAATTCCCAGACACCACGACCGGCAGCAACGTTCGCCTTGGCGAAATGGCCAGCCTGAGCCTTGGTAACACGGGACGCGCGACGCTCGCCGACAGTAACCTGTACAGCGCGATAGCCATCGCTCTCTTCATTCTTGAACTGAGTGACGCGATTCGGCTCGATCTCGATGACCGTAACCGGAATAGAGACACCATCTTCGGTGAAAACGCGGGTCATGCCGCATTTACGACCGACTACACCAATAGTCATGTTGTAACCTCTTGAGTGTACGGGGCTTTCACCCGCTATGGCCGCCCATTTCAGAGCGTTACACGACTAAAACTCGAGGTTCTAGCCGAGGCTGATCTGCACTTCCACGCCAGCCGCAAGATCAAGCTTCATCAGCGCATCGACAGTCTTGTCGGTCGGCTGGACGATATCCAGCACACGCTTATGAGTACGGATCTCATACTGGTCGCGCGCATCCTTGTTGACATGCGGAGAAACCAGAACAGTGAACCGCTCTTTGCGGGTCGGCAGTGGAATCGGACCACGCACCTGAGCACCAGTACGTTTCGCGGTTTCCACGATTTCCTGGGTTGATTGATCGATCAGGCGATGGTCAAAAGCCTTCAACCGAATACGGATTTGTTGGTTTTGCATTTTGACCTCAGACTCCAATTAGCCATCCCTACCAAACGCAATACGCCCGGTAAAAGGAGGCGCAATTGTACGGATGCGTCCAGGGGGTGTCAATAAATGATCAACAATAGAAAAAGGGCCCCGAAGGGCCCTTTCCCACATCGAAAGGATTATTCGATGATCTTGGCAACCACGCCGGCACCCACGGTACGGCCACCTTCGCGAATCGCGAAGCGCAGACCATCTTCCATGGCGATCGGAGCGATCAGAGTGACAACCATCTTGATGTTGTCGCCCGGCATTACCATTTCTACGCCTTCCGGCAGCTCGCAGTTACCGGTCACGTCAGTAGTACGGAAGTAGAACTGCGGACGGTAGCCTTTGAAGAACGGCGTGTGACGACCGCCTTCTTCTTTGCTCAGTACGTAGACTTCGCCTTCGAACTTGGTGTGCGGCTTGATGGTGCCCGGCTTGGCCAGAACCTGACCACGCTCTACGTCATCACGCTTGGTACCACGCAGCAGCACGCCCACGTTCTCACCAGCGCGACCTTCGTCGAGCAGCTTGCGGAACATTTCAACGCCGGTGCAGGTGGTCTTGGTCGTGGCACGAATACCAACGATTTCGATCTCTTCCTGAACCTTGACAATGCCGCGCTCAACACGACCGGTCACAACGGTACCGCGACCGGAGATCGAGAACACGTCTTCGATCGGCATCAGGAACGGCTTGTCGATGGCACGCTCAGGCTCCGGAATGTAGCTATCCAGAGTCTCGACCAGCTTGCGCACGGCCGACACACCCATTTCGTTGTCGTCCTGGCCGTTCAGAGCCATCAGCGCGGAGCCGATAATGATTGGCGTGTCGTCACCCGGGAAGTCGTAGGTCGACAGCAGGTCACGCACTTCCATCTCAACCAGTTCCAGCAGCTCGGCATCATCCACCATGTCAGCCTTGTTCAGGAAGACAACGATGTAAGGAACACCTACCTGACGGGACAGCAGGATGTGTTCGCGCGTCTGCGGCATCGGGCCGTCAGCAGCGGAACAAACCAGGATCGCGCCGTCCATCTGCGCAGCACCGGTGATCATGTTTTTCACGTAGTCAGCGTGACCTGGGCAGTCGACGTGAGCGTAGTGACGAATCGAGGAATCGTACTCAACGTGGGAGGTGTTGATGGTGATACCACGAGCCTTCTCTTCCGGCGCGTTGTCGATCTGCGAGAAGTCACGCGCAGAGCCGCCCCAAGTTTCCGCGCAGACCTTAGTCAGCGCAGCGGTGAGCGTGGTTTTGCCATGGTCAACGTGACCAATGGTACCGACGTTCAGGTGCGGTTTGTTACGTTCGAATTTTTCTTTAGCCACGACAGTAAACCTCTTACTTAAAGGGCTGAATCAACCTTGTTTTTTAACCAGTGCTTCGACGATATTCGACGGAGCCTCGGAGTATTTGGAGAATTCCATAGAGTAGCTCGCGCGACCCTGAGACATGGAACGAACGTCGGTTGCATAACCGAACATTTCACCCAGCGGTACTTCGGCACGGATTACCTTGCCGGACACTGTGTCTTCCATGCCCTGGATCAGACCACGACGACGGTTCAGGTCACCCATCACGTCACCCATGTAGTCCTCAGGGGTTACCACTTCGACTTTCATGATCGGCTCAAGCACTACACCGCCGCCCTTCTGAGCCAGCTGCTTGGTCGCCATGGAAGCGGCCACCTTGAACGCCATCTCGTTGGAGTCGACGTCATGGTAGGAGCCATCGAAAACGGTCGCTTTCAGGCCGATGAGCGGATAGCCGGCCACAACGCCGTTCTTCATCTGCTCTTCAATACCTTTCTGAATGGCCGGAATGTATTCCTTCGGAACCACACCACCCACGACTTCGTTCACGAACACCAGACCTTCCTGACCTTCATCAGCAGGCGCAAAGCGGATCCAGCAATGACCGAACTGACCACGACCACCGGACTGACGAACGAACTTGCCTTCAATTTCGCAGTTCTTGGTGATCTTCTCGCGGTAGGAAACCTGAGGCTTACCAATGTTCGCCTCAACGTTGAACTCGCGACGCATACGATCGACGAGAATGTCCAGGTGCAACTCACCCATACCGGAGATGATGGTCTGCCCGGTTTCCTCGTCAGTCTTGACGCGGAATGACGGATCTTCTTGGGCAAGCTTGCCCAGTGCGATACCCATCTTCTCCTGGTCGGCCTTGGTCTTAGGCTCTACCGCTACCGAGATGACTGGCTCAGGGAAATCCATACGCTCAAGAATGATTGGATTGTCTGCGTCGCACAGAGTGTCACCGGTGGTGACGTCTTTCATACCAATCAGAGCAGCGATATCACCAGCGCGCACTTCTTTAATCTCTTCACGCTGGTTGGCATGCATCTGCACCATACGACCAACGCGCTCTTTCTTGCCCTTGACCGAGTTGATCACCGAGTCACCCGAACTGAGGAAGCCCGAGTAGACACGCACGAACGTCAGGGTGCCAACGAATGGGTCGGTGGCAATCTTGAACGCCAGAGCCGAGAACGGTTCGGCGTCGTCAGCATGACGCTCATCATAGTCAGCATCAACGAGCTCTTCTTTCGGCTTGTCGATGATGTCAGGATGAATTCCCTTGATAGCAGGAATTTCAGTCGGAGCAGGCAGGTACTCGATAACGGCGTCGAGAACCAGGGGAACACCCTTGTTCTTGAACGAAGAACCGCAGACAGCTGGAACGATCTCGTTAGCCAGAGTACGCGCGCGCAGGCCAGCCTTGATCTCTTCGTTGGTCAGCTCTTCGCCTTCCAAGTACTTGTTCATCAGTTCTTCACTGGACTCAGCGGCAGCCTCGACCATGTTGGAGCGCCATTCTTCAGCCAGCTCCAGCATATCGGCAGGAATCTCTTCCTCGCGATAGGTTGTGCCTTTGTCATCGTCGTTCCAGTAGATAGCCTTCATCTTGATCAGATCAACCTGACCCTGAAAGTTATCCTCTGAACCAATAGCGAGCTGAATCGGTACCGGGGTATGACCCAAGCGATTCTTGATCTGACTAACGACGCGCAGGAAGTTAGCACCAGCACGGTCCATCTTGTTCACGTAGACGACACGTGGAACGCCGTACTTATTGGCCTGACGCCAAACGGTCTCGGACTGCGGCTCAACACCGGAAGTACCGCAGAATACAACGACAGCGCCATCCAGCACGCGCAACGAACGCTCTACTTCAATGGTGAAGTCAACGTGACCGGGGGTGTCGATAACGTTTACGCGGTAGTTGTCGTACTGACCTACGGAGCCCTTCCAAAAGGTCGTAACAGCAGCGGAGGTAATTGTGATACCACGCTCCTGCTCCTGCACCATCCAGTCAGTAGTAGCCGCACCGTCGTGCACCTCACCCATCTTGTGGCTAAGGCCTGTGTAGAACAGGATCCGCTCGGTCGTAGTGGTCTTGCCCGCGTCAACGTGCGCACAAATACCAATGTTGCGGTAGCGGTTAATTGCTGTGTTACGAGCCATAAAGCCCTCGCAAGTTGAATGGAGCCAAAATTAGAAACGGTAGTGCGAGAACGCCTTGTTGGCCTCAGCCATGCGATGCACGTCTTCACGCTTCTTCACAGCGGCGCCTTTACCTTCAAATGCATCCGACAGCTCACCCGCCAAACGCAGGGCCATGGATTTCTCGCCACGCTTGCGCGCAGCATCTACCAGCCAGCGCATAGCCAGCGCGTTACGACGGGAAGGACGAACTTCGACCGGAACCTGGTAAGTCGCACCACCTACGCGGCGGGACTTCACTTCGACCAGCGGAGCGATGGCGTCGAGTGCTTTTTCGAAGATTTCCAGGGGATCGCTGTTCTTGCGCTCTTTGACCTTGTCCAGAGCACCATAAACGATACGCTCGGCAACGGCCTTCTTGCCGCTCTCCATCACGTGGTTCATGAACTTGGCAAGGATCAGACTTCCGTACTTCGGATCGTCAAGGATCTCGCGCTTGGCTGCTACACGACGTCTTGGCATTGATAAGCCCTCAAACGGTCTTCAGGTTAGCTCGGGACTATAACGACGAGGTTACGCCCGACCTTACTCTTATCGACTCAGATAAATAAAAATACGATTACTTCGGACGCTTGGCGCCGTACTTGGAACGGCCCTGCTTACGATCCTTGACACCGGAGGTGTCCAGCGAACCGCGCACGGTGTGATAGCGCACACCCGGAAGGTCTTTTACACGACCGCCACGGATCAGCACGACACTGTGCTCCTGCAGGTTGTGACCTTCACCACCGATGTAGGAGGCGACTTCAAAACCGTTGGTCAGGCGAACACGGCATACTTTACGCAGTGCAGAGTTCGGTTTCTTTGGCGTGGTGGTGTACACGCGGGTGCACACGCCACGGCGTTGCGGGCAGTTCTGCAGCGCAGGGACGTCGCTTTTCTCGACGACGCGCTTGCGCGGCTGGCGTACCAGCTGGTTGATCGTTGCCATCTACTAGCTCCACTGTTGTCTTTCGACACAAACGAAAAATGGCAGGGCGCAAAGCCCCGCCAAATTAGGGGTACAAGAGTCTAAAGAGCTTCTTGCACACCGTCAAGGCGCGCCCCGGCTCGAGCCAGGGCTGCCTCCAATCAGTTGCCGCTGGAATTCAGCGCCTCGGTCAGCGCCGCTTCGACCTCATCGGCACTCACACGAACCGGTTTTTCGGCATCACGCTTGCGCTTGCGCTCGCTGTGATACTGCAGACCGGTACCGGCCGGAATCAGACGACCGACCACGACGTTCTCCTTCAGGCCGCGCAGGTAGTCGCGCTTGCCGGTAACCGCCGCCTCGGTAAGGACGCGAGTGGTTTCCTGGAACGACGCCGCCGAAATGAACGACTCGGTGGACAACGAGGCCTTGGTGATACCCAGCAGCACACGCACGTACTTGGAGCCGAACTTGTCGTCCACGGACAGACGCTCGTTCTCTTCCAGCACCTGGGTCAGCTCCATCTGGTCACCCTTGATGAAGCTGGAATCGCCCGACTCGGCCACTTCGACCTTACGCAGCATCTGCCGCAGGATGGTCTCGATGTGCTTGTCGTTGATCTTCACGCCCTGCAGGCGGTAGACGTCCTGGATCTCATTGACGATGTACTTGGCCAGCGCACTGACACCCAGCAGGCGCAGGATGTCGTGCGGGTTGCTCGGCCCGTCGGAGATCACTTCGCCCTTGTTCACCTGTTCGCCTTCGAAGACGTTGAGGTGGCGCCACTTGGGAATCAGCTCCTCGTAAGGATCGGTTCCATCGGTAGGCGTGATGACCAGACGGCGCTTGCCCTTGGTTTCCTTGCCGAAGGAGATCGTGCCGCTGATTTCCGCGAGGATCGACGGCTCTTTCGGACGACGCGCCTCGAACAGGTCGGCAACGCGCGGCAAACCACCAGTGATGTCGCGGGTCTTGGACGTTTCCTGCGGGATACGCGCGATAACGTCACCGACGTTGATCTCGGCACCATCGGCCACGCCAACCAGCGCGTTCGCCGGCAGGAAGTACTGGGCAGGTACGTCGGTACCCGGCAACAGCAATTCCTTACCGTTGGTATCGACCATCTTGATCGCCGGACGGATATCCTTGCCGGACGCCGGACGATCTTTCGGATCCATCACCTCAATGTTGGTCAGACCGGTGAGTTCGTCGGTCTGACGCTTGATGGTGATGTTCTCTTCCATGCCCGCGAAGGTCACGACACCCTTCATCTCGGTCACGATCGGGTGCGTGTGCGGATCCCATTTCGCAACGACGGTGCCGGCATCGACCTTGTCGCCTTCCTTGATCGAAATCACCGCACCGTACGGCAGCTTGTAGCGCTCGCGCTCGCGGCCGTAGTCGTCCGCTACCGCCAGTTCACCGGAACGCGAAACCGCGACCAGGGCTCCGTCAGCACGCTCGACGTATTTGAGGTTATGCAGGCGAATGGTACCGCCGTTCTTGACCATCACGTTGTCGACCGCCGAAGTCCGGCTCGCTGCACCACCAATGTGGAACGTACGCATGGTCAGCTGGGTACCCGGCTCACCGATGGACTGCGCGGCGATGACACCGACAGCCTCACCGATGTTCACCTGGTGACCGCGGGCCAGATCGCGACCGTAGCACTTGGCACAGATGCCATAGCGGGTTTCGCAGCTGATCGGCGAACGCACGATCACTTCGTCGATGCTGTTCAGCTCGATGAAGTCGACCCACTGCTCGTCGATCAAGGTACCGGCAGGAACCAGTACGTCGTCGGTGCCGGGCTTGAGTACGTCACGCGCGATCACACGACCCAGAACACGCTCACCCAGCGGCTCGACCACGTCGCCGCCTTCGATGTGCGGCGTCATGTGCAGGCCCTGCTCGGTGCCGCAATCGATCTCGGTTACCACCAGATCCTGCGCCACGTCGACCAGGCGACGGGTCAGGTAACCGGAGTTCGCGGTTTTCAGCGCGGTATCCGCCAGACCCTTACGAGCACCGTGGGTGGAGATGAAGTACTGCAGTACGTTCAGGCCTTCACGGAAGTTGGCGGTGATTGGCGTCTCGATAATCGAGCCGTCCGGCTTGGCCATCAGGCCACGCATACCGGCCAGCTGGCGAATCTGGGCAGCGGAACCCCGCGCCCCGGAGTCGGCCATCATGTACATCGAGTTGAACGAATCCTGCTCGGCTTCGTTGCCGTCGCGGTCGATGACCTTCTCTTTCGAGAGGTTGGCCATCATCGCCTTGGATACTTCGTCGTTGGCCTTCGACCAGAGGTCGATGACCTTGTTGTACTTCTCACCCTGTGTCACCAGGCCGGAGGCGTACTGCGACTCGATTTCCTTCACTTCCTCGGTAGCGGCATCGATGATGCGCGCCTTTTCGTCCGGGATGACGAAATCGTTCACACCGATCGACACGCCGGAAATGGTCGAGTAGGCAAAACCGGTGTACATCAGCTGGTCAGCGAAGATGACGGTATCCTTCAGGCCAACGGTGCGGTAGCACAGGTTGATCAGCTTGGAGATCGCCTTCTTCTTCATCGGCTGGTTGACCACGTCGAACGGCAGGCCGGCCGGAACCACCTGGAACAGCAACGCACGACCGACAGTGGTGTCGACGATACGGGTGTTCTTGGTGATCGAGCCGTCGCGATCCTTGATGGTCTCGTTGATGCGCACTTTGACGCGGGCGTGCAGCGACGCTTCGCCGGCGCGGAACACGCGGTCGACTTCCTGCAGGTCAGCGAACACGCGGCCTTCGCCCTTGGCATTGATGGCTTCACGGGTCATGTAGTACAGACCCAGGACCACGTCCTGCGACGGCACGATGATCGGCTCGCCGTTGGCCGGCGACAGGATGTTATTGGTCGACATCATCAGCGCGCGCGCTTCGAGCTGGGCTTCCAGTGTCAGCGGCACGTGAACGGCCATCTGGTCACCGTCGAAGTCGGCGTTGTACGCGGCGCAGACCAGCGGGTGCAGCTGGATCGCCTTGCCTTCGATCAGGACCGGCTCGAACGCCTGGATACCCAGACGGTGCAGCGTCGGTGCCCGGTTGAGCAACACGGGATGTTCGCGAATGACCTCGGCCAGGACGTCCCAGACCTCAGGCAACTCGCGCTCGACCATCTTCTTGGCGGCCTTGATGGTGGTCGCCATGCCACGCATTTCCAGCTTGCCGAAAATGAACGGTTTGAACAGCTCGAGAGCCATCTTCTTCGGCAGGCCGCACTGATGCAGGCGCAGGGTCGGGCCGACGGTGATGACCGAACGACCGGAATAGTCCACGCGCTTGCCGAGCAGGTTCTGACGGAAACGACCCTGCTTGCCCTTGATCATGTCGGCCAGGGACTTGAGCGGGCGCTTGTTCGAACCGGTGATGGCGCGACCACGACGGCCGTTGTCGAGCAGCGCGTCGACGGCTTCCTGCAGCATGCGCTTTTCGTTGCGCACGATGATGTCCGGCGCCGACAGATCGAGCAGGCGCTTAAGACGGTTGTTACGGTTGATCACCCGGCGATACAGATCGTTGAGATCCGAGGTCGCGAAGCGGCCACCATCCAGCGGAACCAGCGGACGCAGATCCGGCGGCAATACCGGCAGAACGGTCAGCACCATCCATTCCGGCAAGTTGCCCGAGCCATGGAAGGCTTCCATCAGCTTCAGGCGCTTGGACAGCTTCTTGATCTTGGTTTCCGAGTTGGTCTGCGGAATCTCTTCGCGTAGGCGACCGATCTCGTGTTCCAGGTCGATTTCGTGCAGCAGCTCGCGCACGGCCTCGGCACCCATGCGAGCGTCGAAATCGTCACCGAACTCTTCCAGCGCCTCGAAGTACTGCTCGTCATTGAGCAGCTGACCCTTCTCGAGCGTGGTCATGCCTGGATCGATCACCACATAGCTCTCGAAGTAGAGCACGCGCTCGATGTCACGCAGGGTCATGTCCAGCAGCAGGCCGATACGGCTCGGCAGCGACTTCAGGAACCAGATGTGGGCGACTGGCGACGCCAGCTCGATATGCGCCATGCGCTCGCGACGGACCTTGGCCAGTGCAACCTCGACACCGCACTTCTCGCAGATCACGCCACGATGCTTGAGGCGCTTGTACTTGCCGCACAGGCACTCGTAATCCTTGACCGGGCCAAAGATCTTGGCGCAGAACAGGCCATCACGCTCGGGCTTGAACGTACGGTAGTTGATGGTCTCTGGCTTCTTGACCTCACCAAAGGACCAGGAACGGATCATCTCGGGCGAAGCCAATGCAATCTTGATGGCATCGAACTCTTCGA
Source organism: Pseudomonas sp. KSR10 (assembly GCF_022355455.1). Lineage (NCBI taxonomy): Bacteria > Pseudomonadati > Pseudomonadota > Gammaproteobacteria > Pseudomonadales > Pseudomonadaceae > Pseudomonas > Pseudomonas sp. KSR10. The sequence continues at coordinate 7,950 of NZ_JAKOEN010000024.1, read as the reverse complement.
TTTGACCCTGGTTTTTCAACAGATTCAGCAAGTCTTTCAAGGCCTTTCCTCCTCACGGACCGGCGACGACCGGCTGATGCCGGACGCCGCTTAGGCGGTGCGTGGTTATTCGGTTTCCAGATCGATGTCGATACCGAGCGAGCGGATCTCTTTGATCAGCACGTTGAAGGATTCCGGCATGCCGGGCTCCATACGGTGATCGCCGTCCACGATGTTCTTGTACATCTTGGTCCGCCCGTTCACGTCGTCCGACTTGACCGTGAGCATTTCCTGCAGGGTGTAGGCGGCACCGTAAGCCTCCAGGGCCCAGACCTCCATCTCCCCGAAACGCTGGCCACCGAACTGCGCCTTACCACCCAGCGGCTGCTGGGTGACCAGGCTGTAGGAACCGGTGGAACGCGCATGCATCTTGTCGTCGACCAGGTGGTTGAGCTTGAGCATGTACATGTAACCGACCGTGGTCGTGCGCTCGAACTTGTTCCCCGTGCGGCCATCGAACAGCTGCATCTGGCCACTTTCCGGCAGATCCGCCAGCTTCAGCATGGCCTTGATCTCGCGCTCCTTGGCACCGTCGAAGACCGGCGTCGCCATCGGTACGCCGCCACGCAGGTTCTTGGCCAGATCCAGCACTTCCTGATCGCTGAACTCGTCCAGGTTTTCCTGGCGGCCACCGATCTCGTTGTAGATCTCGGTGAGGAACTTGCGCAGCTCGGCCACCTTGCGCTGCTCGTCGAGCATGCGGTTGATCTTCTCACCCAGGCCCTTGGCTGCGAGGCCCAGGTGGGTCTCGAGGATCTGCCCGACGTTCATCCGCGACGGTACACCCAGCGGGTTCAGGACGATGTCGACCGGCGTGCCATTAGCATCGTGCGGCATGTCTTCGACCGGCATGATCACCGAGACCACACCCTTGTTACCGTGACGACCGGCCATCTTGTCGCCCGGCTGGATGCGACGCTTGATCGCCAGGTAGACCTTGACGATCTTCAGCACGCCCGGCGCCAGGTCGTCGCCCTGCTGCAGCTTGCGCTTCTTATCCTCGAACTTGTCGTCGAGCAGCTGACGGCGGTCGGAGATATAGGCCTGGGCCTTCTCCAACTGCTCGTTCAGCGCATCTTCGGCCATGCGCAGCTTGAACCACTGGCCATGCTCGAGCCCGTCGAGGATCTCGTCGGTGATGACGGTACCCTTCTTCAGGCCGGCACCGCCCTCGGCGGACGCCCCGACCAGAGCGGAACGCAGGCGTTCGAAGGTGGCGCCCTCGACGATGCGGAACTCTTCGTTGAGGTCCTTGCGAATCTCGTCGAGCTGCATCTTCTCGATGGCCAACGCACGGGAGTCACGCTCGACGCCGTCACGAATGAACACCTGAACGTCGATGACGGTGCCCTTGGTGCCCGTCGGCACGCGCAGGGACGTGTCCTTAACATCCGATGCCTTTTCACCGAAGATCGCGCGCAGCAGCTTCTCTTCCGGCGTCAGCTGGGTTTCGCCCTTCGGCGTGACCTTGCCGACCAGAATGTCGCCCGCGCCGACTTCGGCACCAACGTAGACGATGCCCGCCTCGTCCAGCTTGTTCAGCGCAGCTTCGCCCACGTTCGGAATGTCCGCCGTGATCTCTTCTGGGCCAAGCTTGGTGTCGCGCGACACGCAGGTCAGTTCCTGAATATGGATGGTGGTGAAACGATCTTCCTGAACCACACGTTCCGACAGGAGGATGGAGTCTTCGAAGTTATAGCCGTTCCACGGCATGAACGCGACGCGCATGTTCTGACCGAGCGCCAGCTCACCCATATCGGTGGAGGGACCGTCAGCCATGATGTCACCGCGCTCGACCACGTCACCTTTGCTGACCAGCGGACGCTGGTTGATGCAGGTGTTCTGGTTGGAACGGGTGTACTTGGTCAGGTTGTAGATATCGACGCCGGCCTCACCGGTCTCGACTTCCGCATCATGCACACGCACAACGACACGACTGGCATCGACCGAATCGATTACGCCACCACGACGGGCAACGACGCAGACGCCGGAGTCTCGCGCCACGTTGCGTTCCATACCGGTGCCTACCAGCGGCTTATCCGAGCGCAAGGTCGGAACGGCCTGACGCTGCATGTTCGAGCCCATCAGAGCACGGTTAGCGTCGTCGTGCTCGAGGAACGGGATCAGCGATGCCGCTACGGAGACGACCTGCTTTGGCGATACATCCATCAGTGTCACGTCTTCCGGAGCTTTGACCGTGAATTCGTTCTGATGACGTACGGCGACCAGCTCGTCGACCAGCTTACGGCCGTCCAGCTTGGCGCTCGCCTGGGCGATGACATGGTCCGCCTCTTCAATTGCCGAGAGGAACACGATCTCGTCGGTAACTTCGCCTTCCTTCACAACGCGGTACGGGCTTTCCAGAAAACCGTACTGGTTGGTACGGGCATAGGCAGCCAGCGAGTTGATCAGACCGATGTTAGGACCTTCAGGAGTCTCGATCGGGCACACACGACCATAGTGGGTCGGGTGTACGTCGCGCACTTCGAAGCCGGCGCGTTCACGAGTCAGGCCGCCCGGGCCGAGTGCGGAGACGCGACGCTTATGGGTGATTTCCGAGAGCGGGTTGTTCTGGTCCATGAACTGCGAGAGCTGGCTTGAACCGAAGAACTCCTTCACCGCCGCCGCGACCGGCTTGGCGTTGATCAGGTCCTGCGGCATCAGGCCTTCGCTTTCGGCCATTGAAAGACGTTCCTTGACCGCGCGCTCAACACGAACCAGACCTACACGGAACTGGTTTTCGGCCATTTCACCCACGCAACGTACGCGACGGTTCCCCAAGTGGTCGATGTCGTCGACGACGCCTTTGCCGTTACGAATGTCGACCAGAGTCTTCAGTACCGCAACGATGTCTTCACGGCTGAGCACGCCGGAACCTTCGATCTCGGTACGACCGATACGGCGGTTGAACTTCATCCGACCCACAGCGGACAGGTCGTACCGCTCAGAGGCAAAGAACAGGTTGTTAAACAGCGTCTCGGCGGCGTCCTTGGTTGGCGGCTCGCCAGGACGCATCATGCGGTAGATTTCCACCAGTGCTTCGAGCTGGTTAGTCGTCGAATCGATCTTCAGCGTGTCGGAAATGAACGGACCGCAATCGATGTCGTTAGTATACAAAGTCTCGAAACGCACAACCTGGGCCTTGACCAGCTTGGCCAGAACCTCAACGGTGAGTTCGGTATTGCACTCAGCAATGATCTCCCCAGTGGCAGGGTGCACGATGGCCTTGGCCGTGGTGCGGCCCAGCACATAGTCCATCGGCATATCGAGCGCCTTGATGCCGGACTTGTCGAGCTGATTAATGTGGCGCGCGGTAATGCGACGACCTTGCTCGACAATGACTTTGCCGTTCTCATCCTTAATGTCGAACGACGCGATCTCGCCGCGCAGGCGGTGCGGCACAAGCTCAAGGCTCAACGCATCACCCTTAACGTGGAATACGTTGGTGTCGTAGAACGCATCGAGAATTTCTTCAGTGCTGTAGTTCAGGGCGCGCAGAAGCACCGAGGCAGGCAGCTTGCGGCGACGGTCGATACGCACGAAGACGGCATCCTTCGGATCGAACTCGAAGTCCAGCCAGGAGCCACGGTACGGAATAATACGGGCGGAATACAGGAGCTTGCCCGAGCTATGGGTCTTGCCTCGGTCGTGATCGAAGAAGACGCCTGGCGAGCGGTGCAACTGAGATACGATGACGCGCTCGGTACCGTTGATGATGAAGGTACCGTTGTCCGTCATCAGGGGGATTTCCCCCATGTAAACTTCCTGCTCTTTAATGTCCTTGATCGCCTTGCTCGACGATTCCTTATCGAAAATGATCAGGCGAACTTTTACCCGCAGCGGAACCGCGAAGGTCACGCCGCGCAGGACACATTCCTTGACATCGAAAGCCGGGTCGCCCAAGCGATAGCCGACGTATTCCAGCGCTGCATTGCCGGAATAGCTGATTATCGGAAAAACGGATTTGAAGGCTGCATGCAAGCCAATATCGCGGAACTGATCCTTGGTCGCTCCCGCCTGCAGGAATTCGCGGTACGAATCCAGCTGGATGGCCAAAAGATACGGCACGTCCATAACGTGCGGTAACTTGCTAAAGTCCTTGCGGATTCGTTTTTTCTCAGTGTATGAGTAAGCCATCAGCGTTCCCCAGCTTGGTCACCTGCTTGTTTGGCTCCTCCCGACGGGAGCAGCCAGAAAATCTTGCGAATCCCTTGATTCGCACCGCCCACCGGAGCGGTTCTTTCCGTACTAGCGGCCAACGAGCATCAGGCAGCTATAACGGAAAAAGGCCGGTGGCAAAAGCCACCAGCCATCAGCCTTACGCGAGTCGCTTCGGCTGTAGACGCAAGGTCGTGCTTACTTGAGCTCGACCTTGGCGCCTGCTTCTTCCAGAGCCTTCTTCGCCGCTTCAGCCTCGTCCTTGGAAACGCTTTCCTTGACCACGCCCGGGGCGCCGTCAACAACCGCCTTGGCTTCTTTCAGGCCCAGACCAGTCAGCTCACGAACGGCCTTGATGACGTTAACCTTCTTGTCACCAGCCTCGGTCAGCACGACAGTGAATTCGGTCTGCTCTTCAGCAGCGGCAGCGGCCGGGCCAGCGGCCGCAACAGTTGCGGCGGCAGCAGTAACGCCGAACTTTTCTTCCATTGCCTTGATCAGTTCAACAACCTGCATCACGGACATTTCGGAAACGGCGTTGATGATATCTTCGTTGGTCAGAGCCATGACTCTAGTTCCTGTATATATAGGTGACGACCTGGGGTCGTCTAATTCAAAAGAGATTCGAAAGTTGCTGTGCGCTTAGGCGGCTGCAGCTTCTTTCTGATCACGAACGGCCGCCAGAGTACGAGCCAGCTTGCTAGTAGCGCCTTGAATCACGCTCATCAGCTGCGAAATGGCTTCGTCATAGGTCGGCAAGGTTGCCAGCACGTCGATCTGATTGGCTGCGAGGAACTGACCCTCGAACGCAGCGGCCTTGATCTCGAACTTGTCCTGCCCCTTGGCAAACTCCTTGAAAATACGGGCAGCAGCGCCCGGATGTGCATTGGAGAAAGCGATCAGGGTTGGGCCTTTGAACACGTCGTTGAGCACATCGAACTGAGTGCCTTCAACGGCGCGGCGCAGCAGAGTGTTACGTACGACACGTACGTACACGCCAGCTTCGCGGGCCTCTTTACGGAGTCCGGTCATGGCCCCCACGGTCACGCCACGGGCATCAGCCACGACAGCGGACAGGGCAGCTTGGGCAGCCTCGTTGACTTCAGCGACGATGGCTTTCTTGTCTTCGAGTTTGATTGCCACGGGTTTTACTCCTGGATGTTACCGGTTCATCCGGTCGAAACCGGACGGGTTTTGGTGTCTGATTCGGTACGAATCGGGAGCACCTCTGCGTAGGCTTGAAGAAGCGAACTCCAGCGGTTTAAGGCTTGCGCCGCCTACGGTCTTGGATAGCCCCCGCCAGGCAGGGACCCCAATTTTGCACCGCTCCGGCAACCGGAGCGGCTAGTGTTACGCGTCGAGAGAAGCCTGATCGATGATCAGTCCCGGCCCCATGGTGGTGCTCAGGGTCACGCGCTTGACATAAATACCTTTGGAAGTGGAAGGCTTCAGACGCTTGAGGTCCGAAAGCAGCGCTTCAACGTTCTGCTTGAGCTGACCAGCTTCGAAACCGACCTTGCCCACAGAGCTATGAATGATGCCGTTCTTGTCGGTACGGAAGCGCACCTGACCAGCCTTGGCATTCTTGACTGCGGTCGCAACGTCCGGCGTCACGGTACCAACCTTCGGGTTCGGCATCAGGCCGCGAGGACCGAGAATCTGCCCCAGCTGGCCGACTACGCGCATAGCATCCGGGGAAGCGATAACCACGTCATAGTTCAGATCGCCGCCTTTCATTTCAGCAGCCAACTCGTCCATGCCGACACGGTCGGCGCCGGCAGCCAGTGCCGCCTCAGCAGCAGGACCCTGAGTAAATACAGCAACACGAACGGTCTTGCCGGTGCCGTTCGGTAGAACGGTAGCGCCGCGCACGACTTGGTCGGATTTACGCGGATCCACTCCCAGATTGATCGCGATGTCGAAAGACTCAGTGAACTTCACAGCCGACAGCTGAGTCAGCAGGGTCGCGGCGTCTTCGAACGAGTACTGCTTGCCAGCTTCGACTTTCTCGGCGAAAGCCTTCTGGCGCTTGGTCAACTTAGCCATTACACACCCTCCACGTTCAGGCCCATGCTGCGAGCGGAGCCGGCGATAGTGCGCACGGCCGCCTCAAGATCAGCGGCGGTAAGATCAGCGTTCTTGGTCTTTGCGATCTCTTCCAGCTGAGCACGGGTAACAGTGCCGACCTTCTGGGTGTTCGGACGAGCAGAACCACTGGTGATGCCTGCAGCTTTCTTCAACAAAACTGCAGCAGGGGTGCTTTTGGTCTCGAAGGTGAAGCTACGGTCGCTGTAAACGGTGATAATCACCGGCGTAGGCAGACCAGGCTCCTGGCCTTGAGTGCGGGCATTGAATGCCTTACAGAATTCCATGATATTGACGCCATGCTGGCCCAGCGCGGGACCTACGGGCGGCGACGGGTTGGCCTGACCGGCCTTTACCTGAAGCTTGATATAAGCTTGAATTTTCTTAGCCATAACTACTCCGTTCCGGGTGCTAACGCCTTACGGCTCCCCTATCTACTTGAATATCCCAGTGACGACAAAACCCCGCAGCCAGCAGCTGCGGGGTGTGGGATGCTTTCTTCAGCTAGACCTTCTCGACCTGACTGAACTCCAACTCTACCGGCGTTGAACGACCAAATATGAGGACAGCCACCTGAATGCGGCTCTTCTCGTAGTTGACCTCTTCAACCACGCCATTGAAATCAGCAAAAGGCCCATCCGCAACACGGACAACCTCACCCGGCTCAAACAAGGTCTTGGGCTTCGGCTTGTCACTACCATCCGCAACACGCCGGAGAATTGCCTCAGCCTCTTTATCAGTGATCGGCGCAGGCTTATCTGCGGTACCACCGATAAACCCCATCACACGAGGCGTGTCTTTCACCAAGTGCCAGGCACCTTCAGCCATATCCATCTGGACGAGCACGTAACCGGGGAAGAACTTGCGCTCACTCTTGCGCTTCTGCCCATTACGCATCTCGACCACTTCTTCAGTGGGAACAAGGATTTCGCCGAAATGATCTTCCATCCCAGCAAGCTTGATACGCTCAATCAGCGAGCGCATGACGTGCTTCTCGTAACCCGAGTAAGCATGAACCACATACCAGCGCTTAGCCACGGGACACCCTTAACCTACAACCATGGAAACCAGCCAACCGAGCAGGGAATCGAGCCCCCACAACAGCAGCGCCATAACAAGCACAACAGCCACAACTATCAGCGTGGTCTGAGTGGTTTCTTGACGAGTCGGCCAAACGACCTTGCGAATCTCGACGCGCGCCTCTTTCAACAAAACGAAAAAGGAGCGACCTTTTGACGTCTGCAACGCTACAAAAGCAGCGACTACAGCGAAAGCGAGTAACGCGAGAACTCTATACAGAATCGGCTCTGCGGAGTAATACTGATTACCAACCACCGCCACAACAACCAAAGCAGCCACAACAAGCCACTTCACCAGATCGAAGCGCGTGTCTTTGGCTTCTGCTTTGATATTCATCTGCTAGAACCCTGTAAAAACTGCCAAATTCGATATTGAAATTGGCAGGCCAGGAGGGAATCGAACCCCCAACCTGCGGTTTTGGAGACCGCCGCTCTGCCAATTGAGCTACTGGCCTAACAAGAGTCAGGCCGACTATTATGCCGGCCCGAATTGATCAGATCAATCGATTATTCGATGATCTTGGCAACCACGCCGGCACCAACGGTACGGCCACCTTCGCGAATCGCGAAGCGCAGACCATCTTCCATG
>NZ_JAKOEN010000023.1:289106-415242 GCF_022355455.1 Pseudomonas sp. KSR10 | reverse complement strand
TCTTTCGTGGACCAATATCGAGGCGGGACTTTTTCAACAGAATCGGCCGAAAGCAGCCAGTTGCGAAGATCAATCTTTGGCCGAATTCAGCCCGCCCCGCGACATCACTGGCTCTAGCAAGCCGTCAAAAAAATCAGGCGATGCAAGCGAGACAATACGAGGAAAAATGACGCAAAGGCGGCCCAGCGGCCGAAGCCGCTAACACCCATCGGCAACCTGGTTAGGTCTCGACCACCGCCTAAAACCTGCTATCAGTCAGCTCGGCATTGGCTGCAGCGTTTCGTACACGCTGCCAATCGTCCGGCAACGTCAGCGCCGTTTCAGCACGTTTGAGCGCCAGCTCAGCTTGCCGATGCGCTGCTACCATGACCGCCGCGTCGCCAAGCCGCCCCAGCGACGCCAGTGCCTGTTGCAGGCACAGCCCCACTTCGACGATCGCTGCGCCGTCGCGGGCGATCGGTGTGAAGAAATCGTTCAGCATGTCCGCCTCGCTCAATGCCGGGGCAAACACCCGCTCGAACTTCGGATTCTCGGGCGCTGCACGCCGGCGCAGGTGCGACAGCACGCGAACGCCGCGGCCGATGACGTCAATGGCGGTGCCCTGATCGTTGATCCCTGGCGACAAGGCGCGAGAAGCGATTTCCGCCATTACGGTCATGCCGAAACGCGGGTCGCGCTCGAAGGTCCGTTGCGCGCCGATGACGAAGGCGGTGCACAGCGCGCCGTCACATTTCTCATCGATACCGATGGACCAGGCGATCGGCTGGGTGGGCTCCACGAACACGCCGGGCAGCACGCAGATATAGACCGAGCTGTGCGCCGACCGGGTCAGTTCGCCAAGCGCAGGCATGTCGATGTGTTGCACGAAGCCGACCTTCTCGGCGTACAAGGGACGCGCACCTGGTAGCCCCCTGGGGTCCACCTCAAGAGGGCGTCCGCCGAGATAGGGCTGTTCCATGCGCTGGCACAGTGCACGTGTCGCAGCGCGTTCGACCCTGGCCGTGGTTTCCGCGACTCGGCCCAGCCCTGAAAGCTGATCGATCCAGCGCAGCAGCGCATAAATAACCAGAACGACCACGATGATCGTCGCCGCGAACAACACCACACGCCCTTGCGCACCATAAAGTCCCGTGCTCAGCGCGATGATGCCGACTAGGCTGAAAATGAACGAACCGATGAACGTCGACAGGGTGTTTTGCGTGGTGGGGTCTTCCACCAACAGCGAGATGGCGCGCGGCGTCACGTTGCTGGTCGCCGAACCGTAGGCCGCGACCATGATGCTCAACGAGAAGGTGGTCACCGCGAGCATGCTCGAAGCCAGTACGTTGAGAATGTTATCGACCGCGTCTGAGCCAATCTTGGCGGGTACGTCGTCGGGAATATAGGGCGCCACCGCCAGGGCCACCAGCGCAGTCGCTACACCCAGGACGGAGAACAGGCTGGCCCTGAACCAGGGTCGTTTGCTGATACGGATGAGAAACCACTTCCAGCGCTCGACCATCTGCCACTCCAATCCGTAGGTTTCAGTACAGACAAGATCAGACCCAGGCCGTTGCGCAAGATTGGAAGTTTGTTGTCCTTAGCCGCAATCGGGCCCTCAATGCTCCAGGAAACGAGCAACCATTGCCGGCAGTTCCCGCATATCGCTGATGACCGCCGACACCCCCAGCTCACGCAACGCCTGGTCGTGGCCGGCCGGAATGTGGCTGGCGCCAGTGAAACCAATCACCTGCATCCCGGCGGTGCGCGCCGCCAGCACACCGGTCGGGCTGTCTTCGACCACCAGACAGTGCCCCGGCGCCACCCCCATGCGCTCGGCAGCCAGTAGATAGACGTCCGGAGCCGGTTTGGGCGATGGCACCATATCGGCACAGAAGATGTTCCCCGCGACGCGCTCGGTCAGCCCGGCGCGACGCAGCGACGCCTCGACGTTGTGCAGACGGCTGTTGGATGCCACCGCCAGCGGCAGATCGATGGCAAGCAAGGCTTCGCGGACGCCCGGAATCGCCTGGACCTCCTCGGCCACCACCTTCTCGCTTTGCCGACGCAGGTCGGCGTCGAAGGTGGCGGGCATTTGCAGGTCGAAGCGCTTCTCGATGAGATCGATGATGCTCGGTACCGTCAGGCCGAAGGTCCCTTCCAGGGCCTCGCCCAACCGGTCAGCGGGTACATGCAGGCTCAAGGCCTCGAACAACACGCGGTGGCTGATGATTTCGCTGTCGACGATCACGCCATCGCAATCGCTGATCAGCAGCTCGATAGTGGCCATCGGGTCTCCTGAGTTGGGGCGCGGTCGGCAGGATGCCTCCGAATGCGCAGACAGCCGTTGGACTGCGACAAACCCGTCGAGTTTAGCGGCGCATCCGTGTCACTTGGCGAATCGCTCAGCGAATCCCCAGCAACCGATCCAGCGACCACCAGCCCGCCCCGCGACCGATCACCACCAGCATCAGGCCGATCCACGTGAGATGGGTGGGCCAGGCGTCAGGATAGACGAACACCTGAATCACCAACGTCATGCCCAACAGCGCCAGCGCCGATAGCCGCGCCAGCAGGCCCAGCACCAGCAGCAGCGGAAACAGGTGCTCGGCGTAGGTCGCCAGGTGCGCGGCCAAATGGGGCGAAAGCAGCGGCAACGCGTATTCGGTCTCGAACAGGTCGTAGGTGCCCGGTTTGATCGTCAATATGCCGCTGACTTTGGTCCGGCCGGAATAGAAGAACACGGCGGCAATCGCCAGACGGGCGACCAGTGACAATGCGGAGTCGCTGACAACGGCCTGCAGCCAGGCAGCGACGCGATTCCAGCGTTGAAGCCAATACGATGGGGCGGTGGTTGAGGTGCTGTGTGGCGTGTCCATATCAATCGCCTCGGTTGTTCGTCGTGCCGCTGGGGTCAGCGGCAAATACGCCGGCCTCGAACAGGCGTGCCAGCAGGTCGTTGAAGTCCAGATCGGGTTGGGCTTGCAGTGCCAGGGTCGACGCTTCGTCCAGTCGGCATCGCGCGGCGCACGCATCGAGAAACGCGCAACCGCCAGCCCCCAACGGCTGCCAGACAACGCGCCCATCCCGACGGCACAGCACCGCGCCTTCACCCTGCCAGACCAGTGATCGGGGCACGTCCAGCTGTTCGCGGTTGCAGCGCCAGATGGTGAAGACAGGCAATGCGAACCACTGCCAGCGTGCTGCGGCGCTTGGGCTGAGGTGCAGTTCGGCGAGTTTTTCCGGCGCCTGTGCGGCGAATGCGGACAGTGTCAGCGGTGCCTGTTCCGCCGCGCTGAACGCTTCGATCCAAAGCCGGTCGAGGCGTGCCACGCCGGCCAGATAGGGCAGTTCCCGTGCAGGCTCGAAGGACTGCAGGAAGTCTGCGAAGCCGACGCCGTATTCGATCAGTTGCGCCAGTACTGGGGGCGAGCGCCTGACATAGTGGGCGGCCGCGGCGGCGAACCATTCGGCGCCGACCAGCCGCTCGACCGTTGGGAAGTTGGCCCGCAGCGCATCCACGCAGCCTTTCATGACCGTATTGCGATAGACCGCGAAGCCTGGCTGAGCCGTGAGCGCCGCGATCATGCCATGCGCTTCGTTGGAATCCACCGGTTCGACACCCTGCAGGGCCTCGACGAAGGCGTCCTGGAACTGTCCCAGCGACACGCTCATCCCACCCTCCTCTGCTGATCCAGCAATCGCTGCGCGCAATCGCGCTCGCCCAGCAGGTTGGTGAAAGCCGGTAGTTGATCATCACGTTCGATCAGCGTGGGTCGCGCGCCGATTCGTTCGATCAGTCGTTGATACAACGCCCAGACCGCCCCGGTGATCGGTGCGTCGTGGGAATCGATCAGTAAACCGGAGTCGCTTTGCGGATCCTGGCTATGTCCGGCCAGGTGTACCTCCAGCACGGCTTGAGCCGGGAAGCGATCGACATAGGCAAACGCATCGAAATCGAGATTATGCGCGCTGACATAGACGTTGTTGATGTCCAGCAGCAGGCCACAACCACTGCACCTGGCCAGCTCGGCGAGAAAATCAATCTCATCCCACTCGTGCCCCTCAATGCGCATGTAATGGCTGGGATTCTCAACGGCGATCTGCCGGCCGAGAACATCCTGAGTGCGTTGGACGTTATCAACGATCCGCGCAAGCGCGGCGTTCGTGCGTGGAAACGGCAGCAGATCGGGATGGTACTGACCTCGCCAGACGGACCAGGCGAGGTGCTCCGAAACAAGGGCTGGCCGAATGCGTTCGGCCAAGGTTTTGAGGCGTTGCAGATGCGACTCGTTCGGCGGGCAATCCGCTGCCAGCGATAACGACACGCCGTGCAGCGACAGCGGATGCTGCGCCCCAACTGCTTCCAGCCAGGCCAGACGAGGGCCGCCGCTGAGCATGTAGTTCTCCGGGTGCACCTCGAACCAGAGCCCGGAGGCGGTGCAGGCATGCGCCGCCTCGTAGTACTCGGGCTTGAGACTGAGACCGGCCCCCAAGTGAGCTGACATGATCATCGGCAGCCTAGGCGATCAGGATTCGATAGGCGTCAGCGAGCCCATGCCCTTGGGGGTCTCGATCGAGGTGCAGGTGCCGGCCGGAACGTTCTTCCACGCGTTGCCCTGGTAATCCATTTTCGACGTGCCAGCGCAGCTTGTTCCGGCGCCCGCTTTGCAATCGTTCTGACCCGCAAGCGCGACGCCATAGCACTTCTCCATGGCGCCTTCGGTTTTTTCGGCCGCCGTGGCGCCGGCGGCAAGGGATGCGAGAGCAACGGCAGCAGCGGTAAGAGCGAGAGTATTCATGTGGTTCTCCATTCGGTTCGCAGATGCGACCAGCGGGTTTGCTGGCCACTCAATCGATAGTTCGTAAGGTGCGGGGTAACGGTTACAGGGCGGAAAAATATTTTTGAGATTTTTTTCGGCCGGCCCTACCGTATCGACGCCTCAAGCTGATGGGTCATTGAACCCAGCGAATCGCAGCAGCGAAAAATTCTCTTCTCTTGTAACCAGAGCACCCGATGGAACGAACTACCCACCATGAGGCATTGAAGGCGCGCGAGATCCGCCTGCAAGCGCTGCTGTTGCGGGGATTGGAGGGTGACGAGGCGTGTTATCGGCAGTTCCTGACCTTGCTCGGTGCGCATTTGCGCAGCTTTCTCAGGCGCAGATTGCACTCGGCGGACGTCGAAGATCTGCTGCAGGAGGCCTTGCTGGCGGTGCACAACGCGCGCCATACCTACCGCTCCGACCAGCCGCTGACCGCTTGGGTGCAGGCCATTGCGCGTTACAAGCTGATGGATTATTTCCGCGCCCATGCACGACGCGAGGCGCTCAACGACCCGCTGGACGACGACGCGATGCTGCTTGCCGAAGAGGATCACCACGCCGAGCAGGCACAGCGCGATCTGACCCGGCTGCTCGAACAGTTGCCGGATAAACAGCGCTTGCCGATTCTTCACGTGAAGCTGCAGGGACTGTCAGTGGACGAGACTGCCACACTGACGGGTTTGTCCGTATCGGCCGTCAAGGTCGGCGTGCACCGTGGTTTGAAGGCGCTGGCCGCCCTGATTAGAGGTTCCCGATGAAAACCGACGACCTGATTTCAATGCTTGCCAGCAATGTGCCGCCCGTCGAACCTCGGATCGTCGCCAAGCGCTTCAGTCTCGCCGTTGTGATCGGCCTGTTCCTCGCTCTGCTGGTATTGCTGACGCTCTTCGGCGTGCGCCCGGACCTCGCCGACGTGGCCGCCAAGCCGCTGTTCTGGGGCAAACTGGCGCTGCCCGCTTCGCTGCTCGGTGGCGCCTTGATGATGACCAGCCGCCTGGCTCGGCCCGGCGTACGCGCTGGCGGCAGTTGGGCGGTGATCGGCCTGCCGGTGGGTGCCGTGTGGTTGGCGGCAGCGGGTCTGCTGCTCAGCGTATCGGCCGAGAGTCGCTGGACACTGGTGCTCGGCAGTACCTGGCGAAGCTGTCCGGTCAATATCGCCGTGCTTTCAATCCCGGCGCTCTTCACGGTGTTCTGGGCCATGCGAGGCCTGGCCCCGACCCGGCTGCGCCTGGCCGGAGCGGCAAGCGGCCTGTTGGCCGGCTCGATGGCGACGCTGGCCTACAGCCTGCATTGCCCGGAGATGAGCGTGGCCTTCTGGGCGGTCTGGTACGTACTGGGCATGCTGGTACCCACCGTCATCGGCACCCTGTTGGGGCCGCGACTGCTGCGCTGGTAAACCGTTACGACGCGCATTTCATTCAATACCGACGCAACGCCCCCTCCTATCTTCGCGCTGTAATCCCTGCGTGAAACTAGGAGTTTCGATGAGCCTGTTCCTCTCTATGGCCGCCTTTGCGCTGGCCTCTTCCATCTCACCCGGCCCGGTCAATATCGTCGCGCTGAGCAGTGGCGCCCAGTTCGGCCTGCGTGCCGCCATGCGCCATGTCAGCGGCGCCACCATTGGCTTTACCCTGCTGCTGTTGCTGATCGGTCTCGGGCTGAGCGAAGTCCTGGGGCGATGGCCTTGGTTGACGGAATCCATCCGGCTGGCCGGCGTCGCATTCCTGATTTACATGGCCTACCGGCTGGCGCGCGACGACGGTCGCCTGAACACCCAAAAGCCGGCGCTGCGGCCGACGATGCTCTACGGCGCCATGATGCAGTGGTTGAATCCAAAGGCCTGGCTGGCCTCGGTGGCCGGAATGGGGTTGTTCGCGGCCGCCGGTGATCTGCCTTCGGTATGGCGCTTCGCGGCGATCTACTTCGTGATCTGCTACGTCTCGTTGGCCTGCTGGGCCTATGCCGGCACCTTTCTGCGGCATTACCTGAACAATGCCGCGCGGCTGCGATTGTTCAACCGGGTGATGGCGGCCCTGCTGATTGGTTGCGCGGTCTACCTATTGGCGTTCTAACGTGTTGGTGTTCTAGCCGGTCGAAGGTCAAGCGATAGCGGGCACCAGGCCGGTCGTCCAATACATCCGCCTAGGCACGACGCTGGCCACGGTAGTGCCCTGGCGTTGCCGCCAGTAGCAGTTTGAAGGCGCGCTGCAGATGCGCCTGGTCGGCAAAGCCCGCGGCCAACGCCACTTCGGCGATCGGCACGCCACGGCGCAATTCCGCTCGCGCGAACTGAACCCGACGGTTGGTCAGATAGGCGTGCGGCGTCATTCCGTAATGCTTCCTGAACGACCGGATCAGGCTCGATATCGACACACCGGCCGTCGAGCAGATTTCTTCCAGCTTGAGGGAACGCTGGTAGTTGTCGGCAATGAATTCGGCTGCACGCCTAAGCTTCGGATCGCTCGCCGGCGCCGTGGTCTGCATCCCCAGGCGCTGATGCATGGCGCTGAAGAACTCCACCGCGGTGCTGTGCTTGTGCAAATGGTCGGCATGGTCATCGGTCAATGCCGCATGCAACTTTCTGAAACCGGCTTGCAGCTCCGAATCACGCGTTAGAATCGGCGCGAAGCAGCGAAACCCCGCACCGCCCATGCCCAGTTCATCCTGCAGATCACTCAGCCAGTCGGCATCGACATACAGCATGCGGTACGCCCAGGGCTGATTGCGAATCGGGTTGCAGGCATGCACGTCACCTGGATTCATCAGCACCAGCGTGCCCGCATCGATGCGGCACTGTTGATCGCCATTGATGTAGGTACTGGTGCCGCTGTCGATCAAGCCGACGGAAAAAGTCTCATGGCTGTGCCGCGCATAGCAGACGCGACGTCCGTCCGCCACGCTG
Organism: Pseudomonas sp. KSR10; assembly: GCF_022355455.1. Classification (NCBI taxonomy): domain Bacteria; kingdom Pseudomonadati; phylum Pseudomonadota; class Gammaproteobacteria; order Pseudomonadales; family Pseudomonadaceae; genus Pseudomonas; species Pseudomonas sp. KSR10. The sequence continues at coordinate 407,535 of NZ_JAKOEN010000023.1, read as the reverse complement.
CGCGACTCGATGAAAGGCAACGAATGGTCCCGCCAGAAGCTGGAGCCAGCAAGCGGGCGCTGATCTGTGGTGTTTGGCTGATGCATGACGGGGCTGATACAGGCTGCTACGAGAAGGTTCAGGTTAGCCGAAAATGGCGCTCTTGACCGCAGCGCAGGGCGCCATCGTCGAGCAAATGCCTGCTTCTATTCGCCAGACGCCTCTCGTCGCGGTTCCTGAACGATCACATTGACCACCAGTCACCTCTAGTAGCCATCCACTGCTAGGAAACCGGAGCAGGCTCAAGCATCAGCTGCGCTACCCGAGCCTCTGTTCCTAAGCCTCGGCATAAAATAACCCGGAGGCCTGATGACCGAATGCACGATTCACTATGACGGCGCCCCTCTTGTCGGCGAAGCCGACACCCCGCTGATCGATTTCCTCGCCAGGCACGACATTGACCTGCCCCACGTCTGTTATCACCGTGCGCTGGGCTCGCCACAGACCTGCGATGTCTGCTGGGTACAAGTCGACGGAGAACTGGTGCGCGGCTGCACGTTGAAGGCCCGCGACGGGCTGGAAATCACCAGCCAGATCGCCGAGGCCAAGGCGGCCCGCGAGGAAGGAATGGACCGGCTGGTGGCCAAGCATGAGCTGTATTGCACGGTCTGTGAGCACAACACCGGCGACTGCACGTTGCATAACACCTATGCGCAGATCGATCCACCGATCCAGCGCTACGAGTTCAAACGCAAGCCCTACGAGAAAGACCACTCCAATCCCTTCTACACCTACGATCCGGACCAGTGCATTCTCTGCGGCCGCTGCGTCGAGGCCTGCCAGAACGTCGAGGTCAACGAGACGCTGTCGATCGACTTCACCATGGAGCACCCACGCGTGCTCTGGGACGGCGGTAAGCCGATCGACGAGTCGAGCTGCGTCAGCTGCGGCCACTGCGTCACCGTTTGCCCCTGCAATGCGCTGCTGGAGAAGACCATGCAGCCGGATGCCGGCCCGTTCACGTCGCTGCCGCAGGACATCAAGCGGCCGATGATCGACATGGTCAAGAAGCTCGAGGAAACCATTGGTGCCCGCCCGATCACCGCCATCTCGAAAATGGACATGCACTGGCGCCAGCCGGAGATCAAGCGCACCAAGACCGTGTGCACTTACTGCGGCGTGGGCTGCTCCTTCGAGATGTGGACCCGCGACCGGCACATCCTCAAGGTGCAGCCGGTGGTCGATGCTCCGGCCAACGGCATCTCTACCTGCATAAAGGGCAAGTTCGCCTGGGATTTCGTCAATGACCCTAAACGCCTGACCACGCCGCTGATCCGCGAGAACGGGCGGTTCCGTGAGGCGAGCTGGGACGAGGCGCTGGATCTGGTCGCGCATCGGCTCATGCAGATCCGCGACAGCCACGGGCCGGACGCCATCGGCTTCATCGGCTCGAGCAAGGCCAGCAACGAGGAGGCCTATCTCACGCAGAAAATCGCCCGCGCGATCATCGGCACCAACAGCGTCGACAATTCCTCGCGCTACTGCCAGAACCCGGCCACCAAAGGCCTGTTCCGCACCGTCGGCTACGGCGGCGATGCCGGCACCATTGAGGACATGGAGAAAGCCGACTTGATCGTGATGGTCGGCAGCAACCTGTCCGAGAACCATCCGGTGATCGCCTCCAAGCTCAAGGCGCAGAAGAAACACCGCGGGCAGCAGTGGGTGGTGTTCGATCCGCGCAAGCACGAGATGGCCGAACGCGCCGATATTCATTTGCGACCCAATTCCAGCACCGACCTGGTCTGGGCCTCGGCCCTGTCGCGCTACATGTTCGAACACGGCTATGCCGATCAGGAATTCCTCAGCGCCCGGGTCAACCAGGTCGAGGAATACCGGAAATCGCTCGACCCCTTCACCATGGATTTCGCCGCCGAAGTCACCGGCATCGCCAAGGAAAAGCTGATCGAGGCTGCGGAGCTGATCGGGCAGGCCAAGTCGGTGTGCCTGCTCTGGGCCATGGGCATCACCCAGCACAGCCACGGTTCGGACACCAGCACGGCGCTGTCGAACCTGCTGCTGGTTACCGGCAACTACGGCCGGCCCGGCACCGGCGGCTACCCGATGCGCGGCCACAACAACGTGCAGGGAGCCAGCGATTTCGGCTGCCTGAAGAACATGTACCCCGGTTACGAGAAGGTCACCGAGGAAAAGAACCGCAACAAGTGGGCCAAGGCCTGGGGGGTTTCGCCTGAGTCGCTGTCGCTGGAGAAGGGCAACGACAACTTCACCATGGTTCAGGGTGCCGACGAGGGCTCGGTCAAGGCGATGTACATCGTCGGAGAGGAAACCGCCTTCTCTGACGCCGACAGCAAGAACGTGCACAGCGGCTTCGAAAGCCTCGATTTCATGGTGGTGCAGGACATCTTCCTCAGCCGCACCGCCGAGTTCGCCGACGTGGTGCTGCCAGCCTGCCCCTCGGTGGAAAAGGACGGCACCTTCACCAACACCGAACGGCGCATCCAGCGCTTCTACCAGGTACTGCCGCCGCTCGGCAACAGCCGCCCGGACTGGCAGATCCTCACCGATCTCGCCAAACGCATGGGCCACGACTGGGGTTATACCCACCCGAGCCAGATCATGGACGAGGCGGCCAGCATCGCCACCCTGTTCCAGGGCATCAGCTACGAACGGCTGGAAGGCTGGCAGTCGCTGTTCTGGCCGATGCAAAGCGACGGCAGCACCACCCCGCTGCTCTACACCGAGCGCTTCCACACCGATGACGGCAAGGCCGTGCTGTTCCCGCTGGAATGGAAGGAGCCGGCCGAAGCGGCGGATGACGAGTACGACATCATGCTCGACAACGGGCGCATGCTCGAACAGTTCCAGAGCACCAACCAGACCGGCCGCGGCCCACGTATCTGGTCGCAGGCGCCGAACTGGTTCGTCGAGGTCAGCCCGGAGCTGGCTGCCGAGCGCGGCATCGAGGACGGCACCTGGGTGCGCGTGACCTCGCGACGCGGCTCGGTGGAAGTGCGTGCGACCGTGACCGACCGGGTCGCCGGCAAGACGCTGTTCATGCCTATCCATCAGGGCAAGCCCGGGCTCAACCTGCTTACCGGCGAACACCATGACCCCGACGTGAACACGCCGGCCTACAAGGAAACCGCGGTCAGACTGGAGGTCCTTCCCGAGAAGGGCGAACCGCCGCTACCGCCGAACAGCTTCCGCCATGCCAAACGCACGCCGAACGAGGGTGTGCCCGTCGAGGTGAAGTGGTACCGCGATGATTACGTCGCCCCGCCCGCCCAAGCCCAGCATCCGGAGAGATTCTGATGGCCCAACGACTGAACTACGACGTCCCGCCGACGCCGATCGGCCCAAGCGCGCGTGAAGAACTCGATACGCTCCTCGAAACCCTGCACCAGCGTGGCGTGCTGCGCTTCGCCAATGATCTGGCAGGCTCGCACGACCGCTTGCTCAAGGTGCTGGTCGACGGCCTGAGCAAAGAAGGTTCGCTCAACGCCGTGCAGAACCTGTCGATCCTGGGCATGGCACTGTCGCGCATCGAGCCGGCGCAGTTCTGCAAGGTAGTGTTCGCCTTCCAGGAGGCCTTCCACGCCGTCGGGCACTACAAGCCCGACGGCAAGCACGACGAAGCCCCAGGCGTCACCGGCGCTTACAAGATGCTGCACGACGATGAGTTGTGGGCGGCACTGATGCCTATCATCGAGGGGTTGAAGAGCTTCGCGGGCGGGCTGGACAAGGAGCCGGAGAAACCGATCACTGCCTTCAGCGGCAAGCGGACCGAGCAGTGAGGCGTCGACAGCGCTTTCGCTATTGCGGTCGCACGAGGGGCACAACGCTCGCGTCGCAGGGACGTAGAGCGTCGCGCCCTACGGACCGAATCAGAGAATCTCCAGCCCCTCGCACTTGTAATCGCCAATGAAGATATCGTTTTGCAGAACTTCACCGTCGAGGTTGAAGCAGAACAGGTAGCTCTCCGTACGGTCGCCGATTTCCACGCTCTTGAGCCCGATGCACTCCTCCGGGTGACCCGGCAGGATCTTGAACGAAGAAATGCCGCGCTCGGGGATGCGCTCGCCCACTTTCAGCGTACGAATCTCGCTGAAGTCTTCGTTGGCGATGATCAGCGTGTTGGCGCCGCGCTCTCGCTCGTCCACCGCCTCGTCGAAGGGTTCGTTCGAGATCTTGCGCGGGAAGAAGAGCCACTCACGGCGATACGGATGCCATTCCGCCGCTTCATGGATGACGTAGCCATCGGGGCCGACGCCGAGCGCGTCACGGATGCGCTGGTAGCGATCCGCCCAGTTAACGCTGCGCACGCCGTAGTTGCGATCAAGCATCTTGACCCACTCTTCAGCCGGCCTCTTGCCGTGGCTGCCAATCACGAGTTGATCGTTCCAGAGTGTCGCCCATTCGCTCTTGAAACCTTTGAAGGCTTCGTCACCGCTGCCGGTCATGAGAATGTTGCGCGGCACCAATTGATTTTGATCGCGGACTTCGCAGACCAGCCCGGTGCGATCGTCGAAAGTGACCAGGCGTTTGCCGAACATCACCAGTTCGGAAAACTCCGCGCCACGCCCGCCTTCGGCAATCAGACTGACCAACTGGAATTCGCCCCCCTCTGCCTCCGGTATATCCTCGAACCGGTACCGAGCCAGGCCGGTTTGCGGGTCCATATGCCGATGCAGACGGTCATGGCGCAGGGTCGATTGCCAGGCGATCCGCCCGTCTTGCTGCTCCACCTGTGAAGCGTGATCCTCATCGGTAATGATCGCGAGCAGGTACTCGGTTGTGGTGCTGTCGTAGCGTTCAAGTCGCCGAATGTCGAAATGTTGTTCACTCATGGATAAATGCTCGATTGAGACGCGGCGCCGGTAGCACAGCGCATGGGGGGATCGTCTGGGTTCGGACAACACGAGCGATGCAAGTTTCAATGACGGCTCCCGTGCCTTTGATTGCCACCAGGCTTTCACGCAAACTGCGCAGCAGCTTCGTCCGTTTCGTTGTCGAAGCCTCACAGTACACGACGATCGGAACGGCATGATTTTTCAACTTTTTCAGCGACACTCACCGGTCGGCGACGCCTCATCGGCAGCACCGCTTACCCGCCGCGCCGCAGCCATTATCGGCGGCGCTCTGCTGCTTAGCCTGGCCGGCTGTGGCATTCAGCGGCCAGAAACGCCCGCGCCCCGGCCCGATGAGGTACGGGCGAAAATCGTCCGGCTGATCCCCAGCAACATCCCGGATCGCCAAGGCTGGGCAATGGATATCTACACCGCATTCGATGCGCTGGATATCCCGCCGAGCAACGAAAACATCTGCTCGGTGTTGGCCGTCACCGTGCAGGAATCGACCTTTCAGGCGACGCCTGCCGTGCCAGGCTTGGCAAAGATCGCGCGCGAAGAAATCTACCGCCGTGCCGCCCGGTTGCATGTCCCGCGTTTTGTGGTCAATGCGGCGCTGGACGTCCGCTCGCCTAACGGCAAGACCTATAGCGAGCGCCTGAATGCGGTGCGCACCGAACAACAGTTGAGTGCGATTTTCGACGACTTTCTCAGCATCATGCCGCTGGGCAAGCAGTTGTTCGGCACGCTCAACCCGGTCAAGACCGGTGGCCCGATGCAGGTCAGCATCGCCTTTGCCGAAGATCACCGGTGGGACTATCCCTATGAGCGCAAGGGTTCGATCCGCGACGAAGTGTTCACCCGACGTGGGGGCATGTACTTCGGCATCGCTCACCTGCTCGATTACCCGGCCAGTTACACCCAGCCGCTGTACCGCTTCGCCGACTTCAATGCCGGTTGGTATGCCAGCCGTAACGCTGCTTTTCAGGCCGCGGTAAGCCGCGCCAGCGGCATCAAGCTGGCCCTCGATGGCGATCTGATCATTCACGGCAGCAGCAAAGCCGGACAGACCGAACGCGCGGTTCGCTCGCTGGCGAGCAAGCTGGACATGAGCGAAACGGCAATTCGCAACGCGCTGGAGCGCGGCGATACCCACGGCTTCGAGAAAACCAGCCTGTATGAACGCGTGTTCGCGCTGGCCGAAAAGCGTGCAGGCAAATCGCTGCCGCGCGCGGTGCTGCCTGGAATTCGGCTGGAAAGCCCGAAAATCACTCGCAATCTGACGACGGCCTGGTTCGCCAACCGCGTCAACGATCGGCACCTGGCGTGCATGAAGCGCGTAGGCAATTAGCCAAGACACAGGCGACCCAGGCGTGTCGATGCCCAGCCGGGCCGCCCGTTTCGATTCGCCTGGCCAGCATGGCTGCGGAGCCTGGCATGGGGGCTTCACGCTTGTCGAACGAGGGATGGCGAAACTGGGACTCGGCATCGTTCGTGGCGTACTGCCCATCCAATCTCAAGACGATTCAGAGTGCCCGGTCGAAAAACGTGTCCAGCCCGCACCGCTGCGCTTGGGTCACGGTGTAGGCACGCACCTCTTCGGGCCAGTCGACTGCCTTCACCACGCTCAGGCTGCGAAGCATGGGAAATAGCGTGATGTCGTCCCAGCATGGGTGCTGATGAGTCGGCGTCAGATCGACAATGTCTGGCAGTCGCCTTAGCTGTGCATCCGCGTCACGCGCCTTGGCCTCGGTGTTGGCCAGCGCCTCATCGAAGTCGCCGACGGTTTCGGTTTTCTTGCTGCGGAAATGCTCATAGGCCGAGGGGCTGGCGAACTCCTCAAGGCCGATCTGCGTCCAGCGGGGATAGCCGAGGTATTGCAGGTTCGGCACGAACGGCTCCAGCCACTCGCTTAGCGCAGGGGTGTCCGGTTCACCAATCATCGGCTGGCCATCTAAAGCGTCGAGGTATTTGACGATGTCCATGCTGTCAGCCATGGGCGTGCCATCGTCACGCACCAGCACCGGTATCTGATGCTTACCGATCAGTTGAGTGATGGTCTGTTCGTCATCGGCTGGCAACACCACACGCTCGGCTTCGATCCCTTTCAGGCTCAATACCATGCGCACTCGGGCGCTGAAGGGACAGTGGTCATAGTAGTAGAGCTTCATCGGTCACATCCTCAATCGGGGTTTCGAGCAGGTGACCGGCAATCCGGGCATCCGTTTGATCCTGCGTCGGCAAACCGACGAGAGGAGAACGGTCTTGGTTGCGCGTGTTCCGTCCTGCCCGATGGTCAGGAACCTGCCCGGATCGGGTCGTTCTACTGGCTAGTACCTGACGTTGCGTGAGCGCACAAAGCCGGCAGGCCGCGGTGCCGAGCAGCCTGTGCTCACCGTCGCGCAGAGAAACGTCGACAGATCAATCAATCGATTCAGCCGAGGAGAAGCCAGCCATGCCAGCCTTATCCGCAACCCCCAATTGCTGCTGGACCGCCAGCGCACCGCACGGCGATTTCCCACGCCTGACCGGCAACAGCGAGTGCGACGTGGTGGTGGTTGGCGCCGGCATTGTCGGGCTGAGCGCGGCGATGACCCTGTGCGAAGCCGGCAAATCCGTCGTGGTGCTCGAAGCGCGCGAGGTCGGCCTTCAGGTCACTGGGCGCTCCACCGCAAAGGTCACCACTCAGCATGCACTCATCTACCGACACCTGATCGATACCTTCGGCCAAGAACTGGCACAGTGTTATGCCGACGCCAATCGCGAAGCCGTAAATCGCATTCGTCACTGGGTCGAGACCCTCCAGATCGACTGCGACTACCAGCACCAGTCCGCCTTTGCCTACGCCTGCTCCTCGGATTGGCGGGCGGCCATCGAGCAGGAAGCCGAAGCAGCACGCTGCCTGGGTTTTGCCGCCAGGCTTCTGGAGCGTGCTCCCCTGCCCTTCGATACCGCCTGTGCCCTGGAATTTCCGGATCAGGCGCAGTTCAACCCGACTCGCTATCTGTTGGGGCTGGCCAATGCGGTGCAGGCGCGCGGTGGACGCATCCACCAGCAAACCCGTGCGCGGAGCTTCGAGCACAAAGGGCGTTGGCAGGTCGGTTTCGAGGGTGGAAGTATCGATGCCGAACAGGTGATCCTCGCCACGCATATGCCGGTCGAGACGCCAATCGATCTCGTCAGCCCTACCCAACCGCGCTGCCATGTAGCGATGGCCTTCCGTCCACAAGGGGACGCACATTTGGAGGGGATGTTCATCGGGGTCGACGAGCCGACGCATTCGATCCGCATGGGTCACGACACCGAAGGCCCCCTGCTGATCGTCCTGGGTCCGCGCTTCAAGACTGGCCAGGACGGCGACGTCGCCCGGCGCTTCGTCGACCTGGAAAGCTGGGCACGAGGCAACCTGCCGGTCAGCGAACCCGCCTGGCGTTGGTGCAACGAAGACTACGACACGGCCGACCGCATGGCGTACGTCGGCGAGCCGGATAGCGAGAAAGCGCCCGGTTTGTTCGTTGCCACCGGTTTCAATGGCTGGGGCATAAGCAACGGCACCGCCGCCGGGCTGGGCATCGCTCGCCAGATCATCACTGGACGCCGGCCATGGAAGCATCTTTACGATCCAACGCGGCCCTCTCCGGATGATTTCAACCAGAGCACCGACAGTCAGTCGCAGGTCGAAGAGCTGGAAGCAATAGGTCATGGAGAAGGCGGTGTGATCACCCGTGGCGATGAGAAGATCGCCGTATGGCGAGACGATTCCGGTACGCTGCATAGCGTGTCCGCAGCGTGCACGCACATGGGCTGCACCGTGACCTGGAACAACGCCGACCGCACCTGGGACTGCCCTTGCCACGGCTCGATTTTCGAGGCCAACGGCGGCGTCATCCATGGCCCGGCCGTACAGCCATTGGCAGCCAAGACGCTCTGATTGACGGCAAGCCCTAGATTCCGGGCGCGGCTCAGTACAGCAGGATCCACCGGTCAATTCGCTGGATTACTCGATGGCCAAGGCCGGCAGTCATCCATCACCCGCCGCGTGCGCTTAGCCGCTAATTCCCATGCCCGCCAGTACGAATGCACCAACCGCTACCACCAATCCCGCCACGATCGCCGCTCCATCCCGCGTGGTGATACCCAGGCCGAACAGGCAGATCGCCGAAAACGGTGCGGTGCTGGCGAACGGCAATAGCTCCAGCGGTGGCACCGAAGCTGTCAGCAGTAGGCAGATAATCGCGATGACTTTCAGAAACGCTTTGCGCGTCGCCCACGTCAATCGATTGCGGCTGACCTTATCCAGCCAGCGCACCACCGGTCTTATCTTGTTCAGACCTTTTTCAAGTTTGTCGCCGCTCACTGAGCGACGGGCAATGAAACCCGGAATCCAGAAATGATCACGCCCGAACAGTAGCTGCACGGCGAACATCGCGATGATCAGCGCCAACAGGGTCGGCAACCCGGGAATGCCGCCTACCGGGCTGATCTCAAGAATCGCCGGAACGAATAAAAACAGCCCGAAACTTCGCTGACCGATCGTTTGCTGTATATCGCCAACCGACACCTTTGCCTGACCATCACCGAGGTCGACGACCTCGTTGATGACATCTTCCAAGCAATCGGGCTGCTGCTCGTTGGCATCGGCCATTTCGGTCCTCCTCGTTGCAGGTGGGTTGAAGCGCCAAGCGTCAACCTGACCGGATCGTTTCGCGGAGTGGCGTGCAGTACTCAGCAGCCCGCACCGTATCGGCTCTGGCTCGGCCTGGCCGGTTTGAACCATGCGGCACAAGCCCTATCGCCATAAAGCTCATTGTTTTGGGACCGTGCCTGTTGGGGATGATTCTAGAGCTGCGGACCATGCATATGTCGTTTCGTCGTGCTCAACATAGGTAGACGATCTGACCGCGCCCGTAGACCTTGCGCACCGGCCAGATGCCAGAGGGGCCGGCTCGGTTCGCTTGCCAGATCTGCGTCGCTAAAAACCAGCCTTGCGGGTCAACAGGTCGATAAGCGTCAGGGTGAACATCAGCAGCAGCCAGAACCCGGCACCCAGCGCGAAGAAGCGCACCAGCGCCGAGTGCTGACCCAGCTGCATGAAACCGAACAGCAGCAGTGCCGCCTGCCCCGCCGCCCCGAGCAATGCCCAGTCGGACCAGGCTGGCAGCCATAGGGCCAGAAGCACATTGGCGGCAAGCAGCGAAATCAGACCGAGGTAGGTCAGCAACAGGTTGCGAAGACTCATGCTGGCCTCCCGAGCAGGTACAAAGCGGGGTACAGCAGAATCCAGATGACGTCGACCAGATGCCAGTAGAGGCCGACCATTTCCAGGGTGATGGCGCGCTCGGGCAGCTTCATGTGGCCGAAATGAATGCGAGCCGCCATGCCCAGCGCCAGCACCACGGCGATCGATACGTGCAGCGCATGCAACGCCGTGGAGTACAGGTAGATGACCATGTAAAGCCGCGAGCCCGGGTTTTTCAGCGGCGACTCGTTGGGCGAGCCCGGCAGCAGCCCTTCACGGTACTCCCAGGCGTACTCGAAGCCCTTCAGGCCGAGAAATCCCAGCCCCAGCAAGGCCGCCAGCACCAACCAGAGCTGCACGTGCCGGTGATAGTCCTGGCGCGAGGCCTTGACCACCAGGCTCATGCACAGGCTGGCGGTCAGCAGCAGCGCGCTGTTGAAACCGGCCAGCACAAAGTGCAGATGATGCACCGCCTCGGCGACGGCCTGCGGGTCATGCAGGCGGTAGTAGCTGATCACCAGAAACAACGCGCCGAACATCATGATTTCCGTGGCCAGGAACAGCCACATGCCCAGATAGGTCGCCTCGCGCTGCTGCGAGGCGGTACTAAACTGTTCGGCGAGGTATCGCTTACGAACGGCCATGAGTCGCCTCGGGCGGATACTCGTAGGCTTCGAAATCAACGATCGGTGTTTCGACGAAATTGTGCGTCGGTGGTGGCGACGACGTTCGCCACTCCAGCCCGGCCGCTTCCCAGGGGTCGTCATCGGCGATTGGCCCGTAGCGCAGCGACCAGAGCAGGTAGAAGAACGGCAGGATATAAGCCACCGCGAGAATCGCCGCGCCCGCCGAGGACAGCACGTGGAGGAATTGAAAATCCTCACCGTAGTTGTGGTATCGCCGTGGCATACCCAGGTAGCCGAGCAGGAATTGCGGGAAGAACGTCAGGTTGAAACCGAGGAAGATCATTACCGCGGCGATTTTGCCCCACAGCTGGGAGTACATCCGCCCGGTCATCTTCGGCCACCAGAAATGCAGCGCGCCGAAGAACCCTGCCACCGCCGCGCCGACCATGATGTAGTGGAAATGCGCGACCACGAAGTAGGTGTCGTGAACGTGCACATCGGCCGCCAGCAACGCGAGGAACAGACCGGTCACCCCGCCCACCACGAACAGACCGATGAAGGTCACCGCGTACAGGAACGGCGCATTGATGGTCAGGTTGCTTTTGTAGAGCGTCGCGGTCCAGTTGTAGACCTTGATCGCCGAGGGGATCGCGACCAGGAAGCTGAGCAGCGAAAACACCATGCTGGCGTACATCGACTGGCCCGCGACGAACATGTGGTGCCCCCAGACCATGAAGCCGATCACCGCGATCGCCAGGCTCGAATAGGCCACGAAGCTGTAGCCGAAGATGCGCTTGTGTGCCGCCGCCGTGACCAGTTCGCTCATCACGCCCATGGCCGGCAGGATCATGATGTACACGGCCGGGTGGCTGTAGAACCAGAACAGGTGCTGGAACAGCAGCGGATCGCCGCCCAGCGTCGGGTCGAACACGCCGATATGAAACAGGTGCTCGGCGGCGACCAGTATCAGCGTGATCGCGAGCACCGGCGTGGCCAGCACCAGGATCACCGAGGTGGCGTACAGCGACCAGCAGAACAGCGGCATGCGGAACCAGGTCATCCCGGGCGCGCGCAGCGTGTGGATGGTAACGATGATGTTCAGCCCGGTAAGGATCGAGGAGAACCCGGTGATGAACACGCCGAGGATCACCGCCACCACATGGCCGTTGCTGAACATGGTCGAGAGCGGCGTGTAGAAGGTCCAGCCGGTGTCCACGCCGCCGGCCAATAACGCGAAGAGGGTGAACGCGCCGCCGCCCACCAGCAGGTACCAGCTGAACAGGTTCAGCTTGGGAAAGGCCATGTCCTTGGCGCCAATCATGATCGGGACGAGGAAGTTGCCAAACACCGCCGGGATCGACGGAATCAGAAAAAACCACACCATCACCACGCCATGCAACGTGAAGGCGCGGTTGTAGCCATCGGCGGTCAGCAGGTCGCCTTCCGGCGTGATCAGCTCGATGCGGATCGCACTGGCCGCCAGCCCGCCGAGGAAGAAGAACGCGGTGACGGCGATCAGGTACATGATCCCGATGCGCTTGTGGTCGGTGGTCATGAACCAGGTGCGCAGGCCGTGCTCGTCGGCCAGGTAGCTGGGGCGCTGGTTCGCGGCGGGGTTCTTCTGGCTCAACGGGTGGAACTCCTGTGCCGAGGTAGGCTGGTTTCAGGGTTGGTCAGCAGCATCCTGCCCTCCTTCACCAACGTGTCCTAAAGACTTGATATAAGCGGTCAGACGCAGCACCGCTTCCTCATCCAGCACGTTGTCGAAGCTGGGCATGATGGGCTCGAAGCCGGCCACGACCTGCTTGTTCGGCAGCAGGATGCTGTCGCGAATGTAGCCATCGTCGGCCAGCACCGATTCACCGTTCTGCAGCGCCACCCGACGGCCGTAGAGGCCAACCAGATTCGGCGCGTGAGCGACATTGGCCGCACCATGGCAACCGCTGCAGCCAAACTGACGGAACAGCGCGCCGCCCTGATCGGCCAGGCTTTCCGACGTCCCGGCCTGTTCCAGCCACGCCGCGTATTCCTGCGCAGGCAAGATCACCAGATCCGCCAGCATCCGAGAATGGTCGGTGCCGCAATACTCGGCGCAGTAGGCCTGGAAGCGTCCGGTCTTGGTTGCTTTGAACCAGAGCTGGGTGTAGCGGCCGGGCAGCAGGTCCTGCTTCACCCGCAGGGCCGGAAAATACAGGCTGTGGATGACGTCCTGGGAGATCATGTTGAGCTTGATCGGCTGGTCGACCGGCACGTGCAGCGTATTGATCTCGCGCTGGCCGCCGGGGTGCTGGAACTTCCACATCCACTGCTTGCCGACCACCTGGATTTCCATGGCGTCCGGCGGTGGCGTGCGCACCTCGTAGTAGAGCTTGGCCGACACCAGGTAGATGACCATGGCGCCGACGAAGGGCAAGGCGATCCAGGTCATCTCGACTTTCATGCTGCCGCGGGGGCGATGATCCCGCGGCACCTGTGTGCCCTTGCGATAGCGGAACGAGAACAGCACCAGCAGGACGAACACCGGCACCACGAAGAACATCATCATTCCGGTGAAGGCGAAGACCAGCCAGTCGACATTCCCGGCGTAGTTTGAGGCCGTTTGCGGCCAGAAGCGGACGAAGGCTTCGTTCATGCGTCAGCCTTCGACTTGCGACGCTCGCGCCAGAGGGTGACTCCGATGAAGCCGCCCAGCAGCAGAGTGGTGCCGATGCCACCGACCTGCAGCGCACCGATGACCAGGTTGTCGTAGCCACCAGTGCGTGGGTTGTAGTGATAACAGAGCAGCAGCAGCTGGTCGCCCAGCGAGCCTATCTTTCCTTCCCCGGCGTCAGTCAGCGCCAGGCGCATGTCATCCGGTTGATAGCCGAGGCCGTACAGCCAGCGCACCAGTTTCCCTTCAGCGCTTAGCGTGGCGATCGCCGAAGCATGGGCGAACTCGCCGATCTCCGGATCCCAGCTGTAGGTGAAGCCGAGCGCCTCGGCCAGCGCGGCACCAGCAGCCGGATGTGAAGGGTTCGGCTCTGGACGAGTCGCCGGGGCGACCTCGCTGAGAAAGTGCACGTGCGGCGAATCCACCAGCTGCGGCCAACGTTTGCGCAACTTGGCGCGCTCGGCCTCAGCATCCTGCGGGGTTTCGCGCGGGTCGATACTGAAGGCGATCACCTCGTAGTCTTTGCCAAGCTCGAAGGACAACGCCGACAACAGGTTGAACAGGCTCGAAAGCTGCGCGCCGCAGACGTTCGGGCAACGATAGTAGACCGGCGCGAGTATCACCGGGCGCGCCCCGAATAGCTCGTCGAGGGTGACGTGGTCGCCGTTCACATTGGTAAAGCGCAGCTTCAACGGCACCTGCGCGCCGGGCTTCTGTTCGATGCCAGCCGCGGCGAAGGGATCGAACGGTGCGTCGGCCATCACTGGCCCACCGTACTGCAGGACGAGGACAGTCAGAAACAGGGTGGCAAGGTAGCGTGGAAAGCGAGTCGTGGCCTGGGGGTGTTGAGTCGGCCGCCATGGTTCGGGGGCTTTGCGCCAAGGCAGGCGCATACACACAGAAGATCCGTAAGATGGGTGCCACCCGTTCGTCGTCGCCCCGTCCGGGTACAGAGATCGATGCATCACTGCTGCGCCCTCCCCCTGGCTTGTTGCTCACGAGGCGGCATTTTTTCACCCGGTTCGGGCTCTGCACGTGAAGGCCAGCCACGTTGGGCCAACAGCACAATGCCGCGATCCACCGGGATACGCGCCAGCCCGGCCTCACGATCGACCCAGCCGTAGTGCTCGATCAATTCGCGCCCCGCCACCACGACCTCGTTACCGCCTGCCCGCGGGTCGTTCTCCAACCGCGGCTTGGGCGGTTTCTCCGTGCGTCTCTCAAGCGCGGTGACCGGCTTGTCCGGCTGCAGGTCGTACCACCAGAGCAAGCCAGCCACCCCGATGCCCGCCACCAGCAAGGCGGCGAAAATGCCGAAACCGATGATCAGTAGCACTTTGACGTTGGCGTCGTGATGCTCGAAGCCGTCTTCTTTCGAAACCGGATCCACCGGCACACTCATGGCGTTCTCCTCGGCATCATTCCTCCCGGCAGTAAGGCCAGAGCCAGCAGCCCGACGCCAGCCATCCAGGCGCAGACCAGCGCCAACCCCAGAACCACGGGTTGCATTGCCTTCAATCCCGGCAAGCTCAACCAGACACCTTCGACCAACCCCAGCACCAGGGTCGTTGCGGCCAGCGCCGTCAATGCCGGGCGGCGCTGTGAGAACGGCCAGAGCAACGTGATGAAAACCAGCGACTGACCGGCGCCCAACAGCCAGGTCAGCCACAACCAGACACCCTCGGTGCGGTGCTGATACCAGCGAATTTCCTCAGGTAGGTTGCCGTACCAGATCACCAGGTACTGCATGAAATGCAGGTAGAGCCACGCCAATGCCGCGGCGGCCAGCATGCCGCGCAGCACGCCCGGCCGATCGCGGCCCGACCGATCGCGGCCACGACTGAGCACCAGCAAGCAGCAGAAGGCGATGCCAGTGAGCATCAGCCGACCGAACCAGACCATGCCAAACAGGCTGGATGTGAAATGCGGGTCGAGCGACATCGCCCAGTCCACCGCGGCCAGCGATGTGGTCAATACCAGAGCGATCAAGCCCAGACCGGCCGCTGCGGGCCGATTGAGGCTTAGCGGTAGCACCCATTTCGCCAAGGCCCACCACGCCGCCAGATACAGCACTGCGCGCACCGCAAAGCTCGTCCAGGCAAGCCAGAAACCACGGAAGCCGCCTTCGTCGGTGCCCACCCATTCGTAGAGCGCACCGGCTCCCGCCAGCACCGGGAGCGCGATCAACGCCAGCATTGGCAAGGCACGCGCACTGAACAGCGTCCATGGCCATAACTGGTCCCGCGCATTGCCACTGACCAGCGCCACGCTCAAGCCCAGACACAACCCACCCAACGGAATGCCGGCCAGGCCCAGCAGACTGGCCAGGCTCGCCGCCACCGCCTCGCGACTGGCCAGTAGCAGGCACGCCAACAACCCGAGCACGCCGAGTCCGACGCCGACAAATGCCACTCTACGAGCGCTCATGGCAGGCGCTCCAGCGTGTCGCGGTCGATTTCAGGCAGGCCGCCAACCTCGGCGCGACGGCTGAATTGCAAGGCGCGGATATAGCCGACGATGGCCCAGCGATCGGCGGGCAGCACGCGTGCGGCATAGCTGTACATCTGGCCGTAGCCATGGGCGATGACGTCCATGAAATGCCGGTCGGGCGCCGCGATGAGCCTGGGCTCGGCAACATCCGGCGGCCGGGGAAATCCGCGATTGACCACGGTGCCATTGCCGTCGCCCGCTACCCCGTGGCAAGGCGAGCAGTAAATCTCGAAGCGCTCGCGACCACGCTGCATGAGTTCCACCGTCAGCGCTGGCCGCTCGGCCAATACGGCTTCCCAAGTGAGATCCCCACGGGCAACGGTGCCGGCAGGCGGCACCTGGTTGACCTTACCGTCCGGAAAGAACCTGCTGGGCTCCTGCGCATCGGCACGCGGCTGCTGAGCCATGTCATCACAACCGACAAGGCCCAACAGCAGCGCACAGAGCAACAGCCAGCGAATCATGCCGGCACCTCTGTCACTGACATTGCGCGTTCGGCCAGCCAGACTGCTGTGCCGGTCTGGTCGTACAGCGGATCATCAGCGCGGATACAGAGCAGAAAGCGATCATCGGTAGCCCGCCCGAACGCGCTCGCCTCATGCAGCGGGTGCCAGAGCAAGGGCAACCGGCACAACCAGAGCAGGCCGAACACGGCGAATATCGTCGCGAAGCTGACCATCAGCAGAAAGGTCACGATGCTGAAGCTTTGCAACGCGATCAGTGGCCTTCCGCCGATCTCCATCGGATAGCTGAGGTTGGCGTAGATCTGCATGCCCAGGCCGATGACGATACCCACCAGCGCCCCGACCACGCCAAACCCGTAAGGGCGATTGCTGCGGTGCTCGAGCAATTCTTCTATTCCTTCCACCGGAAACGGGCTGTAGGCCTCTATTCGCCGATAGCCCGCCGCCCGGGCAGCGCGCACGGTATCGAGCATCGCATCGGGATGAGCGAAATCAGCCAGCAGGCCGTAATGGCGCTTACTCATTGGCGCCTCCCCGGTAGCGATGCAGCACCTCCTTGAGCTCGAAGGTCGAGATCATCGGCAGGAAGCGCATGAACAGCGAGAACGGCACCATGAACAGGCCGAAGGTGCCGATGAACAGCGCCCAATCCCAGAACGACGGGCTGTAGGCCTGCCAGCTAGAGACCAGGTAATCACGCGTCGGCGGCTGGATGATCAGCATGTAGCGCTCGCACCACATGCCCACCAGCACGCCCAGGGCGATGATCAACATGGCCCGACCGTTGCGCCGCACCGCCGGCCACCAGAGCGCCTGTGTCACCACCAGATTGAAGAAGATTGCCGTCCAGAAACTCCAGGCCGTGGGCCCGGCGATGCGGTTCATGGTCACTAGGATTTCGTGCTCCTTGCCCGAATAAAACGCGATGAAGGGTTCGGCGAAATAGCCGTAGCTGGTCATCCAGCTGGTCGCCAGCAACAGCAGCCCGAGCTTTTCCAGGTGGCTGTCAGTGATCAGCTCGTGCCAACCGAAGAACCGCCGCAATCCGAGCGCGATGACGATAACCATGGCGAAACCGGAGAACACCGCACCGGCGACGAAATACGGTGGAAAGACGGTCGAGTGCCAGCCCGTTTCAGGCGCCAAATCGAGCAGGAACGAGTAGCCACTGGACACCGAAAACACCAGCGGTACCGCCAGCAATGCGATGAATCGGTAGGTGCGGCGCCAGTGGCTCCAGTGCGAAGCCGCGCCGCGCCAGCCGAGCGCGAGCAGCCCGTAGAAATACTGATAGTGCCGCTTGGTGGCGCGATCACGCGCCGAGGCGAAATCAGGGATGGAGCCGACATACAAGAACAGCAGCGACACGCCGAGGTAACCCAGCACCGCGAAAAAGTCCCAGGCCGTCGGGCTCTTGAACTGTGGCCAGAGCTCCATGGTGTTGGGGTATGGCGCGGTCCAGTAGAACAGCCAGGGCCGTCCCAGGTGCAGGATCGGATAGACCCCGGCGCAGACCACGGCCATCAGCGTCATCAACTCGGCGAGGCGGTTGAGCGAGTTGCGCCACGGGCGGTTGAGCAACAGCAGCAAAGCCGAGATGAACGTGCCGGCGTGGCCGATGCCGAGCCACCACATGTAATTGAGAATGGCGAAGCCCCAGTTCACCGGGATGTTGTTGCCCCAGACACCAACGCCTCTCCACAACGCCACCGCCGCGGCGACAACGAACACACCCAGCAGCAGGCAGCTGAGAGTGAACAGCATCCACCAGGCCCGCCGGTAGCGGTTGAAGTCGGTCGGCAGGTCGAGCACGCGCTCCGACACCGCGCCAAGCGGCATCCCTTGCGGCAGGAAATGCGGCGCCTCAGGCATCACGTTCCCCGTTGGCCGAGCGCAACTCCAGGGGCTCGGCATCGCCCG
The DNA here is from genome assembly GCF_022355455.1 of Pseudomonas sp. KSR10. Classification (NCBI taxonomy): domain Bacteria; kingdom Pseudomonadati; phylum Pseudomonadota; class Gammaproteobacteria; order Pseudomonadales; family Pseudomonadaceae; genus Pseudomonas; species Pseudomonas sp. KSR10. Next base: position 389,299 of record NZ_JAKOEN010000023.1, on the reverse strand, counting down.
GCAGGGCTGCCGGCTCCTCGACCAGGCCCAGATAGGTGGTCTTGGGCCGGGTATTGAGTTCTTCGAGCAACGCGTAGTGTCGTCTGGTGTGGCGTTCGCGGTTGACCTCTGCGTTCGGGTCCTGAAGGTTGCCGAAGACGATCGCCTGGGTCGGACAGGTCTGCTGACAAGCTGTTTTCACCTCACCATCGGCTATCTCGCGGTTTTCGATACGGGCGGTAATCCGCGCTTCGCTGATACGCTGCACGCAGTAGGTGCATTTCTCCATGACCCCGCGCGAACGCACCGTGACATTGGGGTTGCGCTGATGCTGGATCGAGGGCGGATCGTCCTGGGTGAGGTCGAACCAATTGAAACGACGCACCTTGTACGGGCAGTACGAGGAGCAGGTGCGCGTGCCGATGCAGCGGTTGTAGATCTGCTCGTTCAGCCCATCCGGGCCGTGCACCGTCGCGTTCACCGGGCAACCCACTTCGCAGGGCGCCTGGTCGCAATGCATGCAGGGCACCGGCTGGAACGCCGAGGTCGGTTCGCGGGGGTCGCCGCCGTAATAATGATCGACGCGCAACCAGTGCATGCCGCGTCCCATCTCGACCTGTTCCTTGCCCACCACCGGTATGTTGTTTTCGGCCTGACAGGCCACCACGCAGGCGTTGCAGCCGATGCACTGGTCCAGATCGATGACCATGCCCCAGGCGGTATCGCCCTGCTTCGGTGGTGGATAAAGCGTGACCTGCTCCGGCTTGGGTGCGGCTTCGTCGAACGCCACCTCGCGCGGGTGACTGCGAATCAGCTCCTTGCCGTGCAGAACGTGATGCGGCTGGGTCGACGCCAGCTTGGTATGGCGCGCCAGCCGGGTCAGCTGCGCACCCTCACGCTTCCAGGGTTGGTCCGCCGTGCGCAGCGGCGAAACATCGTAACCAAGCCCATCGCCGACTCGTCCCGCACGAGCACGCCCGTAGCCGCCGAAAAGACTCAGCGTATCATCGGCCTGGCCCGGCATGATCCAGGCAGGTCCCTCGGCCACGTCGCGCCCGAGCGTGACGCGCAAGCGGTCGCCGCTGGCGATGCCTTCCCGCTCGGCCAGCGCCGGCGAAACGCCGATGACGTTATCCCAGGTGAGCTTGCTGATCGGCTTGGGCAGTTCCTGGAGCCAGCCGAGATTGGCGAAGCGCCCGTCCCAGACGCTCGGGTCGGGCCGGAACAGCACACTCAGGCCGACCGCCTCGGAAGTAGCTGAAGCGTCCCACCGCGGCGCGCTCGCGTTGGCCTCGACCGATGCGAAGGCACTGTCGCGGATGAACCCGAGTTCCAGCGCCTGACGCCAGGCATCGTCATTCAGCATCTGCCAGGTTTGCCGCATCAGCGTCAGGGCGTCTGGCGACAGGTCGCCCATCACCAGCGCCAGCACCTCGGCCTGGGTGCGGCTGCTATAAAACGGGCGCACCAGCGGTTGTGTCAGGCAGACGCCGCCATCGGCGGCGCGGCTGTCGCACCAGCCATCCAGTGCATGGGTCAAGGGCAGATGCCAATGACTGAGAGCCGCCGTTTCGTCGTAATAGAGCCCGGCATGAATACGCTGCGGAACCCGCTCCAAGGCGTCGGTGAAGGTCAACCCCCCCGGCGCCGTGTGCGCTGGATTGCAATCAAGCATCAGCAGGGTTTCGACCTCACCAGCCAGCATCGCCGCCACCAACTCCGCCAGACCGGAGACGCGCTGCCCTCCGGCTTCGAGCCAGGTCACCGGTTCGGTATAGAGAACGGTCTTGCCGAAGTTGCCGAGCCGTTGATTGAGCCAATGCACCGCGGCCTGGACGTCCAATGGCGCAAATTCGCCAGCGGTGATCAGGCAACGACCGCGACGCGCCTGCAGTTGCCTGGCCAGCTCATCGATCCAATGTTGCGCATCGACTGGCAGGCTCGTCGCAGCGCCACCGCCAAACGCCGCCACCAATGCCTGCACGTAAGCGCGTAGTTGGGACGGTTCGACCCGCCGCCGATTGACCGCCTTGGCGCCGGTTACGGTGGACAAGGATTCCACCACGATCAAGCGTGCCTCGCCCTCACCGCGTGCGGCCCGCCGCTTGCGCTCGCTCCAGGCAATCGCCTGCGGTAGTTCACGTGGGCCGGGGCCGAGCCAGTCATGCTCGAAGCTCACCACCCACTCGGCATCTTCGAATCGATAGTGGGTTTCCAACGGACGTCCCAGCGCTCGTTCGCTGGCGGCGTAGGCTTCGCCTTCCCAAGGTTCGAAGCGGTACAGCCTCGCCTGCGGCCAACGTTCGATCATCGCGGCGAACTGACGCTGCAGAGTCGGCGAGCTATTGGCGCCCATCAGCACATGCAAGCCACCGCCTTGCGCTGCGTCGGCACGGGCTGCCTGCTCCACCGCCGCACCCTGAAACGCATTCCAGGTACTGATGTGCCCTTCGTAGCGAGGTGCCTGGGAGCGGTCTGGATCGTACAGTTGCAGAATAGCCGCCTGGGTGAAGGCGGTTGCGGCGCCCCGGCTGAGCGGATGGTCGGGGTTTCCCTCGAGCTTGGTCGGCCGACCAACGTGGGTCCGTCCAAGCACCGGTTGCGCGTAACCGGCAAACGGAACGGCGCTCGCGTACCAGCGCGCCTCTCCGGGCGTTACTTTCTCCGGTTGCATGACGTAGGGCACGCCCTGCTCTGGCTCCTGCCCACATCCCGCTAGCCCGGCCAACGCCATGGAAGCACCCATCAGTTGGAGGAAGCGGCGACGGTCCATCTCCGGCGCGACGCTGGGAAATTCGGCATCGACGAATGCGGCGAACGCCGGTTCGTCAGCCAGCTGTTCAAGGCTGCGCCAATAACGCGGCCCGTGCTGGCCTTCAAGACGTTGGCGGATGGCGGCGTAGTCGAGCGGCGTGCGATCCATGGGTTACCTGTGACAGATATAGCAGTGGGTCAGGTTTTCGGTATCGATGTGGTGCTCCTTGATCATTTCCTCGCCCACAGCACGACGGTCGTGCTCGGTTTTCCACCCCATGGTGGTCACCGCATCGCGTGGCCGCAGGCGCGGCGCGGGATCTTGATGACAGTCCAGGCACCAGCTCATGGTGAAACTCTCTGCTCGATACATAAGCGGCATGGTGTCGACTTGGCCATGGCAAGTCTCACAACCGACCCCGGCGTTGACGTGGACGTTGTGCTGGAAATAGACGTAATCGGGCAGCTCGGCTACGCGGTTCCAGCGCAAGGGCCGGTGCTCGACCAGGCTTTGACGCACCGGCGCAAGCATCTCGGCGCCCGTCCAAATCTGTGAATGACAACTCATGCAGGTATCGGTTGGCGGCAGCCCCGCCACGGCACTGGTCTCGACGCTGTCATGGCAATACCGGCAGTCGATCTTCAGCGCGCCAGCGTGATGCTCATGGCTGAAAGGCACCGGTTGGCGTACCAACCAACCCTTGCCGCTGTTGTAATCCGAACGGTCGAGCACCACGAGTGCCACGAATAGCCCAGCCAGCCCGCCGAACAGGATGAGCAAGGCCAGACGCAGCCACATGTCAGCCGAACGGGGAAAAATCTGGGCCATGTCCTACTTCTTTTTTTGTATCCATCTGTTTCGGCCCCAACGGCTCTGATGAGTTCAGCACTCAACATAACGGCTCGGGAAATTCGCCGATACCAAGCCACATGCCGGCTTGCCATGATCGGTTCGCAGGCCAATCGTGGAGCACCGTTCGAATACGAAAAAGAACTAGCACTTGATAAGCAATGAACAGCCGAGGCGCCTGCTTAAAATATTTACAAAGGGCTATAAAATATTACATATCGATTAAGGCAATATATGCTTATAAAAATTCTGATGGCGCTATTAAAGAGCCTCAGTTAATTAGTACGCACAAAAAAAGCGGAACCTGCAATACAGGCTCCGCTTGTACTCGTAACCGCTACTGCTGTAGCGATAACGGCTTACGAATTGCGGCCACCGCCGTGGCTGTTCTGGCCGCCTTTCTTGCCAGCTTCGGAGGCTTTCTCACGATCATTGGCAAAGTTCCCTCCACTGTTCTGGCCACCTTTCTGGCCAGCTTCGGAAGCCTTCTCGCGGTCATTGGCGAAGTTGCCGCCGCTGTTCTGACCGCCTTTCTGGCCAGCCTCAGAGGCGCGCTGCGGATCGTTGGCAAAATTGCCGCCGCTGTTGTGGCCGCCCTTTTGCCCAGCTTCGGACGCCTTCTCGCGATCATTTGCAAAGTTACCCGGATTTCCGCTCTTATCATTCGACATGAGATTTCTCCAGTTACATGGATGGTACTAATGAACATGGCGACTGCAGTACAACCGCCTCACTATGTCCGAAAACAAGATGCGGACATTAGTTCGCCAAATATCCCAGCTTGACGATGAACGGTTAAATCGAAAAATCGAGCGAAGCCGGCACGCCTTATATATTCCATCAATCAAAATGATCGCACTTCAATAGCAACGAGACGGCGACTCCAGAAGCGGCGATGCTTACATCGATATAACGCATTTCCCCGGCTCTGATTGATCAAGCGCAGGCGACAACCTCGGCTGCGGCTTACCGTTCGTCTCCCGGGTGAGTTCTGAGCAATCTGTCAACAAGCTGTAACTCGCGCCAGGCAATCTCAGATCCATGGAAAGCCGCGACGGCTGGCGCAAGGACGCGACTTTTTTCAAGACCACCAACCACTCGATCGAGCTATTGGAGGCCACATGAGCAGCAAGACCCTGGAAAACCTGGTGAAGCAATCGGATCTCAGTGCCAAGCAGCCGCTGGAGTTCTGGAAGCAGCTCCAGCGAGGCAAGGGCAGCTATCGGCCGAGTGCTGCAGCCCTGGCTCGACGCGCCTCCCTGGACCTCGGCATGTGTGCAGCAGGACGGTAACCAGCGGGATAGCCACTGCGTTACCGAATCGCTCTAGACGCTACGCGGTAGCGGGCGCCGGTTCAGCGGTGCTTTCGGCCCGCCCAGGTGTCATCACGTAACGCCTGCGTCCCGTTCTGATTCGTGATGGTGGGCTCGCTTGCGACAGACATTGCGCCTAGGTGCTGCTCCTCCGGCTCGGGAAGTGGCTATCTCAGCGGGCAGGCTCTGCTCCCCTGTAGCCGGTATTGCGGCGATCATCCTTCGGCCTTGCGTTCCTGCTTGAGCAATCCCCAGACGATTGCAAGGCCAGCCACGGCCATTGCCGCTGCGCCTAGGAAAATATTCTGCATGCCGATATAGACCGCCAGGGCACCCATGATCGCGCCGGACAGGCCCAACGCCAGATCGAAGAACATGGCAAAAACGCTGAGTCCCGAGCTGCGGTTGACGGCCCCGACGCGGGAGACCACACCCACACCCAGCGCCGGGTAGAGCAAGGACAGACCGCATCCGGTCAGCGCCGAGCCGGCCAAGGCCATGCTCGGCGCCTCGGCGAGCCAGAGCATCGCCAGCCCGAAGATCTCCACCACCAGACAGACCACCGCAACCGAATAGCCGCCGACACGGTTGATCAGGTTGGGAAACAGCAAGCGGGTCCCGATAAACGCAAAAGCGAACGCCGTCAGGCACCAGGCGGCGCCTTCCCAACCGCGCGAGCCGTAGTACAGGGCAATAAAAGCGGTCAGCGTGCCGTAGCCGATGGTGGCCAGTGAGAGGCTGAGGCCAGGCGGAGCGACTTTCCACAACACCTTGCTGAAGGGTAAGCGCTCGCCTGGGTTAAGCGGTGCATCTCCTCGGCGCCAGGCCAGCGCCAATCCGGTCGCCGCCAGCAACATGGTCACCACGCCCAGGCTCCACAACCCCAGCGATTGTTCCAGAAACACACCCAGCGGCGCACCGATGCCCACGCCGCCATAAGCGGCGACACCGTTCCAGGAAATCATCCGCGCGGTGCTTTCCGGCCCCAACCGGCTGATGCCCCAAGTGATTGCCGAAATACCGATAAGGCTCTGCGCAAAGCCTAGAATCAACCGGCTCATGAGCATTACGCTGATGCCCGCTATCGGCCAGGATTCCAGCAGCGCCGAGATCAGCAGCAACACACCGCTGGCCAGACCGGACGCCATGCCGATCAGTACGGTCTTCTTCGCGCCGCGCTCATCGGCCAACCGCCCGGCGAGCGGTCGACAAAGCAAGGTAGTCAGATATTGCGCACCAATAACGATGCCCGCGACCGCGGTGCTGAAGCCGAGGTTTTCGTGGACGTACCCCGGCAGCGATGCCAGGGGAATACCGATGGAAATGAACGAAATGAAGTTGAACACCACCAGCGACAGGATGAACAGAGTGTCGTTTGTAGCAGGTGTTTTCGCAGCGGGCATCGGTTCGCCTGTCGATGTGATGAAACGCGAATTGAACGATGGCGGGCCGCTCGACGGCACTGTTTAGAACACGAAGAGCAAGCACTGCGCCATGCAATGGAATGTGAGCTCTAACCGATGGGTTTTGATTTCGGCAAGGCGGAACTCATCATACAACCCTAGCGGGTCGGAGCGGGATCCGCGACTCAGACCGGTTTGATACCGGCCGGAACGGCTGATTTACGCCACTGCGGCAAGCCGATCAGTATCACAGCAGATACGATGACCGTCATTGCCAACCACTCTTCGGTACCGATCCGTTCCCCAGCGAACGTCACTCCCAGTAGCACGGCGACCACCGGATTGACATACGCGTAGCTGGTGGCTGCGGCGGGTCGTACATGCTTGAGCAGGTAGAGATAGGCGCTGAACGCGACAATGGAACCGAGTAGGGTCAGATAGGCAAGCGCGAGCCAGCCGGCGAGATCGGGCATCTCCTGCAGACGCTCGCCACTGGCGACGCTGCCAACCAGCAATACCGCGCCGCCAATCAGCATCTGTGCCGCGCTGGCCATCGCGCCGGCCGGTAGGCTGAGATGTCGGCTCCACATCGAACCGAATGCCCAACTGGCTGCCGCGAGCAATACCAGTACCGCACCTAGCGGACTCGCCTGCAGGTTGTGGCCGAGATTGAGCAGGCCGATACCGATCAGCCCCAGCAGGATGCCGCACCATTCCAGCGTCGTGGTTCGCTGCCCCCAGATCAGCCCGAACAGCAAAGCGAACAGCGGTACGGTGGCAATCGCCAGTGCCGCTACCGCCGAGGCCACGCCGAGATGTTCTGCGATCGTGACGCCGCCGTTGCCGCAACTCAGCAGCAGCACGCCAACAATTGCGCATGATCGCCATTCCTTCACCGTCGGTATCGGCACACCGCGCCAACGCAGCCAGGCGAACATCAGGCTACCGGCGATGACGAACCGCAACCCGGCCAGCAGCATCGGTGGCCAGGCCTGTACGCCCAGCTTGATCACGAAGTAGGTCGAGCCCCAGATCAAGTAGAGCGCCATAAAAGCGCCCACGAGCAGCAAAGGATAGCGGCGCATGGTAAAAGCCCGAGCGGCAGTGGGACCGATCATTCTAAGTAGGCTGCCCCACCCGAGGATAAGCACAGTCAGTTATTTGTTTACCGGTGCAGTTCGTCGCATCACCCTGCTCCTCAGCGGTCAAGAGCGAACGGGTCATCGATGCTGTGACTCGGCTCGGTAAACCAACGCGGTCCACTCTCTGTCATGTAGAAGTGATCCTCCAGACGGATACCGAACTCGCCTGGTACACAGATCATCGGTTCATTGCTGAAGCACATCCCCACGTCGATAGGTGTCTGGTCGCCATGCACCAGGTATGGGCTCTCGTGGATTTCCAGCCCGATACCGTGCCCGGTGCGATGCGGCAAGCCGGGCAATTGGTAGCCCGGGCCCAGGCCGCACGCTTCGAGTGAACTGCGTGCGGCCTCATCCACCTGTTCGCAACGAGCGCCCAGTCGCGCGGCCGCGAATGCCGCCAGTTGCGCGTCCTTCTCGAAGCCCCACAGCGCCCGCTGATGCTCGTTCGGCTCGCCGAAGACGTAGCTCCGGGTGATATCGGAAAGGTAGCTGTGCACGCGGCAGCCGGTATCGATCAGCACCATATCGCCAGGTTTTAGCCGTTGTTCGTATTTCACACCGTGGGGAAATGCGCTCGCCTCCCCGAACAGAACAATGCAGAAAACCGAGCCTGACGCACCCACGGCACGATGCGCCTGGTGAATGAATTCAACCACCTCCGCGGTGCTGATTCCCTCGCGAAGAATACTCGCGGTGGCCTTGTGCACCGCCAGCGTCATGTCCTTTGCGCGCTGCATAAGAGCGATTTCCGCAGTGGATTTGCACTGGCGGCAATGAGCGGTTACCGCGCCTGCATCGACGAATGCATAACCGGGATCAAGCATCCGAAGACCGTCGAACATGAAGAACGGCAGTGTTGAACAGAGCCCGATACGCGGCCTGACTCTTGGGTTTGGCTCGATGCCCAGGCGCAGCAGGCAGCCGAACAGCAAACGATAGGGGTTTTCGTGCTCCTGCCAGCCATTGACCAGACCATCGACCACCATGAAGTCACGAACCGTGCCTTCCTCGAACGCTGGCGCCAGATATTCGAGCGCACCATTCGCGGGCAGAATCGCACCCACCATGCGCTCGCTCGGACTCCATCGCACCCCGGTGAAGTATTCGAGATTGGGGCCGGCGCTGAGAAAGATCGCCTCGAATCCGAGCTGCCTCATTCGCCGCTGCGCCTTTTCGATGCGTGCCCGGTACTCCGCCAGCCCGATCGGCTCGACGCCATCCAGCATGTTGCCCAAGCGCCCGAGCGCCTCTTCTTGCGTGCTGCCGCCGACGCCGATGGTCATCCTGCTCTCCAAAACGAACCCAAGAAAGTTCGCGGGATTTAAGTACAGCTTAAATTTTCAAGCAAAGCTTTTTTCAACCAAACCGCGAAATAGCCAGAACTAGGACTGGCGCGAGCTCGTTGGGCTGGCCGTATACTGGCCACTTTGACAAGGCGAACCCCCATGACAGTCGATCGCATCGGTGAGCGTTTGCGCCGGCACAGGCGTGCCGCGAACAAGACCTTGAATCAAGTAGCCAGGGAGTCCGGCCTGACGGCGAGCTTCCTTTCCCAAGCCGAGCGCAACCTCACGGGCATCTCTATTTCATCGCTGGCGAACATCGCCAAATCGCTCGGTGTGCCGCTCAATTCACTGTTCGATCAACCCAGCCAGGCGCAGCCCGACTCGCACCAGGGTGAGCGCGTGCGGTACACCATCGAGGGGCAGCCGCTGGCCTACGAACGCCTCTCTACGAATTTCCCCGGTAATCTGCTGAACGCCGTCAAGGTCAGCATGCCGGTGGGCTATCAATCAGAACTCATCGCCCACGAGGGCGCTGAATTCGCCTATGTCCTGTCGGGAAGAATCGTCTACACGGTAGACGGTCGCGACTATCCGCTGGGCAGCGGAGACTCGATTCACTTCGACGCGGGTAAGCCGCATCATCTGGCGAATGTGGGCGACCAGGCGGCCGAAGTGCTGACGGTAACGACCATGGGTTTGTTTGACGATCTGACCACCCGCTAACTGGCATCACTATTGCTAGGCCTCGTAACCGAAAGCCAGGTCGAAGAAATTTAGCAGTGCTTAATTTCGGTTGACCCTGTTTTCAGCATGACTTAATTTCGAGGCAGGCTAGGCTGTGTCTCCAGGACTCAGCTACCAACAGTGTTCTGCGCCGAGCGGGCAACCCCCAACGGCGACACCGGCGTGCAGTGAGCCACTGTTCGGTCCACGAGACCAACCCTCGATGAACATAAAAAAGAATGAGGTTTGCATGCGAAACACTATCTCGATCCGCACGTTGCTCGCCGCAGGACTGATCCTCGGCTCGCCGCTCAGCTTCGCCGCCAGCAACCTGGTGTTTTGCTCTGAAGGCAGCCCCGCGGGTTTCGATCCAGGTCAGTACACCACCGGCACCGACTTCGATGCCTCGGCTGAAACCGTCTTCAATCGCCTGGCCCAGTTCGAGCGAGGCGGCACTCTCGCCCAGCCCGGCCTGGCAACGAAGTGGGACGTCAGCGATGACGGTCTCACCTATACCTTTCATCTGCGCCCGGGGGTGAAGTTCCATACCACTGATTACTTCACACCAAGCCGCGAATTCAACGCCGATGACGTCGTCTTCACCTTCCAGCGCATGCTCGACAAGGACCATCCGTTCCGAAAGGCGTACCCCAGCGAGTTCCCGTATTTCACTGATATGGGCATGGACAAGAACATCACCAACGTCGAAAAACTCGACGACATGACGGTGCGTTTCACCCTCGACAAAGTGGATGCGGCCTTTATCCAGAATATGGCGATGCATTTCGCCTCGATCCACTCAGCCGAATATGCCGATCAACTGCTTAAGGCCGGCAAGGGTGAGCAGATCAACCAGAAGCCGATTGGCACTGGTCCGTTCGTATTCAGCCGCTATCAGAAAGATGCGCAGGTTCGTTTCAAAGGAAACAAGGATTATTGGGTCCCAGAGGACGTGAAGATCGACAACCTGATCTTTGCCATCACCACCGATGCCTCGGTCCGCGCACAGAAACTTCGCGCCGGGGAATGTCAGATCACGCTCAACCCGCGCCCTGCCGACCTCGCGGCGTTGCAGAAAGACCCCAACGTGAAAGTGCCCAACCAACCCGGGTTCAACCTGGGCTACATCGCTTACAACGTTGAGCACGAGCCACTCGGCAAGCTCGAGGTACGCAAAGCGCTGGACATGGCGGTGGACAAGAAGTCAATCATCGAAGCGGTCTACCAGGGTGCCGGCCAGCTGGCCGTCAACGGCATGCCGCCGACGCAGTGGTCCTACGATGAGAGTATCAAGGGCACTGAATACAACCCGGACAAAGCACGCGAGCTGCTCAAGCAGGCCGGCGTGAAGGAAGGCACCGAGATCACCCTTTGGGCGATGCCAGTCCAGCGGCCGTACAACCCGAACGCCAAACTGATGGCTCAGATGATCCAGTCCGACTGGGCCAAAATCGGCATCAAGGCCCGCATCGTCAGCTACGAATGGGGCGAGTACATCAAGCGCGGCCATGCAGGCGAGCACGACGCCATGCTGATCGGCTGGACTGGCGACAACGGCGACCCGGACAACTGGCTCAACACCCTCTATGGCTGTGATGCGATAGGCGGCAACAACTGGTCGCGCTGGTGCGATGCCAACTACGACGAAGTGGTCAAGCAGGCCAAGCGTATGACGGATCAGGCTGAACGCACCAAACTGTATGAACAGGCGCAGCAGATCCTCCAGCAAGAAGTGCCGATCACGCCGATCGCGCATTCCACCGTTTACCAGCCGATGCGCAACAGCGTGGAACGCTTCAAAATCAGTCCCTTCTCACTCAACTCCTTTTACGGCGTGGAAAACAAGCGCTAGTGATGGCGACACCGGGCTAGCCTGTGGGGTTAGTCCGGTTGCGTCCGCGCCATTGTTTTTTCAACCACGACCCGAGTTTCGGTGGTAGCCGCTTCGGTTGCGGTTGATCAGCCACTACGGAATCGCCTCGCCAACGCACTCGCCGCCGGCGGGGCCCGACCAGGAGTTTTGCAACGATGTTCAGCTTCATAGCCCGCCGAGTGGCTTTGCTGATCCCGACCTTTTTCGGGATCACACTGCTCACCTTCGCCCTGATTCGCATGATTCCCGGCGACCCGGTGGAAGTAATGATGGGCGAGCGCCGGGTCGACCCGGAAATGCATGCCCAGGCCATGGAGCGCCTCGGCCTGAACAAACCGCTGTATCTCCAATATGCCGACTACATTGGCCAGCTGGCCGAGGGAAACCTGGGCGAGTCATTGCGCACCCGCACCAGTGTCTGGAAAGAATTCACCACCTTGTTCCCCGCCACACTCGAGCTGGCACTTGCCGCACTGATCATTGCCGGCACTCTCGGTGTGTTGGCTGGCGTGGTAGCCGCCCTGAAACGCGGTTCCTTGTTCGACCACGGGGTGATGGGCGTATCGCTGGTGGGTTACTCGATGCCGATCTTCTGGTGGGGACTGATTCTGATCATGTTCTTCTCCGTGGGCCTTGGCTGGACGCCTGTGTCGGGGCGCATCGATCTGCTCTATGACGTGCAGCCAATCACCGGTTTCATGCTCATCGATACCCTGCTCAGTGATGAGGAAGGTGCCTTCATGGACGCCCTGCACCATATGATCCTGCCGTCCATCGTGCTGGCGACAATTCCATTGGCGGTGATCGCTCGTATGACCCGTTCGGCGATGCTCGAAGTATTGCGCGAAGACTATGTACGCACCGCCCGGGCAAAAGGGCTGTCGCCTAACCGGGTGGTGTTCATCCATGGATTGCGCAACGCACTGATTCCCGTGTTGACCGTCTTTGGCCTGCAGATCGGCACGTTGCTGGCGGGAGCCGTACTGACCGAGACCATCTTCTCCTGGCCGGGTATCGGCAAATGGCTGATCGAATCCATCGGCGCCCGCGATTACCCGGTAGTGCAGAACGGCATTCTGTTGGTCGCCTGTCTGGTCATCCTGGTCAATTTCATCGTGGACATCCTCTACGGTCTGGCCAACCCCCGCATTCGTCATCAGCGTTAAGAGGCCGGACGATGAACAACTTCGATACCCTGCCGGCCGCCGAGCCAACCGACTACTACCCCTCTCCGCTGCGAGAGTTCTGGAGCGCCTTTCGTCGTAACAAGGGCGCGTTGGGCGGCTTGATGTTCATGTCGCTGCTGGTGATTTGCGCCCTGTTCGCACCAGCGTTGGCTCCCTACAGCCCCGCCGAGCAGTTCCGCGATTTCCTGCTCACGCCTCCCGCCTGGCAAGAAGCCGGCACCTCACAGTTCCTGCTAGGCACCGACGAACTAGGGCGGGACATGCTGTCGCGTCTGATCCATGGCGCGCGGCTGTCATTGCTTATCGGCCTGGCCTCGGTCATTTTCTCGCTGATCCCCGGCATCCTGCTGGGGCTATTGGCCGGTTTTTCCCCTACCGGAATGGGCCCGTTCATCATGCGGCTGATGGACATCATGCTGGCCCTGCCTTCCCTGCTTCTGGCGGTGGCGATCGTGGCGATTCTCGGCCCGGGCCTGATCAACACCATCTTCGCCATCGCCATCGTGTCGCTGCCCTCCTACGTGCGACTAACTCGCGCAGCGGTGATGACCGAACTCAATCGCGACTACGTCACGGCTTCTCGGCTGGCCGGCGCCGGCACCCTTCGACTGATGTTCATCAGCGTGCTGCCCAATTGCATGGCGCCATTGATCGTCCAGGCCACGCTGAGCTTTTCCTCGGCGATTCTGGACGCCGCGGCGCTGGGTTTTCTAGGCCTTGGCGTTCAGCCGCCGACCCCCGAATGGGGCACCATGCTGGCCTCGGCCCGCGACTACATCGAGCGTGCCTGGTGGGTGGTTTCCTTACCCGGCCTGGCGATCCTGCTCAGCGTGCTGGCGATCAATCTGCTCGGTGACGGCCTGCGCGACGCGCTGGATCCGAAGCTGAAAAACGCCGCATGAGGAACTCATCGATGTCTGATCCAATGCCCACTCAACCGGGAGAAGTCCGTCCATGAGCCTTCTCGAAATTCAAAACCTATCGGTTCGCTTTGGTGATGACGGCGCACCGCCAGTAGTCGATGGGCTAGACCTTCGTGTCGACCGGGGCGAAGTGCTGGCCATCGTCGGTGAATCCGGCTCCGGCAAATCGGTCACCATGATGGCGTTGATGGGGCTGGTCGATGCGCCGGGCAAGGTCTCAGCCGACCGCCTGCGATTTGCCGAGCAGGACCTGCTGACCCTCAAAGGCCGCCAGCGCCGCCGCTTGATCGGCAAAGACCTGGCGATGGTCTTTCAGGATCCGATGACTGCACTCAACCCCAGCTACACGGTGGGCTTCCAGATCGAGGAAGTTCTGCGCCAACACCTTGGCCTCAAGGGCAAGGCAGCCCGCCAGCGTGCGCTCGAACTGCTTGAGCGGGTGGAGATTCCCGGCGCAGCCAGTCGCCTCGATGCCTACCCGCACCAACTCTCCGGCGGCATGAGCCAGCGCGTGGCGATCGCCATGGCCATCGCCGGCGAACCGCAGCTGCTGATAGCCGACGAGCCCACCACCGCACTCGACGTGACCATCCAGGCACAGGTCATGGAACTGCTGCTGAGCTTGCAGCGCGATCAGAACATGGCACTGATCCTGATCACCCATGACCTCGCGGTGGTCGCCGAAACCGCTCAACGCGTATGTGTGATGTACGCCGGCCAAGCGGTGGAGACGGGCCGGGTACCGCAGCTCTTCGACGTCCCGGCTCATCCCTATACCGAGGCGCTGCTGGCCTCCATCCCGGAGCACTCTAATGGCCGGCGGCTGGCGACCTTGCCGGGCATCGTACCGGGCCGTTACGACCGCCCGGCCGGTTGCCTGCTCTCGCCACGCTGCCCCTATGCCCAGCCGCGCTGCTCGGAGCGTCCCGCTCTGCAACCTTATGAGCGCGGCGAAGTGCGCTGCTTTTTCCCTCGCCACATGTCGCCAGGCGAAGCACCCGAAGTGCTTCCAGAGGCGCAACGTCCGAGCCAGCCTCCCGGAGATCAGCATGTCTAATGAGACGTCGACAGATAGCGTGCTATCCGCACGTGAGCTGACCCGCCACTACGAGATCTCTCGCGGGCTGTTCAAACCACACGCCACCGTACGTGCGCTGAACGGCGTGTCTTTCGAACTGGCGGCCGGCGAAACGCTTGCCGTTGTGGGCGAATCCGGCTGCGGCAAATCCACGCTTGCCCGCGCCCTGGTCCTTATCGAGGAGCCAACCTCCGGTTCGCTGCAGATTGCCGGTCAGGAAGTGGCCGGTGCCGACAAGGCGCAGCGCAAGCAGCTTCGCCGAGATGTGCAGATGGTGTTTCAGAATCCCTACGCGTCGTTGAACCCAAGGCAGAAAATCGGTGATCAGTTGGCCGAACCGCTTGTGATCAACACGCAGCTATCACGTAGCGAACGCCGTGAGCGGGTGCAGGCGATGATGCAGCAGGTGGGGTTGCGGCCCGAACACTACCAGCGCTACCCGCATATGTTCTCTGGCGGTCAGCGTCAACGTATCGCCTTGGCGCGTGCGATGATGCTCAATCCCAAGGTACTGATCGCCGACGAACCCACCTCGGCTCTGGACGTGTCGATTCAGGCGCAGGTTCTTAACCTGTTCATGGATCTGCAGGAGCAGTTCAACGCTGGCTATGTGTTCATCTCGCACGACCTGGCCGTGGTCCGCCACGTGGCGGACAAGGTGCTGGTGATGTATTTCGGCAGTCCGATGGAAATGGGCCCTGCCGAGCTGATCTACACGCGTCCCCTGCACCCCTACACGCAGGTGCTGCTATCGGCGACACCCAGTATCCGACCCGACGCGGTGAGGACGAAGATCCGCGTCCGTGGTGAACTGCCCAACCCGCTCGACCCACCAAGCGGTTGTGTCTTTCACACGCGCTGTCCGTATGCCACTGAACGGTGTAGCACGGAAATCCCCGCGTTCCGGCCATTGGATGAGCGCTTGGTGGCCTGCCACTACGCCGAGGAGGTTGGCTCGTCCCCACAACCGCTTCGCTAGCCTGACCAGCCCAGCTCGTTGTGTCTTGAATGCCCAAACAAAAAAGGCCCCGGATTTCGGGGGCCTTTTGGCGGCAATATGGAGAAACAGCTGAGATTCGACTCGTCATCAATTCCGCTGAATGAGGCTAAGCCGGCGCGCAGCTAAATCGCGATCTGTCGTTCTCTCGAGCGCTTGAGCAGTGCAGGACTTAGCGCGGCGACGTCGAGCTCTATCAAGCTGATCAACCCCGCCAGCTGCGCTCGCGTAACCGATACGCCGCAAGGGAGTCCGGTCAAGACCAGCGATTCTCCTGTCAGCTCGTCAAGCAACATTGCCTGGATGGTTTGAGGTGAATCCATCGTGGCGGTGAACAACAACGGTCTGAAGTGTTCCCGCACGAGCGCCAAAGCCTCGGGCTGTCTAATCCGGATCATCTGACAATTCCTTTGTCTGAGCGGAGAGTTTAATAGCCAAGCACACAAACCACTCAGCAAAGAAACGCAAACTGCTTCACGTTTCAGCGGTGAGTCAGATCATTTGCTCTGTTTAGACGGGACAAGACCAAGCCCGCGCCGATCAGCCGACGCCGTCGGCGGGGTGCATCCAGCGCACCATTGTCTCCACGCCCGTGGAATTATCCGGAATTCAGGCGAAACCGCGGCAGCCCTGGCAGCGGCTTTTTTTACTTCTCTCAGACGGACACGGGAAACGCGTACGTACGCATTCGCCCCTGCAGAAACGCTGAAGGCCCCGAATTAGGGGGCCTTCAGTTTTGAGATATGGCGGAGGAGGTGAGATTCGAACTCACGGAAGAGTTTCCCCTTCGACGGTTTTCAAGACCGTTGCATTCAACCGCTCTGCCACTCCTCCGCAGAGAGCGGGCGCAATAGTACCGGAACGAAACACACTGTCAAACTCTGTTGTTAGGCTGAAACAAAAGCTCTGCTATGATCCGAGGCAATTCACCTCGGGCTGAATACATTTACAGGAGTGTCGCCATGCTCAAGCAACAGTACGCATCTACGCACACGCAGGTTGAACAACAGGAAGTCAGCCGTGTTCTGCGCAACACCTACGGCCTGCTGGCCATCACCCTGGGCTTCAGTGCTCTGGTCGCCTACATGGCCATGCAGGCCAACGCGGCTTACCCGAACATCTTCGTGGTGCTGATCGGCTTCTACGGCTTGTTCTTCCTGACCGTCAAGCTGCGCAATTCCGCGTGGGGTCTGCTATCCACCTTCGCGTTGACCGGGTTCATGGGCTATACGCTTGGCCCGATCCTCAATATGTACCTAGGCACCGCCAACGGTGGTGAGCTGATCGCCTCCGCGCTGTCCATGACGGCTCTGGTGTTCTTTGGTCTGTCGGCCTTCGTGCTGATCACGCGCAAGGACATGAGCTTCCTCAGCGGCTTCATCACCGCCGGATTCTTCGTCCTGCTGGGCGCGATGGTCGCAAGCTTCTTCTTCCAGATCAGCGGTCTGCAACTGGCAATCAGCGCCGGCTTCGTGCTGTTCTCGTCGGTCTGCATTCTTTTCCAGACCAGCGCGATCATCCACGGTGGCGAACGCAACTACATCATGGCCACCATTGGCCTGTATGTATCGATCTACAACCTGTTCATCAGCCTGCTACAGCTGATGGGCATCATGGGTGGAGACGACTGATAGCCGCTCGTTGAATAAGCCCGCCTTGGCGGGCTTTTTCGTTTCTGAAGCTGGCGTATCATGTCACCCAGCAACTCAACGGTGCCCCATGAAATTCGTCATCGCCCTGTTCTCCCCTTCCCATTCCCCCGCTTCGCGGCGCGCCTTACGCTTCGCTGAGGCCGTGCTGGCGGGTGGGCACGAAATCGTCCGACTGTTTCTTTACCAAGACGGTGTACATAGCGCGTCGGCCAATACCGTGAGCGCACAGGACGAACTGGATATCGCTGCGCAATGGAGCCAGTTCGTCGATCGCCATCAGTTGGATGGGGTGGTGTGCATTGCCGCCGGTCTACGCCGTGGCGTGCTGGATGAGCAGGAAGCCAAGCGGCATCAGCGTCCTGCAGCGAATCTTGGGTCTGGCTGGGAGCTGTCCGGTTTGGGGCAACTCCATGAAGCCAGTCAGCATGCCGACCGCCTCGTCTGCTTCGGAGGGCATTGATGGCCCGCTCGATGCTGATCATTACCCGTCAATCTCCATGGTCCGGCCCAACGGCTCGCGAGGCATTGGACATCGTGCTGGCCGGTGGCGCCTTCGAGCTTCCGCTTGGGTTGCTTTTTCTCGATGACGGCGTGTTCCAGTTAGCCCCCGCGCAGCAACCGGCGCATCTGCAGCAAAAGGACCTGACGGCCAATCTGCAGGCCCTCCCGATGTTTGGTGTCGATTCGCTGTTTGTAGCCAAACGCAGCCTGGACGAGCGAGGGCTTGACGAAACCGCCGTGCCGCTGCCGATCGAGGTGCTCGACGATGCCGGCCTCAATATTCTTATCAACCGCTACGACCACGTGATCACCCTTTGATGAGCACTTTGCATCTGCTTTCCCACTCCCCCTTCGCCGATGGCCGTCTGGTCAGCTGTCTGCACCTTCTGGGGGCCGGCGACGCCTTGCTGCTGAGCGGCGATGCGGTCTATGCACTGCAAACGTCGACTGCACAACGCCAGGCGCTGGAATTGATGCCGGACGGCATTGGCCTGTTCGCGCTGGAGGAAGATGTATCCGCACGCGGCCTCGAAGATCTGCCCGAACGCTTGCAGCAAGTCGACTATACGGGCTTCGTCGAGCTGTGCTGTCGATACGCACGGACGAACGCCTGGCTATGAGTGGGTTGAATGTCAACGGCGTGGGCATTGCCGTGGACCAGGAGGGCTTCCTGGTCAATCTCGAGGATTGGAGCGAACCGGTCGCCACGGCGCTGGCCGAGGCTGAAGGCCTCAGTCTTGAAACCGAACACTGGGAAATTCTGCACCTGCTCCGCGAGTTCTACCGTGAGTTTCAGCTAGCCCCGGCAACGCGCCCATTGATCAAGTACACCGCGCTGAAGCTCGGCCCTGAAAAGGGCAACAGCATGCACCTGAACCGTCTATTCAAAGGCACCCCCGCCAAACTCGCCGCAAAGCTGGCGGGATTGCCGAAACCGAGCAATTGCATATGAGCCTCGTCACCCCGCCTGAACACCCCTTTGCCGTCTTCGTCCGGATCCTGGGCAAAGGCAAGCGCGGCGCCCGCGATCTCACCCGAGAAGAAGCGCGCGAAGCCATGGGCATGCTGCTCGATGGCAAGGTCGAGGACACGCAGCTCGGTGCTTTCCTGATGCTGCTGCGGCACAAGGAAGAAAGCGCCGAAGAGCTTGCCGGCTTCACCGAGGCCGTGCGCGACCGGCTGCACGCACCTGCCATCGCCGTCGATCTCGACTGGCCGACCTATGCCGGCAAGAAACGTCATTTGCCTTGGTACCTGCTCGCAGCCAAGTGCCTGGCGCACAACGGCATTCGCATCCTCATGCACGGTGGTGGCGCTCATACGGCTGGCCGACTGTATAGCGAGCAGCAACTCGATCTGCTCGGAATCACCCGCTGCGAAGACTGGAACAGCGTCGCCGTCGCTCTGGGCCGTGCCAACCTCGCGTTCGCGCCGCTCGGGGCCTGGATGCCGGGCCTGCAGCGGATGATCGATCAACGCAATATCCTAGGCCTGCGCTCGCCCATCCACTCGCTGGCGCGCATCCTCAATCCGCTCGGTGCCCGTTGCGGCCTGCAGAGTATTTTCCACCCCGGTTACCAGGGCAATCACCGCGAAGCCAGCCGTTTACTGGGTGACACGGCTATCGTTATCAAGGGTGAAGGCGGCGAGATCGAGATCAACCCGGACGGCGTGGCGCACCTGTACGGCACTCAGGCAGGAGAGTCCTGGGACGAGGATTGGCCGGCGCTTTCGCCACAACGTCACGTCAAACCGGCGCAACTCGATCCGCAGCATTTGCTCGCCGTCTGGCGGGGCGCCGCCGAAGATGCCTATGGCGAACTGGCGGTGGTGGCGACGATGGCCCTGGCGTTGCGCGGGCTCGGCCAATCGCGCGAGAGCGCATTTATCCAGGCGCGACAGTACTGGGAGCAACGCAACCTATCGGTTTGAACGATGCGTATGGCCGGGGATTGTGACCCATCCATCGAACTATCCTCCATAGACTGACCCCTAATCTGAAAGTCTGAGGAGGCAGAACATGGGGCTCTTGGTCGATGGGCAGTGGCAGGACCGTTGGTACGAAAACAGCCGTGATGGCGAATTCCAGCGAGAACAGGCGCAACGACGCGACTGGGTGACTGCGGACGGCTCGCCCGGCCCAACGGGTCAGCCTGCAGTAAAGGCTGAAGCCGGGCGCTATCACCTCTATGTTTCTCTCGCCTGCCCCTGGGCACATCGCACCCTGATCTATCGCAAACTCAAGCAGCTCGATCAGTTGATCGATGTTTCTGTCGTCAGCTGGCTGATGGCCGAGCATGGCTGGACCTTCGACAGACACACCGGCTCGACCGGTGACACGTTGGATGGCTATCAGTACCTGCATCAGCGCTACACGCGCGATGACGATAACTACACCGGCCGCGTCACCGTACCGGTGCTCTGGGACCGCCAGCAGCAACGCATCGTCAACAACGAGTCCGCCGAGCTGATCCGCATCTTCAATAGTGCCTTCGACGAGTTGACCGGATCGACGCTCGACCTCTGCCCCGAACCGCTACGCGCCGAGATCGACATGCTCAACGAGCGGATCTATCCGCGAGTCAACAATGGCGTTTATCGCGCCGGATTCGCCTCCACGCAGAAGGCCTACGAAACCGCATTCGATGAGCTGTTCAACGAGCTCGACTGGCTCGAGCAACGCCTCGGTGAACAGCGCTACCTGACCGGCGAATACCTGACCGAGGCGGACTGGCGCCTATTCACCACAATGGTCCGCTTCGACGCTGTCTACCATGGCCATTTCAAATGCAATCTACGGCGGATCGAGGACTACCCAAACCTGTCGAACTGGCTGCGGGAGCTGTACCAATGGCCTGGGATCGCCGAAACCGTCGACTTCACCCATATCAAGAGCCATTACTACGCGAGCCACCGTCATATCAATGCTAACGGCATCATCCCCAAGGGACCGCAGCTGGCATTGGGCCGTGCGCATGATCGCGACCGGTTGCCGGGTAAAGGCATCTGGTCGCGCTGAGCACAGCGCGCGGCCGCAGCATCTGCTCTGGATTCGTAGCGCACGAGCGCCGCGTCTATTCGGATGCGGTGCCGGCCCCTTCGAACCAGGCGAGCTTTTCCCGGAGCTGCACCACCTCGCCGACAATAATCAGCGTCGGGGCTTGAACCTGCTCGCTTGCGACCCGCGCGGCCAGATTGGCCAACGTGCCGGTAAACACGCGTTGATGGCTGGTAGTGCCCTGCTGGATCAACGCGACGGGGGTAGCGGCGGCGCGCCCATGAGCGATCAGTTGCTGGCAGATCACCGGCAGTCCGACCAAGCCCATGTAGAACACCAAGGTCTGGCTGGGCGCCACCAGTTCCGGCCAGGGCAGATCGCAGCTGCCGTCCTTCAGATGACCGGTGACGAAACGCACTGACTGCGCATGGTCACGGTGGGTCAGTGGGATACCGGCGTAGGCAGCACAGCCACTGGCGGCCGTGATACCGGGAACGACCTGAAACGGGATATCGTGAGCCGCCAGCTCTTCGATCTCCTCGCCACCCCGACCGAAAATGAACGGATCGCCACCCTTCAGGCGCAACACTCGCTTGCCCTGCCGGGCCAGCGTCACCAGCAATTGGTTGATCTGCTCTTGAGGGACGGCATGCTCGGCACGCTGTTTACCGACGTAGATCCGATCAGCATCGCGACGACACAGATCGAGGATGGCCGGCGCTACCAGCCGGTCATAGAGCACAACGTCGGCTTGCTGCATCAACCGCAGCGCACGAAATGTCAGTAGATCCGGGTCGCCAGGACCCGCGCCGACCAGATACACCTCGCCGAGGCTTTTGGGCGCTGCGCCGGAAAGCTTTTCCTCCAGCAGTCGCTCGGCCTCGTGCGGCTGTCCCGCCATTGCCCGCTCGGCAATGGTGCCTTGGAAGACCTCTTCCCAGAACACCCGCCGTTGCTGCACATTCGGCAATGCAGCCTTGACCTGACTGCGAAACTTCTTCGCCAGGCCAGCCAATTGACCGTACACCGCAGGCACCCAGGTTTCGATTCGCGCCCGCATCAGACGCGCCAGAACCGGGGCATCACCGCCGCTGGATACGGCAATCATCAGCGGCGAGCGATCGACGATCGCGGGAAAGATGACCGTGCACAGCTCAGGAGAATCCACCACATTCACCGGTATACCGAGCGCTTTGGCGTCGTGCGACACCTGTGCATTCAGCGGCTCGTCATCGGTGGCAGCGATCGCCAGCACGCATCCA
Organism: Pseudomonas sp. KSR10; assembly: GCF_022355455.1. Taxonomy (NCBI): domain Bacteria; kingdom Pseudomonadati; phylum Pseudomonadota; class Gammaproteobacteria; order Pseudomonadales; family Pseudomonadaceae; genus Pseudomonas; species Pseudomonas sp. KSR10. Next base: position 367,375 of record NZ_JAKOEN010000023.1, on the reverse strand, counting down.
GCAAGGTCGTCGCGGTCATAACCGCGCAGACACGACTGCCCACCGCTCCGATCGACCAAGTCAGTCAACTGCGGCTCAATCTCTGGCGCCACGACACGCAGCACCGCACCGGCTTCGGATAACAGGCGGGCCTTGCGCAGGGCGATTTCACCGCCACCGATGACCAGCACCGCGCGACCTTTGAGATTGTGGAACAGCGGCAGAAAATCCATCAGCGAGTCCTGGTGAGAAAAGTTGGTCCATCTCAACCATTGCGCGGGAGACGGCCCTTGTCGGCTATCAAGAAGTCAGGATAGTGCCAAGTACCAGCCCGTGGAGCGGCAACTCACCGCGCCGGCTCCACCATCACCAAGTACCCATCGGACGCTATCAGCCGATGACCTCGATACCGTTCATGTAGGGCTTCAGCACATCGGGTACCTGAATGCTACCGTCCGCCTGTTGGTAGTTTTCCAGCACCGCGACCAGTGTGCGTCCTACCGCCAGGCCGGAGCCATTGAGCGTATGCACCAGCTCGGGCTTACCGGTTTCTGGATTACGGAAGCGCGCTTGCATACGACGAGCCTGGAAATCGCCACAGTTGGAGCAGGAGGAAATCTCGCGGTACTTGTCCTGGCTCGGAACCCAGACCTCCAGATCGTAGGTCTTGGTCGCACCGAAGCCCATATCGCCTGTGCACAACGCAAGCACTCGATACGGCAAGCCTAATAGTTGCAAGACTTTTTCGGCATTGGCCGTGAGGCTCTCGAGCGCCTCGAATGACTCGCTCGGTTCGACGATCTGCACCATCTCGACCTTGTCGAACTGATGTTGACGGATCATGCCACGGGTATCGCGACCGGATGCACCAGCTTCGCTACGGAAGCATGGCGTATGCGCGACGAACTTCAACGGCAACTGCTTGGCATCGAGAATCTCACCGGCGACGATGTTAGTCAGCGACACCTCGGCAGTCGGGATCAAATAAAGGTCAGCCTCGTTCTCACGGCTGATCTTGAACAGATCCTCCTCGAATTTTGGCAACTGGCCAGTACCTTGCAACGCGGGCGCCTGAACCAGATAGGGTGTATAGGCCTCTTCATAGCCATGCTCACGGGTGTGCAAGTCGAGCATGAACTGCGCCAACGCCCGATGCAGACGGGCAATTGGGCCGCGCATCAGGGCGAAACGGGCACCTGACAGCTTGGCGGCGGTTTCGAAATCCAGCCAGCCATGCTGCTCGCCCAGGGCCACGTGATCCTTGACCTCGAACTCGAATGCCTTCGGCGTGCCCCAGCGGCGCACTTCGACGTTGTCGTCTTCGTCCTTGCCCACCGGGACCGATTCGTGGGGCAAGTTCGGCAGGCTCAGCATCAGCTGATCCAGGTCGGACTGAATGCCATCCAGCTCGACCTTGCCGGCTTCCAGTTCAGATCCCATGCGATCCACGTCGGCGAGCAGCGGCGCGATGTCTTCACCGCGCTGTTTGGCCTGGCCAATCGACTTGGAACGGGCGTTGCGCTCGGCTTGCAGTTGCTCGGTGCGGGTCTGTACGGTCTTGCGCTGTGCTTCCAGCGCCTCGATACGCGCCACATCCAGCTGGTAGCCGCGGGTAGCCAAGCGATCGGCGACGTCCTGCAGCTGTGTGCGTACCAGTTTCGAATCAAGCATGGTGAGTCTCGTCTGTGAAAGCTTTGAGGAAAGGCGGAGAGGAAACGGAGTTTACTGTCATCGCGGCAAGGTTCATAACCTGGCGAGCGCCAGGCCAGCCCAGGCGGCCAGCAGCCCCCCGAGCACGCTGGCGCCGATATAGCCGAAAGCCGTCGCAAGCTGGCCGCTCTCGAGCAGGCGCAACCCGTCGAGGGAAAAGCTGGAAAACGTCGTCAGGGCACCGAGAAAACCGATGATGAGGCCGCCCCGCAGCTCCGGGGAAATGTCCGGGCGCGCCAGAAAAAACGCATACAGGTAACCAATCAGCAGACAGCCGAGCAGGTTGACTGCCAGCGTTGCCACATAGAAATGCCGGGGCCAATGGGCCGATACCCAAGTCGCGACGCCGAAACGGATCAGCGTACCGACCACGCCACCGGTTACCACTGCCAGCACCATCCGAATCATGTTTTTCTCCGTTGTCGCGGGCTTTCCCGATCGAGCCGTGCCAGATGCTCGAGCTTGTCGCGAATCTTGCTCTCCAGCCCGCGTGGCACCGGCTGATAGTACTGACGCGGCACCATCGCGTCCGGAAAATAGTCTTCGCCCGCAGCGTAGGCATCGGGCTCGTCATGGGCGTAGCGGTATTCATTGCCGTAACCCAACTCCTTCATCAGCCGGGTCGGCGCATTACGCAAATGCAGAGGAACGTCCTGCGAGCCGTTTTCAGCGACATCGCGCATCGCCGCCTTGTAGGCCATGTAAACAGCGTTGCTCTTCGGCGCGCAGGCCAGATAGACAATCGCCTGCGCAACCGCCAGCTCGCCTTCCGGACTGCCCAGGCGCTCCTGAACATCCCAGGCGGACAAGCACAGCCCCATCGCGCGCGGATCGGCATTGCCGACCTCCTCGCTGGCCATTCGCACCACCCGGCGCGCGATATAGAGCGGGTCGCAACCACCATCGATCATTCGCGCGAACCAGTACAGTGCGGCGTCCGGGTTGGAACCGCGAACGGATTTGTGCAGCGCCGAGATCTGGTCGTAGAAGGCCTCGCCGCCCTTGTCGAAGCGCCTGCGGCTATCGCCCAACAGATCCTGCAGCAACTCGACGCTGATCTCGCCGCCCTCTTCAGCCAGATCCGAGGCGTTTTCCAACAGGTTCAACAGTCGGCGGCCATCGCCGTCAGCCGCGGCCATGAGCACCTGAAAACTGTCCTCGGGCAAGCTGAGGTGCATATCCCCCAGGCCTTTCGGCTCGGTCAAGGCGCGCGTAACCAATCGTCGCAGAGCAGCCTCATCGAGGCTCTTGAGCACGTACACGCGAGCCCTGGATAGCAGGGCGTTGTTCAGTTCGAACGAAGGGTTCTCGGTGGTGGCACCGATGAAAATCAGCGTGCCGTCTTCCACATATGGAAGAAAGGCATCCTGCTGCGATTTGTTGAAGCGGTGCACCTCGTCGACGAAGAGGATGGTGCGCCGGCCGGACTGCGCCGCCTGCTGTTTGGCGATCTCCACCGCCTGGCGGATTTCCTTGACGCCTGCCAGCACCGCCGAGACGGTCTCGAAGTGGGCATCGGAGACCTTGGCCAGCAAACGTGCCAAGGTCGTCTTGCCGACCCCGGGCGGCCCCCAGAACACCATTGAATGCAGCGCACCCTGCTCCAGCGCCTCACGCAACGGCTTGCCACGCGCCAGCAGATGTTCCTGCCCGACATACTCGTCGAGGCTGGCAGCGCGCAGACGTGCAGCTAGCGGTTGGGCGATAGGATCGCGACTGAACAGGTCCATCGCGGGCGGGTACCTCTCATGCAAACGGCCCGCGGGGAGCGCAGGCCGTATCGGTTGGCGGACGTACGGACGCGGGTCACTCGGAGATGACGTCGGTTCCCTTGGGAATGTCGAAGGTGAACAGATCTGCCTTGAGCGGCTGATTCAGCTTGACGCCTTGAAACAGGATATTGGTGCGCTGGCCGACACCATCGACCATTTGCATGTCATTGATCACGTTGCCGCGGAATGACAGGCGCAGGGTATCGAACAGAGTGTCCTTGGCCTTGGGTTTGAGCGTGAAATCCACCACCTCGCCCGCTTCCTGATGCGAAACGTCGAAATTCTCGCTGATGGCCGACACATCGCCAGAAAGCAGCAAGGCCGGCGTGTGAGTCAGACGCTGATCCAGTGTCTGGATGGTCACCTGCTCGAGGTCCGGATCGTACAACCAGACCTTCTTGCCATTGGAGATGAGCAACTGCTCCATCGGCTCGTCGGTGTGCCAGCGGAACTGACCAGGCCGCTTCAGGGCCATCTCGCCGGACGTTTCCTGAAGCTGGGTACCGGTGCCGTCGAGAGACAGTTGGGAAAAGCGCCCGGTCAGGGTTTCAGCCTGCTGCAGCAAGCCGGTCAGGCGCTGCACGGAGGCGGATTGGTCAGCCTGAGCCGGGACCAGGGTAAACAGCAGAGCGGATGCAAACAACACGCGAATCAATTGCATGAGGCCCTCGGTGCGACTAGTCGCGGGTGGGAGGCGGCGCGAGCACTTCGCGCGAGCCATTGGTATTCATAGAGGTGACGACGCCCGCCATTTCCATGGCTTCGATCATACGAGCGGCGCGGTTGTAGCCGATCTTGAGCTTGCGCTGCACGGCCGAAATCGATGCGCGACGGCTTTCGGTAACGAAGCGCACGGCCTCGTCGTAGAGCGGATCTTCCTCGCTACCCTCGCCGCTTCCACCGTCACCGCCTGAGCTATCGAAACCGCTGCCCGACTCCTCGACGCCCACCAGAATTTCTTCGATGTAGTCGGGCGCGCCACGCGCTTTCCAGGCCTCGACGACGCGATGCACCTCGTCGTCGGAAACAAAGGCGCCGTGCACCCGAATCGGCAGACCGGTACCCGGCGGCAGATAAAGCATGTCGCCATGGCCCAGCAGTTGTTCGGCGCCGCCCTGGTCAAGGATGGTGCGTGAGTCGATCTTGCTCGACACCTGGAATGCCATGCGCGTCGGGATGTTGGCCTTGATCAGACCGGTGATCACATCCACCGAGGGGCGCTGGGTCGCGAGGATCAAATGAATACCCGCGGCCCGGGCCTTCTGTGCGATACGCGCGATCAGTTCTTCGACCTTCTTGCCGACGATCATCATCATGTCGGCGAATTCATCCACCACCACGACGATGGTCGGCAGCTTCTTCAACAACGGCGCTTCATCTTCCATGCTCTCGCGGCGATACAGCGGATCGGTGAGCGGCGTACCGGCCTCCTCCGCTTCTTTCACCTTGCGATTGAAGCCCGCCAGGTTACGTACGCCCATGGCTGCCATCAGTTTGTAGCGACGTTCCATCTCGGCGACGCTCCAACGCAGCGCGTTAGCCGCCTCCTTCATGTCGGTCACCACCGGGCACAGCAGATGCGGGATGCCTTCGTAGATCGACAATTCGAGCATCTTCGGGTCGATCATGATCAACCGCGCATCTTCAGGCGTGGATTTGAACAGAATCGACAGGATCATCGCATTCACCCCGACCGATTTACCCGAACCGGTGGTACCAGCAACCAGCAGGTGAGGCATTTTCGCTAGATCGGCGATCACCGGCTTGCCTCCGATGTCGTGGCCGAGCGCAATGGTGACCGGCGACTTGGCGTCGTCGTATGGCGCGGACGACAGCACTTCTGAGAACCGCACGATTTGACGATCTTCGTTGGGGATCTCGATGCCCACGGTGGTCTTGCCGGGAATCACTTCGACCACGCGCACGCTGATCACAGCCAGAGAGCGCGCCAGATCCTTGGCCAGGTTGGAGATCCGGCTGACCTTGACGCCAGCCGCCGGCTGGATTTCGAAGCGAGTGATGACCGGACCCGGGTGGACCGACTCGACAATGACCTCGACACCGAACTCCTTCAGCTTGATTTCCAGCAACCGCGACATGGCTTCCAGCGACTCAGGCGAGTACTGCTTCTGCTGCTTTTCAGCGACATCCAGCAGCGATAGCGGCGGGACACTGCCCTCGATAAGCGGGTCGACAAAGAGGTTGGCCTGTTTTTCCTTCAAGACGCGCTTACTTTGCTCAACAGGCTTCGGCGGTGCGACGGGCGGGATAACCGGCGCTGGGCGTTTTTCCCGCTCGCTCATGTGCTTGCTCAGCGACTCCTCACGCTCGAGCAAGCGCTCCTTCACCCTGGCGCGCTCACGCTGATCGGAGAGCGAACCGGCCACTTCGTTGACTACATCATCAGCCTCACGCAGTTGCGCGACGAGCTGCTTGCGCTCGTTTCGAGCAGACCACCAACGGCTGAAGAGGCTCTGGATCAGTTCGATCAGGTCGAGCGTGATCTTGCCAGTCAGGTCCATTACTTTGAACCAGGACAGGTCGGTGAAAACCGTCAGGCCGAACAGGAAGAAAGCCAGCAGCAACAAGGTGCTGCCCTGAACATTGAGCGCCGCCTCGGCGAGCTGACCGAGACTTTCGCCCAATGCTCCTCCTGCCGAAGCAGGCAGATTATTGGCGAACTGGAAATGGATATAGGCCAGCGCAGAGCCCGAAAGGATCAGGAACACGAGCCCGATCAGCCGCCAGGAAAACAGCCAGCCGTTCCAGGCCCAGGGTTGATGACGCGCACGAAACACCTGCCAGGTCTTGATCCCCAGCAGCAACGGAAACAGGAACGCAAAATAGCCGAGCGCCATGAACAGGACATCGGCGAACCAGGCCCCGGCGCGACCAGCGGCGTTCTGGACTTGCTGGACGTTGCTGGTGTGAGTCCAGCCGGGATCGGCCGGATCGTAGGTGAGCAATGCCATCCAGAGGTACGCGCACAGAGCGCCAAGCGCAATCAAAGCGCCCTCTTTGAGACGGTAATGCAACTGTTGCCGCCAGACGGAAGCCGGCGCGGTAGAGGAGGTATTCTTCAAAACGCTTTATTTCCTGCGCCTGCGGCGCGCTCTATGAACCGTATTCAGCCAGATAATTGGACATTGTACGGGTTTGTCGATTCGATGGCATGCCGGTTCCGCGCCGGCTTGGGCTTTTCTCGATGCTTCGGTGTAGCATAAACGCCAGTTTTTTCAGCGCGGCTCGACTGGAGCACGCTTCTCTATTCGCAACAAAGGCTTATGAGGGCTTTTTATGAATGAAGTCAAGCATTCACGTCTGATCATCCTCGGCTCGGGCCCGGCCGGTTATACCGCCGCGGTATATGCCGCCCGTGCCAATCTGAAGCCTGTCATGATCACCGGCATCCAGCCCGGCGGCCAGCTCACGACCACCACCGAAGTGGACAACTGGCCCGGTGATGTCGAAGGACTCACTGGCCCGGCGCTCATGGAACGGATGCAAAAACACGCAGAGCGCTTCGACACCGAAGTAGTGTTCGACCACATCCATACCGCCGAACTGCAACAGCGTCCTTTCGTTCTCAAAGGCGATAGCGCTACATACAGCTGCGATGCGCTGATTATCGCGACAGGGGCTTCGGCTCAGTATCTTGGACTGCCATCGGAAGAAGCATTCGCGGGGCGCGGCGTGTCAGCCTGCGCTACCTGTGATGGATTCTTCTACCGCAACCAGGTGGTTGCAGTGATCGGTGGCGGCAACACGGCCGTCGAGGAAGCGCTTTATCTATCCAACATCGCCAAAGAAGTACATCTGATCCATCGTCGCGACAAGCTGCGCTCTGAAAAGATTCTGCAGGACAAGATCATGGAGAAAGCCGCTAATGGCAACATTCACCTCCATTGGAACCACACACTGGAAGAAGTACTGGGCGATGCCAGCGGCGTCACCGGCGTGCGACTGAAGAGTACCCTGTCGGGAGAAGAACAGAAACTTGACCTGTCGGGCGTATTCATTGCTATCGGTCACAAGCCCAACACCGATCTGTTCGAAGGCCAGCTTGAAATGAAAGACGGCTACCTCAAGATCAAAGGGGGCAGCGAAGGCGATGCTACCTGCACAACTATTCCAGGCGTATTCGCAGCGGGCGACGTGGCCGATCATGTGTATCGTCAGGCGATTACCTCCGCCGGCGCCGGCTGCATGGCCGCACTCGATGCCGAAAAGTATCTGGATCAATAACCAGCCCTCAGGGCGGATGTCCACATCCGCCCCTCGTGACGTATCGATATGCTGACCTGGTTGCAGCGCGACGACCTGTCGTTCCCCCCGCTAGAAAAGGCCATGCGTGACCCCAACGGGCTACTCGCCGCGGGAGGCGACTTATCGCCAGAGCGTTTACTGGCAGCCTACCGGCATGGGTGCTTCCCCTGGTATCAGGACGGACAACCGTTGCTCTGGTGGTCGCCCGACCCTCGCACGGTGCTGTTTCCAGAGGAGCTGCACGTCTCACGCAGCTTGCGCAAGAAACTACGCCAAGGGGCGTTCGACATCACTTTCGATCGCGCCTTCCGAGACGTGATCGAGGGCTGCGCCGGCCCGCGCAGTTACGCTGACGGGACCTGGATCACGACACCGATGCAGGAAGCCTACGAAAAACTGCATCAGCTCGGCATCGCGCACTCGGTCGAAGTCTGGCAAGACGAACGGCTGGTCGGAGGCCTCTATGGCCTGGCCATGGGTCGACTATTCTTCGGCGAATCAATGTTCAGCCGCACGACTGATGCATCCAAGGTGGGGTTCGTGACATTAGTGGAACGTCTCCGAGGCTGGGGCTTCAAATTGATTGACTGCCAGATGCCGACACAGCACTTGGCCAGTTTCGGTGCGCGAACCATCGCCCGCCAAACCTTCGCCGAGATGCTCGCCAGATACCTGGACGACCCCAGTTCCGCCCGATGGGAGACCTAGTCCACGAAGCCAAGCTGACCTACACTGACTTTAAGATTTTCGAGAGCTGACCATGACTTCACTGGCTCGTCTCAAGTTCTATGCTACCCAGCCCCACGCGTGCAGTTATCTGCCCGACGAGCAGGCTACTACGCTCTTCCTCGACCCCAGTCAGCCGATGGACGTACAGGTGTATGCAGAACTCTCGGAAATGGGGTTCCGCCGCAGCGGCGATCATCTTTACCGCCCCCATTGCCAGCGCTGCACCGCCTGCATTCCTGCTCGCATATCTGCCGAAGGACTACAGCTCAATCGCCAGCAGAGGCGTATTCTCAAGCGCAACGCGGACCTGATCGTTACCAATGTTCGGCCTTCATTCACCGAAGAGTACTACTCGCTCTACGCCAGCTACATCGAGCGACGTCACGCTGACGGCGACATGTATCCGCCGAGCCGAGATCAGTTCCATACCTTTCTGGTTCGTGATCTACCCTTCTCTCGCTTTTACGAGTTCCGCCTGGACGGTCGCCTGCTCGCCCTCGCAGTGACCGATGTGCTGCCCAACGGCCTGTCTGCGGTTTACACCTTCTACGACCCAAGCGAGGAGCGCCGCAGCCTTGGTCGCTTCGCAATTCTCTGGCAGGTCGGCGAGGCGGCACGGCTCGGCCTGAAGGCAGTCTATCTAGGCTATTGGATCAAGAACTGCCGCAAGATGAGCTACAAGACCGAATATCGCCCTATCGAACTGCTGGTTAACCAGCGCTGGATAACTCTGAGTTGAGCCCTTGGCTCTCGGAGCCCTTTCAGGCACAATACTTGCCGCTTTTACCCGGGCATTCTTCGCACCGGGTCAATCATTGAACACCGAGGGCTCTACTGAATGTCGAAAGAAGACAGCTTCGAAATGGAAGGTACTGTCGTCGACACCCTGCCCAACACCATGTTTCGTGTGGAGTTGGAAAATGGGCACGTCGTTACTGCGCACATCTCTGGAAAGATGCGCAAGAACTACATCCGGATTCTTACCGGCGACAAGGTTCGCGTAGAACTGACGCCGTATGACTTGAGCAAAGGTCGCATCACTTACCGCGCCCGCTAACAGGTCGCGAGAATGAATGCCCGGTAATGACCGGGCTTTTTGTTTCTGCGGAGTTAGTATTCAGGCCTAGCCGGACGCTTGTCATATTCACCGACGGCTAAAGACTTTGCCATCGCTCAGACCAGATGATCACAAGAAAACGCCCGGCATCGCCGGGCGTTTCTGTTACAGCGCAGTGACAGGTTCTAAGCCAACTCGGCCGAGGTTTCGAAGTCGAAGAACGGTTCGCCATCACGAATATCGATGTGCACCACGCCTCCATGTTCGGCCAATTCACCAAAGAGTATTTCCTCGGCCAACGGACGCTTGATTTTATCCTGAATCAAACGAGCCATCGGCCGCGCGCCCATCTGGGGATCATAACCACGCTCAGCCAGCCAGCCACGCGCCGCATCCGACACCTCGAGCGTGACATGTTTATCCTCGAGCTGTGCCTGTAGCTCAATGAGAAACTTATCGACGATGCTCTTGATGACCTCGTGACTCAGACGACCGAACTGGATGATGGTATCCAGGCGGTTACGAAACTCGGGCGTGAAGCTCTTCTTGATAACTTCCATCGCGTCCGATGCATGGTCCTGATGGGTGAAACCAATCGAAGCGCGCGCCGCGGTCTCTGCCCCTGCATTGGTGGTCATGATCAAAATGACGTTACGGAAATCCGCCTTGCGGCCGTTATTGTCCGTCAGCGTCCCGTGATCCATCACCTGCAACAACAGATTGAACACCTCTGGATGCGCCTTTTCGATTTCGTCGAGCAAGAGCACGCAATGCGGTTGTTTGGTGATCGCCTCGGTTAACAATCCACCCTGATCGAAGCCAACATAGCCTGGCGGCGCACCGATCAAACGCGACACGGTATGACGCTCCATGTACTCGGACATGTCGAAGCGCACCAGCTCGACGCCCAGCGCCCGAGCCAACTGACGAGCCGCCTCCGTCTTGCCGACACCGGTAGGGCCTGCAAAAAGGAACGAGCCCACAGGCTTGTCAGGCGCTTTGAGCCCTGCCCGGGACAGTTTGATGGCAGTAGCCAGCGAATCAATCGCATCGTCCTGACCGAACACAGTCAATTTCAAGTCGCGCTGCAGATTGCGCAGCAACTCCTTGTCCGACGTGCTGACATGCTTAGGCGGAATCCGCGCGATTTTGGCAACGATGTCTTCAACCTGTTCGACATCGATCCGAGCGGCGCGCTTGTCCTCCGGCTGCAGACGCTGGAACGCCCCCGCCTCGTCAATGACATCTATCGCCTTGTCCGGCATATGCCGATCATTGATATAGCGCGAGGCCAGCTCAGCAGCTGCACGAAGCGACTCATCACTGTACTCGATGCCATGATGCTGCTCGAAGCGCCCCTTTAGGCCACGCAGAATACCAATGGTGTCCTCAACGGACGGCTCGGAGACGTCAACCTTCTGGAAGCGTCGAGCCAGCGCCCGATCCTTTTCGAAGATCCCGCGAAACTCCTGGAACGTGGTCGATCCAATGCAGCGAATCTCTCCTGAGGACAGGAGCGGCTTAAGTAGATTGGACGCATCCATCACGCCGCCAGACGCAGCGCCAGCGCCGATAATCGTGTGGATCTCGTCAATGAACAGGACCGCCTGGGGCCGCTTGCGCAGCTCGTTCAATAGCGCCTTGAAGCGCTTTTCGAAATCGCCACGATATTTTGTGCCGGCCAGCAAAGCGCCAAGATCGAGGGAATAGACGACACTGCTGGCGAGCAGGTCAGGGACTTGATTATCGACGATGCGCTTTGCCAGCCCCTCGGCAATAGCGGTCTTGCCGACCCCAGCCTCACCCACCAATAACGGATTATTCTTGCGCCGACGAGCCAGAATCTGAGCGACTCGCTCGACCTCGTGTTCACGCCCGACCAGCGGATCGATACGCCCCTGACGAGCCAAGTCGTTGAGATTGCTTGCATAGGCATCGAGCGGATTACCCGAGGCAGCAGAGTCCCCCCCCTCCTCGTCTTGCATCTCCGAATCGCTTTCTGGATTACCGCTATTCCCAGGAACCTTTGAGATTCCATGAGCGATGTAATTGACGACATCGATGCGGGCGATGTTCTGCTGTTTGAGCAGAAATACCGCCTGGCTTTCCTGCTCGCTGAAGATCGCAACCAAGACATTCGCGCCAGTCACTTCACGCTTGCCGGAGCTTTGCACATGAAACACAGCACGCTGAAGCACGCGCTGGAAGCCCAAGGTTGGCTGGGTCTCACGCTCTTCGTCATGCTGGGGAATCAGCGGCGTAGTGGAGTCGATGAATTCCTGCAGGTCGTGCCGCAATTTATCGAGGCCGGCGCCGCAGGCCCGCAAGACCGTTGCGGCGGCTTCATTGTCCAGCAGGGCTAACAGGAGATGCTCAACCGTCATGAATTCATGACGCTTGGTACGAGCCTCCTTGAACGCCAAATTCAGAGTGACTTCGAGCTCACGGTTCAACATAGCTTTCACCTCTTACCCAGCAGTCGGGTTTAACCGTCCTTCTCGATCTCACAAAGCAACGGGTGCTGGCATTCCCTTGCATATTGATTGACCTGCATCGCTTTGGTTTCCGCAACGTCCCGTGTATAGACGCCACAGACGGCCCGCCCTTCGGTATGAACCGCCAGCATAATCTTGGTGGCGAGCTCCCGATTGTGATTGAAAATTCCCTCAAGCACCTCCACGACGAAATCCATCGGCGTGTAGTCATCATTAAACATGACAACTTTGAACATCGGTGGTGCCTTCAGTTGCGGCTTGGCTTCTTCGACTGCCAAGCCGGAAGAGTCGTCGTCCAAGGGCTTGGGGCGATCCTGATTGAATATTAGTCGAATCTTTGGAGATGCACGCATGCGTATAACAGTTCTAGATCGGGGCGCCGAGGCCGGGTAATTGGAAGGGCTTCACAGCCACCTGACGAGTCGCCTTGACTATCGGCAAAACGATGATACAAACAGTATGTGCCACAACGGCAACGGGCTGCGCGTGTGGACCATGAGCTGCATCAGCGCGGAATGAAATGGATGTTACTCCAGTGATGGACTCCTTTGCAGAGGGATAACAGCATGCTAAGCGGTAAGGTCAAGTGGTTCAACAACGCCAAGGGCTATGGATTTATCGTAGCAGACGGCGGCGATGAGGACCTGTTCGCCCACTACTCTGCCATTCAGATGGAAGGGTACAGAACTCTGAAAGCTGGGCAAGCGGTCATGTTTGATATTCTGCAAGGTCCCAAGGGCCTGCACGCAACCAATATTCAATCGCTGCAAAGCGCTGTGGAAACAGTGGCGCCTGTCTCACAGAGCGCTACCGTAGACGCCTGATTCCAGGCAGCAAAAAGGCCGATCGATGATCGGCCTTTTTGTGTTGCTCCCACGAATTACATGTGGGAAATCATTGCGTCGCCAAATTCCGAGCAGGACATCAGCTTCGCGCCGTCCATCAGACGCTCGAAATCATAGGTCACTGTCTTGGCAGCGATTGCGCTTTCGGTCGATTTGATGATCAGATCCGCTGCTTCCAACCAACCCATGTGGCGCAGCATCATCTCGGCGGAGAGGATGAGAGAGCCCGGATTGACCTTGTCCTGCCCGGCGTATTTCGGGGCAGTGCCGTGGGTGGCTTCGAACATGGCCACGGTGTCGGATAGATTGGCGCCCGGAGCAATACCGATACCACCGACTTCTGCCGCGAGCGCATCGGACAGGTAATCACCATTCAGATTCAGCGTAGCGATGACGTCATACTCAGCCGGACGCAGCAGGATCTGCTGCAACATGGCATCAGCAATGGCGTCCTTGACGACGATATTCTTACCGGTGTTCGGGTTCTTGAACTGCATCCAAGGGCCGCCGTCCAGCAACTCGGCGCCGAACTCATCGCGAGCCACCTCGTAGCCCCACTCCTTGAAGGCACCCTCGGTGAACTTCATGATGTTGCCTTTGTGCACCAACGTCACGGAGCTGCGATCGTTATCCACTGCATATTGCAGGGCCTTGCGAACCAGACGCTTGGTGCCCTCGAGCGAAACCGGCTTGATGCCAATGCCGCAGTTCTCAGTGAAACGGATCTTCTTGACACCCATTTCCTCGGTAAGGAATTTGATGACTTTTTCCGCTTCCGGTGAACCGGCCTTCCACTCGACACCCGCGTAAATGTCTTCCGAGTTCTCCCGGAATATGACCATGTCCACATCGGCAGGCTTTTTCACTGGACTAGGCACACCGGTGAACCAGCGAACTGGGCGCTGGCAGACGTAGAGATCCAGCTCCTGACGCAGAGCAACGTTCAACGAGCGGATCCCACCACCGACCGGTGTAGTCAGCGGCCCCTTGATTGACACCACGTAATCACGAACGACGTCCAGGGTTTCTTTCGGCAGCCATGTGTCCTGATCGTAGACCTGGGTCGCCTTCTCGCCCGCATAGATTTCCATCCAGGCGATCTTGCGCTCGCCTCCGTAGGCCTTTTCAACGGCCGCGTCGACAACCTTGATCATCACCGGACTGATATCGACCCCGATCCCGTCACCCTCGATATAAGGAATGATGGGGTTGTTGGGAACGTTCAGGGTGTTATCGGCATTGACGGTGATTTTGTCACCGCTGGCAGGCACCTGGATCTTTTGGTATCCCATGCTGGACTCCGTTTTGTGGTTAAACATTAAACAGTGGTCATCTCCGAAGAGTAACCCAGCTGAATCGGCCGAAACTAGATGTTCATTCGTCTTATGGCTTGGGCATTCTTTGACAACGGGTCGCGGTGATATACTGCTTAGGTGACTAACGAGTCATGAGGGGCCAACCGATCTCCAACGAGATCCTTGCTCCTGAAACCGCCAGCTGCCAACCGCAGCCGGACGGATCAAACGCTCAACACTCTAGTGGTGCTGCATCCAACATCATCGCGGCGAATCTCGAAACTGGCTCGACAAACTGTAGCCAGAGCGCTTACCTGCGCATTTCTGGATTCTGTGCACGCTCAGCAAGAGAGAGTCAACTCTACATGTCCACCCGCTCGAAGATTATCTATACCTTCACCGACGAAGCCCCGGCGCTAGCCACCTACTCGCTTCTGCCTATTGTAGAAGCCTTCGCCGCCTCCGCCGGCATCTCCGTCGAAACACGTGACATCTCTCTTGCAGGGCGCATTCTTGCAAGCTTTGCCGACCAGTTGGACGCAGACAAGGCGGTCGCTGACGACCTGGCCGAGCTCGCAGAGCTGACCAACCAGCCCGACGCCAATATCGTCAAGCTTCCGAACATCAGCGCTTCCGTTCCTCAGCTCAAGGCAGCCATTACCGAACTTCAGGCGCTCGGCTACAACATCCCCAACTTCCCGGAAGATCCACAGACCGAAGCGGAGAAAGACGCTCGTTCACGTTACAGCAAGGTTCTCGGTAGCGCGGTGAACCCGGTACTGCGCGAAGGCAACTCCGACCGCCGCGCGCCCGCAGCAGTAAAGGCGTTCGCCCGCAAGCATCCACACTCGATGGGCAAGTGGAGCAAGGCTTCGCAGTCGCATGCCGACTACATGCGTGGCGGCGATTTCTTCTCCAGCGAGCAATCCATCACCATGGCTAGCGCTGGTGATGTGCGCATCGAATTTGTTGGCAAAGACGGCGGAGTGGAGCTCAAGAAGCAACTCACTCTGCAGCAAGGCGAAGTTCTCGATGGCATGTTCATGAGCTGCCAGAAACTGCGTGCATTCTTCGAAGACACCTTGCAGGACTGCAAGGAAACCGGCGTGATGTGGTCGCTGCATGTCAAGGCCACGATGATGAAGATCTCCCACCCAATCGTGTTCGGCCATGCCGTGAGCGTCTATTACAAGGACGTGTTCGACAAGTACGGCGAGCTGTTCAAGGAACTGGGGGTCAATCCGAACAATGGTTTGAGCAGCGTCTACGACAAGATCAAGTCTCTCCCTGATTCCCAGCAGGAAGAGATCCTGCATGACATCCACGCGTGCTATGCAGGACGCCCGGAAATGGCGATGGTCGACTCCGTCAAAGGCATCACCAACCTGCACATCCCGAGCGACGTAATCGTCGATGCGTCCATGCCGGCGATGATTCGCAGCTCCGGACAAATGTGGGGCAAGGACGGCAAGCTCAAGGACACCAAAGCCGTGATGCCGGAAAGCACCTACGCCCGCATCTACCAGGAGATGATCAATTTCTGCAAAACCAACGGCGCGTTCGACCCGACCACGATGGGTAGCGTCCCGAACGTCGGCCTGATGGCGCAGAAAGCTGAAGAGTACGGCTCGCACGACAAGACATTCGAGATGACGGCCGACGGCACCATGCGCGTCGTGCTGGCGGACGGTACAGTCCTGATGCAACACGAGGTGGAAAAAGGTGATATCTGGCGCGCTTGCCAGACCAAGGACGCGCCTATTCGTGACTGGGTCAAACTGGCCGTGACCCGCGCCCGCCAGTCGAACACCCCAGCAATATTTTGGTTGGATCCGGAACGCGCCCATGACCGCGAGCTCCAGAAGAAGGTCGAAGTCTATCTCCAGGAGCACGATCTGACGGGTCTTGATATCCGCATGATGGACTACAACGAAGCCATTCGCGTGAGCATGGAGCGCCTGATCCGCGGCCAGGACACCATCTCGGTGACCGGCAACGTATTACGCGACTACCTCACTGACCTGTTCCCGATCATGGAGCTGGGCACCTCGGCGAAGATGCTCTCGATCGTCCCGCTGATGGCCGGCGGCGGCATGTACGAAACGGGCGCCGGCGGCTCGGCACCTAAGCACGTGCAGCAGCTGATCGAAGAAAACCACCTGCGCTGGGATTCACTCGGTGAGTTCCTGGCGCTGGCGGTATCGCTGGAAGAAACCGGAATCAAGACCGACAACGTCAAAGCCAAGCTACTCGGCAAGACACTGGACGCCGCCACCGGCAAGCTGCTCGATAACAACAAGTCCCCATCGCGCCGCACTGGCGAGCTGGACAATCGCGGCAGCCATTTCTATCTGGCGCTGTATTGGGCTCAGGAGCTGGCCGCACAGACCGAAGACCTGGAACTGCAAGCGCACTTCGCACCGCTGGCCAAGCAGCTGAGCGAAAACGAAGAAGCGATTATCGCCGAGTTGGCCGCCGTCCAGGGCAAGCCGGTGGACATCGGTGGCTACTACCGATCCAACCCGGAGCTGACCAGCCAGGTCATGCGTCCTAGCGCGACCTTCAACGCCGCGCTCGCCGCGCTGGCCTGAGTCGCCTGGCGCTAGATGGCGCCGCTGTATCGGAACCCCGGCCTGGTGCCGGGGTTTTTCGTTTTTATGCTGCGCACGGGTCGCTACCATCAGCTTTTTTACGCGAAGGACTCACCGGACATGACCTGGCACCCCCATATCACCGTGGCAACGATAGTGGAAACAGACGGCCGCTTCCTCATGGTCGAAGAATCCAAAGGCGGCCGGTTGGTACTGAATCAACCGGCGGGTCATCTCGAACCCAACGAGACACTGCGCCAGGCCGCTGTGCGCGAAACGCTCGAGGAAACGGGATGGGACGTCGAGCTGAGCGGTGTCGTTGGCATCTATCTCTATACCGCGCCAAGCAATGGCGTGACCTATCAGCGCGTCTGCTTCTCGGCCAACCCGGTTCGACATCATCCACAGCGCCCGCTCGACAGCGGTATCGTCGGCGCGCCCTGGATGACACGTGACGAATTGGCAGCGCAACCGGAGCGTTGGCGCAGCGAGTTGATCCTGCGCTGCATCGACGACTATCTAGCGGGACTGGTTTACGACCTTGCCGTAATCCGCGACTGATCCGCCTTAACCGCTGGCTGGGCCAGCCTGTTAGAATTGCTCCTTTGCAGTCAGCCCTGAGTCTTTATGTCTGATTCAACGTCCGTTGCTCCTGAACACCTACGCGTCATAGTCGGTATGTCCGGTGGCGTCGACTCCTCGGTTTCCGCCCTGCTTCTCCTCGAGCAGGGATATCAGGTCGAAGGCCTGTTCATGAAGAACTGGGAAGAAGATGACGGCACCGAATACTGCACCGCACGGGAAGATCTGGCTGACGCTCAGGCCGTCTGCGACCGGATCGGCATCAAGCTACATACCGCGAATTTTGCAGCTGAATACTGGGACAACGTGTTCGAGCACTTCCTGGCCGAATATAAAGCGGGACGAACTCCGAACCCGGACATCCTTTGCAATCGCGAAATCAAGTTCAAGGCGTTCCTCGACTATGCCCTGGCGCTCGGTGCCGACATGATTGCGACCGGGCATTACGTGCGTCGCCGTGACATTGCTGGGCGCAGCGAGCTGCTCAAGGGGCTCGATCCGAACAAGGACCAAAGCTACTTCCTGCATGCCGTCGGCGGCGACCAACTGAGTAAGACGCTGTTTCCAGTGGGTGAACTGGAAAAGCCAGCCGTCCGGGCCCTTGCCGAAAAGCACGGCCTGGCGACCGCAAAAAAGAAAGACTCAACCGGTATTTGCTTCATTGGTGAACGGCGTTTCAGCGATTTCCTCAAGCAATATCTACCGGCTCAGCCAGGCGACATCGAGACGATCGACGGCGAAGTGATCGGCCGTCACTACGGCCTCATGTACCACACTATCGGCCAGCGTCAGGGCCTGGGCATTGGTGGCCTCAAGGATGCGGGCGACGAGCCCTGGTACGTATTGAGCAAGGATCTCGAGCGCAACGTGCTGGTGGTCGGACAGGGCAACGACCATCCCTGGCTGTTCTCGCGCGCCCTGCTTTGCTCGGAGATTTACTGGGTCAATCCGATCGAACTGTCGGCTCCCTTGCGGCTCACCGCCAAGGTTCGTTATCGGCAAGCTGATCAAGCCTGCACACTGGAGCAGACCGCCAACGGCTATCGGGCCGTGTTCGACGAACCCCAACGCGCCGTCACCCCTGGGCAGTCCGTAGTGTTCTACGACGGCGACGTCTGTCTCGGCGGCGGAGTGATCGAAAAGGCCGAGCCCTGGTTCGCAGGAGTTCGTCCATGACGCCGTTGCAAGAACAGCTGATAGCGCTCAGCGCAGTCTTCGAAGCAGCCGCGCTGGTCGACCGGATTGCCCGCACAGGGCAAATACCAAACGCCGCGCTGGGCAGCATGCTGGGGAGCCTTCTGGTTCGCGAGGATAAACCTGCGCTGGAGATCTACGGCGGCGACGACCTTAATCTGCGCGACGGCTATCGAGCCCTTGTCGGAGCCCTGGAGCGCGACACCAGCAGCCTGCAACGCGAGCCATTGCGCTACGCCTTGGCGATGATCGGCCTGGAGCGTCAACTGGACAAGCGCAAGGACCTGTTACAAGTGATCGGCAACCGCCTGGATCAGATACAGCAGCAAGTCGACCATTTCGGGCTGACCCACGAAAACGTGATCGCCTCCTTTGGTGGTCTGTATCAGGACACGCTCAGTACCTTTCGCCAACGCATCCAGGTGCAAGGCGATATGCGCCACCTTCAACAAAGCGATAATGCCGCCAAGATCCGCGCCCTGCTGTTAGCCGGGATTCGCTCCGCGCGTCTCTGGCGGCAGCTCGGCGGGCACCGTTGGCAAATGGTTTTCAGCCGGCGTAAGTTGCTCGACACGCTGTATCCGATGCTCCGACCGGAATAAGCGGCGGCCGCCCGACGCGACAACCGTTCTAGCCACGGCGGCAGTCATTCCTCCGCATTCATGTATAATCTGCGCCCTCTTTTCGTTGCTCGACTGTCCGAGAATGCCTTCTATGCAGCTTTCCTCGCTCACCGCGGTTTCCCCTGTCGATGGCCGCTACGCCGGCAAAACCAGCGCCCTGCGCCCCATTTTCAGCGAGTTCGGTCTTATTCGCTGCCGCGTTCAGGTTGAAGTCCGCTGGTTGCAGCGTCTGGCCTCACATGCCGGGATACCGGAGGTCGCGCCCTTTTCCGACGAGGCCAACGCCCTCCTCGACCAGTTGGCCGAGAACTTTCAGCTCGAGCATGCCGAGCGGGTCAAAGAATTCGAGCGCACCACCAATCACGACGTGAAAGCAGTGGAGTATCTCCTCAAGGAGCAGGCCAAACAGCTGCCGGAGTTGGCCAAGGTCAACGAATTCATCCACTTCGCCTGCACTAGTGAAGACATCAACAACCTTTCCCACGCGCTGATGCTGCGTGAAGGCCGCGATGATGTTCTGCTGCCGCTGATGCGCCAACTCGCGGACGCCATCCGCACCCTGGCGGTCACCCATGCTGATGTCCCCATGCTGTCGCGTACGCACGGCCAACCCGCCTCGCCAACAACCCTCGGCAAAGAGCTGGCCAACGTGGTTTACCGCCTGGAGCGACAGATCGCGCAGGTCGCCGCCGTCCCGCTGCTTGGCAAGATCAACGGCGCCGTCGGCAACTACAACGCGCATCTATCGGCCTATCCCGATATCGACTGGGAGGCTAACGCCCGCGAATTCATCGAAGGCGATTTGGGCCTGACATTTAATCCCTATACCACCCAGATCGAGCCTCACGATTACATCGCTGAGCTGTTTGATGCGATTGCGCGCTTCAACACCATTCTCATCGATTTCGACCGCGACATCTGGGGCTACATTTCGCTGGGCTATTTCAAGCAGCGTACCGTTGCTGGCGAAATCGGCTCTTCGACCATGCCGCACAAGGTCAACCCGATCGATTTCGAAAACTCCGAAGGCAATCTGGGCATCGCCAACGCGCTGCTGCAGCACTTGGCGAGTAAGCTGCCGATCTCCCGCTGGCAACGTGACCTGACCGACTCCACCGTGCTCCGCAACTTGGGCGTCGGTTTCGCGCACAGCGTCATCGCCTACGAGGCAAGCCTCAAGGGCATCGGCAAGCTGGAGCTCAACGAAGCGCGCATCGCCGAAGATCTCGATGCCTGCTGGGAAGTACTGGCCGAACCGATCCAGACCGTCATGCGCCGCTACGCCATCGAGAACCCCTACGAGAAGCTCAAGGAACTGACCCGAGGCAAAGGCATCAGTCCCGAGGCGCTGCAAGCTTTCATCGATGGCCTGGATATGCCGGCCGACGCCAAGGAAGAATTGCGCAAGTTGACCCCTGCGAGCTACATCGGCAACGCCGCAGCTCAAGCCAAGCGGATCTGAGCGAATCCCCTATTTGCACGCCCGGCTGTGCCGGGCGTTTTTATTTGCAGCTCTGTAGCAGAGCAAGGTACCTGGCATGACATCCGATATCCCTTTGCAAATTCTCGGTGGCGTCAGCGCCCGCGAGTTCCTGCGTGATTACTGGCAAAAAAAACCGCTCCTGATCCGTCAGGCGATTCCTTCGTTCGAAAGCCCGGTTTCCCCGGACGAACTGGCCGGCCTTTCGCTGGAAGAAGAAGTCGAGTCGCGCCTCGTCATCGAGCACGGCGCGAATCCATGGGAGCTGCGTCGCGGTCCGTTCAACGAAGAGACCTACCAGAACCTCCCAGAGCGCGATTGGACGCTTCTGGTCCAGGCGGTGGATCAGCTGGTACCCGAAGTAGCCGAACTCATCGAGCATTTTCGCTTCTTGCCCAACTGGCGGATCGACGATGTGATGGTCAGCTTTGCGGCGCCGGGTGGCGGCGTCGGGCCGCATTTCGATAACTATGACGTGTTCTTACTGCAAGCTCATGGCCAACGCCGCTGGCGGCTGGGGCAGATGTGCGATGGTGACAGCCCTCTGCTGCAACACGCGGATCTTCGCATCCTCGCCGACTTCCAGGGCACGGACGAGTGGGTCCTCGAGCCCGGCGACATACTCTATCTGCCACCGAGGCTGGCGCATTTCGGCATAGCCGAAAATGCCTGCATGACCTACTCGCTGGGCTTCCGAGCGCCTAGCGCGGCGGAAGTTCTGACCCATTTCACCGACTTTCTTGTGCAGTTCCTACCTGATGAAGAGCGTTACAGTGACGCCGATCTGGCCCCGATAGAAGATCCGCACCAGATCCAGAGCGATGCGCTGGACCGTCTGCGGGCCATGCTTGCCGAGCATATGGGTGATGAGCGGCTGCTGCTCACCTGGTTCGGTCAGTTCATGACCGAGCCCCGCTATCCGGAACGCGTGCAGGGTCCTGAGATCGAAGAGCAGGCGCTATTTTCGGCGCTGGAGGACGGCGCCCTGCTGGTGCGAAACCTAAGCGCGCGCCTGGCCTGGAGCGAAGTCGACATCGGCTTGCTATTATTCGCCAGCGGCCAAAGCCGCCTGCTGCCCGGTCATCTGAAGGACCTGCTGAAGCTGATCTGCTCAGCGGATGCTCTGCATACGGAAAACCTCTCTGAATGGCTGAACGACGAGGACGGGCGTAATCTGGTATGGCAATTGGTCAAACAGGGAAGTCTGGAGTTTGCTGATGAGTGATATAGAAGTTCGCATCGCCGACTGGCAGCAGGACAATGCCGATCTGCGGCGGATTCGTGAAACTGTATTCATTGCTGAGCAGTCGGTACCACCCGAGCTGGAATGGGACGCGGACGATTCCGAGGCGGTGCACTTTCTCGCGCTGGAAAGCGGCTACCCCATCGGTACCGCACGATTGCTCAACGACGGGCACATCGGGCGCGTCTCAGTCCTTCGCGACTGGCGCGGAATGAACGTCGGAGGCGCGCTGATGAAAGCGGTCATCGAAGAAGCCGAGCGCCGCGGACTCAGTGAACAGCGACTCACCGCCCAGGTGCATGCCACAGCGTTCTACGAACGACTCGGATTCAAGGTCATCAGTGACGAGTTCCTTGAAGCGGGACTACCCCACGTCGACATGCTTCGAAAGAGCAGCTGAGCTTGCCATGAGCGCGGATGACCCGGATCACTCGGACGCTGCACCTGAATTGCCAGCTATCGAGTTCCTATCTCCGGGTCGCTTCTTGGTTGACAATCCACCAACCACGCAGAACCCGCCCGACCAATGGCAGCCCGCGCCTTTCGTTCTAAGAGAGACGATGGCGATTCAGCGCTTCGAATGTCTCGACGATGCCCGCCGGCACGCGCTCGCACTGCTCGGGCAGGCACACCGCAGCCTGAGTCTTTACAGCCCCGATCTAGAGCCGCCGCTGTACAACCACAGTAGTATTCAACAGGCTTGCGTACGTTTTCTCCTGGCGCATCCGCGCAATCGTCTGCGTGTGCTGCTCGAGGACACCTCGCGCGCCGTCAAACAGGGGCACCGCCTGCTCGGTTTGTCACGTCGATTGAGCAGTAACATGCAGATCCGCAAGCGCCACCCCGAGTATCCTGCGCACACATGCGCCTTCCTCGTCGCGGATGATTGCGGAGTAATGGTTCGCCCTGAGCCGGATCAGATGATCGGCTATGCGCTTTATAACGATCCCGGCCGCACTCGCCAGCTACAGCGAGAGTTCGACACCGCCTGGGACCATAGTCTGTCCGATCCCGACCTACGGAGCTTTCTGCTATGACTCGCCGCCTTCTCGTCGCGCTCTTGCTACTGGCCAGCATGACACTCCAGGCTGCGACCGAAGTGATCCCGCTGAGCTATCGCATGGCCGAGGATGTATTGCCGATCGCTCAGTCCGTTGTCGGCGATCAGGGCAAGGTGAACGCCTATGGCAATCAACTGATCGTCAACGCGCCCGCCTCGGTGATCAGCGAACTGCGTGATGTGCTGTCTAAGCTGGACAGCGAGCCACGAAGATTGCTCATCAGCATCGATACGCAAAACTCGGCGACGGGGGATGACAGCGGTTACCGCGTCGACGGGTCGGCGCGCGCTGGTGACATCGAAATCCAGACCGGGCGCGGCGAGCAGAACGGACGCGATCAGGTTCGCATTATCCGCCGCAGCACCAGCAGCCAAGGCAGCGGTGTCCAGCAAGTCCAGGCAACCGAGGGGTACCCGGCCCTGATCCAGGTCGGCCAAAGCGTGCCACTGACGACCAGCGGCACCGATGGTTACGGCCAGATCTATCAACAAACCCAATACCGCAACGTCACGCGCGGTTTCTATGCCACCGCCACGGTTCACGGGGACCGCGTACAGGTAACCATTAGCAGCCACCAAGATCGCATGAGCTCTTCCGTTCCTGGCGCTATCGACATTCAGGAAACAGATACCCGAGTCAGCGGCCGGCTCGGGGAATGGATTTCGCTCGGCGGTATCGACGAAAGCGCCAGTTCCAATCAGAGCGGGACCCTTCGCCGCTACTCCACCCAAGGTCGCCAAGATCACTCGTTACGAATCAAAGTAGACAGCCTGGATTAAGCAAAGCCCAAAGCATTTGTCGCGCAGCACCAAATATGTAGTGCTATAAAAAAAGCACTACAAAACATTTGACGAACCTTTTTTGCCAGCGCATTATGGCCCCGCTCCCGCTAACCAGGGGCCCTGGCAAGGGTCTCCGGATCGCGCTCAGCCAACCAGCAGAGCCGTTCCGTGACTGTACTGCCCACAAGGCGGACTGACGAGGTTGCGACTGGAACGAGTCGTCCTGAGGGACGGGGAAGCGATTAACGCATCAGCTCGAGACGTCAGTACTGCTCGCCACGCAAAGGCCTTGTGCCACTGCGTGTGGAATGCCACGAATCATTCCAAAGCTTGCCGGCTCCTCTTGCGGTCGTAACTGCAAACCCTCCTCTCCTTGGTTCAATCCTCGTCCCGGTCGGTATTTCGACGCTCTGCCGCGTGTTGCCCGCATGATCAGCGTAAGCACGTAGGTTTCGGTGGGAAAGTCGGTGCTCAACCAAACACGAATTTTTTGAAGGATTGACCATGTCCGCTTATCAAAACGACATCAAGGCCGTTGCCGCTCTGAAAGAAGTAGCTGGAAGCAGCTGGAGCGCTATCAACCCTGAATCCGTAGCTCGTATGCGCGCTCAGAACCGCTTCAAGACCGGTCTGGAAATTGCCCAGTACACCGCCGACATCATGCGCAAAGACATGGCTGAATACGACGCCGATTCGTCCGTCTATACCCAGTCGCTGGGTTGCTGGCATGGCTTCATCGGTCAGCAGAAGCTGATCTCCATCAAAAAGCACCTGAAAACGACCAACAAGCGCTACCTCTACCTGTCGGGTTGGATGGTTGCCGCTCTGCGTTCCGAGTTCGGCCCGCTGCCGGACCAGTCCATGCACGAGAAGACCGCCGTTTCCGACCTGATCGAAGAGCTGTACACCTTCCTGCGTCAGGCTGACAGCCGCGAACTGGATCTGCTGTTCACCGCTCTGGACGCTGCTCGCGAAGCCGGCGACCAGGCCAAGGCTGCCGAGATCCAGAATCAGATCGACAACTACGAAACTCACATCGTCCCGATCATCGCCGACATCGACGCTGGCTTCGGTAACCCTGAAGCCACCTACCTGCTGGCCAAGCGCATGATCGAAGCCGGTGCCTGCTGCATCCAGATCGAAAACCAGGTTTCCGATGAGAAGCAGTGCGGCCACCAGGACGGCAAAGTTACCGTTCCGCACGCCGACTTCCTCGCCAAGATTGCCGCCGTTCGTTATGCCTTCCTCGAACTGGGCATCGACAACGGTGTGATCGTGGCGCGTACAGACTCTCTGGGTGCAGGCCTGACCAAGCAAATTGCCGTAACCAAAGAGCCGGGCGACTTGGGCGACCTGTACAACTCTTTCCTCGACTGCGAAGAAATTACCGAAGCCGAACTCGGCAACGGCGACGTCGTCATCAAGCGTGAAGGGAAGCTGCTTCGTCCGAAGCGCCTGCCAAGCAACCTGTTCCAGTTCCGCAAGGGCACCGGCGAAGACCGCTGCGTCCTGGACTGCATCACCTCGCTGCAGAACGGCGCTGACCTGCTGTGGATCGAAACCGAGAAGCCGCACGTGGGCCAGATCAAGGCCATGGTCGATCGCATCCGCGAAGTCATTCCGAATGCCAAGCTGGTGTACAACAACAGCCCGTCGTTCAACTGGACGCTGAACTTCCGTCAGCAAGTGTTCGATGCCATGGTTGCCGAAGGCAAGGACGTTTCCGCCTACGACCGCGCCAAGCTAATGAGCGTCGAGTATGACGAGACCGAGCTGGCCACCCGCGCAGACGAAATGATCCGCACCTTCCAGCGCGACGGTTCCGCCCAGGCTGGCATCTTCCATCACCTGATCACGCTGCCGACCTACCACACCGCCGCGCTGTCCACCGACAACCTGGCCAAGGGTTACTTCGCCGAAGAGGGCATGCTCGCCTACGTCAAGGGTGTGCAGCGCCAGGAGCTGCGTCAGGGCATCGCCTGCGTCAAGCATCAGAACATGGCTGGTTCCGATATCGGCGACAACCACAAGGAGTACTTCGCTGGCGAGGCTGCTCTGAAGGCCAGCGGTAAAGACAACACCATGAACCAGTTCCATTAAGAGCTGTTCAGGCTCGGGCGTCGGCCCGAGCCAGTGGTGCAAGTGATGCCCCGGCATCCGTCCGAGATGCTGTTCACTAGCGGAACAGCATCTCGGTTCATAGAAGAATCAATTGTTGAGACTGTTTGCCGCTCACCCTTTGAGCGAATCCGTAAAACCCCGCCCGTACCTGCCCGTCGTCTAATACACCTCTCCCGAGGTATACATCGCCACCATCCACGCCCTGGCTAACCAGGTCAACCCTGCGCAGCGCTAAGCCGGTGGCATAGGCATCGACATTTTGTATGTCTCATTTCTCAACTTTTCGTTAGGTGTTCGCGTCGGCCTTGAGTCCTGATGGGGCTAACCTCTCCCCTTGTCCGTCATATACGACTCAACACTTTGCCAGACCCTGGCGAGCGCCTTCTGGATGCGTCTGATGGCCTCGCTAAGCGCCTTACCAGTTCTTCTCATATGCAGGCATCGTCTAGACCCCGCCCTAGTGGCTGTACAGCTCTCCGCGTCCGCCGTCCAAATCGAATATCGTTCGTGAATCCGCATTCGGCATAGACACTAGCGCTATTCGATTCGACAACAGGCTTCGGAAAGGCAAAAAAAATCCGATGCCAGTCGCCTGACATCGGATTCTTAAAAGCAGAGGCTCTGATGCCTAATGGCGCCGCTGGCGAGCCTCGCGAAACAAGGTGCGGATTAACGAACCTGTGCTTCGACCTCTGCCTCTACACGGCGGTTGATCTGACGGCCTTCTTCGGTGCTGTTGTCAGCAACCGGGCGGGATTCGCCGTAGCCGACCGAATCAACACGCTGGCTTTCTACGCCGTACTGGTTGACCAGCACTTCGCGAACAGCCTGAGCGCGACGCTCGGACAGACGCTGGTTGTATTGATCAGTACCCACCGAGTCAGTGTGACCTTCAACGGTGGTGCTGGTCTGCGGGTACTGCTGCATGAAGTCAGCCAGGTTCTTGATGTCGCTGTAGCTTTCTTCGCGAACGCGCGCCTTGTCGAAGTCGAACTTGACGTCCAGCTCGACACGGACCAGCTCCGGTTCCGGCTCTGGCTCGTTATCGACGATTGGAGCCGGTGCTGGCTCAGGAGTCGGCTCGACCTGTGCAACCTGCTGCCGTGCGCCGCCACCGAAGTTCAGGCCTACACCCACGCCAGCCATCCACTCGCTGTCGCCGGCATCGATGTTGTGCATGCCGTCAACGCTGGCCTTGGCAAAGAAGTTTTCGGTGAAGTAATACTTCAGACCCGCGCCAATATTAGCAAAGGTGCTG
Source organism: Pseudomonas sp. KSR10 (assembly GCF_022355455.1). NCBI lineage: Bacteria > Pseudomonadati > Pseudomonadota > Gammaproteobacteria > Pseudomonadales > Pseudomonadaceae > Pseudomonas > Pseudomonas sp. KSR10. The sequence goes on along the minus strand of NZ_JAKOEN010000023.1, from coordinate 340,292 downwards.
TGGTCACGACCGCTACGTGCTGCCTGGCCGATGCTCTGGTGAGCCATGCCGGCGGAAACGTAAGGACGCAGACCTACGCCTGGCTGGCCGAAGTGGTAGGCCGCATCAAGAGAAGTCAGGCTTCCCTTGATGTTCTTGTGGCCGCCGCCCGCTACCGGCTCGTCGGAAGTGACGTCGTGATATTCGCCGTAGGACAGGCCCAAGGAAACATCATCGGTGAGAAAATAGCTGGCGCCAGCGCCATAGAGCTCGCCTTCGTCTTCGAAGCCGCGGGAGCTGTCTGAGAAGTAATGCTTGCCGAATGCTTCCACCTCTACAGCGCCCTGGCCCTGGGCGAGCGCGCTAAGAGAAGTAGCAGCAACCATAGAGCCAATTACAACGCCCAAGGTGTTTTTAAGTTTCATCCGTAAATCCCCATCTGGTGGTGAGTATCAGAACAATCTAAGGAAACCGGCTGTCTCTAAGCCCAAGCTGTTCGCTATCACTAAGACAGTTTGTTGCCATTAAGTTTCAGCAATTCCCGAAAATTTTTCCCGCAGTTTATCCAGTGCACGCTTGTATCGCATCTTCGTTGCGCTTAGGCCCATATGCATGATGTCGGCGATTTCTTGAAATTCCAGCTCCGCGACAAAGCGCAGCACAAGTATCTCCCGATCAATCTGATTCACATGGACCAGCCACTTGTCTAGCCCCGCCTTTTCCTCGGTGTTGGGCGTCTTTTCCTCGACAGCCTCCTCGACCGGATCGAGGCTCAGCGCATCAAGTAACCGTCGCTTACGGCGTTCTTTGCGATACTGCGTAATACATTCGTTGTACGTAATGCTGTATAGCCATGTCTTGAACTTCGATTTGCCTTCAAAGTTCTTCAAGCCGTACAACACCTTCAACATCACTTCTTGACAAACGTCATCTGCGTCTCGGTCGTTTCCCAAATAACGCGCACATACGTTAAATAGCGTGCGCTGATATCGTCGCATCAGCTCTTCATACGCGCGCGTGATATGGAACAGCTCGGCATGAGCACGCTGCACCAGCTCTTCATCGGAAAGCTGGCGGGGGTCATAGCTCATGTTGGGCGGATGGGCTTTAGTCAAGACGCTTCGAACCGGCAAAAGTCGTGGCCGCCATTCACGGTAGCCCGCGAAAAGGGGCGGCGCACTTTAACAGATTACCGAGCCTAACGGCTGCCCACGCGCTGTTCCAGCAACACTCTATTTGCAATCGAGACCAGCTCACCGTCGTCAGTGAGCAGTAAGGTCTTGGCGGTGCCGATCTCTTCGATAACGCCCTCCAGCTGCAGTCCCTCGAGCCGCACCCGCTGGCCGACTTCGTACAGCTCGCGCACATAGATTCCGGCCAGGATCTGACTAACCAGTTCACGGCTACCAAGACCCAAGGCCAGCGCAACCGCCAAGCCGACGGAGATCAAAGCAATCGCGATCACATAGTTGAGCAGCTCGGTCTTGACCTCCAATTGGCCGATTGCAACCGAGATGATGATGATGATCACCAAGCCCTGAGCGATCCGCCCCAGCCCGCTGGCGTACTCGAGCCCAACTCCCTCGGCAGCACCTCGAACCAACCCGTTGACCAATTGAGCCAGCAGGATACCGACGAGCAAGATCAGCCCGGCACCGAATACCTTGGGCACATAAAGCGCGAGCATATCGAGCGTCGCCGACACCCGGGCGAGACCGAGGGATTCGGCAGCCGACACCAGGAAAACCAACAGAACGAACCAATAAACGATCTTGCCGATGAGGACCGATATCGGTACGCGAATCCCGGCACGCCCGAGCAGCTTGGTCACACCGGTACCCGCGACCAATCGATCAAGGCCTACTTTCGCCAGAACCTTCGACAGCAAGGTGTCTAGTAACTTGGCGACCATAAAGCCGACAGCCACTACCAACAACGCACCAAACAAACGCGGAATAAACGCCGCCACGGGTTCCCAAAGCGCATTCAGCGCGCCCAGCAAGCTTTGGCCCCAGGGATCTAATTCCATGATCAATCCGCCTTATCGAAAGAAGAATGGGGGGAGGAACGACGACGGGTAACAGCCGAGGTGTGCGGCGCCCCGCTGCTGAAGGCAATCAGCACGGCCTGCAGCCAGTGGCCCATCAGTCCGAACAGATCGCCTGCGCCAACCTGACGGTTCGCCGTCTTCAGTACGCGGTCCAGGCAGGCATCGTCATCGCGCGCCGACTGCGCGTTGAGCATGTCCCGCAAGGATTCTTCAAAGGGATCGCGCATGTTTACCTCGCTAACAGTCTGACCTAGACGGCTTAACCGTGTGGGTAGTCACATTCACACCCATTTCAGCCGGCGAAAGATCCACCATTGGAAACCAGCCACAGCCATGATCACGGTGCATGCCACTGCAAATCCGTATGGGTTCTCAGAGCCGGGAATGCCCCCGACGTTGATGCCCAGCAGTCCGGTAAGAAAACTCATTGGCAGGAAAAAGCCGGTGATTATGCCGAGCAGATACATGGTTCTGTTCATTCGCTCGCGCATTCGACGCTCCTCTGCCTCAAGCACCAGATTGACTCGCTCGCGCACCAAATCCAGCTCCTCGAGATAGCGGATCAGCCGGTTGTTCAGCTCATTCCAGTAATCCGTATCGTCATCGACGAACCAGGGCAAACGATTACGTGTCAGCTGTGCATAGATTTCACGCTGTGGCAGCAGGAAGCGACGAAGGCTCGCAGCCTGGCGTCGCAAGTACAACATCTTGTCCTGGGGCGGCGTGTAACGTTCGTCCGCCTCGATTCGCTCCTCTTCCTCGTCCAGTTTTTCCGTCAGCACCGCGACCAAGTCGTCGACACGATCGGTGAGTGCATCAGCCAAGCTGAGCAAGATTTCGGATGACGTTTTCGGCCCGACACCGGCCTTCAACTGTTGAAGTACCACTTCGGTGGAGCGCAGCGGGCGCAGGCGCAGCGAGATGACCCTCCGAGCATCCGCAAATACTCGCAGCGAGACCATATCCTCGGGCTCAGCGTCGGGGTTCAAATTGACACCCCGCAGAAACAGCAATAGCTCGTCCCCTGGCAACGCGAGCAAACGTGGCCGGGTGTTCTCCTCCAGCAGTACGTCGCAGACGAACCCGCTTAATCCGCTTTGCTTACGCAGCCAGGCCTGCGCCTGCGCCTGGCTGCGGTCCCAGTGAAGCCACAGGCTTTCGGAATCAGCCAGCTGCAGCGAGGGAATGTCTGCGTAGGCAACCTGGCGCGCCCCACCCTGTCCGTCCAGGACCATTGCATGCAAAAGGCCTGCATGGCCAATCTCCTCAGACAAAATCGTCCCCCTTCAAATCGCGAAAGCCCGGCATAGCCGGGCTCGGTAAACGGACGCCGGCGCTCAGCCAGGCATCTTCAGCATCTCTGGCGATACGATAATGCCGTTGTTGTCGGCATACACATATTCACCTGGACGGAACGTAACCCCACAGAAAGTTACCGGAACATTGAGGTCGCCAATGCCACGCTTGTCCGTCTTCATCGGATGGGTGGCCAGTGCCTGCACTCCGAGCTCGGTCTGGGCGATTACGTCGACATCGCGAATGCAGCCATAAATCACCAGCCCTTCCCAGCCGTTACGGGCGGCCTTCTCTGCAAGCATGTCGCCCAGCAATGCCCGTCGTAGCGAGCCACCGCCATCAACCACCAGCACCTTGCCGGTGCCGTCGACGTCCACTTGCTCCTTGACCAGCGAATTATCCTCGAAGCATTTGATGGTCACGATCTGCCCGCCAAAGGAGTCGCGGCCGCCAAAATTGCTGAAGATCGGCTCCACTACCTGCACCAATTCCGGGTAGGCGTCGCACAGATCGGGAGTGATGTATTGCATGGTAAATCTCCTTCCAGTGGGAATCGCATCAGATCTCAGGGGTATCAACCATCCAGGTCGACATGAACACCTCGGCGCACCGTAGGCGTCGGCATCACGGAATGCGTCCCATAGACCGCAACTCCCGCCACCCGAGAAAAGTGAGAAAGGGCGGAGACCGCCCTTTTTGCTTTGCCGCCCGTGCGATTACTTGATTTCGGCGTCCGCCAGGAAGAACCAGGTATCAAGCACAGAATCGGGGTTCAGCGACACGCTCTCGATGCCCTGCTCCATCAGCCACTTAGCCAGATCCGGGTGATCCGACGGACCTTGTCCGCAAATACCGATGTACTTGCCAGCTTTGTTACAGGCCTCGATCGCATTGGCCAGCAGTTTTTTCACCGCCGGATTACGCTCATCGAACAGGTGCGCAATGATGCCGGAGTCGCGATCCAGACCGAGCGTAAGCTGCGTCATGTCATTGGAGCCGATGGAGAAGCCATCGAAGAATTCGAGGAACTCGTCAGCCAGCAGAGCGTTGGATGGCAGCTCGCACATCATGATAATACGCAGGCCGTTTTCGCCACGCTTGAGGCCGAACTGGCCGAGGATATCGATGACCTGCGACGCCTCACCCAGGGTGCGCACGAAGGGCACCATCAGCTCCACGTTGGTCAGCCCCATCTCATCGCGAACCTTGCGCATGGCACGGCACTCGAGTTCGAAGCAGTCGCGGAAGGATTCGCTGATGTAACGCGAAGCGCCGCGGAAACCGAGCATCGGGTTCTCTTCTTCAGGCTCGTAGAGCTTGCCTCCGATCAGGTTGGCATACTCGTTGGACTTAAAGTCCGACAGACGCACGATGACCTTCTTCGGCCAGAATGCGGCAGCCAACGTGCTAACCCCCTCGACCAACTTCTCGACATAGAAGTCGACCGGATCGCCATAGCCTGCGATACGTTTTTCGACGCTGGATTTGATGTCTGACGGCAGACCGTCGAAATTCAACAGCGCCTTGGGGTGCACACCGATCATGCGATTGATAATGAACTCAAGCCGTGCCAGGCCGACACCAGCGTTCGGCAGCTGGGCGAAGTCGAATGCACGGTCCGGGTTGCCGACGTTCATCATGATCTTGAACGGCAGTTCGGGCATGGCATCAATGGAATTCTGACGGATGTCGAAGCCCAGCTCACCCTCGAAAATCAGCCCGGTGTCGCCCTCGGCGCAAGTGACGGTGACACGCTGGCCGTCCTGCAGCAGCTCGGTTGCATTACCACAACCAACAACCGCGGGAATGCCCAGTTCACGTGCGATGATGGCCGCGTGACAGGTACGGCCGCCGCGGTTGGTAACGATGGCGCTAGCGCGCTTCATCACCGGCTCCCAATCCGGGTCGGTCATGTCCGATACCAGAACGTCGCCGGGCTGCACCTTATCCATCTCGGATACGTCGCGAATGATCTTCACCGGGCCAGCGCCGATACGCTGACCGATGGCGCGGCCTTCGACCAGGACCGTTCCTTTTTCCTTGAGCAGGTAGCGCTCCATGACATTGGCGCTGCTGCGGCTCTTTACGGTTTCTGGACGCGCTTGAACGATATATAGCTGGTTGTCATCGCCATCTTTGGCCCACTCGATGTCCATTGGGCGGCCGTAGTGCTTCTCGATGGTCATAGCCTGCCGGGCAAGATTGGCGACTTCGGCATCGCTCAGACAGAAACGCATGCGCTCGGCCTGGTCGACTTCCACGGTCTTGACCGATTTGCCAGCGCTGGCTTCTTCGCCATAGACCATCTTTATCGCCTTGCTGCCCAGATTCCGACGCAGGATGGCGGGACGACCGGCCTCAAGGGTGTGCTTGTGAACATAGAACTCGTCGGGGTTCACCGCGCCTTGCACGACCGTCTCGCCCAAGCCGTAGGCGCCGGTGATGAACACCACGTCGCGGAAGCCGGACTCGGTGTCGAGGGTGAACATCACACCGGCAGTGCCTGTCTCGGAGCGGACCATACGCTGAACGCCCGCGGACAATGCGACCAGCTTGTGATCGAAGCCCTGGTGCACGCGATAGGCGATCGCACGATCGTTGAAGAGCGAGGCAAACACTTCCTTAGTAGCGCGGATCACATTGTCCACGCCACGAATGTTGAGGAAGGTTTCCTGCTGACCGGCGAATGAAGCGTCCGGCAGATCCTCGGCGGTGGCGGAGGAGCGAACTGCTACCGCCATGTTGTCATTACCGCCGGCCATTTCTGCAAAGGCGGTACGGATATCGGCGTCCAATTGCGGCGGAAACTCAGCTTCCATCACCCAACCGCGGATCTGCGAGCCCGCCTTGGCGAGTGCATTAACGTCATCGACATCCAATGCATCGAGAAGCGCATGGATTTGCTCGTTGAGACCGCTGAGCTCCATGAAATCACGATAGGCCTGGGCCGTGGTGGCGAAACCGCCAGGTACCGAAACACCGGCGCCTGCAAGGTTGCTGATCATCTCGCCAAGGGAGGCGTTCTTGCCCCCTACACGCTCAACATCATGATTGCCGAGCTTATCGAGGGAAACTACGTACTCTACCAAGGTGATCTCTCCACGTTGTTTTGGGAACTCGGTTCGTGCCCATCCGCGGCACGGTGGTCTGGCCCTGCAAAATAAGTAACAATGCCCGCCAATCGAGGCTCGGCGAAGGGGCCTACTATAGCTGAGAACCGTTCTTGACTTAAGGTCCCAGGCGCAATGAAACGAACTGCATTTTTTATATCCGACGGTACCGGGATCACGGCTGAAACACTCGGCCAAAGCCTGTTGGCACAGTTCGAAACCATCAACTTCATCAAGCTCACCCGACCGTATATCGATACGGCGGAAAAAGCGCGGGCAATGGTACAGCAAATCAATAAAGCGGCGGAAAGTGACGGCGCTCGCCCGATCATATTCGATACGCTGGTGAACCAGGAGATTCGCGACATCCTGGCTGAGTCCAATGGCTTCATGATCGACATCTTTTCATCCTTTCTCGCTCCACTGGAACATGAGCTGATGTCACGTTCCTCCTATTCGGTCGGCAAATCCCACTCGATCAGCCATAACGCCAACTACATGGAGCGAATCGACGCAGTCAATTTCGCTCTGGACAACGATGACGGCGCCCGCACGCACTACTACGACAAGGCGGATTTGATTTTGGTCGGCGTCTCCAGGTGCGGCAAAACGCCCACCTGCCTCTACATGGCCATGCAGTACGGCATCCGGGCAGCCAATTACCCGCTGACCGAAGACGACATGGAACGCTTGCAACTACCTACCGCGCTCAAAACCCACCGGGACAAGCTGTTCGGCTTGACCATCGATCCAGACCGCTTAACTGCCATTCGCAACGAGCGCAAACCGAACAGCCGCTACGCCAGCTACGCTCAATGCGAATTCGAGGTTCGCGAAGTGGAAAGCATGTTCCGCCGCGAGAACATCAATTACATCAATTCCACGCACTTCTCGGTGGAGGAGATATCCGCCAAGATTCTTGTCGAGAAAGGCGTCGAACGACGGCTCAAATAAGCGCCGTTCTGCTAGACAACAAAAAGTCCGCTTAGTGCGGACTTTCTGCGTCTATGCCGTTCTGTCTTCGGGCGGTCAACCAACGTACGGCTGACCGCAAGCCCTTGATCCATGCAAAGCTCGGTGCCCGTGATCAGAGGCCATCGCTTGGTACCCTCACCCAACCTTCCATCAGTATTCGTGCGCTGCGGCTCATGCTTGCCTTAAGCACCGTCCACTCGCCGTTGACCTCGCGGGCCTCAGCACCCACCCTCAACGTACCGGACGGGTGCCCGAACACGACTTCCGAGCGATCGCCTCCCCCGGCGGCCAGATTGACCAGCGTGCCTGGAATCGAGGCGGCCGTACCGATGGCAACCGCCGCGGTTCCCATCATCGCGTGATGCAACTTGCCCATCGAGAGGGCGCGCACCAGCAGGTCGACATCTGAAGCGCTAACGGCTTTGCCGCTGGATGAGGTGTAGTCCCGCGGCTTGGCAACGAAGGCAACCTTGGGCGTATGCTGCCGCTTCACGGCATCGGCGATCGTCTTGATCAGACCCATGCGCAGCGCACCGTGAGCACGAATCAACTCGAACATGGCCAGTATTTTCGGATCTCCGTTGACCGCATCCTGCAGCTCGCTACCGGTGAGCCCTACATCCTCAGCGTTGATGAAAATGGTCGGGATACCGGCGTTGATCATGGTCACTTTCAGCGCGCCGACGCCTGGTACCTCAAGCGAGTCGACCAGGTTTCCGGTGGGAAACATCGAACCACCAGCCTCGCCCTCGTCGGCGGGATCCAGGAACTCCAGCACGATCTCCGCCGAAGGAAAGGTCACCCCATCCAATTCGAAATCACCGGTTTCCTGAACCTCGCCGTTGGTCACCGGCACATGCGCGATGATGGTCTTGCCGATATTGGCCTGCCAGATGCGCACGCTGCAGACGCCGTTCTGCGGAATGCGTTCCGGGTCGAGCAGTCCGGCATGCAGTGCAAACGCGCCAGCAGCCGTTGAAAGATTGCCGCAGTTGCCGCTCCAGTCGACAAAGGCGCTGTCGATCGAGACCTGCCCATAAAGGTAGTCGACGTCATGTTCAGGGCGGGTGCTCTTGGACAGGATGACGCATTTACTGGTGCTGGACGTCGCGCCGCCCATACCATCGGTGTGCTTGCCATAAGGGTCGGGGCTGCCGACGACACGCATGAACAGCTTGTCCCGCGCCGCGCCCGGAACCTGCGCCGCGAGCGGCAGATCCTTGAGGCGGAAAAACACACCCTTGCTGGTGCCCCCGCGCATATAGGTGGCCGGAATTCTCAGTTGCGGTGCGTATACCATGGAAATCTGCCTTATTAAATAAACTGGCCATAGAACGGATTCGGACTCTCAGGGCGCAACGCTGCTGCTTGTGCGCAGCAGCGAAGCCTCGCGCGCACTCAGGATTGGTTGAGGAAATCCTTCGCGAAGCGCTGCAGCACACCGCCGGCGTCATAGATCGATACCTCTTCCGCCGTATCGAGGCGACACGTGACTGGCACCTCGACACGTTCGCCACTCTTGCGGGTGATCACCAACGTCAGCGTGGCATGCGGCGTGCGCTCACCGATCACGTCATAGGTTTCGCTACCATCGATGCCCAGCGTCAGGCGCGTGGTGCCCGGCTTGAATTCGAGCGGCAGCACGCCCATGCCAACCAAATTGGTTCGATGGATCCGCTCGAAGCCTTCCGCTACGATCGCCTCCACACCCGCCAACCGAACGCCTTTCGCCGCCCAATCGCGGGATGAGCCCTGCCCGTAATCGGCGCCAGCGATGATGATCAGCGGCTGCTTGCGGTTCATGTAGGTTTCGATGGCTTCCCACATGCGCATCACCTTACCGTCCGGCTCGACGCGCGTCAGCGAACCTTTCTTAACCTGCCCGTCGACAACCGCCATCTCGTTGACCAATTGCGGGTTAGCGAATGTCGCACGCTGGGCGGTCAGGTGATCGCCGCGGTGCGTGGCGTAAGAATTGAAGTCCTCTTCCGGCAAGCCCATCTTGGCCAGGTATTCGCCGGCAGCACTGTCGAGCAGGATCGCGTTGGATGGCGACAGGTGATCGGTGGTGATGTTGTCCGGCAGCACCGCCAGCGGGCGCATACCCTTGAGCGAGCGCTCACCTGCGAGAGCGCCTTCCCAGTAAGGCGGACGGCGGATGTAGGTCGACGTCGGACGCCAGTCGTACAGCGGGCTTTCCGCCTCTACCACCGTACCCAGATCGAACATCGGGATATAGATCTGCTTGAACTGCTCCGGCTTGACCGACGCAGCAACAATGCGGTCGATCTCTTCATCACTCGGCCAAAGATCCTTGAGCGTAACCGGATTGCCCAGTTGGTCATGACCGAGTACATCCTTCTCGATATCGAAACGCACGGTACCGGCGATGGCATAGGCAACCACTAACGGCGGTGACGCCAGGAACGCCTGCTTGGCGTATGGGTGAATGCGACCATCGAAGTTGCGGTTACCCGAGAGCACTGCCGTGGCGTACAGGTCACGGTCGATGATTTCCTGCTGGATCTTAGGATCCAGCGCACCGGACATGCCATTACAGGTGGTACAGGCGTAGGCCACGATGCCGAAACCGAGTTTTTCCAGTTCAGTCAGAAGGCCAGCGTCCTCCAGATATAGCTTGGCGACCTTTGAGCCAGGCGCGAATGAAGTCTTGACCCAGGGCTTGCGCACCAAACCCAGCTCGTTGGCCTTCTTTGCCAGCAGGCCAGCGGCGACTACGTTGCGCGGGTTCGATGTATTGGTGCAGCTGGTGATGGCGGCGATGATCACCGCGCCGTCCGGCATCAGTCCTTCACGCTCTTCGGCTTGCGCCTTGTCGAGATCCCCAGCGATGCCGCGCTCATGCAACGCGGACGTTGGTAGGCGACGATGGGGGTTGGACGGGCCGGCCATGGTGCGTTCGACGCTCGACAGGTCGAACTCCAACACCCGCTCATATTCGGCATCGACCAGAGCATCAGCCCACAGGCCGGTAGTCTTTGCGTAGTTTTCCACCAGCGCCACCTGTTCCGGTTCACGACCCGTCAACTTCAGATAGTCGATGGTTTGCTGGTCGATATAGAACATTGAAGCCGTGGCACCGTATTCCGGGCACATGTTGGAGATCGTTGCGCGGTCCCCGATGGTCAGGCTGGCCGCGCCGTCACCGAAGAACTCCACATACGCACCAACCACACGTTCCTTGCGCAGGAACTCGGTCAATGCCAGGACAATGTCAGTCGCGGTAATACCGGGCTGACGCTTGCCCGTCAGGCGAACGCCGATAATATCCGGCAGTCGCATCATCGATGCGCGGCCGAGCATCACGGTCTCGGCTTCCAACCCACCGACACCGACGGCGATTACACCGAGCGCGTCGACGTGCGGGGTGTGGCTGTCGGTACCAACGCAGGTATCCGGGAAGGCAATGCCGCCACGGGCCTGAATCACCGGTGACATCTTCTCCAAATTGATCTGGTGCATGATCCCGTTGCCAGCCGGGATCACATCGACATTCTTGAATGCCGTCTTGGTCCACTCGATGAAGTGAAAGCGATCCTCGTTGCGACGCTCTTCGACGGCACGGTTCTTCTCAAATGCGTCAGGGTCGAAGCCAGCATATTCGACGGCAAGAGAATGATCGACGATCAGCTGGGTCGGCACCACAGGATTGACCTTGGCCGGGTCACCGCCCTGCTCGGCAATCGCATCGCGCAGGCCGGCCAGATCCACCAGCGCGGTCTGGCCGAGGATGTCATGACAGACCACGCGCGCCGGATACCAGGGGAAATCCAGGTCACGGCGTCGCTCTATGATCTGTCTCAGCGAATCGGCCAAGAGGGCCGGATCGCAACGCCGCACCAGCTGTTCGGCCAGCACGCGCGAAGTATAGGGGAGTTTGTCGTAGGCCCCGGGCTGGATGGCTTCGACCGCGGCGCGTGTATCGAAGTAGTCCAGCAACGTGCCGGGCAGTGGTTTGCGGTGTTCTGTATTCATGCCTATGACTCAATCCAGTGGGATGTTCGCAAAAGCGGGTTGGAGAGACCACAACGCGGTCTCTCCTGTCTCGATCAGCGCTCAGCGATCGGAACGACCTTGCGTTGTTCCGGACCGACATACTCGGCGCTTGGCCGGATGATGCGATTGTTGGCCCGTTGTTCGATGACGTGGGACGCCCAGCCGGTGACCCGCGAGCAGACGAAGATCGGCGTGAACAACTTGGTCGGGATTCCCATGAAGTGATACGCGGAGGCATGGTAGAAGTCGGCATTGGGGAACAGTTTCTTCTGCGCCCACATGGTCTCGTCGACTGCAACCGACACCGGAAACAAGACGGTATCGCCTACCTCATCGGCCAGTTTCTTCGCCCAGATCTTGATGACTTCGTTGCGCGGATCGGATTCTTTATAGATCGCGTGGCCGAAGCCCATGATCTTGTCCTTGCGCTCGAGCATGCCGAGGATGCCCTGCACCGCTTCTTCCGGCGACTTCCATTGTTGGATCAAGTCCATGGCCGCCTCGTTGGCACCGCCATGCAACGGACCGCGCAGCGAGCCGATGGCGCCAGTGACGCAGGAGTACATGTCCGACAAGGTCGAGGCGCAGACGCGCGCGGTGAAGGTCGACGCGTTGAACTCATGCTCGGCGTAGAGGATCAGCGAGACGTTCATGACCTTGACGTGCAGCTCGCTTGGCTTGTTGCCGTGCAGTAGCGCGAGGAAATGGCCGCCCAGCGTGTCTTCGTCGCTGGCGCATTCGATCCGCTGTTGTTCATGAGTGAAGCGGTACCAGTAGCACATGATCGCGGGGAAAGCGGCCATCAGACGCTCGGCGATATCGCGCTGCTGCTCGAACGAGTGCTCCGGCTCCAGGGTGCCCAGCACCGAAGCGCCGGTGCGCATCACGTCCATGGGATGCGCATCGGCAGGGATTCGCTCCAGCACTTCTTTAAGCGCAGCTGGAAGATCACGCATGCCCTTCAGGCGTGTCTTGTAATCGGCAAGTTGCTGGACAGTTGGCAGCTCACCATAGAACAGCAGGTAAGCGACCTCCTCGAATTCGGCCTGTGCCGCCAGATCCCGCACGTCGTACCCCCGATAGGTCAGGCCCGCGCCGGTCTTGCCGACCGTGCACAACGCAGTCTGGCCGGCAACCTGGCCTCGCAGGCCAGCGCCACTCAATACTTTTGCTTCAGCCATTGCTTTCTCCTTAATTGAACTTGTTCTGGATACTGCAAATTGCTCAATCATCAGCGTTCGGACGATCTCTGAATCGCTTGCCCCGATCAGGCCTCAGCCTTTTTTCTGGGCAAACAGCGCGTCGAGGCTTTGCTCGAAGGCGTGATAGTTGATGCGCTCGTACAGCTCCATGCGGGTCTGCATGGTGTCGATGACGTTCTTCTGCGTACCGTCGCGGCGAATGGCGGTGTAGACGTTCTCGGCCGCCTTGTTCATGGCGCGGAACGCGGATAACGGGTAGAGCACCAGAGAGACATCGGCACCAGCAAGCTCTTCGGTCGTGTACAGCGGTGTCGAGCCGAATTCGGTGATGTTGGCCAGGATCGGCGCACCGACCTTTTCGGCGAACAGCTTGTACATCGACAGTTCGGTGATCGCTTCAGGGAAAACCATATCCGCTCCGGCCTCGACGCAGGCCTGGGCGCGCTCCAGTGCAGATTCGAGCCCCTCGACCGCAAGCGCATCGGTACGCGCCATGATCACAAAGCTGTCGTCGGTACGCGCATCGACTGCCGCCTTGATCCGATCGACCATTTCCTGCTGCGAGACGATCTCCTTATTGGGGCGATGGCCGCAGCGCTTGGCGCCCACCTGGTCCTCGATATGAATCGCCGCAGCGCCAAACTTGATCATCGACTTGACGGTACGTGCCACATTGAAGGCCGAGGAGCCGAAGCCGGTATCGATATCAACCAACAGCGGCAGATCGCAGACGTCGGTAATCCGGCGTACGTCGGTCAGCACGTCGTCCAGCCCGCTGATACCGAGATCGGGCAGGCCAAGCGATCCGGCTGCGACGCCACCACCCGACAGGTAGATCGCCTTGAAACCGGCACGCTTGGCCAGTAGCGCATGATTGGCATTGATCGCGCCAACCACCTGCAGGGGGTGTTCACTGGCCACCGCGTCACGAAAACGCTGGCCGGGAGTAGGAAGTGTCATGCCTCACCTCTTGTCTGTGGTGTCGGTTGCTGAGCAGCCTGATAGTGGCGCTCGATATTGCGCTTGGACGCGCCGATATGCCGACGCATCAACAACTCGGCCAATTCGCCATCGCGGTCGGCAATGGCGTCGAGAATTCGATGGTGTTCGGCGAATGCCTGATGCGGGCGGTTCGGGGTCGCGGAAAACTGGATGCGGTACATCCGAACCAGCTGATACAGCTCGCCACAGAGCATCTGGGTCAGCGTACGGTTGCCGCTGCCCTGGATGATTCGATAATGGAAATCGAAGTCGCCCTCCTGCTGGTAGTAACCGACGCCCGCCTTGAACGCCTCGTCCCGTTCATGGGTCTCCAGCACGCGACGCAACTCACCTATTTCGGTCTCACTCATACGTTGCGCGGCCAGTCGGCAAGCCATGCCCTCCAGCGACTCGCGAATCTCATAGAGCTCGATCAGCTCCTCATGGCTGAGCGAAACGACACGAGCCCCTACGTGCGGCACGCGAACTAGCAGCTTTTGCCCTTCCAGACGATGTATCGCCTCACGCAACGGCCCCCGGCTAATGCCGTATGTGCGTGCTAATTCGGGTTCTGAGATCTTGCTGCCCGGGGCAATCTCACCTTTTACGATAGCCGCCTGGATCAGTCGAAAAACGTGCTCGGAAAGGGTTCCGCTGTCGACCTGATCAGGGCGAGCGATTTCCAACGCATCGAGCATATTGTTGACACCTAAGCTGATTTAAAGACAAATCTATGCCTGAAAAGGCGCCCAGTCAAATGAGACCAAGGTAGATTGTCGACACCTTTCGAAGTCGCAATCTCTCTAGCGCAACGCTTTGAAAATAAGCATCGAGGGAGCAAGGCTAGTCGCACCAATAAATGCCCATGCTAGAATGCGCCGCTATATGCCGCGCTGGCGTTCGCCTCGCCATGCCACATCCATGGGATCGTCGTTCCGACTGCCCTCTCCGACTCGACTAATTCTGGATCTATGAGCACCAAATCCCGTCTCCTGTTGCTCTGCCTATTGGCTTCTCCGTTTCTCGTCCAGGCTGAAGAAAAAGCTGTCTACGGTCTCAACGAACATGTAGCACTACCCGATTTCGGTCTCGAAGTGCCGGCGAAACTCGACACAGGCGCACAGACCGCCTCGCTCAGCGCACGCGACATCGAGCGCTTCAAGCGCAACGGGAAAAGCTGGGTCCGCTTCTATCTCGCCATTGACGAGGCCCACAACCGTCCGATCGAGCTGCCCCTGCAGCGCATTAGCAAGATCAAGCGGCGCGCCGGTGACTTCGACCCGGAAGAAGAAAAAACCTACACCCCGCGCCCCGTCGTAGAGCTCAACTTGTGTATGGGCCAGGCTAAACGCAGCATTGAAGTGAACCTCACGGACCGAAGTGCATTCCAATACCCACTTTTAATAGGTTCCGATGCGCTTGCTCGCTTCGAAGCCCTGGTCGACCCAAGCCTTAAGTACGCCGCTGGCAAGCCCGGCTGCATTACCGAATCCGACGCTGACGAGTAATTCCATGCGCGCCCTTACCCTGCATCTGAAAGTCCTGATTTTTATACTCGTCACGCTGGGCATCGCGATCACCGCGTACCAGATCTTCATTCTCGGCATTCCTATTACCGAGGATGAAACGGACGACCTGTGGAATATCGATGCCAAAGTTGAGTTCCAGGCCAATCCGCGCGATCCGGTAAAGCTGCAGATGTATGTGCCGCCGCTGAATCAGGAGTTTGTCAGCCTCAACGAAAGCTTCATTTCCAATAACTATGGTGTGAGCATCAACCGTGCCGATGGCAACCGCCGCGTCACCTGGTCGGCGCGCCGCGTCAGTGGCAATCAGACGCTCTACTATCGCCTGGTTCTGACTCGACGCTATAGCGGTGAACAAACCAAGGCCAACGGCCCGATCTTCCGTGACAGTATTCCGGTCGAAGGAGCTGAGAAGATTGCCGCCGAAGCATTGCTCTCACCGATTCGTCAGCACTCGGCCGATGTCGAGACCTTCATCAGCGAAGCCATCAAGCGCGTCAATAACGAAAACGACGATAACGTCAAGCTGCTGCTCGGCGGTGACTCCGCGACGGCGAACAAGGCGCGCGTGATCGAGTTGCTGCTATCAATCGCACACGTCCCCATGGAGCGCGTACACACCATACGGCTGTCGCCCGACATGGCGCAGACGCCGGAGTTGTGGCTGCGCAGCTTCAATGGTGATAAATGGCTGTACTTCAATCCCGAAACCGGTGAGCAGGGCCTGCCGAAAGATCGTTTGGTCTGGTGGACCGGTGACGAGCCGCTCATCAATCTGGAGGGTGGCCGGAACCCGCAGGTGACATTTACGCTCAACAGCAGCGAAATGAATGCCATCCGCCTGGCCAAGCTGACCGACGAGAACACCGACGCGGACTTCCTCGAGTACTCGCTGTACGGCCTGCCGCTGCAAACTCAGCAGACGTACCAGATCATGATCATGATTCCGATCGGCGTGCTGGTGATTTTGATTCTGCGAAACCTCGGCGGCCTGCAGACGCTGGGTACTTTTACACCGGTTCTGATCGCCCTTGCCTTCCGTGAGACGCAGCTCGGATTCGGGATCATCCTGTTTACCGTGATTACCGCGCTGGGGCTCTCGCTTCGTTCCTATCTGGAGCATCTGAAATTGCAGATGCTTCCTAGACTTTCCGTGGTCCTGACCTTCGTCGTCGTACTGATCGCCGTGATCAGCTTGCTCAGCCACAAGCTGGGTCTGGAACGTGGACTGTCGGTCGCGCTGTTCCCGATGGTGATCCTCACCATGACCATCGAGCGGCTATCCATTACATGGGAAGAACGCGGCGCGGGCCATGCCTTCAAGGTCGCCGTCGGGACACTGATTGCGGCAACCCTGGCGCACCTCCTGATGAGCGTACCGGAGCTGACCTACTTCATGTTCACCTTCCCAGCCGTACTGCTGATCATGGTCGGGTTCATGTTGGCGATGGGTCGCTACCGTGGCTACCGCCTGACCGAGCTGTTTCGATTCAAAGCCTTTTTGAAGGATTGAGCCATGTTCGGTCTGATCAAAACGTGGAAGGCCCTCGAAGCCAAAGGCATCATGGGTATCAATCGCCGCAACGCGGACTACGTGCTCAAGTACAACAAGCGCAACCTGTACCCGATCGTCGATGACAAGATCATCACCAAGGAAAGGGCAATCGAAGCCGGCATCGACGTCCCGGAGATGTACGGCATCATCGAGACCGAAAAAGACATCGACAAACTCAAGGACATCGTCAAAGACCATGACGATTTTGTAGTCAAACCGGCGCAAGGGGCTGGCGGCGACGGCATTCTGGTAATCGCTGATCGTTTCGAAGGTCGTTACCGAACGGTATCGGGCAAGATCATGACGCACGATGAAATCGAGCATCAGATCTCCAATATCCTCACCGGCCTCTACTCGCTCGGCGGCCATCGCGATCGCGCCCTGATCGAATACCGCGTCACGCCGGACCCGATCTTCAAGAGCATCAGCTACGAAGGCGTTCCGGATATCCGCATCATCGTACTCATGGGCTACCCGGTGATGGCCATGCTGCGCCTACCGACGCGGCAGTCTGGCGGTAAGGCCAATCTCCATCAGGGTGCAATCGGCGTCGGCGTTGACCTGGCGACAGGTATTACGCTGCGCGGCACCTGGCTGAATAACAAGATCACCAAGCATCCTGACACCACCAACGCGGTGGACGGTGTGCAGCTGCCCAACTGGGACGGTTTCATGAAGCTTGCTGCGGGCTGCTACGAGCTCTGCGGACTGGGATATATCGGCGTGGACATGGTGCTGGATCAGGACAAGGGACCACTAATCCTGGAGCTCAACGCTCGCCCCGGCTTGAACATCCAGATCGCCAACGACTGCGGCCTGACCCTGCGTACGCATGCTGTGGAAGACCGGATCGAAGAGCTCAAGCAGAAGGGTATCCAAGAAACGCCTGAAGAGCGGGTGCGGTTCGCGCAGCATCTCTTCGGTCATATACCGCCCCACGCGTGAATCCCAGGCCCGGCCACATCCGGGCCACTCCTGGATCGACACTCTCGCATGCCGCTCTGCACCGTACATACCCTGCCCTATCGCCCCGACCCCACCTTCTGGTTCGAGCGCGTTCGCCATGCGCCCGGCGCGGTGCTGCTGGACTCCGGACGCCCGACCGCAGAGCGCGGGCGGTACGACCTACTGAGCGCGTGGCCGAGAGAGATACTGGAACCAAATCCAGGAGAGACTGGCAGCGCCTTCTTTGCGCGTCTTCGAGACGCCTTGCGAACATTCGGCAAGGCAGAGCCTCCAGCGGGACTGGAGCTGCCTTTCGCCGGTGGCCTGCTGGGGTTTCTCGGCTACGACTTCGGTGCGCGGCTCGAAAGGCTCCCGACCGCTGCGGTGGCGGATCTGCGATTGCCGCCCGCCCGGTTCGGTCTATACGCCTGGGCATTGATAAATGACCACCACAACCAAACGGCCCAGCTGATTTTCCATCCGAAGCTCGCCGATGAAGAGCGGGATCGTCTGATCAAGCTGTTCGAGTCGAGATGGCAGTCAGAGCAATCGGCGTTCAGCCTTGATTCGCCGTTCACCGCCGACCTGGAGCGCTCCGAGTACCAGCAAGCAATCGAGCGCATCCAGCAATACATCCAGGCCGGCGATTGCTATCAAGTGAATTTCGCGCAACGCTTCCGTGCGCCGTGCACAGGCGACCCATGGCAGGCGTACCAGGCCCTGCGCACCGCCTGTCCGACGCCTTATTCAGGCTTCATGACCGTGGAGCGCGGCGCCATCGTCAGCCTGTCTCCCGAACGCTTCCTGCGGCTCTCCAACGGAATCGTCGACACCCGACCGATCAAAGGCACGCGTCCTCGTCGAGATGCCCCCGATGCTGACCGGGCAGAGGCCCAGGCGCTGCTGAACAGCGAAAAGGATCGCGCCGAAAACCTGATGATCGTTGACCTGCTGCGAAACGACCTGGGGCGAAGCTGCGAAATCGGCAGCGTGACGGTGCCAGAGCTGTTCTCGCTGGAAAGCTATCCGAACGTGCACCATCTGGTGAGCAGTGTCAGCGGTACCCTGGCCAGCAACAAGGACGCTCTGGACCTGCTGGCCGGCAGCTTCCCCGGAGGTTCGATAACCGGCGCGCCGAAGATCCGTGCGATGCAAGTGATCGACGAGCTGGAGCCCACGCGGCGCTCGATCTACTGCGGCTCATTGCTCTATCTGGATGTACGAGGCGAGATGGACAGCTCCATCGCCATCCGCACACTGCTGATTCAAAACGATCAGGCGATCTGCTGGGGCGGCGGCGGGATCGTGGCGGATTCTGACTGGCGAGCCGAGTATCAGGAAACCTTCGATAAGGTGAGGGTGCTGATGGAGACGCTGGAAGGGCTATAGCCGGCGATTGCAGGCGCGTGACTCGCGCCTGCCTCTGACTGATGGGCATGTTGTTGTCCGCCAGCGCCTCCGCACGGCCGTCAAGGTGGATCGGTGAGACGTGACTCCACCCGACGAATACAACGCTGAATCTTGGTCGGTTAGAGTTCGAGCGTGCGATTGGACGCCTTGAGGAACTCCTGCTTCAGCGCGTCGAAGGTGTGAACGGCCGGGAACTGCGGAAATTCGCGAATGACGTTATCGGGCGCATGGAAGAGGATGCCGGCATGCGCCTCGGCGAGCATGGTGGTGTCATTGTACGAATCACCAGCGGCGATAACGCGGTAGTACAGGCTCTTCAGAGCGATCACCGACTGGCGCTTGGGATCCTTCTGGCGCAGCTCGTAGTTAACGACACGCCCCGACTCGTCGGTGATCAGTCGATGGCAAAGCAGCGTGGGGAAACCTAACTGACGCATCAGCGGCTGCGAAAACTCGTAGAAGGTATCCGACAGGATCACTACCTGGAAACGCTCACGCAACCAGGCGACGAACTCAACAGCGCCGTCGAGCGGCTTCAGGGTCGCGATGACCGCTTGGATATCCGACAACTTCAGGCCATGCTCGTCGAGGATGCGCAGGCGCTGCTTCATCAGTACGTCATAGTCAGGAATGTCCCGTGTGGTTGCCCGGAGCGATTCGATTCCGGTGGCCTCGGCAAAGGCGATCCAGATTTCCGGAACCAGGACACCTTCCAGGTCGAGACAGGCTATTTCCACGAATCACTCCTCAAAGCAGAAAATTGAAGCGGCACTCTAACGGTAAGGATCAGGTGGCGCAACGCGATGGCTTATTCGTTAAAGTTAGGCATGGCCACCCCAAACGTTATTTAGAGTCATAAAAACAATTTGCTAACATCCGCGGCCAGCAGAGCGCCAAGCGCCAACCAAGGAAGCCGCCTGATGAGCCAAACAATTGATGTAGCCGAGCTGGCATCTGCCTATGCCAGTAAATCACCCCAAGACATTCTCAAGCTCGCCTTCGACCTGTTCGGCGACGATCTCTGGATCTCGTTCAGTGGCGCTGAAGATGTCGTGCTGGTGGACATGGCCTGGAAGCTGAACAAGAACGTCAAGGTGTTCAGCCTCGACACCGGTCGTCTGCACAGCGAGACCTATCGTTTCATCGAACAGGTTCGCGAGCATTACGACATCGCTATCGACATCATGACGCCGGACCCTGCCCTGTTGCAGCCGATGGTCAATGAGAAAGGGTTGTTCAGTTTCTACCGCGACGGTCATGGCGAATGCTGCGGCATCCGTAAGATAGAGCCGCTTCGACGCAAGCTTACCGGGGTCCGAGCCTGGGCCACCGGCCAGCGCCGTGATCAGAGCCCCGGCACGCGTAGCCAAGTATCGGTGCTGGAGATCGACAGCGCTTTTTCAACGCCAGAGCACACCTTGTATAAATTCAACCCATTGGCGCAGATGACCAGTGAGGAAGTCTGGGCTTATATCCGCATGCTCGAGTTGCCTTACAACAGCCTGCACGAGCGCGGGTTCATCAGCATCGGCTGCGAACCATGCACACGCCCGGTTCTGCCAAACCAGCATGAGCGTGAGGGTCGTTGGTGGTGGGAGGAGTCCACCCAGAAGGAATGCGGCCTGCACGCCGGTAATCTTATCGCCCGAAGCTGACGGTGTTTTTCACACTTCGAGTGTGCTTGCGCGATGAGTCGCCGCTTGACGTCAGCTCATAACCGAATCATCCAAACCCCAGCGTCGCCTCAGCGAAGCTGGCTTCGATTCGTATTGAGTGGCGATTGACCCGCTATCAAAAAGTCGGCAGATCGACATCGCTGAACAACTCGTCCAGCTCGACCTTGTTCCGGCACTGAACAGCTCTTTCGAGTATTTCCCGATCGAGATGCGGGGCGAAGGTTTCGATGAAATCGCACATGAAGCCGCGCAGAAAAGTGCCGCGACGGAATCCGATCTTGGTCACGCTGGACTCGAACAGCTCGCTGGCATCGAGCACCACCAGATCCGGGTCGAGCTTGGCATCGACCGCCATTCGCGCGACGATTCCGACCCCCAACCCAAGGCGCACATAGGTTTTGATGACGTCGGCGTCTGCCGCCGTGAACACCACCTTCGGCGATAAGCCTCTGTGACTGAATGCCTCATCCAGCTTGGAGCGTCCGGTAAAGCCGAACACATAGGTCACGATCGGATGTTCCGCCAAGGCTTCCAGGGTGAGCTTTTCCACTTTCGCCAGCGGATGCCCCTGCGGCACGACCACACAACGATTCCACCGATAGCACGGCATCATGACCAGATCACCGAACAGCTCCAGCCCCTCGGTGGCGATGGCGAAATCCACAGTGCCGTCGGCTGCCATCTCGGCGATCTGCATGGGCGTACCCTGGTGCATGTGCAGGGAGACATCCGGGTACTGCTTGATGAAGGCGCTGATCACCTGCGGCAAGGCATAGCGGGCCTGAGTATGAGTGGTCGCGATACTCAAGGTACCGCGTTTTTCGTTGGAGAATTCCTGGGCGATCTGTTTGATGCTTTCGCACTTGCGAAGAATTTCGCCAGCGGTCGTAATGATGCGTTCGCCAGCGGGGGTAACTCGGGTCAAGTGCTTGCCGCTCCGGGCAAAGACTTCCACCCCTAGCTCGTCTTCGAGCAAGCGGATCTGTTTGCTGATGCCGGGTTGAGACGTGAACAGGCTCTGCGCGGTTGCCGAGACATTGAGGTCATGATGCGCCACCTCCCAGATGTAACGCAGTTGCTGAAGCTTCATAGAGATCCCTCAAAGGCCAATGACGCCTGAACGTCACCATTTTTTTATAACTTTGCGCACCAGAACGTCGGAATTCTAGGTCATTTCCATATGTACCGCCTCCCAGCGATTCGGGTCGCAATCGCCGCCTCTCATAGTACGAACTAGAACAGCGAGCATATCCTGGGACTATCCGTCTGATATGCCAGGCCGATCGCATCCTGAACGTCAAACAGGCACTTAGAATTCTCGCGGCCTCGTTTGAGCTTAGCAGCCCCAAAAGAAACCTCTACCGACTCGAACGCCCGCCCGGCAGCTGCCTCCGAGGTGATTGACCTAGCGGTCTGCGCGCATGGAAATGAAACGCAGGGCCTGAAGCAGCGCCTCGGTCTTGGGCATCCCAAAACCGACCTGTGCGGCCGCGGCAAGCGGAGCGGCGTAGATCGCTTCAAGCTCCATCGGGCGCCCATGCGCATGGTCGTGGTACATGCTCGGTAGATAGTTGGGCATGTGGTCGGTGGCTGTCATCATCCGGTCCACCAGTGCCTCAGGTAGTGGATAGCCACAGGCGCTCGCCGCTCCACAGGCTTCCAGCATGATCGACCTGACCAGTGCCCGACTGTCAGGGTTGGCCATCAAAGGCGCCGTGCCGGCATCCAGCAGGACCGAAAGGCCGTTGTATGGCATGTTCCACACCAGCTTCTGCCAGCGCGCCTGAGCGAGGTTGGCGGCCGCATTGGAATCGACACCCGCCGCGCGAAACATCGATACACCCTCTTCGACCAAGGCCTGCTGTTGCTCTGGCGTTGCTGCCGAACCTGAGTGGTAGCCGAGATTGACCCCACCGAGCGCCTGATGCTCGACGACGCCCAGCGCCGAACGGTGCGCGCAGATGAAACAAAGACCGCCAAGCAGATGAATATTGCTCGGTAGCAACACACGCAGGTCGTCCTCGATTCCCAGGCCATTCTGCAACACCACGACCTTGGCATCTTGCCCAGCAGCCTCCACGATCAGCGGGGCCAGTTCCGGATTGCTGGTGCTTTTCGCCCCCACTAACAGCCAGTCGCATTTGGGCATGTCCGCGGCCCGCCGATAGGCCTGTACCTCATCCAGATGCAACGAACCCTGTACCGCGCTGTTCACGTGCAACCCGTTCTGCCTGACCGCCTCGTATTCGCTGCGCAGCAGAAAGTGCACGTCGTAGCCGGCCCGGGCGAGCATCAGTCCATAGAAACCACCGATGGCGCCAGTGCCAATAATTCCAATTCGGGGATGAGGTGCGGTCATGCAGAACTCCAGCTACAGGTCAGTACGACGCCAACAATGGCGCGCTTGAAATCGCAACCTTAGCAGCGTCCCGGGGCAGCGCCCAGCCGTCACTCACGGTAGCCCTTCGGTCGCATGCCGGTATAGGGCGGACCCAGGCGGCAGTCCGACTTCAAGGTCATTGTCGGAGCGCCTCAATACGCGATAAGGTTCCGCTTCCCCGCTGCGCCCTAAAGCCCTGCTCCGCCGCATCGGGATTGGCTGGCGGACGGCATCCGTGACTGATGAGAACACGATGGCTGATTTACCGATCGATGACCTTAACGTTTCCTCCAACGAGACACTTATCACGCCGGAGCAGTTGAAGCGTGAAATACCGCTGACCGCTTCCGCGCTGAAGACCGTCTCCGAAGGACGCCAGGTGGTACGCAACATTCTCGACGGCAAGGATCATCGCCTGTTCGTGGTGATAGGCCCCTGCTCGATTCATGATCTCAAGGCCGCGCATGAATATGCCGAACGCCTCAAGGTGCTGGCCGACAAGGTGTCCGACAGCCTTTTTCTGGTCATGCGGGTGTACTTCGAGAAACCTCGCACCACCGTAGGTTGGAAAGGCCTGATCAACGACCCCTATATGGACGACTCGTTCAAGATCCAGGATGGCCTGCACATCGGCCGCCAGTTGCTGCTCGATCTCGCCGAAATGGGTCTGCCCACCGCCACCGAAGCACTGGACCCAATCTCTCCGCAGTACCTACAGGACCTGATCAGCTGGTCGGCCATCGGTGCGCGCACTACTGAGTCCCAGACACACCGTGAGATGGCCTCAGGCCTGTCCTCGGCGGTGGGTTTCAAAAATGGCACCGATGGCAGCCTGACCGTCGCGATCAATGCGCTGCAATCGGTATCCAGCCCGCATCGTTTCCTTGGCATCAATCAGTCCGGCGGGGTCTCCATCGTCACCACCAAGGGCAATGCCTACGGTCACGTCGTGTTGCGCGGCGGCAACGGCAAGCCCAACTACGATTCGGTCAGCGTGGCCGTGTGCGAACAGGAACTGAAAAAGGCTGGCATCACCCCTAACATCATGGTCGATTGCAGCCACGCGAACTCCAACAAGGATCCGGCATTACAACCGCTAGTCATGGACAACGTGGCTAACCAGATCCTCGAGGGCAACAACTCGATCGTCGGGTTGATGGTGGAAAGTCACCTCGGCTGGGGCAGTCAGCCAATTCCCAAGGATCTGGCTGACCTGAAATATGGTGTGTCCATTACCGATGCCTGTATCGACTGGGACGCTACCGAAAAGGCTATCCTCGGCATGCATACGAAACTGAAGAATGTACTGCCGAAGCGCGCTCGCGGCTAACGGCTCACGGCGACTTGTAGCAAAAGAAACGCCGCTTGCCGGCGTTTTTTTATTCGCTGTCGATACTGTTCGTCGAACTGCCCTGCCGCTCTATGTACCACTCCACATACGAACAGGACGGAATCACGGTGTAGCCCTCGCGCGCCGCGTAATCGAGCGCATGCTGAGCCAATACAGCCGCAACGCCGCGACCACGAAGCGCATCTGGCACGAAGGTCCGGTAGATATCCAGCGTCTGTTTACCTAAATCGACATAAGCAAGATAGGCGCGATAGCCATCCACGGTCGTCTCGAACTGGCGACCCGTTCGATCATGATGGATGGTTAGCTTCTCGGTCATCTCGCCTCCTCTGCAGGCTTGCCTGCCTATCGACTTGGAGCTGTGTGCGAGGCCGCACATTCCCCATTCTTGTTGTTAGCTGGATGACGCATGCTACCGCCATGTAAGACTTGGCTTCAATTGATAAGTTGGCAGTGCTTCATGGCTGCGCTGAGCGATATAACGCTCACTCGCCGAATTGCTCGGCGAGTGCAACTTTTCAACGTCCCGACCGGTCCATGTAACGAGTGCAGCGGCCGGCTCTGATTGTTTTTCAATCAACGGGCCTGCGGATGCCGTGAAAAAGATGAGCTTGCAGAAAAATTGTGGTAACGACTGCTTGCCTCAGTTTACTTAGCGCAACTTATCGGTAGTATGTGCGCGCCAACTTTCCATAACGGAAGTTGCCATGGATTTCATCCTTAAGGGGAACACGATGAACAACGTTCTGAAATTTTCTGCTCTGGCTTTCGCCGCAGTTCTGGCTACTGGTTGCAGCAACAGCATGACCAAGGAAAGCGAAGCCCGTCTGACCGCGACCGAAGACGCCGCTGCCCGTGCTCAGGCTCGTGCCGACGAAGCGTACAGCAAGGCCGACGAGGCTATGCAAGCTGCTCAGAAGGCTCAGCAGACTGCTGACGAAGCCAACGAGCGTGCACTGCGTATGCTGGAACGCGCCAGCCGCAAGTAAGCTTCAGGCGATAAAAAAAGCCGACCTGCAAACAGGTCGGCTTTTTTGTGGGCGCCAGATAATCGGCTCGTCAAATCTTCAGAAAACCGACTCTTCGTGGTTGGCCAGAGCTTGCCCCTGTTCGGCGATCTGGATCGGCAGACCGTCTTCGCCAGCGATGATTTCGCGCACCATTTCCCAATCCAACTGCAGCACACCGGCCGCTTCGTCACGTTTCAACAGCGTGTTAACTACCACCGCATGCTTGTCCATAAGCGTCATATGCTTGTCCTCATCCTGCAGAGGCGTATGCGCCTCCAGGTAGATCTTGCCCTCGCTTACGCCAAACTTGTAGGGCTCGTCGATAATCCTCACCGGCGTTCCGACCTTGACCAATCCGGCCAGCTCCAGCACGTTGTGGTTCAGCATGCGGAAACAACCGTGACTGACGCGCATGCCAATGCCGAACTTCTTATTCGAGCCGTGGATGAGGTAGCCCGGCAATGCCAGGTTCAGCTTGTACGGACCAAGCGGGTTATCCGGGCCTGGCGGCACGACCTTGGGCAGAGGATCGCCATCGGCCGCGTGCTCGTCCCGAATCGACTGCGGCGGATACCAAGCCGGATTGTTCGTCATCGCCGAGATATGAGTTTTGCCGACAGGTGAACCCCACCCCTCACGCCCGATTCCAAGGGGGAAGGTATGCACCACGTTTTCGCCTTCCGGATAGTAATACAAGCGGTATTCCGCCAGGTTGATGACAATCCCCTCGCGCGGCCCGGGCGGAAGGATGTAGCGAGTCGGCAGAATGATGTCGGTACCTTCACCAGGCAACCAGGGATCCACCCCTGGGTTAGCCGCTACGAGCTCCAGATAGCCCAGATCATGCGTCTCGCCCAGCGCCGCGAACGTGTCTTCGTATTTGGCCTTGATCACCTGGATCTGCCCAACCACGTCCTCGCCTTCCGGAGGTAGCGGCAACTCGAGCGCAGCGGACTGGCCGGCCAACAGCAAAGCAGCGAATGACACACAGGAGGCGACTGCAGACGCACGCGAGAGCATTCAGGATTTCCTTGGTAATTAAGTGGGCGTGTTGCTGGCGATTGTACTCGAAGCGACAGCGGCCGCCGAGCTACCAGATACTCGCGGCAGACGGAAGGCCCTTGCGCTGTGCACTGAGCGTATCGCGGCAGGCCGGGCAGAGCCGGCGATCCTTGAGCATCGCTCGCTCCAGATCCTGCCAGTGCGGTCGAGCCGGTAGGAACCCGCCGCAGAGCGTGCGATCGACCCGTCCGTTCAATTCCAGTTGCCGCAGCGCCAGATGCAGACGATTCTCGCGACAAGCGAACAGGTCGAACTGCTCGTCCGGCACGATGAGGCGATAGGCAAATAGGGTCCAGGCTGGGCGTGGCATTGAAGGCTCCGATCGAGGGGCGCGACAGTAGCCGCGCGCACGCCTCAAAGCAAGGGTTCGAGCACCGGCCAGATGTTATCCAACAGTCGTCGCTGCGCGCCGGCTGCCGGATGGATGCGGTCGGCCTGCATCATGCCTTCGACCCCGCCGACGCCTTCGAGAAAAAACGGGACGTAAGGCAGCGACTGCTCCTTGGCAAGCGAGTCGAACGCTTGGGCAAATGCCGTTGTGTACCGCTGCCCCAGATTGGGGGGCAAACGCATGCCAAGCAGCAGCACTTTGGCGTCCGCCTGACGCGACCGCTCAACCATGGCGGCAAGGTTCTGCTTCAATTGGGTAGGCGACTGGCCGCGCAATCCATCGTTGCCGCCAAGCTCCAGAATCACCACTTCGGGTTTATGCTCTTCGAGCAGAGCGGGCAATCTAGCCAGCCCGCCGGCGCTGGTGTCGCCACTGATCGAGGCGTTCACTACCCGATGATCCTGCCCTTGTGTATCAAGGCGTTGCTGAAGCAGCTGTACCCACCCTTGGCTGGTTTCCAGCCCGAAAGCGGCGCTGATACTATCCCCGACCACCAATACCGTTCCCGCCCAGGCACCTTGGGTCCAGCACAGCAGTACCAGCACCCCACTTTTCAGCCAATTTCGCATCGGAATCTCCATGAGCGCCAGCATTCTCTCTGCCCGGAACCTTAGCAAAGCGGTACCCAGCGCGGAAGGCGAGCTGGCGATACTCGACGATGTGTCCCTGAGCCTGAGCAAGGGGGAAAGTCTGGCGATCATCGGGACTTCTGGATCCGGCAAGTCAACCCTGCTCGGCCTGCTGGCCGGACTGGATCTGCCCAGTTCGGGTGAAGTGCACCTAGCCGGCCATCTGCTCGGCGAGTTGGACGAAGATCAGCGTGCCCGGGTGCGCGCCGAGCATGTCGGCTTCGTTTTTCAATCGTTCCAGCTGCTCGACAGCCTCAATGCCTTGGAGAACGTCATGCTGCCTCTCGAGCTGCATGGCCGCCGCGATGCGCAGGCGAAAGCCACCGAACTGCTCGGGCGCGTCGGCCTGGACGCTCGTTTGCATCATTATCCCAGGCAACTATCCGGCGGCGAGCAACAGCGCGTGGCGGTTGCTCGCGCATTCGCCGCCGAGCCCGAGGTGCTGTTCGCCGACGAGCCAACCGGCAATCTCGATAGCCACACGGGGGCAAATATCACCGAATTGCTGTTCGAGTTGAACCGTGAGCGCGGCACTACCCTCGTGCTGGTTACCCATGACGAGCGCCTGGCAAAGCGCTGCCAACACCTGCTGCGACTGGAAGGTGGGCGCCAGCTTCGCGACGAGCAAACTCGATGAAGCGCGTGCCTGCCAGCCGACTGGCTGCTCTCGCACTGCGCCAGCTATTGCGGGATGCACGCGCCGGCGAGCTGCGTGTGCTGTTCCTCGCGCTGCTGATTGCCGTCGCGGCAAGCACCGCCATCGGCTATTTCGGCGCCCGCCTGAACGATGCCATGCTGCTGCGCGCCACTGAATTCCTCGGAGCCGATCTCGTGTTGCGCGGCAGCGCGCCCGCTGAGCCCGAACAGATCGAAGCAGGCATTCGGCTTCAGCTCGACCATGCTCGGGTGGTGGAATTCTCCAGCGTCGTCGCCACCGATGACAATCTGCAGCTGACCAGCGTCAAGGCAGCCGACGACCGCTATCCGCTGCGCGGAGAACTGCGCAGCGCAGCCGCGCCCTATCAACCGGAACAACCCGGGCCAGGCCCTCAGCCCGGCGAAGCCTGGGCCGAAGCACGCCTGTTCGCCGCACTCGACCTGCAGATCGGCGACCACATCGAAGTTGGCAACAAACAGCTCAAACTGACGCGTGTTCTGACCTACGAACCCGATAGGGTCGGCGATTTTTACAGCCTGACGCCACATGTATTGATGCATCTCGACGACCTCGAAGCCACCGGCGTCGTGCAGCCGGGTAGCCGCGTGCGCTACCGCGAGCTCTGGCGTGGCCCGGCGGAGCAGTTGCGTGCATACGAAGAGGCCGTCAAACCGGAGTTGCAGCCGCATCAACGTATCGAGACGGCCAAGGATGGTAATCGTCAGATTGGCGGCGCATTGGGGCGCGCCGAGCGCTACCTGAACCTGGCCAGCCTAGCGGCTGTATTACTGGCGGGTGTCGCTGTGGCGCTCTCGGCAGCACGTTTCGCCGCTCGCCGCTTCGATGCCAGCGCCCTGCTGCGCTGCTTGGGGCTGTCACGACGTGAGGCGCTGATGCTCTATACGCTGCAGCTCGGCTATCTAGGCGTGGCCGCCAGCGCGGCAGGCGCCTTGCTGGGCTGGACCGCACAGCATGGGTTGTTTTTCCTGCTGCGCGAGCTGGTGGTCAGCGAAGTACCGCCCGCCACCCTTTGGCCCGCGCTGGCAGGCATCGCCACGGGGCTGGTCGCACTGGCCGGTTTCGCCTTACCGCCACTGGCAGCATTGGGGCGTGTGCCGCCGCTCCGGGTGCTACGCCGCGACATCCTCCCCGTCCCGCCGAGCTCCTGGCTGGTGTACGGCGCAGCAGTGATCGCCCTAGGCCTGATTATGTGGCGCCTGAGCCTGGATTTGAAAATCACCCTGGCCCTGTTGGGCGGCGGCTTGCTAGCGACCGTCCTGCTTGGCGGACTGCTGCTACTGGCACTGCAGGGACTACGGCGCTCACTGTCGGGCGCGTCGCTGATATGGCGCCTTGGCCTCGGACAGCTGCTCCGTCACCCGTTGGCGGCAGCCGGTCAAGCCTTGGCCTTTGGCCTGATACTGCTTGCCATGGCGTTGATCGCCCTGTTGCGCGGCGAACTTCTCGATACCTGGCAGAACCAGCTTCCGGACGACGCCCCTAACCATTTCGTACTGAATATTCTGCCGACGGATCGCGATGCGTTCGCCGAGCGCATCGATGCGCTGTCGGATCACGCTGCGCCGCTATATCCCGTGGTTCCGGGCCGGCTAGTGGCTATCAATGGGGAGCCGGTGCGCCAGTTGGTTAGCAAAGACAGCCAGGGTGAGCGGGCGATTCGCCGGGACCTGAGCCTGACCTGGGCACGCGACCTGCCTTCCGATAACCAGCTGACCGCCGGCCACTGGTGGGAGGGCGAGCGCGGCGATCTACCCGGCGTATCAGTGGAAGCCGAGCTGGCCGAGAGTCTTCAGATCGGGCTGGGCGATCGGCTCAGCTTCACGGTCGGCGGACTGACCCGCGACGTCACGGTGACAAGCCTGCGCGAAGTGAACTGGGACAGTTTCCAACCGAACTTCTACATGATCTTCGAACCCAACACGCTGCGAGACATGCCGGCCACCTTCATGACCAGCTTCCATCTGCCCAGCGGCAAGGACCGCGAACTGGTTCAATTGGCCCGCGACTTTCCCTCCGCCACGATACTGCAGGTCGAGGCCTTGCTCAGCCAGCTGCGCAGCATCCTTGCGCAGGTCTCGTTGGCAGTGGAATACGTGTTGATGTTCGTTCTGGCAGCAGGCTTGGCCGTATTGCTCGCCGGGCTTCAGGCAACGCTCGACGAGCGTATACGTCAGGGAGCCCTGCTGCGGGCATTGGGCGCCGAGCGCAGCCTGTTGCTCAAAGCCAGACGTGCCGAGTTCGGCGTGCTCGGCGCTGCCAGCGGGTTGCTCGCGGCCCTTGGCTGCGAGCTGGTCAGCGCACTGCTCTATCACTTCGTGTTCGATCTACGCTGGCATCCGCATCCCTGGCTGCTATTGCTGCCGCTGATCGGCGCGCTGCTAGTCGGTACGGCCGGCGTGATCGGCACTCGCCGAGCGCTCAATGCCAGTCCGCTCGATGTGCTCCGAGACAACTGAGCCAGCGGACAGCAGTGAGTCCTTTTAGAATGTGCGACTTTCCAGCCTGACCCGGAGCCATCATGAGCCGCTATCGCCCTCCCCGCCCTGCCGGTACGCCTCTGATTACTCCCGAGGGCGAAGCGCGGCTGCGCGCCGAACTCCATGAGCTTTGGCACGTCAGGCGCCCGCAGGTCACCCAGTCGGTCAGCGAAGCGGCCGCGCAAGGCGACCGTTCGGAAAACGCCGAATACACCTACGGCAAGAAGATGCTGCGGGAAATAGACAGTCGAGTGCGCTTTCTTACCAAGCGTCTGGAGAAGCTCAAGGTCGTCAGTGAGAAACCGAGTGATCCGGGCAAAGTCTACTTCGGCGCTTGGGTGACGGTTGAAGACGAGAACGGCGAACAGGCCCGCTATCGCATCGTCGGCCCCGATGAACTGGACCTTCGGCAGGGGCTGATCAGCATCGATTCGCCACTGGCCAGAGCCCTGATCGGCAAGCCACTAGATGCCGAGGTGCACGTTCAGACACCCACCGGCGCCAAGCTTTGGTACATCGTCGCTATCGATTACCAGTGAGCAGTGACCAGCGAGTTCCAATATGACTAATAAGTCGCGATATTACGCAAACTTCGGCGATCGGGTCTAGATCAAGCGAATATAACTTTCCTACCCATCAGAGCGTTCCGCCTGGTAACAGGCAAGGCGATACGGCGCTGGCAGCCATGGCCACCCATCAGTCTGGACGAACGGTGCCAGAGCCGATCCCCGCCGCCTGTTATAGGACTGGCACGATTGCTGCGTTTGTCAGGCGGCAGTACGCGCAACGCGCGGTGAACAGCGAGGGATCGCCATGCCCGATTCACCCACTGATGAGTGCATTCATGAACAACAAGAAGACCTTGATCGCTCTGTGCCTCGGTACCGCCTTGGCCGTCACAAACCAGGTACATGCCGGCCTGTTCGGCTCGAGCGGATACACCCAAACGCGTTACCCGATCGTTCTAACCCACGGCATGCTTGGCTTCGACAGCCTGCTCGGCCTCGACTACTGGTACGGCATCCCACGCGCGCTGCAGCGTGACGGCGCGCAGGTCTACGTGACCGAAGTCAGCCAGCTCAACACCTCGGAGCTGCGTGGTGAAGAATTGTTGGATCAGGTCGAGGAAATCGTTGCGATCAGCGGAAAATCGAAGGTGAACTTGATCGGCCACAGTCATGGTGGCCCGACCGTACGCTACGTCGCCGCCGTGCGCCCCGATCTGGTTGCCTCGGTCACCAGCGTCGGCGCCCCGCACAAGGGCTCGGACGTCGCGGATCTGCTTCGCAAGGTTCCCGAGGGATCCGGCGGCGAGGCCATCATTGCCGGCTTGGTCAATGGCATGGGCGCGTTGATCCATTTTCTCTCCGGCAGCCCGAGCACCGCGCCTCAAAACTCGCTCGGGTCACTCGAGTCGCTCAACAGTGAAGGCGCCGCGCGATTCAATGCCAAATACCCACAGGGAATTCCGACCTCTAAATGCGGCGAAGGCGCATACAAGGTAGGCGGCGTTAGCTACTACTCCTGGAGCGGTACCAGCCCGCTCACCAACCCACTGGATGTCAGTGACGCCATGCTGGGCGCTGGCTCGCTCGCCTTCGGTGAAGCGAATGACGGGCTGGTTGGACGCTGCAGCTCACACCTCGGCATGGTTATCCGCGACAACTACCGGATGAATCACCTGGATGAGGTCAATCAGGTGCTCGGACTGACCAGCTTGTTCGAAACCGATCCGTTGACTGTCTACCGCCAGCATGCCAACCGCCTGAAGAACGCAGGCCTTTGAGACTCGCCGGGGCCGATCGGCCCCGGCCCTGAAGCGAGGCGTCTCGATGAAAGTAATCGCCCTCCTGCTCCTGCTGGCCGTGACCGTGACCCTCGGCGTCGCGATCGATTGGCAGGACCCGGTCGAGACACAGCCGGACCAGGCGCAGCGCGTTGCGCCCGTACGCG
The DNA here is from genome assembly GCF_022355455.1 of Pseudomonas sp. KSR10. Classification (NCBI taxonomy): domain Bacteria; kingdom Pseudomonadati; phylum Pseudomonadota; class Gammaproteobacteria; order Pseudomonadales; family Pseudomonadaceae; genus Pseudomonas; species Pseudomonas sp. KSR10. Next base: position 307,638 of record NZ_JAKOEN010000023.1, on the reverse strand, counting down.
CCCCATCGCCGGCTCCAACCCAGACATCGGTCCGTTTACCGGATCCGCGGCCTTCGCCTGTCGCAACGATCCGTCGCTTACCCCCTTCCTTCGCGGGGACCCAGGTCGATGGGCAACTACGAACGGACGCCTCCGGCAGGTTGATCATCGAGAATGACATCCGACGCGTCTTCGATTATTTCCTGGCCTCGATTGGCGAAGAATCCCTTGAGGCCAGCGTCACGCGTCTACGACATTACATCGAAGCGCAACTTCCCCAGCCCGGAGAAGGTCAAGCGCTGCAGTTGCTAGCACAGTATCTGGATTACAAACGCCAACTGCTGCTACTGGAGCAGGATCATGTGCAGCAGGCCGATCTGAACGCCATGCGCGAGCGACTGCAAGCGGTTCGCCAGCTGCGCGCCCAATTATTCGACGATGAGGTCCATCAGGCGTTTTTTGCACTCGACGAAACGGCCGACAGCTTCACGCTGGAAAGGCTGGCGATTCGTCGCGACTCAACTCTCGATGCCGCCGCCAAGGGAGCCGCAATCGACAGGCTGCAGAGCAGCCTACCGCCCGAACTGCAGGATGCGATGGTCATTCAATTGCAGTCTGAATTACGCGAGCAGACACGTGCATTGCAAGCGCGCGGAGCCACGCCCGCGGACCTACGTCGGCTGCGTCAGCAGCTGGTTGGCAACGCCGCCACCGCGCGTCTGGAACGGCTCGATCTCAAAAGGCAAGAATGGCAAAGGCGACTCTCCTCCTATCAAAAAGAAAAGAGCCGCATCGAAAGCAGCCGAGGGCTTGGCGAAGCGGATAAGCGCGCTGCGATCGCCCGATTGGCCGCCGAACGATTCGACGAAAACGAGCGCCAACGCCTGGAGGCGGTCGAGCAGCTACTCGTCATCAAGCAAAGCTAAACGCTCATTTGGCAGCGCTTTGCGGACCGCCTTCGAGCAGGTAACGCTCCCGCGTGTAGGTCAGGTAGTACTTGTTTACTGCATTGACGTAGCTGACTACGCCCATACCCATGGTTTCCATGGCAACGCGCTCGACCTGGAAAAACCACTGGTCGGCATTGAGCCCTCGGCGCCGGGCCTCGGCACGCATGCTCTGGACCCGCTGCGGCCCCATGTTGTAAGCCGCGAGGACGAACGCCATGCGTTCGCGTTCATTCAGCCTGGGGCTAGCGAAAAATTTCTGCCGGATGTTGGCTAGATACTTCGCACTGGCCTGCACATTGTTATCAAGCTTGCCGATGTCGTTTACACCCATGCTGCGTGCAGTAGCCTGCGTCACCTGCATGAGCCCGGTGGCGCCGGAAGCACCACGGGCTGCCGGATTGAGGGTCGACTCTTTGAATGCCAGCGCGGCCAGATTGAGCCAGTCGATATCCTGCTGCTGAGCATGCCGTTGTAAAGTGGGCCGCACCTTCTCCAAGCGCTGCCGACCGACCCGATCAAGGGGATACTGCACCCGGTAAAGGCGCCGATAGACCCGGACGAAAGCGGCGTCCTGGTTATCCGGCGCACTGTAGCCTCGGAGGAAGCGATCGACGCTAGCACGCAACATGCTGGCCTCCGTTCGGACAAACCAACGCATGTCGGCGCGCTTGCCCAGAACCAGATCTCGCTCGATACGTAATTTGGGCAGTACCTTCGCCCATCGCTCCGCAATGGGCAGCTCGACGACAGTCGCGGAATAGATGCCGGCCTGCACCATCTCCAGCACGTCCTCGACCGCGAGCGTTGGATCGACCCACTCGACAGCAATCGGCGCGTGCCCGGTTTGCATCAACCGTTGATTGAGCACTTCCAGTTCCAGCCCGGCGGCACTGCCGGCAGACAACGCCAGACTGCGTCCCGATAGCTGTTCGAAGTTTTTGTAGCGAAGGCCGCCCTGGCGGCTGACCAAAACCATGGGGACGTTATCGACTACGGCGCGACTATGGCTCACCCGACGCGTCGATCCTGACTCCAAACGTTCTCCAGGCGCGACCAGATCACCCTCGCCTCTCTGCAGTGCGCCGAGCAGCTGGTCCTTGGCCTTAGGTATAACTTCCAGGGTGATCGCGGGCCCCTTCGAACCGCGATTGAGAAACTGCTCGAACGCGCGTAGCCGCACGTATTCCACGCCGATGGCTTCACCTTTGACTTCGCCCGAACTGTTGCGGCTCTGATTGACCAGCACACGCAACACGCCACTGCGGCGAATCTCAGCCAGATCGCGTACCGTATCCGCCGGCTGCCACGCCTGAGGCCCCATCACGCGCGCAGCGGCCGGCCAGGGTGCGAGCACCATCAGGCACAACAGCAAGGGCAATAATCGGTTCATTTACAGCGTATCGACTCGAACGGGACAGTCTGTAGGGCGGCCAGCCTGCCGCAGGGCGGCGAAGATTCTCATAGCCACGGTTTCGCCGCCAGCGTAGCTTGCCAATTAACATGAGATATCAGCTATAAGCATTTGATATTAATACTTATATTATTTTTATTCTACATGAGGTAGTTTGTGCAGCTTATTGACATTGGTGTCAACCTGACCCACCCGACCTTCGCTCGCGACCCGCGCGCCGTCCTGACTCGCGGTTACGCAGCTGGCGTCACGCAATTGGTACTGACCGGCACCAGTCTGGTCGAAAGCGAAGCAGCATTAACGCTTTGTCGTGAGCTGGATGAGAGCCGGCAACGGTTGTTTTGCACGGCAGGAGTCCATCCACATGATGCCAGCCAGTGGACGTCCGAAACCGCCACTCAGTTGAAGCAATTGCTCGCCGAACCCGAGGTTCGCGCTGTTGGGGAATGCGGGCTGGATTTCAACCGGGACCTTTCCCCGCGCGGGCAGCAGGAACGGGTGCTTGAAGAACATCTGCAACTGGCAGTGGAAACCGGTCTCCCGGTATTTCTTCACGAACGCGATGCGGACCAGCGCCTGGTGGACATCCTCCGGCCTTTCCGCGATCGGCTCAGTGCCGCGGTCGTTCATTGCTTTACCGGGGAGAAGCGCGCCCTCTACGCCTATCTCGACCTCGACCTGCACATCGGCATCACCGGCTGGATCTGCGACGAGCGCCGCGGCACGCACCTGCAGCCGCTGGTTCGCGAGATTCCCGCCTCGCGATTGATGCTCGAAAGCGATGCGCCCTATCTATTGCCACGCACGCTGCGGCCCAAACCCAAAGGCGGTCAGAACGAGCCCGCTTTTCTTCCAGAAGTGTTGCGTGAAGTGGCCCGCCATCGCGGCGTGAGCGACGACGAACTCGCGACAACCACCACCGCCTGCGCTCAACGGTTCTTCGGCATCGCTCCGCTGGCTCAACCAGAATAGCGCTAAAGCCTGCCGTCGTTCTGCCGCTAAAAAGACGGACGCCTAAAACGCACCGACGCCCTCTCAGCCACCCATACAGAAGCGCACTCATGGTTCTCTGGATTCGTGATCTTTCTCTGAAATACAAGTTCTGGGCGCTGAACATGGTGACCTTCGTTACCACGTTGCTGCTGGTGCTGTTCGCCCTGCAACTGGAACAGCGGTCCCGCAGCCAGGACGCGCAAACCAGCGCTCAGGAACTGGCCAGGGTGCTGCAGGACTGGCCGGCAGGCAGTGCCCTTCCCCGCCATCCCGATCTGCTGGCGGCAGCTGCCGGTCAGGGGCTGGTTATCGAAGGTCGAACCATCGCGCCGGGTCAGGGCTGGCTTGCAATCGACCACGACCGCTTTTTCGCCACCACACCGGTTGTCGGCGCACAGCGGATCACTCGCTCAGGCGGCGACAGCCTTGCCGTTCTGGCTCGCGCGCCTAGCGTCTGGCAATTGCTGACGCAGCACTTTTTCAGCTACGCGCTGGCCGTCGCAATTCTGATGCTGGCGCTGCTAGCGGCTTCGCAGATGATGATCCGATTCCTGCTAAGCCATCTCAACACGCTGAAAGACGTCATGCTGCATGTGGAGCGCAGCGGTGATCTCACCGTACGCGTACCGCTGGACAGCGGTGACGAGGTCGGCCAGATGGCGGGCGCTTTCAATGCCATGCAATCCGGCTACCAGCGCATCGTAGGTACCGTCACCCAAGCGGCCACACGCCTGGACGAGGGCGCCAGCCGCCTGGCCTCCAGTATGGGCGAAGTACGCAAGGGCATGCTCGGGCAGAAAAGCGAAACCGATCAGGCCGCGACGGCGATCAATGAAATGAGCACGACCGTCTACCAGATCGCCGACCATGCGCGAGAAACCCGCGACCAGTCTCAGCATGCCGACCGTCTCGCCGGTGACGGCCACAGCGTCGTGACTCGCGTTGAGCGGTCGATATCCAGTCTGTCGCAAGGAGTGCAACAAACAGCCGAGACGATTGGACAACTCGCCGCCGACAGCCAGAAGATCAGCGGTGTCGTCAGCGTCATCCATAGCATCGCCGAGCAGACCAACCTGCTCGCGCTGAATGCCGCCATCGAAGCGGCTCGCGCTGGCGAGATGGGCCGGGGCTTCGCGGTGGTGGCGGACGAGGTGCGTAGTCTGGCCAAACGTGTTCAGGTGTCGACCGACGAGATCACCCAGATGATCTCCGGGCTACAAGCCATGACACGCGACGCGGTGGAGTTCATGCAGGAAAGTTCGCTGAAGGCCGACGACTGCGTGAGCGAGGCCCGCGAGGCGGGGTTGGCTCTGGAAGCGATCACCGCAGCGGTCGCGCAGATGCGCGAGAGCAACACCCAGATCGCGGATGCCGCAGAGCAGCAGAGTGGCGTAGCCGAAGAGCTGAATCGCTCGGTGACCGGCATCCGCGACGTCACCGAACAGACCGTTGAGCAGACCGCTGTGTCCGCCGCCACCAGCTCCGAGCTGGCTGCACTCTCCAAAGAACTGAGCAAAGCGATTCAGCAATTCAAACTGTGAGCCGCCCCTTCAGCACGAGGCCAAGGTCTCGCGCTGGCGGGCCGACCGATGGAGAGCGCTGGCCAGTCTTCGGTCGAAGCCGTCCTGATGGCGGAACCTTGGCTCAGCCGAACACCGTTACCGTCTGGCGACTCAATGCCACCAGCTCACCCCCAGGGGTCCAGAGCGCCGCTGCGCAATGGCCATAACCATCCTGGGCATGCTCGATCACCGCGCGGTACTGACACCAGTCGTGAGTATCGAGCGACGGCATCGGCTGGATGAACTCGATGGTCCAGGTCAGCGAACTGCCAGGTGCGAATCCCTTCAGATGCGACAGTACGGCTGGCGGCCAGGCATCCACCAGTGCCAGCAGATGCGAAACGGTCACTGGCTCGCGCTCGACCTCGCCGCGTAAGCGCACCCAACCGCCCATTTCGCGCGACGTGTTGCCCGAGAACGGCAGCCCACCGATGCCCCAGCGCATCGCCAGATAACGGGTGAATTCCGGCGCGGCGCCCGGCACATAGGGCAGCTCCTGACATTCGTCTACCGGCGGCATCGACGGCGCGGGCTCTGCGGCTACCCGCACCGCCGATGCGCGGGCCGCACCGAAACTGCCCTGGACGATGGTTACCACCTGGCCGTTCTGCACCGCACGCCCGAGCACTTGGCTGACCGCCTTGCCCTCGCGCAATACCTCAGCCTCGAAGCTGACCGGAGTATCTACCATCAACGGGCCGACAAAGGTGATGGCCAGCGAGCGCGCTGGACGGCCGTCCGGCACCTGCGCCTGCATGGCCTCATAGACCAGCGCTGCAACCACACCGCCGAAACCCGCACGCCCCTGCCCCCAGGTGGCCGGCACGATGACGTTCGCAGGATTGTCACGTACGGCTCGTATCAGTTCGAAAAGGGTCATGCCCACCTCGGATTGTTTTTATCGGTCACCATCTTATCGCCGACGTGCGGCCAGAAGTGCGCAGTTGAGCATTGGTGATAGGACACCATCGCACGCAGCTATCGCTCGCCGAGTTCAGTTTCCTGCTTTCTGCGCGTACCGGAGCGCCAAGGCAGCTGGCGACGCAGTCTGGCGAGCGAAACATGCATTTCGTTTCTGTCTGCGGGCTGGCCAGCATAACGCGCCATCTCATAGAGCCGGGTGAACTCCCGTATCGGCTCGGCGACGATCGGCATCAACACTGCCGCGCGCTCGGCGAAATCACGCGGGCCCTCGCCGACCTGCCGCTCGACGCCGTGTCGAGCGAGGAGTCGTTCGAACCGATGGAACAGGCGCAGCTGTGGATCACGTTCACGGCGCCAGGGTTTAAGCAGCAGCAAAGCCAGGACCATCGTCAATAGCGCGGCCGCAGCAACGGTGAGCAACCCGAGCTTACCGGCGTCGACCTTGCCGAACAGTCCTTTCAACACGTCCAGCTGACGCTCACCCTGGTAGCCGAGCACCCATCGCTGCCAACCGTAGTTGAGATTGTCCCAGCCGAATCGCAGCTGATTCAGCCAGCCGATATCTCGGTAGCGCCGCAGCGCCAGCGGTGAGTCATCAAACAGCGTCTGCTCGTCGGAAAGTGCATCCTCAAGGCCTCGTTCGATGCGTTCCGGCGCGACTTGAAACGTGGGGTCGATCGAGACCCAACCGCGACCCGCAACCCAGTACTCGACCCAAGCGTGGGCGTCCAATTGACGAACCGACAGATAATTGCCCGTCGGATTGATCTCCCCGCCCTGATAGCCCGCCACGACCCGAGCGGGAATGCCGGCGGCACGCAAGACGAACGTCATCGCGCCAGCGTAGTGAATGCAGAATCCATTCAGCGTATCGAACAGAAAGCCGTCAACGATATCGCCCCCCACCGATGAAGGCCGCAGCGTGTATCGGTACGGCTGCCGATTGAAATGCTGGAGGAGTGCCTGCACCAGCGCTGTCGGGTCTGGATTATCGCGGCGCAACTGCGCGGCCCAGGCACGGCTGCGCGGATTGCCTTGTGCCGGCAACTGCAGCGCACGCTCCAGTGTGGCAGCGCTAGCCACAGGTTCGCGACGCGATCCGGGCCACGAGGTGACCTGATAGAGCAATGCCTGATCGATCGGACGCGGGCGTTGTAAATGGAAATCTGGCATCAACCGCACGCCCCCCGCATCGACCTGCGCCACATCCAGCGCGTATAGCCATGGACGGCCGCTGGGCTGCATCACCACCGAGTAACTCACCGCGGCGCCTCCGGGCGTCCAGTCTGGCGCCCCTGGGATCTGTACAGCGAGCGATTGCGACCAGCGCCGACCATCGAAGCGCTCGAACGTGACGGCCCGCCAGTAGAGCTGATCCCGCTCGGGGATCGGGCCTTCGAAGCTGGCTCTGAATGCCAGCCCGGCAGACCGGCTCAACTGCGCGATGTCACCCGGCGACATGCTGTCAGAAAGCCCCGTCACTCCGCGATCTCGGGGTTGCGGCAATGACCAGAGCGGCCCCATCCGGGGAAACAATACGAATAGAACGAGCATCAGCGGTACAGCCTGCAGCAGCAGCGAGCCAGCCAGGCGCAACGTTGGCCAGGGGTGTGTATCGGTGCTGCTTTGCTGCAGGCCAATCATCGCGGCCAACAAAACGGTGACAGGCAGCAGGCTGTAAAGGCCGGCCGGCAAGCTGTCATAGAACAGATAGCTGGTCGCCACGGCAAAGAAGCCGAGAAGGATCAGCACCCAAGCGTCGCGCCGGCTGCGCATCTCCACCAGCTTCAGAATGAACGCGGCAATCAGCAGTACGACGCCGGCATCGAGCCCGATCAGGCTGCCGCGCGAAACGAACACGCCGCCGCCGACGCCAATCATCATCAAAACCTTCACCCAGCCTCTCGGATAGCGCGCGCGCATGCGAAAGATCTGCACGCGCCAGGTGGCGCAAGCCAGCCAGAGGCCGATGATCCATAACGGTAGGTGACCCAGGTGCGGCAAGATCACCAGTACCTGGGCGACCAGCAGCCAGACCAGGCCGTTGCGCGGAATCGACTGCTGGGTGCTCATCGAACCTCCCGTTCCAGACCGAACACCGCCAGTTCACGCAGGCAGCGGTTGCGGTGGTCGACCCCTGCATCCGGACCGATAAGTGTCGCGCCGATCTGCAAGGCGAAGGGCTGCTGACGCGCAGACAGTTCGACGACCCAGTGGCATAGCACCGACAGTCGCGACTCGATGTCACCTTCGAGCGCATCCAGATCGAGCAACGGTTCCTGCCCAAGCAGAGCGGTGAAATCCTTGACCAGCAGCCCCTGCCCACGGGAATAGGCTTTCCAGTTGAGGCGTCGCCGCGAGTCGCCCGGCTGCCAAGGTTTCAAACCCTGATAGTCATCGATGCCGGGCCCTGATACGCAGGTGCCCTCGCGCTCTTCGTCAGCGGGCCCTCTGGCGGTCGGCAACTCGCCTTCCACAGGTCTTGGATACACCAGAGCTGCCAGTTGCAGATCCACCCAGCTCCAGGCCACCAAAATGCCCAAAGGAAAGCGGCTCTCGACACGCACACGCCCCGGCCGTAACCAGCCACGATCTTCGGTTGGCAGGCTCAGATCGACCTCGCAGGTTCCCCCTGCCGGCACGTCGACCACCTGTAGGCCGCTTTTTGGCCAGCCCAGCGCGACGGCCTGGTAGAGGCGTCCACGGCTTTCCAGTCGTACTTGCAGACGCGCCTGCTCTCCGAGGAAGACGGCCGGTGAATTGCCCGCCAGTAGCGTCAGACCGGCGAGATTGCGCCAGGTATGCAGAATCGCGACCAGATATACCGAGCCGAGCAGGAACGTCAGCGCGTAGGCGAGGCTGTTCTGGTAGTTGATCGCAGCAACCAGCATCAATAGCAAGGCGAGCAGAAAGGTCATGCCCACCGGCGTCGGCATGATGAATATTCTTCGCTGGTCGAGCCGCATGCTCGGGCCCGGCGGAATACGCTTCAATAGCCAGCGTTCACGTATCCGCGGCAGTAGTCGCATGCTGAGCCCCCGGGCAGGTCGTGCGAGTCAGAGCGCTGGCACTTCGCGCAACAGCCATTGCACCAGCGCGCCACCACCGTGGCCTGTGGCATCGGCACGCTCGCGCAGACGATGGCCTACCACCGCGGGCAGCACCGCCTGAACGTCTTCGGGTATGGCGTAATCGCGCCCATCGAGAAATGCCCAAGCGCGTGCCGCGGCCAGCAGGGCGAGACTGCCTCGCGGCGACAGTCCCCAGGCGAACTGAGGCTGCGTGCGGGTCGCCTCGACCAATCTCAGCACATAATCGACCAGTGCGTCGCTGACCCGAACCTGCGCCACCGCATCCTGAATTTCCCCCAGCGTAGCGCGGTCGAGCAGAGGCTCCAGCCGCACAAGCAGATCACGGCGTGGGTCGCCCAGCAGCAAGGCCTTCTCGGCGGCTTTCGCCGGGTAACCCAGCGATAAGCGCATGAGGAAGCGGTCCAACTGCGACTCAGGTAAAGAAAACGTCCCGCCGGAGCTGACCGGGTTCTGCGTGGCCACCACGAAAAATGGATCGGGCAGCGGCCGCGTGGCGCCCTCGATCGTCACCTGCCCCTCTTCCATGGCCTCGAGAAGCGCGCTCTGGCTTTTTGGCGTGGCTCGGTTGATTTCGTCCGCCAGAATCAGCTCGGCAAAGATGGGTCCTGGATGGAAAGCAAACTGACCGCTGTCCTTATCGAACACCGAAGTGCCGAGAATATCGCCCGGCAGAAGGTCGGAGGTGAACTGGATCCGCTGGAACTCCAGGCCCATCACCCTGGCGAGGGCGTGACTGAGGGTGGTCTTGCCCATGCCCGGAAGGTCCTCGATCAGCAGATGCCCTCTGGCCAGCAGACAGGCCATGGCCAATCGCACCTGTGATTGCTTGCCGAGCAATATGTCGTTCACCGCTCGCAGGCAGACATCCAATCTAGCGCGCATTCCGCTCTCCTTCGATTCGTCCCACGATGCTACTGACCCGAGACGCGCAGGCAAAGCCGACGGAAATCTTTGTTGACGAAGTTGTGACCGGGCACTTGCTCGGCGGCACCTCGAACGACCTATACGGCAGCGAGCGCTTGGCATCCTGCCAGGCCCGACTGAACGTGGTCGGCCGGCAGCTGGCGTGCCGCTGTACCGGAAGCAGTTCGGCCTCTAGGCTGTCGCGACCATCGAATGGCCCGGGCGGCGCCACCGCTCACTGCGGCCGGAGCATCTCGAAACGCTCGCGCGTGTAGGTATAGCTGATGCCGCCAAGCCTTCCGACCACGTCGAGCCTGGCCGGGTCGATGCGGCCGCGCTCATCGAGCAATCCGTCAGCCACATGCGCCAGCAGCACCTCGGCGAAAATCAGATGGCAGTTGGGTGACTCCGCTGGATAGGGCAGGATCTGTGCGACTCGACACTCGAAAGCAACTGGTGCCGTGCACACCCTGGGTACGTTAACCAATTTGGCGGGTTCGCTGGCAATGCCACAATGCTCGAATTCGCTGATGCCATGGGGTAGCACGGCAGCGGATGCATTCATCGCCTCGACCTGCTCGGCCCCCACCAGTTGAACCACCAGCTCACCGGTATCCCGTGCGTTTCGCGCAGTGTCCTTCGGCATGCCGTCCTTCAGGCCCACGTTGATCAGCAACGTCGGCGGCTCGCTGCTGATGACTTGAAAGAAACTGAAGGGCGCAAGGTTGCTGATGCCATCGGTCGAACGGGTCGACACCCAGGCAATCGGACGCGGGGTAATCGTCGAGGTAAGCCAGCGATAGCGCTCGGCCGGGGTCAGTGCGCAGAAGTCGAGTTGCATGGAGATTTCCAAATGAACCGATCAGCACATTCGGCTCGAGCGTATACGGCGGTGGCACCTGCCGAAGGTGCCACCGGAAGGGGTGTTAGCGACCTGCGCGCGACTCGCGGAGATAGAAACGGGCCTTCTTGGCCTTTTCCACGCAGCCTCGATAAGCCTCGAATTGCTGTTGGGTTTTGGCACCCGTCAGTAAAGCCATTGCCTTGGAATAACTTACGGTACCGGCGAAACCCTCCGCTTCGGCAAGGCTCTGCTCTTCCCAAGCCGCATTGAGCTGAGACGCACAGCTGTCGCGATAGGCGGTTTTTCCGGCGCAGCCGGTCAGGGCCAACGCCAGCACGGATAAACAGATCAGACTTTTCATCGATACATCCCTCATTTTCGAGACCTGCTCATTTTTGCTTGCCTGCTGCACGTTCGCGCAGGAATTCGACTACGGCGTCCTGCTCTCCAGCGAACTCGATACGGGACGCTTTGCTCTCTCGCTGATAGGCGTACATCGGATCGTAGTACTGCTTCAACAACGTCTCGATCCATCCGCGGTGCAGCTCGACTGCGCCAGTACTGGCCTGTTCGGCAAGCGCTTGATCCATGATCGCCGCCAGGCGTGCGAAGCATTCGCCTCCGAGCCGCTTGCTGATATTGACCAGACTTTGCCGTAAACGCTCGGCGAATGCGGTGAACCCTTCCTCGCCCTGCTCGGCAATGAATTCGGCACAGAGGTCGATCACATAGTCCTTGAGAATGCGATCAACCCGGCTGTCGAAGCTGTCCTCCAACCACACCAGCGGATAGCGTTGCATACCTTGGAACAATGGCAGCGGGATGGAGCAGCGCCCGACCAGCCGTGCTTCGTCTTCAAGGACGAACTGCCGAGCGCCAGCATGCTGCATCTTCAGCAAACGAATCGCCAGCGCATTCTCGAAATCGATCTGTACCGGCTGCGGCGTGGCGCGCTTACCGAAGCTCGACCCGCGGTGGTTGGCAATGCCTTCCAGATCGACGCTGTCCTCCAGACGCGCCAGCACCTCGGTCTTGCCGGTGCCGGTCATGCCGCCGACCAACACGAAATCATCATGTCCGGCCGCGTGCTCGATGGTTTCCAAAAGAAAATGACGCATCGCTTTGTAACCGCCGGTCACACGAGGATAGTCGATCCCCGCCTCGGTCTTGAGCCATTGCTGGACCAGCTGCGAACGCAGCCCACCACGAAAACAGTAGATATATCCGCGCGGATTTTGCCGGGCGAAGTCGGCCCAGGCCTGGATGCGCTCGGCCTTGATCTGACCGCTGACCAGCCGATGGCCAAGCTCGATCGCCGCCTGCTGACCGTGCTGCTTGTAGCAGGTGCCGACCTTCTGCCGCTCCAGATCGTTCATCAGCGGCAGATTGACCACACCGGGGAAGGCGCCCTTGGAAAACTCCACCGGAGCCCGGGCATCCATCATGGGCACATCGTTGAGAAACAGTTCGCGGTAATTATCGGTATCGCCGCGCATCAACGGACCTCGACGGCAAAGGTGCCGGCTTCGATCAGCTCGCCGATCGACTCGAGCACGAGACCGAGTTCGGCCGCGACCGCGTGAAACTCTGCCTCGCCCTCAGGCGCTACCGCCACCAGCAACCCACCACTGGTTTGCGGATCGCAGAGCAGTTGTTTGTGCGACTCGTCGAGCGTGGCAATACGTTCGCCATAGCTGTCGAAGTTGCGTCCGGTGCCGCCGGGGACGCAGCCCTGTTCCAGGTAATACTCGACGCCCTCGAGGCGCGGCACGCGGGCATAGTCGATACGCGCGGTCACACCGCTACCGTCGGCCATTTCCACCAGGTGCCCGAGCAGACCGAAGCCTGTGACGTCGGTCATAGCACGAACGCCAGCAAGCTTGCCGAAGCGGCTGCCGGGGGTGTTCAACGTGCACATCCAGTCACGGGCGCGACCGACATCCTCGGCTCGCAGCTTGGCCTTTTTTTCGGCAGTGGTGAAAATGCCGATGCCCAACGGCTTGGTCAGGTAGAGCTTGCAACCCACAGACGCCGTGTCGTTGCGCTTCATGTGCGCTTTGTTCACCAGGCCGGTCACCGCCAGGCCGAAGATCGGCTCGGGGGCATCGATCGAATGGCCGCCAGCCAGGGGAATGCCCGCCGCATCGCAGACCGCGCGCCCGCCGGCGATAACCTCGCGGGCCACTTCAGGCGGCAGCAGGTTGACCGGCCAGCCGAGGATCGCAATGGCCATCAACGGGTCTCCGCCCATCGCATAGATGTCGCTAATGGCATTGGTGGCGGCGATTCGTCCAAAATCGAATGGATCGTCGACGATGGGCATGAAGAAGTCGGTGGTCGAGACCACGCCGCGCTCATTATCGATACCGTAGACGGCAGCATCGTCACGCGAGGCGTTGCCGACCCACAGGCGCGGGTCGAGATTTTGCGCGCCACTGCCGGCAAGGATCACGTCCAGCACCTTCGGCGAAATTTTGCAGCCGCAGCCGGCACCATGGCTGTATTGGGTGAGACGGATGGGTTCGCTCATCTGAAGGGCTCTCATGATGCTGGCAAAACGGGCGCCGATTGTAGCAAGAAGGCCGGCGTCTCGCGGTAATCCCGGTTACACCGGTCGGCTGATGGCGGTGCCATAGGCCTGGTAGAAATCCTGGTTCGGCTGCGCTCGAATTAGCTGATGGCGGGGCTTGATGCCCCGCGTCTGAGGCTGGAAGCTATCACCCTTGCCAAATAGGGAGAATCACATGGGCAACAAGGTTGCACTGGTACTGGGATCGGGTGGCGCGCGTGGCTATGCGCACATCGGGGTCATCGAGGAGCTCACCGCCCGGGGTTACGAGATCAATTGCATCGCGGGCTGCTCGATGGGCGCAGTGGTCGGCGGGATTTATGCCGCGGGCAAGCTGGGCGAATACCGGGACTGGATCGAGAGCCTGGACTATTTCGACATGCTGCGGTTGGTCGACCCGAGCTTCAGTCTCGGAGCGATACGCGGCGAGAAGATCTTCGGCCGTATCCGTGACATGCTCGGTTCGGTCAACATCGAAGACCTGCCAATTCCGTTCACTGCCGTCGCGGCCGATCTCACCAACCAGCAGGAAATATGGTTTCAGGAAGGCAACCTGGAGCTGGCGATGCGCGCTTCGGCAGCCATCCCAAGTCTGTTCACCCCAGTCATGCAAGGCAACCGAATGCTGGTTGATGGCGGGATCCTCAACCCCTTGCCGATTGTCCCGGTGGTCTCCAGTCACAGTGACATCATCATCGCGGTGAACCTCAACGCCAATAACCATCGGCAATACCCCCTGCCGGAAGTGATTCGCCCTGGTCGCTTCGATGCCATGGTCAGCTCGATAAGCTCGCATATTCCGTTCTGGCGCAGCAAGGGACTAGAAGAGCATATCGCTGAACTTCAAGCCCCTGACGAAATTGGAGCGAGCCAGCCACCAGCGGCCCCTACCGGGCAAAGTGCACCGAAATCGGCGGAGGGGTCGATGGTGGTGGATGTCGGCGGTCCAGCTTCATTGCTGGAGCTGATCAACCAGAGCTTCGAGGTGATGCAATCATCGCTGACGCAATACAAGATTGCTGGTTATCCACCGAACGTGCTGGTCAACATTCCTAAACGCGCCTGCCGGTTTTACGAGTTCTACAAGGCGCCCGAATTGATCAAGCTCGGCCAGATCATCGCCCGCGACACGCTCGACAAATACGAGGAAGAACAGCTCTAGCCACAGCTATGTCCCTCTTCACCGAGAAGCTGCTCGATCGACACCGGCGGACAACTCATTCGGGGTGACGACTTCGGGCACTTCCTTGATCAACCAGTCACCCAGCAGACTGTAGGCGACCGCCAGGAGCGTCGGGCCGAGAAACAGTCCCATGAAACCGAACGCCAGCACGCCGCCGAACACGCCCAGCAGTACCACCACTAGCGGCAAGTTGCCGCCGCGACTGATCAGATAGGGCTTCAGCACATTGTCCACGCCGCTGATGATGAACATGCCCCATATGCCGAGGAAAACTGCCATTCCATATTCGCCCTGCCAGGCAAGCCAGGCCACAGCCGGCCCCCAGACCAGCGGCGGGACCATCAGAAAGCTGAACGCGAACGTCAGCACGCCGAGAATCAACGCACCCGGCACTCCAGCGATGCTGAACCCCACATAGGCCAGAATCGCCTGCGCAGCGGCGGTGCCGATCACACCGTTGACCACGCGCTGTACCGTACCGGCAACCAGCTCCAGGTAATGATCCGCACGATCGCCGATCAGTCGATGCAGCAAACTGTGGACGAAGGCCGCCAATTTTGGGCCGTCGCGGTAGAAGAAAAACACCAGCACCAGACTGAGCGCCAACTCCAACATCCCTCCCCCGATCCGCGCGCTGCGTACCAACAACCAGTTGCCGACCTGGCCGACATAAGGGCGAATCGTCGCGAAGAAGGCAGTGCCCTGCTCGTTAATGGTGCTCCAGAGGGTCAATAGCCGATCGCCAACCAGCGGCACCTCGCCCAGCCACACCGGAGGCTCCGGCAGGCCCTGCATCTGCAGGCTATGCACCAATACGTTGACCTCGCGGATCTGATCGGCAATGTTGAACCCCAGCCACACCAGCGGCACCGCTACCGACACCATCCAGCCGAACGTCAGCAGGGTAGCGGCAAGGGTGGAATTGCCCTTTAACCAGCGTGTCAGCACACGCATGACCGGCCAGCTGGCAAACGCCAATACCGCTGCCCAGAACAGCGCGGAAGCAAACGGAGCCAGTACCCACACACAGGCACCGAGCAGCACCAGAAGCAAAATCTGCACCAGCAAACGATCGTTGTTAAGCATCAGGGTACCTATGGGGAAACGCGGTGCGCTCCAGGGGAGCGTATCAGGGGAGCGCTATTGCATTCTGAAGCCTGTTCTCAGCGCAACAGTTTGATACGCAGACCGTCCTCGTCGGTCCTCTCGACATCTAGGCGTCGCGCCTTGATTCGCTCCTGCGTCAGCGCTTCCCGCCAGCCCTCGGCACCCTTCCCCGCCAGCGCGACCCGCATAGTGCTGTCGAGCCGCAGAACATTCGCCAGCAGCGCGCCCCACTCAGCCGTGGGCTCTTGGGGCAACCTCGGCAACCAGAGTTCTCCGTTGCTCTTCAATTGACGTAACAGCGTGGCCGGATTCGGCAGAATGACACCGAGCGCCTCGTCGGGGGTGAATTGTTCCACCTGCAGATAAGGGCGGCCATTGCCCCGCGTGATGCCGTAGAGCGCCATGAGGCGATCGGAATCGCCCGGCAGACGCGCCAGCAGATAGGCCTGCCTGGCATCGGGACCGTAGAGCGTCGAGCGTTGGAATATGTCGTTGGCCCAGAGGCTGCTCGATCCACACTCTCGCCCCTCACACCAGAAGAGCAGTTCGGCACCGTCCTGCAACAGCCGGTTGCGTGCCCGTTCGAAAGCTTCGATACCGGTATGTACCTCTGGTAACTGATAAGTGGCGGCGGTCAGCTGGCCACTTGCACTCACCTGGTCGCTCATTCGCAGACGACCGCTGATGCGGCGAATCGAGTCCAGCGGATAGGTCCGCTCCAGTACCTGCTGCTCCTTGAACGCAACAATTTGCGCTTGTGGGTATCGCTCAAGCGAGTCGAAGTCCCGGCTACCCGGTACATCAGCAGCGCTCGCGGTGTGAGCGAGCATGGCCAGCGCGACTGTCCATACACTTCGCATACTCAACGGATCACCTTCGACTGGGCAGTCTTACCGTTGGGCGTGGCGGCGGCATGGAGATAGATCATTGAGGTACTTCCTGTTGAGGCGATGCCCCAGCCTCACCAGTTGGCAAAAGCAAGTCAAGCCGGGCTTTGCGACAGATTCTTGCGCAACCGCACCTTTGCTCGATTCAAGCCACGAAGAACGGGTTGAAAACAGCTGCCACCGCTTCGGCTCCCGCTTGATCATCCAGATGCAAATGATGCCCTCCGGGCAATCGATGCCGCATGAACGGCAACGTCTCGGTCAGTTCAATCATGGCCGGTTGTGTCATCAAGCCCTGCTCCGCCAGTACCAAACTCGAAGGGCAAGCCACCCGATGCACGAAGGCCTGCGCATGCGCACGAGTCAGGCGCATCGCGGACGGTAGCATCAAGCGGGCATCGGTGCGCCAGGTATAACCACCGGGCACTGGCATCAACCCTCGTTCAGCAAGCCGTTCAGCTGCCTCGTGACTGACCGCGCCGACGCCCTTCATGCGCGCCGCGACAGCCTGTTGGAATTCGGCATAGACCGGCTTGCGCTTGTCGTCGACGGCGAGCAGCGCCTGTAACGACTCGCCAAGCTTTTGCGGTGCGGTGTCGGCTTCGCCCGTATAGGGAATCACCCCATCGATCAACGCCAGACGCTCGATGCGGTCGGGCATGGCACCGGCCAGCAACACCGACACGATGGCCCCCATCGAATGGCCCAGCAGAGAAAAACGCTTCCAGCCGAACTGCTCGGCCACCTGCAGCACATCGTGGGCGTAATCCCAGATGTTATAGGCCGCGCCAATCGGACGGTGGCCGGAATGGCCATGCCCTGGCAGGTCGAGCGCAACGATACGCACACCTTCCAGCAGCGGCGCGAGCCGGGAGAAAGTGGCGGCGTTGTCCAGCCAACCGTGCAGCGCGATGACCGGTCGACCCTCTTCTGGGCCGTAAAGGTGCGCCGCGACTTCGATATGCGGCAGGCTCAGGCGAATCTCTTCGAATACAACACTCATGCGGCACCTCGTTGGCCCAGTTCACCCCAGCGAGCGAATACCCGTCTGAGCAACATCGCCGTATCACCCGGACGCTCGAGCGGAAACATGTGCCCACTCGGCAAGGTATGCGCTTCGCCGTGGGTAACCAGGCGAAGCAGGCACAGGTGATGAGGCAGCACTACGCTGCTCTGGCGACCACGCACCACGGCGAGTGGAATCTTCAACGCATGCGGCCAGCCGGGCGTTACGTGCGGCACACTGCGGTAGATCTGGATTTCGGTTTCCGGATCGAAGCGTAAGCGCAGCCCTTGGGCGGTTGGCTCCAACCCATGTTCGAGGTAGGCATTCAGGCAATCGGGATCGAATGCGCGGAACAACGCCTTGCTGGCGAAGTATTGCCGTGCCTCATCTGTGCAACTGAACGCCTCGCGACGGCCGAGGGTACGACCAGCCGGCGTAAGCCGATCGATGAAGCCGAAACGCTTCGCCGCCCAGATCAGCGTCTGATCGAACCAGGTGGTCATTGGCGAATCGAGCATGACCACACCGCGATAAAGGTCCGGCCGTTGAAGGGCTGCGTGATAGTGCAGCATTCCACCCAGCGAGTGACCTACGCCCCAGACAGGCTCTTTCAGTGCCACGAGTTGTTCAACGAGCTCCTGCACCAGATTCTGCCAGTTGTCATCCACGGGGAAACGCGGATCGTGTCCGTGCTGGTCGAGGTGGGTGATGACGTAGTCCGGCGCCAGCGCGTCGAACAGCTTGCGATAGGTCGCGGAGGGAAAGCCGTTGGCGTGGGCGAAGAAGATGCGTTGCGTCATGGGTTCGATGCGGAAAGAGAAAGGCAACCATTGTCTGGCCCCCTACTCCCTACGGCAATCGGTCTGACCGACGGAACCCAAGGCAGTCCTGCCAAACAAGGCGTCTACGACGCCTCTGCACGCCGCGGACTGTTTTCTCCCAAGGGCATCACGGCGACCGTCAAGCGGGAAACACAGCTGGGCTTGCCATCATCACCACTTAGACGGATGTCCCAGACGTGGCTGGAGCGCCCGAGATGGATTGGACGACAGACCGCAGTGACGCGCCCGCTGCGCAACGCGCGAATATGGTTGGCGTTCACTTCGAGGCCGACACAATAGT
>NZ_JAKOEN010000023.1:212881-289081 GCF_022355455.1 Pseudomonas sp. KSR10 | reverse complement strand
CGATGCACTGATAGCTGGCCACGGAACCTACGGTTTCGGCGAGCACCACCGAAGCGCCACCATGCAGCAAGCCATAAGGCTGGTGAGTGCGGGAATCGACCACCATGCTGGCGGTAAGGGAGTCGTCACCGACGGCTTCGAACCGAATATCGAGCAGTTCGGCGATGGTGTTCTGGCTGTTAGCGTTGAGTTGTTCGAGTTCCGGAAGACGGTGCCAAATGCTCAAGTGTCGCTCTCCATGTACTTGATCTAAACCAGCACGCTGCGCTGCGCTCTAGTTTTTCAGAACGATGTCGCCGGTCAGCCCGGATGCTGCAGTTTGACGAGGCGCATCAGTCCCGCGGCCAGATGTTCACCGTCCAGCTCGGCCAGGCTGGCAGTCGCCATCGGTAGCGGCGCGTCGCGATGGCCACTGACCAGCCAGCCACCCAATACGCCGACGAAGGGCTGGTGGGTCACAAGCAGTAGATTCTGCTCGGCGCGACGGTCGAGATATAGCATTGCATCGTTTGGATCCGACTCGGGCGTCAGCCAGGGTACCGTCTCGACCGGACCGGCGAAATCAAGCGTCTGCCGGACGATTTCTGCGGTCTGCTGGGCCCGCTGATAGGGGCTGACGAGGATA
The DNA here is from genome assembly GCF_022355455.1 of Pseudomonas sp. KSR10. Classification (NCBI taxonomy): domain Bacteria; kingdom Pseudomonadati; phylum Pseudomonadota; class Gammaproteobacteria; order Pseudomonadales; family Pseudomonadaceae; genus Pseudomonas; species Pseudomonas sp. KSR10. Next base: position 288,456 of record NZ_JAKOEN010000023.1, on the reverse strand, counting down.
ACCTGCAGCGTCTGATCCATCAGTTGCGCCGCAGCGCCCTCCACTTCGAGCCGACCGGCGGCTGTCAGGTTACGTTCCGCATCGGTACGGGCCCTGGGCTCGGCCTCCCCGTGACGCAGCAGCCATATCTTCATGGCTGCGGCTCCTGCGCTGGCGGCGTCGGCGTCACGGGTGGCGCCGTTTCCATATCGGCGGGACGCGGTTGAGGCCAATCGGACATCGGCCAGGGCTTGCGATCCGTGTTGAAGGTGCCGAAACGGCCGATCTGTGCCACGTACTGACTGAGGCTGTCGCCCAGCGCTAGCAGGCTCTCGTTGGCCTTGCCATTCACCGAACGCAGGACCAACTGCGCGGCTACGACCACCAGCAGCACCAGTTCGGCCACCTGCCAGACAAAAAAGAAAACCAGCATCCAGATGGCACGCAGAATCAGCGATTCGCGATCCGTACTGCGTTGTGATGTGCTCATCGATATCTCCGCTATCGTTTCAGAAGCCGTCGGTGGAAATGAAATCCACGTCGGTCTTCGGCTCGCCGCGCATCAGCAGCGCGATTACCTGTTCCAGCGTACGCCCCTCGAACAGAATGGCATGTAACCCAGCGACCAGTGGCATGTAGACCTGAAGTTCCTCGGCCTTGGTCTTCAGCACCCTGATGGTATTGACGCCCTCAGCCACCTCCCCCAAACGGGATACCGCCTGATCGAGGCTCAGGCCTTCGCCAAGCGCATAGCCCACCTGAAAGTTGCGACTCTTCGAAGAAGTGCAGGTAACGATCAAATCTCCCACGCCCGCCAGCCCGAGGAAGGTCATAGGGTTGGCGCCCAATCGGACCGCAAACCGGGTCATCTCCGCCAGCGCGCGCGTGATCAGCATGCTGCGCGTGTTCTCGCCCATGCCCAGGGCAGCGGCCATCCCAGCCATGATGGCATAGACGTTCTTCAGCGCACCGCCGAGCTCCACACCGAAACGATCGGAACTGGCATAGACGCGGAAGGTTCGACCATGTAGCGCCTGCTGCACACATCGGCAGAGCGCCTCGTCGTCACTGGCGACAACGGTTGCGGTCAAGGCATGCTCGGCCACTTCACGTGCCAGATTGGGCCCCGAGATCACGCCGATTCGAGCCTGCGGTGCAATTTCCTGAAGGATTTGACTCATCAGCATAAAGCCTTGTGCCTCGATACCTTTGGTCGTGCTGACCAGCATCTTGCCCGACAGTTGAGCCGCGAACGGCGATAACGCCTGACGCAGCGCACTGGAGGGCAGCGCTACGAAGATCAGCTCGCAGTCCGCCAGCGTCTGCCCCAGGTCCGTCACCGGGGTGACCTCTGGAAGCACTACCACACCTTTCAGATAGCGCGGATTCTGACGCTGGGCGCGGATGCTTTCGGCCTGCTCGGCATCACGCATCCACAGCCGGACGCCGTGGCCATTTTCGGCAAGCAGATTCGCGATCGCGGTCCCGAAGCTACCGCCGCCAAGCACCGCTATGGGTTGCTGTTCAGTCATGAGGTATCCGTTTTGAGCCAACCTGGATGGCAATGATCGGCATTATACGTAGCGCTCCGCTCTCAGCCAGTACAAAGCCAGTCGTCAATAGAATCATCGGGTTACAGTTTCAAACGACGCCTTGATCCGGAAAAAGATCCCTGCGTCCAGCCATGCCCTGCGGGCATCGTCGCGATACGTTCCCCTATGGTCTATAAGGGACAGGTCGTCGCATGGTCGTTGTCGCAGGCCAGGAGTGTTAAAGTATCGGCCCGTTTCTACCATGGTCTTCTCGTAGTCGGTCGAAACGAGCGGTATCCATGTCCTTGCGCTGTGACTTTCGGCGCAGGGTGGCAGTCTATGACTAGTCTTTATGATCGGACTCTCTATTTTCGGGTCGGATAAAAAGCAGCAAGCCCTCCATAAAGGGACCATTGAGGAATACGCATGACCAAACAACAGGCCTTTACTCGGGAAGATCTGCTTCGTTGCAGCCGCGGCGAGCTTTTCGGGCCCGGTAATGCGCAACTGCCCGCGCCGAACATGCTGATGGTCGATCGCATCGTTCATATCAGCGAAGTGGGCGGTAAGTACGGCAAAGGCGAGCTGGTCGCCGAGCTGGATATCAATCCTGATCTCTGGTTCTTTGCCTGCCATTTCGAAGGTGACCCGGTCATGCCCGGCTGCCTGGGTCTTGACGCCATGTGGCAGCTGGTCGGCTTCTATCTCGGCTGGCAGGGCAACCCCGGCCGTGGTCGTGCGCTGGGTTCTGGCGAAGTGAAGTTCTTCGGCCAGGTCCTGCCGACCGCCAAGAAAGTCACCTATAACATCCATATCAAACGCACCATCAATCGCTCTCTGATCCTCGGCATCGCCGATGGTACCGTCAGCGTAGATGGTCGCGAGATCTACAGTGCCGAAGGTTTACGCGTCGGCCTGTTTACATCTACCGATAGCTTTTGAAGGACTTCCGCATGCGTCGCGTCGTGATCACCGGCCTGGGTATCGTTTCCTGCCTCGGCAATGACAAAGACACCGTTTCCGCCAACCTGCGCGCCAGCCGCCCTGGCATTCGCTTCAACCAGGCTTATGCGGACATGGGTCTGCGCAGCCAGGTTTCGGGTTCGGTCAATCTGAACCTCGAAGAGCTGATCGACCGTAAGGTTCTTCGCTTCATGGGCGATGCGGCGGCTTATGCCTATCTGGCCATGCAGCAAGCGTTGGAAGATTCCGGCCTCAGCGCTGATGAGATTTCCAATCCGCGTATCGGCCTGATCGCCGGCTCCGGTGGCGCTTCGACCATCAACCAGATGGAAGCCATCGATATCCTGCGCGACAAGGGCGTCAAGCGCATCGGCCCATACCGCGTGCCGCGCACCATGAGCAGCACGGTATCCGCCTGCTTGGCCACGCCGTTCCGGATCAAGGGCATCAACTACTCCATCGCCTCGGCTTGCGCCACCAGCGCGCATTGCATCGGCCATGCGATGGAGCAGATTCAAATGGGTAAGCAGGACGTTGTTTTTGCCGGTGGCGGCGAAGAAGAACATTGGAGCCAGAGCTGCCTGTTCGACGCCATGGGCGCGCTCTCCAGCCAATACAACGCAACGCCAGAGAAGGCTTCGCGCGCCTACGACTCCAAGCGTGACGGTTTTGTCATCGCGGGCGGCGGCGGCATGGTCGTGGTCGAAGAGCTGGAACACGCGCTCAAGCGCGGCGCCAAGATCTACGCGGAAATCGTCGGTTACGGCGCCACTTCAGACGGCTACGACATGGTTGCACCAAGTGGTGAGGGCGCGTTGCGCTGCATGCAGCAGGCTATGGCGACGGTCGATGGCGACATCGACTACCTCAACACCCACGGTACCTCCACGCCGGTGGGCGATGTCGCCGAGAGCAAGGCCGTGCGCAACATGTTCGGCGACAAGGTCCCGGCCATCAGCTCGACGAAGAGCCTCTCCGGTCACTCACTGGGCGCCGCAGGTGTTCACGAGGCGATTTACTGCATGCTGATGATGCAGGGCAACTTCATCGCAGGCTCGGCCAACATCGAAGAGCTGGATCCGGAAGTCTCTGACATGCCGATCGTTCGTGAAACTCGCGAAGATGCCAAGATCGACACCGTCATGAGCAACAGCTTCGGTTTCGGTGGCACCAACGCCACGCTGGTTCTAAAGCGCTGGAAAGGCTGATCGACAAGCGGTTAAAACAACGGCGCCTTAGGCGCCGTTGTTGTTTGTGCGTTCTGTTGCCGATTTCAGGCCCGATCAGGGCCGTGCTCCGTCTTCACCCACATCACCATGAGCGATACATGAAGCGGCGGTGAACAGCGCGTCGGTGGATGAGTTCAGCGCAGTTTCGGTCGAATCCTGCACCACGCCGATGATGAATCCGACCGCCACCACCTGCATGGCCAGATCATTGGAAATGCCAAACAGGCTGCACGCCAGCGGAATCAGCAACAGCGAACCGCCCGCCACGCCGGATGCACCGCAGGCGCAGATGGCCGCGAGCAAGCTGAGCAGGATGGCAGTGGGTATATCGACGACGATACCCAGCGTATTGACGGCCGCCAGGGTCAGCACCGTGATAGTGATCGCAGCCCCGCCCATGTTGATGGTCGCACCCAGTGGGATCGACACCGAATAGGTGTCCTTGTGTAGCCCGAGACGCTCGCAAAGCTGCATGTTGACCGGGATATTCGCTGCCGAACTGCGTGTGAAGAATGCGGTGATCCCGCTTTCACGCAGGCAGGTCAACACAAGCGGATACGGGTTCTTACGAATCTGCCAGAACACGATCAGCGGATTCACGACGAATGCCATGAACAGCATGCTGCCGACCAGCACCAATAGCAGTTGCAAGTAGCCGGCCAGTGCCGTGAAGCCGGACTCAGCGAGCGTCCCGGCGACCAGGCCGAAAATGCCCAGCGGTGCGAAGCGAATTACAACCTTGACGATCAGCGTCACCCCTTCCGATATATCAGCAATCAGATCGCGCGTGCTTTCGCGGGCGTGGCGAAACGCGACACCTAGACCGATGGCCCACGCCAGGATGCCGATGAAGTTGCCTTCGATAAGCGCGTGCACCGGATTGTCCACCACGTTGAATAATAGGGTTTGCAGAACGGCGCCGACCCCGGACGGTGGCGCGACGTCGTTGGCCTGACTGATCAATGTGAGGCTGGTGGGAAACAGCGTACTGGCGATAACCGCTACCACGGAGGCGCTCAAGGTTCCCAGCGCATAGAGCACCAGGATCGGCCGGATGTGCGTTGGCTGTCCGCGTTTATGGTTGGCCAGAGACGCGGTTACCAGCACGAAGACCAGAACTGGTGCAACGGCCTTCAAACCCGACACGAACAGATCTCCTAGCAGGCTGACCGAGTTCGCGGTTTGTGGAGACAGCCATGCCAGCAGGCAACCGGCGGCCAGCCCGACAACGATCTGGGTCACCAGACTGACACGGTTATAGGCTCTAAAAAGGCGATTTGAGAGGTTGAGCATTGGTAGTCTCGGCGTAAGAGGCTGGACCGGGCGCAACGCCTTGACGCTGATGAGCGCTACGGCGATGGCCGATTAAAAACGCCGGATAGTACGCATATCAGTCCCCAATGCCCAGCACCGAGGCAAACGGAACGCTGCCGCAATGGTGCTAACAGCGCCATACAGCTCGCCCCGAACAACGGGGCGCGCTGTTGGTTCACCGTCAGATACGGAAGCGCGCCACCAGCTCGTTCAGGCTGACAGCCAGCCGCGCCAGTTCCTGGCTCGCGACGCTGGTCTGATTGGCACCCGCCGAGGACTGCAACGACAGGTCTCGAATGTTGATCAGGTTACGGTCGACTTCACGAGCCACTTGAGCCTGTTCCTCCGAAGCGCTGGCGATAACCAGGTTGCGCTCGCTGATCTGACTGATCGCTCGTGCGATGTCATCAAGCGCTTCACCGGCAGTACGCGCGACACCCAGCGTGCTACGTGCCCGTTCGTTGCTGGCTTGCATGGCTTGAACCGCTTTATCGGTGCCCTGGTGAACGTCCCCGATCATCTGCTCGATCTCCTGAGTAGATTGCTGGGTGCGGTGCGCCAGCGCCCTCACCTCATCGGCTACCACCGCAAAACCGCGGCCAGCCTCGCCAGCACGAGCCGCCTCGATGGCAGCGTTGAGCGCCAGCAGATTGGTCTGCTCGGCAATCGAGCGAATCACATCCAGAACCTTACTGATGTCCCGTACCTGACCGGCCAGTTGCTCGACCTGATTAGCGGTAGTGGTGACATCCTCTGCCAGCAGATCTATCGACTCGACGGTTCTGATCACCTGCTGGCGACCATGCTGCGCCGTCGTGTCCGACTCACGTGAAGCCTCGGAAGTCGCCACCGCATTGCGGGCTACCTCGTCCACAGCCGCCGTCATTTCATTCACCGCCGTGGCGGCCTGCTCGATCTCATGGTTCTGTTGATGCAGTCCGCGAGTCGAATCCTCGGTAACGATGTTGAGCTCTTCAGCCGCCGAAGCCAGCTGATTGGACGAATCGGCAATGCCCTGGATGGTATTGCGCAGATTTGTCTGCATGGCCTTCAGCGCAACCAGCAAGCGCGCCGGCTCGTCGTTGCCTTCTATGGCAAAGTCCCGAGTGAGATCACCAGCAGCCACCGCCTCGGCCACTTCGACCGCCTGATTCAAAGGCCGAACGATGCTCTTGGTGAACAGAACAGCCAGCGCCACAGTCACAAGCGCCGCCATGATGATGGTGATAATCACCCAGCTGAACGCCGTTTCGTACGCCGTCAGCGCGCGGCCCGCGGCAAGACCCGCTTCGTCGGCATTGATGCGCTGCAGATCGGCCAACGCTTTGGTCATTGCATCAGCATGCTCGCTGATGCTGCCGTTCATGACATCCAGTGCTTGCTCCCGCGCACCCCGGATGGCGAACTCGACCACCTTGCTCTGCTCAACCATGTACTGAGCCTGAGCGGTTCTAAAGCGTTCATATGCCGCCTTTTCATCTGCTGTCGTCAGCATCCGTTCGTATTCGGCTTTCATCGAACCGACGTCATCGGTCAGCTTGGCAAGCATCTGACTGGTCGAGGTACGTGCTTGGTCGGTGTTCAACATGATCAAGCGCATCGTCAGCGCACGCGTACGTTGCATGCCGGCGTTCAGGTCCCCCAGGCTGACGAGGCTCGGCAGCCAATTCTCGTCAACTTCACGGGATTGCTTGCGCATCTCGGCCATCTGGTTCACAGCGAACAAGCCCAGGGCCAGGACCATGAGACCAATCAAGCCGAAGCCAACTGCAGAGCGGCTCGAAATATTCAAACGTCGGATCGACATAGGACCTTGTACTCCAAGAGATGTGCTGCACTCATCGCAGCAGTAACAGCCCTGATATCGGAGTCGGAACCAATAGCTTGAATAATTGACGTCAAAAAACAGCGCTGCACGGCGGAGTTTCGACGAATGGCAAAGTAGCTGGCAGATAGCCACTAATGCCCGCTGATTTTTGCGCGCTCAGCTATTTCTGATGCGATTTGCGAGGCAAGACAGCCAAAAAGTTCTCGCGTGCAACCTGACGAGCAACAGGCTCAGGCAAGGCATCAAGGAACGGATCGAACGCATGGATGTTTTCGGCCAAGCCGTCGAACCGTCCAACCACGTCAGTACCGATCATGAAGCGCGTGGGATGGCGCTCGATCAGTGCCAACCAATCCTTGTCCGGCACGCCAGCCTCGTCCATGAGATAGGGCCTGAGCATCGTCCAGGACAGATCGATGTATAGATTGGGATAATCATCTAGCAGACGGCTGACCGTCGGAAGCAAGAACTCGAGCTTTTCCTGATGTCGGTGCAGCTCCATGCTGGTGCCGGCATGTGCCCAGATGAAGCGGGTATGAGGGTGATTGCGCAGTGGCTCTTCCAGCTCTGCCAAATAGAGAGGATTGCGCTCGCGCTTGGAGGTGATGTTGGAATGCAGCATCACCGGTAGATCGAACTCGGCTGCCAGGTGATAAACCCGGGTCAGCGCCTCGTTGTTGGCGCGAGGCGTATCGCCTTCGGTCAAGGCGGTCACGTCGTCGTGACGAGTGAATACCTCTCCCAGCCCCTGCCAGAGACCCGGATCAAGATCGAGCATTCGCCGGATGTGCGCATCGGCATTCTTGTCGTTGGGATTGAAGCCAGACAGGAACGGATGGAATCGGCGACGTTGCTCTTCGTTCAGCTCCTTCAATGCCGCAGCAACCACCACATCGGTTGCGCTGTACCAATAAACCGGCGCGTCGTCACCGGCATAGTAGCGAGGTCGTTTGGGCTCGTTCTCATGCCATTTCTTGGCAACCGGAATACCGCTGATCATTACATGATCGATATCACCGGCGTCCATGGCCTTGAGCAAGTTGGCCATGCCATCGCTTTCTTGAAAGAAATCAACGAAATGCAGATGCGCATCGCTGTAGTGATAATCGCGCGCATACGCCGGTGCACTTGAAGCAACCAGGCACAACGCGACAAAACAGTTTCGTAAGGTGAACAACCAATGACCTCCTGACAGCCAAGCGGATAGACCGCCCCGCCGCATGGCGGTTCAGTAGTCGCTGTCGTTTCGCCTGTGTATTGGTGACTGAACCTGTTTTGCCAATCGCCTCTTGCCAGTCGTATCGGCGCTACCGGCTGGCCCAAACTCACGGTGAGAACGTCGGGCTAAACGCAAAAGGGCCCGTCATTGACGGGCCCTTTTGCGAGCGGCTGCAAGTTACGCAGAAAGCTCAACAAGCAGTTTGTTCAGACGCTGTACGTAGGCAGCTGGATCTTTGAGGCTATCGCCAGCGGCCAGCGCAGCCTGATCGAAGAGAATGTGCGACAGGTCGGTGAAGCGGTCCTCATCCGGCTCAGCGTCCAGCTTCTCGATCAGTGGGTGTTGCGGGTTGATCTCGAAGATCGGTTTGGACTCAGGCACCTTCTGCCCGCTCGCCTCGAGAATCTGGCGCATCTGCAAGCCCAAGTCCTGTTCACCGATAGCGAGGATCGCCGGTGAGTCGGTCAGCCGGTGCGATACCCGCACCTCGGCCACGGCGTCGCCGAGCGAGGTCTTGAGACGCTCGACCAGGCCTTCCTTGGTCTTGGCGATTTCCTCCTGGGCCTTTTTGTCCTCTTCGGTGTCCAGCTTGCCGAGATCCAGATCCCCACGTGCGACATCCACGAACTGTTTGCCGTCGAACTCGGTGAGATAGCTCATCAACCATTCGTCGATGCGATCGGTCAGCAGCAGCACCTCGATACCCTTCTTACGGAAGACTTCCAAGTGCGGACTGTTCTTGACCTGCGCATAGGATTCGCCCGTGAGGTAGTAGATCTTGTCCTGACCTTCCTTGACACGTCCGAGGTAGTCGACCAGCGATACGCTCTGCTCGCCCGAGGCGTCATGGGTGGAGGCGAAGCGCAGGAGACCGGCGATTTTGTCCTTGTTGGCGAAATCTTCTGCCGGGCCTTCCTTGAGCACCTGGCCGAACTGCTTCCAGAAGTTTTTGTAGTCCTCAGGCTTGTCTTTGGCCAACTTGTCCAGCATGTCCAGAACACGTTTGATAAGAGCCGACTTCATCGAGTCGATGATCGGGTCTTTCTGCAGGATCTCGCGCGAAACGTTCAACGACAGATCATTTGAGTCGATCACGCCCTTGATGAAGCGCAGATACAGCGGCAGGAATTCGTCCGCCTGATCCATGATGAACACGCGCTGCACGTAAAGTTTGAGGCCCTTGGGTGCTTCGCGCTGGTACAGATCGAACGGCGCGCGGCCTGGTACATAGAGCAGTGAGGTGTATTCGAGCTTGCCCTCGACCTTGTTGTGGCTCCAGGCCAGCGGATTCTCGAAATCATGGCCGACGTGCTTGTAGAACTCCTGATACTCCTCGTCCTTGATCTCGGTACGAGGACGCGTCCAGAGCGCGCTGGCGCGGTTGACGGTCTCCCATTCAGGCTCCGCCGGCTTGTCTTTCTCTTCGCCATGAAACTCTTTTGGCAGCTCGATCGGCAGGGCGATATGGTCGGAGTACTTCTTGATGATGTTGCGCAGACGCCAGCCATCGGCAAATTCTTCTTCGCCCGACTTCAAGTGCAGCACGATGCGGGTGCCGCGCTCCGGTTTGTCGATAGTGGCGACTTCGAACTCACCCTCGCCTTTAGACGCCCAGTACACGCCCTCATCGGCAGGCGTGCCCGCGCGACGGCTGAATACCTCGACCTGGTCGGCGACGATGAATGCGGAATAGAACCCCACACCGAATTGACCGATCAGGTGCGAGTCTTTTTTCTGGTCACCCGTGAGGTGCTTCATGAACTCGGCGGTACCGGATTTGGCAATAGTACCGAGGTGGGTGATGACATCCTCACGGTTCATGCCGATGCCGTTATCGTCGAGGGTGACGGTCTTGGCGTCCTTGTCGAAGCTGACACGGATCTTCAGCTCGGCACCGCCCTCGAGCAGTTCGGGCTTCGCCAATGCCTCGAAGCGTAGTTTGTCAGCCGCATCCGAGGCGTTGGAAATCAATTCACGAAGAAAGATTTCCTTGTTCGAGTACAAGGAATGGATCATCAGATGAAGCAGTTGCTTCACCTCGGTCTGGAAGCCCAGGGTTTCTTTGTTTTGAGTCTCCACACTCATCGTCTTGCAAACTCCACATCGTCAATGGCACGGACCGCGACTGCGGTGATGTCAAGCAGATGGGGGCTTGATGCAGGAATTCAAGTGCGCCGGCTTACCAGCACTGCACTCCGTCGAGCCGGCCGTTCGAGCTGCTCGACGCTATGGTTCGAGCAGCTCGAGCAAAACGATATCGCTCGGGGCGAGATTGTAAGTGGCCTCTCCCGGCCCCTTGAGCATGCGCCGGATGGCCACGTTACCGTCACGATCAATGCCGACGAAACGCCCTTCCGCCACCCCGCCACGCTCCGTATGCGCCCGCACCAGCAAATGTTCATAGCGCGCCGGATTGCGCAGCAACAGCGCCAGGGAAAACCGCTGTCGACGATCGACACGAGGTGATGGCGCACTGTCTGGGAGAGATTCCGGCTGGACGGCGATTACCTTGGCTGGCGTTTCGATCGCCTCAGGCAAAGGTGGGTAGCTGTCGTCGTCTACCGCCCAGCCTTGGTCGTCCTTGTGAACATCCATCTCGAATTGGCCTGGCGTACCCTTTACTTTCGCCTGCACCCTGAGTTTCATGGCAAAAGCGGGAAAATTCACCGGAGCCAGCGATTCGATGGTTACCGCTCGCGTCTCGAAGCGTCGCTGCAAATGGTCCCTGGCCAGATGAATGAGCGTATCCGCCGAGTCGTGCGTCAGATCTACTTGACCTGAGCGATAACGTAAGTCATCGGTGAATAGCTCGACATGGCCGCTGAGGCTGGTGTGGTAGTGCGCTGGCAGGACCAGATGAAAGTCGCCAGCCAACTTGTTCGGCGGAACCGGTTGCAGATCCAGATGCAGGGTATAGCCGCTACTGACTCTGCGTGCTTCGGGCAGTTCCTGCTCGGGGCGCATCCAGTTGATTTCCACCTCCGGTACCGGGCTGACATCCTGGGGCAGCACGTCGACCCGTAATGCACCGGGAGGGGTCGTGCCGAGGCGAATGCGGACTTCTTGCCTGGCAAACAGATCGTCCCCTTCACGTAGTGTCAACACGCCATTCATGAAACTGCCGACCCGTGGGCTGAATGGGCGTCCATCGAGCTCCCCCCGTAGCCCTATAGCCAGATGGCGGCTCTGCATCTGCTCGTCCGGCTCGAGCCACTGCAAGCTGGCGATCGCCGCCAGCCGCTCCGGCTGTTGGCTGGCAAGCATCGTGAATCCGACAATCAAAGGGATGAACCCCAACCCTGACAAGCCAATGGCCTTTCGGGCGACACCCCAGTGTCGAACGACGAAGAGCAAGGTAACAGGAGGAAGCAGGCTTCCGACGCCCCACAACAAGCCCTTACTGAAAGCCAGAACGATCAACCAGACGAGGCCCGCCCCTATCAGCAGCAGCCCGCCCAGTATCAGCAACGCATCCATTCAACACCCTTGAAGCAACTACATGGAGGAGTGGTAGCCGCCGGACGATCAGGGCTCGTTGACTTTGAAGTGGCAACGGGCAGTGGCGATGGGCTCGGCCTGATTCGTTTGCCAGGCCGTAACCGCGACGTTTGCTACACGGCGCCCCTGGCGCCAGACCTGGCAGGCGGCAAAGGTGTCACGATAGTGACCCGCCCGAAGATAATCTATCGAGAAGTCGATGATTTTGGGCAAATGTGGCGCGCCCATGAACATCAATAAATGGAGCATCGCCGCGTGCTCCATGAAGCCGGCGATCACCCCACCGTGGATCGCAGGCAGCGTGGGATTACCGATGTTGTCCTGGTTCTTGGGCAGCCGGAACACCATCTCGTCACCGAGCCGTAAACACTCGATGCCGATCAGCCTGGCATACGGCACCATCTGCAGGAGCGCATCGTAGTTGTTGCTGGTATGGGCCTCGCGAACCAGCGCATCAAGGTCCAGACTGCTCATCGACGCACCTGCGATGCTGATACCAGCGTGCTTTTGCCCATGCGCATGAAAGTGCCCACTACATGCGCGATCGGTTCGTTGATATCACGCTGATACGCCACGCCACGGGTGAAAATCACTGTCGGCGTGACGCGGTAGCATTCAGCAAAACCTAACACGTCATGATTCGGCTCCGCCGGGTGCATGTAATCGATACGCAGATCAAGCGTCGGGCAGATCTCCATTTCGGGCAAGGCGCAGGCCGTCGAGATACCGCAGGTCGTGTCCATGAGTGTGGTGATTGCACCACCATGAACGAGCCCGCTTTCGGGATTGCTGACGATCTTCTCGCTATAGGGGAGGCGCAGGGTAAGCCCCTTGGCATCGGCGTGCTCGACGCTCATGCCGAGGACCTGACAATGACGTAACAAGGAAAGGAAGCGCCGGGTGCGCTCCAGTATCTGACTATCGCTCATGCGAATTCTCAAATGTGAAACAAGCCGAGCACATTAACCTGCTCGCGGACGCGGCCCTATTCCTTGGGAGTTTCGATAGGCAAGGTTGGCGTAAACACCATCACTTCGAGTACGTCGGAATGAAATTCGCGGCGATATAAAATGACCACCACGCCCGCCGTCACGCCCATGAAGAACCAGGGGTGAATAAACCAGGCCAGTGTGGCCATGCCGAAATAGTAAGCACGCAGCCCGAAGTTGAATTGGTTGGCGGCCATCGAGACCACCCGTGCAGCGCGCTCGGCGAATGACTTCCGCTCCAGGTCGCTGACGTTGCGCTCACCTGCCATAGGTGCAGAGGCGACCAGCACCGCAGCAAAATTGTATTGCCGCATGCACCAGCTGAAGGTGAAGAACGCGTAAACGAATACCACGGCCAGGGCGAGCAGTTTGATCTCTGAAAGGCCTCGACTCACGGGCTGCGCGAATGGCAAATCGGCGAGCAGCGAGACCGCTCGCTCAGAGGCGCCCAGCGCCGTAAGAATGCCAGCCAGGATAATCAAGGTGCTGGAAGCGAAAAAGCCGGCATTGCGCTCTAGATTACCGATTACGTTGGCGTCAGCGATCCGGTTGTCACGCAACAGCATGCGCCGCATCCAGTCTTGCCGGTACAGATGCAGTACGCTGGCCAGGCAAGCAGTGTCCCTGGCGCGCCAACTGGCGTACCGGGTATACCCAACCCAACACAGGACAAACCAGACGACAGCTATCAGGTGCGGTAGAAGATGATTCGGAATCGACATAACGGTCCCCTGAAAACTCGCATCTGATTATAGCGGGTCAACGCTGAGCTTAGTCCTTCGAACGGCTCGCAGCTTTCGACGCGCTCGATTCATTACGAGCTCGAGCGGGGCCGAGCAACCGGTCGATGATCACTGCAATGACCAGAGTGACCAGTACCGGCACTAACCAGCCCATGCTTTGGGCAGCCAGCGGCAAGGTCGTGAAGAGCTCCGGTACCCAATCCGTAAAACCCGCAGCCAAGAGACCATCCGCTACACCAAATACAAGCGTCACAGCCATCACCGGAACGAACACTCGACTTGGCGAGACCCAGCAGCGATCGAGCAGACTCAGTGCAACCAACATGATCGCCAGCGGATATAACCCGACCAGCACCGGCACCGAAACACCGATCAATTGGGTAAGCCCTTGATTCGCTACCATCAGGCTGAACAAGGTGAACACGATCACCACCGCGCGGTAGCTGACCGGCAGAAGACCACTGAAGAACTCGCCACAGGCCGCAGTCAGCCCGACCGCAGTGGTCAGACAGGCCAGCGCTATCACCACCGCCAGCAACAGACTGCCGGTAGTACCGAACGTATGCTGTACGTAAGTCGTCAAAATCTGCACACCGTTCTGAGCATCGCCGGCGATCCCCTGGCTGGTAGCCCCGAGATAGAACAGCGCCAAGTAGACGAGCGAAAGCCCAATGGCCGCAATGCTCCCGGCAATCATCGAATAACGCGTCACCAGTGCCGGCTCCGACACCCCACGATCACGAATGGCGGTGGCAATGACAATACCGAACACCAAAGCACCCAGCGTATCCATCGTCAGATAGCCTTCGAGAAACCCTTTGAGCAAAGGGCCGTTGCGGTAGCTTTCGGCGGTTGTGCCAATCCCCCCAGCGGGCGCAAAAAGCGCTGCCCCGCCTAGCACCAACAAGGCCGCGAGAAGCACCGGTGTGATGAATTTGCCCACCCGGTCGACCAATTGACCAGGATTTAGCACGAGGAACAGCGTCGCAGCAAAGAACGCCGCTGTGTAAGCAAGCAGTGGAATGGCCGAGTTTCCCGTGAAGGGTGCCACGCCCATTTCGAACGAGACCACCGCAGTGCGCGGTGTCGCAAATAGCGGCCCGATGGCAAGATAAACCGCCATGGCCAGTAGCGTTCCAGCACCTCGGCCGAGGGGCGCGGTTAACCTGTCCATCCCGCCACCCACGCGGGCCAGCGCCACCACCGTGAGCAGCGGCAAACCAACGCCGGTCATCAGAAAGCCTGCCGCCGCGGGCCAGATTGCTTGCCCCGCGGCAAGCCCGGCGCTGGGTGGAAAAATAATATTGCCCGCACCCAGAAATAGCGCGAACGTCATGAATCCGAGAGCCAGCAGATCCAAGCCTTTCAAACGAGTCATCGGTTAGTCACCACTGCAGGAGGGTCTGGTACGGCGAACGCACCGGGTGTGTTTCCCCGAAGTCGGACACTATCCATGTCGAGCCGCCCGAGAAAAAAAGCACGCACCTTACTGGAATTCCTCGCTCAGAGCGAGGAGCCAGGCCGTTCTGGCATGATGGCGTTAGGGCTCATCTTGTAGACGCCACATTGGCGAGTGCCAGACGAGCTGCCCTCGCCAGAAACAAAAATGCCAGTCAGGCAGGCTGACTGGCATCTGGTGTCGCAGGTCAAAGATCAGCCCTGCTTGACTTCCCACCCGGTCAGTTCCGCAAGCGCCTTGCCGATATCGGCAAGCGAGCGCACGGTCTTCACACCGGCATCCTGCAGCGCGGCGAACTTCTCGTCTGCGGTGCCCTTACCACCGGAGATGATCGCACCGGCATGGCCCATGCGCTTGCCAGCAGGCGCGGTCACACCGGCGATGTAGGAAACCACCGGCTTGGTCACGTTGGCCTTGATGTAAGCCGCGGCTTCTTCTTCGGCAGAGCCACCGATCTCACCGATCATCACGATCGCTTCGGTCTGCGGGTCTTCCTGGAACAGCTTGAGGATGTCGATGAAGGTCGAACCGGGGATCGGGTCGCCGCCGATACCGACGCAGGTGGACTGACCGAAGCCGGCGTCAGTGGTCTGCTTGACCGCTTCATAAGTCAGCGTACCGGAACGCGATACGATACCGACCTTGCCTGGCAAGTGAATGTGGCCAGGCTGGATACCGATCTTGCATTCGCCGGGTGTGATCACGCCCGGGCAGTTCGGCCCGATCAGACGCACACCCAGCTCGTCGCACTTGATCTTCACTTCGAGCATGTCGAGGGTCGGAATACCCTCGGTGATGCAAACGATCAGTTTGATGCCACCGAACGCGGCTTCAAGGATCGAATCCTTGCAGAACGGCGCCGGGACGTAGATGACCGATGCATCAGCGCCGGTCGCTTCTACGGCTTCCTTGACGGTGTTGAACACCGGCAGGCCGAGGTGCATGGTGCCGCCCTTGCCCGGCGTCACGCCGCCAACCATCTTGGTGCCGTACTCGATCGCCTGTTCGGAGTGGAAGGTACCCTGCGAGCCGGTAAAGCCCTGGCAGATGACCTTGGTGTCTTTATTGATCAGGACGCTCATTACTTGCCCTCCGCGGCTTTGACGACTTGAATGGCCGCATCGGTCAGGCTGGTCGCACCGATGATGTTCAGACCACTTTCACTCAGCTTCTTGGCGCCGAGTTCGGCATTGTTGCCTTCCAGGCGAACCACGACCGGGACCTTCACGCCGACTTCCTTGACCGCACCGATGATGCCTTCGGCAATCATGTCGCAACGCACGATGCCACCGAAGATGTTGACCAGAACGGCGGCAACGTTTTCATCGGAAAGGATGATTTTGAAGGCTTCGGTCACACGCTCCTCGGTCGCACCACCGCCGACGTCGAGGAAGTTGGCGGGTTTGCCGCCATGCAGGTTGACGATGTCCATGGTACCCATGGCCAGGCCGGCACCATTGACCATGCAGCCGATGTTGCCATCGAGCGCCACGTAGTTCAGTTCCCACTTGGCTGCGTGCGCTTCGCGCGGGTCGTCCTGAGAAGGATCCTGCATGCCGCGCAGCTTGGGCTGACGATAGATAGCGTTGCTGTCGATGTTCAGCTTGGCATCCAGGCAGTGCAGATTGCCGTCTTTCTTGATCACCAGCGGATTGACTTCGAGCAGTGCCAGGTCGTAATCGACAAAAAGCTTGCCCAAGTTCACGAAGATATGGGTGAACTGCTTAACCTGGTCGCCTTTCAGGCCCAATTTGAACGCCAGCTCACGGCCCTGGAATGGCTGAGCGCCAACCAGCGGATCGATCGTGGCCTTGAGAATTTTTTCAGGTGTGTCGTGAGCGACCTTTTCAATGTCCACGCCACCTTCGGTGGACGCCATGAACACGACTCGGCGGGTGGCGCGATCGACTACGGCGCCCAAATAGAGCTCCTTGTCGATGTCTGTGCAAGCTTCGACCAGAATCTTGCTGACCGGCTGGCCGTTGGCGTCGGTCTGGTAGGTCACCAGGCGCTTGTCCAGCCATTGCTCGGCGAATGCACGTGCTTCGTCCTTGCTACGAACCAGTTTGACACCACCTGCTTTACCGCGACCGCCAGCGTGCACCTGAGCTTTGACCACCCATTCGGTGCCACCAATGTGGTCGCAAGCCTCAGCCGCTTCCTTGGGGCTATCGACCGCGTAGCCTTTGGAAACCGGCAATCCGTATTCGGCAAACAGTTGCTTACCTTGATATTCGTGAAGATTCATCTTAGCTACCGTTCGGTTTGATGTGCATCAGACGTTGCATGTATGCCGCGTCGCCTCAAGTCGCTGAAAACTATCGCAAAACACCTTTCAGAGACCTGTCATACCTTGCGTTGAAGGTATCGACGGCTCGCGAGGGTCCCAGTTGAACCGACGCGAACCGTCTTCTACCGCAGCGCTATCAGCGCTTCTTGCGGTTGGCAATGTGAATGGCGTGGCCATTCACTGCCAGTGCTGCTTCATGCAGCGCTTCGGACATGGTCGGATGCGAGAAGACCATCATGCCGAGATCTTCGGCACTGGTACCGAACTCCATGCCAATTGCGCCCTGCTGAACCAGTTCAGCTGCAGCCGGCCCCATCACGTGAACGCCCAACACTCGGTCGGTCTTGGCATCGGCGATCACCTTGACCAGTCCGGCAGTGTCGTTGGCAGCCATGGCGCGGCCGCTAGCGGCAAACGGAAAAGTACCGACGTTGATTTCAACGCCCTCGCCTTTCAGCGCCTGCTCGGTCTTGCCAACCCATGCGATTTCCGGATGGGTATAGATGACCGACGGAACCAGGTCGTAGTTCATTTGCGATTTGTGGCCAGCGATACGCTCAGCCACCATCACGCCCTCTTCCGAGGCCTTGTGGGCGAGCATGGCACCCCGTACCACGTCACCGATGGCGTAAACACCTGGGACGCTGGTAGCACAATAGTCGTCGACGAAGATGAAGCCACGCTCGTCCATATCGACGCCGGCGTCGGCCGCCAACAGGTCGGTGGTCACCGGACGACGGCCAACCGCCACGATCAGCTTGTCGAAGGTTTGCTGCTGCTCGCCTTCGGCGTTGGTGAAGTTGACGGTGACCTGGTCGCCCTTGACTTCGGAACCGGTCACGCGCGCGCCCAGCAGGATCTTCAGACCCTGCTTGCTGAGCACCTTGAACGCCTCCTTGGAGATCTGCTCGTCAGCGGCCGGCAGGAACTTGTCCATCGCTTCCAGCACAGTGACTTCGGCGCCCAGGCGCGCCCATACCGAACCCAGCTCCAGACCAATCACACCAGCGCCGATCACACCGAGCTTGGCCGGGACGCTCTGGAAATCCAGCGCACCGGTGGAGTCGACGATGATCTTCTGGTCGACCGGCGCAGGCGGAATATCCACCGGTTTGGAGCCTGACGCGAGAATCACGTTTTCGGCGCCCAGCACCTGAGTGTTACCGTCGAGGCCGGTGACTTCGACTTGCTTGCCGCTGAGCAGCTTGCCGTGACCTTCGAAAACGGTCACACCGTTAGCCTTCATCAGGCCTGCAACGCCGCCAGTGAGGTTTTTGACGATCTGGTCCTTGCGAGCAACCATCGTCGGAACGTCCATGGCCACTTCGCCGGTGCTGATGCCATGCACCTTGAAGCTCTCGTGCGCCTCGTGAAACTTGTAGGAGCTGTCCAGCAGCGCCTTGGACGGAATGCAACCGACGTTCAGGCAAGTGCCGCCAAGCGCGGTCTTGCCTTCCTTGCCCTGGTACTTCTCGATGCACGCGGTCTTCAAACCCAATTGGGCTGCGCGAATGGCTGCTACATAACCGCCGGGGCCGGCACCGATGACGACGACGTCGAATTTCTGGCTCATTGCAAATCCTCTTGAGTACGTGCAGCAAAAGTCAAAGGCCGCAATCAACAAGCCCGGCTTACGCCTAGCCTGTCGGCTGCAGCCCGTGACGCTTGTTAGATATCCAGCAGCAGACGGGCAGGATCTTCCAGCAGGTTCTTGATGGTCACGAGGAAGCTGACCGCCTCCTTGCCATCGATCAGACGGTGATCATAGGACAGCGCCAGATACATCATCGGCCGGATGACAACCTGACCGTTGACGGCCATCGGACGCTGCAAAATGTTGTGCATGCCGAGGATGGCAGCTTGCGGCGGGTTGACGATCGGGGTCGACATCATCGAGCCGAAGGTACCTCCATTGGTGATGGTGAAGGTGCCGCCAGTCATTTCCTCGATCGACAGTTTGCCGTCACGAGCCTTCTTGCCGAAGGTAGCGATGCCACTTTCGACTTCGGCCAGACTCATCAGCTCGGCGTTGCGCAGGACCGGTACGACCAGACCACGGTCGCTGGACACGGCAACGCCGATATCCTGGTAACCGTGATAGACGATATCGGTGCCGTCGATCGAGGCATTGACTGCCGGGAAGCGCTTCAGCGCTTCGACAGATGCCTTGACGAAGAAGGACATGAAGCCCAGGCGCACACCATTGTGGGTCTTTTCGAACAGGTCCTTGTACTTCGAGCGCAGGGCCATGACTTCGGTCATGTCGACTTCGTTGAAGGTGGTCAGCATCGCCATGTTCGACTGTGCTTCGACAAGACGTTCAGCGACCTTGGCGCGCAGACGGGTCATCGGCACGCGCTTCTCGGTACGATCGCCGGCAGCAGCAACAGGCGCAGCAGCGGCGCTGGCAGCAGGCTTGGTGGCGGCCGGAGCGGATTTCTTGGCCTCGATGGCGGCGACCAGATCTTCCTTGGTGACGCGGCCGTCCTTACCGGTGCCCTTGACGCTGTTGGGGTCGATACCGTTCTCTTCGGCGAGCTTGCGCGCCGCCGGAGCGAGAATGGCATCTTCACCGCCGGCAGCAGGCGCCGGCGCAGCAGCAGCGGGCGCAGCAGCTTCAGCCGGGGCCGCGGCAGGCGCGGAAGCACTGGCAGCACCACCGGCTTCCAACTTGCCGAGCAGCTCGCCACTGAGCACGGTGTCGCCTTCATTCTTGACGATTTCGGTCAGCACGCCGTCCGCTTCGGCCAATACTTCCATCACGACCTTGTCGGTCTCGATGTCGACGATCAACTCATCGCGCTTGACCGCGTCGCCCGGCTGCTTGTGCCAGGTGGCAACGGTGCCGTCAGCAACCGATTCCGGAAATTGGGGGGCTTTGATCTCGATAGCCATTAGCTGGGTCCTATTTGATTCGATTTCTACATCGAGGCCGCGCGATCGCGGCCTCTTGCAAGAATGATTTAAACGGTGAACGCGTCCTGCAGCAGTTTCTCCTGCTGCTCGGCGTGCATGGAGGCATAGCCGACCGCAGGCGCAGCAGAGGCTTCACGACCTGCGTACTGCAGGAACAACTCCCTCTTGTGCGCGACGGCAACACGACGCATATGGTGCTGACTGCAATACCAAGCGCCTTGGTTCATCGGCTCTTCCTGACACCAAACGATGCTCTTGAGGTTCTGATACGGCGCGAGCACCTCGGCCAGATCATCTTCCGGGAACGGGTAGAGCTGTTCTAGGCGGATGATCGCGATATCTTCCCGGCCTTCGTTGCGGCGCTTATCCAGCAGATCGTAATAGACCTTGCCGCTGCACATGATCAGGCGTTCGACCTTGCTCGGCTCGATCTGATCGATTTCCGGAATCACGGTCAGGAACGAGCCCTGAGTCAGCTCTTCCAGCGTCGAGGTCGCTAGCTTGTGACGCAGCAATGACTTCGGAGTCAGGGCCACCAGCGGCTTGCGCAGCGGGCGGATCGCCTGACGACGCAGCATATGGTAGACCTGCGCCGGCGTGGTCGGCACGCATACCTGGATATTGTGCTCGGCGCACAACTGCAGATAGCGCTCCAGGCGGGCGGATGAATGCTCCGGTCCCTGCCCTTCATAGCCGTGCGGCAGCAGCATGGTCAGACCACAAAGACGGCCCCACTTATGCTCGCCACTGGTGATGAACTGGTCGATGACGACCTGCGCCCCATTGGCGAAGTCACCGAACTGGGCTTCCCAGACCACCAGCGCGTTGGGCATGGTGGTCGCATAACCGTATTCGAATGCCAGCACGGCTTCTTCCGAGAGGAAGGAGTCGTATAGATCGAACCGTGGCTGCCCTTCGTACAGATGCTGCAACGGAATGTAGGTGCTACCGTCTTTCTGGTTGTGCAGCGCGGCATGGCGGTGCGAAAAGGTCCCGCGGCCGACGTCCTGACCACTGATACGCACCGGGTGGCCTTCGAACAACAGCGTCGCGTAAGCCAGCGTCTCGGCATAGCCCCAGTTGATGGCCAGCGCACCGGCACCCATCCTCTGACGATCTTCAAGGATCTTCGAAACCTGACGCTGAACCACGAAACCTTCCGGAATGGCCAGCATCTTGTTGGACAGTTCCTGCAAGGCTTTCAGATCGAAGCGCGTATCGTGACGAGCGGTCCAGGTGTGTCCCAGATACGGGCGCCAATCGACAAACAGCTCCTTGTTGGGCTCTTTGACCAAGCTCTTGACCACATGCAGGCCGTTGTCAAGCGCAGTACGATACTCGTCGACCTTCTCCTGAACCTGCGCTTCTTCCAGCACTTTCGACTGGGTCAGCGAGTCGGCATACAGCTCACGAGTGGTGCGCTGCTTGGCGATCTTCTGATACATAAGCGGCTGAGTACCACTCGGCTCATCGGCCTCGTTGTGGCCGCGGCGACGGTAGCAGATCAGATCGATGACGATGTCGCGCTTGAACTGCATGCGGTAGTCGACCGCCAGCTGCGTGACGAACAGCACCGCCTCGGGATCGTCTGCGTTAACGTGGAAGATCGGTGCCTGGATCATCTTCGCAACGTCGGTCGCGTACTCGGTGGAGCGCGCATCTTCCTGCTTGTTTGTCGTGAAGCCGACCTGGTTGTTGATCACGATCCGGATAGTGCCGCCAGTCCGATAGGCTCGGGTCTGGGACATCTGAAAGGTTTCCATGACCACGCCCTGACCCGCGACGGCGGCGTCGCCGTGGATGGTTACCGGAAGCACTTTGTCACCGGCCGAATCGGAACGACGGTCCTGACGCGCGCGAACGGAGCCCTCGACCACTGGCGAAACGATTTCCAGATGGGACGGGTTGAATGCCATCGCCAGATGTATTTCACCACCGGGGGTCATGACGTTCGAGGAGAAGCCCTGATGATATTTGACGTCGCCGGAGCTAAGCCCTTCTACCTTCTTGCCTTCGAACTCGTCGAAAAGGTCGCGCGGGTTCTTGCCGAACGTGTTCACCAGGACATTGAGGCGACCGCGGTGGGCCATGCCGATCACGATTTCTTTCGTGCCGTACGAGCCGGACCGTTGGATGATCTCATCCAACAGGGGAATCAGACTCTCACCCCCCTCCAGACCGAAGCGCTTGGTACCCGGATACTTGGTGCCCAGATATTTCTCGAGACCCTCGGCAGCGGTCAGACGCTCGAGCAGATGACTCTTGATTTCCGGTGAGAATGTCGGCCGACCACGGACGCTTTCCAGGCGCTGGATGAACCAGTTGCGCTGATCCGAATCGACGATATGGGTGAATTCTGCGCCAATGGTACGGCAATAAGTCTCTTGCAGCGCCTGGTGAATTTCACGCAAGGTAGCCTGATCTTTGCCCATGGCAAGATCACCGGTACGGAAAACCGTATCCAGGTCTGCATCGGTCAAGCCATAGTTGTTAATGGCCAGATCAGCCGGAACCGGGCGCTGCTGCAAGCCCAGCGGATCGAGCTGAGCAGCCTGGTGGCCACGCATCCGGTACGCTTGGATCAGACGCAGGACTTCAACCTGCTTCTTCTCATGCTCGCTACTGACGCTACCCGCAGAAACCGGCTGGGCGCGACGCTGGTTCTTGGCCAGCAGGACGAAGTGATCGCGGATTGTCGAATGCGAAACATCGGCTGCAGCGCCGCCATTGACAGGCAGCTTCTGGAAGTAGGTGCGCCACTCTTCGGGCACAGCGTTGGGATCGTGCAGGTAGAGCTCATAAAGCTCTTCCACATAGGCAGCGTTACCACCGGATAGGTGGGCACTGTCCCACATGCGCTGCATTACGCTTTCTTGCATGTCTGGTCACCTTCGATAAGGAGACACCACCAGCGTGGAGACCGCAGCATGACTTCCCAAGTTCTGAAGCAGCGACCCGGGTAAAGCCACTACGGACCGCGCAGATAGTTTCCGAGAACCACCCCGGATGCTCCTGCTGGTCATCAAATTTTCAGAGCGAAACCCCGGCCTTGTAAGCTGGGATTCCTACTAAGACTACGGCGCCGAGTTCAAACTCTGGCGCCGTAGGTGTCGCGGTGAAGCATTAAGAGCCTGTAACTACGGATAACCACAGGCGCCTAGGGCACATCAGGTTGCGCTCTGCAGCAGCATGTTGCGCACATGACCAATCGCTTTGGTTGGGTTCAACCCTTTCGGGCAGACACTCACGCAGTTCATGATGCCGCGGCAGCGGAACACGCTGAACGGATCGTCCAATGCAGAAAGCCGGCTCTCGGTCTCTGTGTCGCGACTATCGGCCAGAAAGCGGTAGGCCTGAAGCAACGCAGCGGGGCCAAGAAACTTGTCCGGATTCCACCAGAAGGACGGGCAGCTGGTCGAACAGCAAGCACACAGAATGCACTCGTACAGACCGTCAAGCTTCTCCCGATCTTCCGGGCTCTGCAGACGTTCGATAGCCGGAGCCGGCGTATCGTTCATCAGATAAGGACGAACCTTCTCGTACTGCTTATAGAAGATGCCCATATCAACCGCCAAGTCACGAATAACGGGCAAACCAGGCAACGGACGAACCACAAGCTTGTTGCCTTTGACGACGGACGACAATGGCGTGATGCAGGCCAGACCGTTCTTGCCGTTCAGGTTCATACCGTCGGAGCCGCAAACCCCTTCACGGC
Organism: Pseudomonas sp. KSR10; assembly: GCF_022355455.1. NCBI lineage: Bacteria > Pseudomonadati > Pseudomonadota > Gammaproteobacteria > Pseudomonadales > Pseudomonadaceae > Pseudomonas > Pseudomonas sp. KSR10. The sequence continues at coordinate 264,782 of NZ_JAKOEN010000023.1, read as the reverse complement.
AGGAGCGACGATAGGAAAAGCCTTCGTCCTGCTCTTTGATGAGGGCAAGCACGTCCAGCACCATCAGGTCCTTACCATCGGTATTGACCTGGAAGTCCTGCATGTACGGCTTTTCATCTTTATCCGGGTTGTAGCGATAAACGCTCACTTGCAACATATCGGCGACCTCAGTAAGTCCGGACCTTGGGTTCGAAAGTCGGAACTGTCTTCGGAGAGAAGTTCACGGCCCGCTTGGCTACACGCTTTTCACCTGGGAAGTACAGGGTGTGGCACAGCCAGTTCTCGTCATCACGCTCTTCGAAATCCTCACGGGCATGCGCGCCGCGGGACTCTTTGCGATTTTCTGCTGCGATGGCAGTCGCTTCAGCCACCTCAAGCAAGTTCTGTAGCTCCAGTGCTTCAATACGCGCGGTATTGAAGGCCTGGCTCTTGTCAGAAATCTTGACGGTAGCGATGCGCTGACGCAGATCGGCAAGCTGAGCGATACCCTTCTGCATGTATTCGCCAGTACGGAACACACCGAAGTAGTTCTGCATGCAGTTCTGCAGTTCTTTGCGCAACGAAGCGACATCTTCGCCAGTAGTCCGCTCGTTCAGACTGGACAGGCGGTTCAGGGCAACGTCCAGATCGGTGTCGGTAGCACCGCGAAGCTCGATACCTTCCTTCAGCGCCTTCTCCAGATGCAGACCGGCCGCACGACCGAACACGACCAGATCCAGCAGCGAGTTGCCGCCGAGACGGTTGGCGCCATGCACGGATACGCAAGCCACTTCGCCTACCGCAAACAGGCCGTCGATGATTTTGTCGTTGCCGTTGGCATCCTGGGTGATCGCCTGGCCATGAATGTTGGTGGCGACACCACCCATCATGTAGTGACAGGTCGGAACCACAGGCACCGGAGCAGTGACCGGATCGACGTGCGCGAAGGTCTTCGACAGTTCGCAGATGCCTGGCAGACGGCTGTGCAGCACTTCCTCGCCCAGGTGATCAAGCTTCAGCATCACGTGGTCGCCATCCGGACCACAGCCATTGCCAGCCAGGATCTCCTTGACCATGGAACGCGCGACCACGTCACGACCCGCCAGGTCTTTCGCGTTCGGCGCGTAACGCTCCATGAAGCGCTCGCCATGCTTGTTGATCAGGTAGCCACCCTCGCCGCGGCAACCTTCGGTCACCAGTACGCCAGCGCCGGCGATACCGGTCGGGTGGAACTGCCACATCTCGATGTCCTGAACCGGCACGCCCGCACGCAGCGCCATGCCGACACCGTCACCGGTATTGATCAGGGCGTTGGTGGTCGACGCATAGATGCGGCCCGCACCACCGGTAGCCAGAACCACAGCCTTGGAGCGGATATAGACCGTTTCGCCGTTTTCGATGCAGATAGCGATGATGCCAACGATGGCCCCATCCTGGTTCTTCACCAGATCCACGCCATACCATTCGTTGAGGAAGGACGTGCCCGCCTTCAGGTTGGCCTGGTAAAGGGTATGCAGCAGCGCATGGCCGGTACGGTCAGCAGCTGCACAGGTACGAGCGGCCTGCCCGCCCTTGCCATAGTCCTTGGACTGACCACCGAACGGACGCTGATAGATGCGGCCTTGCTCGGTACGGGAAAACGGCAGGCCCATGTGCTCGAGCTCAAACACGGCCTCCGGACCGACGGAACACATGTATTCGATAGCGTCCTGGTCACCGATGTAATCGGAGCCTTTGACGGTATCGTACATGTGCCAGCGCCAATCGTCGTTTGGGTCAGCCGAAGCGATGGCACAGGTGATGCCGCCCTGGGCGGATACGGTGTGCGAACGAGTCGGGAAAACCTTGGTCACCACCGCAGTTTTATGGCCACCCTGGGCCAACTGCAGCGCAGCGCGCATACCCGCGCCGCCGCCACCAATAATGATGGCGTCATAAGAAAGAGTACGAATGCTAGCCATGGATCAGATACCCCAAAGAATCTGCACACCCCAGACGAAGAACGTGAACATGGCGATGCCACACACGGCCTGGAAGAGGAAACGCACACCGGTAGCCCACTTACCGATTGCCATGTTGGTCAGGTAGTCAGTGGAGATAGTCCACATACCAACCCATGCATGCACACTCAGGGCGACCAGCGCCAGGAGACTGAAGATGCGCATCCAACTGGCCGAGAAGAGCCCCTGCCACTGGGAATATTCCAGCCCTGGATTCGCGATCAGATACCCGATCAGGAACAGAAAATAAGCCGCGAGAACAACTGCAGAAACACGCTGAGCCATCCAGTCATACAGGCCCGAACGCGAAAAGTTCGTGACGTTGGTTACCATATCCACACTCCCGCCAGCACGATCAGCACCGCCGAAACGGCCAGAACGATTTTCGAGCCCAGCTTGCCGCCTTCCAGCGTCTCACCATGCCCGGTATCCATGACCAGATGACGTACACCGGCCACCAGGTGATACAGCAACGCAGATAGCAGCACCCAAATCACCAGTTTGGCCAATGGGCTACCGAGATACGCCTTCACCTCTTCGAAGCCTTCGGCAGAAGAAAGCGAGGTATCCAGCGCAAGCAGCAGAATGGCCACACCCACAAACAGAATCACACCAGAGATGCGGTGAAGGATTGAGGTGTAAGCAGTGATCGGGAGTTTTATTGTCCTAAGATCTAGGTTTACAGGTCGTTGGCTTTTCACGGCTTTTTTCACACTTGAGAGCCCCTAACACGCAGGGCAAAGTTGTTGGGAAGAGTACGCAGCGGTACCCGCCACCCACGAGTGACAACCCACAGGAAACTGCCTGTTAGGCCCCTGCCGGTCGGTCGCCGAGTATAAACAGTTAGGTCGCTAATGACAATGTGGTGAAGTGCCACTAAAGGCGGATGGCGCGTCGAATTATAAATGCCGTAAATAGGCTCTTCTGTGTTGCGAATTCACCCGTAAAACCCCTCTGCTGCAGGCGGCCCGCGCAAATTGACTTTGAGATTTATCTCACTATAGTGATGCGGGCCCTGCGTGGGGGGCCATGATGATTCCAAGCATAAAACAGGAGGCCATACATGGCTGACAACAAAGCGCAGTTGATCATCGAAGGCGCAGACGCCATCGAACTGCCCGTTTTAACCGGCACCGTAGGGCCTGACGTAATCGATGTACGAGGCCTGACCTCCACGGGTCGCTTTACCTTCGATCCCGGCTTCATGTCCACCGCCTCTTGCGAGTCCAAAATCACCTATATCGATGGTGACCAAGGCATTCTGCTGCATCGCGGCTACCCAATCGAACAACTGGCCGACAAGACGGATTATCTCGAGACCTGCTACCTCCTGCTAAATGGTGAACTGCCCACCGCCGAGGAAAAGGCGAGGTTCATCAGCACCATCAAGAACCACACGATGGTTCACGAGCAGCTCAAGTCCTTCCTCAACGGTTTCCGTCGCGATGCGCATCCGATGGCCATCATGTGCGGCGTTGTTGGCGCGCTCTCGGCCTTCTACCACGATTCCCTGGACATCAACGACCCGCATCACCGCGAAATTTCCGCAGTACGCCTGGTCGCCAAGATGCCGACCCTGGCCGCCATGGTTTACAAGTACTCCATGGGCCAGCCGATGATGTATCCGCGCAATGACCTGAACTACGCGGAAAACTTCCTTCACATGATGTTCAACACACCTTGTGAAGTGAAACCGATCAGCCCGGTTCTGGCCAAAGCAATGGATCGCATCTTCATTCTGCATGCAGATCACGAGCAGAATGCCTCCACTTCCACCGTTCGCCTGGCAGGCTCCACTGGCGCCAACCCATTCGCCTGTATTGCTGCAGGTATTGCAGCGCTTTGGGGGCCGGCACACGGCGGGGCTAACGAAGCCGTTCTCACCATGCTGGACGAGATTGGCGACGTGTCGAATATCGAGAAGTTCCTGGCCAAAGCCAAGGACAAGAACGATCCGTTCAAGCTGATGGGCTTCGGTCACCGCGTATACAAAAACTTCGATCCGCGCGCCAAGGTCATGAAGCAGACCTGCGACGAAGTACTGGGTGAGCTGGGCATCAACGATCCGCAGCTCGAGCTGGCGATGAAGCTGGAAGAGATCGCGCTGAACGATCCCTACTTCGCCGAGCGCAACCTGTATCCGAACGTGGACTTCTATTCAGGCATCATCCTCAAGGCCATCGGCATCCCGACCAGCATGTTTACCGTGATCTTCGCCCTGGCGCGTACCGTTGGCTGGATCTCGCACTGGAAGGAAATGATCGCGATGGGCCAGAAAATTGGTCGCCCGCGCCAGCTTTACACCGGCCACCCGCAGCGCGACCTGCCTCGCTGAGCCGCCTGGGAAACGATAATAGCAAGCTGCACTTGCTGCTAAAGAAACCCCGCTCAATAGGCGGGGTTTCTTTTTATACCTTTGCTTTCGCGCGCGGCTTGTTCGGAGGTGCAAATAGCTTCCTATTTTCCGCTCGACGTAGCACAGCGGCTTGCTTCGTAGCCGCGGACGACATCAAGATCCTCCCTTAACGATATTCTGCTCGTTTGCGCAGATCCCGCAGTGTGTTGTACGGCGCCTCGACGACAAACTTGTTTGCTAGCCATGACGGCACACTGCCACCCGGCTCCGTGTGCATCTGATAGGTGACCCGCACTCCACCCTCGCCCATCGGCTCGAACAGCCAAAAGCCTTCGACCTTGGTGACTCTGACGAAGCCTTCATTCTCCGTCACATAATCTGGAACGCCATTCAGCTCCCGCCGAAGCGCACCCCCCTCAAGTTCTCTACTCGTAACCTTCACCACTAAGTCGCGAGGCGCTACAGGCCATGGCGAGCTGAACTGGATATAGCTCCAAGCGTTAGCTCCCTTGATCTGCAACAGTTCCTGCTTCATGCACTGATGGATCCAGGCGCAGGCGTCGACCACATCTTCCTGCAGAGCACGCAACGTACCGAGGTCGGATTGGATTGTCGTAACGCCACGATACGCTTTATAGGCAGAGCCCGAGACCGGCTTCAAATACACCTGAACTCCATCCTTGTCCTGAGCCAGGCGCCATTTCCCCTCCGCATGAGCTATCGAAGCACAGACCAACCCCATCGCCAGCCAACGAACAAACGCCCTCATACACAGGCTTCCCATTTCCAGAATGTCTAAGCGCTCCGATATATCAGGCAGTGACCTGTTCCAGCCAGCCAAGCAGCCGAATCGCATCCTCCCGATTATCGCCACAAACACTAGGGTCAGCCTGGAAAGCGGCACATACCGCAGGCCGTGAAGGAAGACCAAACAGCTCGCACCGATTCGATTCGGAGAGATGTAAACAGCGTTCTCCAGCTGGCTTACCGGACGGCATGCCAGGTACCGGTGAGCTGATAGAGGGAGCGATGCAACAGGCACCACAACCGGGGCGGCAATTCATTCCAATCACCCGAAATGAAAAAACGGGGCGGCGATAATAATGGCTGCCTGAATAAAAGACACTAGTACCAGGACACGAGGCGCTTAACAGATACTTGCGGGACCGTGCGGCGGCCAAATAGGATCCGTCGTCGTCCTTCCGAGAATCCTTCATGCCCATCTGGCTTCAGACCGCTGCCCTGCTCTGCGCTTCGAACCTCTTCATGACCTTCGCCTGGTACGGGCATTTGAAGACACTCAACGGCAAACCCTGGCTGATCGCTGCGCTGATCAGTTGGGGGATCGCCCTGTTCGAGTATCTGATCATGGTGCCGGCCAATCGCATCGGCTACACCGAACTGTCGATCGGCCAGTTGAAGATCATGCAGGAAGTGATCACCCTCGCCATCTTCGTTCCGTTCAGCGTGCTGTACATGCAACAGCCGCTGAAACTCGATTACCTATGGGCCGGGCTGTGCTTGCTTGGGGCGGTATATTTCATTTTCCGATCATGAGCGCGACTCGCAAAACACAACGTCATCAGCCTTCAGCCGGCCGCCGAGACCTGATGACGCCACCACAGCGCTTCGGCATACTGGCCGCCCTTTCCGCACCTTCAAGAGGTTTCGAATGTTCAAGGTCAACGAGTACTTCGACGGCACAGTCAAATCCATTGCCTTTGATATGGCGGCAGGCCCAGCCACCATCGGCGTCATGGCCGCGGGCGATTACGAGTTCGGCACCAAACAATTGGAAATCATGCATGTAGTGGCCGGCAGCCTGGACGTAAAGCTCCCTGGCAGCGAAAGCTATCAAACCTTCGGGGCGGGCAGCCAATTCACCGTGCCAGCCAACAGCAAGTTTCAGCTGAAGGTGGCAGCGGATACGGCTTATCTGTGCGAGTACCGCTAAACGGCAAGACCAGGCGCGAAAAACACACGCTCGTTACATGGAGTCCACCTTAGGTACCCTAGGGTGGATGGCCTCCGTGAAATATCGCGGAGCGTTTTCATCGAAATTTGCAGGAAGTCTCTCGGTCTGAGAGAGGCTCAATCCAGCGCCTTGTAGGCTTGATTGACCTGCCTGGACTGATTTAAGCGTGTCAACTCCCCAGCCACACGCGAGCGCTCCGCGTTGCCGGACTGCTGAAGACAGTCATACAAGCGCGACAGTTGTACGAGTTGCTCATGCAGACCGGCATCGGAAGCATCTTCGTCGCGCAGTGCCGCTACCAGAGCGCGGCACTCCAGGTCCAATATCGTTACCGCTTCCCAATCGGTCGCCTCCAGCGCGCCGCGCAGCTTGTCAGTCAGCGTAGCGAATGCCTGTTTGCGTGACTGCATGTGCATCCTCGAAGAAAGCGAATGGGTAAGGCGTAAATGTAGCGCAAAGTAAACAGTGCGTCGGACAGGTCGGATTATGGCCGTGGTGCGATTTGATCCCAGGCCAGCTTGATTTCGCCCAGCAACCTGCCCACTTCGTTCAGCTTGTCGATATCGTTATGCCGGCTCGCCTCGAACAGACGCATCGTCATGTACTCATAAAGGCGGTCCAGATTCTCCGCCAGCTCGCCGCCGACGCTCTTATCAAGCGCATCGCGCAAACCACCAATGATGTTGATGGCCTTGCCAACCAGCACACCCTTTTCCGCGAACGCATCACGTTCCATGGCGCCTTTCGCCTGCGCAATACGGTCCAGGCCACCCTGCATCAGCATCTGGATCAAACGGTGCGGATCAGCCTCGTTGACCTGAACCTTAACGCCGACCTGCTGATACTGCTTCATTGCTGCCATAGCATTCATTTGGATGAGCCCCTTGCCACATCAGTTCGTATATCCAATGTATCGGACGAGCGCGGGCGAACTTTATGGCTGGACGAGCTTTTTAACGAAGAAAGCCGCCTGGGCAAGGCGGCTTTTCAGTTTCACGAAACGCTACTTTTTAGAGTTGCTGGCTGCCCAGGGCAAGTTCTCCAACGACGCGAGCAAGCTGTTGGAGGTGTTGCCTAATTGGCCAACAAGTAGATCCATTGCGTTGAATTGCTTGTAGAGACGCTCCTGCAGCGAGGTGATACGACGGTTCAAATCCTCCTTCTGCTTGTCAATACCAGAGATGGTTTCGGTCATTACCTTATTGCGCTGCTCAAGAATACCGCCAGTTTCAGTGTACGGCTTGAGCCTGTTATCAAGACGAGTTGCTAAGCCGCTCTCGCCAGCAAACAATGCAGACAGCCCCTCGAAGCTATTGTCCATGACCTTGGTCAGCTTTTCGCTATCCACTTTGAGCGTGCCGTCTCTCTGGGTGGTAATACCGATATCGCTAAGCGCACGGATTCCATTCGCCCCGTCCACTTTTGCCAACTCGCTGCGAATGGTATTGAGCAAATTGCGAGCAGTCGCATCTCCAACCAGCGCGCCGGTTACCGGGGTTTTACCGTCACCTACCGGAGTAACCTTGGTTTGGGCATTAACAACGCCTATGAGCTTGTTATATGCATCGACGAAGCTCTGGATCTGCTTCGTCACTCCAGCCTTATCCAAACTCACACCGACCGTGATCGGCTTGTCGGCCTCCGTAAGGCCTTTCAACTCCAACGTCACACCTTCGATGGCCGTCCCGACTTTGTTGGTCTTGCTGCTGACATTCAGCCCATCGATTGTGAGCTCGGCGTTGCTGGCTTTCGTGATCACACCCGCCGAACCATCGTTACCCGGCGCTGCTGTTCCCCCAGCAAATGCGAGTTTGGACAAATCGCCGCTTTCGCCTGTGACAGCGACCGTGATGTCCTCGCCTGCACCTGTAGTCGAGCTATTGAGCACCAAACGTGAACCAGAACTGTCGGTCACTATGGTCGCGCTCAGGCCCTTCTCAGCGCCGGCTTTGTTAATTGCATCCCGGATCCCCGCCAGTGTGTTGTTGCCCTCAGCCACCGTGATAGCAGGCAGCGCAACATTACCGACGCTGACAGTGAGAGTCCCGCTACCCAAGGTTACCGGCGATTTCGGATCATCAACTATTGCCTGAAGCGCTACCTTGCTTCCAGCCGCAAGCTTGCTGACTTCAACCTTATAGCTGCTGGCACCAGCGGATACGCCTGCCGTTACCGCAACGAGATCAGTATTAGAAGAGGTTGCAGCTCTGGCCTGAAAAACATCGGGCTTGCCAAGCTTACCCAAGGCAGTCTGAAACTCGCTTATGGCACTTTTCAGCGTGCCGATCGCCGTAATCCGCGTCGTGGTTTTGGCCTCAAGCCTGCTGAGTTGCGCATCCTTCGGCGCACGCTCCGCCGCAACCATGCTGGCCACCACGCTATCGATATCGAGACCGGAACCGCCTAGACCCGTTATGCCTGCCATAGCCTTACCTCGTCAAAAAACCATCGTTACAGTGCGATCCGCATATCATTCAATAAACGTGCCGCTCACGCCTTGGTCTCAAATAGTAGGCTGCGCATCTCGTCAAGCCGTTCGGCTAACCGAAGGATCTCTTCGGAAGGGATTTGCCGAACTACCGTTCCCGACTCGCCATCGACCACTCGAACGACCAGGTCGCCTGTTGAATCATCAATACTGAAACTTAAATCGCGTTGGGCACTTTGCATTTGTGCAAGCAATTTCTCCACCGCCTCGCCCACAGCCGTCGGCTGGGCAGCTTGGTCATCGCTAGGTGCTGCTACCTCTTGCCGATCAGACGACGAAAACCCAGGCTCCTTGGAGAGTCTGGGTGCCGTACTGAGCGGGTTCAACGCGGGTCCAATCCAGGTTGCTTTTGCGACGTCCATGATTCACCTCGAAATGAATCGATGGGGAAGTGCAAGCACTTCCCCATCCTTACGCCATATCAGAGCCGCGTGTTACTGCAGCAGACTCAGGACTGCCTGTGGCAGCTGCTTGGCCTGCGCGAGAATCGCGGTACCGGCCTGTTGCAGAATCTGGTTCTTGCTCAGGTTAGCGGTTTCCGCGGCGAAGTCCGTGTCCTGGATACGACCGCGGGCGGCAGAGACGTTCTCAGCGATGTTCTGCAGGTTACCGATAGTGTTCTCGAATCGGTTCTGAACAGCACCAAGGTCAGCACGTTGCGAATCGATATCTCGAATGGCCTGGTCGATCACCATCACAGCCTCTTGAGATCCCTGCACCGTGCTTACATCAATCGCCGATACTTTGGTTTCTGTTGCCGATGTAGCTGCAGTATAAGCCGCACCAGCTGTCAGACCCGTAGGCAGCGCACTTACAGACAAAGCGGTGAGCGCGTTCGCCGAACCATCAGTATCTAGCGAGGAGATGATCTTGGTATCTCCACCTTCAGTTACAAAGGCGCCCAAGCCCACGTTCGCATCGTTGATCGCGGTCGCGATTTGCTGAGTTGCATCGGCGGCTGAAGTACCACTCGCGATGGTGGTAGTCACGGTGAAGTCTTCACCGTTAACGGTTCCACTCACAGTAACGGTACCCGAAGCGCTCGCGGTTCCGGCTGCGGCAGCAACAGACCCTTCAAAGGACTTACCTTTGAGAGAGTCGGTGCTCATTTCGTCAATCTTGACGCTAATGGTTTCGTTAGCCGCGCTACCCACCTGGAAGGTGGTGGTCTTGAAGCTGCCATCCAGCAATTTCTTACCACCGAAGGTGGTGGTGTTCGAAATACGATCCAGTTCTTTTTTCAGCTCACTCACTTCCGAGTTCAGTGCCTTGCGCTCGGAGTCACTGTTGGATCCGTTTGCAGATTGCAGAGCCAGATCACGCATACGCTGCAGCAGGTTTGTGGACTGCTGAAGGGCACCTTCGGCTGTTTGAGCCATCGAGATGCCGTCGTTGGAGTTCTTCACAGCAACACCCAGACCATTCACCTGGCTGGTCAGACGGTTCGCGATTTGCAGGCCGGCGGCGTCATCTTTTGCACTGTTGATCCGGCTGCCCGTCGACAGACGCTGCATAGAAGTAGCCAGCGAGTTGGACGAGTTGTTCAGGTTGCGCTGAGTATTCAGGGAAGCAACGTTGGTGTTTACTGTCAAAGCCATGATGTTTGTCCTCCATCGGACCTAGCTTGTATTGCCTGGGTTGCGACCCTAGCCTGCAATGCTCAGGCAACCAGAGAGTTCGCATTCATCTCTTGTATCGGCGCTTCGTCTGGGACCTTTAGCGGCTGCTCACTTTTTTTTTGAAGCTGCCCATGCGTGCCGACTCAAGAGTCTTGTACGACCGGTAACCGAGCCGAACGGAATCTATATCGACCAAAGGGCGAAGTACTTTAAAGCTGGAGAATTTACTGCCGCGGATTGCTACGGAAGGAAGGCGAACGCCTGGTTTGTATCGGGATGGGGTCCAAGGTGACTTGTTCGCAGCTCAGCTTAGTAATGACGGGATTTGCTTTATAGCAACTATAAGAAAAGAGCTATGCCCGGTCAGAACTCTTGAGGTCACCCTTGTACTCGCTGGGTTTCGCCCAGCCAACAAAGCCCACAGGGGCTCAGAAGGCTAGGCTCAGATCGCAAGATCACCTTTTAACACGATGCGAACTCGAGGTTAGCGTCCCGTCCAGGCCGCGAGCCACTGATCCACCGGATCGCCGGTTAGCAGCCAATCACGATAAACCAACGTACGAAGCTCATCACCTAGACGTTCGGTAGCCTCGCGCTCGGCCATGTGACCGCGGATGGCGTCTACCCATTCAGAGAATCGATTCCTGACTCGCGTCACGGGCATAGCGCCACGATACGGTTCTATGTCGGTACACACCACCGGATAACCACAGGCACCATACTCCAGGAGTTTCAGGTTGCTCTTGCAAACGTTGAATGCATTGTGTTCCAACGGTGCGATAGCCAGATCCAGATCCAACGACGCCAGCGTTCGCGCGTAATGCTCGATGCTTACGCCCCGGTGCCATTCCTTGACATAAGGCTGAAGTGACTCAGGGCACATGCCAAAGAAAATCCAGTCAACCTCACCTGCAAGCTCTTTGACGACATCGGCGATTATCCCCAAATCACCGGTGTGGCTGGATCCCCCTGCCCAGCCGACCCTCATGCGGCCGCGAGGAAGCCGCTTACGCTCGAGCCCTCCCCAGACTTCGGCTGGCAAACGATTCGGCATTACCAGGATATCGGAGTGGAAGCCCCTGAACGCATCGGCTAACGGCTCAGTGGAAACGACGAAGCGATCAACGAAACCAAGCCCTTGGCGAAGAGACCGGACAATATCCTTCGGCATTTGTGTTCGATGAACACTCTTAACTGGAAGGTTCGGTAGATAATCGTCGAGCTCATAAACCTTGAACGCTCGCGAAAAGGCCTGAATCCTACGCATCGCCTCCAGACGATCTGCTCCGATCTGCCGTTGCAGAATAATCGCATCCGGCTCGTATCGCTCCAGATCCGTGGGGTGCATCAGACCGACCGACACTGCGCCTTCAGCCAGTCCGCTGGACTGCATCGCCTGGAAGGGATAAATCATCCGGTAGTGCCCGCAACCGAACATGTCTCCAGGGTGAACCAATATGTTCGGCAATGGCTTCCAAGAAGACATAGGACGCCAGGAGATTGCGTTATCGGCAAGCTTGAAACCACCGGGCTTGACCAACGACAGATTTCGGTTGTACGCCGGGTCGCGTGCCAGAACGGGTAGCCAGCGGCTATACAGGCGATCCTGTTCAACCGTACTCAACGGCTCATCCGCGCGATCTTTCATTACGCTGACGTGCGGAGTCCAGACATTGAGATAGCCGGCCTGTTGGGCCTTTAAGCAAAGGTCGAGGTCAGCCCAGTTTTCCGCCTCACCCGACTCGTCCAACCCACCAAGTTCCAGGAACTTCTCGCGAGCAATCATCAAGCACGCGCCACTGACCGCGCTGTAGTTCTGGTCGACTTCAAGGCGATTCATGTAACCCGAAGCATCCAACTTCTCGCCTATGAACGGAGAGCAAGCGGGCCCCTGCAGACCAAGCACGATACCGGCGTGCTGAATTGCCCCAGCCGAGCTGACCATCTTGACGCCCACGGCGCCTACTTCCGGCCGTTGAGCATGATTCAGCATTGAGGTGAGCCAATCCTCCATCACGACCGCCGTATCCGCGGTGATGAAAAGCAGATAGTCCCCTCGTGCTTCCTGAGCCGCGTAGTTTTGCGATGCCCGTAACCCTTTGGCCGCGCATTCGTCCAGCACACGCACGTTGGCTTCGCCCATAGCCTTCAAGCCATTCAGCCAAGTGACCATCTCATCGCCCTGCTCCTTTCTAGGAACAAGCAACAGCTCATAAGGGACATCCCGCGTCATTTCCAGGATGCTTTCCATGCACCGCTGAAACGCGGCCAGAGGCGCAAAAGCCGGAATAACGATCGAGACGCCTGGTGCCGTGGCATGCCCATATTGCAACCGATAACGTCCTGGCAGAAACGGTACGATCTCGGCCTGCGCGTATCCTCTGGTTCCCAAATGTTTTCTGATGGCCCTCACTTCGTCGTCGCTATGTTCCAGTTGCAGCACAGGCGTCATCAACAGTGGCTCGGACACATGCCCAAGCCCAGCCAGGCCACCTTGTTCGATAAGGCGCAACACCAACTCGAATTCGAGCGCACCTGGATAGGAGCGATCGAACCCGCCAGCAGCTGTGAATACGTCACGCCGAAACAACCAGTGCCGCCCCATGCTGGCCGGAAAGCTCAATAGCAAATCGAGGTTGAAATCTGGTCGCAAGATAGGCAGCAGCTCACCGTTAGGAGCAACTTGAATCTCGTCGGTATATATCGCACGGCAGTCTGGCGCTGCGACAAGATCAAGTGCAGCGATCAGCAGACCGCTTGCTGTAAAACGCTCTCCGGCTTGCACTAGCAAGCACCACTCACAATCCAGCTGCGCCGCGGCCTGGTTAAGCGCCGTTACGTAGTTTTCCAGGGTTACCTGGATGGGCACGTCGCCAGAAAGCGCATCACCGCCGAAATCACCGACGGTCAGCACTTTTGCTTCGATGTGCCGATACCCTTGTTGATCGTCCCGCAGGCTGGCTAGCGTCTGCGTGACAGACTCAACGTGGCCCTGTAGATCAAGCACCAGAACACCGATGCGTGGTCCACCCTGATTGTCCTCGAGGTGCTCTTCGATCAATCGTTGCTGCAAAGGATTCGGCAGACGCGCCGCGAGCCATGTCCGAACAATATCCCCTGGACTCCCGCTGGACATCTGTCCGAGCTGCGTTAATTTGGCGGCACGCTGGCTTTTGATGCTGGCATCGTCCAAATCCGAATGCCGCGAATACAGTTCACGGTACAGCGCTGGGTAATCTTTAAAAGCGTGCAGGGAGCGACGATCGGGCGCGGCGTCACCGACGCGCATGCGCACCTGTACCGTTTCTCGCTGCACATGGTGGAAAGGTAGCTTTATCGCCAATCGCAGCAGGAAATCCCAGTCCTCCAGGCCCGATAGCGTCTCGTCAAATTCGCCGACCTCGGCGGCCACTGCACGTGGCCAGGCAAACGTGTTAACCGGTATATAGTTGTCAACGAACAAGCGCTCGCGCGAATAGCTGTCATGCGGATACCGTCGCTCCTCCTGAAGGCTGTGGCGCACACCGTTTTCGATTCTTTCAGCCACGAACAACGCATCGCTGTACACCACCTCGCCCGGGTGCTCCTGCAGTGCGTCAGCCAGAGTCTGTAGATGATCCGGCAGGAAGATGTCGTCGTCATCCAGATACACAACATATCGTCCGCGAGCCACGCGATGCGCTGCGTTTCGTGCGGCGGCCGGCCCTCGATTCCGGCCTTGGCGAATATAGGTGATGCAATAAGGGAAGCGCGCCAGCAACGGCTCCACTTCCTCACCATGATCGTTGACCAGAATCGCTTCAAAATCGCGGAACTGCTGCTTTTCAAGGCTTGCTAGCGCATCCAACAGAAGTTGCGGGCGATTGAAGGTCGTCAGCACGACGCTGAAGAACGGTTCATAGCGGCTGCCGGACAGGCGTTCAAGTTCCCTAATCCGGTCTTGATCACCGACGCCCAGCGCCTGCGCACGATAGGCGGCACGCAACGCCTGCGCCGGCTCGCCCAGTTCCTGGTGGATATGCGAAACCCGCCATAGAGCCGCACCCTGCCCCTGCGAATCGTCACTCAGGTCAGGGAACAGTCGGCTGGGGGAGTAACGCTCAACCATGTCCTGCGCGACCTTGGCTTCGAAAGCACGGGTCTTGGCACTGGAAAGACTTTCACCGTGCTGACGCCAGTGGCAGACGATGTTGTCGACCTTCTTGAAGCGGGCACTATCGGCAAGTCGAGTCCACATGTGGAAATCATGGCAACGGACGAAGGCGACATCGTAGCCACCGTAGCGTTGGTATAGCGACCGACGCACAGCCGTGCCAGGGTTGGGCAGGCAGTTGCCACGGATCAACCGTGGCAACAGCGCCTCGCCATAGAAATCTGGATATTCGGTACGCCACAGCTTATCTGGACGGGTGTCGTCGAATATCTCCAAGTCGCCGTAATAGACATCGGCGTCCGGGCAGGCCTGTATGGTCCTGCGCAGCGCGGCCAGTGCGCCCGGCGCTTGCCGATCGTCGCTGTCAATCCAGACGATGAACTCGCCGCGCGCAGCATCGATGCCCGTGTTGCGCGCCGCCGCGCCGCCGCCGTGCTGGTTGCGCAACAGCCGCAGTCGCGGATCGTCGATCTCGCCTACGATATCCAACGAACGGTCAGTGGATCCATCGTCGACGACGATTAGCTCAAAGTCCGGATCGCCCTGCGCCAGCACCGATTCGATCGCTTCTTTCACGTAGCACTCGCGGTTGTACATGGGCATGACAACGCTGAAGAATGGCACGGGCGAGGTCGCCGTCTCCGCGACAGCCCGAGGCGCCGGAGCCATTGTCTGCGGAGCCGGCGCCGTTTCGCTGAATAGCTGGAAGCGCTTGTTCAGCCAATTCAGCACCTGCCCGATCAGCTCCAGTTTTTGCTCTGAGGCGATGGCTCGGTGCGTGGTGATGCTGTGCACAAATAGCTCAGCAAGCTGATGGTAGTGAGCGGCGCTCTTGCTACCGGTCATGCGCTCCATCGCCGTCGTGTCGCGCTTGCGGATCTCCCGGCGAATATATAGCGGCTTTTCGATGCGGGCGAAGGGCCCATGAGCGGCCAAGTGACAGAGGAAGGCCAGATCGGCGCTCACCACCGGGCGAAAATCCAGATCAATGAAGGAGCGACGGATTAGCTGGTTGACCGCCTCGCAACGATCCAGTGCGTGCAATAACTTGAGATAGCGCTCGTGGGGCGCCAACGGCTCGGCGAATATGTAGTTGCCGCCGTTGGTCTGGCCGAGCACCCTACCGGTGTCGTCAATCCACTGGGTCCGGCTGTAGACCAGGCTTATCCGATCATCGTCTTGCATCCGTGCATAGGCTTCGGCGAGGAATTCGGGAGCCAGCACGTCGTGCCCCCCGAGCCACATGAAGAACTCAGACGTAGTGTGTTCGAAGCAGTAGCGGAAGTTGGCGGAGGCACCGACGTTGCGTTCGTGGCGCACGTAGTGGAAGCGAGAGTCGCGCGTGCAGAACTCCCGGCAAATGTCACCCGTTCGATCGGTGGAGGCATTGTCGGCCACCAGCACCAGGAAGTCGGAGTGAGTTTGGGCAGCGAGCGACTCAAGTGTTTCCAGGACGTAGGCCCCCTCGTTGTACACCGGGACACTGACCACTATCCTGTTTTCAAACTTGTGCATGCACACCCCCACATCCTGATTCTTCACGCCCCGGCTAGGCCGGGGACCCGTAATTCTTGTCAGACCCGCTTCAGGTAGCCTTCCGGCGCCACGCTGATCAGCAACTTGCTGTCCATGCGCGCGTCCACCTGAAACTCTGGATGAGCATGCAGATATTCGCGTACCGCCGACTTCGGACTGTTGCCCTTGCCCCAAGGTCGTTCGGCCTGCAACTCGTCAGGCGTGTCCTCCACCACGGTGTCGAACACCACGCAGTAGCTGCCCGGCGATACCAGCGGCGCATAGGCCTTCAACTCGGCCAGCACATGATCGTGGGTGTGGTTGCTGTCCAGCGACACCAGCACCCGCTTGCCCTGAGCAGTCTGGCGCACGTGCTCAACCACTTCGGAGGCAATACTCGAACCCTGAATCATGTCGATGCGCCGTGACATGGGATGTGCCTCTATGGCTTCGCGGTTGTGCTGGCGAATATCGATGTCGATACCCAGCACTCTGGCATTCTGCGGGCCACCGCAGGCCGCGTTGAGTTCCAGCAGCGAGGCGAACAGGATCAGCGAACCGCCATGGGCGATACCAGTCTCGACGATCAGCTCCGGCTGAACGGTCCACACCAGCTCCTGCATGGCTACGATGTCCTGCGGATACTGAATGATTGGCCGGCCCAGCCAGCTGAAGTTGTAGGAGTAGCGATACTTGCCGCCCGCCTCCAGCATCCAGTCCAGAGAACGTTCCTTGAGTCCCTGGTCCTGGCCGGCGGCCTCGATATTGCGTTGCACTTCCGCTTGGAACTCGTCGTTTGCGCTCACTTTGTGTGCTCTCGCTCGATGATTTCGATCTTGTCGATGCGCCCACCGATCTGGGCGCCGATGTAGAGGTTTTCCCATAGCCGCGGCTCGTCGTAGCCGGCACTGCGCATCGCAGCAGCCGTCTCGTCGATATCGTAGGCCACCCGTTGCAGGACGATGCTCGTGCCGTCGAACAGGGCGAAGGCAGCACGAGGGTCGCCATCGCGCGGCTGGCCAACAGAACCGGGGTTGCAATAGATTTTCTCGCCCAGCGAAGCCAGCACCTGAACATGGGTATGCCCCGAAAAGTAGTAGCGCCACGGGCCACTCAGCTTGTCCGGGGAAACGCGATAGAGATACTGGTCGCGAGGGTCTTCCCAACCGCCGTGCACGAAGCAAGCGTCGCCCTCCTCGTACTGAGAGCTCAAGCCAGCCAGCATTTCGACCTGGTCCCGGCGTACCACCCGAGCCTGATGTTCCAGCAGCGATGACACCAGCCGCGAGCGAGGACAGCCTGTGCCTTCCACCAAGTAGCTATCGTGGTTGCCGAGCAGCTGTACGGCGCCGCGCTCCGCCAGTAGATCAATGCATTTGTCCGGCTCGGCGTAGTAGCCGGTCACGTCGCCCAGGGATATCACTCGCGAACAGCCGAGTCGATCCGCCGCCGCCAGTACCGCGCATAGGGCCGGGAAATTGCCATGAACATCCGATATCACTGCGATCATAGGTACTCGATGTGGTCCTCGATATAGCGGCTGCAAAGCGCCGTATGCCAGTTGGCGGATACCGGGCGCTGCCCTCGGCAAAAATAGTCAATGCTCATGGCCGCCTCGTTGAAGCCGAGCGCCGCACGCAGCGATACCGAAGCTGACAGGCGTGGATTGATCTCCAGCAGCCAGGCACGGCCATCGGCCTTGCGGAACTGGTAGTTGGTCGGACCCACCGGCTGAAAATGTGCGGTCAGCGCCTCGCAGGCGCTCTCGATCAACTCATCGCCGTCGATGCTCCGGGCACGCCAGGTGGCGCCACCCGGGCCTAAGGTTCGCTGGAGGATGGCTGGGCGGCTGGACTGGCCGTCACCGTAGCCGAACAGGCCGACTGTATATTCCTCGTCGTCGCTGCCGATCACCCGCTGTAGCATGAAATTGTCGCCCTGCTTACGCGCCTGATAACGCAGGTCTTCCTCGTCCTCCACCAACGCCTGACCACGGCCACCCGACCCCCGGCGCGGTTTGCACAGAAGCGGCGCTGGGCCGAGCTGCGCCAGTACCTGTGCCCAGTCGGTCGAAAGGCTGGTAGGAATCGTCGGAAGACCGGCCTCCAACAACGCCAGGTGCAGGCTCCACTTGTCCCGCGCCAGGTTGATCAGGCGACTGTCGTTAAGTGCCACGGCCACTCCCGCAGCATTGAAAAGCTCACGACGAGTGTCGAAGTAAAAGACGTCCTGCTCGATGCAAGGGAGTACCAAGTCGATCGCTTCCCGCTCCAGCAATTGCAGCAGAAAACGGTCGTAGGCCGCGTCCGTCTCCGTCATCGCCGGTTTGAAATGGAATGCGTCGCAGGCGTGACGCCCGAAGGCTTGCGGATCGCGGTCAAGACCGATGATTCGAACGCCCGGCAGTTGACGCAGCGACTTGGCTACACCCTGACCGATGATCGCGCCTACGCCCGTCACCAGCACTCGCACCGTAGCGGCCTCAGGCGACATCGAACACCTCGAAGCACGCAGCATGGCCACCGTCTCGGATGCCACGCAGGCCATCCGTCATCGGCGTGAAAACCAAGCCCAGCGCCGCCAATTCAGGTGATGCCGGAGGGAAGTAGGCCGGCCAGAAGGGCGTCTTCTCCTGAGCGATCTCAATCCCTCCGCCTTCGTCGAAAACGGCGTAGGCCTGGCGGGCGATTTCCAGATAGGTCTCGCCCATGGGGTGGCAGACATGCAGAACGCCAAGTATGTGCGCCTCGCTGGCGGCAACCATCAAAGCGGCTGCGTCTTGCACGTGAACGAAATTGCGTGGCGCGTCGCCCGGAGGCAGACGCAAAATACGGCCGCTGCGAGCGTGGCTGACGATGCGTCCGAACCAGCGTTGATGCCGAACGCATTCGCCCCGCTCATCGTATAGCTGGGCAAAGCGCAGGCTAATGAAATCCTGACCGCTCTGCTCCAGCCCCCACGCCAATATTGCTTCCGCGCGTGCCTTTGACGCGCCATAGCTGCTGGCAAAGGTCGTACCCTCGCGCCGCGCCGACGAAGTACTCCCGGCGTACACCACCCGCCGGCATCCGACCGCACGCGCCAGGGCCAATACCTGATGGGCACCGAGCACATTGACGCGGTCGTTCAGCCACGCGCCGTGCGGCGAGTCATCACCGAAGGCCGCCGCGCAGTGGAACAGCACATCCACCTTGATATGCGGAAAATCGGTGCGCAGGGCTTCGCTATCCAATTCCAGCGGTATCTCGCAGTCGCCCGAGCGCCCCGCGCCGATGACCTGCCAGCCCCGCGTACGCAAATGCTCACTCAGCCTACTGCCGAGCATTGAGCTTGGGCCCACCACTAATGCACGCGGCATCAGACCACCTGTACTTCCATCAGAAGGCCGACGCAGAGGTCAGGAAAGTCTACCCCTACCTCGCACATGGCTAGCAAATTTTCCTCGAACTCAGGCATGGGCTGCATGTAACCAAGCGGCAGCGGCTTGAGGTAGATACCTTCCTCCCAGGTGACTTCATAGCCCTCCGCCTGCAGCAGCGCCTTAAGTGTGTCGCGACAGAACTGGCGCTGATGACCCAACGCATGGTCATTGGCGTTGAGTTCGTAGATGTCGCCTATTTTGCCCATGGCCAACCCCAGACGACGGTTCAGCGACTTGGCGTTGGGCACAGCCACGTAGAGCCGACCACCAGGACGCAGATTGTCACGGAAGCGATGCAGGATAAGACTGGGATCGTCCACGTGCTCGAGGATGAAGCCCATCAACAGCACATCGAACTGCTCGCTGCTATCGAAGTGCTCGAAATAGCCTTCCACCAGCTCGATGTTCAGTCCCGGATAGTTGTCCCGAAACAGATCGATCACGACCGACGACCCCTCGAGCACTACATGACGTTGGAAATGGCGGTTGAACAACGCGGTGGTGTAGCCGTGCCCCAGTCCCAATTCCAGTAGCGAACTCGGCGATGCCCCTTCGAGACGGCGCAGGATGCGCGGCGGATACCAGTTGAGGATCAACTCGTTCTCCAGAGAGGTTGCCGCCCCGGGTTTGTACTGCGAAGTCACTTCGTTCAGCTTGTTCATACCTGATCCCTTGCTGCCAGCGCCTGGCGCCAATGGGTCACATCCGAATCGATGAAAAACCTTCCGTCTCTCCCGCAGTTGGCCACCAGATCGAGAACGGTGACGTAGGGTGTGAACGGCGGAAACTTCTGAGGGTACTCACGCTTGCGGTAATCCATGTAGCAGACCTTGATGCCAGCCTGCTCCATGGCTGCGTGGTTCAGATAGCTCAAGGCTCCCATGCCGGTCACGTAGCGGTCGCCGCCCAGGCGCGATACCAGCCCCTGGATCAGATCGCTCTTGCGCCCCGTCACCGCCAGTTGCGAGGAGCGATGCAGTCGTTTGCCTTGCAGCAGGCCGAAGTAGTCCGCTACCACCTGCATACCTTCGATGAGTAGCTCGCAGAAGCCCAGATCGCGGCGCAGCAGCACCGATTCGGCCAGCCCGAGCGCATCCTGCAGATGCGGAGCGCCAGCCAGCGCCAAGGCCAGCGTACGCAAGTGCTTGTCGCGCCACCCCGAGTCTTCAACACATTCCAAATCGCAGATCCGCGCGTCGCGGCTGTGCTGGCGCAGAGGCACGGTCAGCCAGGCGCTGCCGTTGGGGGTCTTGTACTGCACCCGGTTGATAAAGCCGCGAGCGAATTGCACGTCGTCGAAGAACACGAAGTCATCGGCCAGCCGCCACTGCTCGAACATCCCAACCCAAGGGAAATACATGGGCTGAGAGATCACCACCGTACTCACCGTCCCGCCTCGTCGTGCAACGCCTCGACCACAGCGCAGACACGGTCAATATCCAAGTCGCGCATGTCGTGAAAGCTTGGCAGATTGATGGCTCGCTCCGGGATGCTAGCGGAATGGCCACCGGCAGCCGGTACGCGGCCTTGGAACATCGGCAGTGCAGAGAGCGGGTAGAAGAACACCCGCGCATCGATATTGTTCTCGGCGAAGCGCTCCAGCAATCGCTCCCGGGTGATGCCGAGTGCGGCATCGAAGACCACCGTGGGCATCCAGGCGCCGATGCGCGTTCCCTCGGGTTCAGGATTCAGATGCAGGCCATGCAGGCCACCCAGACGCTCACGATAGGCCGCCATGATGGCCTGCTTGCGCTCGATCAGCTCGCCGATACGCTCGATCTGGGCACAGCCGAGCGCGGCCTGCAGGTTGGAAATCTTGTACTTGAAGCCCAGCAGGTCGGGCCAGAACTGGCGCGTCTGCCCCTTTATCCGGCCGTGGTTGGACAGGCCGAGGACATACTCGAACAACTCGTTGTCGTTGGTGACAAACATGCCACCTTCACCGGTGGTCATGGTCTTGGTGCCGTGGAAGGAAAACACACCGAAGCGGCCCATGCTGCCCGCACGTCGTCCATGCCACTCGGCGCCGATGGCTTCAGCCGCGTCCTCGATCACCGGAACACCATGCCGCTCGCCAATGGCCAGCAGTTCATCCATAGCGCAGAGGTTGCCGTACAGGTGGACAGCGATGATCGCTCGAGTACGAGGCGTGATGGCTGCCTCTACCTGCGCCGGGTCCAGGCACCAGCTGTCCTGGCAAATATCGACGAATACCGGGGTCGCCCCAAGGTGCACGGCTGGTGCCACAGAGGCAATCCAATTGGTGTCGGCGAGAATCACTTCGTCGCCTGCTCCAATGCCAAGCGCCGCCAGCCCCATGTGAAGGGCACCGGTGCAGCTTGATGTCGCGATGGCGTATTTCACCCCGAGGTGTTGTTTGAAGGCTTCTTCGAAGCGTTCGATGTACTCGTAGCAGCGCGGTCCCCAACCGTGACGAGTCGCATCGGTCACATACCGCACTTCCAGCTCGGAAATGGACGGTTGGGTGTACTGGATGCGCGGCTTCATTTCACCTCCAGACGAGGAACGGCAGTGATGAAACGGCCACCCCATTCACGGATTCGCTCGTTCTGCTTCATCACTTCTTCGGCGATGTTCCAAGGCAGCACGAGCAGCAGATCCGGACGTATCTCGTCCAAATCCCGAGGAGATCGGATCGGCACGTGGCTGCCTGGTAGATATTTGCCCTGCTTCGACGGTGCAGCATCGAACACGCAAGGTAACAGGTCGGGCTTGATGCCAGCATAGTTGAGGATGGTGTTGCCTTTGGCGGCAGCTCCATAGGCTGCAACCCGCCGGCCCGCGCGCTTCTGCTCCAGCAGAAAGCTCAGCAGATCATTCTTCACTCGGTCCGCCCTGGCCTGGAATCCGCTGTAGACAGCCAACTCGCGGAGACCAGCATTGGCCTCCGCTTGCAACACGACATCCACCGCAGCCGCACGAGAACGTGGGTCATCTCCATGGCACGCGAAGATGCGCAGGCTGCCGCCATGAGTGGTCAGCTCTTCGGCATCGTAGATGCGCAGACCAACAGCTTCGAGAATACGTCGGACGCTGTACAGCGACAGGTAAGAAAAATGCTCGTGATAGACGGTATCGAACTGCACCCGTTCGATCAGGCGCAGCAGGTGCGGAAATTCCAGGGTCAGGGTACCACCGGGCTTGAGCGCAGCCTTGAGGCCGCGGGAAAAATCGTTGATGTCCGGCACGTGAGCGAACACATTGTTGCCCAGCAGCAGATCGGCCTGCCTGCCCTCTCCGGCCAGCCGACGGCCGAGCGACTCCCCGAAGAACTCACGCAGCACCGGAACACCCAGGCGCTGGGCAGCATCGGCGGTGCTAGCGGTCGGCTCGATGCCCAGGCAGGGCACGCCGGCCTCGACAAAATTGCGTAGCAGGTAGCCATCGTTAGAAGCCACCTCGACCACTAGGCTGTCCGCCCCCAGCGCGAGCGTCTTTCGCATGCGCTCGGCGTAGTCACGGGCATGCGCGAGCCAGCTGCTGGAGGTGGACGAGAAATAAGCGTAGTCCGCGTCGAAAAGCTCGCCGGCCTCGGCATAATCCTCGGTCTGCACCAGCCAGCAGTGCTCGCAAACCCACAAGCGCAGCGGGTAGTAGCGCTCGGGCCGATTCATATCCGCCTCTGTCAGATAAGCGTTCGACGGTGGTGCATGGCCCAGGTCGAGGAAGGCATATCGCAGCCGCGCTTCGCAATGACGGCAGTTCATGGTGCCAGCCCGATGAAATCTGAGGTGATCAGGGGATGCTGCTGATCGCGCGCCGACAGATCCCGCGCCGGCAGGGGCCAGTCGATCGCCAGCGCCGGATCGTCGTGGCGCACCCCGCCTTCAGCATCGGGCCGGTAGAACTCGGTGTGCAGATAGAGCATTTCGCTGTCCTCCTCCAACACCTGAAAACCGTGAGCGCAGCCTTCCGGGATAACCAGCATGCGCTGGTTTTCGGCGCTCAGGCGTTCTGCGTGCCAGCACAGAAAAGTCGAAGAGTTGCGGCGCAGGTCCACTACCACATCCCACACTTGGCCACGGATACAGCGCACCAGCTTCATCTCGGCATGAGGAAAATGCTGAAAGTGAAGACCGCGGAGGGCACCAACCTGCCGAGTGACCGATTGATTGACTTGCACGATTCGACGCTCGCCCAGCAGCGAAGCCAGCGCCTCAGCACAAAACAAACGGGTGAAGGAACCGCGCTCGTCACGTCGGGAATCGCACTTGACGCATAGCAGGTCATCAATGGGCGTCGCGACCGGAATCAAGCCCATACGCATCCTGCCGCTTTTGCCGCTTCACTGAACGAACCCAACTGCGCCCGAGTGCAGACCTCACCGCGCTCATGGAAGTGGCGGTACCAGTCAGCGGTAGCTTCGAGGGCAGTCGACAATTCCCATACGGGAGCCCAGCGTAGCCCCGCACGCGACTTAGCGTTGTCCAGATAGAGCAGCTGCGCTTCGTGCAAGCCATCGCCAGGTGAGACCTGCCAGGTCACCGCCGGCCAGTGCCTCTGCAAGGCGCGGAGAACATCTGCCACGGAGCGGTTAGCCTCCGGCGACGGGCCGAAGTTCCAGGCCTCGGCGAAGGTACGGTCGCCCTCTAGTAGGCGTTGCCCTAGCAGCAAGTAGCCGGAAAGACACTCCAGCACGTGCTGCCAGGGCCGGGTTGCAGTGGGCGAACGGATTTCCAGAGTCTGCCCCGCCTGCACTGCACGTACTAGATCGGGTATCAGACGGTCTTCCGCCCAGTCACCACCACCGATGACGTTTCCCGCCCGAGCCGTTGCCAGCAGAGGGCCAATCTCGCTCCAGAAAGACTTTCGATAGCTGGCGCAAAGAAGCTCGACGGCCGCTTTAGAGGCGCTATAGGGGTCATGTCCGGCCAGTTCGTCGCGCTCACGGTAGCCCCAAGGCCATTCATGATTTGCGTATACCTTATCGGTTGTTACGACCACCACGGCGGCAACGCTAGACGTTTGTCGGCAGGCCTCTAGCAGATTGGCGGTGCCCAGCACGTTACTCGTCCAAGCCTGCAGGGGTTGCCGATAGGACGGCCGCACCAGCGTCTGGGCGGCGAGATGGAATACGATTTCCGGACGATGTGCCCCAATCACACGGTGCAGTTCGCCCGCATCGCGGATATCGCCGCGCAGGTCGGGTATCTGGAGCCCCAGCCCATCCCAATGGCTAACTTTTTCCTTTGGGTCGCTTGGCAGTGAAAAACCGACCACATCGGCGCCGAGCTCAACCAACCATGCTGCGAGCCAACTACCCTTGAAGCCGGTATGCCCTGTCAGCAATACCTTGCGCCCCCGGTAGCACTCCGCGAATTGGTTCATTGCCAAACCTTCCACGGCGCATTGCCGCTCAGCCAGAGGTCGTTCAGTTGATTCTTATCCCTCAGCGTGTCCATCGCCTGCCAAAACCCGCGGTGACGGAACGCCATTAATTTTGACTCATCCGCAAGCTGCATCAGCGGACCGCCCTCCCAGCTGCTCTGGTCGCCATCGATATAATCGATGACCGAAGGGTTGAGAATGAAAAAACCTCCATTAATCCAGGAGCCGTCGCCTGCGGGTTTCTCTTGGAAGGCACCGACGCGGTCTCCGTCCATGTCAAGCGCCCCGTAACGACCAGGTGGCTGGATCGCCGTCACCGTGGCCGGCTTGCCATGGGATTTGTGAAACTCGACGAGTGCACTAACGTCGATATCCGCAACACCGTCGCCATAGGTAAAGCAGAACGGATCGTCACCCAGGTGCTCGCGTACTCTGCGCAGCCGGCCTCCCGTTAGTGTGTCGTCTCCAGTGTTGACCAAAGTAACTCGCCAGGGCTCGACGTAGCGTTGGTGCACTTCCATGGAGTTGGTCGACATATCGAACGTCACGTCTGACATATGCAGGAAGTAATTAGCGAAATATTCCTTGATCACATAACCTTTGTAACCCAGGCAGATCACGAATTCCCTGATGCCGTGATGGGAATAGATCTTCATTATGTGCCAAAGAATTGGCTTTCCGCCGATTTCGATCATCGGCTTGGGCCTGAGATGGGATTCTTCGCTGATGCGCGTACCCAATCCGCCAGCAAGAATAACTGCCTTCATCGCAACGCCCTCGACTTCGGATGCTGAACCAACTGTCAATTAAGCGACATTTTTGTTCTTCAGTATCCGACTTCAGCAATAAGCAGGCCATTCCCTTTAGCCTGGTGCAAACCCTGCTCGGTGACCTGCCGCAACGCTCAGAACTTGAAGTTCCTCGTAGGCAGATTTACCGAGACGACTCCAGCACCTGGATGTCGTTCAGGCGAGCATACGCACAAGCGCTTGTTCATCCATGACTTTTACCCCCAGTTCGGTCGCCTTGGCCAGCTTGGATCCCGCGCCCGGGCCCGCTACAACACAGGCAGTTTTGGCCGAAACGGAACCAGCGACCTTCGCTCCCAACGCTTCCAACCTGGCCTTGGCCTCGTCGCGGCTCATGCTTTCCAGGGTGCCGGTGAGCACCCAGGTTTGGCCCGCCAAAGGGAGTCCTTGCGCGGCCTTCCGTTCGCTTTGCCAATGCATCCCGAACTCACGTAGTTGGGCTTCGATAGTGCGGGCGCGCTCGGCGTTGGCCGGATCGTCAAAATAGTCGCGTAGCGCACGGGCGGCCTTTTCATTGAGGCGCTCGACCTGACGCAAATCCAGCCAGTCGGCACCGATGATGCCTTCGAGGCTGCCGAAGCGATCAGCCAGACGTTGGGCACCGGTACTGGCGATGAACGGAATGTTGAGCCGATCGAGCAGGCCGGAAAGCGTTGCGCAGGCCGCAAACTCAGGGTGCACCTCGCCCTCCTCCTGCAACTGCACCCCGCGCTCGCGCAGCTGCGCGATGACGAGCTGGTTATGTTCGTCCTCGAAGAAGCTGTGGATCTCGTGCGCAACTTCCAGACCGATATCCGGCAGATAGACCAGCACGTCCGGCATCGCTCGACTGATGCGATCGAGCGATCCAAGAGCACGCGCCAGCAGCTTGGCAGTGCCCTCGCCGACATCCGGAATTCCCAGGGCAAAGATGAAGCGTGCCAGGGACGGCGTACGACTCGCATCGATGGCTTTGAGCAGGTTGCGGCTCGACACCTCGGCGAAACCTTCCAGCGCCAACACCTGCTCGAAGGTCAGGCAGTACAGATCGGCTGGCGAGCCGACCAGTCCGGTATCCACCAGCTGCTCGACGATCTTGTCTCCCAGGCCGTCGATGTCCATGGCCCTGCGGGAAACGAAATGGATGATCGCCTGCTTGAGCTGCGCTTGGCAGGCCAGACGTCCCACGCAGCGGTAGATCGAGCCCTCGCTGATCGACTCGCGACCCTTGCTGCGTTTGATCAGCTGGGTGCGCTCCACGGCCGAGCCGCAGACCGGGCACTGTTCAGGCACCTGAACTTCACGCGCACCGGCGGGACGGCGCTCCGGAATCACCCCGAGGATTTGCGGAATAACGTCGCCAGCGCGACGCACGATGACCGTGTCGCCAATCATCACACCCAGGCGAGCGACCTCGTCCATGTTGTGTAGCGTGGCGTTGGAAACCGTCACGCCGGCGACCTGTACGGGCTTCAGCCGCGCGACGGGCGTGATGGCGCCGGTGCGACCAACCTGGAATTCCACATCAAGCAGCTCGGTGACTTCCTCACGGGCGGGGAACTTATGCGCGATGGCCCAGCGCGGTTCGCGAGCACGGAAGCCCAGCTCGCGCTGCTGAGCAGTTGAGTTGACCTTGAACACCACGCCGTCAATTTCATACGGCAACGCATCGCGCTTCTCGCCGATGGCGTGGTAGTAGTCGCGACATTCTTGCACCCCCTTGGCCAGCTTGAGCTCACGGCTAATCGGCAAGCCCCAAGCTTTCAAGGCCTGAAGAATGCCGATGTGGGTGTCCGGCAGCTCGCCATCGCTGCGGCCCACGCCATAGGCGCACAGCTCCAGCGGCCGGTTGGCGGTAATCTTCGAGTCAAGCTGGCGCAGGCTGCCAGCGGCGGCGTTGCGTGGATTGGCGAAGGGCTTGCCACCCGCTTCCAGCTGACGCGCGTTGAGCGCCTCGAATCCGGCCTTGGGCATGTAGATTTCACCGCGCACCTCCAGCACGGCGGGCCAGCCGCTACCGTGTAGCTTCAACGGAATATTGCGAATGGTGCGCACATTGGCACTGATGTCTTCGCCCGTACTGCCGTCGCCGCGAGTGGCACCACGAACCAGTTTGCCGTCTTCATAGAGCAAGCTCACGGCCAGACCGTCGAGCTTTGGCTCGCAGCTGTATTCCAGCGCGGCGCCGTCACCCAGAAGATCCGCCGGCAAATCCAGCCCCTCGCGCGCGCGTCGGTCGAAGTCGATCAGATCCTGCTCTTCGAAGGCATTGCCCAGGCTCAGCATTGGTATTTCATGACGGACCTGGCCGAAGGCCGCCAACGCGGCGCCACCGACCCGCTGGGTTGGCGAGTCCGGGGTGACCAACTCCGGATGCTCGCCCTCAAGCGCCCTGAGCTCCTTGAATAAGCGGTCGTATTCCGCGTCAGGGACGCTGGGCTCGTCGAGTACGTAGTAGCGGTAGTTGTGGGCGTCGATTTCGCTGCGCAGTTCGGCGATGCGCTCTGCGGCGGTTTGGGCGGAAGGCATATGACGGAGCCGTAGCTGTGGCAATGCTGATCAGACAGTATCAGCGCGCCTTGGTTGATATCAGACGCGGGATTCTAGCCGATCCTGTGGCCGCCGGCAGGTGTGGACTGGCTTTCAGGCGGCTTCGAGAGGGATCGGCAGGCCACAAAAAACCGCTCCAGGGAGCGGTTTTTTTGATCAACGTTTGGTGGTCATTTGCCGGCGTTCGTAATCGACGATGCGCTGGCGGTAGTGCTCGATGGTCTGTGCGGTCAGTACGCTGCGCTGGTCGTCTTTCAATTCGCCGTTCAGTTCCTGCGACAGCTTGCGTGCAGCGGCGACCATCACATCGAAGGCTTGCTTGGGATGGCGCGGGCCAGGCAAACCGAGGAAGAAGCTGACGGCCGGCGTCGTGAAGTGATCGATGTCGTCCAGATCGAAGGTCCCGGGCTTGACTGCGTTGGCCATGGAAAACAGAACCTCGCCATTACCCGCCATGCTTTCATGGCGATGGAAGATGTCCATTTCACCGAACCGCAGACCGCTCTCCAGAATATTCTGCAGCAACGCGGGCCCACGGAAACCGTGCGGATCTCGGGAAATCACGTTGATGACCAGTACTTCCTCAACCGGGGGCAGATCCTGATCAGATTCGCTTGCCCTTTCATCGTCACCCGCTACCGGATCCAGCAGGGTTGGAACCGGTTCATCATCGGAGAAATGCAGGTCGCCCTGCTGGGGATCGCTGTTGCGGCGCTTGCTCGTCTCGCGCGCGCTCATCGATGGAAGATCGGTTTCGTCCAAGGCTGGCTCGTTGTTGCGGCTCACGACTCGCGGCGGCCCCAGCAGCTCGTTGGACTCGTCATCGTCTGGCAGATTGCTCGCAATATTGCGGTCCAGCTTGAATTTCAACTTGCCCTTGCTACCGCGCATCCGTCGCCAGCCATCGAAAAGAATGCCGGC
Source organism: Pseudomonas sp. KSR10 (assembly GCF_022355455.1). NCBI lineage: Bacteria > Pseudomonadati > Pseudomonadota > Gammaproteobacteria > Pseudomonadales > Pseudomonadaceae > Pseudomonas > Pseudomonas sp. KSR10. Next base: position 235,668 of record NZ_JAKOEN010000023.1, on the reverse strand, counting down.
GATGACAATGATGCCGATGACGATCAGCCATTCGCGCAGACCGATATCCATTAATGCTTAAACCCCTGAAATCGATGATAAAGACGCAGATTCAAAGCCGCTGAACAGGCTCATCCGCGCATCGTAAAAATTGCGCTCTAAACTAGCACGACGAACGGTAGATTTGCACCGCCCGACGCGGCTCTTTTATTGATCCCCGTTTAACTCGACCTTGCTCGAAACAGGCGCGGCTCAAGCCTCCGCGAGCGCCACTGCCTGCTCCACGTCGACCGCTACCAGCCTCGAACAACCCGGCTCGTGCATGGTCACCCCCATTAGCTGGTCGGCCATTTCCATCGCGATCTTGTTATGCGTGATGTAGATGAACTGCACCTTCTCAGACATTTCCTTGACCAGACGCGCGTAGCGTCCAACGTTGGCGTCGTCCAGGGGAGCGTCCACCTCATCGAGCATGCAGAACGGCGCCGGATTGAGCTGAAAGATCGCAAACACCAGCGCCAGAGCGGTCAGAGCCTTCTCCCCACCCGATAGCAGGTGGATGGTGCTGTTTTTCTTGCCCGGCGGACGCGCCATGATCGCCACCCCGGTATCGAGTAAATCTTCTCCGGTAAGTTCCAGATAAGCGTTGCCACCGCCGAAAACCTTGGGAAAAAGCGCCTGCAGGCCACCATTGATCAGGTCGAACGTTTCCTTGAAACGGTTGCGAGTTTCCTTGTCGATCTTGCGGATGACGTTTTCCAGCGTATCCAGCGCCTCGGCGAGGTCGTCGTTCTGTGCATCGAGGTAGCGTTTGCGTTCCGACTGCTGCTGATACTCATCGATCGCCGCAAGGTTAATCGGGCCCAGACGCTGAATGCGCCCGCCTAGGCGCTCCAGCTCGGCCTCCCACTCCGGCTCGCCAGCTCCGGCAGGTAGTGTGGCGAGCACACCGTGCAAATCGAAGCCGTCTTCATGCAACTGGTCCTGCAGCGCCTTGCGTCCGACGCTGAGCGCTTGCCACTCCATCCGCTGCTGTTCGAGCTGGCCGCGTAACAGCTGCGCCTGTTGCTCGGCTTGAGTCCGGCGTTTTTCGGCGTCGCGCAGATCACGATCGGCATCTTCGAGCGCCAGGCGAGCCAGCTTGAGCTCGTCCTCGACGCCCATGCGCCGCTCCAGCAGCTCTTCGAGCTTCATGCGCAACTCTTCGAGTGGCGCCTCACCCTCTTCCAGATTCAAATTGAGCTGCTCGCGCCGCTCCACGGCACGCTCGAACTGCTGCTCGAGGCGCTCCAGTGCCTGGCGAGTCGAATCGAACTGTGCTTTCAGCGAGCCGACTCGTACGGCCAACTGGTGTGCATGATCCTTGTGCTGACGTGCTTCCTGTCGAATGCGATCAAGCTGCTCACGGATGCCGTCGCGGCTCGCCAATAATGTCTCGCGCTGTTCGGTATCAAGCGCCATGGCGTCGAGCGCATCCTGCAGATGCAGTCGCGCCTCGCCCAGTTGTTCGGTTTCCAGCGCCCGCTGTTCGGACAGTTCGGCCAGCTCTTCCTCCAGACGACGACGGCGCAAGCTCAACTGCTCCAGCCTGGCCTGGCTGGCGGAAAGGCGCGCATTCAGCTCGCCTTGTTGACGAGACAAATCCTGGTGACGGCGACGTTGCTGCTCGCGCCGATCTTCTTCTTCTCGTTGCGCCTCGCGAAGCTGGCCGAGCTGCTCGCCTAACAGCTCCAGGCTGGCCTCGCGTTCGTCCCGTTCGGCCTGCAGCCGTTCCAGCTCCTGCCCGCGGGCGAGCAATCCGGACTCGGCCTCCCCGGCCCGCCGGACCCTCAGAAAGTGCCGGCCTACCCAATAGCCGTCGCGGCTGATCAGGCTCGCGTCAGCGGCCAGCGAACCACGCTGCGCGAGGGCCTGGTCGAGATCCTCGACTGGCCGTACCCGCCCCAGCCAGGGAGAAAGGTCGACGGCTGACGTCACCTTGTCCAGCAGGCTGCCGCTGACCGCCCCGCCCGCTGGAGAAGGACTGGCCAGACGTAGATCACCCAGTTCGAAGCCACTCATATCAAGCTCGTCGAACGAATCCAGCAACACCGCCTGCAGATCAGCGCCCAGTACGGTTTCGACCGCCAGCTCCCAGCCCGGCTCGACGCGCAGTCCTTCGGCGAGACGCGGCCGTTGATCGAGACCTCGTTCCTGTAGCCACTCCGAAACGCCCTTGCCCGGATCCATCGCAGCCTGCTGCAAGGCTTCCAGCGATGCGATGCGGCCGTTCAGTCGCTGAAGCTCACCTTGCGCTTGCTGCTCGGCCCGAACAGCCTGCTGCAATCGCTCGTGCAGTTGCTCGAGGCGCTGCTCAGCCTGTTCCTGTGCAGCCGACAGCTCTTCGAGATTCAACTCGCCGACCGCCAGCAATTCACCCATCTCAGCGACGGCTGCGTCTTCCGGGTCGACGGCGAGCGACGCACGCTCATCTTCCAGTCGGCGCTGGCGTTCGGCTAGACGCTCCAGGCTCTGTTCCAGCTGCTGTATACGTGACTGCTGCACCTCGGCTGCGCGATGTGGCTCGGCGCTCTGCTGGTTGAAGCGTTCCCATTGCTCCTGCCAGGTCTGCATGGCTGTTTCGGCTTCTTCGAGCTGCGCAGCCGTTTCCTCGGCCGCCGCGCCCGCGATGTCCTGCTCGGGCTCGAGCATTGCCAGCTCCTCGCCGAGGGTGGCGAGCAAGGTACGGTCGTGGCCCAGGTGCGACTCGGTCTCCAGGCGTGCCTGTTCCGCTTCGCGTAGGTCGTCCTGCAGCTGGCGCAAACGCTGCTGACCGTGCTGGATGCTCTGCTCGACCCGTGCGATATCCCCGCCGACCGAGTAGAAGCGTCCCTGGACAAGATTGAACCTCTCGGACAGCTCATGATGGCCGTCGCGCAGCCGCTCGATACTGGCATCCGCGTTGCGCTGCTCGGCGACCAACGCCTCGAAACCGACCTCCTGGTCGCCGATGACCTGCTCGCGCTGGCCGACTTGGTCATTCAGCGCTTGCCAGCGCAAGGCTGACAGTTGCGCCTTGAGCTGGCGCTCCTCGGCCTTGTATTCCTGATACTTCTCCGCCGACTGGGCCTGGCGGTGCAGGCGCTCGAGCTGGCGTTCGAGCTCTTCGCGCAGATCTGTCAGACGCGCCAGGTTCTCGTGGGTGCGGCGAATCCGGTTCTCGGTTTCTCGACGACGCTCCTTGTACTTGGAGATACCCGCCGCCTCTTCGATGAAATTGCGCAAATCCTCCGGCTTGGCCTCGATCAGTTTGGAAATCATGCCCTGTTCAATGATCGAATAGCTGCGCGGGCCCAGACCGGTGCCAAGGAAGATATCCGTGATATCGCGGCGGCGGCATTTCACGCCGTTAAGAAAATAGGTGTTTTGCGCGTCGCGCGTGACTCGCCGGCGGATGGATATCTCGGCAAACGCCGCGTATTCGCCCGTCAGGGTGCCGTCGGAATTGTCGAAGATCAGTTCGATGCTGGCTTGGGTCACCGGTTTGCGCGTATTGGAGCCATTGAAGATGACGTCGGTCATCGACTCGCCGCGCAGATTCTTCGCCGAGCTCTCGCCCATCACCCAGCGCACCGCATCGATGATGTTGGACTTGCCGCAGCCATTCGGCCCGACGACCGCCGCCATGTTGCTCGGAAAACTCACCGTGGTGGGATCGACGAAGGATTTGAAGCCGGCAAGCTTGATGCTTTTCAATCGCATGTGGGCCTATCCATGGCATCAGCGTGAGGATGAACAAGCAGAGTCGCCGCGAACATCGGGATTCCTGGCATCGAGTGGGTGCTGTCACGAAACGCCGGAGTTTATCATGCTGCCTAACGGCCATCGCGGGGATGGATGCGCACTTTCGGTGACTGGGATGTGCATGCGGGTGGGCTGAAGCGGAGCGCTACCAGGTCATCCTACTGGGGCCGCCCAACCCACCAGTGGCGGCAATGTTTACGCGGCGACAACCAAAATCGTGCAGGAGCGAAACCGATCAAGTGTGAAGGATGCCAGCTCCGTTCCGGTGCGGGCTGGAATCTGGAATGAAGCGGGATGCCGCCCAGCCCACCCTACTCAACTATGGCAGTGGAGCATCGCATGTTCGCTTTAACCGCCCGTCATGCTCATGAAGCGCACCACCTGGACCTGCTCGTCGGTACGAAACTCGTGCTTCTCCGGCTTCAGTTGCAGTGCGTCGATCAGCGCCTGGCGCAGCCGCTCGCTGTCGCCCGGATAGCGCCGCATCAGGGTCTTGAGATCGAGCGCGCCCTCGTGCCCCAGGCAGAGCACCAGCTTACCTTCAGCGGTGACGCGCACACGGTTGCAACTGCCGCAGAAGTTATTGCTGTGCGGTGAGATGAAGCCGACCTGGGTATCGCTGCCGGCAACTTGCCAATAGCGCGATGGGCCGCCCGTGGTGTGGCTACTGCGTATCAGTTGGTGCCCCACCTCGATTCGTTCACGCACCTCCTCGCTGGAACAGAAGGTGATTTCCCGCTCGTGGCTGGAGATGTTGCCCAGGGGCATTTCTTCGATGAAGCTGATATCGAGCCCGCGGTCCACGGCGAAATTCACTAGGTCGAGCACTTCGTCGTCATTGCGGCCTTTCTGAATCACACTGTTGAGCTTGATTCGGCGGAACCCGGCGTTACGCGCCGCATCGATGCCCTCGATGACCTGGTCGAGCTTGTCACGGCGGGTAAGCTCGGCGAAACGTTCTCGCTTGAGGGAATCGAGACTGATGTTAAGACGCTTGACGCCCGCATCGCGCAGCACCGGTGCGAGAGTCGGCAATTGTGAGCCATTGGTGGTGATCGCCAGATCTTCCAGTTCCTCACGCGCGCCCAGACGACTCAACAAAGTCGGCAAGCCTTTGCGTACCAACGGTTCGCCACCGGTCACACGAATGCGCTTGACGCCTAGCCTGATGAAGGCGTCGGCCACGGCGTAGAGCTCTTCCAGCGAGAGGATCTGCGCACGCGGAGCGAAGACCATGTCCTCGCTCATGCAATAGGTGCAGCGAAAATCGCAGCGGTCGGTAACCGACAGCCTAAGGTAGGTGATGCGTCGGCCGAACGGATCGACCAACTGGGAATCTGGCATGTCGCTCTCCGAGGCCTGATACGCATGCCTAAGACTATGCCGGAACGTGGCGCGAGGCAAAGGTGCAGAGCTGAATGGTCACCACGAAGTGACGCCACTTAAACAGCCCACCCAACCAAGGCAGAACGACTCCGTCCGATATTTTTGCCATCCGGGCCGCAACGATGCTTTGCGGCTACGGTTCGAACACTGGGATAATTTTCGAATTCACCGATTTCCGGGAGCTTCCGCAAATGGACAACGACGCCCTCCGATCGATGGGCTGGCGCGAGCGCCTCTACGTCATCATCTTCTTCACCAATACATCGGCGGGCAGACGCTTCGATACCTGGCTTCTGTTCGTTATCCTGGCCAGTCTCTTGGTTGTCATGCTCGACAGCGTGGCTGTTTACAGCGATCGGTATGGTGTTCTGCTGGACGGACTGGAATGGTTGTTCACCGGAATCTTTCTAATCGAGTATCTGGTCCGCATTTACTGCCATCCGGAGCCACGCAGATACGTATTCAGTTTCTACGGCGCGATCGACCTCCTGTCGGTGGTGCCTGCCTTTATTGCGCTGTTTTATCCAGACGCCGAATATCTGCTGGTGGTGCGCGCTATTCGGATGCTGCGAGTGTTCCGGGTACTGAAGCTGACTCAGTATCTTAGCCAAGCCAACTTCCTACTGGTTGCCCTTCGTGGAAGCAAGCAGAAGATCATTGTTTTCCTGCTCAGCGTGACCACTATGGTGCTGATCTACGGCACGCTCATGTACGTCATCGAGGGCCCTGAAAACGGCTTCACCAGCATCCCCATGAGCATCTACTGGGCCGTGGTGACCATCACCACGGTGGGCTTCGGCGATATCGTCCCGCACACACCGTTGGGCAAGGCTCTCGCCACCCTGGTAATGATCACCGGCTATTCGATCATCGCGGTACCGACCGGCATTTTCACGGCCGAACTGGCTACCGCCATGCGGACCGACAGCCTGCAGCACCGCTGCCCGACCTGCGAAAAACTCAGCCATGAACCCAATGCGGCCTTCTGCAGCCGCTGCGGGAGCCAACTCTTCAAGCGGGCAGAACACGGCGCCGACAGCTGACACCGGCTCGTCCTTCGCTCAATTGCCCAGGAGGCCTCGCGCTCTTACCGCCACAACTGGGCAGCCATCATCAGCGCGCGCCATCCGAACCGCCTCGGCGGAGGGTTGTCACAACCTCTGACTTGCCGCGGGCCGGATGGAGACGCGAATGCCCCTGCTCAAACTGCTGCACTTCGCGAGCCTGCTGTGTTGGTGCGGCACGCTGCTGTACCTGCCTGCGCTCGTCGCCGCTGGCACCCGGCAAACCAGCGCCCTCTTCTATCGGGACCACGCGCATCTGACACGCATGGTCTTCACGCTCATCGGCACACCCGCCGCGCTTATCACGATCGGCTCAGGCACGGCGCTGTTTTTGCGTGATGGGATTCTGGCCGGCTGGTTGATCGTCAAGCTCAGCACTGTCGCTGGCATGGTGCTGTGTCATGCCCTATGCGGGGTCATGGTGCTGCACATCGAGCGGGAGCCGGAACAGAGCGTGAACCTCCGTTGCCTGTTTCTTGGCGCGGCCATAGCGGCCTTTATAACCGCGACACTCTGGCTGGTACTGGCCAAGCCGTTCTAGCCCAAACCGTTCGACAGAACCGAATGATGCTCATGACCGAACGACCCAAGCTGAATGTATCGCCCGGATCAGACCTTTTCCACGTCGACCCCGACGGCGTGCTCGTACACCAACCGTCCGCCGAGATAGGCAGCCAGGGCGATCAGCGCCGCGGTGACGGCCGACAGATACAAAGCCCAAAGCTCCATGCCGCCTCCCTTGTTCTGAAAACGCAACAGCCAGTTGAGCGAGGCCAGCGAGAGCATCATCACGGCCAGGATCGCATGGCACCAGGCGGTTATCTTCAGTCGAATCTCACGCACCGTGAGCAGATCGATCAGCCCGAAAATGCTCGCGACCCAGCCTCCCAGTGCACCCACGCCAGCCAGCCAGAGCCCGGCACGCCACCAAAAATCGTCCAACGTCCAGAGATGGGCGAGATCGACCGGCAGCAGGCCAGTCAAAGCCGCAACCGGGAAATGAATCAACATCGGGTGCAGAGGATGCCCGGCAATAGCGGCGCGGCTATGAATCGAATATTGGGATTTGGCCATCCGGCACTCCAACGTCAGAAAGGGGGACGGGCCACGCAACCGCTCGAACGTGCCGGCCGTCTCTTGAAATGGACCACGCTGGCGCTGGCAGTTCCTTCGTTGACCGGCTGCGGTGGCCCACTTTCCACCCTCGATCCGGCCAGCCCCATGGCCCGGCAGGTGGCCAACGTCTGGTGGGGCATGTTCGGCTTCGCCAGCCTGGTGCTGGTGGCGGTCACTGCGATCTGGATCTATGCGCTGGCCCGCGAGCCACGCCAGACCAGCGAGGAACAGGCGATACGACTCAACCGCCGTTGGGTCATTGGTGGCGGCATCGTCCTGCCTAGCCTGAGCATTATCGTACTGCTGATAGTTGGCATCCCGACTGGCCGCAGCATGCTGCCCCTCCCGGTGGAAGGCGAGCAACCGCTGAAGGTGCGAGTCACCGGCCATCAATGGTGGTGGGAGGTCCATTACCCCGACAGCGGCGTAACCACAGCGAACCAGCTGATCATTCCGGCTGGCCGGCTGATCGACGTTCAGGTCACCAGCGCCGACGTCATCCACTCATTCTGGATCCCCAGACTTGGCGGCAAGATGGATATGCTTCCGGGACGCACCAATGTGATTCGCATCGAGGCCGGGCACGCCGGAATCTTCCACGGCCAGTGTTCGGAGTTCTGCGGTCTCCAGCACACACGTATGAAACTCCATGTCGAGGCCCAGCCAGCGGCTGACTTCGAGACCTGGATCGCCGCCAGGAAAAACCTGACATTCGAGCAGCGCGCACCGGGTGCGGCCGGTCAGGTGTTCAACGATCGCTGCGGCCAGTGTCATCGTGTTGCAGGCATTACCGATGGCAATCGTGCGCCAGACCTCACCGACCTCGCCACCCGCCCCAGCCTGGGTGCCGGGGTGATCGAAAACAACCGCGAAGGTCTGCGTCGTTGGCTGCGTGAGCACAAGGAACTCAAATTCGGCAATGGCATGCCGGCGCACGACGACGTTCCGCCGGAAACCCTCGACCAGATCGCTGTTTGGCTGGAGACGCTCGCGCCATGAATGCTTCGTTCAGGGGCAGCGCCCCGTCTACCGATCCCGATCAGCTCCACGACCAGTTCAACGACGTCTGGGGCAACCCACGCGGCTGGCGCGCACTGACCATCGTCAATCACACCAGCATCGGCCTGCGCTTTCTGATCACCGGCGGTGTGTTCTTCCTGATCGGCGGGCTGATGGCGATGTTGATCCGCACCCAGCTGGCCATGCCCGGCTATGTGCTGATGGAGCCCGACGTCTACAACCAGGTCTTCACCATGCACGGCTCGGTGATGATGTTCCTGTTCGCCGTGCCGATGATGGAAGGCCTGGCGGTCTATCTCATCCCGAAAATGATCGGCGCGCGCGACCTGATCTTCCCGCGGCTCTCCTCGCTCGGCTACTTCTGCTACCTGTTCGGCGGCATCATTCTGCTGTCCAGCGTGTTTCTCGGGGTCGCGCCGAAAGCCGGCTGGTTCATGTACACACCACTTTCCAGCTCTTCGCACATGCCGGGGGTGAATTCGGACTTCTGGTTGCTGGGCATCACCTTCGTCGAGATCTCCGCGGTCAGCGCCGGCGTCGAGCTGGTGGTCTCGATCCTGCGCACCCGCACCAATGGCATGGCGCTGCATAAGATGCCGCTTTATGCCTGGTACATCCTGGTCATGGCGCTGATGATCGTGTTCGGCTTCCCACCGCTGATCCTGGGCAGCATTCTGCTGGAGTTGGAGCGCGCCGCCGGCCTGCCCTTCTTCGACACCGCCAAGGGCGGCGATCCAGTGCTCTGGCAGCATCTGTTCTGGCTGTTCGGCCATCCCGAGGTGTACATCATCTTCCTACCCGGAGCGGGCATCGTCTCGACGCTGTTGCCGGTGTTTTGCCAACGGCCCTTGGTCGGTTATCGCTGGGTGGTGCTCGGCGTGCTGACCACCGGTTTTCTCAGCTTCGGGCTCTGGGTACACCATATGTTCACGGTGGGCATTCCGGCGCTGGCGCTGGGCTTCTTTTCCGCGGCGAGCATGCTGGTGGCAATCCCCACCGGGGTGCAGATCTTCGCCTGGGTCGCCACGCTCTGGCTGGGCAAACCGGTCTATCACGTGCCTATGCTCTGGCTGGTCGGCTTTCTGATCGTCTTTGTCTGCGGTGGCCTGACCGGTGTCATGGTGGCCCTAGTGCCCTTCGATTGGCAGGTGCATGACACCCATTTCGTAGTGGCACACATGCATTACGTGCTGGTCGGCGGCATGTTCTTCCCACTGATGGCCGGCCTCTATTATTGGTTGCCGCACTTTTCAGGGCGCATGCCCTCGGTGCGCCTGGGCCGCTGGGGCTTCTGGCTGGTGTTCATCGGCTTCAACACCACCTTCCTGATCATGCACTGGACAGGCCTGCTGGGCATGCCGCGTCGGGTCTATACCTACGACACGGGCCTGGGCTGGGACATACCCAACCTGGTCTCGTCGATTGGCAGCTTCGTCATGGCGATCGGCATCGGCACCATCCTGCTCGACATCGTGTTGCATTTCCGCTTCGGTCAGCCGGCAAAAGAGAATCCCTGGAACGCCGACACGCTGGAATGGGCCACGGCCCTGCCACCGAGCCCGTACAACTTCGTCAGCCTACCGGATATCACCGACCGGCATCCTCTGTGGAAAGACCCGGGACTGCCGAAGAGCATTGCGCGTGGCGAACACGCGTTGACCACGATCGATCACGGTCGACGGGAAACCTGGGGTTCGGATCCGTTGACTGGCGAGGCGCGGGAAATCATTCATTTGCCGGGCAACAGCTGGTGGCCGTTCGTGGCCTCGGTATTTCTCGCCGTGCTATGCCTGAGCCTGTTGAACAAGTTCTACTGGGTCGCGCTCATTGCCACCCTCGTAACGCTGGTCGTGCTTTTGCGCTGGTCATGGGAAAACGGCGCGCACCCGGCGGCCGCTCCGGACGCACACACCCAGCCGGGCGAACCCCCGCTGCACTCGCGCACCTTCGACGGTCCGGGATTGTGGGGCATGGGCGTCACCTTGCTGGCCAACGCCACCCTGTATCTGTCGCTGCTGTTCGGCTGGTTCTACCTGTGGACCGTTTCGCCGGAATGGCAGGTTCCGCAGCGATCCGACCTCAACACCTGGCTGATGTTGGCCAGTGCCATTGTGCTGACGATCGGGACGCTATGGATGCGCCGTATACCGGCGCGGCTTCGTCGGGGCGACAACACCCGGTTGCAGAGCAATCTGGGCATGGTTGCCGCGATCGGCGTGGTCCAGTTCGGCATGCTGCTGTGGGTATTGCTGGGCGCCAATCTGCGAATCACCGAAACCGCCCACGATGCGGTGATCTTCGTGATCCTCGCCTACAGCCTGATCCATTGTGGGCTCGCGGCGATCTGCACGCTGCTACAGATGCTACGGGTACATTACGGTTATGTCGGTGAGAAGGCGCCCTACGAACCGGTGGTGGTCGAGCAACTCTGGTACTACAACCTGGGGGTGGTCTGGAGTGCTTATGCGGCGATCGCTCTGTTCCCGTCGGCCGTGGGAGGTGCCTGATGAAATACCGCCGCACCTCGATTTTCCATCCGATGCAGATCCCATTCGGGCTGACCATCTGGAGCTTCTGGTTCGCCACCATGTACGGCTCGCAGGCCGTGGTCTGCTCGATCGCGCCGCCGGACCCGGGTCAGGACATCTTCAATTGGCTGAACGCCAGTTTCGGCGTGTTCACGCTGATGGTGGTCGCGCTGCTGCTTTGGTTGGGCCGTCGGTCCTGGAAGCTGTCGCGCAAGCCGCATGAGCTCAATGAGCGGCAGGTATTCGTCACCAAGGTCGCATCGGGAATTCATTTCATCGCCGCGTTGGCGACGGTATTCGTCGGGCTTCAGCTGGCTTTCTTGCCGCCCTGCGTCTGACCGAACGACAACCCGGCGATGGTTTCAGACCGAGCAGCACGCTCAGTCGGTCTTCTTGCGGATCCAGTAGAGATAGGTGCCCTCTTCGATCTGTTGCTCCACCAGCTCGTGCCCGAGAAACACGCAGAACTTGGGGATATCACGCTGGGTGGACGGATCGGTTGCGATCACCTTGAGCAGTTCGCCGCCGCCGAGTCCGCGCACCTTGTTGTGCAGCATCATCACTGGCTCGGGACAGTTCAGGCCGCTGGCATCGAGCACCGCGTCGGCAGACAGTTCAGCAGATTGAGACATCACAGGCTCCTAAAACAGAACGGCATTGTCGCCCAGACAGATCATGCGGTCACCCGCTGCCGCGTCACAGGCGACGCAAATGGCAGGTCACTTCCTCGCGGTCATGGTAAAGCTGCTTGCAGCCAATGCTCGCTTTCACCCCCCGTTCGGCAAGCCCATCGGCGATGCGTTCCAGCAGACGCTTCACCTCCGCGTAACGTTGTTTCATCGGCAACTTGAGGTTGACCACCGCCTCTCGACACAAACCTTCACCGATCCAGGTTTCCAGCAGGGCGGCATTCTTAGCCGGCTTCTCGACGATATCGCAGACCATCCAGTCCACCGGCCGCTTCGGACGGAAAGCGAACCCGTCGGCTCGGTAATGGCCGACCAGACCGGATTCGAGCAATTCCTCGTTCATCGGACCGTTATCCACCGCCATCACTTCCATGTCCCGGTTGACCAACTGCCAAGTCCAGCCGCCTGGCGAGGCACCCAGGTCCACCGCGGTCATCCCAGGCGCCAATCGCGTATCCCACTGGTCACGGGGAATGAAGTGGTGCCAGGCCTCTTCCAGTTTCAGTGTCGAGCGGCTCGGCGCCTGCCGAGGGAACTTCAGACGGGGAATGCCCATTGGCCACATGGCGCTGTTCTCTGCCTCGGCAATGCCAAGAAATACCTCGCGACCACTTTTGAAAGTCAGCAGCAGGCGCGGCCCCGGGTCATCTTCGACCAGCCGCCCGGCTTTGGTCAGCGCCTTGCGTAACGGGGCCTCGAACTTACGGCAGAAGTTCGACAGTTCCTTGCCGTCGTTGGTATCCAGCACCTCGAGCCAGACGCTGCCGCATACTGGGTAGGTCTTGAGGTGTTCGAGCAATACGCCGATACGGTCGGTCTCTGGCAATGCCAGATGCTCGCCACGCGCCCATTGCCGAACGAAGATCAAGCGGGCGAAGCGCACGCCGCGCATCATGCGCTGCGCTTGTTCCGGCTCGCTGCAAATAAACTCGGCGCAGGCACTGTTCGGTTTCGCCTTGGCGTAGCCGGCCACGCTCAGTCGGGCGGCCTGGTCGCTGATCTCGGCGCAGACTTCGTTTTCGAAGCCTGGGCGGCAATGCAGCAGCAATGTATTCATGGTACGAACCCTGTTGTCGCGCGAAGGTGCAATAGCGTCGAAGCGCTCTGCGACCAAAGCCGCGCATGATAGCCGACTGGGGAACCCGGGGCTTACTGCCCCGGTCCAGTGAACAGTCACCTCGGAATAATTGCGGCCGCATACGGCATTGCCTGCTGTACATCACTCGATGCCTTGGCCCGGATTCCATTGCCAACTGGATCGGCGGCCCGTTCGTGGCGAAATGATTCGCCAAGGGCTAGCTTCAACAGACCGCTCCCTACTCAGCCAGCCCGACCGTGCGGGCACAAGGAGAGACGAATGCCATCCCTGGACAGCCTGAATTGCCGACGAAGCCTCGATGTAAACGGCAAAACCTATCACTACTTCAGCCTCCCCGAAGCGGCGAAGCAGCTCGGCGACATCAGCCGCCTACCGACCTCGCTCAAGGTGCTGCTGGAAAACCTGTTGCGCTGGGAAGATAACGTCACGGTACGCACCGACGATTTCACTTCATTGGCGGTGTGGTTGAAGACTCACACATCGGAACGCGAAATCCAGTATCGCCCCGCGCGGGTGCTGATGCAGGATTTCACCGGTGTTCCCGCAGTGGTGGACCTGACGGCCATGCGCGATGCGGTGTCACGTGCCGGTGCTGACCCTCAGCGCATCAACCCACTGTCACCCGTGGACCTGGTCATCGATCACTCGGTGATGGTCGACCGCTTCGGCAGCAACAGCTCGTTCGCGCAGAACGTCGAGATCGAAATGCAACGCAACGGAGAGCGCTACGAGTTTCTGCGCTGGGGCCAGCAGGCCTTCGACAACTTCCGCGTGGTACCGCCGGGAACCGGCATTTGCCATCAGGTCAATCTCGAATACCTGGGTCAGGTGGTCTGGACGAAAGAAGAGGATGGAGAAACCATCGCCTATCCGGACACCCTGGTCGGCACCGATTCGCACACCACCATGATCAACGGCCTCGGCGTACTGGGCTGGGGCGTGGGCGGTATCGAAGCGGAAGCGGCGATGCTCGGCCAACCCGTGTCGATGCTGATCCCCGAAGTCATCGGCATGCGCCTGACTGGCAAGCTCAACGAAGGCGTCACGGCTACCGACTTGGTGCTCACCGTCACGCAGATGCTGCGCAAGCACGGCGTGGTGGGGAAGTTCGTCGAGTTCTTCGGCCCGGGCCTGGATCATCTTCCGCTCGCCGATCGCGCTACAATCGGCAACATGGCGCCCGAATACGGCGCCACCTGCGGCTTCTTCCCGGTGGACCAGATCACCATCGATTACTTGCGCCTGACAGGCCGAGATCCGGACCGCATCGCTCTGGTCGAGGCGTACAGCAAGGCGCAGGGCATGTGGCGCGACAGCAACTCACCGGACCCGGTGTTCACCGCTACGCTGGAGCTCGATCTCGGTCAGGTCCAGCCCTCCCTCGCGGGGCCAAAGCGTCCTCAGGATCGGGTCTCGCTGGGTGACATCGGTGCCAGCTTCGATCTTCTGTTGGAAACCAGCGGCAAGATTCAGCATGCAGACACGGCGGTGCCTGTCGTCGGCGAAAGCTTCGATCTCAAACACGGCGCGGTGGTGATTGCCGCGATTACCTCCTGCACCAACACCTCCAACCCGAACGTCTTGATGGCCGCCGGCTTGGTGGCCAAGAAGGCACTCGAGCGCGGCCTGAAACGCGCGCCCTGGGTTAAATCCTCGCTCGCGCCAGGCTCCAAGGTGGTCACTGATTATCTGGAGCGCGCCGGCCTGACGACCTATCTGGACCAACTCGGCTTCAACCTGGTCGGTTATGGCTGCACCACCTGCATCGGTAATTCCGGTCCGCTACCCGACGCGATCGGCCAGGCGATCACCGAGAACGACCTGATCGTCTCCTCGGTACTGTCTGGCAACCGCAACTTCGAAGGGCGCGTGCATCCGATGGTCAAGGCCAACTGGCTGGCTTCGCCACCCTTGGTCGTGGCGTTCGCGCTGGCCGGCACCACGCGAATCAATATGGACAAGGACCCGCTGGGTTACGACGAACAGAATCGTCCGGTCTATCTCAAGGACATCTGGCCCACCAGCGCCGAAGTGAACGAAGCCGTCAGCAAGATCGATGGCCAGATGTTCCGTACACGTTACGCGGACGTGTTCAGTGGCGATGAGCATTGGCAATCTATTGCCGTGACCGCAGGCGACACTTACAAATGGAACAATAATTCGAGCTACGTGCAGAACCCGCCGTTCTTCGAAGACATCGGCCAGCCGCCGGCACCGCCAAAAGATGTTGAAAATGCGCGCATCCTGGCGCTGTTTGGCGACTCCATCACCACCGACCACATCTCGCCAGCCGGCAACATCAAGGCCAGCTCACCAGCCGGACTGTATCTGCAGCAACTGGGGGTGAAACCGGAAGACTTCAATTCCTACGGCTCGCGTCGGGGCAATCATGAAGTGATGATGCGAGGCACATTCGCCAACATCCGCATCAAGAACGAGATGCTGGGCGGCGAAGAAGGCGGCAATACGCTTCATCAACCCAGCGGCGAGCGGATGTCGATCTACGATGCGGCGATGCGCTATCAAACTGAAGGCGTGCCGCTGGTGGTGGTTGCCGGGAAGGAATACGGCACCGGCTCCAGTCGGGATTGGGCCGCCAAGGGCACCAACCTGCTCGGCGTCAAGGCGGTGATTGCGGAAAGCTTTGAGCGCATCCACCGATCCAACCTGATCGGTATGGGCGTGCTGGCGCTACAGTTCGTCGGCGATCAGACCCGGCAGTCGTTGGGCCTGACTGGCAATGAGCAGCTCTCTATTCGTGGCCTGGGCGCCGATATAAAACCCCGCCAGCTGCTGACCGTGGATATACAGCGCGCAGACGGTTCGCGGGATAACTTCCAGGTGCTCTGCCGCATCGACACGCTCAACGAGGTGCAGTACTTCAAGGCAGGCGGAATCCTGCACTATGTGTTGAGACAGCTGATCGCAGCCTAAAACCCGTCACCTGTCACACCAAAACGCCCGCTCGCAGCCCAGCTGCCGCGGGCGTTTCGCTCTGAGCGGGCCATCTGTCGAACCGCGCTCAATTTATCCAGTGGCCGGCCGTTAAAAAAAAAGTTGGTCAGCCGACCACGTTACAAGAAAGACACGCACCAGCCCCTCCCCGAACTGCCAGGCGTACCCAATGCGAAACAACCAGCCCATCACCCAGCGCGAATATGCGTTCCCCGACCAGCAACGGCTGATTTCCACAACCGATTTGAAAGGCAAAATCAGCTATTGCAATGACATCTTTGCCGAAGTCAGCGGCTTCGAGCACAGCGAGCTTATCGGCTCTCCACACAACCTGATCCGTCATCCCGATGTGCCATCCGCCGTGTTCGCGCACATGTGGGCCACGCTCAAGGACGGCAGACCCTGGATGGGCATCGTCAAGAATCGACGCAAGAACGGCGACCACTACTGGGTCAATGCCTACGTAACGCCGGTGCTGGACATGCAGCGCACCGTCATCGGCTATGAGTCGGTCCGCACCAAGCCCACACGCGAACAGGTGCAGCGCGCCGAAGCACTCTATGCGCGCCTCAACGCCGGCAAGAGCGGTGTACCGCAGCGCGACAAGTGGATGCCGGTTGCGATCAACTGGCTACCCTTCATCGTCATCAGCCAGATCGGGTTCATGATCGGCACATGGTTCGATCATGCTTGGGGCTTTGCGCTGGCCGCGCTGCTTTCCGTGCCACTGGGCCTCGCTGGGCGTCACTGGCAGATGCGCGGGGTGAACCGTCTGGTGCGCCTGGCCGAGCAATCCACCAGCGATCCTCTGATCGCACAGATGTACACCGACAGCCATGGCGTTGAAGCCCGCCTGGAAATGGCGATGCTCAGCGAACATGCGCGCCTGAAAACTTGCCTGACTCGCCTGCAGGACAGCGCTGTACAACTACAGCAGCAGGCCAAACAGGCCGATGAGTTGGCACACAGCTGCTCGGATGGTCTGGCTCGTCAACATCACGAAACCGAACAGGTCGCCACGGCCATTAACCAGATGGCCGCGACGACCCAGGAAGTCGCGGGCAACGTGGCCCTGGCGGCAGAGGCCACCGAGCAAGCCAACCGGCTTGCTGCCCAAGGGCAGGAAATCAGTGGCCAAACCCGCAAGGCTATCGAGCTGCTGGCTCATGCCGTGAAGGAAACCGGCGATGCGGTGGCGGAGCTGGCACAGAACAGCGATGAGATCGGTACCGTGGTCGACGTGATCAAAAGCATCGCCGACCAGACCAACCTGCTCGCGCTAAACGCGGCCATCGAAGCGGCCCGTGCCGGGGAAAGCGGCCGTGGTTTCGCAGTGGTCGCCGACGAGGTCCGCCAGTTGGCCCAGCGCACCTCCGCCGCCACGGGTCAGATCCATCAATTGATCGAAAAGCTTCAGCTACAGGCGCGCCAGGCCGTCGAGACGACGGAGCAAGGCCGTGCACAGGCGAACCGTGGCGTAGAACGGATGATCGATTCGGACAAGGCGCTCTCGGGCATCACTACGGCAGTAGAACGCATCATCGACATGACGTCGCAAATTGCTTCGGCAACCGAGCAGCAGAGTTCGGTTGCCGAGGAGATCAGCCACAACGTCAGCAACATTGCTCGCCTCGCCGATCAGACATCGGGAGATGCACAGAGCTCGGCGCTACTTTCCGAGGGCTTGGCCGCCACGGCGCATTCGCAGTACTCGCTGGTGGAGCGTTTCAACCGCTGAATGCGAGCCTGGCCCTGTCGCCACACGACACGCCCGCTCGCAGGACTGCGACGGGCGTTCTACTTTCCACTGATGCCATCAGCGGCGGAGCAAGAACGCCGCGACGACGTCCGCGGCACTGTCCAGGTGCTGTTCCTGGGTCAGCCCTGACTTCTTGAGCGGCTTGAGATCATGATCGGCTGCCGTCAGCCAATGGAAACGAATCGCGGGTGACAGCGAATAGCCAGAGACGGTATTCCGATCACCCAGCGCGTCGCGTTCACCCTGGATGATCAGGGTGGGCGTGCGCAGTTCGGCTAGATGCGCCACACGGGGCTTTTCCCGCTTGCCCGCAGCGTAGAAGGGATACCCCAGACACACGAGTGCCTCGACCTTCAGTTCGTCGGCCAGCAGGCTCGCCATCCGTCCCCCCATCGACTTGCCACCGATCGCTAGGCGGCCTGCGGTTTGCTGTCGCACCGATTGGTATACCCCCCGCCACTGCTGCAACAGCTGCGCTTGCGGATTGGGTGGGCGCTTGCGCCCGGTCGCCCGCCGTTCGGCCATGTAGGCGAACTCGAAGCGGAACACGGCAATGCCCCGGGCTACAAGCCGCTCGGTGATTTGCTGCATGAAGGGACTGTCCATCGGCGCGCCCGCGCCATGCGCCAGGATCAGGCTGCTGCGAGCTCCCCCCTGCGGCTGATCGACCCGGACGAACGGAATTTCACCGCCCTGTGAGTATTGATCGGCGTCAATACCGGCCATTTGCCCTTTGCCCATCCTTGCCCTCGCTTTCGATCGAAAGAAATGTCCCGCTCAGCGCAACAAAAACATGCTCACTACCGTGGATGGAAGCCCATACATGAACACAGCAACCAGTACCGCCTACAACTATAAGGTGGTCCGCCAATTCGCCATCATGACGGTGGTGTGGGGAATCGTCGGGATGGGGCTCGGCGTTCTCATCGCATCGCAATTGGCCTGGCCGTTTCTCAACTTCGACTTGCCCTGGACCAGCTTCGGTCGCTTGCGACCCTTGCACACCAATGCGGTGATTTTCGCTTTTGGTGGCTGCGCATTGTTCGCGACCTCCTACTACTCCGTCCAGCGCACCTGCCAGACCACGCTATTCGCACCCAAGCTGGCGGCCTTCACCTTCTGGGGCTGGCAATTGGTCATTCTGCTGGCCGCAATCAGCCTGCCGCTGGGATACACCAGTTCCAAGGAGTACGCCGAGCTGGAATGGCCTATCGATATCCTGATTACTATCGTCTGGGTGTCCTACGCGGTGGTGTTCTTCGGCACCCTGGCCACCCGTAAGGTCAAGCACATCTATGTAGGTAACTGGTTCTTTGGCGGCTTCATCCTGACCGTCGCGCTGCTCCACGTGGTCAACAACCTGGAAGTGCCGGTCACCGCGATGAAGTCGTACTCGCTGTACTCCGGTGCCACCGACGCCATGGTGCAGTGGTGGTACGGCCATAATGCGGTGGGCTTTTTCCTGACTGCCGGCTTCCTCGGCATCATGTATTACTTCGTACCCAAGCAGGCCGAACGTCCGGTGTATTCATATCGACTGTCGATCGTCCACTTCTGGGCGCTGATCACCGTCTATATCTGGGCCGGCCCGCACCACCTGCATTACACCGCGCTGCCGGACTGGGCGCAGAGCCTGGGCATGGTGATGTCGCTGATTCTGCTGGCACCGAGCTGGGGCGGCATGATCAACGGCATGATGACTCTCTCGGGCGCCTGGCATAAGTTGCGCAGCGACCCGATCCTGCGCTTCCTGGTGGTTTCCCTGGCGTTCTACGGCATGTCGACCTTCGAAGGTCCGATGATGGCCATCAAGACCGTCAACGCGCTGTCCCACTACACCGACTGGACCATCGGCCACGTACACGCTGGCGCCCTCGGCTGGGTTGCCATGGTATCCATCGGCGCGCTGTATCACCTGATCCCGAAAGTCTTCGGCCGGCCGCAAATGCATAGCATCGGCCTGATCAACGCACATTTCTGGCTGGCCACCATCGGCACCGTGCTCTACATCGCTTCGATGTGGGTCAACGGCATTGCCCAGGGCCTGATGTGGCGCGCGATCAACGAAGACGGCACCCTGACCTACTCCTTCGTCGAAGCACTGGAAGCCAGTCACCCCGGTTTCGTGGTGCGCATGATCGGCGGTGCGATCTTCTTCGCCGGCATGCTGCTGATGGCCTACAACACCTGGCGCACTGTAAGTGCCTCCAAGCCAGCCGAATACGCAGCCGCCGCGCAGATCGCCTGAGGAGCAGAGAATGAAGAAGCACGAAATACTCGAAAAGAATGTCGGTCTGCTGACCCTATTCATGGCGCTGGCGGTAAGTATCGGCGGCCTGACCCAGATCGTGCCGCTGTTCTTCCAGGACGTGGTCAACGAGCCGGTGGAAGGCATGAAGCCCTACACCGCGCTGCAGCTGGAAGGTCGTGACCTGTATATCCGCGAAGGCTGCGTTGGCTGCCACTCGCAGATGATCCGCCCATTCCGCGCCGAGACCGAGCGCTACGGTCACTATTCGGTGGCCGGCGAGAGCGTCTATGACCATCCCTTCCTGTGGGGCTCCAAGCGTACCGGCCCGGACCTGGCCCGCGTCGGCGGCCGCTATTCCGACGACTGGCACCGCGCGCATCTCTACAACCCGCGCAACGTCGTGCCCGAGTCGAAGATGCCCTCCTACCCATGGTTGGTGGAGGACACGCTCGATGGCCAGGACACCGCCAAGAAAATGAAAGCGCTGCGCGCCGTTGGTGTGCCCTACAGCGACGAGGACATCGCCTCCGCCGAAGCTGCCGTCAAGGGCAAAACCGAGATGGACGCGCTGGTGGCTTATCTGCAAGTGCTCGGCACCGCGCTGCAGAACAAGCGCTGACACAACACCAGGCTATCGAGAACGACGCGCTGCAGGGGCAGCCGTCAGGGACCTAACATCGCGGGCAGTTCGAGCGTTCGGGCTGTCCAGGAGTAACAAATGAACGCTTTCTGGAGTGGATACATCGCCCTGCTGACGCTGGGCACCATTGTCGCTCTGTTCTGGCTGATCTTCGCCACCCGCAAGGGCGAGTCCGCCGGCACGACCGACAAGACCATGGGTCATTCCTTCGATGGCATCGAAGAATATGACAACCCGCTACCCAAGTGGTGGTTCATGCTGTTCATCGGCACGCTGGTGTTCGGCATTCTCTATCTGGTGCTTTATCCCGGCCTGGGCAATTGGAAAGGCGTACTCCCAGGCTACGAGGGCGGTTGGACCCAAACCAAGCAGTGGCAGCACGAAGTCGACCAGGCTGATGCGAAATTCGGCCCGATCTTCGCCAAGTACTCCGCTATGGAAGTCGCGCAGGTCGCCCAAGACGAAAGGGCCTTGAAGATCGGCGGTCGTCTGTTCGCCAACTATTGCTCGGTTTGTCACGGCTCCGATGCCAAAGGCGCGAACGGCTTCCCCAACCTGGCGGACAGTGAATGGCGCTGGGGTGGCGACGCGGAAACCATCAAGGCGACAATCCTCCACGGTCGCGTTGCGGCGATGCCGGCATGGGGACAGGTCATCGGTGAAGACGGCGTGAAGAATGTCGCAGCCTATGTGCGCGCTGATCTGGCCGGTCTGCCCCTGCCGGAAGGCAGTGATGCAGATATGGCAGCAGGTGCCCAGGTGTATGCGCAGACCTGTTCGGTCTGTCATGGCGCTAACGGTCAAGGCACAGCCGCATTGGGCGCGCCGAGCCTGGCCAACCCCGCCGGCTGGATCTATGGTTCGAGCCTGCCGCAGCTGCAACAGACCATTCGTCACGGACGCAACGGTCAGATGCCGGCGCAGGAACAGTATCTGGGGAACGACAAAGTGCACTTGCTGGCCGCCTACGTGTACAGCCTTTCGCAACACCCAGAACGCCTGGCGAAGCAGTAAAACCTCTTACAGGGCGGTAGGTCGTACCGCCCTGTTCTGTATCAATTCCCGCCCCAAAAGGTGGCAGTGCGACGCTCTGTCGCAGACCGTCCAGCCTCTGCCATCTTTGCCCATCAGCCTGACTGCTTCTATAGTCTTGCCACTCGCCGAACCCCCGCAGAACTACAAGGCGAAACCCTCGATTCAGCACATCGGCATGATGTGATAAACGACCCTGCAAAGAGCATGGAAAACGCTTGGGATCAGGGTCCGAACGGCACGAGATGGCCTGGGCGTCGATTGCATTGCCCCCCTCCTTTCTCCATACTTGCCGCCGTTTTTGCCCCTTGATATGCCTTTAGCGTGGAAGCCTTGCATGAGCACAGCAATAAGTGAGACTGCATATAACTATAAGGTGGTTCGCCAATTCGCCATCATGACGGTGGTGTGGGGAATTATCGGAATGGGCCTAGGTGTGTTTATCGCCGCACAGCTGGTGTGGCCTGAACTCAACTTCGACCTGCCCTGGACCAGCTTCGGTCGTTTGCGCCCGCTGCACACCAACGCAGTGATTTTCGCGTTTGGCGGTTGTGCATTGATGGCCACGTCCTTCTATGTGGTTCAGCGGACCTCCCAGACCCGCCTGTTCTCCGACGGACTCGCATCCTTCACGTTCTGGGGCTGGCAAGCGGTCATCGTTCTGGCCGTGATCACACTGCCGCAGGGCTTCACCAGCTCCAAGGAATACGCTGAGCTGGAATGGCCTATCGACATCCTGCTGGCTATCGTCTGGATTAGCTATGCGGTAGTTTTCTTCGGCACCATCATGAAGCGCAAGGCTGCCCACATCTACGTAGGCAACTGGTTCTATGGCGCTTTCATCCTGGTGACGGCGATGCTGCATATCGTCAATAACCTGGAAGTACCTGTTACCTGGTTCAAGTCCTACTCGATCTACTCGGGCGCGACCGATGCGATGGTGCAGTGGTGGTACGGCCACAACGCCGTGGGCTTCTTCCTGACCACCGGCTTCCTGGGCATGATGTACTACTTCGTACCCAAGCAGGCTGGCCGTCCGGTCTATTCCTATCGCCTGTCGATCGTTCACTTCTGGGCGCTGATCACCCTGTACATCTGGGCCGGTCCGCACCACCTGCACTACACCGCACTGCCTGAATGGGCGCAAAGCCTGGGCATGGTGATGTCGATCATCCTGCTGGCACCGAGCTGGGGCGGCATGATCAACGGCATGATGACCCTGTCCGGCGCCTGGCATAAGCTGCGCACCGATCCGATCCTGCGCTTCCTGGTGGTCTCCCTGGCGTTCTACGGCATGTCGACCTTCGAAGGCCCGATGATGGCCATCAAGACCGTCAACGCACTGTCCCACTACACCGACTGGACCATCGGCCACGTACACGCCGGCGCCCTCGGCTGGGTGGCGATGATTTCCATCGGCGCCATCTATCACTTGATTCCGAAAGTCTTCGCCCGTGAACAGATGTACAGCATCGGTCTGATCAAC
>NZ_JAKOEN010000023.1:9422-212871 GCF_022355455.1 Pseudomonas sp. KSR10 | reverse complement strand
GCTGGCCACCATCGGCACCGTGCTCTACATCGCCTCGATGTGGGTCAACGGCATTACCCAGGGCCTGATGTGGCGTGCGATCAACGAAGACGGCACCCTGACCTATTCCTTCGTCGAAGCGTTGGAGGCCAGCCATCCTGGCTTCATGGTTCGCGCATTGGGCGGTGCATTCTTCCTCTCCGGCATGCTGCTGATGGCCTACAACACCTGGCGCACCGTGCGTGCCGCCAAGCCGGCTGAACTCGAAGCCGCCGCGCAGATCGCCTGAGGGAACGAATAAATGAAGAATCACGAAATACTTGAAAAGAACGTCGGTCTGCTGACCCTGTTCATGGTCCTGGCGGTGAGCATCGGCGGTCTGACCCAGATCGTCCCGCTGTTCTTCCAGGACGTGGTCAACGAGCCGGTGGAAGGCATGAAGCCCTACACCGCGCTGCAGCTGGAAGGTCGTGACCTGTATATCCGCGAAGGCTGCGTTGGCTGCCATTCGCAGATGGTCCGTCCGTTCCGCGCCGAGACCGAGCGCTACGGCCACTACTCCGTCGCGGGCGAAAGCGTCTACGACCATCCGTTCCTGTGGGGCTCCAAGCGCACCGGTCCGGACCTGGCCCGCGTCGGCGGCCGTTACTCCGACGATTGGCACCGCGCGCATCTCTACAACCCGCGCAACGTTGTGCCTGAATCGAAGATGCCTTCTTACCCCTGGCTAGTCGAGCACAGCCTCGACGGCAAGGACACCGCCAAGAAGATGGAAGCCTTGCGCAGCGTAGGCGTGCCTTACACCGAAGAAGACATCGCCGGTGCGAAGGACGCGGTCAAGGGCAAAACCGAAATGGATGCCCTGGTCGCCTACCTGCAAGTACTTGGCACTGCACTCACCAACAAACGGTAACGCACGATGGATATCGGGACTCTCCGCGGTCTGGGCACCGTTCTGGTTTTCGTCGCCTTCGTTGGCGTCGTGCTATGGGCCTACAGCAGCAAGCGCAAGAAAAGCTTCGATGAAGCCGCCAACCTGCCCTTCGCAGATGAGCCCGACACCAAGAAGCGTGATGAAGAAGCTTCCAGGAGTAAGAAATAAATGACCACGTTTTGGAGTTGGTACATCACCCTGTTGAGCCTGGGGACCATTGCCGCACTGGTCTGGCTGCTGCTCGCGACTCGCAAGGGACAACGCCACGACAGTACCGAAGAAACCGTTGGCCATTCCTACGATGGCATTGAGGAGTATGACAATCCGCTCCCACGCTGGTGGTTCATGCTGTTCGTCGCCACCGTGATCTTCGCCCTTGGCTATCTCGCCCTGTACCCGGGCCTCGGCAACTGGAAAGGTCTCCTGCCCGGCTATGAGGGCGGCTGGACCCAAGTCAAGGAATGGCAGCGCGAAGTGGACAAGGCCAACGAGCAATACGGTCCGCTGTACGCCAAGTTCGCGGCGATGCCGGTCGAAGAAGTTGCCCAGGACCCGCAGGCCCTGAAAATGGGGGGACGACTGTTCGCCTCCAACTGCTCCGTCTGCCACGGCTCTGACGCCAAAGGCGCCTATGGCTTCCCCAACCTGACCGATAACGACTGGCTGTATGGTGGCGCGCCTGAAACCATCAAAACCACCATCATGGAAGGCCGTCAGGCAGCCATGCCGGCCTGGCGCGATGTGCTGGGCGAGGAAGGCATTCGCAACGTTGCCGGTTACGTTCGGAGCCTGTCCGGCCGTGACGTTCCCGAGGGCATCAGCGCCGATATTGAGCAGGGTCAAAAAATCTTCGCGACGAACTGTGTAGCTTGTCATGGCCCTGAAGGCAAAGGCACTCAGGCAATGGGCGCGCCCGATCTGACCGACAATATCTGGCTGTACGGCTCGAGCTTCGGACAGATTCAGCAGACGCTTCGCTACGGTCGAAACGGGCGCATGCCAGCCCAGCAAGAACACCTTGGCAACGACAAAGTGCACCTGCTGGCCGCTTATGTGTACAGCCTCTCGCAGAAGTCGGAGAACTGATCCGACTGATTCAGGCGCGACCGACGGTCGCACCTGATATCAACAATCGAGGCGTACCATTCGCAGCAGGTAAGCAAAAGATCCCGGCCGGCACGTATCGACCGGGACACTCACCCTCCGCCGTGGTACGTATTCGATGTCCGAGCAAATCCCCGTTCATGATGTAACCCCTCCTGCCAAGGTCGCCTCGTCTTCCGACCTTTACGCTGCTCGCGAAAAAATCTACACCCGCTCCTTCACCGGCCTGTTTCGCAATCTGCGACTCGTCGGCGGCGCGCTGCTGTTCATTCTCTATTTCGGAACCGTGTGGCTGACCTGGAACGGGCGTCAGGCGGTCTTTTGGGATTTGCCCGAGCGCAAGTTCTACATCTTCGGCGCAACGTTCTGGCCGCAGGACTTTATCCTGCTCTCCGCGCTATTGATCATTTGTGCCTTCGGCCTGTTCTTCATCACCGTATTCGCCGGTCGCGTCTGGTGCGGTTACACCTGCCCGCAAAGCGTGTTCACCTGGGTGTTCATGTGGGCGGAAAAGGTCACCGAGGGTGATCGCAATCAGCGCATGAAGCTCGATAAAGCGCCGATGAGTGCCAACAAGCTCACCCGCAAGATCGGCAAGCATGCCATCTGGCTGGCCGTGTCGCTGGCCACTGCCATCACGTTCGTCG
The DNA here is from genome assembly GCF_022355455.1 of Pseudomonas sp. KSR10. Lineage (NCBI taxonomy): Bacteria > Pseudomonadati > Pseudomonadota > Gammaproteobacteria > Pseudomonadales > Pseudomonadaceae > Pseudomonas > Pseudomonas sp. KSR10. The sequence continues at coordinate 210,207 of NZ_JAKOEN010000023.1, read as the reverse complement.
GTTACTTCACGCCAATCCGCGAACTGGTGCCGGATCTGTTCACACTTCAGGTTGGCGGCTGGGCGGCATTCTGGGTGGGCTTCTTCACTCTGGCGACCTATGGCAACGCCGGCTATCTGCGCGAGCAGGTGTGCATCTACATGTGCCCCTACGCGCGCTTCCAGAGCGTGATGTTCGACAAGGACACCCTGATCGTCTCCTACGATCCGCGCCGCGGCGAGCGCCGTGGACCCCGCAAGAAGGACGCCGACTACAAGGCCATGGGCCTCGGCGACTGCATCGACTGCACCATGTGCGTCCAGGTCTGCCCCACCGGCATCGACATTCGTGACGGTCTGCAGATCGAATGTATCGGCTGCGCGGCCTGTATCGACGCTTGCGACACTATCATGGACAAGATGAACTACCCGCGCGGGCTGATCAGCTATACCACCGAACACAACCTGTCCGGACAGACGACCCACCTCGTGCGGCCACGCCTGATCGGTTACGCCGTCGCGCTGATCGCGATGATGAGCGTGTTCGGCTACGCGGTGAGCGATCGCTCCCTGGTCAAGCTCGATGTGCTCAAGGATCGGGTGCTGTATCGCGAGAACGAGCAAGGCAGAATCGAGAACGTCTATACGCTGAAGGTCATGAACAAGGCGCAGAACGAGCAGACATTCATCATCGAGGCCACCGGTCTTGATGGCCTGCAATACGAGGGGCGTCGCGAAATCCGTGCCGAGGCCGGTGAGCTGGTCACCGTTCCGGTGGAGCTCTCGGTCGCACCGGAACAACTTCCATCGAGCACCAACGACATCGTCTTCCACATCAGATCGGCAGACGACTCCGCAATCGAAGACGAAGCAGAAAGCCGTTTTATCGGCCCAAGCATTCGCTGAACAGGTAGTACATGAGCAATCCCGACCTCGAAAACACCCGTTGGTATACCCAGTTCTGGGCCTGGTTCGTCATTGGCATCCTGCTGCTCTCGGTCATCCTCGGCACCTCGATGTTGACCATCGCGATCCGCAATTCCGACACCCTGGTCTCGGACAATTATTACGATGCCGGCAAGGGTATTAACCAGTCACTGGAGCGCGAGAAGCTCGCCGAGCGCCTGCAAATGCAGGCGAATATCGTCCTGAACGACGCGCGAGGGCTGGCCGAGGTGCAACTGAGCGGTCACAGCGGGCCGCAGCAACTGGTGCTCAATCTGATCTCCCCCACTCAGCCCGAGCGCGATCGCCGCATTGTGCTCCAGCCCCAGGGTGATGGCTTCTACCAGGGGCAAATGCAGGAGCCGGTCACCGGTAGACGTTTCGTCGAGCTACTCGGCCGAGAGGGCGACCAGGACTGGCGCCTGTTCGAGGAAAAGGAAATCGTAAGCGGCCAAACGCTCAAGCTGAGCCACTGATCGGTCGATGGCGAGTCCTACTCCCTGCTACCACTGCGGGCTTCCTGTTCCTGCTGGCAGCGCCTTCCACGCCCGCGTGCTCAACGAGCAGCGGGCGCTGTGTTGTCCTGGCTGCCAGGCGGTCGCAGAAGCGATAGTTCAGGGCGGACTGGAAAGCTACTACCTGCATCGTAGCGACGCCTCCATCAATCCCGACGCTCTGCCACAGGCACTCGCCGAAGAGTTGGCCCTCTATGATCGCAAGGACGTGCAGCAGCCATTCGTGCAGCACGAAGGCGAACTGGCCAGCACCTCCCTGATGATCGAAGGCATCAGCTGTGCCGCCTGCGGTTGGCTGATCGAGAAACATCTACGCGGACTCGACGGAATTGCCGAGGCCAGCCTGAACCTGTCCAATCACCGCCTGCGGGTCCGCTGGAGCGATGCCGCCCTGCCGCTCAGCGAGCTGCTCGCTGAGCTCCGACGCATCGGTTACGCCGCGCATCCATACCAGGCCGACCAGGCGGCAGAGCGCCTCGCACAGGAAAACCGTCGCAGCATGCGTCAACTGGGAGTGACCGGGTTGCTCTGGATGCAGGTCATGATGGCAACCATGGCGACTTGGCCAGAGTTCAACATCGACCTCTCGCCAGGCATGGCCAGCATTCTTCGCTGGACCGCCCTGCTGCTGACCACCCCTATCGTTTTTTATTGTTGTACCGACTTCTTCAAGGGCGCGCTACGGGATCTACGCACCCGCCATCTGACCATGGATGTCTCGGTTTCCTTGGCCATCGGCGGCGCCTACGTCGCAGGCATCTGGTCGACCGTGACCGGCCAGGGCGATCTGTATTTCGACGCAGTAGGTATGTTTGCGCTGTTTCTGCTCGCCGGGCGCTTCCTGGAGCGCCGTGCAAGGGAACGCACCGCCGCGGCGACCGCGCAATTGGTCAACCTGTTGCCGACGTCCTGTCTGAAACTCTCTGAAGACGGCCAAACGACGCGCATTTTGCTCAGCGAGCTGCAGCTCGGCAATCGCGTGTTGGTGCATCCTGGCGCATTGATCCCGGCCGATGGTCGTATCGTCCATGGACAATCGAGCATCGACGAATCGGTCCTCACCGGGGAATATCTGCCACAGGCACGAGGCACCGGTGACACCGTCACCGCCGGCACCCTCAACGTTGAGGGCGGCCTGATCATCGAGGTGGGTGCTCTGGGCGACGGCACCCGCCTGTCCGCCATCGTGACTCTGCTCGAACGCGCCCAGTCGGACAAACCCCGACTGGCCGAACTGGCCGACCGGGTCGCACAGTGGTTCCTGCTGATCGTGCTGCTGACCGCCGCCGTAGTCGGCTTCGTCTGGTGGCAGATAGACCCGCAACGCGCGTTCTGGATCGTTCTCGCCTTGTTGGTTGCCACCTGCCCCTGCGCGTTGTCGCTGGCGACCCCAACGGCATTGACCACAGCGACCGGAACGCTGCACCGGCTTGGCCTATTGCTCACTCGCGGGCACGTGCTCGAGGGGCTCAATCACATTGACACGGTGATTTTCGACAAGACCGGTACCCTGACCGAAGGGCGCCTGACCCTGAGCGAGGTTCGCCCCCTGGCCGACCTGGATGGCGACGCCTGCCTAGCGCTGGCTGCCGCGCTGGAGAACCGCTCCGAGCATCCGATCGCCAAAGCGTTCGGCCGAGCGCCGCAAGCAGCCGATGCAGTGGACAACGTCCCCGGGCTGGGTCTGCAGGGCTCGGTCGATGGACGCGTCCTGCGCATTGGTCAGCCCGACTTCGTTGCCGCCGGCTACGCCGGTACTGCCCCGGCTATTCCGGGCGACCATGGCCAATGGCTGCTGCTGGGCGACATGCAGGGACCGCTGGCGTGGCTGGTACTCCAGGATCGCCTGCGCAAGGACGCGCCCGCACTACTGGATGCGTGCAGAAGTCGTGGCTGGAAAACCGTCCTGCTATCCGGTGACAGCTCGCCGATGGTGGATGAGGTCGCTCGCCAGCTCGGCATCGCCGAAGCACATGGCGGGATGACCCCGACCGACAAGCTCACCCACCTGCAACGGCTGCAAGCCGAAGGCCGTCGCGTGTTGATGCTGGGTGACGGCGTCAATGACGCACCGGTGCTGGCGGCTGCGAACATCAGTGTGGCCATGGGTTCGGCGACCGATCTGGCCAAGACCAGCGCCGACGCGGTCCTGCTCAGTAACCGTCTCGACAGCTTGGTGCAGGCATTCGCCGTGGCCCGTCGCAGCCGTCGAATCATCATCGAAAACCTGGCCTGGGCGAGTCTTTACAACGGCCTGATTCTGCCATTTGCCGCCATCGGCTGGGTTACCCCGCTATGGGCAGCCCTGGGTATGTCGGCGAGCTCGCTGCTGGTGGTACTGAACGCCTTGCGGCTGACCCGACTGCCGAGTCCTTCCGCCCACCATCAGCCAGCCCTGGCTAGCGTAGGATAAAAGCCTCGCTTGGTCCGCCCTGCCTTGCCGTAACGCTCTGGAGGCTCATATGGCCGCACTTTACATTCTGATTCCCGTCGCCGTGGTTCTGGTCGCCTTGGCCATCTGGGTCTTTTTCTGGGCAGTCGACAGCGGTCAGTACGATGATCTGGACGGCCCCGCTCATAGCATCCTGTTCGATGAGGAAGATCCCAAGCACCGCGCCGGTGTCGAGCAGGCGGATGGCGGCAGCGACAAAGGGAAAACCGATCGTGGCTGAACTGCTGCCACTGCTAGTGTCTGCCCTGGTCCTCGGCCTGCTCGGCGGAGGGCATTGTCTGGGCATGTGCGGCGGGTTGATGGGTGCTTTGACCATGGCGATTCCACCGGAGCAAAGGGGCAGACGCCTGCGCCTGCTGGTCGCCTATAACCTGGGTCGAATCCTCAGCTACGCCAGTGCCGGTCTGCTCATCGGGCTGGCCGGCTGGGCGGTCGCCAACAGCCCTGCCGCCATGGCGCTGCGCGTCGTAGCCGCGCTCCTGATGATCAGCATGGGCCTGTATCTGGCAGGCTGGTGGAGCGGCCTGACGCGTATCGAAGCGCTGGGGCGGGGCCTGTGGCGCCATATCCAGCCATTTGCCAGCCGGCTGATGCCGGTCAGGAGCCTGCCGCGAGCACTGTTGCTGGGCGCCCTCTGGGGTTGGTTGCCTTGCGGGTTGGTCTATAGCACCTTGCTCTGGGCAGCAAGCCAGGGCAACGCACTGGACAGTGCACTGCTAATGTTGGCATTCGGTATCGGCACCTGGCCCGTGCTCCTGGCCACCGGCCTGGCTGCCGATCGCCTAACTGCCATGCTACGCAAACGCGGCGTACGCATGCTCGGCGGAACCATGGTGATTGTGTTCGGCCTGTGGACATTGCCAGGCCCACATCAAGAATGGCTCATGGGCCACGGCACTCATGCGCCCCAACAGCAGGCGCCCGCACATCTTCACCATTAGCGGCACGCTCAGGGCATACCGGCAATGTCCGATAAGCGTGCCCCTGGCCTCGATCCGTCAGGGCTCTTTAGGTAGCTGACGTTTGTGCGCGGTCTTGTCGTAGGTGTCGACGATGATGCGAGCCGCCTCGTCTGGCACAGACTGGCCCTGCAGAAAGGCATCGATATCCCGATAGGACACGCCATGCGCGTCTTCGTCCGGCTTGCCGGGCGAAAGCTCCTCCAGGTCGGCCGTAGGGACTTTCTTCACCAATTGCTCAGGCGCCCCTAAGGCGGCGGCCAGCTCTCTGACCTGGTGTTTGACCAAGCCAGCCAGGGGCGTGAGATCACAGGCACCGTCACCGAACTTGGTAAAGAATCCCATCACTGCTTCGGCCGCATGATCGGTGCCGATGACCAAGCCTTGGCGTGCATTGGCAATAGTGTACTGAGCCACCATGCGCATCCGCGCCTTGGTATTGCCCAGCACGAAGTCGCGCTTCTCGGGCGTCAGCGCCTCCAGCGCCTCGGTCGCTCGCGACAATCCCTGCACAGCGGCGCCGATGTTCACCGTATGGCATTCGTCCGGCTTGATCGCATCGACCGCCAGTTGCGCCTCGTCTTCGTCGTGCTGAACCTGATACGGCAGGCGGACGGCGATGAAGCGGTAATCGTCTCCTTCTCCAGCGGCACGCATGCCTTCGACCGCACGCTGCGCGAGCATGCCGGCAGTGGTCGAATCGACGCCACCGCTGATTCCCAGAACCAGCGTCTTGAGGCCAGACTCGCGCAGGCATGACTGTATGAAGGCGACACGCCGGTCGATCTCAGCCTGTACAGCGGCAGGGCCGTCGAAGGGCGAGCAAACGTTGAGGGCGGCAGCGATCTCTTGCTGGCGGCTGTGCATGGAGTTCTCCTGTGCGAGTGGACGATTCGGGATCCTAGTTTGACTAATCGACCACAATCCAGCGAATAAATCTCCTCCTGCGCACCACCAGTCCGGCGTCCGCTGCCGGTCCGAGCTCGCTTGATACAGGTCAAGTCTGCGTGGCGGCGTGCATCCTAGAATCCCGTCACCGCAGTCAACCGAGAACGTAAGATGTTCGACGCCATTCGCTGGGATGCCGATCTGATCCATCGTTACGATCAGCCCGGGACACGCTATACGTCATACCCGTCGCCATTCCAGTTCAGCGGCAGCCTGGGTTCGTTTGATCTGCTGCACGCGCTGCGTCGCAGCCGGCATGCCAGCCGGCCGCTTTCGCTATACGTTCATCTACCGTTCTGCGCCAGCGTCTGCTACCACTGCCGGCGCAACAAGGTCATCACCGACGATAGCGGACGAGCGTCTTCTTATCTGCAGCGCCTGGAAAAGGAAATCGAGATGATCGCCTGTCACCTCGGCGCTGATCAGGTGGTCGAACAGTTATTTTTCGGTGGCGGCACACCGACCTTCTTAAGCCATGAGCAATTGCGACAGTTAATGGCGCACCTGCGCAAGCAGTTCAGTCTGCAGGACGACGATCACGCAGACTTCGGCATCGAGATCGATCCGCGTGATGCGGACTGGCCGACCCTCGGGCTATTACGCGAGCTCGGATTCAACCGCGTCAGCATCGGCCTGCCGGACCTGGATCCGGCGGTGCAGCGGGCCATCAATCGAGTGCAGACGTTCGAGCAGACCCAGACGATCATCGAGGCCGCTCGAACCCTGCAATACCGAACGATACAGATTGATCTCGTCTATGGATTACCGCTACAGAAGCCGGAACGTTTCGCGCAAACAGTGGATGCTGTCATTGCCCTGCAACCGGACCGCGTAACCGTATCCAGTTATGCGCATGCCCCTGAACGGTATATGACACAAAGACGAATCGACGCCGCAGACATCCCGGCGTCGGCGGACAGGCTGGCGATGCTGCAACACAGCACGGAACGGCTGACCCGTTCCGGTTACCGTTATATCGGCATGGATCATTTCGCCCTGCCTGACGACGAACTGGCGATGGCCCAAGAAGACGGCAAACTGCAACGCAGCTTTCAGGGCTATACCACCCACGGCTACTGCGATCTTATCGGCTTGGGCGTTTCGGCGATCAGCCAGATTGGTGACCTGTACTGCCAGAACAACAGCGATATCACCCTCTACCAACAGACGCTGGACCAGGGTCAATTGGCAACGGTTCGCGGACTGCGCTGCAATGAAGACGATCACATCAGACGCCGGGTGATTCAGGCACTGGCGTGCAATTTCGAGCTGCACTTCGAAGAAATCGAGCGGGACCATGGGATCGGCTTCAAGACATACTTCGAGACGATCTGGCCAGCCCTGGAGCAGATGGCCGCCGATGGCCTCATTCAACTGCAGGATGACGCCATTGTCATCCCGCCAACCGGACGTCTATTGGCCCACTCGGTGTGCATGCTGTTCGACCGTTACCTGTCTGTACGCTCCGCTCCGCGTCTTTCCCAAGCCATCTAATCCTTAAAAACCGACCTGCGACCCTTGTGCCAATTGGCCTATGTCCCGTGCCTGAGTTAATCTTGCGCGTCCCGTAAGGTTTTTCAGGAACGCCAATGTCCGAGTCGATCAAGGCCCGCAAGCTGCCGCAACCTCATTGCAAGGATTGCAGTCTTTCCGGCCTGTGCCTTCCGCTCTCTCTGAACATGCAGGATATGGAGGCGCTGGATGACATCGTCAAGCGCGGGCGTCCACTCAAAAAAGGTGAGATGCTTTTCCGTCAGGGCGATGCGTTCAGTTCCGTGTTCGCCATTCGCTCCGGGGCCCTGCGTACGTTCAGCGTCACGGACGCCGGCGAAGAGCAGATCACGGGTTTCCACTTGCCTAGCGAGCTGGTCGGGCTTTCCGGCATGGATACAGAAACCTATCCGGTATCCGCACAAGCGCTTGAAACGACCTCGGTCTGCGAAATTCCTTTCGATCGCCTCGATGAGCTCAGCGTGCTGCTGCCTCAACTGCGCCGCCAGCTGATGCGCATCATGAGCCGTGAGATTCGCGATGATCAGCAGATGATGATGCTGCTGTCGAAGAAAACCGCCGATGAACGCATCGCGACCTTTCTGATCAACTTGTCGGCCCGCTTCAGTGCGCGTGGCTTTTCGGCCAACCAGTTCCGTCTACCCATGTCTCGCAACGAAATCGGCAGCTACCTGGGGCTGGCGGTAGAGACCGTCTCCCGCGTGTTCACTCGCTGTCAGGCGAACGGCCTGTTGGAAGCCGAAGGCAAGGAAGTTCGTATCCTTGACTCCATTCGGTTATGCGCCCTGGCGGGCGGAAACATGGACGCGTAGTGGGGTCCGTATGATTTTCGATGAGTTCTCGATCAAGACGCTGATACGCCCGGTCCCGGATTTTCCGAAACCAGGCGTGATATTTCGGGATATCACCCCGCTATTGCAGTCGCCCAAAGCCCTGCGCATGGTGGCTGACAGCCTGATCCAGCGTTATGTCGAAAGTGATTTCAGCCATGTCGGAGCGCTGGATGCCCGCGGCTTCATCATCGGCTCGATCATCGCCTACGAGCTGAACCGCCCGCTGATTCTATTCCGCAAGAAAGGCAAGCTCCCGGCCGACGTGCTGGCTGCCTCCTATCGCACCGAATACGGCGAAGCCTACCTCGAAGTGCATGCAGACAGCCTCTGCGAAGGTGATTCGGTGCTACTGCTGGACGACCTGATTGCAACCGGCGGCACGCTGGTTGCCGCTGCTCAGCTGGTTCGCCGCATGGGCGCTCATATTCACGAAGCTGCTGCGATCATCGACCTGCCTGAGTTGGGTGGCTCGCGCAAGTTGCAGGACATGGGCATCCCCACGTTCACGCTGACCGCATTCGAGCTGAACGAGCGCTAGGCGTGTTTCGCACGGCGGCTGCGACCATCCGCAGCGGAGCGCTGCTGGGTCTGCTGGCCTTCTGTCCGGCTACCTTTGGGCTCGACCGCAACGCCTTGCTCGATGAGGCGAACCTGTTGCTCCTTCCGCGTGAACGGCAGCTGCCGAACCTGGAATTCGTGGACGAGCACGGCCAGGCCGTCGCGACCGATTCGCTACGCGGCCGCTGGCATCTGTTGTTTTTCGGGTTCACTGCTTGTCCGGATATCTGTCCTACGACGCTGAGTGACATGCGCCGCCTGTTCGGCCAGTTACCGCCCTCTATCAGCGATCAGCTCCAATTGATATTGGTCAGCGCCGATCCGGCCCGGGACACTCCCGAGGCGCTGCGTACCTATCTCGGCTATTACCGAGCAGGATTCAAAGGTTGGACCGGCGACATGAGGCAACTGCAAGAACTGTCCAAGGCGCTGGGCCTCCCGTTCATCCCCGCAGAGAATACCGAGGGCGATTACAGCGTCAGTCACAGCGGTAACCTGGCGATTGTCAGCCCCGAGGGCAAGCTGCGCGGGTACATTCGCACCCCACTTAAACTGGATGGCCTGCGCCAAGCTCTGTCGCAGGTAATCGAAGCCGAGTGATCTTGGGATAACAGGCGCTCAGCAGACCTTAGTGGCAATCCAGTGTGTCGGCCAATACATAGGCCTGGAAGGCGACCTCATCAACCCAGTGCTGAGTGACGTCGGCCAGCATCTGTCTTCCTCGGTTGGATGAAACGGCCTGCTCGATCCGCTGCTGCAGCGTCACGTCATCCGCCTCGACTCGCAAAGGCAAAACGGCTTCTTCTAATCCGGGCAGCAGCCGGTTATAGCGACGCCATTCGGGAAGAGCGGCGATCTGCTGCAGCAATAGACGATCAGCTACCACCGCCTGGCATTCACCGAGTTTCAAACCGATCAGCGCTTGCGCAGTGCTGGGAAAAGCGCGGGCATGAGCACCGAAGCGAGAGGCAACGACCTTGGCATGTGGGCTGCCCGCCGCGACACAAAACGGCCTACCAGCAAGCTCCGCCCATTTGGCAGGTCCCGTGTCGGCTGCCGTCAGCCCTGCAAGCTCGCTGGCGTAGTAGACCGCGCCCGAGGCGGTCGCTCCAACCTTGAGATCGGCCCGCGCGCCTGGGTCGACCAGAGCGATATCGCTACCCAGCAACTCACCCAAGCGAGCAAGCCATAAGGCCTCGAATCCATCGGTCACCGGCTCCGCTTCTGTCGCCTTGAGCGGTCGATATTCACCAATCAGTAGCGCGTGCAAAGGCGCCGCAAAAGAGCTGACAGGGACCATCAACAGGAGCATCAGCCACAGCAGCCATGACTTCACGGCGCACCTCTCAAACGTACTGGTAGCGCAGCATACGTTGCTTGAATTTCTCCAACACGACCTGATCGATCAGGGTCGCGAGAATGGCGATGACCAGGATGTTCATCATCACCCCTGCCATATCGGCAATCTCGCCGGAATAGGCAAGCGAGCGTCCTAGGCCCTGACCAAAGCCGATCAGCATTTCCGCCGAGATCAGCGCTCGCCACGCGTTACCGAAGGCCAGCTGCGCGCCAGTGATCAGCTCCGGCATGACCGCTGGCAGATAGACCCGTCGCAGCAATTGCCAGCGCGATGCCCCCATTACCCGAGCGGCGGCAACATGGACTGGCTGCACACTTTCGGTGGCATTCATCACAGACAACGCCATAGGGAAGAACGCCGCCAAGGCGACCACTACGATGATGGGTAGATTGCCGAAACCCATCACGATGAGAAACAACGGCACCCAGGCGATCGAGGGAATCGATTGAAGAATCACGATGGCCGAGCGCAGGATTTCGCGGAAGAAAAACAGCACACCTCCCACCAGACCGAACCCGATACCGAACAGCAATGCAAAGCTGTACCCACTGCCCAGCCGACTCATGCTGCCGTATAGCCCCTCACGGAACACAGGCTCTTGAACCGTGGTAAGCAATCGCTCGAAAACGACCGGAATTCCCGGCATCAGAAACGCCGGCAGGCTCCAGGCCGCGATCTGCCAGATCAGCAGAATGAACAGAACAGCCAGCACAACGGCAAAGTATTTTTTCGGACCGCTAAGACGACGTCCCTGGCTCATCAGTGCCCTACCTCCGTCTTGATACCCAACAACCGAAGTATCTCGCGCCGCTCGGCAGCGAATTCGGACAGATCGTGGCTCTTCTCGCAATGGGTGAAATTGAAGGTTTTCAGCACCCGTGCCGGACGCGCGCTGAACACCAGTACGTGGTCGGCCAGGTACAGTGCTTCGTCAACGTCATGGGTCACCAGCAGTACGGTGGGTTGGTGCTCATCGATCAGCTCACGCAGCACGTCCTGCAAGGCCATGCGCGTCAGTGCATCGAGCGCGCCGAAGGGCTCATCCAGCAGCAGCACTTCCGGTTTGGCGATAAAAGCACGAGCCAATGCGGTGCGCTGGCGCATGCCGCCGGAAACCTGATGCGGATAGTAATGTTCGAACCCGTCCAGACTCACTCGGGCGAGCCAGGCCTTTGCCTGCTCGAACGCGTCGGTCTTGGCCACCCCCTGCAACTCCAGAGCCATGGCGACGTTGGCCTGCAACGAGAGCCAGGGATACAGCGCATGCTCCTGAAACACCAGAGTCCGTCGGGGGCTTGGGCCCGGTATTTTCTTACCATCGGCCAGCACCCGCCCTGCCGTGGGGTTCTCCAGCCCGGCAACCAGATGTAGAAGTGTCGATTTGCCACAACCGGAAGGCCCTACCAGGGCAACCAGCTCGCCTTGAGCGAATTCACCATTGAAGCCCTTGATGACTTCGAGCTGCCCGAAATGCTTGTCTACTTCTTCAAACCTGAGCTGCATCGCGTTGAAGACCTCAAAAACTGCCCAACTGAAGGGCTTGAATGACACTGCCCGGCACTAAGGCCGGGCAGTGTATGGAACGATCTGCTGCCGACCTTAGAGTTCGCGAGCTTGCTGCCAGGAAAGGTCGAGGATGGCGCTGGTGTCGAACGGTTTACCATCGCGGGTCTTGAGCGACCCGAGATCCTGAAGGATGTCGGCCAGTTCCTGGATACGCTCCAGGTCCTCGCTGCCCAGCTTGGCGCTAAAGGTCTGAGTGGCGATGGCTTCTTCAATGACCACTTCGCGAGGCAGGTCACCACGATTGAGGGTCTTGAGCGTCGGTTCGGCAATGAAGTAGTCAGCGATGAGCTTCGCCGCTTCGGCCGGCTGATTTTCCAGCATGTCGATCGCCTCTCGCTGGGCGTCCAGCGATTGCCACACCGCCTCCTTGCGCTTCTCCAAGGTCTCGCCGGAAGTGATTACAACCATGCAGGGAAATGGCCAGACCTCGCCAATCTCGTAGATCTGCTTCACAGGAGCCACGAGTTGAGCGATGCGATCATAGGGTTCGAAGAGGAACGCTGCATCGGCACGCCCTGAAACAAGGGACTGCACCGCCACCGCCGGGCTGGTGCCCATGATGTTCACCTCACTCGGAGCAAGGTTGGCGGCTTTCAGCGTCACGCCGCGCAGGACTGCGTCGGCTGTGCTGCCCTCTTTCTGAGAGGCGAGAATTTTGCCCTTCAGGTCATTGATCTTCTCGATGCCACTACCTTCACGCGCCACGATCGAGTGGTAGCCCTGCTGTGCACCACCAACAACTTTAAGATCAGCGCCCTTCGAGGCCCATGCAACCGCATTGGTGAACCCGAGAACCCCTGTATCCAACTGGCCACCGATGATGGCCTTGATCAAATCGGTACCGGAGCTGAACTCGACCAGCTCGACATCAAGGCCATGCTTCTTGTACAGCCCCCCTTCGTAGGCAACCATCGCCTGGGCATCATCCATGACACGGATATAGCCGACCTTGAACGTTTCTTGTGCGTGCGCGAAGGTGCTCAACAGCAACAATGCGGAAACCAGCCAGTGTCTAGCCTTCATCATCGACCTCAAGTTCGTAGGCATCATTAGCTATATAACCAAAATCAAGCATGTAATAAGTTTTGGTTATTAAGCATTTCTGGCTTAGAACTTTACACGAAGTTCTTTGGGGTAGGCACTACTTAGCAGCCATAAGCCACTAACCCAGAGTTATAAGTTCATGTCTGCTGGGCCCGGCCCGCTCTCCGTCACGATGATCACAGCGTGATGGTCTTTCGCCCGGCCAACGCGTGAGCAAGGGTGCCGCCATCGACCAGATCGAGCTCGCCACCCAGCGGTACACCGTGCGCAATACGGCTGAGCGTCAATCCCTTCGGGATCAGTAACTGCGCGATGTAATGGGCAGTGGCCTCGCCTTCTACGGTCGGGTTGGTTGCCAATATCGCCTCGCTGAAATTACCTTCAGCCACGCGCACCAGGAGTTCGGGAATGCCGATGGCTTCGGGGCCGAGGCCATCGAGTGGGGACAAATGCCCCTTGAGAACGAAGTAGCGGCCGCGAAACCCTGTCTGTTCTACGGCGAACACATCCACCGGGCTTTGCACGATACACAGCAGTGAGTCATCCCGCCGCGGGTCGGCGCACTGCGGACAGAGTGCCTCCTCGCTCAGCGTACGACATTGCTGGCAATAGCCCACCTCTTCCATCGCTCGAGTCAACGCCTGGGCCAATCGGAGCCCGCCGCTGCGGTCACGCTCAAGCATTTGCAGTGCCATACGCTGAGCGGTTTTTTGCCCTACACCAGGCAGAACGCGCAGCGCATCGATAAGTTGACGAATAAGCGGGCTGAAAGACATGGAATTCACCGGAGCGGGGATGATACGAGGAGACAGGACGGCCGGGCCTCGAGCCGTGAAGACCGCCTGATCCTGGCGGTTTCACGGCTCGCATGGTCCGCCGATCGGGTGTCAGAGCGACACCCGGGCTGGATCAGAAAGGCATTTTGAAGCCCGGTGGCAACTGCATGCCATCGGTCATGCCCGCCATTTTTTCCTTGCTGTTCTGCTCGATCTTGCGCACCGCGTCATTCACCGCAGCGGCAATCAGGTCTTCGAGAATTTCCTTGTCTTCCTGCATCAGGCTGTCGTCCAGGCTGACGCGCTTGACGTCGTGTCGACCGTTCATCACGACACTCACCAGGCCGGCACCGGATTGACCGGTTACCTCAGCGTTGGCGAGCTCCTCTTGCATTTTCTGCATTTTTTCCTGCATCTGCTGCGCCTGCTTCATCAGGCCGGCCATGCCACCTTTCATCATGGGATCTACCTCGGATCAGGGTTCGGAGTGTTCTACGGGTTCGATGGTACCGTCGCGAATAACTGCGGCGAACTGTTGCATCAGTTGCTGCACTACGGGGTCGGTCTGGATCGACTGCTCTGCCGCTCGCTGACGCTCGCCGCGGCGGCGTGCAGCGGCCTGGGCAGGCGTTTCCTGTTGCGGTGTCTGCAGCTCGATATCGAGTTGCAATGTGCGCCCGTGGTATTGATTCAACGCATCGTTCAAGCGCCGATGCTGAGTCGCATTGAACAGAGCACTTTGCGCCGGATCCAAGTGCATGAGCCAGCGATCGCCATCTATGGATATCAATGTACAGTTGGCCGCAATGCTGCCGGTCAGACCGCCCAAGCCAAGCTTCAGATAGATATCGAGCCACTCGGCAGCCAAGCCGGTCGCAGGTTGAACCGCGGGCGCCGGCTCGACGGCCTGCGGCTCCAACGCCAGATCGTCCAGCCCATCGAGATAAGCCTCGGCCTGGGTTTCAACCTCGAAATAGTCCTCGTCGGTCAACGGCGGCTCGTCATCGTCCGGCTCGCTTACCTCGACCACTGCAGCCAGATGCTCCGGCTCGCCAATGGGCTCGACCCTTTGTTCCAGGGCCTCGCTTTCCACCGCGACCGGCGGCGTAACGGGCGGTTCGTTCCAAGGCACATCGACAACCGGCGGAACAGGTTCCGGCGTTGTGGGCTCGGGTGTCGCATCAACCGGCACGGCACTCGTAGTGGATAACGGTTCTGGAGCAGGAACGGCGGCTGCCGAAGCGGGCCGCGGCTCTGCCTGCTGAGCGGGCTGAGGGGTAACGGCAGCAGGCTGCGCGGGTGCCTTCGGCACTACAACCGGATCACGAACCGGTACAGCCGATGCCGCTGTACCGGCCACATCCGTTGTTCTGGAATCAGTAGTGGCCGGACTGATCCCCAAGCTCTTTAGTGATGTTCGCGGCGCGTCTTCGCTATCGGCAGGCCGGAACGCGAGCATGCGCAACAGGACCATTTCGAAGCCGCTGCGCGGATCGGGTGCCAGCGGCAGGTCACGTCGACCGATCAGACCCATCTGGTAATAGAACTGTACATCCTCGGCCGGCAGTGCCTGCGCCAGCGCCAACACCCGATCACGATCGCCCTGGCCGTTGTCTACCGCGTCCGGCAACGCCTGAGCGACAGCGACACGGTGTAGCACGTTGAGTATTTCCGCCAGAACGCCGCCCCAGTCAGGCCCTTGTTCGGCAAGATGGCGAACCGCCTCCAGCAGCGCCCGGGCATCGCCTTCCAACAGCGCCTGCAATACGCCATACACCTGCCCGTGATCGAGAGTTCCCAGCATGCTGCGGACATCGGCCGCGAGCACCTTACCCTCACCGAATGCGATAGCCTGATCGGTCAGACTCATGGCATCGCGCATCGAGCCGTCGGCGGCGCGCCCCAGCAACCAGAGGGCATCTTCCTCGAAAGGCACCTGCTCGACACCGAGCACATGGGTCAAGTGCTCGACCACGCGCTCGGGAGGCATGTTCTTCAGCGAGAACTGCAAGCAGCGCGAGAGGATGGTCACCGGCAGCTTCTGCGGGTCCGTCGTGGCCAGCAGAAACTTGACGTGGGGCGGCGGCTCTTCGAGGGTCTTGAGCAGCGCATTGAACGAATGCGACGACAGCATGTGCACTTCGTCGATCAAATAGACCTTGTAGCGACCGCGGCTGGGTGCGTACTGCACATTATCCAAAAGCTCGCGGGTATCCTCGACCTTGGTGCGGCTTGCAGCGTCAACCTCGATCAGGTCGACGAAACGGCCCTCGTCGATCTCTCGGCAGACCGAGCATTCGCCACAGGGCATGGAACTGATGCCGGTCTCGCAATTGAGGCACTTGGCGATGATTCGCGCGATGGTGGTCTTGCCGACCCCGCGCGTGCCGGTGAACAGGTAGGCATGGTGCAGGCGCTGGCTGTCCAGCGCATTGATCAGGGCCTTGAGCACGTGCGTCTGCCCGACCATTTCGCGGAACGAGCGCGGACGCCATTTACGGGCTAGTACCTGATAACTCATAACACCATCGCGGGATAAAGCAGAGGACGGGTAATGCTAGCGGAGCAGGCCGCAAATTGCATCCGGCCTGTCGCCCGGAACCCGAATGCGCATCGCAATCGCGGACAAAGCCCGATCAGCGCTTCAAGGTCGCCCCGAGGGCTCCCACCAGCTGTTCCAGCTGCGGCTGGCTGGAGCTGATCTGGATCTGCAAGCTGTCTATTTCTCGACGCTGCGGGTATTGCTTGCGTAGCTGATCGAAGCCGATCCGACGCTGCTCTTCACCCTCGCACAAGCTGCGGCGAAAGGCAGCGTCATCCCTACGTGGGTCATAGACAGCTCGGCAGATCGTCGCCAAGACGTCGCCGGGCTCGGCCGAGGCATCGAATAAGAGCCCCCGAAGGGGCGTAACAGGCATCAATTCGGACAGTGCGACTTTAGGCTCCAGACCTCGACTGGCGCAAAACGCCTGATAGATCTGGGCCGTTCCGCGCAGCTTGCCGTCCAGGCTGTAGCCGGCGATATGCGGTGTCGCGATCCAGCAGAGCTCCGCCAGTTCGACATCGACCTGCGGCTCCCCCTCCCAGACATCGAGCACGGCCTGGGTGTCTGGCCTTTGGGCCAGCAGTTCGCGCAAGGCGGCATTATCGACGACCGCACCACGGGCGGCATTAATCAACCAAGCGCCCGGACGCAACTGCGACAGGCGAGCGCTATCGAACAAATGGAACGTCGAATGTTCGCCTTCCAGCGTCAGCGGTGTGTGCAGACTGATGACGTCGCACTCTTCGAGTATTTCATCCAGGCCGACGAACTCACCGATCTCGCGCGCCTGGCGCGGTGGATCGCAGACACGTACATCCCAACCCAGGCCACGCAGAACTTTCACCAGCCTGCCGCCGACTTCTCCGGCCCCAACCACGCCATAACGGCGATCACTCAGTGACACACCTTCCCCCTCGGCCAGCGCCAACAAGCTGCCGAGTACGTAGTCGACTACACCACGGGCATTGCATCCCGGCGCACTCGCCCAATCGATACCTGCCTCTTCGAAGTAATCGACGTCCAAATGGTCCGTACCGATGGTGCAGGTGCCTACGAAGCGCACGGCGCTCCCTTCCAGAAGTTCGCGGTCGACCCGGGTGACGGAACGAACCAGCAGCACCTCAGCCTGTTCGAGCGCTGCTCTATTGATGCTTCGGCCCGGCATACGGCGAATCTCGCCATGCTCGGCAAAAAAGGCTTCGACCAATGGAATGTTTTCGTCGGCAAGAATACGCATTAGCGGGCTCCGTCATTGATCGGCCCATTCTAGACCGCGTCGAGCCGCTCTGCTGCCTTCCCGAGCGCCACTCTCGCGGCGTAGACTAGTCCGCTTCTGTATACAATCCGGAAAACACGCAATGCCCACTGAGTTGAAACTCAGACGAGTCCGCGTAGAACTGCGCACGCTCTTTGCCCTCGCATTACCAATGATGATCGCCCAACTAGCGAACACCGCCATGGGTTTCGTCGACACGCTGATGGCCGGGCGTGTCAGCCCGCGTGATCTTGCCGCGGTCGCCTTGGGCAACTCCATCTGGGTTCCAGTGTTCTTGTTGGTGACCGGAGTCATTCTGGCGACCACACCCAACGTCGCTCAGCGCTTCGGCAGTAGTCAGCATGAACAGATCGGGCCGTTGGTCCGGCAGGCGCTGTGGATGGGGTTCGGTATCGGATCGCTGTTCGCGCTGCTGATGTGGAATGCCGAACCGGTGCTGCATCTGATGCAAGTCGAGCCGGCGCTGATCGATCCCACCATGGCCTACTTGCGGGCAGTCGCCTGCGGTTTTCCGGCGGTGGCTCTGTATCAGGTGCTGCGCTGTTTCAGCGACGGGCTCGGTCACACCCGACCAAGCATGGTGGTGGGTCTTCTCGCGCTGACCCTAAATATTCCGCTGAACTACATTTTCATCTACGGCAAGCTGGGCCTGCCAGCCATGGGCGGCGTTGGCTGCGGCTGGTCGACAGCGCTGGTCATGGGTTTCATGTTGTTGGCCATGCTGTTCTGGGTGCGGCGAGCCGAGTATTACCAACCAAGCCGGCTATTCGCCCGTTTCGATTGGCCGCAATGGTCGGTGCTGAGTCGCCTGCTTTCGGTTGGCGTGCCGATCGGCGTTGCGGTCTTCGCCGAGGCCAGCATCTTCTCGGTCATCGCCTTGTTGATTGGCGGTCTGGGGGCGACCGTCGTCGCCGGGCACCAGATTGCGCTGAACTTCACCTCGCTTATCTTCATGATTCCTTTGTCGCTGGGGATGGCCATCACCATCCGCATCGGCCAAGCGCTCGGGCGCGGCGCACCGCGAGACGCACGTTTCGTCGCCGGATTAGGGATCGTATCGAGCCTGGCCTATGCCTGCTTCTCGGCGGGTAGCATGCTGCTGTTCAGCGAGCAGATCGCCCGAATCTATACCACCGATCCGGCGGTTATCGCGGTCGCTGCCAGCCTGTTCTTCTATGCCGCGCTGTTCCAGTTCTCAGATGTGGTGCAGGTTACTGCGGCAGGTGCGCTGCGCGGCTACCAGGACACGCGCATGACGATGATTTTCACGCTCTTCGCCTACTGGGGGATCGGTTTACCGGTGGGCTACGTGCTCGGCCTCACCGACAGGTTCGGCGACCCGAGCGGCCCGGCGGGCCTATGGCAGGGCTTGATCGCCGGTTTGAGTTGCGCCGCGATACTCCTGACCATCCGCCTGGTGCGCAGTGCCCGTCGCGAGATCCACCGACAGCCGTGTCGGGTCACCGCGTAGCAGCGGCCCGACTCGACACACTCACACCTCCAGCGCCAGCATGACCGCGCTCGCCAGCAGAAAGCCGCTGAACAGCAGACGAAGCAGGCGTTCCGGCAGTGCATGCGCCAGCCTGACGCCAAGGCTGATGCTCAGCAGACCGCCGATGGCGAGCGGCAATCCCAGAGCCCAGTCGACCTGCCCATGGGTCGCATAGGCGAACAAGGTGACCGCGGTGCTGGGAGCTGCCAGCGACAATGAAAGCCCCTGCGCCACGACCTGTGAAGTACCGAATACGGCGGTGAGCACCGGCGTGGCAAGCACCGCGCCACCGACGCCGAACAATCCGCCCAACGCCCCGGCACCAGCGCCCAACACGCCCAGCCACGGCCAGGGGTGACGCAGTTCGGTCCCGCCGGGATGCGGACGAAAGAAAACACGCGTTAGGGTGTAGATAGCCAAGGCAACGAGAAAGCCGACAAAGGCGATACGCATACGCCCAGCATCCAGAGATACCGCGACCGCCGCGCCGGCGATGGCGAAGCCGAAACTGGCGACGCCCAACGCTGCGGCGTGGCGCGGGTCGATTCGGTTGCGTTGGTGATAACGCCAGATCGCGAGCAGAACGTTAGGCACCACCATTACCAGCGCCGTGCCTTGCGCAACCTGCTGGTCCAGATCGAACAGCACGCCCAACACCGGAATTGCAATCAGCCCACCGCCGATCCCGAACAGGCCACCAAGGGTTCCCAACACCAAACCCAATACCGTGTTCAGCCCGAATCCGACGAAGTCCATGATTGCTTCCCGACAAAACCGCCATGCTACTCAGCGGCGCCTGGCAGGTATACGCACAGATGTGCACAATGGCTTTGCGATTTCCGCATAACCGAGCAACCCTATGGATACCACTGCCCTCACAGACCAGTTCAGACTGTTTCTCGACGTGCTCGATACCGGCAGCTTCTCGGCCGCGGCCCGCCTGCATGCTCTCACGCCCTCTTCCGTCGCGCGCCGCATCGACTCGCTGGAGAGGTCACTCGCCTGTCAGCTAGTCAGCCGCAGCACGCATTCGATCAAGCCCACCGCCGCCGGACAGGCGTTTGCCGAGCGCGCCAGACGCATCGTCCATGAACTGCACCTAGCGCGGGCGGAAATGACGTCGCTGCAAAGTGCGCCGGAAGGTCGTATCCGCATCGATGCACCGGCTCCCTTCGGACGGCGCCATCTGGCGCCCGCGCTGGCCGACTTTCTGCAAGCCTACCCCGGCGTGGACATTCAGCTGCGATTGATCGACAGCTTCGTCGACTTGCAAGGTGAGCATCTGGGTGAGGTCGACCTGGTGCTGCGCATCGGCCCGCAGGCCGACACGCGCCTGGTCGCAACGCCTCTGGCGCCGCTGTTACGTATCCTCTGCGCCAGTCCGAACTACCTGCAAAGACGGGGTAGACCGCAGAGCGTTGCGGAGCTGCCGGAACATGACGGGCTGGACTGGGATGCGCTGGCGCCGCCGCATGCATGGCGGTTCGAGCATGAGGGCAAACGACAACTGTTGCGCCCGAGACGCCTGCGCATGGTTGCGAACAATGCAGAGGCATTGCTTTGCGGCACCTTGGCCGGACTGGGTATTGCACATCTTCCGACCTGGCTGGTCAGCGACCACCTGCTCCGTGGCGAACTGCTGCCGTTGTTCTGCGAACAAGGCCTGCCAACGCCGGAGCCAAGCGGTATTTATGCCCTGCGACTGACTCGGGAAGCCGACTCTCGCAGCCGGCTGCTGCTGGAATTCCTGAAAAGCCGCTTTGGCCCGGTCCCACCTTGGGACCAGGCACTGCAAAGCGGACTCGGTTTTGGTTGAGCGAATCGATGATCAGACAGCGCAGCCTGAAAGTTCCTGCGTCACGCCCCAGCCATCGACCACGCCACCCAGCGGCTCGACCAGGTTCTCCAAGTCCTGTTCGAAGTCACCGATACCGTCGAAAGTGGCATACATCACCTTGCTGACCTGGAGGTCCCAGGCGCCG
This sequence comes from Pseudomonas sp. KSR10, assembly GCF_022355455.1. NCBI lineage: Bacteria > Pseudomonadati > Pseudomonadota > Gammaproteobacteria > Pseudomonadales > Pseudomonadaceae > Pseudomonas > Pseudomonas sp. KSR10. The sequence goes on along the minus strand of NZ_JAKOEN010000023.1, from coordinate 189,466 downwards.
TCGTCACGGGGGGCAATCTGAGCATTGACGCATTCGCCACGAAAATTGCTGGCGGCCGCGCAGGCACGTTCACGGTCGGGAAACACGGCATAGAACTCTATCGGATGGACGCGGGAGAAATCGAATCCGCCCTCTTTCATCCTCAGAAGCACGTTGCCGCTTACATCCTCATGGAAGGTGGTACTCATAAAACAACCTCCTCTCACTCATGGATGAACGATTTCAGGAATGGATAGCCTTTGTTTTGCCTCGTTGCGGATACCGACTGGACAGCGCCAGCCGTGGGTTGCCTCGTTAATCGGAAGCCCGAAGCGGTATAAACCTTGCGGTATTTCTAATAGGCCTCTGCGGCGCCTGGGAGTTCGATTCAGCCGCGATACCGCGTCCGTGCCAGACGCGCTCGGACATTGCCTATGGTACGCAGCCGCGCTTCGAACATACGGCGTATGCATCGTCACCGCAATGGGTGCGTCGAGTCGCGGCGGGCGCTACGCCGTCCGAACCGATCCAGGTGCGCTGCAAAAAAGTCGCAGCGCACGAGGCAGTTTAGCTGTTGCTGGGCTTGTTGATGGCCTGCAACACATATTGAGGTAGCGCGAACGCGCCGAGATGGATGTGCGGGTTGTAATAACGGGTGACGATGCCGCTACCGGCGAAACGCTGGCAGAGGGTTTCCAGTGGCAGTTTGCGGCTGGCCGAGTCGCAGGCGCCCCAGGCGAAGGTCATGGCCCCACCGATGTAGGTGGGAACCGCAGCCTGGTAGAAGTGCCAGTCGGGGAACAGCCCGGTCATGCGCTTAGCGGTTGTCTGCACTTCGGCAAGTTGCATGAAGGGAGTGCCGTTCTGCGTGACCAGGATGCCGCCATCGTTGAAGCAGCGGCGGCATGCCTGGTAGAAGTTCTCCGAGAAAAGGACCTCGCCCGGCCCGATGGGATCGGTCGAATCGGAAATGATCACGTCGAACTTTTCCTCGGTGGTCGCAACGAAGCGCATACCGTCATCAATAACCAAGTTCAGCCGCGGATCGTCGAACGCCCCTTTCGAATGCTCCGGCAGGAACTCCTTGCACATCTCGACCACGGTACCGTCAATCTCGACCATGGTGATGCTTTCGACATCGCGGTGCTTGGCGACTTCGCGCAGCATGCCGCCGTCACCACCACCAATGATCAGCACGCGCCGCGCCAGGCCATGGGCCAGGATCGGTACGTGGGTGAGCATCTCGTGATAGATGAACTCGTCCGCCTCGGTGGTCTGGATCACCCCGTCGAGCGCCATGACGCGGCCCATGCGGGCGTTTTCGAAAATGACCAGATGCTGATGCTCAGTGCGCACTTCGTGCAGCATCTTGTCGATCCTGAAGCGCTGGCCGTATCCCTCGTAGAGAGTTTCCTGATAGTCGCTCATGGGTGTTCTCCCGGATGGATGGCTAACAGACGAGCGGCGCAAGCCGTACGCTCGTACGTTGGCAAAGAGGCGCATTCTACTTTGGTCATATGACAGGTGGAACCATCTACTTTCAAAGCGCGTTCGGTGAAGACAACCCCATCAATGCTGGCTATCGTCGAACCATGACGTCCTTTTACCTGCCTTACCTCGCCCCTTGGAGCTGGTCGCAATTTCACCAGCATTTCGCCCTGCGCTTGCTACCCGGCGTGGAGGCGCTCGATTCCGAGTGCTACAGCCGCACCGTGCGGGCCGGCAACAGCGCTGGCTGGATCAGTGTTCGACCATTACCCGGACAAACTGTCCTCGAGCTGACGCTCAGCGATTCGCTACAAGAGCATGCGGCCCAGCTGGCGATCCGGGTTCGTAAGATGTTCGACCTCGACACCGATCCGGCGGTCATCGTGCGGCATTTCGCTGACGATCCGCTGATCGGGCCGTTGGTCACCGCTACCCCCGGATTGCGCTTGCCCTCTGCGTTCGACCCTTTCGAACAAGCCGTGCGAGCCATCGTCGGCCAGCAAGTCACGGTCAAGGCCGCGGTGACCATCACCCGGCGCCTGGTGGAACGGCTCGGCGAGGAATTGCCCCAGGTAGCCGTATGTGGAGCTGGTGCCACGCTCCGGTTGTTTCCCAGCCCGCAAGCCATAGCCAGCGCCCAGCTGGAGAATATCGGCATGCCCGGAAAACGCGTTGCGACCTTGCAGCGCCTGGCCGCAGCGGTGGCCGATGGTGCGCTCGAACTTCACATCGGGGACGGCGCGGACGAGCTGGTCAAGCGGCTCTGCGCGCTCCCTGGCATAGGCCCTTGGACGGCGGAATATATTGCACTTCGGGGATTCGGTGAGGCAGATGCCTTTCCGGTCGCAGACCTTGGCCTGCTTAAAGCCCCTTTATGGGGCAGCAGCGGCATCACGGCCAGGCAACTCCTGGCTCGTTCCCAGGCCTGGCGGCCCTGGCGGGCTTATGCCGCGGTGCATATCTGGCAAAACTACGGCAGCAGCACGGCGGTACCAAGGCAGAAGCAAGCCAAGCTGGTGGATACCTCACCATCAGCCGCGAGTCGTTAATCGGCAGACGAACAGCCGCCGGGCGCTGCCGCTTGAAAAGCTGGGTATCGATGCGTGCGGATCACAACCTGGCTTTGGCGAAATGGCCGGCCGCAACCAACCACATGATCAATCCCACGACCGGCAGCAGCGCGATGACCAGACTCCAGATGATCTTGCGTCCCACCTCGATACGACTGCGCCAGACCTGGAAGATCGCCAGCGCGTCAGCGACCAGCACGATCAGGGCCAGCAGCGTGCTCCAGCTCTCCACGTGTCAGGGCCTCAAGTTCCGGTCATCGGGGCGATTGCCGCGGGGCCCCATGATGCCCCAGATGATCAGCCCCAGGACCGGCAGGATGACGATCAACAACACCCACAGGGCCTTTTTGCCGGTGGTGCTATCGCTACGCAGTACGCTGACAATGGCCCAGATATCCAGTGCCAGGATAAGCAGGCCGAAAATACCGCCGAAGGCATCGGTCATGACAAGACTCCAATTACGGTGAGTTCGTAATTAGGATGCCTGGGCGGTTTGAGGGTTCAGGCGATCCGCTCAGTAGCCGGCCGGATCGATCGCTTCGAAGCTGTCGACCGCCACGTGCCCGGCCAGCTCGCCGCCCTCGCGAACCAGACCGCAGGTGTGCATACCCGCCTCTCGTGCGGCATCCAGCTCTTCCACCACGTCAGATAGGAACAGGATTTCATTGCCCGGAAGGCCTATAGCGGCAGCGATTCGCCCGTATGAATCGGCCTCGCGCTTGTGACCACTGCCGGTGTCGAAATAACCGGAGAACAACGGTGTCAGATCACCCACCTCGGCGCAGCCGAAAATCAGCTTCTGCGCCTGAATCGATCCTGAGGAATACACGTACAGCGCATATCCCTGCTCGTGCCAGCGGCGCAACGCCTGCACCGCATCCGGATAGACATGGCCCTTGAGCTGGCCGGCGCGATAGCCTTGGGCCCAGACCATGCCTTGCAGCGCTTTCAGCGGCGTCGCCTTGCGGTCGGCGGCAATCCACTCCAGCAGGATCTCGACGACACGCTCGATGCCCGCTTCCGGCTCACCACTCTCACGCCGTACCGCCTCTATCTGCTCCGCCACGGCGGGTTCTGCCGAATGATTGCGAACGAACGCTGGCAAATGCTCACGGGCATAAGGAAACAGCACGTCGAAGACGAAGCTCACCGCACTGGTAGTCCCTTCGATATCGGTGAGGATGGCTTTGATCGGCATCTTCAGTCCTCCAGCCGTGGGAAGCGGCCGGCGATATCTTCACCGGTGAATTGCGCAACCCAGCCCTCGGGATTGTTGAACAGGCGGATGGCAACGAAGTGCGGATTCTCCCCCATATCGAACCAGTGCCGGGTACCGGCTGGCACGGAGATCAGGTCGTTCTTTTCGCACAGCACGGCATATACTTTGTCCTCGATATGCAATGTGAAGAGCCCGCGGCCGGCGACGAAGAAGCGCACCTCGTCTTCGGCATGGCGGTGCTCTTCGAGGAACTTGGCTCGCAGTTCGGCCTTCTGCGGGTGATCGCTGTTCAGGCTGATCACATCGACGGTGACGTAGCCGCGCTCACTCATCAGCCGGTCGATCTGCGGACGATAGGCGGCAATCACCTCTTCGGAACTGGCACCGGCTCCAATCGGCGCGCTGGCTTCCCAGCGCTCGAGATGCACACCGACCTCGGCCAGTGTGGCGGCGATGTCGTCGACGTGAGTGAGAACCTTGAGTGGCTGCTCGGGAACACTGTCCTGATAAACGCTGAGGATGCTCATGGTGGTTGTCTCCGGCGGGAATGGCTGTCCCGGACTCGTCATCGGTTATTCGGACACGCGCTGCGTGCGACAAAAATAGGTGCAGGCTTACACCCGCTGCAGGGTGCGCATCTTTAATTCACATTCGAACAGAAACTCGAACGCCTCGATTTGCCGCAGTGCGTCGTTCATTTGTGCGCCCCAGGTATACAGGCCGTGCCCACGGATCAGATAACCGACGCAATCGGGGTGCTCGTCGAGCCAGGGTTGAACGCGTGAGGCGAGTCGATCGATGTCCTGGTCGTTGTCGAAAATCGGCACCAGAATCTGGGATTCGTGGGTCGCGATGCCGCTGAATGCCTTCTGCAGCTCGTAGTCGGCGAACACCAGCGAATCGCTCAGGCAAAGGCGCGAAAGCACGGTAGCGTTGACCGAGTGAGTGTGTAGCACGGCACCGATTTCCGGCTTCCAGCGATACAGCTGAGTGTGCAGCAGGGTCTCGGCCGATGGCTTCTTGCCCGCTTCCAGGCTGCGGCCCTCCATATCGACGGCCAGCAGGTCATCGACTGTCAATTGGCCTTTGTGCTTGCCGGAAACGGTCAGCAGCGCTTCGCTGCAGGTCAGACGCGCCGAATAGTTGCTGCTGGTTGCCGGCGACCAGCCGCGGCCATAGAGAAAACGGCCCGCGTCGATGATGGCCTGCGACAAGTGTTCACGAATAGCGGTCATGCCCGGTTCTCCTGCTTGGGGATGACAATGATAACGGCTGCGGCCAGTGCCGCCAGACTGGCGATAGCGAAGGTCCATAGCGGGCCGAGGCTGGCCCAGCTATAGCCGGAGTAAAGCGCACCCAGCGCCCCACCGACGCCGGCCAGCGTTGCATACAGCGCTTGCCCCTGCCCTTGCTGCCGGTGACCGAAGCTGCGTTGAACGAAATGGATCGCAGCTGCATGAAAGCTGCCAAACGTCGCCGCGTGCATCAGTTGCGCCACCAGCAGCACGCCCAGATAATCGGCCAGCGTGCCCAGCAACAGCCAGCGTATTGCCGCCAGCACGAAACTTGCCGCCAGAACCTGGCGCAACGAGAAGCGCGCCAACAAGTTGGCCATCACCAGGAAAATCAGAATCTCGGCAATTACACCCAGGGCCCACAACAGCCCGATGGTGCTTCGACCATATCCGAGCGCCTCGAGATGAATGGTGAAAAAGGTGTAATAAGGCCCATGGCTGACCTGCATCAGCCCCACACAGGTGAAGAACGCCAGCACACCCGGACGACAGAGCTGACGGACAAAGCCGCCCTGCCCGGCCAGCTCCGGTCGCTGCTCGGGCATGGCATTGGGTACCCACGCACTGCTGATGAGGATGCCGATCATTACCGCCATCACCGCCATGGGATAGATATCCAGGCTCAGCCGCTCGAACAACGCACCAAGCCCCACCACCGCAACGATGAAACCGACACTCCCCCACAGGCGGATCTGGCTGTAGCGGGACGCCTGCCCACGCAGGTGGGCCAGGGTGATGACTTCGAATTGCGGAAGCACGGCATGCCAGAAGAACGCATGCAGCGCCATCACCAACGCGAGCCAGGCGTAGCTCTTGCTGAAGAAGATCAGACCGAACGAGAGCAGCGTACAGAGCGCGCCGATGCGCACGATCGCCAGCCGTCGCCCCGTGACGTCACCAAGCCAGCCCCACAGATTCGGCGCCAGACAGCGCATCAGCATCGGGATGGCGACCAGTTCGCCAATACGCTCGGCGGCGAAGCCCAGGTGGTCGAAGTACAGTCCGAGAAAGGGCGCGGCTGAGCCGAGCAGCGCGAAGTAGAAAAAATAGAAGCCGGACAGGCGCCAGTACGGAAGAGCAGCAGTCATAAGCGAGAAGCCATGGGCTGAAAGCAAAGCAATTCGATACCGGAGCGAGCGCTTGGGTCATCGTCCAGCTTCAAAATTCCAGCTTCATGCTCAGATTTGCCCCAACACCGGCGTGCCCACTAGCACGTCGGCATTCTGCCCGCGGTGGCGTAACAGATGATCCAGCAACACGATGGCCATCATCGCTTCGGCGATTGGCGTGGCGCGGATACCGACACAGGGATCGTGTCGGCCTTTGGTAATGACTTGCACCGGATTGCCGTCGGTATCGATCGAGCGTCCCGGTGTGGTGATGCTTGACGTCGGCTTGAGCGCCAGATGCGCAACGATCGGCTGACCGGAAGAGATGCCGCCCAGCACGCCGCCGGCATTGTTCGACAGGAAACCTTCCGGGGTCATCTCGTCACGGTGCTCGGTCCCGCGCTGGGCGACACTGGCGAAACCGGCACCGATCTCCACGCCCTTGACGGCGTTGATGCTCATCAGGGCATGCGCCAGGTCGGCGTCCAGGCGATCGAAGATCGGCTCGCCAAGACCGGGCGGGACACCGTCGGCAACGACGCTGATCTTCGCACCGACCGAGTCCTGATCGCGTCGCAACTGGTCCATGTAGACTTCGAGTTCCGGCACTTTGTCCGGGTCGGGACTGAAGAAAGCGTTCTGCTCGACGCTGTCCCAGCTCTTGAATGGAATATCGATCGGTCCGAGCTGGCTCATGTAGCCGCGCACCTGGATACCCAGGGTCGCCAGGTACTTCTTGGCGATGGCACCGGCGGCGACGCGCATCGCCGTTTCGCGCGCCGAGCTGCGTCCACCGCCCCGGTAATCGCGCAGACCATACTTATGGTGATAGCTATAGTCGGCATGGGCAGGACGAAACTGGTCCTTGATGGCCGAGTAATCCTTGGACTTCTGGTCGGTGTTGCGAATCAGCAAGCCGATCGGGCAACCGGTGGTGCGCCCGTCGAACACCCCGGAGAGAATCTCCACCTCGTCCGCTTCCTGGCGCTGGGTGGTATGTCGGCTGGTGCCGGGCTTGCGTCGATCGAGGTCTCGCTGCAGATCCTCAACGGTCAGTTCCAACCCTGGAGGGCAACCGTCGACGATGGCGACCAGCGCCGGACCATGGCTTTCGCCAGCAGTGGTGACGGTGAACAGCTTGCCGTATGTGTTGCCGGACATGCAGGGCGCTCCGCGATCGACCTAAACAGGGGCCGGAAGTATACCCGAGCCGCTGCAGGTTTCACCGCCTCTCACGGCGGCGCATACTGCTGATCGGCGAACCAATCCGCTCGCCTCGTATCCAACCCGCTCCGCCGACGGTTGATTTCCTGCTCATGCGTTTCCTCTTATTGCTCACTTTCCTCGCCATGCTCACGCCCCATACCCAGGCCCAGACCCTGCTGCACCAGGCGATGACCCTGCATGTGTCCGATGGCAACCTGCATGGCAGCCTGCTCCTGCCGAAGACCGCCGAACCCTTGCCGGTTGCCCTGCTGATCGCCGGATCGGGCCCCACCGACCGCGACGGCAACAATCCCATGGGCCGTAACGATAGCCTCAAGCGATTGGCACAAGCGCTTGCCAGACGGGGTATGGCTAGCCTGCGCTATGACAAGCGCGGGGTTGGCCGGAGTCTGGCGGCGGCGCCAGACGAGCGTCAGTTGAGCGTGGATCGCTATGTCGCGGATGCGGTAGCCTGGACAAGATTGTTGAAGGCGGACCCGCGTTTCTCCAAGGTTGTGCTGATCGGCCACAGCGAGGGCGCATTGATTGCCAGCCTGGCGGAGCCTGTCGTGAAACCCGACGCATTGATCAGCATTGCAGGCAGCGGCGTGCCCATCGACCTGCTGTTACGCGAACAGCTACAGGGACGTCTGCCACCACCGCTACTGGCGACCGCGCAGTACCTGATCGACGAGATCAAGGCGGGACGCACGCACGAGCAGGTGCCGGAGGCACTGCAAGTCCTGTTCCGTCCGAGCGTACAGCCCTATCTGATCACCCTGTTCGATCAGGATCCAGCCGGGGCATTCGCCAGCACGACGGCGCCTGCGCTGATCATCCAGGGAACGCATGACATCCAGGTTGGACGCGACGATGCCTACGCCTTGCAGCGTGCCAGGGAAGACGCCGAGTTGGTGCTGATCCCAGGAATGAACCATGTCCTGCGCATCGTTCCGATGGAGCGCGACCGGCAGAGGGCATCCTACAACCAACCCGAACTGCCCATTGCACATGCCCTGCCTGAGCAGATCAGCCAATTCCTGCACAAACATAGCGTATTGCCACCATCCAGTTAGTCATCCGTCGGCCGATACGCTCCTTGCCTGCCGCAACGACTCGACCGCACAGGCCCAGGACGCCGACATGACCGATAGCTCACCAGCACCAACCGACAGTGAGGCCCAAACGCCCGCCGCACCGCAGCCGCATCCTTGGGCAACTCTTGCTCCGGATCGTTTTCGATTGCTGCGCCTGTCGCCATTGCCCACCGACAGAGATACCGGTACGCGGCCGCTGAGGTTCGTTGAGCTGGCCCAGATCGAGCGGCACACACAACAGCAAAGCCTGTTGCGGCTTTTCGTCCGATTGCCCGGTCAGATCCTCTCGAAGAAGCACAACGTTCTGGAAATCTGGGCGGATCATCGTGCCAAGGAGGTGCGCTTCGGCCCCGACTCCGGTCTGCACGTGGAGCCGGTCAACCGCGGCCTCGGACGCTTTCTCCTGGCGCAGGGAGCGCTCTGGGCGCAAAAGCGCTGGGCGCACTATCTGGTGGAAGGCGGTGCACTCCCGACGAAGGACATAACCGGCAACGACATGCGCCTACGACGCGACCATTGCCTGCTGAGCCAGGGTTTCGAAGTGCTGTATGCAGACCCTCAGCAACTCAAGGCAACCTACGGGGCCCCTCGGGTCAGCACGTTGCGCCCTGACTGGAACAACGACAAAGTACAGATCATCGAGCTGACGGACGCCGCGGCAATGCTCGAACAAGCCGATCGCAACCTGCTGGAGCAGGAAAGCACGATTCGCGACATGCAGGAACGTCTGAACAGATTCCGCCGCGAAGATGGCGGCCTCAGGTTCACCATCGCTTGCCTCATTGCATTCGCGCTTTTCCAGGCGGGACTGCTGATATGGATCGCGACCCGCTGACCGCACCGCCACCCAGTGTGAGGGCGCCTGCTTCTGCTATCCCTTGAGCCGCTCGCGAAACAGTGCCTGGTGCTCGCGGCACTGGTTCGCGGCGAGCAGAAACACGCCATGGCCACCGTCGGTGAATTCCAGCCAGGTGAAATCCACTTCGGGATAAAGCGCCGCTACATGCACCTGGCTGTTACCGACCTCCACGATCAGGGAGCCGGTTTCGGTGAGGTGATCCGCGGCCTCGGCCAGCATGCGCCGCACCAGATCCAGCCCATCCTCGCCGCAGGCCAGCCCCAACGCCGGCTCATGATGGTATTCCTCGGGCATGTCGGCAAAGTCTTCGGCATCGACGTAAGGCGGGTTGGATACGATCAGGTCGAAGCGCTGCTTCGGCAAGCCGTTGAATCCGTCGCTCTGCACCGTATAGACCCGGTCCTCCAGCCCATGCTGCTCGATGTTGCGGTTGGCCACTTCGAGCGCGTCGAAGGACAGGTCTGCCAACACCACCTCGGCATCGAGGAACTCATAGGCGCAGGCAATGCCGATACAACCGGAGCCAGCACAGAGATCGAGAATTCGCGCGGGGTTTTGCGCGAGCCAGGGCTCGAAGCGGCGCTGGATCAATTGCCCAATCGGTGAGCGTGGAATCAGTACACGCTCGTCGACGATGAATGGGAGCCCACAGAACCAGGCCTGTCCAAGCAGATAGGCGGTGGGCACACGCTGCTCGATCCGCCGGCGCAACAAACCCTGCAGATGCTCCCGCTCATCATCTTCAAGACGACAATCGAGATAGCTATCAGCCATTTCCCAAGGCAAATGCAGAGCGCCGAGCACCAGCTGACGAGCCTCGTCCCACGCGTTGTCCGTGCCGTGTCCGAAGAACAGTTGCTCGGCATGGAAGCGGCTGACCGCCCAGCGAATGTGGTCACGCAAGGTGCGCAAGCGGGAAAGCGAAGCGGTCACGAATCATCTCCTGTCAAAAGCACGGAAGTTTAGCCGATGGTCCCGAGAGTTTCTCAGCGTAATCTGGCGGCCGTAGTGGCTTATTGCCTGTCATCGCCGATTCAGATGGCGAATTCATTACCTTGGGCTGTTCACATATCGCTCAACTGGCGCCACAATCATGCCCCTCTCAAAACAAGGAGTCAGTCATGTCCAAGCCACAGACCATGCTTCAGCTCAGTGGCCGCAGTTATGCACCGGCGACTCTGGCTAACGCGACCCTTGTGGTCATTGACGTTCAGGAAGAATATCGGACAGGGACCCTCGCACTACCGAACCTGAACTCAGCGCTCGAGGAAATCAGCACTTTGTTGGCCACGGCCCGCGAGGCTGGCGCCCCCGTCGTGCATGTTCATCATCTCGGTATTCCAGGCGGGCTCTTTGATCCACAAGGGCTACGCGGTCAGATCATGCCGGAGGCGGCTCCGCTTCCCGGCGAAACCGTGATTGGCAAAACGCTACCCAATGCCTTTGCCGGCACCAAACTGCACGAACTGCTACAGCAGCATGGGCGACTGGACCTCATCGTCTGCGGTTTCATGACCCACTCCAGCGTGAGCACCACAGTCCGCGCGGCGAAAGACTATGGCTATCGCTGCACCCTGGTCGACAAGGCCTGCGCCACCCGTGATCTGCCGATGGGAGACGGTGCGATCGACGCGGCACAGGTGCATCGCATGGAAATGACCATCCTCGCGGACAACTTCGCCGTTTGCGTGACCGATGCTGGAGCACTGACTTAAGCCTTCGAGCCGCAAAGCGTTACCCGACATGATGAACCTGACCGGACAGTCCCGGTCATAGCCAGCTCTGACGAGGTAACCGGAATGAAACGAACCGATGGATTCGATGCACGCCGCCTCCGGCCTCGCCAACAGCGTAGCTGGGGCGCACGCCTCGGAGCAGCGCTCGGCCTGTTGCTGATCGTTTTCGGCTTGCTCATGACCGGCTCCGGCGCAATACCCCTGTTCAGCGACAACGAGGCACTAGCCAACTTGGCGCTGGATCGCGAAGCGGCCGTGACACTGATCATCCTCGGCCTGATCCTACTCATGCTCGGCATGTTCATCCGGCGCCGCGTTCGTCGACGCTTGAATGAACCCGGCGGTCTGAGCCTGTCCCCCAAACTGAAGAACAGGCGCTGATTGCGCAGCCGCATCGCCCGGACCCGCCTGCGCCGGAGAAGCGGTGATGACAAAAACTTTGGGGTAAAATCGCCCGCAAATGCGGAGGCCCCATGCAAGAAGATGATTTTTCTTTATTTAAGTCGGCGGTTCGCGGCGTCAAGCCGATCGAACACGACCGCGCGGACACCGGCAAACCACGCGGCAACAAAGCGCAGATGGCCACTCGGCGAGCTAATGCAGTGATCAGCGGCAGCGAAATCAGAATCGACGTGCTTTCCGACCAATTCGTCATCGATGTCGCCGCAGAGGATGAGCTCTACTGGGCGCGCGACGGTGTTCAGGACAGCCAGATGCGCAAGCTCAAGGCTGGTCAGATCCCCTTCGAAGGCAGCCTGGATCTGCATGGACTGAGCGTCGAGAAAGCCCGCGAGCTGCTCTGGGATTTTCTCGCCGAAGCGTGCAAGTTCGAGATCCGCTGCGTGCGGGTCACCCACGGCAAGGCGGCGCGAATCGACGGCAAGCGCCCCCTGATCAAGAGCCACGTCAACACTTGGCTACGCCAGCATCCCCAAGTGCTCGGCTTCACCTCATGTCTGCCAAGGCATGGCGGTACCGGCGCCGTTTATGTGATTCTCAAACGAACCATGCTCGAAGGACGCGACGAGTAAGCATAGCGTCAGGCTTCTCGATCCGCTCATTGGTGCCGCGTGCCGCTTGCAGCCCAGCGGCCGACCCCCTAACCTTCGCATTCGCGCTTTCTTGCACGCCTGACAGGTAGTCATATGTCCCTGGAAACACATTACACCGCGATCCTTGGCCAGCTGGGTGAGGACGTCAACCGCGAGGGCCTGCTCGATACGCCCAAGCGCGCAGCCAAAGCCATGCAGTACCTGTGCAAGGGCTATCAGCAGACACTCGAGGAAGTCACCAACGGTGCGCTGTTCAGCTCCGACAACAGCGAAATGGTTCTGGTGAAGAACATCGAACTGTACTCGTTGTGCGAGCACCATATGCTCCCGTTCATTGGCAAGGCTCACGTTGCCTATCTGCCCAACGGCAAGGTGCTCGGACTCTCGAAGGTCGCGCGCATCGTCGACATGTACGCTCGCCGACTGCAGATTCAGGAAAATCTCACGCGTGAAATCGCCGAAGCGATTCAAACGGTCACGGGCGCCTGGGGCGTGGCAGTCGTCATTGAGGCCCAGCACATGTGCATGATGATGCGTGGCGTCGAGAAGCAGAATTCTTCGATGGTCACCTCGGTCATGCTCGGCCAATTCCGCGAGAACGCGGCCACCCGCAGCGAGTTCCTCGGCCTGGTGAAGTAGTCCAGCTGGAGGCTCGCCAGCCTCCAGACCTCCTCTCGTCTTCTTTTATTCGTACATGCCCACATGCCGCGGATGGCTTGCAACGCGCTGCAGCCAGGCACAGATCGCAGGGTACCTGGCCAGCCAAAAGCCACCCTCTTCAGCCACGTGCGTATAGGCATATAGCGCTACATCCGCAATCGAGTAGCGATCGCCAACCAGAAACGGCGTGCGCTGCAGCTGCTGCTCCATGACATCCAGCGCTCGATAACCATCCAGTTGCTTGGCCGCATACTCATCGAGGCGATCATCGGGCAGGCCCAGATAAACCTTGATGAATCGCGCTACGGCGATAAACGGCTCATGACTGTACTGCTCGAAGAACTGCCACTGTAGAACCTGAGTGCGCAGACGCGGATCCGTGGGCAACAGCTCGGATCCATCCGCGAGGAAATTGAGGATCGCATTCGACTCCCACAAGCAGGTGCCGTCCTCTAACTCCAGTACGGGAATCTTGCCGTTGGGGTTCTTCTTCAGAAACGCTTCCTCGCGGCTCTCGCCACGAAGAATATCCACCGGTACCCACTCATAATCTCGACCGAGCAGATGCAGCATCAATCTCACTTTGTAGCAGTTGCCTGAACGATAATCGCCGTAAACCTTGTACATCTCCTCCCTCCTGGGCAACGCAAGCATCAATACCTTGATTAGGCCGCATCGGCTATCTCGCACCCGCGAATCACCTTCGCTAGCCGGCACACGCCTTCATCCAGCCGGTCCGGGGCAACATGGCTGAAATTCAACCTCAGATACCCCAGGTTTTGCTCGGGATCGATGAAGAATGGCTCGCCCGGCATGAATACCACATCCTGTTCGAGGGCAGGATTGAGCAGCGTTCGCGTATCCACAGGACATTTCAGCCGCAACCAGAAGAACAGACCGCCCTGCGGGATCTGCCAGTCGGCCAGGTCGCCAAAGTGCTCCGTTAGCGCGGCCTGCATTGCATCACGGCGCAGACGATAGAAGCGGCGTAGCTCCCTTAGGTGCGTACGATATTGCTCGCTTCCAAGCCACTGCAGCGCCTGCCACTGACCAATGCGGTTGGTGTGCAGGTCAGCCGACTGCTTGAGCCGCAGCAAGTAAGGGAAAAGATCGGGCGTTGCGATCAGGTAACCCACCCGCAGCCCTGGCAGCAAAGTCTTGGAGACCGTACCGGTGTATATCCAGCTTGCCTTGCGCATGCGGCTGACGATGGGCCTGGCGCTGCTTTCGTCGAAAACCAGTTCGCGATAAGGCTCATCCTCGATCAGGACTACATTGAACTCGTCGAGTAGAGCCGCAACCGCATCGCGTTTTTCTTCGCTGTAACGCACCGCGGAGGGGTTTTGAAAAGTCGGGATCAGGTAGGCGAACGCTGGCTTGTGCTGCTCCAGCCGTTGGCGCAACGCGACCAACGATGGACCGTCGGCCTCCTGCGGCACCGCCAGACAGTCGGCACCGAACAATTGAAAGATTTGAAGCGCCGCCAGATAGGTCGGGGCTTCGAGCAGCACCTCGGTGCCGACGTCGATGAACAGCTTTGATGCGAGATCCAACGTTTGCTGAGAACCACTGACGATAAGGACTTGGCTGGCGGAGCAATCGACACCGAGCTCGCGCGCTTCGGCGGCGATCGCTTCGCGTAACGCCGGCTCACCCTCGCTCATGCCGTACTGCCCCATGCTCGCCGGCATCTGCGCCCATTCGACCTTGGGCAACATCGACTCGGCAGGCAGCCCTCCGGCAAACGACATCACCTCGGGGCGCTGAGCAGCAGCAAGAATTTCACGGATCAGCGAGCTTTTCAGGCGGTCGACACGTTCGGAGAAAGCCATGGGGCACCAGATGCAGGAAGTAATAAAATAAGTCAAACTACTTGACCAAAATTACGCCTACGGTCGTGAATACGTCAATATGACTGACCTAAAAAAAAGCACGATTCAACGCCAAATCATGGAAAGTTTCTTTCTCGGCTATCAGGCTTTCACCACCAAGCCGGACGAAATGCTCGCACGCCGCGGGCTGTCCCGGGTGCACCACCGCATTCTGTTCTTCATCGCCAGCTACCCTGACCTCAGCGTCAAGGAGCTGCTCGGCTATCTGGGCGTAAGCAAGCAGGCACTGAACATTCCGCTGCGACAGCTTATCGAGATGCATTTGGTCGAAAGCAGAACCGCGGAGGAGGACAAACGCAAGCGCATGCTGCGCTTCACTGCCGAAGGGGCCAAGTTGGAACAGGCGCTCCGGCGGGAACAGGTGCGCCTGCTCGAGCGGACGTTCAAGCAAATGGGTGAAGAAGCGGTAGCCGGTTGGTTGGCGGTGAATCAGGCGCTAGCGGCCAGCACTGTTCGAGACTGAACCGCACAGCGCGCCCGGCTGGACGTACAACCAGTCGCCTCCGAACGCTTTAGCGGCAGGATGCAACGAAGCGAAGAGCTGATCGACACGAAAAGCGCCTACAAAAAAGGGCGACCGAAGTCGCCCTTTTTCAATGGATCACAGAACTAACTTAGTTCTGATTTTCCATTTGCGCGCGGATCAGATCACCGATGGTGGTCGGACCGGCAGCCGGCTCTACGTCCTGCTTGGTACGCAGCTCCTTCATCGCATCCTTCTCGTCCTCAACGTCTTTCGACTTGATGGACAGGCTGATGACGCGGCTCTTACGGTCGATGCTGATGATCTTGGCTTCGACTTCTTCACCTTCTTTCAGGACGTTGCGCGCATCTTCAACGCGGTCACGGCTGATTTCAGAGGCTTTCAGGGTCGCTTCGATATCGTTGCCCAGGTCGATGATGGCGCCTTTGGCGTCAACTTCTTTCACAGTACCGCGAACGATGCTGCCCTTGTCATTGACAGCGGCGTAGTTGGAGAACGGATCGTCTTCCAGCTGCTTGATGCCCAGGGAGATGCGCTCACGCTCCGGATCGACCGACAGGATGACGGTGTCCAGCTCGTCGCCCTTCTTGAAGCGACGCACGGCTTCTTCGCCAGCTTCGTTCCAAGAGATGTCGGACAGATGAACCAGACCGTCGATGCCGCCGTCCAGACCAATGAAGATACCGAAATCGGTGATCGACTTGATGGTGCCGGAGATGCGGTCGCCCTTGTTGAACTGGCCAGAGAAGTCTTCCCACGGGTTGGACTTGCACTGCTTGATGCCCAGGGAGATACGACGACGCTCTTCGTCGATGTCCAGAACCATGACTTCCACTTCGTCGCCGACCTGTACGACCTTCGACGGGTGAATGTTCTTGTTGGTCCAGTCCATTTCGGAAACGTGTACCAGGCCTTCGACACCCTCTTCCAGCTCGGCGAAGCAGCCGTAGTCGGTGAGGTTGGTAACGCGGGCCATGACACGGGTGTTTTCCGGGTAACGGGCCTTGATGGCAACCCATGGGTCTTCGCCCAGCTGCTTCAGACCCAGCGATACGCGGTTACGCTCGCGGTCGAACTTCAGCACCTTGACGTCGATCTCATCGCCAACATTGACGATTTCCGACGGATGCTTGATGCGCTTCCAGGCCATGTCGGTGATGTGCAGCAGGCCATCGACGCCGCCCAGATCGACGAATGCGCCGTAATCCGTGAGGTTCTTGACGATACCCTTGACCTGCTGGCCTTCCTGCAGCGATTCCAGCAGCGCTTCGCGCTCGGCGCTGTTCTCGGCTTCCAGGACGCTACGACGGGAAACGACAACGTTGTTGCGCTTCTGGTCGAGCTTGATGACCTTGAACTCGAGTTCCTTGCCTTCCAGGTGGGTGGTATCACGCACTGGACGAACATCAACCAGGGAACCTGGCAGGAACGCACGGATGCCGTTAACGTCGACAGTGAAGCCGCCCTTAACCTTACCGTTGATAACGCCCTTGACCACTTCCTCAGCTGCGAAAGCCGCTTCCAGAACAATCCAGCACTCTGCACGCTTGGCTTTTTCGCGGGACAGCTTGGTTTCGCCAAAGCCATCTTCAACCGCGTCCAGCGCAACGTGAACTTCGTCACCCACGCTGATGGTCAGCTCGCCCTGCTCGTTGTAGAACTGCTCGACCGGGATGACGCCCTCTGACTTCAGACCGGCATGGACAGTGACCCAGTCACCATCGATGTCGACCACGATGCCGGTGATGATCGCACCCGGCTGCATGTCGAGGGTTTTTAGGCTTTCTTCAAAAAGTTCTGCAAAGCTTTCGCTCATGTTTATTCCTGCTGTTTTCGGGCGAGGATCCGCCCAATCTCCACATCCCAGATAGAAGTGGGTTCATTCATATAAAAAAAGGCCTGCGGGACTAGATCTGGTCTCCCACATGCCTCCTTGTTAACAGCCCTGAACCTCAGGAACCGTCATGGCCGCCTCGCGGCGGCCGATCATCAGGCGAAATCGCGCTTGGCGACTTCGCTCAGAATCTGTCCTAACACCTGCTCGATGGAAAGATCCGTGGAATCCAGCTGTACCGCATCGTCTGCTGGCTTCAG
This sequence comes from Pseudomonas sp. KSR10, assembly GCF_022355455.1. Taxonomy (NCBI): domain Bacteria; kingdom Pseudomonadati; phylum Pseudomonadota; class Gammaproteobacteria; order Pseudomonadales; family Pseudomonadaceae; genus Pseudomonas; species Pseudomonas sp. KSR10. The sequence goes on along the minus strand of NZ_JAKOEN010000023.1, from coordinate 172,226 downwards.
CGGAGCCACTTCACGCTGGGTGTCGCGCTCATCGCGAACCCGTATCTCATCAAGAAGACTCGCGAGATTAACATCATCACCCTTGTCCTTCAACTGCAGGAAACGGCGACGAGCTCTTTCCTCCGCACTGGCAGTGAGAAATATCTTCAAGGGTGCGTCAGGAAAAACCACGGTCCCCATGTCTCGGCCATCCGCGACCAGCCCGGGCGGTTCGCGGAACGCCTTCTGGCGCTGCAACAGCGCCTCACGCACCACCGGTAATGCAGCGACCTGCGAGGCTCCGGCGCCGACCTGCTCGTTGCGAATCGCGAGGGTGACGTCTTCGCCCTCGAGAATGATCTGCATGCCGTGGCCGCTTTTGGCTGCACCGAACTGCACATCCAGGTGAGCTGCCAGCAGCTTGAGCGCCTCCTCGTTGGTCAGGTCGACACCATGATTACGGGCAGCAAAAGCCAGCAAACGGTAAAGCGCACCGGAATCGAGAAAGTTCCACCCCAGTTTCGCCGCCAACAACGCCGCAACCGTACCCTTGCCGGACCCGCTCGGGCCGTCGATGGTGATGACTGGGATCTGGCTGATCATGAATTACCCTCCACACCCACCCGCATTCCGGCCCGCTCGGCCAGCGCAAGGAAGTTCGGGAACGAAGTCGCCACGTTAGCGCAGTCATGAATGCGGATCGGTGCGCTGGCCCGAAGCGCAGCAACGCTGAAGGACATTGCTATCCGATGATCACCGTGCGCCCAGACTTCGCCACCCGCGATGGGGCCGCCGCCCTCAATGATAATCCCATCCGGCGTCGGTGTGGCCTTCACGCCCAGCGCCTGCAGACCATCGGCCATTACCTGAATACGGTCGGACTCCTTGACCCGCAACTCTTCGGCACCCCGCAAGGTGGTCCGACCCTCTGCGCAGGCGGCAGCTACGAACAGCACCGGGAATTCGTCAATCGCCAGCGGGACGAGACTTTCCGGAATGTCGATACCCTTGAGCTGCGCCGCACGCACACGGATATCGGCAACCGGCTCACCGCCCACTTCACGCAGATTGGTCAGCTCGATGCTGGCACCCATCAGCTTGAGAATATCGATAACGCCGGTACGCGTCGGGTTGATCCCGACATGTTCCAGGGTAATGTCCGAACCCGGCGCGATGCTGGCTGCCACCATGAAAAAGGCCGAGGAGGAAATATCGGCTGGCACCTCGATATGAGTCGAACGCAACGTATGACCCGATTCGACCGTAGCGGTATTGCCTTCTACCTGTACCGGATAACCGAAACCTCGCAACATCCGCTCGGTATGGTCCCGCGTCGGTGCTGGCTCGGTGACCGAGGTTTTTTCTGCCGCATACAAACCTGCCAGGAGCAGGCAGGATTTGACCTGAGCGCTGGCCATCGGCATTACGTACTGCATTCCGGAAAGTTTCTGGCCGCCACGGATGGTCACCGGTGGGCGCCCCTCGGCTGCGGTCTCGATCACCGCGCCCATTTCGCGCAGCGGCTTGGCCACACGATTCATTGGTCGCTTGGATAGCGAAGCGTCACCGGTCAGCGTGGTGTCGAACGACTGGGCGGCGAGCAAGCCGGACAGCAGACGCATTGAGGTCCCCGAATTGCCGAGGTAGATCGGGCCTGGCGGCGGCTTCAAACCATGCAGGCCAACGCCATGGACCGTCACGCGCCCCTGATTCGGCCCTTCGATGACCACGCCCATGTCGCGGAATGCCTGGATGGTTGCGAGGGCATCTTCACCCTCGAGAAACCCCTCTACCTCGGTGGTGCCTTCAGCAAGCGAGCCGAGCATGATCGAACGGTGGGATATGGATTTGTCGCCCGGCACACGCAGTTGACCGCTGAGGCTGCCGCCAGGGTTGGCAAGGAAGATCAGATCTTTGGAATGCATAACGTCCACATAGGCTCTGCGAGCCAGTATTTTGCTGAAATGTTCTCGGGCTGCCCTGGCGCGCGTAAACACGCCCAACAAGGTATGCCCGTCTCCTTCATCGACCGCAGCGCGCAGCGCATCGAGGTCGGCACGAAAATCGTCCAGCGTATGCAGCACCGCCTCACGATTGGCGAGAAAGATGTCATGCCACATCACCGGATCACTACCCGCTATTCGGGTGAAATCACGAAATCCACCCGCCGCGTAGCGGAATATTTCGAGATTCTCGTTGCGTTTCGCCAGCGAATCCACCAGCCCAAATGCCAGCAGGTGCGGCAGATGGCTGGTAGCCGCCAAAACTTCATCGTGATGTCGAACCTCCATGTGTTCGACATCAGCCCCCAGTGCACGCCACAGACTGTCGACAAGTTTCAGCGCAGCTGGATCGGTTTCCGCCACAGGTGTCAGGATCACCTTGTGACGTCGAAAAAGCGTGCTTTGGGCAGCCGTAACACCGCTCTGTTCCGAGCCGGCTATCGGATGGCCCGGCACGAAGCGCGGCGGCATCCGTCCGAACTGCTCGCGGGCACAGCGCACCACATTACCCTTGGCGCTGCCGACGTCGGTCAGCACTGCATCTCCGAGATCGAGCGCCGCAAGCTCCGTGAGTAGACGTTCCATTGCCAGGATCGGGACTGCGAGCTGAATGACGTCCGCCCCCTGGCAGGCATCAACGAGGTTGGCTGCACAGCGATCCACCACACCGAGCTCGACAGCCAACGCCCGGGAGCGGGGATCGAGATCGAAGCCAACCACTTCAGCGCAGTGGCCGGCTTCACGTAGCCCCTTGGCGAACGAGCCTCCGATCAGCCCCAACCCGATCACGACCAGACGCCGTACCTTTGGCGCATCGGAGAGCCGCTCGACATTTCGGCTCAACGTCCGAGCGCCTTGCGCAGGGCATCTAGAAAACGGGTATTTTCCGCTTCGGTGCCGATGGAAACCCGCAGAAATGTCGGCATTCCGTAGCTTGCAACCGGCCGCACGATGACGCCGTCGCGCAACAAAGCCTGGTTGATCGGCGCTGCATCGCGTCCGAAATCGACCGCGATGAAATTGCCTTTCGAGGGAATCCAGTCCAGCCCCAGCTGCCTGAAGCCCGCTTCGAGCTGGAGCATGCCAGCCGTGTTGCAAGCCCTGCTCTGGGCCAGATAGCGATCATCGTCGAGCGCGGCACAGGCGGCCGCAAGCGCCAGGCTGTTGACATTGAACGGCTGACGCACGCGATTGAGCACATCGGCGATCCGCGCCGAACAGATCGCATAGCCTACCCGCAGCGCCGCCAACCCAAAGGCCTTTGAGAAGGTTCGTGAAACCAGCAAGTTGGGATGCGAGGCCAAAAACGTCAATCCATCCGGCAGTTCACCGCCGTCGGCGTACTCGATATACGCCTCGTCCAGCACGACCAGAACGCGCTCGGGAACGCAGGCAAGAAAGCTACCCAACGCATCCGCGTCGAACCAGGTACCGGTGGGGTTGTTGGGGTTGGCGATGAATACGACACCTGTATTTTCGTCGATAGCCGCCAGCATGGCCTCGAGATCGTGTCCCCATTGACGGGCCGGAACAGCCTTCGCTCGTGCACCCACGGCCTGTGTAGCAATCGGATAGACCGCAAACGCATGTTCACTGAAGACCGCATTGAGGCCAGGCGCCAGATAGGCGCGCGCGACCAGCTCGAGAATGTCATTGGAACCGTTGCCGAGCGTCACCTGCTCGATGCCGACGCCATATCGCTCGGCCAGCTTTTGCTTCAGTACGAAGCCGTTGCCGTCGGGATAGCGGGTCAGCTCGCCGAGCTGCGCCTTGATCGCCTCGATGACCTTGGGGCTGGGGCCCAGCGGGTTTTCGTTGCTGGCCAGCTTGACGATCGTTGCAGGATCAAGATCGAGCTCGCGCGCCAGTTCGTCCACCGGCTTGCCCGGCACGTAAGGCGACAGCTTTTGTACACCTGGCTGAGCCAGGGCGAGGAAATCACAGGACATGTTCAGCTCCGCTGGAGCTGAAAGCCTGAGCCTGAACTCGAAACCTGAAGCACTCGGCGTTGCTCACGGCTTCCAGCTTTCGGCATCCGGCTTCCAGCTGCTTTTTAAAGTACCGCCTTCGGATAAGAGCCCAGCACCTTCAATGCCACCGCTTCGCGCCCGATCTTCTCCAGCACATCCTTGATCAGCGGATCCTGGTGATGACCGATGCAGTCAATGAAGAATACATAGGTCCATTTGCCGCTGCGTGAAGGGCGAGTTTCGATCCGCGTGAGATCGATGCCATTGGAATGGAACGGCATCAGCAGCTCATGCAGCGCACCCGGTTTGTTGCGCATGGAAACGATGATCGAAGTCTTGTCGTCGCCGGTGGGCGGCACTTCCTGGTTGCCAATGATCAGGAAACGCGTGGAGTTATCCGGGCGGTCCTCGATCTTCTCGGCAATCTTGCTCAAGCCGTAAAGCTGAGCGGCCATGTCCCCCGCGATCGCAGCGGAGTTCCACTCGCTCTTGACGCGCTTGGCGGCATCGGCATTGCTGGAAACCGCGACACGCTCGACGTTCGGATAATGCGCATCCAGCCATTTGCGGCACTGCGCCAGCGACTGGGCGTGCGAGTAGATGCGAGTGATGCGGTCGGTCTTGGTCGTCTCACCCACCAGCAGGTGATGATGGATTCGCAGCTCGACTTCACCGCAGATGACGATGTCATGCTCGAGGAAGCTGTCGAGGGTGTGGTTGACGGCGCCCTCGGTGGAGTTTTCCACCGGCACCACGCCGAAATTGACCGCACCGGCCACCACTTCACGAAAGACCTCGTCGATCGCCGCCATCGGTTTGCTGATCACCGAATGCCCGAAGTGCTTGAGCGCTGCCGCTTGCGAAAAGGTGCCTTCCGGGCCGAGATAAGCGACCCGCAGCGGCTGCTCCAGCGCCAGGCAGGACGACATGATTTCGCGAAAAAGGCGCGCCATCTCCTCGTTGTCCAGCGGTCCCTTGTTCAGCTCCATGATGTGCTTGAGCACCCAGGCTTCACGCTCGGGACGATAGAACACTGCCTCCTCGCCTTCGGCCAGGGAGGCAGTCTTGACCCGAGCCACGTCCTGAGCGCAGCGGGCACGCTCGCTGATCAGCTCGAGAATTTTCTCGTCGAGACTGTCGATGCGTACACGCAGCGCCTTCAGTCGGTCGGCATCGCTCATCAGCCGTGCTCCTTCTCGAACTCACGCATGTAGGCCACCAGCGCCTCGACGGCATCCAGGCCAACCGCGTTATAGATCGAAGCACGCATGCCGCCCACCGAGCGATGGCCTTTCAGGTTGAGCAGTCCACGGGCATCGGCACCGGCCAGGAAAACCTTGTCTAACTGCTCATCGGCCAGCCTGAACGGCACATTCATCCACGAGCGGGCATTCGTGGCGATCGGGTTGGAATAGAAATCACTGGCGTCGATAGCACCATAGAGCAGGTCTTTCTTGGCGCGATTGATCCGCTCCATCGCCTCGACACCGCCCTGCTCCTTCAGCCACTCGAACACCAGCCCAGAGAGGTACCAAGAGAAGGTTGCCGGCGTGTTGTACATGGAGCCGTTGTCGGCGGCGATCTTGTAATCGAGCATGGTCGGGCAGCTGGAACGCGCACGACCCAGCAAGTCCTCGCGAACGATGACCACCACCAACCCCGACGGGCCGATATTCTTCTGCGCGCCAGCGTAGATCAGACCGAATCGCGACACGTCCAGCGGACGCGAAAGGATGTCCGAAGACATGTCGACCACCAGCGGAGTGTCGCCAAGTTCCGGTATCCAGTCGAACTGCAGCCCACCGATGGTTTCGTTGCTGGCGTAGTGCACATAGGCCGCATCGGCGCGCAGATTCCACTCGTTCTGCCCGGGGATGGCGAAGTACTCGTAGGATCTGGCGCTGGCAGCCACATTGATATGCCCGAAGCGCTTGGCCTCTTCGATACTCTTGCGCGACCAGATGCCCGTATCGATGTAATCTGCAACGCCGTCTTCAGGTAGCAGATTCAGCGGGATCTCGGCGAACTGCTGGCTGGCACCGCCCTGGAGGAACAGCACCTTGTAATTCGACGGAATGCTCAGCAGGTCGCGCAGGTCCTGCTCGGCCTTTTCGGCAATCGCCGTGTATTCATCGCTGCGATGGCTCATTTCCATCACAGACAGGCCCCGCCCCTGCCAATCCAGGAGTTCGGCCTGGGCGCGCTGCAGCACGACCTCAGGGAGCGCGGCGGGACCTGCGCAGAAGTTAAAGGCGCGTTTGCTCATCTTCGTACTCTCAAAAACGGTCGATACCATGCTCGCTCCGCCCGTCGCCAAGGCGCTCAGGTACAGCGCTTGCAATCCCTTCACCCGCAGCGGGTTTCCGTTCGATACCGACATGCGAAGACCGAAGGCTTCGCATGTCGTCCGAATCAGTTTTCGTCGTCGGTAGGCACCACGTCCGGCGGTACGTCTCCGCCTCCGCCAAGCAGCTCGTCTTCGCTGGGCTCGGTGCTGACGACAGGCATTTCCTTGTCCAGCGCCTCGTCATCGAGAACCGCCTCGATGTCTTCCAGTACGTCTTCCTCGGAGGGCTCCTGAACCCTTTCGAGGCCAACCAGATGCTCGTTCTTGCCCAGTTTGATCAGCGTCACGCCCTGGGTATTACGGCCCAGCGACGACACCTCATCGACACGGGTACGCACCAGCGTGCCCTGGTCGGAAATCAGCATGATCTCCTCGCCCTGCTGCACCTGAACGGCGCCGACCAGCGGGCCGTTGCGCTCGTTGGTCACCATGGCGATTACGCCCTGACCACCACGACCGCGGCGCGGGAACTCATCGATCACAGTGCGCTTGCCGTAGCCGTTGAGGCTGGCGGTGAGAATTTGCGCATTAGGCTCAGGGATTAGCATGGAGATCAGACGCTGCCCTTCAGGCAGACGCATGCCTCGAACGCCACGAGCAGTACGGCCCATGGTGCGGACATGCTTCTCCTTGAAGCGAATCACCTTTCCGCCATCGGAGAACAGCATGACTTCACGCGCCCCGTCGGTAACCGCAGCAGCGATGAGGGTATCGCCCTCCTCCAGGCCGAGCGCGATCAGACCGACACTGCGCGGACGGCTGAACTGGGAAAGCGGAGTCTTCTTCACTGTGCCCTTGGCTGTCGCCATGAAGATGTAGGTGCCGGTCGGCTCGTCTATCGACTCGTCGGATTCTTCGCCGTCGAGCGACTCTTCCGCCTCATCGGCTTCGCTGATGATTTCCGCATCCTCGACATCGTCCTCGCCATTCAGCTGCTGCTGACGTGCAGCCTCAATGTCGACTTGGAGCATAGCGGTGATGTGCTCGCCTTCGGAAAGCGGCAGCAGGTTGACCAGCGGACGTCCGCGCGAGGTGCGCGAGGCTTCCGGAATCTCATAGGTCTTGAGCCAATAGACCTTGCCCTTGCTGGAAAACAGCAGCAGGGTCGTGTGGCTGTTGGCAACCAACAGATGCTCGACGTAATCCTCTTCCTTGACGCCGGTCGCCGCCTTGCCGCGTCCGCCGCGGCGCTGCGCCTGATAGGCGGCCAGCGGCTGGGACTTGGCATAGCCGCCGTGGGAAATGGTGACGACGCGCTCTTCCTCGGTGATCAGGTCGGCCAGGGTCAGATCCAGTCGCGCCTCGAGAATTTCGGTGCGACGCGCATCGCCGAAATCGCGCTTGACGCCTTCGAGCTCCTCGCGGATGACCTCCATCAGGCGCACGGGATCGGTAAGGATACGGATCAGCTCACCAATCTGGGTCAGGATCTCCTGATACTCGCTGAGCAGCTTCTCGTGCTCCAGCCCCGTCAGACGGTGCAGGCGCAGATCAAGAATGGCCTGAGCCTGTTCCGGCGACAGGTAGTACTTGCCATCACGCAGACCGTACTGCGGATCAAGCCCCTCTGGGCGGCAGGAGTCGGCACCAGCACGCTCGACCATCGACTCGACGGCGCTCGATTCCCAGGCCTCGGCAATCAACGCTTCCTTCGCCTCGGCCGGGGTCGGCGAGGCCTTGATCAGGGCGATCACCGGGTCGATGTTGGACAGCGCGACCGCCTGACCTTCGAGGATATGCCCACGCTCGCGCGCCTTGCGCAGCTCGTAGACGGTCCGGCGGGTGACCACTTCGCGGCGATGGCGAACGAAGGCCTCGAGCAGTTCCTTGAGGTTCAGCGTGCGCGGCTGGCCGTCGATCAGTGCCACCACGTTGATGCCGAACACGCTCTGCAGCTGGGTCTGGGCGTAGAGATTGTTGAGAATGACCTCAGGCACTTCACCGCGACGCAGCTCGATCACCACGCGCATGCCGTCTTTGTCGGACTCGTCGCGCAACTCGGTGATGCCTTCGAGCTTCTTCTCTTTAACCAGCTCGGCGATCTTCTCGATCAGACGCGCCTTGTTCAGCTGATAAGGCAGCTCGGTGATGACGATCTGCTGACGCCCACCGACCTTGTCGATGTCTTCGATGATCGAGCGCGCCCGCATGTAGATGCGTCCGCGACCGGTGCGGTAGGCCTCGACGATACCGGCGCGGCCGTTGATGATGCCGGCGGTGGGGAAGTCAGGACCCGGGATGAACTGCATCAGTTCGTCGATGGTGATGTCGGCGTTCTCGATCAGCGCTAGGCAGCCATCGATGACTTCGCCGAGGTTATGCGGCGGAATATTGGTCGCCATACCCACGGCGATACCGCTGGAACCGTTAACCAGCAGGTTCGGGATCTTGGTCGGCATGACCGCCGGAATCTGCTCGGTGCCGTCGTAGTTGGGCACCCAATCGACGGTTTCCTTGTCCAGATCGGCCAGCAGTTCGTGCGCCAGCTTGGCCATCCGCACTTCGGTGTAACGCATGGCGGCGGCATTATCGCCGTCCACCGAACCGAAGTTGCCTTGGCCATCGACCAGCATGTAGCGCAACGAGAAAGGCTGCGCCATCCGCACGATGGTGTCGTATACCGCCGAGTCGCCGTGAGGATGGTATTTACCGATCACATCACCGACCACACGGGCGGATTTCTTGTATGGCTTGTTCCAGTCGTTACCCAGTTCGCTCATGGCAAAAAGCACACGGCGATGTACGGGCTTCAATCCGTCGCGCGCATCCGGCAGCGCCCGTCCGACGATTACGCTCATGGCGTAGTCGAGATAGGACTGCTTGAGTTCGTCTTCGATATTGACCGGGAGGATTTCTTTGGCCAGTTCGCCCATGGAAGCCTGGTTCCTTGTAGTCAGCAGGGTCCTGCGATTAAGCGCGGGATGGTATCACAGCTGGCGAGCCAGAGGCTCCAGGATGCACACCCGAGAAGAGATCCCCGGGTTTGCCTAAAGTAATCAATGGAGTCGTTTGCGGCTCATCAAAGCGGCGAGCTTGGCCGCATTCGGTCGTTCGACCACGCCCTTTTCGGTCACGATGGCGTCGATGAGATCCGCCGGCGTCACATCGAAAACCGGATTGAACGCATCGACTTCCGCCGCGAACCGCTGGCCGTTGACTTCCAGCAACTCGCTGCCGGCACGTTCCTCGATGGGAATGTCGTCGCCGGCTTCCAGCTCCATGTCAATGGTCGAACTGGGCGCCACCACCATGAACCGCACGCCATGATGCATGGCGAGCACGGCGAGCTGATAGGTGCCGATCTTGTTGGCAACGTCGCCGTTGGCCGTGATTCGGTCGGCCCCCACGATTACCCAGGTAATGCCACGCGTCTTCATAAGATGCGCAGCGGCCGAGTCGGCATTCAATGTGACCGGCACGCCCTCTCCAGCAAGCTCCCAGGCGGTCAGACGCGAGCCTTGCAACCAGGGACGGGTTTCATCGGCATAAACGCACTCGACAAGCCCCTCCAGATGCGCCGCACGGATCACACCGAGCGCGGTTCCGAAGCCACCAGTAGCCAGTGCACCGGTATTGCAGTGAGTGAGTAGGTTTTGCGGATTGCCCTGATGCTTGCGGATCAGATCGACACCGAATTGCGCCATGGTCAGATTGGCTTCGCGATCGCTGTCGTGAATGGAGACGGCTTGTGCCTCGGCAGCTGTCAGCGGATCCTCGCCCGGCTTCAAACGGTCGAGTCGCTCGCGCATCTGATTCAGCGCCCAGAATAGATTGACAGCAGTCGGACGCGAATCGGCAAGCACTTCAAAGTCCGCTTCCAACGCCGTACGCCAGTCGCCGCCTTCGGTGAGCCGAGCCTTGAGCCCCATTACCAAGCCATACGCCGCGCTGATGCCGATCGCCGGAGCGCCCCGCACGACCATCTCGCGGATGGCCGTGGCTACAGCAGCAGCGCAATCGTAGGAATGCCATATCTCTTCCAGCGGCAACTTGCGCTGGTCGAGCAAACGTAACTGCCCGTTCTGCCACTCGATAGCCTTCACTTTTTCCGCGGCCAGCAAGCGTTCGCGCATGGCAATCCCCTCATTGTTCACTGATCCCCTGACATTCAGAGGCGGAACCGGTCCGTACAGATTGCGGGCCGGCACAAAAAAGCCCGGTCGTCTCCGAACCGGGCTTCAACATTCGAAAGGGTCATGCGGAGTGATATGACACTCACGCCCCATACCCGGGCGCGAATCCTAATCGACTGATTTTTCCAGCACAAGCAAAGGCCGACCGAGGCAGCCGATTGCTGTGATGTGGCGTACCTATTCGCGATTCGGTTGTGGGGTGAGACGTAGATAAGGCTTCACCGCGCGGTAGCCCTTCGGGAAGCGCTGCTTGAGCTCTTCCTCGTCCTGCAGCGAAGGCACGATGACCACCTCGTCGCCGTCCTGCCAGTTGGCCGGCGTCGCGACCTTGTGGTTATCAGTCAGCTGTAGGGAATCAATCACACGAAGAATTTCGTTGAAGTTGCGCCCAGTGCTAGCCGGGTAGGTAATGGTCAATCGCACCTTTTTATTCGGATCGATGACGAACAGCGAACGAACCGTCAACGTGTCGTTGGCATTGGGGTGAATCAGGTCGTACAGCTCGGACACCTTGCGGTCGGCATCAGCCAGGATCGGAAAGTTGACTCGCGTGTTCTGGGTTTCGTTGATGTCATCGATCCACTTCACATGCGAATCGACCGGATCCACTGAAAGCGCAATGGCTTTGACGTTGCGCTTGGCGAACTCGTCTTTAAGCTTGGCGGTGAAACCCAGCTCGGTGGTGCAGACTGGCGTAAAGTCGGCCGGATGAGAAAACAGCACGCCCCAGCTGCTGCCAAGCCATTCATGAAAGCGAATGCGGCCTTCGCTGGAATCCTGTTCGAAGTCGGGGGCGATGTCGCCGAGACGGATGCTCATGTCTTTTTTCCTCGTATGCATGCTACTGATGGCGGTCGCAATGGGCGACCGGGTTCCTGCTACCAGCGTCAGGCCGTTTTGCGGGCCTGCTGAGCGATTCGATTTTGCAGGCGGTACAGGTAGGCGAAACCCGACGTCCAATGGGTATGGCCCGATTGCGTATTGATGTGCCCGACGCCACGGAGAATGACGGTATCACTTGCCCAATTCTGGCCCAGCTCGATGGCTCGGTCGGCTGTCGCTGCGGCATCGCTGTCGGAGCCGACCAGCAGGCTGGGAAATGGCAATGCTTGACGGGAAATCGGCGCGAAATCGCGCAGGGCGTCGGGGCATCCCTCACGCTGCACATCCGCTGGCGCGACCAGCAACGCGCCACGAACCCGCTGCAATGTATCCATCGAAGCTTGTGCGGCCCAGTGGGCGACGGTAACGCAACCCAGACTATGCGCGATGAGGATGATCGGCTGCGTGCTCATTGCCACGCTGCGATCCAGCTCGGCGATCCAGTCTTCGCGGCGAGGGTGTAGCCAATCGGACTGCTCCACCCTGGCGCTGTTTGGAAGGCTGCGTTGCCAATGGCTTTGCCAGTGAGCGGCAGGCGAGCCTTTCCAGCCCGGCACTATCAGATAACGGATCGATTCGCTGCGCATCGAGGTGTGCCTCCGAAATGATGGAAGCCAGTCTAGCCACTCGCGCAGCTCACATAAAAGAATAAGAAATTATTTATTTATAACCTAATTAAATTTCTTCTCAAGCAACATCAATGATCGATCAACAGAAGAAGCTGCCCATTAGACGACCTGCATGACAGTTACCTCGACTGCACGCCGGTCCGCTACGCGCACGGTGCGCCAGGCGTTATAGGCCATCAGCAGCATGCCCAGAACGAAGGTGCCGCCGCCAATCAGTCGCACCACATAGCCGGGATGGCTGGCCTCCAGCGCCTCGACGAAGGAATACGTCAGCGTGCCGTCTTCATTGATCGCACGCCACATCAGACCCTGAGTGATGCCATTGACCCACATCGAGGCGATGTAGAGCACGGTGCCGATGGTGGCCAGCCAGAAGTGCGCATTGATCAGCCCGACGCTGTGCATCTGCTCGCGGCCCCAGAGTTTTGGAATCATGTGGTAGAGCGTGCCGATGGAGATCATCGCGACCCAGCCCAGCGCACCGGCATGCACGTGGCCGATGGTCCAGTCCGTATAGTGCGACAATGCGTTGACCGTCTTGATGGCCATCATCGGCCCCTCGAAGGTCGACATGCCGTAGAACGCCAGGGAAACCACCAGAAAGCGCAGGATCGGATCAGTGCGCAATTTATGCCAGGCACCGGAGAGCGTCATCATGCCGTTGATCATGCCGCCCCAGCTGGGCGCCAGCAGCACCACCGACATCGCCATACCGAGGCTCTGCGCCCAATCCGGCAATGCAGTGTAGTGCAGATGGTGCGGGCCGGCCCAGATGTACAGGCTGATGATCGCCCAGAAATGCACGATGGACAGCCGATAGGAATACACCGGCCGCTCGGCCTGCTTCGGCACGAAGTAGTACATCATCCCGAGAAAGCCCACCGAGAGGATGAAGCCCACCACGCTATGCCCGTACCACCACTGGATCATGGCATCCGTGGCACCGGAGTAGGCCGAGTAGGATTTGAACAGGGTCACCGGGATGGCAATGTGGTTGATCACATGGACCATCGCCGTCACGACGATGAAGGCGCCATAGAACCAATTGGCAACATAGATGTGCTGGGTTCGCCGCCGCGCGATCGTGCCGATGAACAGATAGGCATAGGCCACCCAGACCAGCGTCACCCAGATCGCAATCGGCCATTCCATCTCAGCGTATTCCTTCGAAGAGGTAATACCCAACGGATAGCTGACCAGCATTGCCATGATCGCCGCCTGCCACCCCCAGAACACGAAGTTGGCCAGCCCGTCGGAGATCAGTCGCACCTTGCAGGTCCGCTGCACCACATAGAAGGAGGTCGCGAACAGCGCGCCGCCGCCGAACGCGAAGATCACTAGATTGGTGTGCACCGGGCGCAGGCGCCCGAAAGTGGTCCAAGGCAACCCGAAATTGAGTTCTGGCCAGACCAATTGGGCGGCGATGAACGCACCCATCCCCATTCCAACCACACCCCAGAACAGGGTCATCAAGGTGAAGCGACGGACGACTTCGTAGTTGTAATCGGGTGTATCGAGCACTGCAGCATCAGCCATGACATTTCCTGGAGACAGATGAATAAAGCTCGTCCATCAGCGGCGGGCGTCGCCGGCCAGAGCGAGCGACAAACAGTGTGTCGCATCGATTTAAATACTTATAACGAATATTCATCATCGTTAAGTGCATTTATATTTATACAAATAGAAGCACGTGTCGCGCACACCAAGCCGCGCATTCGTCTTGCGCGATCCACGTCGTTTCTCTGGCCATTGATGCAACCTCGACACTGACAACAGACGCCGATGCCTGGCGCTGCGCTTTTCATCGCCCGCAACTTGACCGGCATTTGGCGAACCCAAATACTGTATCCATATACAGTATTTGGAAGATCCCATCGTCATGGCATCTGTGGTTGCCCTCAATCATCTGCTCGATGCGCGCCGCCTATGGCGCGGCCAGTCCAGCTTCGTCTCGACCAGCAGTCAGCCGACCGGACATGCCGCGCTGGATGCCGCCCTGCCCGGCGGCGGCTGGCCGGAATCGGCACTGAGCGAGCTGTTGATTGCCACGAGCGGTATCGGCGAATTGCGCCTGCTCTGGCCGACCCTGGCGCGATTGACCATGGCCGGTGAACGCGTGGTGCTGGTGGCGCCCCCATATGTGCCCTATCCCCAGGCCTGGATGGCAGCCGGTGTCGACCTGCGCCAGCTGACGATCGTCAATACTCAAGGCCGTGACGCCTTATGGGCTACCGAGCAATGCCTGCGTTCGGGTAGCTGCGGCGCAGTATTGTGTTGGCCGCAACAGGCCGAAGACCGCGCCCTGCGTCGCCTGCAGGTGGCCGCCGAGACCGGTCAGACACTGGCTTTCGCCTACCGTCCACTGCGCGAGGCGATCAACCCCTCGCCAGCGGCACTGCGCTTGGCGGTCGAGGCTCAGCCAGCGCAGTTACGGATACTCAAGTGCCGTGGCGGTCTGGCTCCGGCACGCCCGATTCCTGCCACAGCGTGGCATTGAAATGGTCATGCTCTGGGCCTGCATATTGTTGCCGCAACTGGCCATGGATGGCGTGCTACGCAACCGTAGCGATGCCGACGCACCGCTGGCCCTGTTGAGCGGAACGCCGCAGCGTCGAGTGCTGCAGGCAGTCAATCCGATGGCGCGGTCGCTCGGCCTCAAACCGGGTCAATCGCTGATTGCCGCCCAGGCGCTGACCCGCGACTTCACCACGGCTGAATATGACCTGGCTTCGATCGAGCGCTGGCAGCAATTCCTCGCTGCCTGGGCCTACGGCTTCAGCTCCCAGGTGAGCCTGCATTATCCGCGCTGTCTGCTCCTGGAAGTGCATTCCAGCCTTGCTTTGTTCGGTCCCTGGCCGCGTCTGGAAGCGCGCCTGCGCGAGGAACTGCATGCCTTGGGCTTTCAGCACCGTATTACGCTGGCACCGAACCCCGCCGCTGCGCGGGTACTGGCCAACGCACATGATGGCCTGGCCGTGACGGATACCGAGACGCTGCAGAGCGTGCTGGCCCCATTGCCGGTCGAGCGTATCGGTCTGCCGCGCGAAGTGACGACCGCCTTTGCGCGCATGGGCCTGCGGACTCTGAGGCAGGTGCTCGCGCTACCACGAGCGGGTCTGGCGCGACGCTTTCCGGCAGAAGTACTGAAGCACCTCGATACCCTGCTCGATCATCGTCCCTTGGCGCTGGACTTCTACCGGCCGCCAGACCGCTTCGATGTCCGGATCGAGTTGAACTTCGAAGTCGAGTCCCACCAGGCATTGCTATTCCCGCTGCGTCGCCTGACCGCCGATCTTGCCGCCTACCTAGCCGGTCGCGACAGTGGAGTGCAACGCTTCACCCTGCATCTGGAGCACCGCAGTCTGACCGATAGCCAGATACCGGTTGGCCTGCTCAGTGCCGAGCGCGATCCGGCCATGCTTTTCGAGTTGACGCGTGGTCGGCTGGAACATATGCAACTGCCGGCGCCGACGTTGGCGATACGCCTGGTCGCACATGAATTGCCAGCGTTCGTCCCTGAGCACCGCCAGTTATTCGAAGAACGACCGCAGCAGTCGCTGCCTTGGGAGCAGCTACGCGAGCGCCTGCGGGCCCGCCTGGGAGACGACGCCGTGCAAGGGCTCTGCACGCGTGCCGACCATCGCCCCGAATGCGCCTGGCAACCGCAACACACCACTCGGAATGAGTTGCCATCAGACATCGGCCCGCGCCCCAGCTGGCTATTGGCCGAACCGAAGCCATTGTATGAGGCATCCCTGCGTCTTCTCGCCGGCCCCGAACGCATCGAGTCGGGCTGGTGGGATGGTGGCGATGTGCGCCGCGACTATTACCTGGTGGAAACCCGCACCGGCCAGCGCGGCTGGGCCTTCCGCTCAACGGATGGAGGGCCGTTGCTGTTGCACGGCTGGTTCGCATGATGACCGCTTACGCCGAGCTGCATTGCCTATCCAACTTCAGCTTCCAGCGAGGTGCCTCCAGTGCCCGCGAACTCTTCGAGCGCGCCGCCCGCCTCGGCTATCGAGCGTTGGCCATCACCGACGAATGCACCCTGGCCGGCATCGTACGGGCCTGGCAGGCTTCGAAGGATATCGGCCTGCCATTGATCATAGGCAGTGAGATTCAGATCGAAGACGGGCCCAAGCTGGTTTTGCTGGTAGAAAACATCACCGGTTATCAGGCCTTGTGCCGCTTGATCACCCGCGCCCGCCGTCGCGCCGAAAAAGGTCGCTACCGGCTTCTAGCCGAAGACCTGAGCGAGCCACTGGATGGACTACTGGCCATCTGGATTGCCGGTCAACCCGAGGCTGATCTCGAGGGCCGCTGGCTACGCGAACGATTTCCGGAGCGCCTCTGGCTGGGCATCGGACTGCACCGTGGGCCAGACGACATGCTACGCCTGCGCCAATGGAAGGCACTGGCCACCCGCCTGAACCTGCCTGCGGTAGCCTGCGGCGACGTGCATATGCATGCCCGAGGACGCCGTGCGCTGCAGGACTGCATGACCGCGATCCGTCATCACTTGCCGGTAGTTGAGGCCGGCCGCTACTTGTTCCCTAACGGCGAACGCCATCTACGCCGATACGAGGAACTGCTTGAGCTGTATCCGCCAGAGCTGCTCACAGAAACGTTGCGCATCGCTGAGCGCTGTCAGTTCGATCTCAGCCAATTGGAATACCGATACCCACATGAGCTGGTGCCTGCGAGCCATAACGCTACTTCCTGGCTGCGCAAACTGGTCGAAGATGGCGCGCGCTGGCGCTGGCCAGATGGCGTAACGCCGAAGAACCGTGCGCAAATCGAGCATGAGCTGAAACTGATCGCCGAACTGAAGTACGAAAATTACTTCTTAACCGTGCATGACCTCGTCCGGTGGGCCCGTAAACAAGGAATCCTCTGCCAAGGCCGTGGCTCGGCAGCCAATTCCACTGTGTGCTTCGCGTTGGGCATCACCGAACTCGACCCCGCACGCGCAGGCAGCCGGCTACTGTTTGAACGCTTCCTATCTCGTGAGCGCAAGGAGCCACCGGACATCGACGTCGATTTCGAGCACGAACGCCGCGAGGAAGTCATTCAGTATGTATTTCGCCGCTATGGCCGTGAGCGGGCCGCGCTCACCGCCGTCGTCAGCACCTACCACGCCACCGGCGCCTTGCGCGACGTTGCCAAGGCGCTCTGCCTGCCGCCGGATCAGATCAACGCGCTGGCCGATTGCTGCGGACGCTGGAGCGACCGGATTCCTGACGACGCGCGTTTGCGTGAAGCAGGCTTCGACCCGCGCAGTCCGGTGCTGCACCGGGTATTGGTGCTGACTGGCGAATTGATCGGTTTCCCCCGCCACCTTTCACAGCACCCGGGAGGGTTCGTCATTTCCGAGCACGCGCTGGAAACCTTGGTGCCGGTGGAAAATGCCAGCATGGCCGAGCGCACCGTGATTCAGTGGGACAAAGACGATCTGGATGCCGTAGGTCTGCTCAAGGTCGATGTCCTCGCCCTCGGCATGCTCAGTGCGCTGCGCCGCTGTTTCAATCTGATCGAACGCTATCGCGGCACGTGCTGGACGATTGCCAGCCTGCCGCAGGAAGACCGTGCGACCTACGACATGATTAGCCGTGCCGATACTGTCGGCGTGTTCCAGATCGAATCACGGGCCCAGATGGCCATGCTTCCGCGCCTGCGCCCCAGGGAGTTCTACGATCTGGTAATCCAGGTCGCCATTGTGCGCCCAGGGCCGATTCAGGGCGATATGGTTCATCCCTACCTGCGTCGACGTAATGATGAAGAAGAGGTGAAATACCCTTCCGATGAATTGAAACCGGTCTTCGAGCGCACACTCGGTGTGCCGCTGTTCCAGGAACAGGTGATGGAGCTGGCAATCGTTGCCGCCGAATATACGCCCGGCGAAGCCGACGAGTTGCGCCGATCCATGGCCGCCTGGAAGCGTCATGGCGGCCTGGAGCCCCATCGCCAGCGACTGACCGAACGCATGCTCGCCAAGGGCTACGAGGCGGACTTCATCGCACGCATCTTCGAACAGATCAAAGGGTTCGGCAGCTATGGCTTTCCCGAATCCCATGCCGCTAGCTTCGCCCTGCTCACCTACGCTAGCTGTTGGCTCAAATGCCACGAACCGGCCGCCTACGCCTGCGCCTTGATCAATAGTTGGCCGATGGGCTTCTACAATCCCGACCAGATACTGCAGGACGCCCGCCGTCACGGCCTGGAAATTTTCCCGGTTGACGTCCAGCACAGTGGCTGGGATTGCAGCCTCGAACCGACTGCCAACGAGCAACCGGCGATCCGCCTGGGCCTGCGACTGGTGCGCGGCTTTCGTGAAGCGGATGCGCGGCGTATCGAGGCAGCACGACAGGTTGAACCATTCGCCGATGTCGATGACCTGTGTCTGCGCGCCGAGCTGGATGCCCGCGCCCGCGAACGACTGGCCGATGCCGGCGCCCTGCGCGGCCTCGCTGGACATCGCCACCGGGCACGCTGGGCAGTAGCCGGGGTCGAGACACAGCTGCCACTGTTCGCTGGCCAGTGCGCGCAACAGGAAGCGCCGATCCCCCTCCCATTGCCTACGGTCGGCGAGGACCTGCTGACCGACTACGCCACCCTCGGCACCACGCTCGGCCCGCACCCGCTGGCCTTGCTACGCGAACAGCTCCGAAGCCGGCGCTGTCGCAGTTCACGCGAGCTGGCAGACATTGAGCATGGCCGTTTGGTCAGCGTGGCCGGTCTGGTGATAGGCCGTCAACGTCCGCAAACCGCCAGCGGCGTGATCTTCGTCACCCTGGAAGACGAGTTCGGCATGATCAACGTGGTGGTTTGGCACGATCTGGCCGAGCGCCAACGGCGAGCCCTGATCCATTCGCAGCTGCTGCGAATCGACGGTCATCTGGAGTCGGCGAGCGGCGTACGCCACGTCATCGCTGGGCGCCTGAGCGACCTCACGCCACTGCTGACCGGCCTGGATGTACGCAGTCGGGATTTCCAATAATCCGACGTTTCTCGACACCCGCCGATAAGGCTGCACGGCGTATCCGCGGCCTGCACGCACATGGGCTGTACCGTGACCTGGAACAATGCCGACCGCACCTGGGACTGTCCCCCTGCCATGGCTCGATTTCCAACTCGACGGCGAAGTGATTCACGGCTCAGCCCATGAGCCCCTGAGCAAACGACAGATCTGGTGTTCTCATTAAGCTGGCGCCGTTCAACGCCGACTGCCTCCGAGTCGCCATCGATTAAAACGCTCGGCCCAGCCGAGTGTACGTGCTGGCCGGCGCTGCTGCCGCCAGGCTTCGGCCACTACCCGGCTGGCCTCACCCAACGTGGCCCCGAGCTGTACGGTCTCGGCAAGCTTGTTCAGCCCGAGCTTGTGCTTCATCGCCACGACGAATCCGGCCAGAGTCTCGCTGGCCTGCTCGCCAACGATGGTGACCCCAAGGATGCGATCCTCGCCCGGTTCGGTGAGCACCTTGACGAAGCCTTCACCGGTGCCTTCGGCGACTGCACCAGCCAGCGATCCCAGGTTCAGCCGGATCACGTCGAACTCTATCCCAAGCGTTCGGGCCTCGGCCTCGGTCAGCCCCACCGACGCAATCTCAGGGGCGGTGAAGACAGCATGCGGTATGACCCGCTCGCTAACCGCGAACCGCCTGAGTCCGCCGAACAAAGCATTGACCGCGGCGTACCAGGCCTGATGCTCAGCCACATGAGGCGCGCCATACGGCCCAGCAACGCTGCCTACCGCATAGATGTTCGGATAGCGGGTCGCCAGGTATTCATCGACCTCGAGACTGCCATCATCTCCGCAGCGCAGACCCAACGCGTCCAGCCCTAGCCCCTCGACATCGGCGCTTTGCCCCAGCGCCAGCAACACGCGATCGAACGGCAGCGCCAGCTCGCCCTCGTCTCTCGCACCGCAGATCAGGCGGCGCTCGCCCTCGACCACCTCGACGCGCAGCGGCGACAAGCCGAGCCGCAATTCGACACCATCGGCATTCAATGCGGCGGTCACGGCCTGTGCCGCTTCCGCATCTTCCTGCTCGAGCAAAGCCTCGCGCTCGCTGGCCAAAGTGACCTGGCAACCTAGCCGCTGGAAAGCCTGGGCGAACTCGCAGGCGCCAGCCCCGTTGCCCAGTATCAGCAGCCTCTCGGGGCGCTCGTGCAGACTCCAGAGAGTATCGCAGGTCAGCGGCTCCACCGCGTCAAGGCCGGGAATCGGCGGGATCCACGGCCGGCTGCCGGTGGCGATGACAATGGCGCGGCTGGTCAGGGTGCGGCCTTCCACGTCGACCGCCCATGGCGAGCTCAACCTGGCCTCGGCCATGACAACTTCCACTCCCAGGCGAGTGTAATGTTCGGCCGAAGGGCATCCCATCGCCTTATCGGCGAGCCGCCTCACCCGACCCATTACCTCAGCGAAATCCGCCGCCTCGACTCGTTGTCCGCTCTCCTGCCGCTGACCTTGGCGTAGCGCGTGGGTGAGATTTGCCGAGCGACTCAACGCCCTGGCCGGCACGCTGCCTTCGTGCACCGCCACGCCACCCAGACGCTGCCGCTCGAACAGACTCACTCGCGCTTTCATGGAAGCGGCGATCCGCGCCGTCGCCAGCCCGCCGGTACCGCCACCGATCACGACCAGATTGCGCTCGAAGCATTTCGGCTTGTGCCAGCCGCGGTACGCCTGGCGCGCCTTGTACAGCGTCAGCAGCCGAGTGGCCAGCAACGGAAACACAGCCAGCAGCACGAGCGTACCGATCATGCTCGGCGACAGAATGCCGGACAGCGATTGCAGCCGGACCAACTGCTGCCCGGCGTTCACGTAGATGGCATTGCCCGGCAACATACCCAGCTGGGTGGTCCACCAGAACGTCCAGATGCTTACCCGGGTCAGGCCTAGCGCCGGGTTCAACAGCACAAAAGGCACCAGGGGAATCAGCCGCAGCGAGACCAGATAGAAGGTGCCCTCACGCGCCAGCCCCTTGTTGATTCCAGTGATCTGCGAGCCGAAGCGTTTCTGTATCCAGTCGCGCAGCATGAAGCGGCTGATCAGCATCGCCATTACCGCACCGACATTCGACGCGAAGGACACCAGCAGCGTGCCTTCCAACAGCCCGAACAGGGCACCGGCGAGCAACGTCAGCACTACCGTGCCTGGAAACGACAGTGCAGTCAGCGCGACGTAGACAGCGAAGAACGTCCCACGGGCCCACCACGGATGGGCCTGCACCTGCCCATGCAATGCACCGCTGTGCGATTTGATCGATTCGAGGGTGAGGTATTCGCCGAGATCGAAGATGAAAAAGCACGCCACCGCCGCGATGAGCATGGCCAGGATTATGAGTCGACTGACTTTCATCCGCGCCCGGCCCTCGACGGAGCAGACGCGAATTGAGACAGGGCGTAATGGAGACTGGCGGTACTGCTGAAGAAATGCATCGATGAAGCGCTCTCATGGCTCACGCATTGGAGCTTTGACGCGCCTAGACGTTCCGATAGGGGTCAGCATGCGAGCACAACGGCCTAACAGACGATGCGGTCCTGGCGAGACAGTGCCAGCCGGAGTTGCATGCCTTGATCAAATGCGCTGCGAGATCCCGATGCCGCATTGCCGGCCGTCTGGTCGTTGGCGGCCAGAGCGACGTCTGCCAATGCAATGAGACTTTCTTGATAAACTAGCCGACCCTCGCGCTTGACCTGATCGGCGCGATGTATCCGATACCGCCGCCTTTAAGCGGCCGTGCCGTCATGGGTCCCCATCACAGCTCCGTTGCGACACAGCCGCACCACAGTGCACGAGAGGCAACAACGGGCGAAACAGGCCGACAGGCCGACTAAAGACATCGACTATGCTGCTGACATCTGCACCAAACCTGGCAATCATGCGCCCCTCACCGTCCCGTCGCTTCTCCGTGGCACCGATGATGGATTGGACAGACAGACATTGCCGGTATTTTCTGAGGCAGCTTTCCCGCAATGCCCTGCTCTACACCGAAATGGTTACCACCGGCGCGCTGATCAATGGCGATGCCGAGCGCTTTCTGCGTCACGACGAGGTGGAGTACCCCCTCGCGCTACAGCTCGGCGGGAGTGTACCGGCGGAACTGGCGGCCTGCGCGAAAATGGCCGAAGCGGCGAATTACGACGAAGTGAACCTCAACGTCGGCTGCCCCAGTGACCGCGTGCAAAACAATCTGATCGGTGCCTGCCTCATGGGGCATCCGGCATTGGTCGCCGACTGCGTAAAGGCGATGCGAGATGCCGTCGGGATCGAGGTAACGGTCAAGCACCGAATCGGCATCAACGGACGCGACAGCTATGCCGAGCTCTGCGATTTCGTTGGTCAGGTACGCGAGGCTGGCTGCCGCAGCTTTACCGTGCATGCGCGAATTGCCATTCTCGAAGGGCTGTCGCCAAAGGAAAATCGCGAAGTCCCGCCCCTGCGTTATGACGTCGCGGGCCAGCTCAAAGAGGATTTCCCGGATCTGGAAATCATCCTCAACGGCGGGATCAAAACACTGGATGAATGCGAAGCGCATCTGCAACGCTTCGATGGCGTGATGCTCGGCCGCGAGGCATATCACAACCCCTATCTGCTGGCGCAGGTGGACGCCCGGTTATTCAACAGCCAGGAACCTGTCATCAGCCGCGCCGATGCGCTGCGGCGGATGCGACCCTATATTCAGCGGCATCTAGATGCTGGCGGTTCGATGCATCACATCACTCGTCATGTATTGGGCCTCGGCCAAGGCTTCCCCGGCGCACGGCGTTTTCGCCAACTGCTCTCAGTCGATATCCACAAAGCCAAAGAGCCTTTGGCCCTGCTGGATCAGGCGACCAGCCTGCTCGAAGGCCACTGATAATATTCAAGGAACACCCGGGTACATTTTCAATCCAAGTGCAGTCCGCCCGAACCATCCGCTTATTGAGCGGCTCGGTGGCCTCGGGTTAAGGTCATGCCAACTCAGAGGATAGAGCGCCCCCATGACATCCAAGCTGGAACACCTCAAGCAGTTCACCACCGTTGTCGCCGACACTGGCGATCTCGATGCCATTGCCCGTCTGCAACCGGTAGACGCCACCACCAACCCATCGCTGCTGCTCAAGGCCGCTGCCCTGCCCCGCTACGCCGAACATCTGCACTCAGCAATGTCGCGCTGCGCTGGCGATATCGGTCTGGGCTGCGACCTGTTTGCCGTTGCGGTCGGCCAGGAAGTGCTCAAGCTGATTCCCGGGCGCATTTCCACCGAGGTCGATGCACGGCTTTCCTTCGATACCGAAGCGATGGTCCAGCGCGGCGAGCGCCTGATCGGTCTGTATGAGCAGGCCGGCGTATCCCGTGATCGCGTACTGATCAAGCTGGCCTCTACCTGGGAAGGTATCCGTGCCGCCGAGCACCTGGAAAAGTCCGGCATCCAGACCAATCTGACCCTGCTGTTCTGCTTTACCCAGGCCGTGGCCTGCGCCGAAGCTGGTGTGTTTCTCATCTCGCCGTTCGTGGGTCGCATCTACGACTGGTACAAGAAGAACGAAGGTCGAGACTACACAGGCAATGAAGACCCAGGCGTGCAGTCAGTCAGCCGTATCTACGACTATTACAAGGCGCACGGCTACAAGACCGTGGTGATGGGGGCGAGCTTCCGTAATACCGGTCAAATCGAAGCCTTGGCGGGCTGCGACCGCCTGACGATCAGCCCCGAACTGCTCAGCCAGCTGGCTCAGGACGAAGGGCCGCTGGAGCGCAAGCTCTCGCCGGGTCGCGCATCGGAGCCGCGCATCGCATTGGATGAAAACGGCTTCCGCTGGGGATTGAATGAGGATCCGATGGCGACAGAGAAACTGGCCGAGGGTATTCGCCAGTTCGCGCGCGATCAGGAGAAGCTCGAGGCGCTGCTGAAGGCAAAGCGCTGATCAGGAGCGTTCCAGCGCCGTCACGAGGTCGCGAAACGCCTCGCGATTGGATTCATTGAGGCTCATCAGGATGCGGTGAGCCTCAAGTACCTTGTTCTTCACCACTTCTTCCGACTGGTCCTGGCTCGGCAGATCAGCGAGCTGTTCAGGCGATGGCAGCGGCTGGTCGACGATATTGAATACCTGATCGAAGCCCATCGACTGCAACAGACGGGTGATGTCGGCGTGCGTGGTTACCAGCGTCGGCAACATGCCGACCTTCTGTCGCGAGAGAATCGAGAGTTTGGCCAGCAGTCCAAGCGTCGTGCTGTCGATGCTACGGCTCTCGGTGAGATCGATAACAATCGATGAGAAATCCAGCGACGAAAAAATCTTCTCGATCGTTGCATCCAACGCCGAGCAGAGTGTCAGGCGGATTTCGCCGACGAACTTGAGAACGAACGTACCGTCCTGCTCAGCGAACTGGATTTTACCAGTGCTCATGCAAGGTTCCTGCTCAATACCAGCAACGCGATGTCATCAGGCATATCCTCTAGATCGGCCAAGCCAAATACTCGCTGAAGTCCTTCCAGCGTACCGCCTGCTTCGCAAATCAGGCCGGGCAATCCTGCTTCCTTATCTTTGAGGGCGTCGCCCGGCAAAAGGTCCAGGATGCCATCGGAAAGCAGCGTCAGGCTGAACGACTCCGGGAGTTCGATTTCATAATTATCGTAGGTCGCCTCGACGAACAGGCCAACCGGCAAGCCCCGCCCTTCGAGATATTTAGCCTTTTCGCCGGTGTAGAGCACCGGCATCGGAAGGTGCCCACCGATGCTGTAATGCAACACGTTGCGCTCTTGGTCGATCACTCCACCCAGCATCGTCACGTGCTTGCCAAGCTTGCAGTTGATCAGCCCACGGTTGATGTGATCGAGCACCTCGGACGGCTTGAACGCACGCAGAGTTCCGCCCCGCCGAGACTCGTACAGCAAGCGCGTGGTCATGAACTTCAGCAGGACCGTGACGAATGCCGAAGAGGCTCCATGGCCAGAAACGTCGGCCAGATAGAAGCCGATGCGGTGCTCGTCGACGCGAAAGTAGTCGACGAAATCACCGGAAAGGTAAAGCGACGGAATGATCTGATGGGCGAAGTTGAAATCGTCGAGGCTGCACGGCGTCACCGGCAGCATGTTCATCTGTACCTGGCGACCAGCATCCTGATCTTCCTGTAACAGGTGCAAGCTGGCCTGCAGATCGCGATTGGCCGTTTCCAGCTGCTCACGATAGCGTCGGTTCTCCAGGCGCAAGCGTGAGCGATCGAGCGCCCGGCGAACCGAATGTTCCAGCATCGCCAGGTCTTCGAGAGGCTTGATCAGGTAATCGGCCGCACCCAGACGCAGGGCTTCCACCGCATCGCTCATCACACCGGCGCCGGACACGACGATAACCGGAAGGTCGACCTGACGCTCGCTGATCAGCCGGATCAGCTCCAGGCCATCCATCTGCGGCATACGCAGATCGCAGATCACCAAGTCAGGACGCTCGGCGTCAAACAGCTCCATGCCCCGCCGCCCATTGGGCGCCTGCAGGACCTTGAAACCACTGTCATCCAGATAGGCGGCCAAACTGGCTCGTACCACATCGTCGTCATCTATGATCAGCAGGGTCGCGCTTGGGTTGTGCATGTTCCTACCAGGCGGTATCGCCAGGATGATTGGCGAAAGCATCGGCCCCGCGCGGGCGCTGGGCAAGGGATCTTTTCAAGGCGCAGACGGTACTCCCATACGAACTGCGTTTCAAGCCGAGCACCGCCGCTCCGTCTGTGCTTTACAGGCCGAATTGGCGGGCGTTATAAGAACGAGCGCAAGCAGAACTCAGAGGACGAAACAATGACCCAGAGTGATCGGGACTACAGCGAAAAACGCGATTTCATCCGCATGCAGATCGAGACCGCGATCACCCTCACCCATAACGGGCAGCACTACGACGCGATCGGCCAGGATCTTTCAAGCACCGGCATGCAGGTGCTTGCAGCGACACACCTGCAAATCGGCGATAAGGTTCAGGTGCATATCCCTTCCGAACACAAGGAGCTGAAGGGTCTGGAGGCGGAAACCGAGGTGGTACGGGTCGACACCCACGAAGACGGGCGGCAGAGCCTGGGGCTGGCCATCCTTTCGATGAGCTAAGCGGGTCACGAATGTATGATTTCCAGGCCCCACGGCCCAATGCGTGGGCTGACAGAGCGGGCCAGGATGCCCGCCTCGATCAGAAGTCGTCTTCGACCTGGCCGTCCATTGTGCGGAATTCACGGTTCTGCAAATAAGCATTGCGGACGAAGACGTATTTGTCGCCAGTAATCATCTTCTCGGCCGAGAGCAGACCGGCGCGCAGGTCAACCACGTTCACCGCGCGCGTCACGTTGCGGGTCGGGATGTGATCCATGTAGGGATAGGGCTGCAGGAAAGAATCGGGTACACGCCCCGCCGCGTCGCGCACAGTGCTCGGCCCAAGCAGTGGCAGCACGACGTAGGGGCCGCTGCCCAGCCCCCAGGCGCCCAGGGTCTGGCCGAAGTCCTCGTCGTTCTTCTGCAGGCCCATGCGGGTCGCGACGTCAAAGAAGCCCAGCACGCCGAAGGTGCTATTGAACAGGATGCGGCTCGTGTCGATGCCGGCATCACGGACTTTGCCTTGCAGCAAACCGTTGGTCAGCACCACCACGTCGCCAAGGTTGCTGAACACGTTGCCGATACCGTCTTCGAGAAAGTTCGGCGTGACCTTCTGGTAGCCCTGCGCAAGCGGCTTGAGGGTATAGGTGTCGAGCGTGTCGTTGAACCTGAACACCACACGGTTGACGCCCTCCCAGGGATCTTCCTCAGCGGCCTGGAGAGACGAAGCGCCAACCAGCGTCAGCGCCGCAACGAGGGTCATTCTGAAATATCCGATCCAGTCCTTATCGATCAGTCGCATCACGGCCTTCCCCTTATTCGAATGGTGGCGTCTGCCCGTCAAAGCGCAGCAGTATAAATCCTTTCCATCCGTTTCCGGCAGCGCCCGGACATGCGGAACGGCAACGAACTTCACGGCTTTGTGTGTCATCAAAGAAAAGACAATGCCAAACCGCTGGTTTACCCTTCATTTATCGATTGCTGGCGACTCGTCGCCCCGAAACCACAGAGGGATGCAATATGCCGGAACATGATCTGCAGTCGCAGCTTGCCGAGTTGCGTAGTCAGCTGGCCCAGGACACACCGCTGACCGAAGACGAGCGCGCATCGCTACAGGCGATCGCCCACGACATCGAGCTTCGCCTGGCGAACCAGGGCGTGGTGGACCAGAACGACTCGCTGGTCGATGGCGTCAACCTGGCGGTGGAGCGTTTCGAGGTCAGCCATCCCAATACCGCCATGACATTGCGCAACATCATGCAGACGTTGGCCAATATGGGAATCTGAGCGGAAACGCAGCCAACCACCCCGAAGCCATCGAGGAGCGTGGAGAACCACGCTCAAGCGTTCGCCTGTTATTGCCGGACCAGCCGTCCATTGCTCGGCGCGTCGAAATCGGTGCTGCGGTAGGGGTTGATATCCAGCCCACCGCGGCGGACATAGCGGGCATGGACGCTCAGCTGTTCCGGCGTCAGCAACCGCTGCAAGTCGAGGAAGATGCGCTCCACGCATTGTTCATGAAAGTCCGCGTGTTGGCGGAAGCTCACCAGATACGCAAGCAAACTGCCGTGATCCAGCGCCGCGCCACGGTACTGGATGACCACCGTCCCCCAATCTGGCTGACCGGTAACAGGGCAGTTGGATTTCAACAAATGGCTGAAGACGCACTCCTCGACCCGGCGGCCCGGGTCACAGCTCAACAGATCGGCTCGTGGCGAGTCGTAATGTTCGATGGCGATATCCAACTCATCGATGCAGCGCCCCGCCGGCGATGCAATCCCCTCCCGGGCAACCTCCTCCAACGTCCGCAAGCGCACGCCGACCGGCTTGCCGGCCGCGGCCGACAGATCCCTCGTCATGACCTCCACAAGGGCCTCTCGGCTGTCGAACACCGACTGGTTCAGTGAATTCAGATAGAGCTTGAACGACTTGGATTCGATGATATTCGGCGAGTCCGATGGAATGCTGAACTCACCGATGGCGACCACGGGCTTGCCGGACGGCAGCAGCCAGGACAGCTCGTAGCAATTCCAGATGTCCACGCCGCGATAGGGCAAGGTGTCGGCTGTCAGCCCCAATTCAGCCCACTTGGGCGCGCGGGGAATCGGAAATAGCTGCTCCGGGCTGTAGGTCGCGACATAAGCGCTGGACTTGCCCAGCGGCGAGAGTTCGGCGGGGTGCTGCATGAAAGGAACCTGTACGAAAAATGACCGCAAGTGTATCGGTTCCCGCCACGTTTATCACCGCGCAATCCCCCGCTGGCATCGTCACGGGCCAGGCGGGAGCCCAGCCTCATAAGTTATTGACGCATTCCACGGCCGCTGTTGAGCAAGCGGATGCACCACAGGTACATCACTACCGCAGCCACCGCCATAAAGCTGATCGCGATCCCAATGCGGATGTCCGATACCCCGAGAATGCCGTAGCGGAACGCATTGACCATATGCAGGATGGGGTTGGCCAGCGACAAGGTCTGCCAGAACGGCGACAGCAGCGTGATCGAATAGAAGACACCACCCAGGTAGGTCAAGGGCGTCAGCACAAAGGTCGGAATGATCGAGATGTCATCGAAATTGCGAGCAAACACCGCGTTGATGAAACCGCCCAGAGCGAAGATCGTCGAGGTCAGCGTGATCACCAGCAGCGTCACGCCCAGATGATGGACCTGCAGGTCAGTGAAGAACATCGATAGCAACGTGACGATCAACGCAACCGCTAGCCCGCGGGTGATCCCGCCCAGCGCAAAACCGATGAGAATCACATGCGGCGACACCGGCGAAACCAGCAGTTCTTCGATAGAGCGTTGGAATTTACTGCTGAAAAAGCTCGACACCACGTTGCTGTAGGAATTGGTGATCACCGACATCATGATCAGCCCCGGCACGATATATTCCATGTAGGTGAAACCGCCCATCTCACCGATCCGTTCGCCGATCAGATTTCCGAAGATGACGAAGTACAACACCATGGTGATCGCGGGAGGCAGCAAGGTCTGCGGCCAGATGCGCGTGTAACGACGAATCTCGCGATGGACGATGGTTTGCAGAGCAACCAGATTGGGCCGAAATTCCGCGTTCATTTGGCCACCTTGGGCAGGTTGTTTTCCACCATCGAAACGAACAACTCCTCCAGCCGATTGGTCTTGTTGCGCAAGCTCAGCACCTCGATGCCCTGGGCCGAGAGCATTCGAAACAGGTCGGTGACGCCTTGGCTTTTATCCACCTGTACCTCAAGCGTATGGTGATCGACCAACCTCGCCGGGTAATGGCCCAGCTCCGGCGGCACGAGCTGCGACTCCTTGAGGTCCAGCAGGAAGGTCTCGACGTGCAGCTGCTTGAGCAGCTCGCGCATGCTGGTGTTCTTGACGATCTGGCCGTGGTCGATGATGCCGATATTGCGGCACAGCTGCTCGGCCTCTTCCAGATAATGCGTGGTGAGAATGATGGTGATGCCTTCGCGGTTGAGCTCGGTGAGGAACGACCACATCGAACGGCGCAACTCAATATCCACGCCAGCGGTGGGCTCGTCGAGGATCAGCAGACGCGGCCGGTGAATCAGCGCACGGGCGATCATCAAACGCCGCTTCATACCACCGGATAGCATGCGCGAAGACACATCGCGCTTGTCCCACAGGCCCAGCTGGTTGAGGTATTGCTCGGCACGCTCCTTGGCCACCTTGGATGGAATGCCGTAGTAGCCGGCCTGCGTGACGAGGATGTCGAACGCCTTTTCGAACTGGTTGAAATTGAATTCCTGCGGCACCACGCCCAGGCAACGCTTGAGCCCGGAGGGATCGCGATCCAGATCATGGCCAAACACGTTGACCGTTCCGCCCGTCTTGTTCACCAGCGTGGAAAGGATGCCGATGGTGGTGGACTTTCCGGCGCCATTGGGGCCCAACAATGCAAAGAAATCGCCTTCAGCCACATCCAGGTCGATACCCTTGAGGGCCTCGAAGCCATTTCCGTAAATCTTGGTCAACTGCCGAATGGACAGAGCAGTACTCATAAAAAATGCACACAACGCGGAGAGATTCAGATTAGATAAGGGCACCGCGGCGCAATTGCAACCGATGGATCACTCCAACCAGAACGAACGAGAGCACCCACCGCCAGCACAGAGGCTGATAACCTGATCGCCGTGCCCCACTCCAGTCATTCCGAACTCGCCTTGTCCGCTCCGGTCATTATCTGAAACCCATCGCGTCAACCGGTCTCTTTTCCGGGTTACATCCAGAGCCTATGCTCAAGTAAGACGCCATTCGCTGAACAAGGAAACCACATGACCCTGCTCTGGTTGCTCGTGTTACTGCTCGGCATCGCCGTGATCGCCCATCTGCGTGTCTCACCCGTCCCCGCGTTGGCCATCGTTGCGGCGTATTTGGTGCTCATGGGCGCAGCCGACGAAACCCCGGCCTGGCTGATGTTGATCCTCTGGCTCATGCTGATCGCCGTCGCGGTGCCGCTGCTGGTCACCGACCTGCGCATCAAATATTTCAGCGGTCCGATGTTCGACTGGTTCAAGAAGGTCCTACCGCCGATTTCCGACACCGAACGCGATGCCATCGACGCCGGTAGCGTTTGGTGGGACGGTGAGCTATTCAGCGGTCGGCCCAACTGGGACACCCTGCTCGGCTATCCCAAGGCGACGCTCACCGAGGAAGAACAGGCCTTCATCGACGGGCCCACGGAAACGCTGTGCGCCATGGTCAATGACTGGGACATCGGCCAGCGTCTGGACCTTCCGCAAGAAGCCTGGGACTACATCAAGGCCGAAGGCTTCTTCGCCCTGATCATTCCCAAGGAATACGGTGGCAAGGGCTTTTCAGCCTTTGCCCACTCACAGGTCGTGATGAAGCTGGCCACCCGCAGCGGCGATCTCGCCAGTACCGTGATGGTGCCCAATTCGCTCGGCCCGGCCGAGCTGCTGCTGCACTACGGTACCGAGGAGCAGCGCAACCATTACCTGCCGCGCCTGGCCAACGGCACGGACATCCCCTGTTTCGCGCTGACTGGCCCCTATGCCGGTTCAGATGCCGGAGCGATGAACGACAGCGGCGTGATCTGCAAAGGCCTATGGCAAGGTGAAGAAGTCATCGGCCTGCGCCTGAATTGGGAAAAACGCTACATCACCCTCGGCCCGGTCGCGACGCTGCTGGGCGTCGCCTTCAAGACCTACGATCCCGAGCATCTACTCGGCGATGAGGAAGAACTCGGCATCAGCCTGGCGTTGATCCCAACCGACACCGGCGGCGTCGAGATCGGCCGCCGTCATCTCCCGCTGGGCGCGGCCTTCATGAACGGGCCGAACTGGGGCAAGGACGTATTCGTACCGCTGGAAGCCATCATCGGTGGACGCGACATGATCGGCAAAGGCTGGATGATGCTGATGAACTGCCTGTCCGTCGGTCGTTCCATCTCGCTGCCGGCGACCGGTGCCAGTGCCGCCAAGACGTGCAGTTACGTCTGTGGCCGCTATGCGCAGATTCGCGAGCAGTTCAACGTGCCCCTGGCGGCATTCGAAGGTATTCAGGAACCCCTCGCCCGCATTGGCGGCAACGCCTGGCTGATGGACAGCGCCCGGATCCTGACGGCCAATGCGGTCGACCTGGGCGAAAAGCCGTCAGTGCTCTCGGCCATCCTCAAATACCACCTGACCGAACGTGGCCGCGAGTGCGTCACCGACGCCATGGATATTCACGGCGGCAAGGGCATCATCATGGGACCGAGCAACTACCTCGGCCGCCTGTGGCTTTCGGCACCGATCTCCATCACCGTCGAAGGCGCGAACATCCTATCGCGCAACCTGATGATCTTCGGCCAGGGCGCGATCCGCTGCCATCCCTTCGTGCTGCGCGAGATGGAGCTGGTTCACGAACCCGATCGTGACGCCGCGGTGAAGAAATTCGACAGCCTGCTGATGCAACACATCGGCTTCGCTGTCAGTAACACGGCCAGCACGTTGGTGCTCGGGCTGACCTTCGGCCTGTTCGGCAAAGCACCGGGCACCGACCTGACCCGGCCGTATTTCCGCGCGCTGGACCGTATTGCAGCCGCTTTCGCCATGCTCGCCGACCTTTCCATGATGCTCCTGGGCGGTGAACTCAAGCGCCGCGAACGCCTGTCGGCACGACTCGGCGACGTGCTCAGCCATCTGTATCTGGCCTCCGCCGCGCTCAAGCGCTATCACGACCTAGGCCATCCATCCGAGCAAGCACCGCTGCTGCGTTGGGCATTGGAGGATTGCTTGTGCAAAGCGGAGCAGGCGTTGGCCGGCACATTGGCCAACTTCCCCAACCGTTTGCTCGGCGGTGTGCTGCAGGTCCTGATCTTCCCGTTCGGCGCGCGGCACAAAGGCCCTTCCGATGCGCTGGCAGCCGAGGTGGCGGCTATCCTCGGACGTCCCGAAGGCGACCCGGCTCTCGAGCAGATCCTCGAAGGGGTCTACCGCCCGCAAGGCACCGATCAGGCCCTCGGCGCGCTGCGGGACGCCTTTGACACACTGGCTAGCGCGCAACCGCTGCAGAAGAAGCTGCATGCGGCGCTCAAGAAAGGCGAATTCAAGCCCACCGCCGGACAAGACCCGATCAGCGCGGCCCTGGCAGCCGGAGTGCTCGACGAGCAGGAAACAAAGCTACTGACCCGCGCCGAAGCGGCGCGGCGCAAGGTCATCAGCGTCGACGACTTCGCCAAGGAGGAGCTGGAGCCGAGCCCCGGAAAAATCCGCTGAGCCGTCACCGCACGGGGAGCCTAATCTCCCCGTAACACCGCAGCGGACCCCACCGTAGACACCTTGCAAGGCAGCCATTCCATCGCCTGCACCGAACCCAGCCGATGCTGTCGAGTCAATTGGACAGGCCCCCAATAACTCGCGCGGCGCCTTATAATCCCGCGCCCAACCCGACACAGGTGAACCATGGCCAACCCCTATCACGATCACAACCTGGCACTGCTGGCCCATCTGCGTGGCATTTTGCTTGCCATGGGTGAAACCGAGCAGGTATCGGAAGAAAGCCATGCGCTGTTCCTCGAGCGCTTCGACGAGCTGATCATGAACCTACAGAACGTGCCGGAAGAACGGCACATGGGCCAGGACATGATCTGCCAGGTGTTCCACCGTTACCCACAGATCGCCCATCTGGTCCCACGCGATCTGCTGTGGTACTTCGGCGGCGATTGCCTGCACTTCATGCCGGACGAGGAGATCGAAATCTTCCAGAAGCTGGAAGAGCGCCGTTACGACGCCGAGCAGAACGACGAGCCGTTCGACTGGAACATGGAAAAACAGCTGCTGAGCATGCCGGAAGAGAGTCCACGGCACTGAGTTATCCGCCATCGCCGCTCGGCGCGACCTCGACGCACATTGGGCGGACCGCACGAACGTCAAGCCATCTGTCGACCCGAATCGGAGCCGCATGTCTCAGCATGCGGCTCCGATTCGATTTACGGCTGGTTGGCCGCCTCGGCTGCCTTGATCAAATCGGCACCGATTTCGTTTTCGAACTTCTTCCACACCGGTCGCATCGCCTCGCGCCACTGGCCGCGCTCTTCAGGGGTCAGTTGGATGATTTCGCTCTTGCCTGATGCGGCAATGGTGCGTTTGGCCTTCTGGTTGAGTTCATCCGCCTGACGATTCACCTCGGCGGTAACCTCGACCATGACCTGCTCCAGTTCGCTGCGCACGTCATCCGGTAGACCTTTCCAGAACTGCGTATTGGTAATGACCATGTAATCGATCAGGCCGTGATCGGACTCGGTGATGTACTTCTGTACTTCATGCACCTTCTGGCTCTCGTAGTTCGACCAGGTGTTCTCAGTGCCATTCACGACCCCTGTCTGCAAGCCTTGATACACCTCAGCGAAGCTCATCTTGCGCGGGTTGGCGCGAACCGCCTTGAACTGCTCCTCCAGCACCTGCGACGCCTGCACGCGGAATTTGAGTCCGCGTGCATCGCTCGGTTCGCGCAGCGGTTTGTTCGCCGACATCTGTTTGGTTCCGTTATGCCAATAGGCCAGGCCCGTGATGTTCTTGTCCTCCATCGCGGTCAGCAGCGCCCGGCCCTGCGGACTGCTCTGGAAGCGGTCGGCAGCGGCCAGGTCATCGAACAGGAACGGCAGATCGAAGATCTGGATTGCCTTGGCGTAATGCTCGAACTTGGCCAGCGACGGCGCCAGCATGTGCACGTCGCCGAGCAGCAACGCCTCCATCTCCTTGCCGTCGCCGAACAGCGACGAGTTGGGGTAGACCTCGACCTTGACCTGGCCCGGCAGGCGTTCTTCGGCGAGCTTCTTGAACAGCAGGGCGCCCTGCCCCTTGGGCGTATTGTCCGCTACGACATGAGAAAACTTGATGGTGATCGGCTCCGCCTGAACAAGGCCGACGAAAGAGACGGAAAGCGCGCATACGAGCGCCTTGAGACTGATTTTCAACATTTTGCGAGTACCCCTTTTGTTTTTGTCGGTTGGTACGTTTGCAGGCGATGGCGACGGTCAGGGAACCGCCCGCCCGGCACGTTGCAGCAGGCAGCGGGCACGGCCGACCACCGGAGCATCGACCATCTGCCCGTCCACCACGAAGACCCCGCCGTCGGACGCACCGGCCGCGAGGACGCGTTGAGCCCAGGCCAGTTCGTCGGCGCCGGGCATCAGCGTGTCGTGCACCACAGCCACCTGGCTGGGGTGGATGCACAGCAGCCCGCCGAAGCCCATGTCGCGGGCGTCGGCGACAGCCTGGGCGAGGCCGTGCAGGTTCTTGATATCCGGAAATACGCTGTCCAGCGGTGGCGCCAGATTCGCCAGACGTGAATGCAGCAGCAGCGCATAGCGCGCCTGATCGAGGATGCGCTCAGCGGCCGGCGTGCCGCTGGCAAGACCAAGGTCCAGCGCCAGATCCAGCGCCCCGAAAGACAAACGCTCGACACCGGCGGCCGCCGCTATTTCAGCCAGCCCAGCCAGCCCACGGGCACTTTCGACGATCGGCCAGACCGGCTTACCAGCGGCCGCAACCGCCGCGACCTGATCAGCGCTCTCTACCTTGGGCAGGAGCATGCCGATAACACCTGGGTGCGCGGCGCACAGCTTCAGATCCTCGGCTTGCTGCGCATGTCCCGGCGCGTTGATGCGGACCAGCACCCGCGCAGACGGATCGGTCGCGAGAAAAGCCTCCAGATCGGCCCGCGCCTGAGCCTTCAGACCTTCAGCGACGGCGTCCTCAAGATCGACGATCACCGCATCGGCCCCCGTCGCCAGCGCCTTGGGGATTCGATCCGGGCGCGTGGCCGGGACGAACAATGCGGAACGGATGATGCCTGGGTTCATGGAAAGGTCTCGTAGTCTGAAAGTTCTGACGGCTATACGCAGCGCTACACCGCACCCTGCTCATGGAGTCGCTGGATATCGGCTGGCGCATAGCCGAGTTCGGCGAGCAGTGCATCGGTGTGCTGGCCGAGCGCGGGAATCGGATCCATGCGCGGCGTGAATGCGGTATTGCGACCCGGCGGCAGGAGCGCCGGCAACCGCCCGGACGGGCTTTCCACCTCGCTCCAACGCTGACGGGCCTTGAGCTGCGGATGCGCCCAGACGCTCGCCATGTCATTGACGTGGGCGTTGGCGATGGAAGCCGCCTCGAGGCGCTCGATCACCTGTTCGGCACTCAAGGACGAGAACGTCTCGACAATGATCGTGCGCAGCGCCGAGCGGTTTTCCGAACGCTTGAAATTGGCGGAAAAGCGCTCGTCGACGGCCAGTTCAGGGCGCAGCAGTACCTTGTCGCAGAACATCTGCCATTCGCGCTCGTTCTGCAGGCCAAGCATCACGGTACCGCCATCCCCGGCGGGGAACGGTCCGTAGGGATAGATGGTGGCGTGGGCGGCACCGGCACGCGGTGGCGGCGGTGCGCCGTCGTAGGCGTAGTACAAGGGGTAGCCCATCCATTCCACCAGGCTTTCCAGCATGCTCACATCCACCCGGCTGCCCTCGCCCGTCTTGTCACGCAGCATCAATGCCGACAGCACCCCGGTGTAGGCATACATGCCGGCGGCGATGTCGGCGATTGAACAACCGGCCTTGGCCATCTCGGTCTCGCCTGGGCCACCCGTGACCGAGAGAAATCCCCCCTCACTCTGGATCAGCAGGTCGTAGGCCTTCTTCTGTTCGTAAGGGCCGCCTTCGCCGTAGCCGGAGATGTCGCAGACGATCAGCCGTGGAAAGCGCTCGTGCAAGGATTCGAACGACAGTCCCATGCGCGCCGCAGCGCCAGGTGCGAGGTTTTGCACCAACACATCAGCATTGTTCAACAGTTGTTCGAGAACCTCGCCGGCAGCATCCTGTTTCACATCGAGCGTTAGGCTTTCCTTGGAGCGGTTGGTCCAGACGAAATGTGAGGCCAGGCCATCGACGCGTTCGTCGTAACCACGGGCGAAATCTCCAGCCCCTGGACGCTCGATCTTGATCACCCGAGCACCCAGGTCCGCCAATTGACGCGTACAGAACGGCGCGGCAATGGCGTGCTCGAGGCTAACCACGGTGATGCCATCGAGTGGGCGGGGTTTGGCTTGGGTGTCGTTCATGTTCGGTTCCTGCAAATTCGGCGTAGGGTGGAAAACGGCGAAGCCTTTTCCACGCGTCGGTTCAATTCTCTGCGAAGCTGGCGCTGCACTGGTGGGTGAGGCCTCGCCATCACCCACCCTACGATTCAGGCCAGCGCGTCCAGCCGCTGCAGCTCGCGCAGCCGCCAGACCTTGTCGATCAGCACGCCCGCCTCGTCATCGCTTCGCGCACCGGAGAACTGCACCAGGTGGCGAAACTTGTCTTCCAGCTCGTCGCGGCTGAGGGTGTTTCCCGGATCGCCCTTGGGTTCGTCGATCGCCCCGTTCAGGGTGCGGCCGTCCGTGGTCTGCACCGTCACGCGGCCTAGCCAGCGCGACGGATAGGCACCATCGAC
Source organism: Pseudomonas sp. KSR10 (assembly GCF_022355455.1). NCBI lineage: Bacteria > Pseudomonadati > Pseudomonadota > Gammaproteobacteria > Pseudomonadales > Pseudomonadaceae > Pseudomonas > Pseudomonas sp. KSR10. Next base: position 135,279 of record NZ_JAKOEN010000023.1, on the reverse strand, counting down.
TTCGGGATCGAGCAGCATCGAAACCTTCTCGCGAAACTCGCCGACACGCGTGTCGCTGAGCGCGTGAGTATGGAATTCGGTCAGCCCGGCCTTGCCGTACAGGGCAATCAATCCGAGCACGGTGCCCATGCTGAACTTGGCCTGGTGCACCGTCTGCGGCACCACCACTCGGCCGAGCACGTCGATAGCACCCTGATGCACGCGGGTGGTGACGCTGGCGATGTCCTCTGCCTTGAGCCCTTCTCGCTGCATCAGCTCTAGCAAAGCATCGGCGGCCGGATGGGTATGACGGCACGAGGCGTGATATTTGAAGGAGGTTTCCGCCAGCGCCCAGCGCGTGCCGAGGCGGTCCGACAGCTTGCTCGGGTCGGCATCGCTGGACATTCCGGCCCCCATTCCCTGCTCGCCTTCGAGGATGTCCTGCGCCCCCGTCAGGCCGTCGGCGGTCAGGTAGGCGGCCAGCAGACCGTCAGCGGCCGCCTTGGCCGTATGCAGCTGTTTGGAGTCGGCAGCATCACGGAGGAACTCCCAGAGCCCGGCGGCCTGGGTGCCGGCGCTTCCTAGCAGGTGGTTGAACTGTCGCTGATCGAAATTCAGCAGCTTGCCCACTGCCACGGCCGCCGCAAGGGTGCCGACGGTCGCGGTGGTGTGGAAGATCCGGTAGTGCGAGCGACCGAGGAACTCACCGATGCGAATACCGGCTTCGTAGCCTGCGATCGACGCCAGCAGCAGCTCGCGGCCGGACTTGCCGAGATCCTGGGCGGCGGCCAGTGCAGCGGGAAACACCACCGTTGCCGGGTGCAGCACCGAGCTGTTGTGCAGGTCGTCCTGCTCGACGAGGTGCGAGCTGGCCCCGTTCACCAGTGCGGCGAAATAGGCAGAACTGCCGCGGCGATTGACGAAGATCCGTGCCGGGCCATCAGCCGGGCCCATGCAGGCAGCATAACGCTCGAACAACGGAATCGGATGCGAGCCCGCGCTGGCCAGTGCTGAACCGAACCAGTCGAGGAATAGGTCTTCGGTGCGCGCCAGCACCGCATCGGGAATTTGCTCGTAGCGCAGCCCGGCAAGGAATTCGGTGAGCGCCTGGGTATGCTGACTCATGACGCAGCCTCCAGTGGGTTGGTCGAGGAATTGGCCAGTCGGTTGGATAGCTCGATGAGATTGAGATCGGGATCGCGCACATATACCGAGCGGATAGGCCCGGTTGCGCCGGTGCGCTGCACCGGACCCTCGACGATCGTTACGCCCTGGCGTTCGAGGTGAGCAACAACTGCATCCACCGGCGTGGCGACGATGAAACAGAGATCCGCTGATCCAGGGGTGGGCCGTTCCGCCTTGGGTTCGAACTCGCGCCCGGCCTGGTGAAGGTTGATCTTCTGCTGGCCGAAAGCGAGCGCCTTGCGGCCTTCGCCGAAGGTCAGCGCCTGCATACCGAGCACGCGGCTGTAGAAGTCCACAATCGCATCGATATCGGCGACGGTGAGGACCAGATGGTCGAGGTGGTCGATTTGCATGGCATGACTCCTTCGCGTGCCCTCTGGCGGAAATGGTCGTAAGGCCTTTTCCGCCACCGTGTCGCCTGTTCGAAACGCGTGGAAAAGGCTTCGCCGTTTTCCACCCTACGTTCGGCTCGGTTAAAACGAGCGTGGCAGTTCGAGCAGATGCTCGGCCACGTAAGACAGGATCAGATTGGTGGAAATCGGCGCCACCTGGTACAGCCGGGTCTCGCGAAACTTGCGCTCGACGTCGTATTCATTGGCAAAGCCGAATCCACCGTGGGTCTGCAGGCAGGCGTTGGCCGCCTCCCAGCTGGCTTTCGCCGCCAGGTACTTGGCCATGTTCGCCGCCGCTCCGGCGTTGAGCCCGGCGTCATATTCCTCGCAGGCGCGCCAGCGCATCAGGTCAGCGGCCTCGATCTCGATATGCGCCTCGGCGATGGGGAACTGCACGCCCTGGTTTTGCCCGATTGGCCGGCCGAAGACCACCCGATCGCGAGCGTAAGCGGCGGATTTCTCGATGAACCAACGACCGTCACCGATGCACTCAGCGGCGATCAGGGTGCGCTCGGCGTTGAGCCCGTCGAGGATATAGCGAAAGCCCTTGCCCTCTTCGCCAATCAGGCTGCTGGCGGGAATCTCCAGATTGTCGAAGAACAGCTCGTTGGTCTCATGGTTGACCATGTTGGCGATCGGCTGGACGGTCAGGCCGTTGCCGATGGCCTCGCGCAGATCGACCAGGAAGATCGACATGCCCTCGGATTTCTTCTTCACCTCGGCCAGCGGCGTAGTGCGCGCCAGCAGGATCATCAGATCCGAATGCTGTACGCGTGAGATCCAGACCTTCTGGCCGTTGATCACGTACTTGTCGCCTTGGCGCACCGCGGTGGTCTTGATCTTGGTGGTGTCGGTACCGGTGGTGGGTTCGGTGACGCCCATCGACTGCAGGCGCAGCTCGCCGCTGGCCAGCTTGGGCAGGTAGTAACGCCTCTGCTCATCGCTGCCGTTTCGTAGCAGAGTGAACATGTTGTACATCTGCCCATGCACGGTGCCGGAGTTGCCGCCGCAACGGTTCACTTCTTCAAGGATGACCGAGGCTTCGGCCAGGCCAAGCCCCGAGCCACCATATTCTTCCGGGATCATCGCCGACAGCCAGCCTGCTTCGGTCAGGGCGCTGACGAAGGCTTCCGGGAAGCCCTTCTGCTCGTCGATCTTGCGCCAGTATTCAGCCGTGAACTCGGCGCAGAGTGCGCGTACGCCTTCACGGATGAAATTCAGTTCTTCGCTCTTGTTCGGCGTCATCTCGGTTCTCACTACTTCTGGTTGTCGCGGCAGACGGAGGGTGGATCACGCTTTACCGATCCACTGCCCAGGGCCTTCGGTGGATGTAAAAAGCGACGACTGCGCGTCCCGATCCACCCTACGATTCGTTACTCAGTCGAATTCCACGTCGGCTTTTTGCGCCAGGCCCTTGTGATCGCCGGCCCAGAGTTCGGCCTTGCCCGGCGCGACGATGCGCCCGCCCACTTCGAAAGGATGTGGTGCGATCAACGGACGCAGACCGCGATAGGAAAAGCGCTTGAGACGTGCCTCTGGATGAGCGCGACAGAACGCACGCAAACTCAGTGTGGCGATCAGCGGGCCATGCACGACCAGCCCCGAATAACCTTCGGCTTCGGTGACATAAGGCCAGTCGTAATGAATGCGGTGGCCGTTGAAGGTAACGGCCGAATAGCGGAACAGCAGCGTCGGCGTCGGCGTCACCGCCTCACGCCAATCGCCGGCTACCATCGGCTCGCCGCTGCGGGTCTTCGGCGGACTGGGTTCGCGGTAGACGATGTCCTGCTCTTCCCGGATTGCCAGCCGCCCGTCCTGTAGATAGTCGTGCTGCACAGTGACGAACAGCAGCGCGCCGGTGCGACCCTGCTTCTCCTCGACCTGTTTGATGGTGGATACACGCGTGGCTTCGGCACCCGCCGCGAGTGGTTCGATGAACTCGACACGGCCACCGGCCCACATGCGATTGCGGTTGTCAGCCGGCGGCAGGAAGCCCCCTCTTGCCGGATGACCGTCCTCGCCAAGGCCGCTTTCAACAACCGGTTCCTGAAAAAAACACCATTGCCACAGCGCCGGCAGCGGCTCGCCATGGGCCGGAGTCGGCTCTCCCAGAGTCGCGGCAATGCGCATCAGCAGATTGCGGCTGAGTTGGTCGTGCACTTCTTCGGTACGGCCTACCCAGGCATTTACATCGGTCATTACCGGCTCCGGCTGTCTTGTTTCGCCGTAGCATGCAACTCAGCTGGCGTTCCGAGAATCTGCATTTAACAAAACCACCGTTCGGCTATGCTGAACGCCGAACTTTCGCCGAGTCCCTCAAAATGCACTTCGATCTGGCCGATCTTCGCCTGTTTATCCATATCGCCGAGTCGCCTAGCCTGACTCAGGGCGCGCGGCGCGCACACCTGTCACCGGCGGCCGCCAGCGCGCGTATCAAAGCGTTGGAAGGTCAGCTGGAAAGCCGTCTGCTCTATCGCGACAGCCGGGGCGTCGAACTGACGCCAGCCGGACACAAGCTGCTGCAACACGCCCGGCTGATCATGCGCCAGGTGGAGTATCTCAAGAGCGAATTCACCGAGTACAGCACCGATTCGACTGGGCATATCCGTATCTTCGCCAATACCACGGCGGTCACCGAGTTTCTACCCGAGATACTGGCCGGTTTTCTCTCGCAGCGCCCCGGTGTAACCGTCGACCTGCAGGAACGGCTGAGCCGTGACATCGTGCGTGGCGTGCTCGATGGCAGCACGGACATGGGCATCATTGCCGGGCCGGTACAGGCTGAAGGCTTACAGATTCTGCATTTCAGCACTGACCGTCTGCTGCTGGCGGTGCCACTCGGACATCCGCTGGCGGTGGAAAAACGGGTCACGCTGCGACAGACGCTGAGCTATCAGCACATTGGGCTTCATGAAGGCAGCACATTACTGGCCTTTCTTCGGGATCAGGTAGAGAAGCTCGGCGGCACCCTTTCACTGCGCATCCAGCTCTCCAGTTTCGAGGCTGTGTGCCGGATGATCGAGGCGGGAGTCGGTGTCGGTATCATTCCGGAATCGTCCGCGCGCCGTCACAGCCGCACCATGCAACTGGCGCTGATCGAGCTCGACGAACCCTGGGCCATCCGCGAGCGCAGCATCCTGGTTCGCGATCTAGACGCCCTGCCGGGAAGCGTTCGTGCGCTAATCGCAACGCTTCTACCAGGACAAAGCTGAAAGTTTGAGCCAAGCTTTACGCATCAACGGCGAGTCTGGACCTGCACCCAGCCGCAATTGCGACCGTGGGACAGCAAGCTGGACGCGATCGACGTAACGGTTTGAGGCGCTTCGCTGGAAAATGCGCCTCGTGTTGAATCCTCGGACAAAAGCGCTGCCCAAGCTGCATGCGTTGAAACCATCAATGATGGATTAGCCGAGGTTTTTCAGAAGCTTATAACGGCAAGCTGCCCTGGCCGGGCCGCCTGCCCTCACGGATTTTTTGCTTAGGGTTGTTTGCCATGACGTCCTTGTTTGCCCCCATCAGCTCGCTGCTGGGCGGCGTTGCATTACTACTGCTCGGCCACGGACTGCTGAACACGCTGCTAACGCTGCGCGGCATCGCCGAGGGTTATTCCACCGGAATGATTGGTCTGCTGATGTCGGGGTACTTCGCCGGCTTCCTCGTCGGCACCTGGCTCGCACCGTCGTTGATCCGCCGCGTCGGCCACATTCGTACCTTCGCCTTCTACGCGGCCCTGGCATCGGTCGCCGTGCTGATGCACGTGCTGATCGTCAATCCTTGGGTGTGGCTGGTGTTGCGCCTGCTCTATGGCGTAGCCCTGGTCACGCTGTACATGGTCATCGAGAGCTGGCTCAACGCCCAGGTCAGTGGCGAAAAACGCGGCCAGGTATTCGCCTTGTACATGGCCGTCAACCTCGGTGCGCTGGCTGCCGCCCAGCAGCTGTTGAGCCTCGACAGCCCGATGAATTTCACCCTGTTCGCGCTGGCGGCCATCCTCATTTGCGCTGCGTTGATGCCGATCACCCTGACCCGCCAGGCGCAACCCGCGCAACCGGACATGCCGGCTACCGACCTGCTGCAACTGGCACGAATCGCCCCACTCCCCCTAATGGCTGCCGGGGTCTCGGGACTGACCCTGGGCGGCTTCTGGGGACTGGCACCGGTCTATGCATCGCAAAGCGGTTTCGATGCATCCGGAGTGGGCCTGCTGATGAGCGTGACCATCCTCGGGGGCGCCGTGCTGCAATGGCCGATCGGGCTGTTTTCCGACAAACATGACCGTCGCCTGGTGCTGCTCTGGGTCGTGGCCATCGCCGCGATCCTCGGCGGCCTGATCACACCCCTGACGTCCGGCCCGTTGCTGTTGGGGATGATGTTTCTCTGGGGCGGCCTGGCTTTTTCGATCTATTCCATTGCCGTGGCGCAGATGGTCGACCAGTTGCACCCGGACGAAATTCTCTCCGGCTCCAGTGGCTTGCTGCTGGCCAACGGCTTCGGTGCCGCCTTCGGTCCGGTGGTCGCTGGTGGCTTGATGAGCGTTTTCGGGCCCAAGGCGCTGCCGGTATTCTTCGCCGTGACCCTGGCGTTCCTGGCTATCTATTCCTACTTCCGCTCACGCCGGGTGTTCGATCTGGTGACCGAGCCGCACGGTCACTTCACACCGATGCTGCGTACCAGCCACACGGTGCTGGAGCTGATGCCGGACACTCCGGACGGCGATACCACCGAGACCGCAGCCACCGAGTCGGACATCGACGACGACCTGCCCGAGGAAACCATCGTCGAGCCACGCACCGGCACCCATTGAATGACGGCGAGGCCAGCGCCAGCCGGTACCCGGACGGTTAGCGCCAGGCCACCATCCTGGCAAACCGCAGGTACCCACACGCCGCGCCTGCCCACAATGCCGGCTCCTTTTAGAAATCCACCTTGCCGCGCCCGGCCTTGATCGCGCCGCGCTTGCTCTTGCCTTCGAGACGGCGCTTTTTCGAGCCCAGCGTCGGCCGCGTCGGGCGCCGCGCCTTTTCGACTTTCGCCACGCTGCGGATCAGTTCCGCGAGGCGCTCCAAGGCATCGGCGCGGTTCTGCTCCTGGGTGCGGTACTGCTGCGCCTTGATGACGATGACGCCGTCCCCGGTTATCCGGCTGTCACGCAACGCCAGCAGGCGTTCCTTATAGAAATCGGGCAACGAGGACGCGTTGATATCGAAGCGCAGGTGCAATGCGCTGGAGACTTTGTTGACGTTTTGCCCACCCGCGCCTTGGGCGCGAATGGCGGTCAGTTCGATCTCGCTGTCGGCTAGCTGCACGCTGTTGGATATCTCGAGCATCGGCCCATCGCTGGTTGAGGTGAGCGGGTATTGTCCATCAGCCAAGCCGCACGGACATGTTTTTATAAGATTTTGAGCCGCTGCAAGTGGGCCGGTTCGGCTACTGTAGCGTGCTCACAGCCGATGGAAACCCGCATGGACTCGATTACCCAGGCCCTTCTCGGTGCCACCGTTCAAGCGTCGTTGCTTGGCCGTTGGCAGGGCCGCAAGGCACTGCTGTATGGCGCAGTACTGGGCACGCTGCCCGACCTGGACGTGGTGATCGACTACGGTGATGCCGTCGCCGACATGACCTATCACCGGGGCTTCAGCCACTCGCTGTTCGTTCTCAGCCTGCTCGCCGTCGCATTAACCTGGCTGGCCCGGCGAATACGACCCGACCCGGGCTACAGCGGCATGCGCCTGTTTCTAACGGTCTGGCTGGTGCTGGTGACCCATGTCCTGCTCGATGCCTTCACCAGCTACGGCACCCAGCTGTTCTGGCCGTTGACCACGCCGCCGGTGGCCTGGTCCAGCGTGTTCATCATCGATCCGATGTACAGCGTGCCCCTGCTGCTGGCGGTGCTGGCCGGGGCGATCGTCGGTTTGAAGGGCCACAGCCCTCGCGTGCCTGTCCTGGCCTTGGTCGTGACGTCGCTGTATCTGGCCTTCACGCTAGCCGGCAAACAGATGGCCGAGCAGCGCTTGGAAAAGACGATGGCCAGTCACGGTCTCCAGGCGAACCAGCTGTACAGCGCGCCCACGCCGTTCAACAGCCTGCTCTGGCGCGTGATCATCATCCAGGATGACGACTACTACGAAGCGCTGGTGAGCTGGTTCGACGACCAGCCGCCAGAGCTGGTGCGCATCGACCGTGACGCGCGGCTCGCCGACGTCCTGCGCGATTCGCCGCAACATGCCCGGCTGCAGTGGTTCACTGGCGGCGTACTGCGTTACGACGAGATCGACGGTCAGTTGCTGGTGACCGATCTACGGCTCGGCATGACCGGCTTTCACCCCTTTCGCTTCGCCCTCGCCGAGCGCAGCGGCGAAGACTGGCAGTTGATCCCCTTCGTCGAGCGGCTGCCCGCCGAGCGCGGCGATATGAGCCGGCTCGAGCTGATCTGGCAACGTATATGGCAGCAGCAACCCGCGCTGCCGTTGGCCGAGTGGGCCGCGGAACTGAATCGGCATTGACTAGCGTCGACGCCTCTTCTGCCAGTGGCCGATCCCGTAGAGCGAGGCGCCAAGCGCCATCAACAGCCCAGCACGCAGCCAGGTACCCGCGCTTTGCTGGGACAACAGCAGCACACAGGAAAGGATCGCCAACAGGGGCAGGACGGTCGGGGTGCGAAAATGCGGCTCGGCGATCTTGTCCTTGCGCAGCACCAGCACCGCCACATTGGTGCTCATGAAGACGAACAGCAGCAACAGCACCACGGTCTCGGCGAGTGCCGTCAGCGTACCGGTCACGGTGAGAAGCATGGCCAGCAAGGTCGTTCCCATTATCGCCAGCCAGGGCGTGCGCCGCTTTGGCAGAACGCGGGTCAGCGGCGCAGGCAGCAGCCCTTCGTCGGCCATACCATAGGCCAAACGGCTGGACATGATCATGGTCAGCAGCGCGCCGTTGGCAACGGCCACCAGCGCCACGGCCGCGAAGAGCCAATCCGGCACGGCATAACCGGTGGCTCGTACCACGTCCAGCAAAGGCGCGGATGAATCGGCCAGCGTTGCCGGGGAAAGCACTGCCGTCGCGGCCATGCCGACGCCCATGTAGACCAGCCCGGCCGCCAGGAGCGCGCCGAACAAGGCACGAGGATAGTTGCGCCGAACGTCTTTGACCTCTTCGGCGACATTGGCGGACACCTCGAAACCGACGAACGAATAGAACGCGATCAGCGCCGCCCCCAGTACGGCAATGGCAGGCGAAACACCGGGCGTAAATTCCACTACGCGCGACGGCTCACCTTGCCCGCCCAAAAGGAAACGGCCGGCCAGTACCACGACGAACAACAGGCCCGACACCTCGATGACGGTCATCACCGCGTTGGCCCCCAACGACTCCTTGATGCCACGCGCATTGAGCAACGCGACGATGGCCAGGAACGCCAGTGCGGTGGGCACCGCCGGTGTATCGACGAAGGCACCCAGATAATCGCCAGCAAACGCCAGAGACAACCCGGCGGCGCTGGTCACCCCAGCCGCGAGCATGCAGAAACCCACGAGAAAGGACAGCAGCGGCTTGGCGAATGCGCGCTCCACGAACACCGCTGCGCCACCGGCTTTCGGGTATTTGCTGACCAGTTCTGCGTAAGACGCCGCGGTCAGCATCGCGAACCCCAAGGCGACCAGCAATGGCACCCAGACCGCGCCCCCCGCTTCGCCGGCAATCTTGCCCACCAGCGCGTAGACGCCAGCGCCCAAGACATCCCCGAGAATGAACAGAAACAGCGCCGGCCCGGTGATCGCCTGTTTCAGACGAGACTCGCCAGCGGCCCGTGCAGTGATTTTCATGGGCTGATCGCTCCGGCGCCGGAACGGACAGCGAGGAATGACGCGACCTTCATCGAGCATCTCCACAGCGTGCGACCAGGGCCGCGTTCCTGTTCTAGATAGGTGGAGCCTCGAAGGAGTTCAGCGCCATAAACGACGAAGCCCCGACATGATCGGGGCCTCGCTGCAACAAGACGCGGATATCAGGTACGGAAACGCGCCACCATTCCCTGCAGTTCGACACCGAGACGCGCCAGCTCGGCGCTGGCGCCAGCGGTCTGCTCGCTACCGCTGGCACTCTGCTCACCAATATCGCGCACACGGGTTACGCTCTCGGTGATGTTTTCGGCCACCGCACTCTGCTCCTCGGACGCCGCGGCGATCTGCTGGTTCATCTGCTCGATGGTGGACACCGAGTCGGTGATACGACCGAGTGCGATACCGGCTTCGCTGGCCAATTCAACAGTACGCTGGGTCAGCTCACGGCTGGTCTGCATCTGCTCCACGGCCTTCTGCGCGACCCGCTGCAGATTGCCGATCAGGCCTTCGATCTCTTCGGTGGAGTCATGCGTACGACGGGCCAAGGCGCGCACCTCGTCGGCCACCACGGCGAAGCCGCGGCCTTGCTCACCTGCGCGGGCGGCTTCGATCGCCGCGTTCAACGCCAGCAAGTTGGTCTGTTCGGCAACCGCGCGAATCACCTCGAGCACACTGCCGATGCGCCCACTCTCGGTGTTCAACTCTTCGATGGCATGCGCGGAATGCTCCACTTCGCCGGACAGGCTGTCGATCTGGCCGATGGCTTCCTTGACGACCAGATCTCCCTGGCGAGCCTGTTGATCAGCCTGACGTGCCGCCAACGACGCCTGCTCGGCATTTTGTGCCACTTCCTGCACGGTCGCGGCCATTTGATGCATCGCCGTCGCGACCTGATCCGTCTCTTCACGCTGCTTCTGTACACCGACACTGGTTTGCGCCGTGACCGCCGACAGCTGCTCGGCGGCGGAGGCGATCTGCCCTACGCTGCCGCCGATGCGGCCGATCAAGGTACGCAGACTTTCCGTCATGGCGTACATGGTTTGCTGCAGCTGCCCAAGCTCATCGCGGCGCGTGACCTTAGCCGACTGCGTGAGATCGCCGTCGGCGACCCGTTGCGCCAGCTGCACGGTGTAGCGTAGCGGCAGGACGATCATGCGGGAGATGGCGATAGCCGCTCCCAGCCCGAGAATCACGGCCAAGGCAGTGATCACTGCAAGCAGCAAGTAAGCGCTGGTGCGCTGAGCCTGCATCGCTTCGTTGGCACCCGCCAAAGCCTGGTCGGCGGTATCCAGCACACGCTGCGCCTGAGCGACCATGGTGCCTTCCAGGGCGATCCTCTCGGAGCGGTTGCGACGGAACTCGGCAAAGGCCCGTTCGTAGGCGGCGAGCGCTGCGAGTGCGCCATCCATGGTGGCTTTCTGATCGTCGTTGAGCCACGTCTTCAGCCCTTCGCCGGTCCTGGTCACATCGCCGTAGGTCTCGTTCCAGCTATCGACGGCCTCCTGGGCGTTATTGCTGAGGAAAACGTTCTCGAATGTGCGCAGATCGAGGATGCGCTTGGTCAAGCCGGAAGCGGCTTCAGCAAGGGTCAACGGGTCGCTGCCCTTCAGATGATCGCCTTCAAGGCGCAGCACCCGGACCGCGTCGTACATGTCCAGCTCGATGTATTCGAACTCCTCGCGACTCTTCTGCGCGGCATCGCCCATGCTCCCGCGCAACTCGACGCCCTTGCCGATCAGCGCGCGATAGTTGTCGAATTGCTGAGCGTAGTCTGCTGCATCGCTTCGAATCCGCTGCAGCAACGCCTGCTCGTCAGTATCAGAAATCGCGGAAAGCCCATCCAACCGTTGATTGAGCTGGTCCAGCGTGGCGCGCAGCGCCGCAGCGGATGCGTCACTGCGGGTCAGGGCGTAATCACGCTCCTGACCGCGCGCAGCGAGGATCGCGGCGTTGATGGCGGCGAGCTGATTCGTCTGAGAAGAGCGGATCAGAATCGAATCCACGGCGAAGAAACCGGTACCGGCGACGCCCAGGGTCAGCAGCAGCACCATGGCAAAGCCGAACAGCAACTTTTTGCCCACGGAAAGGTTGGTGAATATATCGACAGACTGCATCAGAGAATTCCCTTGAAAATACGCGCACGTCATGAAGTCGGCCGTGATCGACCAAAGTTGAGCGCGAAAACAGCGCGATTTAACCAGGCGTCGATAGCCAATAGCCAGCTATCAGTCCATCTAATCGCCAGAACGTGCAGTGGTTTTCAGGAACACCCATTCAGTGCTGTTGCAGATGCCCATAAAGCTTGGCGTAAAGCCCGCCGTCGGCGATCAGCTGCAGATGGTCGCCCTGCTCGGCGATGCGGCCACCATCGAACACCAAGACGCGGTCGGCCTGCTTCACCGCAGATAGGCGATGGGCGATGATCAAAGTGGTGCGCCCTTGCAGAAAACGGTTCAGCTCCTGATGCAGCGCATATTCGGTGGCGGCATCCAGGGCGGAGGTCGCCTCGTCGAGAATCACCACTTTGGGCTCAGCCAACACCATCCGTGCCACCGCCAGCCGTTGCCGCTGGCCACCTGACAGGCGCACGCCGGAACGACCGACAATGCTGTCGAGCCCCGCCGGCAACTGACGGATGGTTTCGGCCAGTTGCGCGATCTCCAGCGCCTGCCAGCAAGCCTGATCGTCGCGTTCGCGCCCCATCAGCAGATTGGCGCGCACCGTGTCGTTGAACAGCGCAGGGTGCTGCAGCACCACCGCAACATTGTCGCGTACCGTACCCAGGCCGATGTGCTTGATATCGATTCCAGCAAAACAGATCTGTCCCGCTTGCGGCTGATACAGGCCCAGCAGCAGCTGCACCAAGGTGCTTTTTCCGCCACCGCTGGCGCCGACGATGGCGACCTTTTCACCCGCGGCGATCGAAAGGTCCAGACCTTCGAGTACCGGTTCGTCCTGATAGGAGAAGCGCAGCCCACGAACGTCGATGTCAACGGTGTCCCGCCCCACGAACGGGTCCTGTCCGCCGACATATTGGGGTTCATCGGCACGTGCCAGCAGCTGATTGATGCGGCTGAGCGCGCCGCCGGCGGCATAGAAGGCGTATTGCAGATTGAGCAACTGTTCCACCGGCCCGATCATGAACCAGAGGTAGCTGAACACCGCCAGCATCTGGCCGATCGACAGGTCGGAAAACAACACGGTGAGCATCGCCGCGGCACGGAAAATGTCGATGCCGAACTGGAACAGCAGGCCACTGGCGCGGTTGGAGGCGTCGGTCTTCCATTGCGAGGCCACGGCGTAGTCGCGCACTTCACGCGCGCGCAGCCCAAGCCGGCCAAGAAAGAAACCCTGGCGATTACCGGCCCGCACTTCCTGGATTGCATCCAGGGTTTCGGTGAGCGCTTGGGTAAACAGTGAGGTGCTGTCGTTCTCCAGCTTCTTCAGGTGTTTGACGCGTTTACCCAGTTGCACCGTGGCGTAGATCACCAGCGGATTGAACAGCAGGATCAGCAGCGCCAGTTGCCAGTGCATCCAGAGCAGGATCGCCGCCGTACCGGCAATTGAAAGCAGCGCTACCAGCAGCCGGCTGAGGGTCTCGCCGATGAATTTGTCGATGGTCTCCAGATCAGTGACCAGATGCGCGGCGACCGTCCCGCCGCCAAGGCTTTCATACTCGCTCAGCGCGATACGTTTGAGCCGTTCGATCAACCGCACCCGAATGCGGTAGACCAGGTCCTTCGACAGCCGCGCGAATAATCGCGCCTGCAGCACGTTGAAAATCAACGCCGAGGCCCGCAGCAGCAGCGTCGCGCAGAGCATCAGGCCGATATAGCCAATCGCCGTCTGCCAGCCCGTCGGCAGAAACCTGTCCATTATCTGCAGCGCCGTATCGCCCTGCCCCAGCAGCACCTCGTCGACCAGCAGCGGCAACAGCAAGGGAATCGGCACACTGCACAGCGTTGCCAACACAGCAACTAGATTGGCGAGGATCAGCGCCTTGCGATGATGCAGCGCGAGACGGCGGATCTCCGCCCAACTGAGCTGATCAGGCATGGGCGTTATGGTCCAGCCAACGCGCCAGCAGAGGTGACAGCACGTCGAGCGGCTGGAAGCCATTGGTCAACAGCGCCAGCTGACCGTTGTGCTCGGCAAGCAAGGTCGGGAAGCCGGCGATGCCGAGGTTCCGCGCCCAGTCGAAGTCAGCCGCCGTGGCATCGCGCACCGCCTGAGAGTCGAAACGGTCGGCGAACTCGATACGGGGTATGCCTGCCGCCTCAGCCAGATCAACCAATTCCGGCGGCATCGTGACGTTGCGCCCGTCGACATAAAACGCCCGTTGAATCAGCCCAACGAGTGGCCAGACCAGCTGCGGATCGAGACTGCGCGCCGCCACAAGCGCTCGGCAGGCGGGCTCGGTGTCGTAGACCAGACCGTCCGGCAGCCCCGCATCGAAGTTGAACGGCTGCCCGCTCGCTTCGTGCACCGCCTGCCAATAGGACAGGGTGCGTTCACGGCCGGCCTGATCCATGGCGATGCGCTCCTGGCGCAGGCCGCCGACCACCAGATCGGCACCGACCCCCTGAGCCTGCGCCTGGGCAATCAACGCCTGCACCACCGGCGCGAAGCCCCAGCACCAGGAGCACATCGGGTCCATCACATAGATCAGTCGAGTGCGCATAGGGGCTCCGGTTCTATCGGGTGGAGCGCAAACTGCGCACCGTCATCTGGCCCAAGCGGCTTTGGCTACGCGCCTTGTTCGCGGTAGTTGTGGCCGATCGGGTGCGGCTGATTGCGCTTGAGCGCCAGTTCGATCTGCTTCTGCCGCTCGCGCGCGCTGGTGCGCGTCTTCTCGCTGAGCGTATTCCAGCAATGCGGGCAGCTGATACCTGGAGCGTAGTGCTCCGATTGCCGGTCCTCCAGCGATATCGGTGTGCGACAGGCATGGCACTGGTCGAAATCACCCTCGCTGAGGTCGTGGCGCACGGTCACGCGGTTATCGAACACGAAGCAGTCGCCACGCCAGCGCGTCTCCTCCTGCGGCACTTCTTCGAGGTATTTAAGGATGCCGCCCTTGAGGTGATAAACCTCCTCGAACCCTTCGCCCAGCATGTAGCTGGAGGCCTTCTCGCAGCGAATGCCGCCAGTGCAGAACATCGCGACCTTTTTGTGCTTGGTCGGGTCGTAGTGCGCCTTGATGTAGTCGGGGAATTCACGGAAGGATTTGGTCTGTGGATCGATCGCGCCTTCGAACGTGCCGATGGCCACTTCGTAGTCATTGCGAGTGTCGATCAGCAGCACTTCGGGGTCGTCGATCAGTGCGTTCCAGTCCCGCGGCTCGACGTAGGTGCCAACACGCTGATTGGGGTCGACGCCCTCCACGCCGAGGGTGACGATTTCCTTCTTCAGCTTGACCTTGGTGCGATAGAACGGCTGTTCGTCGCAATAGGATTCCTTGTGGTCGATGTCAGCCAGGCGCACATCGGTGCGAAACCAGGCGAGTAGCGCATCGATACCTTCGCGGGTACCGGAAACCGTGCCGTTGATGCCTTCTTCGGCGAGCAGCAAAGTACCCTTGATGCCATTGGCATTGAGGGTTTCGAGCAAGGGCTCACGCAACGCGACGTAGTCCGGCAGGGAGACGAACTTGTACAGCGCCGCGACGACGATGTTCTGGGTCATGCGGGGAATTTCCTCCAGTGGTCACCCACGTAAAGGGCGGACCGGGAATGCGAAAACGACAACGCCGGCGTGAGCCGGCGCGGCGCGCATTCTATCAATAAACACGCATCAGGCACCAAGCGAAAGCCAGGTGGGTTGCTCAGCGCTTATTTGTGTCCACCGGCGCAGACCGGAGAGTCCGGTGCTGCGCCCTGCTTCGCCCACTCCTCGGGGGTATAGGTGTGCAGCGCGAGCGCGTGGATCTGCTGCATCAGTTCGCCCATGGCGGCGTATGCCTTCTGATGGCGCTTGACCGCATTGAGGCCGGCGAATTGCTCGCTGACGATCACCGCCTTGTAGTGCGTCTCCTGCCCACGGCTGTGCATGTGGCTTTCATCCAGCACCTGCAGATACATGGGCTGCAGGGCTGCCTGCAGGGTATTTTCAATGACGAATAGTTTGGACATGCCTGACAGGCTCCCTCAAGGCTTCTTCTGGGTATCGAGTTCGGCTGTCATTTCAGCCAGCAATTTGTTCACTTGGGGCACGGCATTCTGCAGCTTGGTCTGGGTCACCTGCGCCGAACGCGCGTTGAGCTGCGGCAGCTGCGTAAGCATCTTCTTGCCCAGTTCGGATTCGTAGAATTCATTCAATCGAGTGAGCTCCGGCTCGCTGAACGTCTCGGTGTACAGTGCCACCAGATCAGGTTTGACCTCTTCCCAGCCGATCGCCTTATCCAGCGCCGCGTCGGCCTTGGACTGGTAACTTTCCAGCAACCCTCGTTTGCTTTCCGGCGCCTGGGTCTGGGCGAACCGCTCGGCGAACATCTGCTGAACCTGGGCGTATACCGGTACCGCGATACGATCGGCATTGACCAGTTCGAGAAAGCGCTCAGCCTGAGCCGCATGGCTGCGGCTGTCAGCGCTGGCATGCCCCACGAGCAGTGTGATCGACAGGACGCCACAAAGGCCGAAGGCACGAAGCCCGGAAGTATGAAGAGCGCGCATTGGATGATCCTTGCCGAACGATGGATGAACTCAATGGACACATTCTGCGCGCGGAGTTCCAATCGCTCAAGGAACAGTCAGGCTACCCATTGAACCAGTGCCATCAGCTGACGACCTAACAGGAAGACCTCATAGATGGAGTACGGCATGACACGCACCGAAACCGATAGCCTAGGCCCTGTAGAAGTACCGGAACAGGCTTACTGGGGCGCACAGACACAGCGTTCACTGATCAACTTCGCCATCGGTGATCAGCGAATGCCACTTGCCGTATGCCACGCGCTGGCATTGATCAAGAAGGCTGCGGCGCGGGTCAACGACCGTATCGGTGATCTGCCGCCGGATATCGCACGCCTGATCGAGCAGGCGGCCGATGAGGTGCTCCATGGCCAGCACGACGACCAGTTTCCACTGGTGGTCTGGCAGACCGGCAGCGGTACCCAGAGCAACATGAACGTCAATGAGGTGATCGCCGGACGCGCCAATGAGCTCGCCGGCGGAGCGCGTGGAGGCAAGAGCCCGGTGCATCCCAACGACCACGTCAATCGCGCGCAAAGCTCCAACGACTGCTTCCCGACCGCCATGCACATCGCCATCGCGCGGGCCGTCCATCACGACCTGCTGCCGGCCATCGCCGAGCTGTCTGGCGGTATCGCCGAGCAGGCGGCGCGGCACGGCCAGTTGGTCAAGACCGGCCGCACGCACATGATGGACGCGACACCGGTGACCTTCGGTCAAGAGCTGTCGGCCTTCGTCGCCCAGCTGGATATCGCCGAGCAGGCGATTCGCCACGCCCTGCCCGCAGTGTTCGAGCTAGCCCAGGGCGGCACGGCTGTCGGCACCGGGCTTAACGCGCCGCACGGGTTTGCCGAAGCGATCGCCGCCGAGCTGGCCGCACTGTCGGGCCTGCCCTTCGTCTCAGCGCCAAACAAGTTCGCCGCGTTGGCCGGGCATGAACCGCTGGTCGCTCTCTCCGGCGCGCTGAAAACCTTGGCCACCGCGTTGATGAAGATCGCCAACGACCTGCGGTTGCTGGGCTCGGGCCCACGCGGCGGTTTCGCTGAAGTGCGGCTGCCCGCCAACGAGCCGGGCAGCTCGATCATGCCGGGCAAAGTCAATCCGACCCAGTGCGAAGCGTTGTCGATGCTCGCCTGTCAGGTGATGGGCAATGACGTGACGGTGGGCTTCGCCGCCAGCCAGGGGCATCTGCAGCTCAACGTGTTCAAACCGGTGATCGTGCACAACCTGCTCGAGTCGATCCGGCTGCTGGCCGACGGTTGCCGCAACTTCAATACGCACTGCATCGTCGGAATGGAGCCGGACGCCGCGCGCATGGCCGAGCATCTGGAGCGTGGGCTGATGCTGGTGACCGCGCTGAACCCGCATATCGGTTACGACAAGGCAGCCGAGATCGCCAAAAAGGCTTACGGTGAAGGGACCACGTTGCGCGAAGCTGCGTTGGCGCTAGGCTATCTCACAGACGAAGAGTTCGATCAGTGGGTGCGCCCGGAAACCATGCTGGAATCCAGTCGCAGCTAGACGCTGACCAGCGAGCCGATCAGCCATAAAAAACCCGCGCTATCTGGCGCGGGTTTTTTGTTGGCGCTTGCGGAGAAGACTCAGCGCACCGCTTCGAACAGGCCCGAAGCGCCCATGCCCCCGCCAACGCACATGGTCACCACGCCGTAACGCAGGTTGCGGCGCTGCAATTCGCGGATGAGATGGCCAGTGGTGCGCGAACCCGTCATGCCGAACGGGTGGCCAATGGAGATCGAGCCGCCGTTGACGTTGAACTTCGCGTTGTCGATTTCCAGCGTGTCGCGGCAATACAGGCACTGCGAGGCGAAGGCTTCGTTGAGCTCCCAAAGGTCGATATCGCTGACTTGCAGGCCGCGCGCCTTGAGCAGACGCGGCACCGAGAAGACCGGGCCGATGCCCATTTCTTCCGGCTCGCAGCCGGCCACGGTGAAGCCGCGGAAGAACGCGCGAGGTTTGAGGCCGAGTTCGAGGGCCTTGTCCAGGCTCATCACCATCGTCATCGATGCGCCATCCGACAGTTGCGAGGCGTTGCCAGCCGTCACCGATCCGTCGTCAGCAAACACCGGCTTGAGGCCTGACAGGCTTTCGAGGGTGGTATCCGGGCGGTTGCAGTCGTCGCGATCGACCACACCCTCGTGCTCGGTGCGCTCGCCGGTGTTCTTGTCCTCGGTGAAATAACGGACGTTCATCGGCACGATTTCGTCCTGGAACAGCCCTTCCGCCTGGGCGCGTGCGGTGCGCTGCTGGCTCTGCAACGAATAGAGGTCTTGCTGCTCGCGGGTCACGTTGTAGCGACGCGCGACCATTTCGGCGGTCTGGCCCATACTGTGGTACAGCCCCGGCACCCGCTCCTGCAGGATCGGGTTGTACAGGTTGTCGGTGTTCTTGCTCTTGGCCGTCATGGTGATCGATTCGACCCCACCGGCGACGATGATGTCACTGCAGCCTGAGGCGATCTGGTTGGCGGCGATGGCGATCGATTGCAGGCCGGACGAGCAGAACCGGTTGAGCGTCATACCGGCGCATTGAATGCCCAGATTCGACAGAACCGCGACGTTGCGGCCGATGTTGTAGCCCTGCGCGCCTTCGTTGGAGCCGGCCCCGACGATGCAGTCCTCGACCAGCTTGGGGTCCAGGCCGTTGCGCGACAGCAGTGCATTGACACAATGCGCCGCCATGTCATCAGGGCGGGTCATGTTGAACTTGCCGCGGAAGGACTTGGCCAGGCCGGTCCGTACGCTGTCGACGATCACTACTTCACGCATGGCATACCTCGAATGGTTGGGCGGACCGCGACGACTGCGGCCGGCCTGTTGACGATGGCCCGAGCATAGTTCCAGCCATTTGCCGAAGGCGACGACCATTCAGCGGGGATATGGTCGACCATCGTGCGCCCCGCTCGCCGCCCGCTCAGCGGATCGCGGCTTCCAGCGCGTCATTGAGGGTGCGCAATACCTTGACCCGGGCGAAGCGCTTGTCGTTGGCCTCCACCATCGTCCAAGGCGCGATTTCGGTACTGGTGCGGTCGACCATGTCCGCCACCGCATGGCCGTAGTCGTCCCATTTGTCCCGATTGCGCCAGTCCTCCTCGGTGATCTTGAAGCGTTTGTGCGGGGTCTTCTCGCGCGCCTTGAAACGCTCCAGCTGCGTCTCCTTGTCGATCGACAGCCAGAACTTCACCACCACCACGCCAGCCTCCACCAGTTGCTCTTCGAAATCGTTGATTTCGCTGTAGGCACGCAACCATTCGTCCGGCGAGCAAAAGTCTTCGACCCGCTCGACCAATACCCTGCCGTACCAGGACCGGTCGAAGATGGTGAATTGCCCGCGCGCCGGCACGTTACGCCAGAATCGCCACAACCACGGCTGGGCACGCTCGTCCTCGCTGGGCGCCGCGATCTGCACCGTGCGATACAGGCGCGGATCCAACGCGCCGGTGACACGACGGATGGCGCTGCCCTTGCCCGCAGCATCGTGGCCCTCGAACAGTGCCAGCACGCCGCGCTTGCGCAGGCGATGATCGCGTAGCAGCCGGGAAAGGCGTGCCTGTTCTTCTACCAGCTGTTCCTTGTACGCCTCCTTGTCGAGCTTCTGATCGAGATCGAGACTACGGAGCAGGCCCAACCGATCGATGTTCAGCTCGACCGGCGCGGTGTGTGGCTGCACGGGCTGCTGAGCGGCCGCATCCAGCGCGGCATTGAGGCCTTCGAGCAGCAACCGCCCCGCGGTCAGGCTACGATAACGCTCGTCGCTGCCCTCGATGACGTACCAGGGCGCAAAGTCCCGACTGCTACGGCGCAGGATCAGCTCACCGTATTTGACGAACCGGTCGTAGGTCTTCGATTGTTGCCAATCCAACGGGCTGATTCGCCAGCTATGCAAGGGGTCGTCCTTGAGCGAATCGAGGCGCTGACGCATGCGGTCCTTGGACAGGTGAAACCAGAACTTGAAGATCAGCATGCCCTCTTTGCAGAGCATGCGTTCAAAACGCTGGGCCCGGTCGATCGCCAGTTCGAGATCGGGCTTCTTGATCCGACCGTGAACCCGATCCTCGATCATCTTGCTATACCAGTTACCGAAGAAAATGCCGGTTTGTCCCTTCGGCGGCAAACGGCGCCAATAACGCCAAGCTGGCGGATGCGAGAGTTCTTCATCGGTCGGCACATCGAAGCTGTCGACGCGGATCAAGCGCGGGTCCATCCATTCATTGAGCAGCTTGATCGTCTCACCCTTGCCCGCCCCTTCGATGCCGTTGATCAGGATCAGCACTGGAAAGCGCGCCTGCTCCCGCAGCCGATATTGGGCTTCGAGCAATGCTTCGCGCAGGGCGGGCACTTCCGCGTTATAGGTCGCCTTGTCGATGGTGTGGCCGATTTCCGCGGACTCGAACATCGTGTTCTCCAAAATGACTGCAGCAACCCCGAAGGGCTCTGTTCGGAAGACGCAGCCAAGCGACTTACAGCCCGTCATCCAATAAAGCATCGTATATCGATGCGACAAAGCGTACCCGCAATGGGTTTCCCGCCACTGCTAGAATCGCGCCTTTCGCATCCTTCCTAGGAACCGCCTGATGCCCGCCCCTGACACTCCCGGCTTCCAGCCCGCCGAGCTCGATTGGGATGAGAACGGCCAGCCGCAATCGCGCCTGTATGGCGATGTGTACTTTTCACGCACCTCCGGCATGGCAGAAACCACACATGTATTCCTGCAGCCAAACCGACTTGCCGAGCGTTTCGCCGCGCTGCAGGCCGGGGAAGGATTCGTCATCGGCGAAACAGGTTTCGGCACAGGACTGAATTTTCTCTGTGCCTGGGCGCTGTTCGAGCGTACCGCGCCAGCGGGAACCAAGCTGCATTTCGTCAGCGCCGAAAAGCACCCTCTCGCACCCGACGACCTTCAGCGCGCCCTGGGCCTGTGGCCCGAGCTGCAGACGCAGACGCGGCAACTACTGGATCAGTACGTGGCGATCAACCCGGGCTTTCAGCAGTTTCGCTTCGGCCGGGTGGTGCTGACCTTGCTGGTGGGCGATGCACTCGAGTGCCTGAGCGCGTTGGATGCCCAGATCGATGCCTGGTTTCTCGATGGCTTCGCCCCGGCCAAAAACCCGGACATGTGGCAACCCCCACTATTTACCCAACTGGCGCGGCTGTCGGCCCCGGGCGCGACGTTAGCGACCTTCACCAGCGCCGGTAGCGTGCGTCGGGCGTTGAAGAATGCCGGCTTCGAGATCGAGCGAATCCCCGGTTTCGGCCAAAAATGGGAAAGCCTGCAAGGCCACGTCATCGCGGTATCGCAAGAACCGGACAAGCCCTGGTTCGCGCGCCCCTCGTACAAACCGGCACAACGCAGGGCTCTGGTCATCGGTGCCGGACTGGCTGGCTGCGCGAGCGCCGCCAGTCTGGCGGCCCGGGGTTGGCAGGTCACGGTGCTGGAGCGACACGGCGATATCGCCCAGGAGGGTTCTGGCAATCCTCAGGGGGTGCTCTATCTCAAGCTATCGGCTCACGGCACGGCGCTTTCGCAATTGGTGGTCAGCGGTTTCGGCTATACACGCCGGCTATTACGCAACCTGCAACGAGGGCAGGATTGGGACGCCTGTGGCGTATTGCAGATCGCTTTCGACGACAAGGAAGCCGCGCGACAAACCGCACTCTCCGACGCCTTTTCGCCCAGCCTGCTGCATGCCGTCGAGCGCTCGGAAGCCGAGCGGCTGGCCGGAGTGGCACTGGACCATGGCGGCCTGTTCTACCCCGACGCTGGCTGGGCGCACCCGCCGGCATTGTGCCGGTGGATGCTCGATCAACCCGCCATCGAACTGCTGCGGCATCGACACCCCGTCGAACTACGCCGCGCAGAGGGTTGCTGGCAGGCATTGGACGGCGAACAGATACTGGCCGAAGCGCCGGTGGTGGTGCTGGCCGGCGCAGCTGACGTGGCGCGCTTCAGCCAGAGCGCCTGGCTACCGCTCAAGCGCATTCGCGGTCAGATCACCGGACTGCCGGCGACCGAGCAAAGCGCTGAATTGCAAACTGTGCTCTGCGCCAAGGGCTATGTCGCCCCGCCGCGCAACGGCATGCACACCCTGGGCGCGAGCTTCAATTTCGCCGACAGCGATCCCGCGCCAAGCGAAGCGGAACATCGCGCCAATCTGGAGATGCTCGAGGAAATTTCAGCCGATCTGTGTCAGCGCCTGCAGGCCGGTGCCAGCCCGATCGATCAGTTGCACGGCCGCGTAGCCTTCCGCTGCACCAGCCCGGACTATCTGCCGATCGTCGGCCCTTTGGCCGATCCCGCACCATTCGCCGATGCCTACGCCGTACTGGGCAAGGATGCTCGCCAGGTGCCCGACACGCCTTGTCCTTGGCTGGACGGCCTTTACGTCAACACCGCCCATGGCTCCCGCGGCGTGATCACCACGCCGCTGGCCGGCGAACTGCTGGCCGCCTGGCTCGATGGCGAACCACTGCCCGTGCCACGCACCATCGCCGAGGCCTGCCATCCGAACCGATTTCTGCTGCGCAAACTCATCCGCCGGACGGAGTGAACAGGCCTGAGCGGGCGCGCGCTCGAGCATGCGATCAACAGTCGAGGGACCAGCTGCATCACCGCTGATAGGGTTCGTCCCAAAAAGGACGGTTCGCTTCCGTTTCGATGTCGGCACGGCTCAGCCCGATGTCCTTGAGCATATCGTCGCTGAGCGCGGCGAGTTGCTGCCGCTGCCGATACAGCGCATGCCAGCGGCTTACTCGCTGCCAGACCGCACGCAGCAGCGCGGTAAGCGATACGCTGCGGCTGGCAGATAGATGAGCGGTTTTATCGAACTCGACATGGCTTTTCATGATGCACCTCCTGGTGGATGGCATCAGTGTCCAGCCAGCGTTATGATCAATCCAACGAATGTTGATGATGACATCCATCTCGGAGATTGATGAATGGCCAACTATCCCAGTATCGACGCCGAGCTGTTGCGCAGCTTCGTCGCCATCGCTGATCACGGGGGGTTCACCCGCGCGGCCGACGCTGTCAATCGCACCCAGTCGGCCATCAGCATGCAGATGAAACGGCTCGAAGAGGATGTCCTGCAACGCGCGCTTTTCGAGCGCGATGGTCGACAGGTTCGGTTGACTGCCGAGGGCCAGGTTCTGCTCGGTTACGCCCGGCAGATACTCAAGCTGCACGGCGAAGTACTGACCACTTTTCGTGAGCCGCATATGGTTGGGTCGGTGCGCATCGGTACCCCGGACGACTACGTGATGCGTTTTCTGCCCGGCATCCTTTCGCGCTTCGCGCAGGCCTATCCGCTGGTCCAAGTGGAGGTGCATTGCGAACCGTCGTTCCAGTTGCTGCAACGCAGCGATCTGGATCTGACCATCGTCACCCGCGAGCCAGGGTCCGAGATCGGTCAGTTGCTGCGGCGCGAACGGGTGGTCTGGGCCGAGGCGGCCGGCTTCAACGCCCACGAGCAACGGCCGATTCCGCTGGCGGTGTTCAATAGCGAGTGTTTCTGCCGCGCCTGGGCCTGCAATGCGCTGGACAGCCTGCGTATTCCGTTCCGAATCGCCTACACCAGCCCGAGCCTATCGGCATTGATGGCCGTGGTCGGCGCAGGCCTGGCCGTCACCGCGCAGATGCAGAGCCTGCTGACTCCGGATATGCGCCTGCTGGGCCCGGCCGAAGGGTTTCCGGAACTGCCGATCAGCAGCACGGTGCTGCTGCGCAACGATCGTAGCCAGTCGCAGGTCAGTGAAACATTGGCCGAGCATATCGTTGAAGGTTTCCGTCTCTAGTCGCACCGCCGCGACATCGAAGCGCAAACGGGCCTGGATCGCGAGCAACGGGCATCGCTGTCTCGGCCTGATCGATTGTCATCACGGCATGTTTTTCTCTCCTAAGCCGCGGTTTGCGCAAGCTTCGTGGTTTGACCTCACCGCATTTGTTTGTTTTGGTGTAAAGCCAAACTGACCGGACAGAACTCGATTCAGGCGGCGTCTGCAGCGCACCTGCTGTGCTGCAGACAGCGATCCAGAGCGGTACGCGCTGGTCTGAAAACCTGAACTTCAGGTTCCGTGCGTCAGTCACACTCCCCAACGGCAAAACCGGTAAGGACCTTATGTGCGGCATAGCTGGCGAACTTCGCTTCGACAATCAACCGGCCGATCTGGCCGCGGTTGAACGTATCACCCATCACCTGACGTCACGTGGACCCGACGCGTGCGGTTTCAACAGCCAGGGCCCTCTGGCGCTCGGCCATCGCCGTCTGAAAATCATGGATCTGTGCGAGGCGTCTGGCCAACCAATGATCGATTCGGCGCTGGGCCTTTCGATGGTCTTCAACGGCGCCATCTACAACTACCCCGAATTGCGCGCCGAGCTCGAGGCGCTGGGTTACAGCTTCTTTTCCGAAGGCGATACCGAGGTGCTGCTCAAGGGCTTCCATGCCTGGGGGGACGCCTTGCTGCCGCGGCTCAATGGCATGTTCGCCTTCGCCATCTGGCAACGCGACAAGCAAGAACTCTTCATCGCCCGCGACCGCCTGGGCATCAAGCCGCTCTATTTGTCGAAAACCGGCGACCGCCTGCGTTTCGCCTCCGCCTTGCCGGCATTGCTCAAAGGCGGCGATATCGCCGGTTTGCTGAATCCGGTGGCGCTCAACCACTACATGAGTTTTCACGCGGTGGTGCCGGCGCCGGACACGCTGATCGCCGGCATCGAGAAGCTGCCTCCGGGCACCTTCATGCGCGTCGATGCCACTGGCAAAACCAGCCAGCATCGCTGGTGGCAGTTGCAGTTCGGCGCGACGGAGGAGGAACAGCAATACAGTTTCGAGGATTGGCAGGAGCGGACGCTGACGACATTGCGCCAGTCCGTGGCGCTTCGCCAGCGGGCCGCCGTCGACGTCGGTGTGCTGTTGTCCGGTGGCGTCGACTCCAGCCTGCTGGTCGGCCTGCTGCGTGAGGCGGGCGCGGCGGACAATCTGCTGACATTCTCCATCGGCTTCGAGGATGCCGGCGGCGAGCGCGGCGATGAATTCAAATATTCCGATCTGATCGCCGAGCATTACCAGACGCGCCATCATCAACTGCGCATCCAGGAGAAAGAGATTCTCGAACGCCTGCCTGCCGCCTTCCAGGCGATGAGCGAGCCCATGGTCAGCCACGATTGCATCGCCTTCTACTTGCTGTCGCGTGAGGTCTCCAAGCATTGCAAGGTGGTGCAGAGCGGCCAGGGTGCCGATGAGCTGTTCGCTGGTTATCACTGGTATCCGCAGGTCGACGGCGCGCAGGACCCGGTCGCCGCCTATCTGGAAGCATTTCGCGATCGCAGTTACGAGGAATACGCCGAGACCATGCAGGAAAAATGGGTCAAGGGCGACTTCTCCGGCGATTTCGTGCGCCAACACTTTGCACAACCGGGCGCCGACGCCGCGGTCGACAAAGCCCTGCGGATCGACAGCACCGTGATGCTGGTGGACGATCCGGTCAAGCGCGTCGACAACATGACCATGGCCTGGGGCCTGGAGGCGCGGGTGCCGTTCCTCGATCACAACGTCGCCGAGCTGTCGGCGCGCATTCCTGCCAAGTACAAGCTGCCCGACGGCGGCAAATATGTGCTCAAGGAGGCGGCACGCAAGGTCATCCCAGCCGCCGTGATCGATCGACCGAAGGGCTATTTCCCGGTGCCCGGGCTCAAGCATCTGCAGGGCGAAACCCTGAACTGGGTGCGCGAGCTGCTGACCGATCCGAGCCAGGATCGCGGCCTGTACAACCCGACGATGCTCGAAAAGCTGTTCAGCGATCCCGAGGGTCAGTTGACTCCGCTACGCGGATCGAAACTGTGGCAACTGGCGGCAGTCAACCTATGGTTGACCGAGCAAGGCTTATAAATTCCCAATCGTGACGGCGCGCGTCCTGTGCAGGTTTTTATTGTTTCGCCTGCGTTGCGCGACGTCACGGCAGCTTCAAGGAAAGCACCATGCAGAAGTCTCAAGCCTACGGACAGCGGCTGTTACGCGGCCAGACGCCGACCTATGAGCGCTTGCAGCAACGCCTCGCCGAGGACGGCCAGGAAGAGCCACAGGCGCCCGTCACGCTGCACTGTGGTTGGGGGCGGATCCTGATCGGCAACACCTATTCGGACCCAGCGGACCTGGCCGCCGACCTGCTTCATGAGCAGGCCGGCGAACGCGACATCGCACTGTATGTGGCGGCACCGCACCAAGTGCTGGCCCACGCGCCGCAGCAGCTGTTTCTCGACCCGTCCGACACCTCGCGTATCTGGTTCACCGACTACCGCCCCGCCCGCCGCAGTTTCCGTGGTTTCGCGATCCGCCGCGCGCAGAGCGAAGCGGACTGGAACGCGATCAACTGCCTGTACCAGTCGCGCGGCATGCTGCCGGTCAACCCTGAACTGTGCACACCGCGTGAACAGGGCGGCCCGGTGTACTGGCTGGCCGAGGACGACGACTCCGGGCAAGTCATCGGCAGCGTCATGGGAATCAACCACCACAAGGCGTTCAACGATCCCGAGAATGGCTCCAGTCTCTGGTGCCTGGCGGTCGCACCCAGTTGTACCCGGCCAGGCGTGGGCGAGGCGCTGGTTCGCCATCTGATCGAGCACTACAAGGGACGGGGATTGGCATATCTGGACCTGTCGGTGTTGCACGACAACAAGCAGGCCAAGGCGCTGTACGCCAAGCTCGGCTTCCGTGACCTGCAAACCTTCACCGTCAAGCGCAAGAACACCTTCAACCAGTCCTTGTTTCTAGGTCCCGGCCCGGAAGCGGAGCTGAACCCCTACGCCAGAATCATCGTCGACGAGGCACGCCGGCGTGGCATCGAGATCAGTGTCGATGACGCCGAGGCCGGCCTGTTCACCCTCACCCATGGGGGGCGAAAGGTGCGCTGTCGCGAGTCGCTGTCTGACCTGACCTCTGCCGTCAGCATGACGCTGTGCCAGGACAAATGCCTCACCCACCGTACCCTGGCAAGGGCTGGGCTCAAGCTTCCGGCCCAGCAGCTGGCGGGGTCGGCAGAAAGCAACGCGGCGTTTCTCGAGGAGCACGGCAGCGTGGTGGTCAAGCCGGTCGACGGCGAACAGGGCCACGGCGTATCGGTGGACCTGCGCAACGTCGAGGATCTGGAGGACGCGATTACCCAGGCACGACAGTTCGATCAACGGGTGCTGATCGAGAGCTACCACGCGGGGCTCGATCTGCGCATCGTGGTTATCGGCTACGAAGTGGTCGCGGCCGCCATCCGCCGCCCCGCCGAAGTGGTGGGCGACGGCAGCCATAGCATCCGTGAGCTGATCGAAGCCCAGAGCCGCCGCCGCCAGGCCGCCACCAGTGGCGAAAGCCGCATCCCGCTCGACAAGGAAACCCAGCGTTGCATCGAAGATGCCGGTTTCGACTACGAAAGCGTCCTGCCGCGCGGGCAGCATCTCGTGGTGCGTCGCACGGCGAACCTGCATACCGGTGGCATCCTCGAGGACGTCACTGACCAGTTGCACCCCGAACTGATCGACGCAGCCGTTCGCGCGGCGCGGGCGTTGGACATCCCAGTGGTCGGGCTGGACCTGCTGGTGCCCGCCGCGGATCAACCGGACTATGTATTCATCGAGGCCAACGAGCGTGTCGGTCTGGCCAACCATCACCCTCAGCCAACCGCGGAGCGATTCATCGATTTGCTGTTTCCGCTAAGCCACAACACCCTCTAGACAGAAGGCAGCAAGGACTTGGCGGCCATCGCCGCCTCCTTCGTGACAGGCCTCACTCGCATTCATTCAACCGCATGGCGGCATCCATCCATTGCCCCACAAGGATCGATCATGACTGCAAAGCTTCCCGAACCCGATCTCAATTACCTGCAACGCGTGTTGTTGGAAACGCTGGCGATCCCCAGCCCTACCGGCTTCACCGACACCATCGTGCGTTACGTTGCCGAACGCTTGAAGGAATTGGGTATCCCCTTCGAGCTAACCCGCCGCGGCACGATCCGCGCAACGCTGAAAGGCCGTCGGGACAGCCCCGATCGAGCGATCGCCGCGCACCTGGATACCATCGGCGCCAGCGTTCGTGAAATCCACGAAACCGGCCGACTGGGGCTGTCGCCGGTCGGCTGCTGGTCCAGCCGTTTTGCCGAAGGCAGCCGCGTCAGCGTGTTCACCGACACCGGAGTGATTCGCGGCAGCGTGCTGCCGTTGCTCGCCTCTGGGCACGCGTTCAATACCGCAATCGATGAAATGCCGATCAGCTGGGACCATGTCGAGCTACGCCTGGATGCCCTTACTACCTGCCGTGCCGACACCGTTGCGCTGGGCGTCCACGTCGGCGACTTCGTCGCGTTCGATCCGATGCCGGAGTTCACCGACAGCGGCTACATCAGCGCCCGTCACCTGGACGACAAGGCTGGCGTGGCTGCGCTGCTGGCGGCCCTGAAGGCCGTGGTCGAGAGTGGTCAGGCGCTGCCGATCGACTGCCACCCGTTGTTCACCATCACCGAAGAAACCGGCTCCGGTGCAGCGGGCGCGCTGCCATGGGATGTGAGCGAGTTCGTCGGCATCGATATCGCGCCGACCGCCAAAGGCCAGGAATCCAGTGAACACGCCGTCACGGTTGCCATGCAGGATTCCGGCGGCCCATACGATTTCCATCTGTCGCGACACCTGATCAAGTTGGCCGAAGGCCACGACATCCCGGTGCGCCGCGACCTGTTCCGCTACTACCACAGCGATGCCCAGTCGGCGATCGCCGCCGGGCACGATATCCGCACCGCCCTGGTCGCGTTCGGTTGCGACGCAACCCATGGCTATGAGCGCACCCATATCGACAGCCTTGCCGCGATGAGCCGCCTGGTCTGCAGCTACCTGCTCAGTCCGCCAGTCTTCGCCAGCGACGCACACACGGGCCAGGATTCCCTGGAAAACTTCAGTCATCAGCTCGAGCACGACGCTCAGATGGAGAACGACACCCGCGTGCCACCAGTCGATTCGATCTTCGACAAGCGATCTGACGATTCGTCCGATTGAGCTTCGTGTTTCATGATGCGCCGCCAAGTTGAGGCAATTGCCGATTGCGAGGCGGCTTCGATCCGGGCAAAGTCGCAAGTGTCTGAAATATATGGATTGCCTCAGGCGAACCTGGCTTGCCATTCGCGTTACTGAAAACTGCGCGCAGTCGCGTGATCTGGCTACCGCGCCTGATCCGCCTGCGACTTTTGCACGATTCCGGGTCTCAACATGTTGCCGCGTCTTTGCCTGGCCTTCTTCCTCCTTTGCCTGTCTGTTCAGAGCTGGGCATTTGCTCCCGTCCCGGTGGACTCGGAGGATTTCCGTCAATCACTGGGCAGCTGGACCTATTTTCTGCGCGACCCCGCCGCCGAACTGGGCGTAACCGAGGTGTTCGACCTGCCGGAGAAGACGTTCGAGCCGGTTACCGACAAGCACGTCAATAAGGGCAAGAACAGCGACACATGGTGGTTTCGCGTCGACCTGGACAACCAGCTGAGCAAGGCCATCGGCGGTTTCGTCGAGATCAACTACCCACTGCTCGACCACATCGAACTGTATGTGCGCCATCCGGACGGCCGTATAAGCCGACAGGAGTCAGGCGACAGCCAACCGTTCAGCGAACGCTCGGTCAAAGTCAGTAATATCTGGTTTCCGATCGACCTGGAACCTGGCAACTCGACACTGCTCCTGCGCGTACAAAGCACCAGCACGCTGTACGTGCCCTTGTATTTCAGTAGCTACGCTGCGAACGCGGCGGCGGCCGAAGAGTCGATGGGCTTCGTTGGCGCCTTCTACGGCGTGCTGTTCGCGATGTTCTGCTACAACCTGTTCCTGTTTGTATCGCTGCGCGAGCCGGCCTATTTCTGGTATCTGGTCTACAACCTCAACGTGGGCCTGTTTGCGCTGAGCTTCGATGGTCTGCTGGTCAAATGGCTGAACGATGACGGCGGCTTTGTCGCGTTGGGCATTTATGCCCTGATGCTCAGCCACTGCCTGGTCTCGATCCAGTTCAGTCGCCACTTTCTACACACTCGCGAGCATTTTCCACGGCTCGATTTCGCGTTGCTGGTGGCATTCCTTGTGTCGTTTGGCGCACTGCTGTCCGGATTGGTCCTCGATCTGCAAACCTGGAGCATTCTGGCCAGCGTCATGGTGATCAGCACGTCCATCGGCCTATTGCTAACCGGTGCGTTCGTCTGGCGCCGTGGTGTTCGGTACGGCCTCTACTACACCCTGGCGTGGGGTGTGCTGTTGATAACCTTCGTCATCGTCACGGCTGGCTCCTTGGGCTTCAACCTGCTCGGTCTGTACGGCTCGTCGATCGTCAAAGTCGGTATCGCGTTTGAGCTGATCACGCTTTCCATTGGCCTTGCCGACCGTATCAACCTGCTCAAGGAGGAAGGTTTCCGCTCGCGCCAGGCCGCCGAGCGAGCGGAAAGCGAGAACCAGGCCAAAAGCCGCTTCCTGGCGAAAATGAGCCATGAGATCCGCACGCCGCTCAACGGTGTGCTCGGAATGCTTCAGTTGCTGCGCGAAACTTCGCTGGACCGCAACCAGCGCTTCTATCTCGACACCATTTCCAGCTCCAGCGCCTCGTTGATGTCGGTGATCAATGACATCCTTGACTACGCCCGAATCGGTGCCGGCAAACTGGTTCTGGAAGATATCGAATATGACCTCGAAGCACTGGTTTCCGAGACCATCAGTCTGTTCACCGCCCAGGCCCTGGAAAAGGAG
This sequence comes from Pseudomonas sp. KSR10, assembly GCF_022355455.1. Taxonomy (NCBI): domain Bacteria; kingdom Pseudomonadati; phylum Pseudomonadota; class Gammaproteobacteria; order Pseudomonadales; family Pseudomonadaceae; genus Pseudomonas; species Pseudomonas sp. KSR10. The sequence continues at coordinate 104,433 of NZ_JAKOEN010000023.1, read as the reverse complement.
CTCCGCCTGCATGTGAGCCTCGCGACGGGCGTGCCACGGCGACAACGGGGCGATCCGACCCGACTCAAGCAGGTGCTGCTGAACCTGCTGAGCAATGCCCTGAAGTTCACCGAGCGCGGCTGCGTCATGCTGGAAGTCACGACTCAAGGGCCGGCCGATGCCCGGAGGCTGGCCTTCTCGGTAACCGATAGCGGCATCGGCATGCGCGCCGAGGTGCTCGCACAGTTGTTCGTCTCCTTCGCCCAAGGCGACTCCAGTACCAATCGCCGCTACGGCGGCAGTGGCCTGGGACTCGTGATCAGCAAGGAGCTGGTGGAAATGATGGGCGGCCAGATTGACGTCCAGAGCACACCGGGCCAGGGCAGCCGCTTCAGTTTCTCCATTCCGCTGCACGACGCGTGCGGCAACCATGATCCGCTCACCGCACTGCTCGAAGGCCGTACTGCGGTGATGGCCTCTCAAGACGTCCATGCGCTCGACGCCATGGGTAATCTGCTGATGCGCTGGGGCATGCGGGTGGTGCGCTGCGAAGAGCCACAACGACTGCCGCGCTACCTGGACGATCACGCCACGACACCCTTGCTGGTTCTGATGTCGCCGTGGCCCGGAAGGCCTCAGGACTGGCTGGCATCGCTGAGCAACCAGCTCCAGCCGAATCAGCGCGTGCTGCTACTGTGCCCCCCGCAAACCGAATCATTGGTCCTGGCGCCAACGCTGCGGCTGGTCAATCTGCCACTGCCGCTTTTGCTTGGCCCACTGCGTGATGCGCTACATCGGCTCTATCAGCCGATGGGCCGTACACCAGTCGATGCGGCCAGGCTAGACCACAACGCGGCGACATCACGTTCACGCATTCTCGTTGCCGAAGACAATCCGGTCAGTCAGATGGTGGTCACCAGCCTGTTGCGCAAGCGTGGCTACGAAGTGATGATCGCCGAGAATGGTCGCCGTGCCGTGACGGCCTATCGCGATGATCCCTCCGCCGCGCAGTTGATCCTGATGGACTGCGAGATGCCGGAGCTCGACGGCTTTGAGGCAAGCCGGCAGATTCGCCGCATTGAAGCTGAACAGGGTCTCGCACCCGTGCCAATCATTGCGCTCACAGCGCATGTCCTCGACGATCATCGCGAGCAGGGCCGCGAGGCCGGTATGGACGACTTCATCGGCAAGCCATTGGACACCGAGCAGCTGTATGCTTGTCTGGATCGCTTTTTAAGCTCCCCGATTACCGAACCCAACCATCCCACCTGAGCCGACTCCATGCTCATTCCCCATGACCAGCTCGAACCCGATACCCTCACCCGCCTTATCGAGGATTTCGTGACTCGCGAGGGCACCGACAACGGCGACGAGACGCCGCTGCAAACCCGTGTCGAACGGGTACGTCAGGCGTTGAGCAAGGGTACGGCGGTGATCGTCTTCGATGCGGATCACCAGCAATGTCAGCTGGCGCTCAGGCGCGACGTGCCGAAGGAATGGCTGCTGGACTGAGCCTCAACCCAGCACGCCGCCGTCACGCTCCCAGGCGCAGCGCATGCGCAGATCACGCTGATGCGGGCTGTGCGAACCGCTTTCGGTTTCCCAGCGAAACGTGTGCGTGCCGTTGAGCTCGGTTTCCAGATGGACCACCGCACTGGTCCAGTAGAGCTCGTCGAGCAGGGCTTCGAAGTTGCGCACCCAGAGCGCCCATTCGTATTCGACTGCGCGGTAGCTGGCGCCGAAATGAATCACCTGCGTCTGATACAACCCATCGCCGGCACAGCAGGAGAACATCTCACGGCCGATGAAGGGCCAACCCTCGCCTTGCGGCAGACTGTTCAGTGCACGGCGATTGACCGTACGGCGCAGCCGGCATTGCTCGACATCGGCCGAGGGCCAGTCGCGGATGCTGCCGTAAACGATGGATTCCGGCTCCACAGGGACACTCCAGAAGAAAGCCCGACATGTTCAACCAAATCCGCTTGGCGTTCCAGGGTCTACTGCGGCTCTGGCGACTTCGCGTTATCCAGGCGGTGACGCAGGCCACACCTCGTCTCGGATGCATGACTTCAGGCGGCAGCTGCTGCCGTTTGGTCACGCCGCGGAGCCAGACGCAAGGCGAGCACCGACATTACTGCCGCCATGCTCGCGAGCACCAGGAACGGCCCGCGATAGTCGCCCGCAATATCACGACCCAGACCGGTCAGTACCGGCGTGAAGCACGCCAGGCAATAGCCGGTGCAGAGCATCATTGCGGTAAGGCGACTCACTGCCAGCGGTGTGCTTGCTTCATACATCGGCAGCACCAGCGACATGGAGAAAGTGCCGTTCAAGGCCACGCCCAACAGCATGCAGACCCCTAGCGGCTGGACCTGCGGAACCCAGGCGATGACCAGCAGACAGGCCGTAGCCAGCACTCCGCAGCAAGCCATCAGCAGGTGCCGTTTACCGAAGCGCTGGGCCAACCAGGGCATGGCGAATGCGCTGGGCAGACCGATCAGCATGAAGCCGCTGAAGAAGGCGTTGCTCTGCAACAGGCTGAAGCCGACCTCGTGGTAACGCGCAACCAACCAGGTCGCCAAGGCGTAGAACAACCCGGCCTGAAGGGCGAAGTAGATGCTCACCAGCCAGGCGCGCGGCTCGCCCCAGGGTAGCCCGGCGCGCCGCTCTACAGCGGCCTCCGGCTGGTTGGGTAATTGCCACCAGAACGTCAGCGCCAGGAGCGCCGGTATTGCCCAGAGCGCAAGCCCCCAGGTCCAGCGCTCATCCAACCATTGCGTCGCGGGTGCCGTCAGCACCACACCGATGGTGCCGCCAACGGCCATGCTCAACGAATAGAAAGCAGCGGTTTTGCCCATGCGATCGAGAAAATAGCGCTTGATGAAGCCCGACAGCAGCGGCCCTGCGACCGCGATCCCGGCACCAACCATGGCGGCCGTGCCGATCAGCACCGCCGCACTTTCGCCCCACAGTCGCAGCACCAGCGCCACACCGATAAGGCCCAGGCACAGGCTGATGGTCCGCTCCAGACCGAAACGCACGGCCAGCCGCGGTGCCAGCGGTGCCAGCAAGCCCATCAGCAGCACAGGCAACGCCGTGGTCAGGCTGATCAGGCTTCGGCTGAGGTCAAGTTCCGCCGCGATGCGTTCGATCAGGGGCGCAAAAGAAGTGATACCGGGACGAAGATTGATGGCGGCGAGCACCAGAGCCAGCATGAGCAGCCAGCGAGATGGGTTTTTCACAGTGAATCCACGAGTCGGACTAGGATCGGACAGGCAACCCTACTCCCGACCCCAGGTCACGGCAAGCAAAACGGACCGAACAGTCAGGTTTTGCTCTTGTTGCGCTTCTTCACCGCCAGCGCGGCCATCTCGTCGTAGATGGCCTGCGGGTTCTGCTGTTTGATTTTCCAGGCCATGCGGCCTTCCTCGTGCGGCAGGATCATGAATGCGCCTTCGGCCCCCTGCCGATAGATGTAATCGGCGATATCGGCGGCAGTGATGGGCGATGCCTCGAGCAACTTGCTGATTTGCGCCTTCATGTTGGGCGTCGGACCACGATAGGAATCCATCAGGTTGGTCTGAAAGAACGAGGGGCAGACCACGTGAACGCCGACTTCCTGCTGTCTGAGTTCGACCAGCAGGCTCTCCGACAGCGCCACTACGCCGGCTTTGGCCACGTTGTAATTACTCATGCCCGGTGCTTGCATCAGCGCGGCCATGGAGGCGATGTTGATGATCTTGCCGCGGCTCTTCTGCACCAGCGGCAGGAAGGCCTTGCAGCCTTTGACCACGCCCATGAGGTTGATCGCGATCTGCCAGTCCCAGTCTTCCAGCGACAGCTCATCGAAGAAGCCACCGGACGCGACGCCGGCATTGTTGACTACCACGTCGATACCGCCGAGCTTGGTTTCACAGGCCTGCGCCAGCGCCGTCAGCTGGCTGTAGTCACGCACGTCGCAGCGCTGGGTGAAACCGTCGCCGCCGGCCTCACGAACCATTTTCAGCGTTTCAGCCAGACCGGCCTCGTTGACATCCGAGAGCGCCAATTGCCAGCCCTCGCGAGCCCAGCGTAAAGCGATTTCGCGACCCAGACCTGAACCGGCGCCAGTGACCATCATGCGGTTTTGCATCGTTTGTAACCTTTTGTTCGTTGAGTTGCCACGAGTCTAGCGAAAGCCGGCCTGGGCTCCGGCCTCTATCGAAATGCTGAATGACGGCCATGTCCCGAGCCCGATTGGCAGCCAGCATGGCCATCGCCAGACACAAAAAAGGCAGCCCTGAGGCTGCCTTTCGGTACTGCGAGTTCGCGATCAGTGAGCAACCGCTCCGCTGGAACCCAGTCCGGTCTGCGAGCGAACGAACTGCGAGAAGAAACGTTCGCGCTCGAGACCCGCCGACTTGGACTTGTCGGTGACCGAGAAGAACCAGATGCCCACGAACGCGACGACCATCGAGAACAGCGCCGGGTACTTGTAGGGGAAGATGGCCTCGGCATAGCCGAACACATCGACCCATACGGTTGGGCTGATGATGGTCAGGATCAGCGCAGTGGCCAGGCCCAACGAACCCCCGACCAGTGCGCCCCGCGTGCTCAAGCCCTTCCAGTACATGGAAAGGAACAGCACCGGGAAGTTGCAACTGGCCGCGATCGAGAAGGCCAGCCCCACCATGAAGGCGATGTTCTGCTTCTCGAAGATGATGCCCAGCAGGATCGCCACGACGCCGAGCGTCAGGGTGGTGATTTTGGTGACGCGCATCTCGTCCTCTTCCTTGGCCTTGCCCTTCTTGATCACGCAGGCATACAGGTCATGGGAAACCGCCGAGGCGCCCGCCAGGGTCAGGCCGGCCACAACGGCAAGAATGGTCGCGAAGGCCACCGCGGAGATGAAGCCGAGGAACAGGTTGCCGCCGACGGCGCTCGCCAGGTGGATGGCGACCATGTTGGTGCCACCAATGATGGCGCCCGCTGCGTCCTTGAATTGGGGGTTGGTGCTGACCAGCAGGATGGCGCCGAAACCGATGATGAAGGTCAGGATGTAGAAATATCCGATGAAGCCAGTGGCGTAGAACACGCTCTTGCGGGCTTCCTTGGCATCGGCCACGGTGAAGAAGCGCATCAGAATATGCGGCAGACCGGCAGTGCCAAACATCAGGGCCAGACCGAGAGAGATCGCAGAAATCGGGTCAGACACCAGGCCGCCCGGACTCATGATCGCAGCGCCCTTCTCGTGTATGTTCACCGCTTCGGCGAACAGACTGCCAAAGTCGAAGTCGACCGCCTTCATCACCATGATCGCCATGAAGCTGGCGCCGGACAGCAGCAGGACCGCCTTGATGATCTGCACCCAGGTGGTTGCCAGCATGCCGCCGAACAGCACGTACATCACCATCAGTACGCCAACCAGCACCACGGCGACGTAATAATCGAGACCGAACAACAGCTGGATCAGCTTGCCGGCACCGACCATTTGGGCGATCAGGTAGAAAGCCACCACGATCAGCGAGCCGAAGGCCGAGAGGATGCGGATCTGCGTCTGACCGAGACGATAAGACGCCACGTCGGAGAAGGTGAATTTGCCCAGGTTGCGCAGGCGCTCAGCCATCAGAAACAGGATGACCGGCCAACCGACCAGGAAACCGATGGAATAGATCAAGCCGTCGTAGCCGCTGGTATAGACCAGTGCTGAAATACCCAGGAATGATGCTGCGGACATGAAATCGCCGGCGATTGCCAGGCCGTTCTGAAAACCGGTGATGCTACCGCCGGCGGTGTAATAGTCGGATGTCGACGTGTTGCGCTTGGCCGCCCATTTGGTGATGCCCATCGTGAACGCGATGAAGGCAACGAACATGGCAATGGCCGTGTAGTTGACCGCCTGTTTCTGCACGTCGCCAGTGAGGGCGTCGGCCAGTAGCAAAGGCGAGGCAACCATTAGCGCCACTGCCATCAATAAACGCACAATCATTATTGCTGAGCCTCGTTGAGGATTTCCTGGTTGATACGATCGAATTCGCCGTTGGCACGCTGGACGTAGACGCCAGTCAAAATGAACGCCATGAAGATCACGCCGACACCCACCGGAATGCCCCAGGTGGTCACGGTATCGGCGGCAAGCGGGATACCCAGGACTGCTGGCTCGAATGCAATCAACAGAATAAAGGCGAGATAAGCGCCGAGCATGACGGCCGACAGCAGCCAGGCGAAGCGACCACGTTTTGCAACCAGTTCCTGGAAGCGCGGGTTGGCATAGATCTGCCGGTAAACATCTTCATTTTGCATTTCTGTCTCCACCGTATCTCCGCCCACTGATGAGGGCAGGCGGCTACTTTAGGGCCCGCCAGACCGAACACCACTCGACCATAGTCTGGTTTTTATTTTGTAGAACCGCCGGGCTAGAGCCTTTCCAATCAGTTCAACAGAGATAGAGCGGATTTATCCCGACCATCAAGCGCGACGATTTCCAATAGAGGCATGACGAAGCGAGACTCCCAACCAGCAGAGAACAATTCTCAACTCTGTTCTGAAGGGGGCTTCATGACCAAGACAATCACATTCACCCTGATGCACTTCTGCATCGCCTTTACGGTGACCTACGCCCTGACGGGAAGTGTGGCTGCCGGCGGTCTGGTGGCTGCAATCGAACCGCTTTGCAATTCGGTTGGTTTCTACTTCCACGAGAAGGTCTGGCAGCGGCTGGAAAAGCGCCAAACCGTGCATGAAAAGATTCCCGCTCACGCCTGGCTACATCATCAGGCCTGAAGTTGGCCGCTCACAGGCAGACTCGCCGGCAGTGTCCCGCCTCGCCCATAGCGATGCAGCGGCTAGCAAAAGCCCGCCGGGTGCCGGTGCATATCCTCAGGGCTCACCATCCCGAGCCTGCAGGTTGTCGCCGAACGGGCACGACGCAACCAGCTGGTCCCTTTGTGGTCAATGTTTGACGCGCTGCGCTTCGGTGGCATCTTGTCATCAGCGTCCGCTAGGAGATGCAGGACACGCAACGACAAAGCTGAGCGCCAGATCGGCAATCGCACGTTTCAACACCCAGCCACCGGTCGCAGAGGCCTGATAAGGATGTTCCCTCATAACAATGCCATCGCCACGGAATCGAGCCTTCATCGCAGCGCCAGCTCCACCTTCCCGGTCATGACCACATCCGCAGCTTCGGCACGAAGACAGCACCGGGCGCGACAGCCGTATTCCATGCCAGCATCGATCAGCAGCGAGCTGCAGTTATCATGAGTTCGCTGATCGTCCAAGCCAGTCCCAGGAGTGCCCCTTACATGCGATTGCTGCTGTGCCTGAGCGCACTGTTCACTCTGGTCGTAGCGCCTGCCCAGGCCGCGAATGTCAGTGTCGAACAATATGGCTATCCCTTGAACAACCCGTTCGAGGCAACGATCGCCACGACTCCGGCCGCGTTGCGCGCCGTCGTGCCTAGTGACGACGATATCGATCAGGCCGACTATCAATTGCGGCTGCGGCCCGAGCGCGAATTCACCTTGCCCGATAACTTCTGGGCCGTGAAACGCCTGACCTATCGCCTGGCGCGGCAGCCCGGCCCTGCCCCGCTGATGTTCATCATTTCCGGCACCGGCGCGAGCTATTCGGCGGAGAAGACCGAATCGCTGAAGCGGCTGTTCTACGGGGCCGGGTACCATGTGGTGCAACTGTCCTCACCCACCAGTTTCGACTTCATTGCCGCCGCCTCGCGCTACGCCACCCCCGGCTACAGCCCTGACGATGCCAAGGACCTGTATCGGGTAATGCAAGCGGTCCGAGCCCAGCAGCACAACCTGCCCGTGACCGAATTTCATCTCATCGGCTACAGCCTCGGCGCGCTCAACGCCGCCTTCGTCAGCAAGCTGGACGAGACACGCCAGAGCTTCAACTTCAAACGCGTGCTGATGATCAATCCGCCTGTGAATCTGTACACCTCGATCAACAACCTGGACAAGTTGGTACAGACCCAAGTCGAGGCGATCGACAGCACCACGACCTTCTATCAGGTCATCCTGGACAAGCTCACCCGCTACTACCGTCAGAAAGGCGCAATCAATCTCGACGAGGCCATGCTGTTCGATTTTCAGCAGTCGGCGTTGCGGCTGACCGACGAACAGATGGCGATGCTGGTCGGTTCGGTATTCCGCTTCTCCGCCGCTGACATCGTGTTCACTTCCGACCTGATCAACCGCCGCGGCCTGATCGTGCCACCCGGCTATCCAATAGACGAAGGCACCAGCCTGGAGCCCTTCTTCCGGCGCGCCCTGCTGTGCGATTTCGACTGTTACATCACCGAGCAACTGATCCCCATGTGGCGTGCTCAGCAGGATGGTGGCAGCCTGACGCAGCTGGTGCAGCAGGTCAGTCTCTACGCACTGGAGGAATACCTGCATAACAGCCCGAAAATCGCGGTCATGCACAACGCGGACGACATCATTCTCGGCGCGGGCGATCTGGGCTTCCTGCGCAGGACCTTCGGTGAGCGGATGACGCTTTATCCGCGTGGAGGCCATTGCGGCAATCTCAATTACCGGGTCAATGCTCAAGATATGCTGGAGTTTTTCCGTGGCTAGACGTTATCTGCTCACGCTGTTGTTGCTGTTCAGCGGTATCGCCTGCGCCCAGACGCCGATTCCCGACGCAGACGGTTTCACCTATCCGCTGCGCAATCTGAAGTTCAATCCCGGCCTGGATCAGCGCGAGTTCGAGCGCGCCACTTTCGACGCCCTGGACATCTACGACCCCTGGGAGTCACTGAACCGACGCATGTACTACTTCAACTACCGCCTGGATCAGTGGGTGATGCTGCCGGTGGTGCGCGGCTACCGCTATGTCACACCGCGGGTCGTCCGCACCGGGGTCAACAACTTTTTCAGGAATCTCGGCGAGATACCGACGCTGTTCAACAGCGTCGCGCAGTTCAAGGGCAAGCGTGCTATGAACACCACCGCTCGCTTGCTGTTCAACACGATCATTGGCGTTGGGGGGATCTGGGACCCGGCCACCCGCATGGGACTGCCCCGCTACAACGAGGATTTCGGCCAGACACTGGGCTTCTATGGCGTTCCGCATGGGCCCTACCTCATCCTACCGGCGCTGGGGCCGTCCAATCTTCGCGATACCGCCGGGCAGGCGATGGACTTCGGCGTCGAACGGCAGGTCGACTATTTCAGCTACGCCGAGGCCAGCGGTGGCGAGTTCGGCCTCACCGCGCTGCGGCTGATCGGTCTCCGCGACAGCACCAGTCTTCGCTACGGCCAGCTCAATTCTCCGTTCGAGTATGAAAAGGTCCGTTACGTCTATACCCGCGCGCGGGAACTGCAGATCGCGGAATGATCCGATTATTCGATAGCAAACACAGGAAATCCTCACCCTTTGATCGAACAGTCAGCAGTACGCTTCTCTTGATACGCAACGAGGGCGACCTGCCATGTCCACACGTGAAATTCTTGCCATCAGCAGCGGCCGCGCGACGTCCGACGGAGCCGGTGTCCGTCTGACCCGTCTGTTCGGCGGCGCCGCTCCAGAGCGATTCGATCCTTTTCTGATGCTCGACGAATTCGGCTCGGACAATCCCGACGAATACATCGCCGGATTCCCACCGCATCCGCATCGAGGTTTCGAAACCATCACCTACATGATCGAAGGCCGCATGCGCCACGAGGATCACCTTGGCAATGTCGGCCTGCTGGAAAGCGGTGGCGTGCAATGGATGACGGCCGCACGCGGCGTAATCCACAGTGAGATGCCGCAGCAGGAGCGCGGCGCAATGCGTGGTTTCCAGCTGTGGCTGAACCTACCGTCGAAAAGCAAGCTGGGCGATCCGGATTACCGCGACTTCGCACCCGCGGAAATTCCGCGCATAACACTGCCTAGCGGCATCGAAGCGGTGATCATCGCCGGGCAGTTTCGAGCCGAAGGCATCGACCAGCCAGGCGCCGTGCAACGACCCGATACCGAACCGCAGCTGTTCGATTTGCGGCTCCCCGTTGGCAGCAGCATCGAGCCGCAGCTGCCCGACGGCCACCGGTTGATGCTGTACGTATTCGACGGTGAGATTTCGGTGGCCGGCAAGCGGCTCGGCAAAAACCAGCTGGCCCGTCTATCCGATCAAGGCGAGCTGCAATTGGCGTCCAGCGCTGGCGCCCGGGTTCTCTTGCTGGCGGGACGCCCCCTTGGCGAGCCGATCGTTCAGTACGGTCCGTTCGTGATGAACAGCCGCGAGGAGATCGAGCAGGCCCTGCGTGACTTTCGCGACGGCGTTCTTACGGATTAATCGGCTTTTTGGGCAGTTTGCGGTAAAGGCTCGGCTCGCCAGCGGGACGGGTCTTGAAGCGCCGATGCGCCCAGAGATATTGCTCAGGATGCTGCCGTACCGCGTCTTCCACCCACTCGTTGATGCGAAGGCAATCGGCTTCCTCGCTTTCACCAGGAAAATCCGCCAGCGGCGGATGGATCACCAGGCGGTAGCCTGAGCCATCGGCAAGACGTTCCTGCGTGTAGGGAATGACCCTCGCTTTACCCAAGCGGGCGAACTTGGTCGTGGCTGTCACGGTTGCCGCGCTGATGCCGAACCAGGGCACGAAAAGGCTCTGTTTGCGGCCGTAATCCTGATCCGGCGCGTACCAGATCGCCCGGCCGGCCCGTAACACCTTGAGCATCGCCCGTACGTCCTCACGCTCGATCGCGCTGGCGTCCAGGTTATGCCGCTCTCGCCCGCGTCGCTGCACGAAATCGAATACCGGATTCTTGTGCTCACGGTACATGCCATCGATCGTGTGTAGCTGGCTCAGCAAGGCCGCACCGATTTCCAGCGTAGTGAAGTGAAGCGCCATGAGAATCACCCCCTGACCCTCGGCCTGTGCCTGCTGCAAGTGTTCGAGACCCTTTACCTGCGCCAGCTTCTGCAAGCGATTCTTGGACCACCACCAGCTCATGGCCATTTCGAAGAAGGCGATGCCCATCGAGGCGAAGTTTTCGCGTAGCAGCCGCTCCCGGTCCTTGTCGCTCAACTCGGGAAAACACAGCTGCAGGTTGCGCCGAGCGATATGCCGTCTCGAGCGCGCAGTTCGGTACATAACGACACCGAGCCCACGCCCCAGGAGCAGCAAAACCCGATACGGCAGCTGCACCACCAGCCACAGCAGACCCAGGCCTAGCCATAACAACCAAAACCGTGGATGGAGAAAGGATGCGTGGAAAAGAGATCGATCCATTGGCAAGCTCGAACCGGTAAAAGCGCGCATTCTAGCGATAAATCGCCTCTGTATGCGGCGGCGTCTCGATGCATGGCGCCCACCCGATCGGCCCGGCGAGACTTGCAGGCAGCGGTTTGCCCCGCTATAAGTCCTCGCCATTTACCGCAGCAGGCAGACCATGAGCCAAGCCGATTCTCCTGACCAGCCCCCCGTATTCCAGCTCAAGGGCAGCATGCTTGCCATCACCGTCCTGGAGCTGACGCAGAACGACCTGGAGCGTCTCGATCGGCAATTGGCCGTGAAGGTCGCGCAGGCCCCGGATTTTTTCAACAACACGCCTCTAGTGCTCGCACTGGACAAGCTGCCCGCCGAGTGTGGTCTCGACCTTCCGGCGCTTATTGCACTGTGCCGCAAGCACGGCCTGCGCACGCTGGCGCTGCGAGCTGCCGACCCGCAGGTGGTCGAGGCGGCTTCGGCGCTGGATCTGCCGATACTGCCGCCGTCCGGAGCCAAGGAACGTAAGCTCGACCTCTCCAACAAGAGCCCGGCCGAACCATCCAAGCCGGCTGAACCGACTTATCGACCCACTCGCGTGGTGACCACACCGATTCGCGGCGGTCAGCAAGTCTATGCCCAGGGTGGCGATCTCATTGTGCTGGCCGCCGTCAGCCCGGGCGCGGAACTTCTCGCCGATGGAAACATCCATGTGTACGGTCCGCTACGCGGGCGTGCCCTGGCCGGCATCAAGGGCGACACCAATGCGCGAATATTCTGTCAGCAGCTCGCCGCTGAAATGGTCTCCATTGCTGGTCATTACAAGGTTGCCGAAGACTTGCGTCGCGATCCGCTGTGGACCGAAGCCGTACAGATGAAGCTATCCGGCGACGTGTTGAACATCACCCGCCTTTAACGGATACTGCCGCGAATTTTCAAGCACCAAAACGGGCCTCCTGACGCCGACTCGGCTGAAGGTCCCGACTTCCATATTTAGGGTGAATCACCTTGGCCAAGATCCTCGTAGTCACTTCCGGCAAGGGTGGCGTCGGTAAAACCACTACCAGCGCCGCCATCGGTACCGGCCTCGCTCTGCGCGGCCACAAGACCGTCATCGTCGACTTCGACGTTGGCCTGCGTAATCTGGACCTGATCATGGGCTGCGAGCGCCGTGTGGTGTATGACTTCGTTAACGTCATTCATGGCGACGCTACCCTGACCCAGGCGCTGATCAAAGACAAGCGCCTCGAAAACCTCTACGTGCTGGCCGCCAGCCAGACCCGTGACAAGGACGCCCTGACGCTCGAAGGCGTTGGCAAAGTGATCGACGAGCTGGCCAAAACCTTTGAATTCGTCATCTGCGACTCTCCGGCCGGCATCGAGAAAGGCGCACACCTGGCGATGTACTTCGCCGACGAAGCCATCGTCGTGACCAACCCGGAAGTTTCCTCGGTTCGCGACTCGGACCGCATGCTGGGCCTACTGGCCAGCAAGTCCCGCCGTGCCGAGAACGGCGATGAGTCGATCAAGGAACACCTGCTGCTGACCCGCTACAACCCCGAACGCGTAGTCAAAGGCGAGATGCTCGGCGTTGAAGACGTCGAGGAAATCCTGTCGATCCGTCTGCTCGGCGTCATTCCCGAATCCCAGGCGGTGCTGAAGGCATCCAACCAGGGCGTACCGGTGATCCTCGACGACCAAAGCGATGCTGGCCAGGCCTACAGCGATGCGGTAGATCGCCTGCTGGGCAAGGAAGTGAATCATCGCTTCCTCGACGTGAAGAAGCAGGGCTTCCTGCAACGACTGTTCGGAGGCCGCGAATGAACCTTCTCGACTTCTTTCGTGAGCGCAAGAAGAAGGAAACGCCCGCCAACATCGCCAAGGAACGTCTGCAGATCATCGTCGCCCACGAGCGCGGCCAGAGGACTCAGCCGGACTACCTTCCCGCCCTGCAGAAAGAGTTGGTCGAGGTGATCCGCAAGTACGTCAACATCGACAGCGACCAGGTCCAGGTCGCCTTGGAAGACCAGGGCAGCTGCTCGATCCTCGAGCTGAACATCACCCTGCCGGATCGTTGATCGAGCGGGCAGCGGCCCGCTCGCTTGCCACGGCAGAATCATCGGCGACTTCGGTCGCCGATTGCGTTTGCGGAATCCCAAGATGCCCCTAAGCAACATCCAGATGATCCACCAGGACGCCGCCCTGCTGGTGATCAATAAACCCACCCTGTTGTTGTCCGTGCCCGGTCGCGCCGATGACAACAAGGACTGCCTGGTGACGCGCCTGCAGGAAAACGGCTACCCCGAGGCACGTATCGTCCATCGCCTGGACTGGGAAACCTCCGGCCTGATCGTGCTCGCGCGCGATGCCGATAGTCACCGCGAGCTGTCGCGGCAATTTCACGACCGCGAAACCGAAAAGGCCTACACCGCGCTGTGCTGGGGCGAGCCCGGGCAGCAGAGCGGCAGCGTCGACCTGCCGCTGCGCTACGACCCGCCGACCAAACCGCGGCATGTGGTCGACCATGACCTGGGCAAGCATGCCCTGACTTACTGGCGCGTGCTCGAGCGTTGCGGCCACTACAGCCGAGTCGAACTGACACCGATCACTGGGCGCTCGCATCAGCTGCGTGTACATATGCTTTCGATTGGCCATCCGCTGCTCGGCGATCGACTCTACGCCCATGAGCAGGCGTTGGCGGCCCATGACCGACTTTGCCTGCACGCCAGCATGCTCGCCCTGACCCACCCCCAGACGGGTAAGCGCATGCGCTTCGACTGCCCGGCTCCCTTTTAAATGCTGCACTCGCGCGCCCGGTTGTGAGTGACCATCGAGTCAGTCCCCGTCAATACGGTAAACTCCTTGGCCTTGCAGTCAGGAGCTCGTCATGCGCGAAGAACTCAACCAGGGTCTGATCGATTACCTCAAGGCTTCTCCAACGCCGTTTCATGCCACCCGCAGCCTAGCGCGGGGCCTTCAGGCTGCCGGTTACAAGTCGTTGGACGAAAGCGAGACGTGGCATACCGAGCCAGGTGGCCGCTACTACGTGACCCGTAACGACTCCGCGATCATCGCCTTTCAACTCGGCAGCAAATCGGTCATCGAGCACGGCATGCGCATGGTCGGTGCCCACACCGACAGCCCCTGCCTGCGGGTCAAACCCCAGCCGGAGCTGCAGCGCCAGGGCTTCTGGCAGCTGGGTGTGGAAGTGTATGGGGGTGCGCTGCTGGCGCCCTGGTTCGATCGGGACCTGTCGCTGGCCGGACGCGTGACCTATAGCCGTGACGGCCGAATCGAAAGCCAGCTGATCGATTTCAAACTGCCGATCGCGATCATCCCCAGCCTCGCCATCCACCTCAACCGGGACGCCAATCAAGGCTGGGCAATCAACCCCCAGAACGAGCTGCCACCGATTCTGGCGCAGATCGCCAGCGAAGACCGCCCGGACTTTCGTGCTTTGCTGGCCGACCAGCTAAGCCGCGAGCATGGGCTGGTAGCGGACGTGGTACTGGATTTCGAGCTGAGTTTTTACGACACCCAGAGCGCGGCCGTCATCGGCCTGAACGGCGACTTCATCGCAGGTGCCCGTTTGGACAACCTGCTGTCGTGCTTCGCCGGGCTGCAGGCCCTGCTACGGGCCGGCCCGGAAGAAACTTGCATCCTGGTCTGTACCGATCATGAAGAAGTCGGCTCCGCGTCGATGTGCGGTGCTGATGGGCCATTCCTCGAGCAGGTATTGCGTCGGGTGCTGCCTGAAAGCGAGGCCTTCCAGCGCAGCATCAACCGCTCATTGCTGATTTCTGCCGACAATGCACACGCCGTGCATCCCAACTATGCCGACAAGCACGACGGCAATCACGGCCCGAAACTCAATGCCGGGCCGGTCATCAAGGTCAACAGCAATCAGCGTTATGCCACTAGCAGCGAAACCGCTGGTTTCTTCCGTCATCTCTGTTTGGAAAATGAGGTGTCGGTTCAGAGCTTCGTTACCCGAAGCGACATGGGGTGCGGTTCGACCATCGGACCTATCACCGCCAGTCAGCTTGGCGTGCGCACAGTGGATATTGGCCTGCCGACCTTTGGTATGCACTCGATTCGCGAGTTAGCGGGCAGCCAGGACCTGGCGCATCTGGTCAAGGTACTCACTGCGTTCTATTCAAGCGCCGAGCTGCCTTGATTGCATGAAGCAGTCGTGGTGTGCGCCTGGAACCCAGGCGCAAGGGACTGCAGCCGTGACCCGGACCCTTACCTGCCATCGCCACGGCTTGGAGCGGTGCGCTTCATCCACCCCCAGGCCCTCAACGCCTTGCAATGCCTTCTTGCTGCCTCCATAGTGGGTCAGACCTGTGCCCGCTCGGCCGCTATTCTGGCAATGCAGGCCGCTGATAATTCTCTGTTCAGGTCACATAGCGATACCCCCGCCCCAACCATCGATAACCAAATCGGTATGGTGGTGTTGTGCGGGACTCGCCCTGGCATCCTGATGTGATTCTTTGTCACGGCGTACTAGCCCGTCAGATTCCACCGGGCTGTTGTTATTTTCCGCCGGGCGGATCCCGCCCCGGCGCCTGATTTGATGGCCTAATATGCGTTATTACCCAGCCTCGTGTCGCTCCTTCGAAATGAAACGATCATTGACTACGGGCTTTTTAGCCCTGTTGCTCGGCCTTCAGGCCAGCATCGCCCAGGCCAAACCTGCAGCCGGACACGACTGGGACTACCTGCAGCCCGACCGCGATCAGGTAATTGCCAGCCTCAACATCGTCGAGTTGCTCAAGCGCCATCATTACAACAAGCCACCCCTCAATGACGCCCGCTCGTCGAAGATTTTCGACAGCTACATCAAGATGCTCGATCCGTCGCGCAGCTATTTCACCGCAGGCGATCTGGCCGAGTTCGAACCCTGGCGCAACGAATTCGACAACTTCCTTAAAAACGGCAACCTCGAGCCCGGCTTCGCGATCTACAAGGTTCACCTTGAGCGCCTGCAGAGCCGGCTTCAATACGCGCTGAGCCTGCTGGAAAAAGGGGTGGACAGCTTCGACTTCACACTCGACGAAGAATTGCTGGTCGATCGCGAGAACGCCGCCTGGCCCAAGGACGAGAAAGAGCTGGATGATCTCTGGCGTAAACGCGTCAAGGATGAGGTGTTGCGACTGAAGATAGCCGGTAAGGAGCCAAAGGCGATCACGGAGCTGCTGACCAAGCGCTACAAGAACCAGCTGTCGCGTCTTGAGCAGACCCGTGGCGAAGACGTCTTCCAGGCCTATATCAATGCCTTCGCGCAATCCTACGATCCGCACACCCAATACCTGTCGCCCGACAATGCGGAAAACTTCGACATCAACATGAGCCTTTCCCTGGAAGGCATTGGTGCCGTGCTGCAAAGCGACAATGAGTACGTCAAGGTGGTACGACTGTTTCCCGCCGGCCCCGCCGAGAAGAGCAAGCAGATCGCCCCCGCGGACAAAATCGTCGGCGTAGGCCAAGGCGACGAGGAAATGGTCGACGTGATCGGCTGGCGCCTCGACGAGGTCGTCAAACTGATCCGCGGTCCGAAAGGTTCAGTCGTTCGCCTCGAGGTCGTACCAGCAAGCAACGCGCCCAACGACCAGAGCAGCAAGGTCGTCGCCATTACTCGTGAAGCGGTCAAGCTTGAGGAGCAGGCAGCCAAGAAATCCGTGCTCCACCTCAATCAGAACGGTCGCGACTACAAGCTCGGGGTCATCGAGGTGCCTGCCTTCTACCTGGACTTCAAGGCCCTTCGCGCCGGCGACAAGAACTACAAGAGCACCACCCGGGACGTGAAGAAGCTGTTGACGGAGCTGCAGCAGGAGAAGGTCGATGGCGTCGTCATTGACCTGCGCAACAACGGTGGTGGTTCGCTTCAGGAAGCTACGGAGCTGACTGGTCTGTTCATCGATCAGGGCCCGACGGTACTGGTTCGCAACAGCGACGGGCGCGTCGACGTGCTTGCCGACGAACAGGTGGGGGCGTTCTATAAAGGACCGCTGGCCGTGCTGGTCAATCGTCTATCGGCATCGGCGTCGGAGATCTTCGCCGGCGCGATGCAGGATTACCACCGAGCGCTCATCGTCGGCGGCCAAACCTTCGGCAAGGGCACCGTGCAGACCGTCCAGCCGCTCAATCATGGCGAGCTCAAACTCACACTGGCGAAGTTCTACCGGGTGTCCGGCCAGAGTACTCAGCACCAGGGTGTGATTCCGGATATCTCCTATCCAGCCGAAGTCGACACCAAGGAAATCGGCGAGAGCGCGCTGCCTGAAGCCATGCCCTGGGACAGCATTCGTGCTGCGATCAACCCTGACATGAACCCATTCAAGCCATTCCTCGCCGAACTCAAAGCCCGTCACGAAGGGCGAACCAGCGAAAATCCCGATTTCGTTTTCACCCGAGATCGCCTCGCCCTGGCCCAGGAGCTTACTCACGAGACGACCATCAGCCTCAACGAGGAGAAGCGCCGGGCGCAGCAGGAACGTATCGAGAACCGCCAGCTAGCGCTGGAGAATACGCTGCGAAAGGCCAAGGGCGAGGAACCGCTGACTAAGCTCGAAAGGGAAGACGAAACGACGCCGCATGTCGAAGACAAGAAGATCAAACCCGAGGATGATGCCTACCTGTCTGAAAGCGGCAGAATCCTGCTGGACTACCTGGGCCTGCAGGACGTGATGGCCAAGAATAACTCCGTCGAGCGCTAGCCGTCCGAATGTCATCAAAATGACATCATAGAGTCGTGAAATGCGAAGGGCCGCCACTTGTGCGGCCCTTCGCATTTTTGGCCATCACGGGATCACCATGACCGTCACCGAGCAGTTGAGCACGCTGGATAACATCCTCGCTCACGGCGACATCACCAGCCTCTTTCAGCCCATCCTTTCGCTTTCCGAACGGCGCATACTTGGCTACGAAGCACTGACACGCGGCCCCTCCAATACCCCGCTGCACTCCCCTATCAACCTGCTCGCCGCCGCCCGACACGCGGGGCGGCTCAACGAGCTCGAGATGACCTGTCGTGAAAGTGCTTGTCGCCGCTACAGTCAGCAGCAGCTGCAAGGCAAACTTTTTCTCAATGTCTCGCCGGAAACCTTGCTGGACGTAACCCACAAGCCGGGCCGTACGCTGGAGCTGTTGCACAAGTACCAAATTTCAGCCGACCGGGTCGTGATCGAACTGACGGAACAGACCCCGACGGATGACTTCGAGCTACTCGATGCCGCCTTGCACCACTATCGCGACATGGGCTTTTCAATCGCGCTGGATGACCTTGGCGCCGGCTATTCCGGCCTGCGCATGTGGTCTGAGCTGCGCCCCGACTATGTGAAAATCGACCGTTACTTCATCGACGGCATTCACCGGGACGCGATCAAACGTGAGTTCGTCGAGTCGATCATGAAAATCGCACGAGCCTCGCGAGCGCAGGTCATCGCAGAAGGCATCGAGCTGAGCGAAGAACTCCGAATCCTCTCGGATATGGGCATCGACCTTGTTCAGGGCTATTTGCTGGGACGCCCGGAAGAAGAACCCAACATCGACGCAACCGTGCTTCTGCCAAGCAACGGCAATCGCGACGAAACACCCAACGAGGAGCATCCCGACCTGACCCCGCTGGTGCTGAAGCAATCCGCGGTCATTGCCTCTCATCCGGTTGGGCATGTGCTGGAACTGTTCCGCCTGCAGGCGAATCTGAACTCCGTCGCGGTGCTCGATGCGATGGATATACCCGTCGGCATCGTTCATCGAAGCCTGCTGTCCGACGCCCTGCTCAAGCCGTTTGCGACCGACCTGCTGGCGCGCAAACCCATCAGTAGGTTGATGAGCGATGACTTTCTCGCGGTAGAGCTTGGCCAATCTTTGCAGCAAGTCAGCCGACTGTTGACCAGTCGAGCCCGGCAGCGCATCGACGAAGACTTCGTAATTACCGTCAATGGCCGCTATCACGGGCTGGGCCGGGTAATCGACGTGCTCAAACTGATTACCGAAATGAAGATCCAGCAGGCGCGCCATGCCAACCCACTGACGTTGCTGCCTGGCAACGTGCCGATTCAACAATGCCTGACACGCCTGTTACGACAGGGCCGGGAAGCTGTGATCTGCTACGTGGATATCGATCATTTCAAGCCCTTCAATGATCTTTACGGTTACGCCAAGGGAGATGAGGTTCTGCTATGTCTGGCCCACTGCCTCGATGAGCAGATCGATTCGAGCTGTGATTTCGTCGGCCATATAGGCGGCGATGACTTCATGCTGGTAATGAAATCAGACGAGTGGGCGTCGAGAATTAGCCAATTGTTCGAAGCATTCGAACAGCGTTGCCGATCGTTCTATCGCAATGAACATCTTGTTGAAGGATGCTTCATCGCTGAAGGAAGGCAAGGTGGTCAGCAACGCTATCCTCTGCTTTCGCTCTCGGTTGGTGCCGTCCAGCTGAAGCCAGGTTGCGGCGCCGAACTCGATGCGGCATGTCTTGCCGCATTGGCCTCGGAAGCCAAGCGACAAGCTAAGCAAGAAGCAGGGTTCAGCCTGTACACGATTGACACGCAACGGCAGCGGCTGAGAAATCAGAGCCCGAGCTTGGCGGCGCGAGCCTTATAACGTTCAGCCTGTTGCTTATCAGGTGCCAGCCCATGGCCGCCAGCGGCATACAGCTGGGCCAAACGGGCCGCAGCGAGCGGATGCCCTCTCTCGACTGCAAGCGTCCACCAATGAGCAGCCTGAGCGCCGTCGGGACCATGAGTGGCGTCCTCGCCAAGGCAGACGATACCCATCTGGTATGCAGCCTTGGCGTCGCCACCCTGGGCAGCCAGGCGAAGCAAGCGTATGCCTTCCTGCCTTGCGCCAAATCCCTGACCTCGAAACAGTAGGATGTGGCCGTAAAAGCTCTGCGCCTTCGGGTCCCCAATCGCGGCCATGCGAGAAAATTGGCCTTCCATCCAACGCCACAATTTCGGCTGCCGTACAGCCCAGCGTGTACCCATCAGTCTACGGGCGATCCAATAACCGCCTCGCGCTCGGACCTTATGCAGCATCACGGCGCCTCCGGGTAATCGAACTCGAATACGCGCGCAACCTCACCAGCGTGCCAGGACGCGGCTGCAGCTCCGTCTGCCGGACCGGAAAACCGCCCGAGACGCGTAGCGCATTCGAAAAAACCCGTTTTGGGCAAGCGACTGGCGCCCTGACTGATCACCAATGCACTACGCAACGGCCGATCAGCACGTGCATCCAGCGCTGCCAGATGCTCTAGCGCCGCCGTCAACGTCTGCATGGCCGGCACCGGGAGCTGAAGTCGCTCGACCAAG
The DNA here is from genome assembly GCF_022355455.1 of Pseudomonas sp. KSR10. Taxonomy (NCBI): domain Bacteria; kingdom Pseudomonadati; phylum Pseudomonadota; class Gammaproteobacteria; order Pseudomonadales; family Pseudomonadaceae; genus Pseudomonas; species Pseudomonas sp. KSR10. Next base: position 83,939 of record NZ_JAKOEN010000023.1, on the reverse strand, counting down.
GCACGGTAGGTCACCAGATGCCGCTGGCGTCGGGCTTCGCTCAACTCATCCAGCAGCGCCTGCCAATGAGGACGGCTGATGCGAATCGACGCCGCGGTGTCTCTCAAGCTTCCGGCTGCCATCCTTCGATCTCCATTGCGCGGGCCAGCGCGCGGCGTATAGCCTCTCCGGGATCACGGTCGCCGCTTTCGATGAGCGCCAGATAAGCCGGACTGATGCCCGCAGAGCGCGCCAGCGCTTCCTGGTTCACTCCCTTGGCTTCCCGCAATGAGGACAGCTCGCTGAACCTGGGCAATGCAACCGCAGCCCCGGCTTCCGCCGCGACCGTCATGTTCTGGTTACGCGTACTCAGCAGCAGAGCCTGATATTCGTCCCACGGCAGCACGGCATACTCTGGCACACCATCGCGCATGATGACCTGGACACTCATCCGCTACCCCGCCCTTTGTCCCGTGAATAAAACCGGATCTTAACAGCACGGCAGCGATTTTTTGCCGTAACAAGCCGCACTAAAGAGTGAAAGCTGAGGCGAACTTACACACCAAAGGATTAACCCCGAACCCCCCCGCCTGTCATACTCGACCGCTGCGGGCTCGGCTGACGCCTTCCGCCATGGGCTCTTCCGCCGAGGGTAGGCGATCAATATCGGCTTGCACATCCGCCGACTGGCTGTCCTTCCAGGCGCGAAATGCCTGCAACTCGCCTGACCACTTACGCATTACCCAGGCCAGCACCGCCAGATCGTCGACGAAACCAAGGCCAGGAATCCAGTCGGGGATAGCGTCCATCGGTGTCAGGAAGTACAGCAATCCAGCCACGACAGCGACTAAGGCAGGCCTGCTGATGGCCCTGTACTCTCCCCGCCACCAGGCCACGCACAAGGCCTGCAGCAGGCCGAGATCCTCTCGAAGCCCCTTGACGAGCCCGCCTCGTGCCGAACGCTTGCGGGCGACGGCGAGAAGCACCATCGGTAACCTTCCCCGAGCGAGCACTCGTTGCGCCATTGGGAAGTATTTGAAGAATTTCCAAGGTGCTTTCACCGAATATCTCCTCTCAAAGCCGCGCCGTAGAAGAGCTGCGCAATTATCCACAGATCCTGTGGATAACCTTGTGAACAGATTCTGGATGACTGGCTCAAACCCCCGTCTGGCGCGGCCTACAAACAGATCGATGGGTTTTTGCTCAGCAAACATAAACCTTTTGAAATCAGTAACTTAAGAATGTCCAGCAAATTGCTTAGCGCTAACAGAGAAACACTCAGGTTCCGGCACCAAGAATGTGCATAACCGTAACATGTCAACGCTTTTTTAAGGCAATTTCGACTTCAAAAGGGATGGACAAAGCCGACTGATCGTTCTAACAAGGACAACAGCCGGCCCCTTGGCGTTCAGGTCAGGCTAGGTCCGATTGAAAGTCTCGAGGCGGGGAAATTGGCTCCCTATGGTGAGTTCGCTATCGAGACAATGCCCATCGTAGGAACGAAAAAGCCGGTCATAAGACCGGCTTCCCTGAACGCAATCCTCCGATCAATGCAAGCTCAATTTGGCTCGGTTCTTTTCCAAGGTTGCAGCACCGATTCCTTTGATCTCCAGCAGATCTTCAACCGAGGCGAACGGGCCATGGGCTTCTCGGTACGCGACGATAGCCTTGGCCTTCGTGGCGCCGATTCCTTTGAGTTCTCGAGTCAGAGTTTCAGCATCGGCTGAATTGAGGTTGATTGCCTCAACCTGAGCTACTGCAACCTGTGTTGAGTCGACAGGCTCGGCTTTAGCGGCATAGCTGCCAACGGAAACGCTGGCGAGCAATGCGAAGATTGTTGCGGAGACAAAAGACTTAATCATTGTTCACTTCCCTATGAGTGTTGGATTAGCAACAGCGCGGTACTCCATGCGCCGCCAGGACACTCTAAGCCGCAACGAGGGCAAGTCAAATCGGGACCACTGTTCTGTGAACCATTCCCCGCTGGACGGCTCAGCGCATAACGTTGAACAAGCTCAGGCCGGCAATTTTCACATAGCTCTGCTGCGCGGCTTCGAGCACCACCGTCTGCATGGACAGTCGGGACAGCGCCTCGGCGTAGTCCAGCTCACGCAGTTCGGCCTGAACGCCCTTGTTGACCAGCGCCACATCTTCGTTGTCGGTTTGCGTGGTTTCGATGACGTTCAGACGAGCCCCAATATTGCCGCGCGCCTCATCAACGCTGACCATGCCGTGATCGAGATTGGTCAAGGTGACGGCGACAGCATCACGCACTTGGCCGCCGGTTGTTCCAGGATCTTCCAACGCCTTTCTGAAACTGGCAATGGTGTTAAGCAAGCCCTGCTTGTTAGCGTCGGGCGTCAAGGTGACTTCGATGCTCTCACCACCAACGGCAGCGCCATCTAGCTGCAAGGCGACGCCACGAAACACCAGGCTGTCGCTCTGATCCGCATCACTATCCATCCTGCCTGACGCCAGAATCAGCGGATCGGACAAATTGGTCGGGTCTGCCGGCGGAGCAGCGAGATCATAAACGACGTATTCGGTATCGGAGGTGAATCGAATGCCCACCCCTGCGGCAGGAAACGACGGGCTTCCGGCGAAAGCGACTTCATCCTGAATCAAAGGAGCCGAGACACCCAGTGTCGAGCCTGGTGTGAGAGTGCTATCGAATGTTGTCTGCAAACGCCCCGCATTGGTTACGTTCTCGAATATCGACTTGCCGTTATCACTGATCGGTATATTCAACGAGCTGGCGACCTGCAGCTTTCGCTGCCCTTCGTCACCCGCGTAGCTATAGGACCCGTCGGCAGCCCGCACGAAAGGTTGGGTTTTGCCTTGGAAGCCCGAGAATAGATACTCACCGCGCGCATTGCGCGTATTCATCAAGGACAGCAGCTCGTCCTCGCGCTGACCCAACTCGGCCGCAATGGCCTTACGATCCTGAGGATCGAGCGAGCCGTTGCCCGCCTGTACGGCCAGCTCGCGAACACGCTGCAATACGGTGTTGACCGAGTTCAGCGTCACTTCTTCCTGGGTCAGGCTGTTCTTCGCCGCCGTCAGGTTGCTGTTGTACTGGCTCAGCACACTCTGCTGCTGTTCGAGCTGAAGCAGGCGCACTGACGCAACCGGATCGTCCGCAGGAGTAAGAATGCGGTTCCCGGTACTGATCTGCTCCTGGGTACGCGTCGCATTGGCATAGTTTCGCTGGATGCCGGATACGCCATTATTGAAGGCTTGCAAGGTCGAGATGCGCATGGGCGGGCCTATTACCTGAAGGTGCTAATCAGTGTATCGAACATGGTGCGCGCAACTTGAATGATCTGAGCAGAGGCGTTGTAGTACTGCTCGAACTTGATCAGATTGGCCGCCTCTTCATCCAGATTGACTGCCGACAGCGAGTCCCGATTATCGGTGGCTTGCTTGAGAATCGCACTGGTCGCATCGCTGTCCATTCGCGCCTGAGCCGTCAGCGTCCCGACACGCTCGACGAGTTCGCCATAGCCATCGGTAAAACTTTTCCCTGAACCCGGCACGCTCGGGTCGACCCCGATCGTCTGCTTCGTCTGAAGATCCACCATTTTCAGGGCGTTTCGGTTATCCGACACGCCGTTCTGGTTGAACCCGATCGTAAAGGTGTCGCCGTCCTGAGGGCGGCCGCTAACCGTGAACGTAAAACTGTGGCCGTCGATGGTAATCGCCAGCTCGTTGGTCTGCCCGGGAGTGAAAACGGCCGGGCTCACCTGAGTCACGCCGGTGCCGGTGATGGTCGGCGGGCTGCCGGCGGCATAGGTCAAAGTGATATCCCCCGGAAGCGCAGCTTTCAGCGCGGCCATGTCTACCGTCTCGGTAGTCTCCGGCTGACTGATTTGCCCTGTACCGGCGTTCTGGAGATTGCTTTGCGCCCGCACTGGCGCCGCGAATGCCAACTGATCCGCCTGGTCCAGTACCGTTTTGATGTCCGTAGCGCCGCGTCTGGTCGGTTGTAGCGAGAACTTGTCGCCTGCATTGGGAGTGCCGCTGATGGCGACCTGAAAGCCCTGATCCTTCCCTGCGCTGTCTGCAAAGCTCAGGTAGGCAGGCGGGCCCGCATTCTGGGTAACGCTGATGCTCGCGTTATCACTCAGCCGCCTGGCCGAGTAATTCGTTCCGTCGAACTCCAGGCGATAATCACTGACCGCCAGGTTACCAGTATCGGTAATCCTCAATGACGCGTCGGCGGCCGACGTATTGTTGCTGAAAGCTGTAGCACGCAACCCCATCAGCGAGGGTGCGTTGTAGTCACCGAACAGGGCCGCTCCAACCTGCCCTTTCAGATCGAGCCCTTGGGTTTGCTGCGAATTGATCTGGTCGCTTATCGCAAGCGCCAGCCTGCCGAGCGAGTTCATCGTCGAGTCCAGCACTTCCTCGCGATAACGGATCACCCCGCCGAGCTCACCGCCGGAGATCTGCGAAGTAATACCCTGCCGCGAGTTGCCGCTGACAAACTGGATTTCGTAGCGGTTGGGATCGCTTTGCCCCGGCACCACTTCCAAACGGCTCACCGTGTTTCCCACGACCAATGGTTGGCCTGTACCAACGGAGATATTGAAGCTGTTGTCATCCTGCGGCGTTACGGTGACGCCAATATAGGTCGAGAGCTGGCGCACGGCTTCGTCCCGCGCATCGAGCAGGTCGTTGGGTTGCTTGCCGTTGGCCGACGCGGTCGCGATGGCCTGATTGAGGCTGCCGATGCTCCCCGCGAGCCGGTTGATCTGATCGGTGACGGCCGACATCTGCTTGTTGGTGAAGCTGTTCTGCTCGGTCAGGCGGTCGGAAACGGTATTGAATCGGCGCGCCAACCCTTCCGCTTCAGCCAGCACCAACTGGCGCGCGGGAATGTTGGAAGGGTCCTCCGCCGCCGTTTGCAATGCGGAGAAAAACTTCTGTAGCGAAGGCGTAATCCCGGTGGTGCTTCCCGCCAGCAAGGAGTCGAGCTGATCGATCTGGCTCTTGTAGGATTCGACGTCGCTGCTCAAGGAGGTGCTGCTGCGCAGCTGGCTGGTCAGAAACTCGCTGTATGTCCGGCGAATTTCCACCAGTGTCGTACCCGAGCCCACGTACCCGGCACCGCTGAATTGCGGTGTGCGGGTTGCCTGGGACGCATCCTGGCGGCTGTAGCCGGGCGTGTTGACGTTGCTGATGTTGTGGCCGGTAATCGACAGCTGGCTCTTGCTCGCGCTCAGGCCCGACAAGCCAATATTCAGTAGGTCAGCCATGGTTAGCCTCTAGTCCGTACCGCAGGGGCCGAACTCGCGTCGGCTATTGTCTGGTATGTCTGTACTTTGCGGGCGATCTGGTTGATCTTGCGCGCATATTGCGGGTCGGTCGCGTAACCGGCTCGCTGTAACTCTTTAACGAAACGCTCCGAATCACCTGACACGCTAGCCACCTGAATGGCTGGCTTGTAACGATCGTTGCTTTCCAGCAGCCGGACGTAATCATTGAAGCTGTGCTCGAACGAGTCATATGCACGGAAGCCTGCTACCTGCTTGGTTGCCTTGCCGTTGACATACTCGGTCGTAGTTACAGTCGCGGACTCACCTTTCCAACCCGTAGCCTTGATACCGAACAGGTTGTGACTGTTGGTGCCGTCCGTCTGCTTGATCATCAACTTACCCCAGCCGGTTTCCAGCGCAGCTTGCGCAACAAGAAAACGTGGCTCGACACCGAGACGCTTGGCCGCCTTTTCCGCCATCGGCAGCATGGTTGCGATGAACTCGGCAGGTGAGCTGAAACGCGTCTTGCTCGGTGCGCTCGGGGCTGTCGTCTCAACGCCGTTGATGGTCAACGGCGCGTCTTTGGGGGCGGCGAATGCAGTGGCCGGCTTCCAGTCGAGGTTGACCAGCGGCTGGACGCCGCCGCTCTGGTTGGGCTGGGAGTTCGTGGCTGCAACTTCAACCGCTGCACGCTCGGCCAGACGGCCCGGCAGCGCCAGACGACGCTGGTTGAGCAGCTGGGAATCGTTGCGCGTCGGATCCACCGCAGCAATCTTCGAATTGGGGTTGCTCGACCACTTCGCACCCTCGGTCTGTGCCACCTGAGCGAAAGGATTCGGCTTCTCGCTCGGCGCCTGCTGCTTGGCCAGCTGGCGGACCAGCACGTCGGCGAGCCCAATGCCACCGCCCTCTTTGGACAGCGTGACCGATAGCTGTTGGTCGTGCATGTCCTGGTACTGCTTGCTGGCCTGACTGTTGAGCGGATTGTCTTGCGCCATGACCTCGGTGGCCGAACGCATCGACTTGAGCATCTCGTTCATGAACAGGGACTCGAACTCCTGCGCGACCTTGCGCACGTTCTCTGCGCCGTCACGATCCTTACCTACCTTGAGCTGGTTCAGGCGGTTCAGGTCGGAGTAGCTGCCACTGTCAGGCGTACGCCGCCCGAGTCCCAGTCGATTTTCCATCGGTTCGTCCTCAGATCACGATCAGGTCGGCTTGCAACGCGCCGGCTTGCTTGAGGGCTTCGAGGATAGCCATCAGGTCACTGGGCGCTGCGCCCACCTGATTCACCGCTCGAACGATTTCATCCAGCGTGGTGCCCGGGCCGAACTTGAACATCGGCTTGGCTTCCTGCTCCGCCTTCACCTTGGAGTTGGGCACGACCACCGTCTGCCCGTCCGACAGCGGGTTCGGTTGGCTGACTTGCGGATCTTCGGAAATGGTTACCGTCAGGCTGCCATGGGTTACGGCGGCTGGCTGCACACGGACGTTCTGGCCGATCACGATGGTGCCGGTACGCGAGTTGATGATCACTTTGGCCACCGCCTGACCAACGTCGACTTCGAGGTTTTCCAGGATCGACAGGTAATCGACGCGCTGGCTCGGGTCCAGAGGCGCGGTAATGCTGATCGAGCCGCCATCCAGCGCCTGGGCCACGCCCGGGCCAAGCAGCTCATTGATGTGGTCGACGATGTTCTTGGCCGTGGTGAAGTCCGGGCGGTTGAGGTTCATTGTCAGGGTCGTGCCCTGATTGAATGCGCTCGGCACCGGCCGCTCGACCGTCGCGCCACCGGGAATACGGCCGGCAGACGGAATATTGACGGTAATCCGCGAACCGTCCGCACCGCCCGCATCGAAGCCGCCCACCACGAGGTTGCCCTGGGCGATGGCGTAAACGTTGCCGTCGATACCTTTCAGCGGCGCCATCAGCAGGCTACCGCCACGCAGGCTCTTGGCATTACCGATCGACGAAACGGTGATATCGATGGTCTGTCCCGGCTTGGCGAAGGGTGGCAGATCGGCATGGATCGACACGGCCGCCACGTTCTTCAGCTGCACGTTGCCACCCGCCGGTACCTTGATGCCGAACTGCGCCATCATGTTATTGAAGGTCTGCACCGTGAACGGCGTCTGGGTGGTCTGGTCGCCGCTGCCATTGAGGCCGACCACCAGGCCGTAGCCGATCAACTGGTTGCTACGCACGCCCTGAATGGTAGCGATGTCCTTGAGCCGCTCGGCTTGCGCCGGAATGGCGACCAGGCACAGCAAGGCAACTACGATCGAGCTGAACAGTTTCATTGCCGGCACCTGCTTAGAACGGCCACAACGGGCTGATGAAGAAACGATCCAACCAACCTGGCTGGCTGGCATCGGCGAAGGCGCCAGTGCCGGAATAGGTGATGCGCGCATCGGCTATACGGGTCGAAGGTACGGTGTTGTCGGTGGCGATATCGTCCGAACGCACCAGGCCGGCAATGCGCACCAGCTCATCGCCGGTATTGAGCGTCATCCATTTCTCGCCGCGGATCGCCAGGATGCCGTTGGGCAGCACGTCCGAGACAGTCACGGTGATCGAGCCGGACAGGCTATTGCTCTGCCCCGCCTGGCCGGAACCGGAGGTGTCACGCGCCGCTTCGTACTCGGCACCGAGGCTCATGCTGTTTCCTGTCAACGGATTGGCCATCGAAACGGCGCCACCGAACAGCGATCCGAGTCCGATATTGGCGCTGCTGTCCTTGGATATCTTCGAGTTGGAGTTCTTGCTTGCCTGCGTCCTTTCATTGAGCGTGATGGTGATGATGTCGCCAACCCGATAGGCCTTCCGATCGTCGTAGAGATTGGTCTCGAAACCCGCCTGATAGATCGCACCATTGTTCTGCGCGGCCGGCAGCGGCGTGCGCGGCAGCACCGGCGCGTAGTAAGGATCATTGGGCTTAGGCGCAGGCGCCATGCAGCCGGACAGGATCACGGCGGGCACTAGGGGAAGGACGGACAACAAGCGGCGCATATTCACCTCAATCCAGCGGCTGACAGCTGTTACAGCTGCTGGGTAACGAAAGACAGCATCTGATCGGCCGTGGAGATGACTTTCGAATTCATCTCGTAGGCGCGCTGAGTGGTGATCATGTTCACCAACTCCTCGACGACGCTGACGTTGGAGTTTTCCAATGTGTTTTGCAGGACCGTGCCCAATCCATTGAGACCGGGCGTGCTGACCTGCGGCGCGCCACTGGCAGCCGTTTCCAGGAACAGGTTGCTGCCCATGGCCTGCAGGCCGGCCGGGTTGACGAAGTCAGCGGTCTGCAGATTGCCGATAATCTGCGGCGCCGGGTTGCCGAGCGTGGTCACCGACACGGTGCCATCCTCGCCTACGGTGAATGTCTGGGTTTCCGGCGGCACGACGATGGCCGGCTCCAGGGCATAACCGTTGGAGGTTACGATCTGGCCTTCGGCGTTCAGATGGAAACTGCCGTCACGGGAATAAGAAACGGTGCCGTCGGGCAGCAGCACCTGAAAGAAGCCACGGCCGTTGATTGCCATGTCGAGCGGCTGCTCAGTGGTCTGCAGGCTGCCAGCGGTGAACTGCTTCTGCGTACCGACGATTCGCACACCGGTACCCAGCTGAAGACCAGAAGGCAGCTCGCTGTCCTGCGAGGATTGCCCGCCGGGCTGGCGGCGGATCTGGTACAGCAGGTCCTGGAATTCGGCGCGGTCTTTCTTGAAGCCCGTGGTGGATACGTTGGCCAGGTTGTTGGAAATGGTGGTCAGGTTCATGTCCTGGGCGGACAAACCCGTCTTACTCACCCACAGTGCTGGAAGCATGTTCTTCTCCTCGTACGCCGGTTTTCGGGCGCGACGCGTTAGTTACTAGCTGATTTGCAAGACTCGGGCCGCAGCGGCGCCATCTTCTTCGGCGGTGCGCATCATTTTCACGTGAAGCTCGAACTGCCGGGACAACGCCAGCATGGACGTCATCTCTGCCACCGCATTGACGTTACTGGCCTCGAGAAAGCCCGAAGTCACACGGACCGCAGCGTCGGCCTCGACGGGCTGGCCATCCTTCATCCGGATAAGCCCGTCGGTACCCTTCTGCAACTGCTTCGGATCGGGGTTGACCAGCTTGAGGCGGTCGACCGTCACCACCACGTTCGGATCCTCGCCAAGCGCTCGGATACTGATGGACCCATCGGCGCCGATTTCCACTTTTTCTTCCGGCGGCACGGCAATCGGCCCAGCATTGCCGAGTACCGGCAAACCATCGCCGGTCCTGAGCATGCCGAGGGTGTCGATGTTCAGACTGCCAGTGCGGGCATAGGCCTCACTACCATCCGGTGCCTGCACCGCGATCCAGCCGTCGCCTTCGACCGCCACATCAAGGTCTCGACCGGTTTCTTGCAGCGTGCCGGCACTAAAGTCCGTCCCAGGACGCTCCGACATCGCATAAACACGCGCTGGAAAACTGTCACCAAAAACTTGCATCGAGCGCGCCTGTTCGAAGTCGCGTCGGAAGCCCGTAGTCGAGATGTTTGCCAGGTTGTTGGCATGTGCCTGTTGGGCGCGAGCGTTCTGGCTCGCCCCCGTCATTGCTACATAAAGCATCTTGTCCATGGAACCTCCGTAACACACGAATTGACGCTAATTGAATCTGCACATAGAGATTCAGCAAGACACATGCCAACCCCACCAACGCTAAGTACATGATTGAAAAACAACAAATTTTTTATATAAAAAAAGGCCCCGAAGGACCTTGGAAAAGCGAGGCGGCAGTTTCCCGCCACCTCGACCCATATAGCAAAACCGTTAGCGTAGATTGATGATCGTCTGAGTGATCGCACTCTCGGTTTCAATGGTTTTGGCGTTCGCCTGATAGTTGCGCTGCGCAACGATCAAGTTGACCAGCTGGTCCGACAGTTCGACGTTGGAATCTTCCAGCGCACCGGCCTGCAACGAACCCAGCGTACCGCTGCCAGGCGGATTGCGTACCGGCTCGCCAGATTCGAATGACTGCACCCATTGCGTCTTGCCGACCGGGGTCAAACCCTGAACGTTGGCGAAGTTAGCCAGAATGATCTGGCCCTGCACTTTGGACTGACCATTGGTATAGCGAGCAAAAATTTCCCCACTCTCGCTGATTTCGAGGCCGGCCAGCTCACCGGTGGTGTAACCATCCTGGCTTACGCTGTTGACTGCGAATGCGCTGGCGTATTGGGTCGAACCCCGCATGTCGAGCGTCATGTCCAGCCCAGCAGCTGGCGCCGCGTTATTCAGGGACCATGTCCCGTCAGTGTTCTGGACAGCAGGCTGCCACCCAGCTATCGCGTTGCTACCGCTGGCCGGGTTGACAAGACTTCCCGAAGGGCTGAAGGCAAGCGTTGTTGTGCTAGGTGCAGTGCTGTTCACCGGATCAGCGGGATTCCGCCCATCTATTAGCACGTTCATCTGCCAGGTGTTGGCAGTACCGGTTTTGACAAAATACTGCGTCATGACGTGCGCATTACCCTGCTCGTCATAGATGTTTGTCGACGTCGATGAGTTGTAGCTCAGCGGGTCGGCTGGATCGAACGGGGTGTTAACCGGCTCGGTATTGGTCGAATTGAGGTTGAACCCCTGGGTGATCTTCGTCGTCGCCTTCGGCTCCTGACTGGCGGTCTGGATTTTCAAGTCGCTCACTTGACCCGTCTGGATATTACCGTTGCCATCAACCGAATAGCCCTGCAAGTTGTAGCCGAAGTTATCGACCAGATTGCCTTCCTTGTCGGTACCAAAATAGCCGGCGCGGGTATAGCTCAATGCACCGTTGTTGCTGACCTGGAAGAAGCCGTTGCCATTGATGGCCAGATCCAGCGCGTTTTGCGTGTAGTTGATATTGCCCTGATTGAACTGCTGCGAAACGTTCGCCAGCAGAACACCGCTACCCTGAGGATTTTTACCTGTGCCGAGCACAGACGAGGCATAGACATCGGCGAACTCGGCGCGCGATTGCTTGAAGCCCGCCGTACCGGCGTTGGCGATGTTGTTACCCGTGACATTAAGATCTTTGCTGGCGGCACGCATGCCGCTGAGGCCGATATTGAACGACATGAATTGCTCCTGTTACCGGACGCGCCGGTAGTTACTGACCGATAACCTGAACTTTAGACAGGCCGATACTGCCGATACCGGCGAGGTTGAGCATCAGCTCACCTCCGTTCTGTCCGAGCGTGACGCTGTCTACGTTGGCGGGAAGCAAGGTGTACAGCCCCTTGGTTTCGCCTTGATAGGTGGCTTGTGCTTCGAATCGGTAGGTTCCCGGCGGCAAGGTTTTGCCGCTCGAATCCTTGCCGTCCCACATGAACGAAACGTTGCCCGCTTCCTGCTGGCCCATGTTGATCCGGTTCACTACCGTCCCGGAGCTGTCATAAACGTTGACCGATACGTTGCTGCTGGTCGTGGGCAATACCAGGCTGGCCTTGAAGGTTTCGCTGGTGTCGACCACCGCCTTGTCTGTCGGAACGATCACCTTGCGGCCAACCAGTGAGGAGGCCTGTAGCGCCTGGGATGACTGATATCCCGACAACATGGTTTCCATGCTCGAGTTCAGCTTCTCAACCCCTTCTACCGTGCTGAATTGCGCCAACTGAGCAATGAACTCGCCATTTTCCTGCGGCTCCAGCGGGTTCTGGTTGTTCAACTGAGTCACCAGCAATTCGAGAAACTCGTTCTTGCCGAGATCGTTGCTTTTTACTTCGCGATCCTTGATCTGATATTGGTCGAGTACCGAACCGGTACCGCCAACGCCGCCTGTTGTGCTCATGGCAATCTCTCGTAAGGGTTACTGGCCCAGGGTCAGTACTTTCTGCAGCATGGTCTTGGCCGTGTTCATCAGCTCGGCATTGGTCTGGAACGAGCGACTGGCCGAAATCATGTCGGCCATTTCTTCCACCACGTTGACGTTCGGGTAGTAGACATAGCCTTCCTCGTTCGCCGCCGGATGGTTGGGTTCGTAGCGCGCCTGCAGCTCACTCTGGTCTTCCACCACACCGAGCACCTGAACACCGGCACCAGCCTGGTCCTGCTCGGAGAACAACGACTCACTTGGCGAGCCGTTGGCCTGCTGCAACAGGGTGGCGAATACCGGATGACGCGCACGATAGGTCTGGTCGACACTGGACGACACCGTCTCGGCGTTGGCGATATTGCTGGAAATAGTGTTAAGGCGAGTGCTCTGGGCGCTCATGCCGCTGCCGGCAATATTGAATACGCTGCTAAGGGACATAGGTTTCGCTCCTTTTATTCGCCGCGCAGGGCGCTCATAAGCCCCCTGAACTTACCGTTAAGCAAGGTGAAGCTGGCTTGAAAATCGATGGCATTCTCGGCGTAAGCGGCCTGCTCGATCTGTGCATCGACGGTGTTCTGGTCCAGCGATGCGTGAGCAGGTGTGCGGAATCGCAGCCCCGGATCAGCAATCTCCATACCTTCGGCAGCGATATGCTTGCTGCTGGTAACGGCGACCACAAACCCACCCTGATTTTTACTGTTCTGTGCGGCGAGGACGGCGCTGAAGTCTAGGTCGCGTGCTTTGTAATTCGGCGTATCGGCGTTGGCGATATTGTTGGCCAACACCTCGGCACGCTGCGCGCGAAAGCCGAGCGCCTTTTCGTGGATTCCCAGTGCTTTATCGAAACTGATGCTCATGATCTGGCCCTCTGCCGGATACAAGTCTGCTTAGCAAACCACCAGCAAAGGCCGTGCCACATACTCAATCTATTGATTTATAAGGAGTTTACTTGAGGCCGTTACAAGCAATGCGTCAAAAGCGGCAAGCCCTTTCCAGGCTTTTGCCGCTTAGTCACTCGTAACCGACAGATTTCTGCCGCGTCGTCGCGCAGTCGCTAGGCGACTGGAGCACTACTTCGCTTTATAGATGATGCCTGGGCTGCACTGAATCATCTGGTACAGCTCGGGCAAGCCGTTCAGCGCCTCGGATGCCCCCAGGAACAGGTAGCCGCCTGGTTTCAAAGTCGCGTGGATACGCTTGAGAATGTCCTTCTTCACATCGGCGGAAAAATAAATGAGGACGTTGCGACAGAACACCACGTCGAATTTTCCCAGAACTGCGTAACTGTCGAGCAGGTTCTGTACACGAAACTCGACGCGGCTGCGAATAGCAGGCTTGACCACCCAGCGCCCAGGCGTCTTGACATCAAAATAGCGCTGCAGCCGCTCGCTTGATAAGCCTCGAGCAATAGCAAGGCTGTCATATTCTGCCGCTTTGGATGCGGCAAGCATGGCCCCCGACAATTCGGTGGCCACTATTTGTACCGCAGGCTTCGGTTGGCTAGGACTGCTGCGCTCATATTCATCGATGGACATCGACAACGAGTAAGGCTCCTGCCCCGATGAACAGGCCGCTGACCATATCCGCAAGCGCTGACCTGGAGCGCCTTTCAGCAACTCGGACAGAATACGGTTTTTGAGCACCTCGAACGGATAGGTGTCGCGAAACCATAGCGTTTCGTTGGTCGTCATCGCATCCACGACCTGCTCGCGCAAACCGCTACGTGGCTGGGCCTGAATCTTCCTGACCAGCTCTCCCAGACTCTTGAGCCCTTGCTGCTCCATCAACTTATTCAGCCTGCTGGATACTAGATACTGCTTATTTCCGCCGAGCAGGATGCCGCAAGTCTTCTCTAGGAATACTCGGAACTGATCAAAATCCGGATCACCTGACACTAATAATGCCCACCAGTCGTATTGAGAGGACGATGCCTCAATTGTTATCCGTAGTCCGGATCCGTTCTATCACTCGATTGGCCAGATCGTCCGCCTGAAATTTGGCAAGAAAATCATCTGCACCGACTCGCTTGACCATGCTCTGGTTGAACACGCCGGAAAGCGAAGTATGCAGCAGAATATGCATATCACGCATAGACGGATCCTGCCGCACCTCGGTCGTCAGCGTGTAGCCATCCATCTCCGGCATCTCGATGTCGGAAATCATCATCACGAATTCCTTGGATGGCTTCTTACCGCCCTCAACGAGCTTTCTCAGATAGGTCAACGCCTGACGACCGTCGTTCTGCGCCACTACCTCGATTCCCAGATTCTGTAGACAACGAATAATCTGTTTTCGCGCAACAGAAGAATCATCGACGACCAGAACCCGGCTAACGGACGCCTTGCTACTGGTTTCCTTATCCGCAATGCCTACCGACAGTTGCTCGGATACAGGCGCGACCTCGGCCAGGACCTTTTCGACATCGATGATCTCGACCATCTGACCGTCCACGTGGGTCACGGCTGTCAAATAATGATCATGCCCAACACCCTTCGGAGGCGGCAGGATAGCCTCCCAGTTCATGTTGACGATCCGTTCGACGGAACGCACCAGAAAGCCAAGCACTTTGGTGTTGTACTCGACAATGATGGCGAAGCTATTGGATAGATCCTGTAGCGCCGGTTTTCCGGTGGCCAGGGACAGATCGAGGATCGATAGCGTATTGCCCCGTATGTTTGCGACTCCACGAACGACTGGACTCGACCGAGGCATGACGGTCAACCGAGGGCACTGCAGGACCTCTTTGACCTTGAATACGTTGATGCCATAGAGCTGCTTGTCATCCAGACGGAATAGCAGCAGCTCCAGGCGATTTTGCCCGACCAGCTGGGTACGCTGGTTAACCGAATCCAATACACCGGCCATGCCAGTTTCCTCTTGCGCGCAAATGGACGTTCAGATGCCATGAAAGCTTGGACTAACGGCACGTCCCTTGCTTCTCTCATGTCATGAGCAAACAGATGACTTTTTTCCGGCGTCCATGCAATACGCTTTTCCGAGCGATCCTGCTATCGGTTTTATGCGGGCTGAGCCAGTTTGCTGTCTCAGCGAGCGTGACACGACCTGAACAGCTTATCGACGCGACCCGCGAATTTCTTGAGCGGGAAGTAACCGACTATTTGCAGCGTAGCCAAATTCGAGCGCGCCACGAGATCGAGATCAACAGGCTCGATCCACGCCTGCGCCTGGCGGCCTGTGATCGTCCTCTGACGGTCAAGCTCGAAAGCCCCGCGCAGCCGATCGGCCGCACCACATTGCGAGTCAGTTGCGAAGGTGCCGCCCCCTGGTCCGTTTTCGTCCCGGCACAGGTCCATTTGTTCCGCGAGGTTATTGTCGCCCGGCGCCCGCTGGCCCGTGAGAGCGTTGTGGAACAGGCCGATGTTGCACTTGCCGAGCGTGACGTCAGCGTACTGACTCAAGGCTACTTGACAGCATTCGATCAGGTGCTGGGCAACAAGATCACCCGTAGTGCCCTCCCGGACCAGGTGCTTGCCCCTACGTACATTTCTGCTGCCGAGGTCGTTCGTAAAGGCGATCAGGTAGTAATCAGCGCGAAAAATTCAACGATAAATGTGAGAATGCCTGGAGAAGCATTGTCCGATGGCGCACTCGGTACCCAGATTCGGGTCAAAAACCAGCGATCCGGGCGAACGATCAAGGCCCGCGTCGTCGGTCCCGGCCAGGTGGAAGTTGATATGTAGCGGAGATGAGATCGACGCCGCCGCCATCTGCAAAAAAAGCTAAAGTTTTCTGAGGCATTGCCGAAAAGCAGGCAAGCGTCCTGACTTATTCGAGGTTTCGATCATGGCTATCGATTTCAACCGGCCCAACAGCGCCGTCAATTCACCCACTAGCGGACGCAGCCCCAACGTCCAAAACACCGAACGCCCCGGAGTTCAGCAAACGCCTACCGATGCAGCGAAGAGTACTGGCAGCGCATCGGTATCCGGCGAAAGCGTCCAGCTGAGTCCCGAAGCACAGCGCCTTCAGCAGACGTCGGAGAAACTGAATCAGCAGCCCGTCGTTGACCAAGAACGTGTAGCTCAGATCAAGCAGGCCATCGCCGATGGCAGTTATCAGGTAGATAGTCAGCGAGTAGCATCGAAGCTACTGGCGTTCGAAAGCCAGCGTTGAGTTTTGGCAGTTAAGGTAGCCAAGCGTCAACGCGTTAGAGGCCACTATGCAAGACACTGAATTGCTTCAGCAGCTCGTCGAAGATATCGGCACCGCCCGGAAGCTTCTTGAGCTCACCGATGCAGAATACCAGGCGCTCGCTGAACGCGACCTCTCAAGGCTCGAACAGCTGCTCACACAGAAACAAGCGCTGCTTGCGCTACTGAATCAACATGGTGCCCTTCGCAGCCAGACGCTAGCCACGGCACAGCTAAGCGCCGACAGGAGCGGTCTGTTGGCATTTGCCGCAAGTTCGGCACTCGGCACGGACATTGTCGATCAGGCAGAGCAACTCGACGGAATTCTTGAAGCCTGCCGAAACGCCAACGAGCGCAACGGTAAGCTGATCCGCGCCAATCAGAATGCAGTGGGAAGCATGCTGAAGGTGCTGCAGGGCACCAACCAGGCACCCGACCTTTACGACCGTCGCGGCGCTGCTGCCAGGAGCGCCAATCATCGTCCGCTCAGCCAGGCTTGAAACACACGCAGCCCGATAAAGGCAAAGTGCTATCATGCAGCCGACGTCGTTACATGCCGGAGAGCAGAGCTAAGTGTCTAATCCCTTCGCTGAGGATGAAGGTCCCCAGCCTCCTCAAATACTTAAGACCGCAGTTGAGGTCCATGCGAACCTGCGATTGCTGCTGGAAAACCGCATCCCGTTATTGGTTCGCTTCACCGAACGCAATCAGCGCTATCAGACCTATCTGATCGAGATAAACCGCGAAAAGGGTTGGATTGCCTTAGACGAACTCATTCCGAACGACGGTGAGAGAATGATGACCGCCGGAGAGCCGTTCCAGATCGAGGGCTACTACGAGGGTGTACGCGTCGCCTGGAATAACGAGCACGCCGTGCGCCTTGGCGAACTGGACGACGCACGCTGCTACTGGACTCCGCTGCCCGGCCAGATCATTTATCATCAGCGGCGTAACGCTTACCGAGCCCAATTGAGCGGGCAGCCTATCGCCGTCGAACTAAGCGGTAAATCAATCAAAAAACCCCTGGAAGGCAAAGTGCTGGACATGTCGGCCACCGGCTGCAAGCTGAGCTTCCAGGGCGACGTACAGCACGGTCTCCAAGCGGGTCGGGTATATGAGCAACTTTCCGCCAAATTGCCCTTCGGCACCATCACAACCGCAGCCGAGCTACGCCACGTTATTTTTGATGAGAAGCTGGACTTGACCTTCTGTGGGATGCGCTTCTATCGCATCAGTGGCCTGACGCAGCGACAGATCGAGCGATTCGTCTACCAGCTCCAACGCGAAGCACGACGAGACCAGGCAAGCGACCGTTTTAGCTGAAGTAGATTTCCGCGCGCTATCGCTGAACATGCAGCACAACGAAACAACCGCAACAAGCGCCTCGCTATCCCGACAAGCCGAGCCGGCGTACAGCCTCGGCGCCTTGCACCTTGTCCTCTCCAGCCCTAGCGGCTGCCATACGGCACTGACCGTCGTTTCACGCATGCGAAAAAACTGGCGTCCCAGGCGAGGTTCGAACTCACAACCTTCCCCTTAGGAGGGGGATGCTCTATCCAATTGAGCTACTGGGACGCATGGCGGGCAGCATGTTAGCGGGCCTTGGCTCGTTTGTCATGCTTGCTGCGGCACCCATGGCATCAACCAGACATCAAAATACCGAATACAAATTCACCCCCACTCGGTCATTGCAATCTGCACGACAGTATTTGACCGCATCATGCAAAGCGCATGAGATCGGCTTATTGATGAACCGTAAGCCATTGAAATAACACAGTTTTTTGTGAGCAAATCCTGGCACGGCGAATGCTTAAGTCATCCAGACCATTTATGCGAAGGAGACGCCGATGCTACGCCCAGCCTTTCTGTTCAGCACCGCGGTTCTGGCTGCTATCACTTCGATGCAAGAAATGCCAGGCCCGGATCGCTTTCCAGCCGCACTACCACAACCCAGCGCACTAACCACACCAAGGCTGTCAGCCCCGGCGCAGACCATCAGCCAGGAAGTAAGCAAGCCTGTGCAGCCGCAACGCTGGGTCTTTTAAGAGATAAGTTTTAATCGCCACAGGTTCCACACGGAGATAAAAAATGTCTGTCTATGGTTGCTTGTTCCTTTTACTCGGCGTTGCTTGCGGTGTTTTGAGCATAGGGGCTAGCCTCCCGGGACTTTGGGATACGCTTGTCGACTGCGGTACCGTCCTTTTCGGGACGCTTTTCGTCATATCCCTAGCCCTCGGTCGGCGGATCAAGTTCGACCCCGTCCTACGCTAGGATGAACGGTTTTAAAGGGCCAGATCAGCGGTAGATCACAGTAAAGGCTATTGGCCACCACCCAAAACCTTTACTGTTCATTTTGTCGTCGTATAATTGACGTCATTAAGTCGTCTAGCATCTTTTTCCTAGGTCGTGGAACAGCAACCGCTGTTTGGTGTCAGACCGGTGACTAGAACGGCAATAAGCCACCATCGCCCACCTGACTAACCGGTTTACTATGCGCCCTATGAAGCAGGCAGTTTATTCCAGCCGCACGGCTGACAAATTCGTGGTTCGGCTACCAGACGGGATGCGCGAGCGTATCGCCGAGGTTGCGCGCAATCATCATCGCAGCATGAACTCTGAGATCATCGCCCGTCTGGAGCAAAGCCTTCTCCAGGAAGGCGCACTTGACGATGATTCGGCTATGCGCCTAGATAGCCCGGAACTGACGCTTCACGAGCGTGAACTCCTTCAGCGCTTCCGCCAACTCGCCCACCGACAGCAGAACGCCCTGATTTCCCTGATTGCACAAGATACCGAAGCCGCAAAAGACGAAGGCTGACAATACCGGTAGCCTGCGGAAGGGTCCAAACGCCTCGGTTCAGCCGGGGCGTTGTCGTTTGCCATTCTTGCCGGTGATCATCCTATCCAACTTTCTGGCTACTTCGTTCCATCCGATACTGACCGAGCGACATCTACGCATCCGCAAAAAAAATGCCCTGCATCTCATCGATACAGGGCCTTATTCTTTAGCGCGACCAGCGAAGCGGCCGCTGTCTAGCCTACAAAACTCAGCAATATTCCTGCCGCAACTGCCGAGCCAATCACGCCCGCCACGTTAGGCCCCATGGCATGCATGAGCAGGAAGTTCTGAGGATTTGCCTCGAGTCCTACCTTATTCGACACCCGTGCAGCCATCGGCACGGCCGATACGCCTGCCGACCCAATCAGAGGATTGATCTTGTTCGTACTGAACATGTTCATCATCTTGGCCATCAGCACGCCTGCTGCAGTGCCGCCGCAAAAGGCGAGCATTCCGAGCAATAGAATCCCAAGCGTCTTTAGCTGTAGAAAGGCTTCGGCCGACAACTTGGACCCAACCGTCAGTCCCAGCGCGATGGTAACGATGTTGATCAAGGCATTGCGCGAAGTATCAGCCAGGCGATCGACCACGCCGCACTCACGCAACAGGTTACCAAAGGCAAACATGCCCACTAGCGGAGCTGCATCGGGCAGCAAAAAGCCAACCATCAAAGCAAGCATGAGCGGGAAGACTATTTTTTCCGCCTGCCCGACATGACGCAGCTGCGTCATGACGATGGCGCGCTCCTCCTTAGTTGTCAGCGCACGCATGATGGGCGGCTGAATCAACGGGACCAGCGCCATGTAGGAGTAGGCCGCCACGGCGATTGGGCCCAACAGATGCGGCGCGAGCTTCGCAGTGACGAAGATCGATGTCGGGCCGTCAGCCCCCCCGATGATAGCGATTGAAGCCGCCTCGCGCAGGGTGAACTCCATGCCCGGAACCCCCATCGCCGCCAGCGCCAAGGCACCGAGCAAGGTGGCGAAGATACCGAACTGCGCCGCCGCACCGAGCAACAAGGTCTTGGGATTGGCGAGCATCGGACCGAAGTCGGTCATTGCTCCCACACCCATGAAAATCAACAACGGAAACACGCTGGTCGGCAGACCGACTTCGTAGAACAGATGAAGAATGCCGGCACCCTCGGCCATGTTGGCGACCGGAATGTTGGCAAGCACGCCACCAAACCCGATCGGGATCAGCAGCAAAGGCTCGAACCCTTTGCGAATCGCCAGATAGATCAATGCCAGGCACACCACGATCATCAGCAGCTGACCGGGCTCCAGGTGATACAAGCCGGTGCTGTGCCATAGCTTGAGCAACTTATCCATGCAGCACTCCTTAAGCGATGGTCAGCAGGCTGTCGCCTACGGACACCGCATCGCCGACCTTGACGTTCACACCGGAGATGGTGCCGGCCTTGAATGCACGGATTTCAGTTTCCATTTTCATGGCTTCGAGGATGATCACGAGATCGCCCTCCTGCACCAACTGACCGGGCTGTACGAGCACCTTGAAGATATTGCCAGCCAGCGGTGCGGGTTGAGGCTCGCCAGCGCCAGCGGCAGGCGCGGAAACGGCTGCGGACGTCGCGCCCGGCATATCACCGAGCGGCTTGAGCCCTTCGATGTCGCCGCCTTCGTTGACCTGCACGACGAACGACCGGCCATTGACCTCGACGGTATAGACCTCGGGGGCGCCAGGCTCGCGTGGCGCCTGCTCGTTACCAGTTGGCATTGGCTCGAAAGCGGCAGCATTGCCCCGGTTCTCGAGAAACTTGAGACCAATCTGAGGAAACAGCGCATATGTCAGAACGTCGTCAATTTCATCCTTAGCCAGCGTAAGGCCTTTGTCCTTCGCCAACCCTTTCAGCTCTGCAGTCAGCTTGTCCATTTCCGGTTGCAGTAGATCGGCAGGACGGCATGTGATGACTTCGGAACCATCTAGCACGCGCTGCTGCAGTTCGGTATTGAAAGGGGCCGGAGCAGCGCCATACTCGCCCTTTAGGATGCCTGCAGTTTCCTTTGTAATGGACTTGTAACGCTCGCCGGTCAGCACGTTGATCACCGCCTGAGTGCCGACGATCTGCGACGTCGGCGTTACCAGCGGGATGAAACCGAGGTCTTCGCGAACACGAGGGATTTCCGCCAGGACCTGATCGAACTTATCGAGGGCGCCCTGCTCCTTCAACTGGCCTTCCATGTTGGTCAGCATGCCACCTGGCACCTGCGCCACAAGAATTCGTGAATCGACCCCCTTCAGTGTGCCTTCGAATTTGGCGTACTTCTTGCGCACCTCGCGGAAATACGCAGCGATCTCTTCCAAAAGCTGCAGATCGAGTCCCGTGTCCCGCTCGGTGCCCTGAAAAATCGCTACCACTGATTCGGTCGGCGAGTGTCCATAGGTCATCGAGAGCGAAGAGATGGCGGTATCGACGTTATCGATTCCAGCCTCAACGGCCTTGAGGATTGCCGCGGTCGACAGGCCCGCCGTCGCATGGCATTGCATATGGATCGGAATGGATAGGCTCGCCTTCAGCCGCGTGACCAACTCATAGGCCGTATACGGCGTAAGAATGCCGGCCATATCCTTGATCGCCACCGAATCCGCGCCCATATCTTCGATCTGCTTGGCCAGATCGACCCACATCTCCAGGGTATGCACAGGACTGGTGGTATAGGAAATGGTGCCCTGGGCATGCTTGCCCTGTCGCTTGACGGCGCGTAGTGCTGTTTCCAGGTTGCGCGGATCGTTCATCGCGTCGAACACACGGAACACGTCGACCCCGTTGATCGCCGCCCTCTCGACGAATTTTTCCACTACGTCATCGGCGTAATGCCGATAGCCCAGCAGGTTCTGACCACGCAACAGCATCTGCTGGCGGGTATTGGGCATCGCTTTCTTCAGTTCGCGAATACGCTCCCACGGGTCCTCACCAAGATAGCGAATACAGGCATCGAAGGTCGCGCCGCCCCAGGATTCAACCGACCAGAAGCCAACCTGATCGAGTTTGCCGGCAATCGGCAACATGTCTTCGAGGCGCACGCGGGTGGCAAGAATGGATTGGTGGGCATCACGTAGCACCACGTCGGTTATACCGAGCGGCTGTTTTGCAGAAATCATGAGCGGAACTCCCTGTTCTGAGTCAACCGCGACGCGCGCGGTGCTGATGAATGGCGGCCTGAATGGCTGCAAGAAGGTCGGCGTCCATTTCAGCCGTGACAGCGGCAGACTTAATGGAGGCAGGCTGAGTTGTCGGCGCGCTATCAAAGCGGCTGATCAAAAAAGACATCAGGCGAATGCAGACAATCAACAAAACGAGGAAGATGAAGACGGAACCTAAGCCGAACAGCATAAGTTCGACACCTTCGAGCAGGAGTTCGCTGGGGGTCATCGGGTTTCCCTTTCAATCAGCAGCTCGGGCCGCCTGTTATTCGCATCGGGTTCAGGGCTTCGCCGGAGCGAAACCCGCGAACATTAGCCCGAATAACAGGCGCAAGGCAAACGCCAAGTCGCCGCAGTTGGAAGGGATCAGAGCAGAAAAACAGTCGCCAAACCGAGGAAAATAAAGAAACCGCCACTGTCGGTCACTGCGGTGATCATGACACTGGCCCCCAGCGCAGGGTCCCGCCCCATCCGAGCCAGCGTCACGGGAATAAGCACACCCATCAAGGCCGCCAGCAACAGGTTTAGCGTCATCGCTGCAGTCATTACGACGCCCAGGGACCAGCTACCATATAGCCAATAGACCACGATGCCGATAACGCCGCCCCATATCAGGCCATTCAGCATCCCGACGCCCGCTTCCTTGCGCAGCAAGCGAGCGCTGTTACCGGTCCCCATCTGATCCAGCGCCATCGCACGAACAATCATCGTGATGGTCTGGTTACCGGAATTACCACCGATGCCGGCCACTATAGGCATCAATGCAGCTAGCGCGACCAGCTTCTCGATCGAGCCGTCGAAAAGGCCGATTACCCGCGAGGCTATAAAAGCCGTGATCAGATTGACCGCCAACCAGGCCCAGCGGTTGCGCAAAGACTTCCAGACCGATGCGAAGATATCTTCTTCTTCACGCAGACCCGCCATGTTGAGCACTTCGCTCTCGCTTTCCTCGCGGATCAGGTCGACCATTTCGTCAATGGTCAAACGTCCGATGAGCTTGCCGCTCTTGTCCACTACCGGCGTGGAAACCAAGTCATAGCGCTCAAACGCTTGGGCCGCCTCGTAGGCATCCGCGTCCGGATGGAATGTCACCGGATCGCTAGCCATGACTTCAGAGACGTGCCGCTCCGGGTCATTGACCAGCAAGCGCTTGATTGGCAGAACGCCTTTGAGCACGCCGTCGTAATCGACGACGAACAGCTTGTCAGTATGTCCAGGCAATTCCTTCAGGCGTCGCAAATAGCGGAGAACCACTTCAAGGCTCACGTCCTCGCGGATCGTGACCATCTCGAAGTCCATCAGCGCACCTACCTGGTCCTCTTCGTAGGACAGCGCCGAGCGGACACGCTCACGCTGCTGCGCATCGAGGGTTTCCATCAACTCATGCACGACGTCGCGAGGTAGCTCTGCAGCTAGGTCCGCCAGCTCATCGGCGTCCATTTCCTTGGCCGCCGCCAGGAGCTCATGATCATCCATGTCGGCGATGAGCGTTTCGCGCACCGCATCGGAGACCTCAAGCAGAATATCGCCATCGCGGTCCGACTTGACCAACTGCCATACCGTCAGACGATCATCGAGCGGTAGCGCCTCGAGGATGTGCGCAATATCCGCGGGATGCAGCTCTTCCAGCTTGCGCTGCAGCTCGACAAGGTTCTGGCGATGCACCAGATTTTCGATCACAGCCTGATGCTGCCCGTCCTGGCTCTGACGATGAGCCAGGTCTTCCACGATCTTGTGGCGATGGAGCAGCTCGACGACTTGCGCCAGACGATCCTGGAGACTTTCTTGCGGTTTTTTTGCTTCTACTTCAGTCATGGCGCACTCCACCCCCAGCGGTCGGAGCGCGCCAGGGATCAATCATTCGAAACGTGATTGGCAAGCGAAAGTTTTATACGACTACTGGGCAAGTCCATGAGGGGGATCCAGAAGCCCAAAAGGGCGGACCACGTGATAATACCATCGCAACCGTTAAGCCAGACCACAAATGCAGGCAATACAATTGCTTGCATCATGGCCTTACGGAGGATTGCTTGTTATCAGTGTCGACGCATTCACGTTACGGGAAGGCACGACTGCGAGGCGATAAATTATTAGCTAGGCTGGTCCGACCCATCGTCAAGGAGGACGACCGTGAACAAGCTACTCGCCGCGGGCTGTTGCGCCCTGCTTTTCGACGCCACTCCATTGCTCGCCGCAAACGTCTATCGCTGCGTCGATGGAGCAGGCAATCTCACGTTCAGCCAACAGGGCTGCCCAGCAAATCAAACCGCTCAGATCCAAGAGGCGCTCAACCCAACGCCAAGCTCTGGCAAAGCCGTACCCATGGCCAAGCCACTGGCGCAACGCAAGCGCACCAAGAAGGAAGCAACAAGATCGCTTACCGTCGTGGGAGAGCAGGACGATGGATGCGGAAACCGTATCACTGGCAATGCGAGGCGCAGCGCGATGATCAGTCAGCAAATCCGCCCCGGCATGACCCGCGCCGACGTCGAAAGCACCTTTGGCGCACCTGACACCGTCACCAGCCGCAATGGACAAGTGCAATATCGCTACAGCGGCAAAGGCCGGACGCGAACCATCAGCTTCGACGAACACGGCTGCGTTCGTGGCAAGCGTTGACCGCATACGAAAAAGGGCCTGCATTGCTGCAGGCCCTTTTCGATTCTGGTGCACTCAGGAGGATTCGAACCTCCGACCGCTCGGTTCGTAGCCGAGTACTCTATCCAGCTGAGCTATGAGTGCATAAGCGCTTGATAAACCAGATCACCGCTGGTTACAACATCGAACCGCATTACTGCCGCTCGTTGCAATATGGTGCACTCAGGAGGATTCGAACCTCCGACCGCTCGGTTCGTAGCCGAGTACTCTATCCAGCTGAGCTATGAGTGCACTGAGGGTGCGCATTATAAGTTTGTAGATGTGTTGGTCAAGCTCTTTGATTCAATGATTTCCCATCAAATCCCAACGCTAAAACCGACTCAAAAACCCATTATGCAAAATGGCGGAGAGGGGGGGATTCGAACCCCCGACACCCTTTTGAGATGTACTCCCTTAGCAGGGGAGCGCCTTCGGCCACTCGGCCACCTCTCCGCAACACGGGGCGCATGATACCCATCTTCGCCCCGCTTGCAAAGCCAAAAATCACATAAATATTAATGGCTTGGTTCTTGATCTTTTTCTTTCTGGATCCGTTGATAAATCTCCTCGCGATGCACCGCTACCTCTTTGGGTGCATTCACTCCAATGCGCACTTGATTTCCTTTGACACCCAGCACAGTGACAGTCACATCGTCACCCACCATCAGGGTCTCTCCGACCCGGCGAGTCAGAATCAGCATTCCTTTCTCCTTAAAACGGATTCAATTCAGTAAACAGTCTGCAAAGATAAAAACGGATAATGTTCCGTGAAACATCGACCCTAGAGCCTTTCACCAGCTATTGACCAGTAGGGGCGACTCTAAAGTTCCTTTTTGCCCCATCTAATTCGACGGAAGGCGCGAATTAGTCGCAATTCTGCCAATCACTCCCCTTTCCCGGCGGGAGCATCCAGTTCAAACGCGGTATGTAGGGCCCGCACCGCCAGCTCCAGATATTTTTCCTCGATTACCACCGACACCTTGATTTCAGAGGTGGAGATCATCTGGATGTTGATGTTTTCCTTCGCCAGCGCCTCGAACATCCGGCTCGCCACGCCCGCATGCGAACGCATGCCAACGCCGACTATCGACACCTTGGCGATATCCACATCGCCGATAACTTCCCGTGCACCCATATCCCGCGCGATGCCTTCAAGGACTTGCAACGCGTTATGGTAGTCGTTCCGGTGGACGGTGAAGGTGAAATCCGTGGTGTTATCGTGCGCGACGTTCTGCACGATCATATCGACTTCGACGTTCGCCGCGCTGATCGGGCCGAGAATCTTGAAGGCTACCCCGGGGGTATCCGGTACGCCACGAATGGTCAGCTTGGCTTCGTCACGATTGAAAGCGATGCCGGAAATGATGGGCTGTTCCATGGATTCCTCTTCATCAAGGGTAATGAGGGTTCCTGGACCCTCCTGAAAGCTGTGCAACACACGCAACGGCACGCTGTATTTGCCGGCGAACTCGACGGCACGAATCTGCAGCACCTTTGAACCGAGGCTCGCCATCTCGAGCATCTCTTCGAAGGTGATCTTGTCGAGACGCTGAGCCTTGGCTACGACGCGAGGATCGGTCGTGTAGACCCCGTCGACGTCGGTATAGATCTGGCATTCGTCCGCCTTCAGCGCAGCGGCCAGGGCCACACCGGTGGTATCCGACCCACCACGACCAAGCGTGGTGATGTTGCCCGCCTCGTCAACGCCCTGAAAACCGGCGACCACGACGACACGGCCCGCCTTGAGCTCCTTGTGAATCTGCTGCGAATCGATCTGGAGAATTCGCGCCTTCGTATGGGCGCTGTCAGTGAGGATACGCACCTGACCGCCGGTATAAGACACCGCCGGCACGCCGATCTTGATCAGCGCCATCGCCAACAGGGCGATGGTGACCTGCTCGCCCGTCGAGACCATGACGTCCAATTCACGAGCAACGGGCTGCTCGCTGATCTGTTTGGCCAGATCGATCAGGCGGTTGGTTTCACCACTCATGGCGGAAACCACCACGACGATGTCGTCGCCATTGTCACGGAACTTCTTGACCTTCGCCGCCACTTGTTCGATGCGCTCGACGGAGCCCACCGAAGTACCTCCAAACTTCTGTACGATCAAAGCCATTTCATCGCCGCCTAAGCCCATCTCGGGCGCTTATTAAACAATCTTCCCAAGCACCGCTATGCACGCGCCCGGTCAGCGTGCCTGCCGGCTCGCAATTCATCGCAACGCGGCCTTTGCCTAAATCGATCAAGCTGACCGGCCACGTCGCCGCTCTGGTTACAAACTTTGCTCAACGAATGCCTGGGCCAGCCCCAGGGCGTCGTCGAGTCGAGCCGCATCGCTGCCGCCGCCTTGCGCCATATCCGGGCGACCGCCACCCTTGCCACCGACAACCGCAGCCGCCTGTTTCATCAGATCGCCCGCTTTTACCCGGCCAGTGAGATCCTGCGTCACGCCAGCCACCAGCACGACTTTCTCGTCCTGCACACCGCCGAGAAGAATCACACCGCTACCAAGCTTGTTCTTCAACTGATCGACCAGCGCCAACAACGCCTTGCCATCCAGGCCATCTACACGCGCAGCCAGCGTTTTCACGCCTTTGACGTCGACAGCGGAGCCGGCCAGATCATTGCCGGTAGCACTGGCCGCCTTGGCCTTAAGCTGCTCGAGCTCCTTTTCCAACTGGCGATTGCGTTCGAGCATCGCGCCCAGCTTGTCCAGTAGGTTTTCGCGGCTGCCCTTGACCAGCGCAGCTGCTTCTTTCAACTGCTCCTCGGCCCCGTTCAAGTACGCCAGGGCCTGCTCGCCGGTGACCGCCTCGATACGTCGCACGCCAGCAGCTACGCCGCCCTCGCTGATGATCTTGAACAGGCCGATGTCACCGGTACGTTTGACGTGGGTGCCGCCACAAAGCTCGACCGAGAAGCCGCCGCCCATGGTCAATACGCGGACCTGATCGCCGTATTTCTCGCCAAACAGGGCCATGGCACCCTTGCTCTTGGCCGTTTCGATGTCGGTTTCCTCGATCTCCACCGCGGTGTTGCTGCGAATCTCGGCATTGACCCTGTCTTCCAGCGCTTTCAGTTGCTCGGGCTTGATCGCCTCGAAATGGCTGAAGTCGAAGCGTAGCCGCTGGCTGTCGACCAGCGAGCCTTTCTGGGTGACGTGGTCGCCGAGCATCTGGCGCAATGCCGCATGCAGTAGATGCGTGGCGGAGTGGTTCAGCGCAGTGGCCTGACGAACCGACGCGTCGACAGTGGCGTCGACGGTCGCCCCGATGTGCAGGCTGCCGCTATCGAGAATGCCGTGATGCAGAAACGCTCCACCCACCTTGCTGGTGTCGCTCACATCGAAGCGCAGGCCTTCCGCGGACAGATAGCCACAATCGCCGATCTGCCCACCGGACTCGGCATAGAACGGCGTCTCGTCGAGAACGACCACACCTGCCTCGCCTGCCGACAGGTGCTGTACCGCCATGCCTTCCTTGAACAGCGCCAGCACTTTGCCGCTTCCAGAGGTTCCTAGATAACCGGTGAAGCGTGTTTCGCCCTCGACCTTGACCAGGCTGTTGTAGTCCATGCCAAAGGCACTGGCCGAACGCGCGCGCTCACGCTGGGCTTCCATTTCACGCTCGAAGCCTTCCTCATCCAGCGTCAGCTCACGCTCACGCGCGATATCTCCAGTGAGATCGACCGGGAAGCCGTAGGTATCGTAAAGCTTGAAGATCACCTCGCCCGGGATGACGCCGCCTTTCAATTCAGCCAGATCCTGCTCAAGAATCTTCAGCCCTTGCTCAAGGGTCTTGGCGAACTGCTCTTCTTCGGTCTTGAGTACGCGCTCGATATGCGCCTGCTGCGTTTTCAGCTCAGAGAAGGCATCACCCATCTCCGCCACCAGAGCTGGGACGATTTTGTGGAAGAAGCTGCCCTTCGCGCCCAGCTTGTTGCCATGGCGGCAGGCGCGACGAATGATGCGTCGCAACACGTAACCACGGCCCTCGTTCGACGGCGTCACGCCATCGGCAATCAGGAAGCCGCAGGAACGGATGTGGTCGGCGACCACTTTGAGCGAAGCCTGGCCATCATTACTGCAACCAATAGCCTGAGCGGAGGCGTTGAGCAGGCTCTGGAAAAGATCGATCTCATAGTTCGAGTTGACGTGCTGCAACACCGCGCTGATGCGCTCCAGCCCCATGCCGGTGTCGACACTAGGCGCCGGAAGCGGATGCATGACGCCGTCCGCCGTACGGTTGAACTGCATGAACACGTTGTTCCAGATCTCGATGTAGCGGTCGCCATCTTCCTCCGGCGAACCGGGCGGACCGCCCCAGATACCCTCGCCATGGTCGAAGAAGATTTCGGTGCAGGGCCCACACGGGCCGGTATCGCCCATCGCCCAGAAATTGTCCGACGCGTAGGGCGCACCCTTGTTGTCACCGATGCGCACCATACGCTCAGCCGGCACGCCGACTTCTTGGGTCCAGAGGTCATAGGCTTCGTCATCGCTGGCGTAGACGGTGACCCACAGTTTGTCCTTGGGCAGATTCAGCCACTTCTCGGATGTCAGGAATTCCCACGCATAGCTGATGGCGTCGCGCTTGAAATAATCGCCGAAGCTGAAGTTACCGAGCATCTCGAAGAAGGTGTGATGCCGCGCGGTGTAACCGACGTTCTCCAGATCATTGTGCTTGCCGCCGGCACGGACGCACTTCTGGCTGGTGGCCGCGCGGGTATAGGCGCGCTTTTCCAGACCGAGGAAGCAGTCCTTGAACTGGTTCATACCGGCATTGGTGAACAACAGAGTCGGATCGTTCGCCGGAATCAGCGAACTGGAGGCCACACGGGTGTGACCCTTCTCTTCGAAGAAGCGGAGGAAGGCTTCACGGATTTCTGCGCTTTTCATAGATTTCTTCCAGAGGACTGCGGCCGAACGGCTGCAAAACGACACGGCGAGGCGGCACCGGGAGCCGGTTCGCAGCTATCCAAACGGATAGCCGGCAAAGGGCCGCATTATATCGGGCCTACGCCGCGCGCATAGAGGATAAATAAGATTGAATCAAGCTATTCGATAGCGATTCGGACCTATGCGCCGGCGAACGCGGCAAAGCTTTCCAGGATCGGCTCGACATGCTCGGGCCGTACATCCAGATGCGTCACCATCCGCAGCCGCGGTGCCGCAGTCAAAAGCACGCCACGCTCGGCGCAGAATGCCTTCAGCGCCGCAGCGCGATCACCCATCTGCACATAGACCATGTTCGTCTGCACCGGCTCGACCGCGTAACCCAGCGCACCCAGCCCTTCGGCGATAGCCTGCGCGCGCTGGTGATCGTGCACCAGACGCTGCACATGATGCTCCAGTGCGTAGAGCCCTGCCGCAGCCAGCATGCCCGCCTGACGCATGCCACCACCGACCATCTTGCGCAAGCGCCGTGCCCGGGAAATCAAAGATTCATCGCCGCAAAGCACCGAGCCGACCGGGGCACCAAGCCCCTTTGAAAGGCACACCGATACCGAGTCGAAGTGACGGCTGATGTCCTCAGCAGAGCAACCCAGCTTGACCACCGCATTGAACAATCGAGCGCCGTCGAGATGCAGGGCAAGCCCCCGCTCGCGCGTGAACGAACGCGCCTCGGCCAGATATTCAAGGGGCAAAACTTTGCCCTGCATGGTGTTTTCCAGCGCCAGCAGGCGGGTACGGGCGAAATGAAAATCGTCCGGCTTGATCGCTGCTGCGACACGATCCAGGTCTAGAGAACCATCCGCTTCCATCTCGATCGGCTGTGGCTGAATCGAGCCGAGCACCGCGGCGCCACCAGCCTCGTATTTATAGGCATGCGCCAGTTGTCCGGCGATGTACTCATCGCCACGTTGGCAATGCGACATGAGCGCCAGCAGGTTGCTCATGGTCCCGCTGGGCACGAACAGTCCGGCGTTCAGCCCCAGTTGCGCCGCCAGCGTCTGCTCCAGCCGACAAACCGTCGGATCTTCGCCGTAAACATCGTCTCCGGTAGGCGCGTTCAGCATGGCTTCACGCATGCCAGCCGTGGGCTGGGTAACCGTATCGCTGCGAAGATCGATAAAACTCATGGAATTCCCTTGATCAATGACCCCCGCCGTACTGGAGATGGAAACGCGTCGCGCCCTTGCGACTAACGCAACAGACGAACATCCAGGACTTTCGAGCCACCACCCAACAGCGTTTCGGTGATGGCGATGAAGTCCTCGGTAGTGACCTTATCGAGACGCATCAGGCCGCGTGCGACGTCGTCCAAGGAGTGGCGGCTCTTGCTGCGCTGCCGGATTTCCTTGTCGAGATCCTGAAGCAGCAGCACGGCCCTCGCGGTAACCCGGCCAGTTGAGCGCTCGGTCCGCAGGCTGTCCACCTTGCGACTCCACTTGGTCAGGTGATCCCGAACCGCCTGGTAACGATCCTCGCTCATGCCACCGGCACGACGAACCAGTTCGATGGCGTAGTACTCGGCCAAGCCTTCGGTGATCCAGTCGCTGCGATCGGCATCGGTGATACGGCTGAACACGTGTACGAGCTCATGCACCAACGAACTGGTTCCGTTCTCGCTGACCAGCGGGCGATCGGCGTGCATGAACAGTGAATTCGGCCGGGACAACCCACCCCGCCACATCGGATCACCAGCCCCGACGATCAACAGCTTCTTGGGATCGCGCGGAAAAACGTTCTGCATCTCCGGCCAGACGAAGGTGAGCAACGTGAGAATATCCATCCGCCGCAGCCCTTCGCCCACTGGCCCCGCGACCGTGACGTCGGTTTCCCCCAGCTTGGCGCGGCGACTACCGAGCTTGCCGGCTAGTATCCAGCCGGTCGGCCGGTCAAAAAGACGTTCACGGTTATCAACACGGAAGCGATTCTCGCCGATGCGCGGCCAACCGGTCTCGACGCTCTTCCAACCCTCGGGCAGCTCGATACGCAGTCGGGAAATCAGCCTGACCCCATCCTGCTGGCTCACCCGACCAGCAGGGATCAGATCATCACCACGAAGCAGCGCCCAGTCGTCCGTCATTCGCGCATCGAAGCGGCCACTTTTACGTTGATGGCTGACCTTTACCCGATAGCTCAGCCGCGCCTTGCCGGCAGCCGGTTGCCAGACGCCGCGACCACCCGCCTCCTCCCAGCTGCCTTGAGCATCGGTTTCGAAATCGCTATACAGGCCCTCGTCACTAAGGTTGAAGTCGAGCTGCCTGATGGCGCTGCCCTCCTCGAGCAACAGCTGGACCTCGGCAACGTCCTGCTCGGGAACGAATTTGACGACGAAATCCAGATCGACCTGCCTGGCCGCATGGGCTGGGGCGGTGAATAGCAGCAATAGAACGGCTAACAGCGGTAACTGACGGAGGGACATCGAGCAGCTCCAAGTTGGGGGCATTGCTATGACGACGTGGTCAGCGGTTGATTCAACCGGCTCGGAAAATCAGGTGGTCTTCCCAATCCTCGTCCGCGACGGAGCCCTCGGCGATCATTCGGCCGGACTGGGAAATGCGCTCGGCATGCACGGCGTCCCGATCACCACACACCAGATGGTGCCAAAGCGGAAGGTCTTTGCCTTCGGCCACGAGCCGATAGCCACAGGTGGTCGGCAGCCACTTGAACTGGGCAGCGTCCTCCGCATTCAGCTGAACGCAATCGGGTACGCTGGCCCGCCGGTTGGGGTAGTCGGTGCAGCGACAGGTTTTCAGATCGAGCAGTTTGCAGGCGACGCGGGTGTAATAGACGCTGCCGTCCTCTTCGTCTTCGAGCTTTTGCAGGCAGCACAACCCGCAACCATCGCAAAGGGATTCCCACTCGACCGAGTCCAGCTCGGCGAGGGTCTTGCGCTTCCAGAAGGGTTCGACTTTTGCCGCCATGAAAATAGCCATCTCGAATAAAGATGCGAGTCTAGCCACTGGCGTGCAGCGGGCCAAGTCTGACGGCACTTGGGCCATAAGCGATCAGCCGCGCGTACCGCGACCGATCACTTGCATACGGGCGCTACACCGGGTCGTTGCGACGTAGCAACTCCTCGGGCAGATGTTCGATGTATTCCTCCTCAGGCGGTGGCATCTGCAGGTGATAGCCCTGCTTTTCCAGGTTATCCAGCACCGTCGCGATGTCCTCGCGCGCCAGCTTGCGCTCAGGTGTCAGGACTATGTCAAAGGCATGCTGCGGCGGACCGAAGGCAGCCAGCAACGCGTCAGGCACTCGTGCCAGCGCCTCGCTGCGTTCGACGTACAGATACATTTCGCTCTTGCGCGGGCTTCTATAAATGGAGCAGATGCGTTTCATGGTTTCGCTTCCAGCACTTCAATAAGGGCTTGGCCCATCCGCTCGCGACGCCAACCGCGCAGCGAATCGGGCAGCTCGTAGGGGCCATCCGGATATCCGCTTTTCAGCAAGGCTTCAAGCACCTTCTTGCGCAACATCAGTTCAGGAGCGATATCCAGGAGCTGTGCCTCCCGCTGACCGACAGCACGTAATTTCTTCAGCAACCCCGACGCCTCCAACGGTAATGGTTCCGGCAACGGTTCAGGGCAGTCTTGCTCAGGCGTGGCGGCAGCGGCGCGGATCAGCTCGAGCAAGGTTTCACCATCCTGACGCACGGTGCGAGGATGCATGTCGTCAATACGCGCCAGGCTGACCAGATCGGCTGGCTGAGTACGTGCCAGCGGCCAAAGACTATGCTCACGCAAAACCCGATTACGCGGCTGATTGCGCGCCCGCGCCTCACGTTCGCGCCAGGCGGCCAGCACCCGCAATACAGCAAGCTGCCGTGGTTTGAGTCGCCAGGCCTGCTTGACCTCACGGTAGGCTTCATCGGGATCGGTTTCGCGCTGCAGGTTCGCGACCAATTCGGCACCGTCTTCCAGAACCCAGGCGCGCTTGTCATCGGACAGCTTCGGTAGCAACGCCTCGTACAGCTCAGCCAGATGCTGCGCATCTTCGGCGGCATAACGCACCTGCATTTCGCTCAGCGGTCGCTGTAGCCAGTCGGAGCGCGTCTCGCCCTTGGGCAGCTCGATGTCGAGCACACTCTGCACCAGACGCGAATAGCCCATGGAGAAGCCGATATTCAAATAGCCGGCAGCCAGCTGTGTATCGAACAACGGTGCTGGCAGGCTGCCAGTCAAGCGCCACAGCACTTCAAGATCTTCGCTGCAGGCGTGCAGTACCTTGACCACATGCGGATCTTCCAGCAGACCGGCAAACGCTGCCCAATCGGCAATCAGCAATGGGTCGATCAAATAGGCACATCGCCCGTCACCAACCTGCAGCAGAGCGGCGATCGGATAGAACGTATCGACCCGCATGAACTCGGTATCCACCGCTACATAAGGCAGCTGGCGCCACTCGGCACAAAGGCGGGCCAGATGTGCATCATCCAGCACCCATTGAGTTTCGATGGCCACTAGGCCCTCCTTGTTGTTTGAAATACGACCGGCGGGCGGGCGAAGAGGCGCGCAGTATATATCGCGTCCCGCTATTCGCAGCGCAATCATCGGACGCGACGATTCGCGTGATAACGTTTTGCCGACAATCCGAAGGGAGCCCTGCCATGCCGCTTGCTCAACTGATCGATAGCGAACAACTGTCCGCACGCCTGTTCCAGCCAAACCTGCGTATCCTCGACTGCCGTTTTGCCCTGGACGACCCCGACTACGGTAGGCACAGCTACGAGCAGGCTCATATTCCCGGCGCGGTGTTTCTCGATCTGGAAAAGGATCTGTCGGGCCCGGTAGTCCCCGGTCAGACCGGTCGACATCCGCTGCCGCAACCGGACGAACTGGCTGCACGACTGCGCGCCGCAGGTCTGGCTGATGACAGCGAAGTGGTGCTCTACGATGACGGC
Organism: Pseudomonas sp. KSR10; assembly: GCF_022355455.1. NCBI lineage: Bacteria > Pseudomonadati > Pseudomonadota > Gammaproteobacteria > Pseudomonadales > Pseudomonadaceae > Pseudomonas > Pseudomonas sp. KSR10. Next base: position 49,236 of record NZ_JAKOEN010000023.1, on the reverse strand, counting down.
CCCGGCGCCTTTGCCGCCAGAGCCTGGTGGCTACTGGCATGGCTGGGCAAGCGCACCGGCGTGTACCTGCTGGACGGCGGTTACCGGGCCTGGTGCGAGGCCGGTGGGGCCGTAACTGACGGCCCGACCAGCATTTTGCCGAGCGATTTCGAAGGCAGTGCGGATGACAGCCTGCTGATCGATGCGCAACAACTGCTCACACGTCTGGAGCAACCCGATCTGACCTTGCTCGACGCGCGCGCCCTACCCCGCTTTCTCGGCGAGCAGGAACCCATCGACCCAGTGGCCGGACACATTCCGGGCGCTCGCTGCGTGCCATTCACCGAGAACCTCGACGCCAATGGGCGTTTTCTTCCGCCAGAGCAGCTGCGCGCGCGATTCGATCAGCAACTGGCGGACCGGCCCACGGATACGCTGGTGGCCTACTGCGGATCTGGCGTAACGGCCTGCCATAATCTGTTTGCGCTGTGCCTCGCCGGCTATCCACTGGGCAAACTTTATTCTGGCTCGTGGAGCGAGTGGATTACAGATCCAGGTCGACCTGTCGCTTCATCGCACCGACAAAAACATGACTAAATAGTCAAAGTACGTCCATACGGTTTTATCGGCTATTCGACCATTTATCGGCGCCGATCGTCGTTCTTTACGAAAAATTGCACTCTTTCCTTTGCGACGAATCATAGAAGCTTGATAGGGTCCGAGCCGCTTTTTCCCCCTGGAGTACAACAATGAGAACAACTTGGTTGAAGACCGCCATTGCCGTAGCTGTAGGCGCCCTTTCCACTCAGGCCATGGCTGCCGGCTTCGCCCTTAACGAGCAAAGCATCAGCGGCATGGGCACCTCGTTCGCGGGCCGCTCCTCTTCTGCCGATGACGCCACCACCCTGTTCGGCAATCCAGCCGGCATGTCCCGCCTCAAGCGTGAAGAAGTCAGCTTTGGGATGGCGGCCATCAATGCCAAGACTGATATCAAAAACGCCAGTGGCGCACCAGGCAGCAACGACGGCGACATGGTTCCGGTCACTGCCGTTCCGATGGGTTACTACGTCAATCCACTGGATGACAAATGGGCCGTCGGTGTCGGCATCTATGTCCCATTCGGCCTGATCACGGACTACGAAAGCGGATTCTCCGGTCGCTACCATGGCGATTACAGCGAAGTTCGTGTCATCACTGTGCAGCCTACCGTCAGCTATCGCTTCAATGAAAAGTTGTCGGTCGGCTTTGGCCCGACGATCAACCGAATCGATGGGCAACTGGAAAGCGCCGTGCCGCCGGTGCTCGGCACAAGCGACAGCCGAGTGAAAATCAAAGGCGACGATACGGCGCTGGGCTTCAATGTTGGTGTGCTGTACGAATTCAGCCCCCGTACCCGCGCAGGCGTTACCTACCACTCCAAGGTCGATTACACACTGGAAGGTGACACCCGCGTGTCAGGCAACGACCCGGCTCTGGGTTTTGTCGGCGCCTATGGCAAATACGATGCATCCCTAGATCTGGAAACGCCTGAATCCATCGATTTCTCGCTTACCCATGAGCTGAACGATCAGTGGACCATCTACGGCGGAGCCATGCTGACTCGCTGGAGCCGCCTTGAGACGATCATGGTGGAGAACGAGGGTGTTGCGCCTGGCCCGGCATCGGCCAGCTTCGGCACCATCGAAGAAGAGCAGGACTGGCACGACACCTGGTCTTATGCGCTGGGTGCCGCCTACAAGCTGAACAAGCAATGGACCCTGCGCACAGGCTTGGCCTTCGATCAGAGCCCTACCAACAACACGCATCGCTCGCCACGTATCCCAACGGGTGATCGGACCGCAGTAAGTTTTGGTCTGGCCTGGAATCCGAGCGATGATGTGACTGTTGACCTGGCCTACTCCTATCTATGGGAAGAAGACGCCAAGATCCGCCAAGCGTCATACAACGCCACCTACGAAAACAGCGCCCATGGTTTCGGCGCTGCCATGACTTACCGCTTCTGATGCACCCCGCCCCGACCGCTCGGTCGGGGCCACCTTTCTCGCTCGCTACTTGCCCAGCGCCTTTTCAATTGCCGCGATCAGCTTCGGATCGTCCGGCTCGACCTTGCTGGAAAAATAATCGACGACATGGCCGTCACGGTCGACCACGTACTTGTAAAAATTCCAGCGCGGCGCCCCACCGGCCTGTTTGGCCAATTCCTTGAACAGCGGTGTCGCATCGCTGCCTCTGACCGGTTGCGTTTGCGCCATTGGAAAGGTCACGCCGTAGTCGACGTAGCAAACCTTTGCTGTCTCCGCGGCATCGTCAGATTCTTGAAAGAAGTCGTCGGACGGCACGCCCAGCACCACCAGCCCGTGATCCTTGTAACGCTGGTATAGCGCCTCCAGCCCTTTGAACTGCGGGGCGAAGCCACAGAAGCTGGCGGTGTTCACCACCACCAGTGCCTGGCCGTTGAACTGGCATAAATCAATGGTTTCTTTCGAGCGCAGCTTCGGCAGTTCATGTTGCAGCAAGGCCGGGCATTCTTGAGCGGCTACCGGGCCGGCCAGCAGCGCCAAGGCGAGCGAGGCGGCATACAGATGCATTCTCATTGGAAATCTCCAGACGGGATCTCGCCCACGCTACTCCCGCGACAGCAAGCCAGCAACGCCTGGCCTGTCAGGCCACAGCATTCTCGACGACGCTATATACAAATTTATATAACGCTTGTCAGAATAGCCGCGACTGACAGGAGCCAAACATGAGCGATCCGAGAGACTTCGAGCCGCTACGCATCGATGGGCAACTCTGGTTCAACCGCGGCGAGAAAGGCTATCTCGGAGGCAAACGCATCGAGCTGCTCCAACAGATCGAGGCAACGGGCTCCATTACTCGCGCAGCCAAGGCCATCGGCCTCAGCTACAAGGCGGCCTGGGACGCGGTGGATGCCATGAACAATTTATCGGAGCGCCCGCTGGTGACGCGGGCAGCCGGCGGCGCCAAAGGCGGGGGTACCCAGCTAACCGACTTCGGCCGCGAGATGCTCCACGTCTGGCAACGCATGCAGTACGAATATGAACGTTTCCTCGCGCATGTGGCGCAAGGCATCGAAGGGTTCGAGGACATCGACAAGCTACTCAGGGCTATCGCCATGAAAACCAGCGCACGCAACCAGTTTCGAGGCCGCATCACCCATGTGGAAAAAGGCGCGGTGAACGGCAGCCTGAGCCTTGATATCGGTGACGGCCAGTCGATCACCGCCACCCTGACCAACGACAGTATCGACGAGCTCCAGCTGGCTCACGGCAAGACCGCAATGGCGTTGATCAAGGCCAGCTTCGTGCTGCTATCACCTGACCCCGCCGTGAAGATCAGCGCACGCAACCGGCTGAGCGGCACCATTAGCGGCCTGACGCCCGGCGCGGTGAACTGTGACGTCAAGCTGCGGCTGCCCGGAGATCGCACGCTGGGCGCAGTGATCACCAATGAAAGCGCCGAAGCGCTCGGATTGGCGGTCGGACAGCCCTGTACCGCGCTGATCAAGGCTTCGCACGTCATCATCGCAGTCGATTGAGGAGAGACAATGGAGAACGTCCGCGGAATCATCGTTGCGCTGTTAGCGGCAGCGTTGCCGATGGCCGGCCACGCCGATGAGGTCCAAGTCGCGGTGGCGTCTAATTTCACCGCGCCGATGCAGAGTATCGCCGAGCGGTTCGAGCAAGAAACCGGTCACAAAGCCCTGCTCGCTTTTGGTTCGACTGGAAAGTTTTATGCGCAGATTCGCAACGGTGCGCCTTTCGACGTGCTGCTGGCGGCAGATGACGTGGTGCCGACCAAGCTGGAAGCAGAAGCTCTGGGCGTAACGGGAAGCCGCTTCACCTATGCCATCGGTACGCTGGTGCTCTGGTCGGCCAAAGACGGCTATCTCGACGATGCCACGACGCTGACCCAACGACCGTTCCGCCACCTGGCCATCGCCAACCCGAAAACCGCACCCTACGGCGCCGCCGCCATGGCCACGCTGACGAAGCTCGGCTTGGCCGAGTCGCTCCAGGGCAAGCTGGTACAGGGCGAGAATATCGCCCAGACGCACCAGTTCATCGCCACCGGCAACGCCGAGCTCGGCTTCGTCGCTCTCTCGCAGGTCATCAGCGACGGCAAGATTCGCCAAGGCTCGGCCTGGATCGTCCCTGCCGAGTACCATCCACCGATCCGTCAGGACGCCTTGCTGCTGAGCAAAGGCCGCGGCAATCCGGCGGCACAAGCGCTGCTCGACTACCTCAGAAGCGCTAAGGCGAGCGAGGTAATCGAGGCTTATGGCTATAGCTCGGAATGATCGTCCTGGATGAGGCCAGCCTGTCGGCAATCTGGCTGACGCTCAAACTCGCCAGCACGACCACCGTACTCCTGCTATTGATCGGTACGCCGATCGCCTGGTGGCTGGCGCGCACCCGCTCGCGACTGAAGGGCCCGATTGGTGCGGTGGTCGCGCTGCCGCTGGTCCTGCCACCCAGCGTGTTGGGCTTCTACCTGCTGACCGCCATGGGCCCCAACGGTCCGGTCGGGCAGCTGACGCTGTTTCTCGGTCTTGGCACCCTGCCCTTCAGCTTCGCGGGCCTGGTGGTGGGCTCGCTCTTCTATTCCATGCCGTTTGTCGTACAGCCGCTGCAGAATGCCTTCGAGGCGATCGGCGATCGACCTCTGGAAGCCGCGGCCACCTTGCGTGCGAGTCCGCTGGACTGCTTTTTCAGTGTCGTCCTGCCGCTCGCCAGGCCTGGATTCATCACGGCCAGTATTCTCGGCTTCGCCCATACCGTCGGTGAATTCGGCGTGGTGTTGATGATCGGCGGCAACATCCCAGAACGAACCCGCGTGGTATCGGTGCAGATCTACGATCATGTGGAGGCGATGGAATACACCCAGGCGCACTGGCTGGCGGGCGGGATGCTACTGTTCTCATTCCTCGTGCTGCTGATTCTTTACAGCAGCCGCCTCAGACAAGGATGGCGCGGATGACCACCAGGCAAAGCGGTATCCACGCCAGCCTACGTCTGGACCACCCCGATTTCACCTTGGATGTCGATCTGCGCCTGCCAGGGCGCGGCGTCACCGCGCTGTTCGGTCACTCGGGTTCCGGCAAGACCAGTTGCCTGCGCTGCATCGCCGGACTGGAGCGTGCCGGCATTGGCCGCCTCGAAATCAACGGCGAGTGCTGGCAGGACTCCACAAGCCGCCTCTTCGTTCCGCCCCACCAACGTGCGCTCGGTTACGTCTTTCAGGATGACAACCTCTTTGCGCACCTGACGGTCAGAGGCAACCTCGAGTTCGGCATGAAGCGCGTCGCAGCCCGGCAGCGACGCGTCGCCTGGGACCTGGCGGTGGAGCTGCTCGGCATTGGCCATCTGCTGGAACGGATGCCGGAACGCCTGTCCGGTGGCGAACGCCAGCGTGTCGGCATCGCCCGCGCGCTATTGACCAGTCCGCGGTTGCTATTGATGGACGAACCGTTGGCAGCCCTGGATCTCAAGCGCAAGCAGGAAATCCTGCCCTACCTCGAACGCCTGCACGACGAGCTGGAAATCCCCGTCATCTACGTCAGCCACTCGCCAGACGAAGTCGCTCGACTGGCCGACTATCTGGTGTTGCTCGATGAAGGGCGCGTAATGGCTCAAGGCGATCTGCGCGAGACACTGGCTCGCCTCGATCTACCGACGGCGTTCGGCGAAGACGCCGGGGTGGTGATCGACTCGGTCGTCGCCGAACACGACGCGGCCTATCACCTGACGCGTCTGGTCTTCCAAGGCGGCGACGTGCTGGTGGCCAGGCGCGAAGAAGCGATCGGGCAACGTCTGCGTTTTCGCGTTCATGCCCGGGATGTCAGCCTGGCCTTGGCGAAAGCCGAAGGCACCAGTATCAGCAATCTGCTGCCAGCTTGCGTGGAGCAGGTCGTTGCAGCCGACACGCCCGCCCACGTGCTGGTGCGATTGAATGCCCAGGGCACGCCATTGCTGGCGCGTATCAGCCGCCGCTCGGCCGATCAGCTAGACGTCCGCACAGGCAAGACCCTGTGGGCCCAGATCAAGACGGTCGCACTGCTTGGCTGACGTCATCAAGCCTGAAGCGCCAACGCGACCAGCACCGCGCATTCCGCCAGTTCGAGCAACGCGCCTGCGGTGTCTCCGGTGGTGCCGCCAATACGATGGCACATGGCCTGCCGAGCCAACGCGCCGACGCCGACCGCCACGGCCAGGGCCAGCCAACCGCTCTGCCCCGATACCAGGCACAGCAAGGCAACCATGACCAGAACCCTGCGAACGGCGGCGCGTGGCAGGTGCTCGGCCAGCGCTTGGCCGAGACCGCCAGGGCGTACGTAGGGCGTCGTCAGAAACAACCCAAGCAACGCACTCCGCCCCACCAACGGCGCAAGCAACAGCGCCAGATGTTTGCCCTCGTCGAGCAGGGTCCAGAGCGCGACGAACTTGAGCAGTAGCACTGCCACCAGCACAACCACTGCAACCGGCCCGCTGCGCGGGTCTTTCATGATCGCCAAGGTACGATCGCGATCACCGAAGCCTCCCAGCCAGGCATCGGCGCTGTCGGCCAGCCCGTCGAGGTGCAACGCACCGGTCAGCCCGATCCACGCGACCAGCACTAACGCAGCTTGCAAAGGTGGCGCAGCACCCTCCAGCAACAGACTGAGCAACCCGAGCACGCCGCCCATCAGCAGGCCCACCAGCGGGTAATACAGGAGCGACTTGCCGACCTGGTGCGGCTCGGGCTTGCCACTCAGCTGTACGGGCAGACAGGTGAGGAACTGCAGGGCGATCAGGAAGGGTTGCATCGTTCTTCCAACCAAAGCGCGGCGTCGGCGAAGCCGGTTCTCAGCCCGAATAACGCACCATGTCCCACCTCGACCTCCAATAGCCGTTCACGCGGGAGACCACGGGCGCGGGCCAGCAACAGGCGCATCACGCCCGCATGGGTGATCAACAAAACCCGTTCGCTCGCGCATCGCTCTGTGATGCGCTCGATGGCGGCCAGAATGCGGGTTTCGAACTCAATGAGCGGCTCTGCGCCCGGCGGCGTGAAACCATAAGGATCGCGCCAGAATCGCCCCAGATCATCGCTTTGATTCACCATCAGCTCGGCGGCGGTACGGCCCTCCCATTCCCCGAAGTCCAGCTCGCGCAGGCCCGGCTCCAGTTCGAGCGGCAGCCCTCTTTGCTCGGCAAGTTCGGCGGCGAAGCCCTTACAGCGACGCAACGGCGAGCTGACGATACGTTGCCAGGGCGCGCCCTGGGCGACGGCCGCACGCAGCTGCTGCCAGCCCGCAACGCTGAGCTCGTCGTCCAGGCGTCCGCGAAAGCCGGCCGCAGATAACGTCTCGCCATGGCGCAACATGTCCAGCTGCACGCTCATCCGAGCTTCGCCGCGACAGCTGCTTCGTCGAACGTGGCCATGCCATCGTGCAGTGCGCAGGCCAAACGTAACAGCGGCACCGCCAAAGCCGCCCCGCTGCCTTCACCCAGACGCAGGCCGAGATCGAGCAGCGGTTCGGCCTCGAGCGCTTGCAGCACGGTTCGGTGGCCGGGTTCGGCCGAGCAATGGGCGAACAACAGCCAGTCACGGCAGGCCGGATTCAGACGGATCGCGCAGAGCGCCGCGACGCCGCAGATGAAACCATCGACCAGCGTCACGATGCCCAACTGAGCGCAGGCGATATAGGCGCCGGTGAGCGCGGCGAGTTCGAACCCGCCGAGCCGCTGCATCCAGCTGAGTGTATCGTGTGCGCCCGCATGGAGCGCCAGCGCACGCTCGATGACGGCTGATTTGTGCGCGACGCCCGTGGCATCCAACCCGGTCCCGGGGCCTGCCAGGTCGTGCGGCGAACACCCCAGCAAGGCGCAGGCCAGCGCCGCCGCAGTGGTGGTATTACCGATGCCCATCTCACCGCCAATGAACAGCTCGGTCCGCTGCTCGCGCGCCCGTTCTACGCTGTCACGCCCGGCTCGCAAGGCGCGCTGGCAGACCTCGAAGTCCATGGCGGCACCCTGGGTGAAATTCCGCGTGCCGGGCCCCAGCGCCAGGTGACGCACACTCGGCAAGGGAGGCAGCGCGCCCGCAGTTCCCAGGTCGATCACCTCCAATGTCGCCCCGAGCTGACGGGCGAGCACGCCGATCGCAGCGCCGCCATTGACGAAATTGGCCAGCATCTGGCCGGTGACCGATTGCGGAAACGCCGAAACACCCTCTTCTGCCACACCATGATCACCAGCAAAAACAGCAATCCATACGTGCTCGAGCGACGGCCGCTCGCGGCCCTGCAATGCCGCCAGCCGTGGGATCACAGCTTCGATGCACCCCAGCGCGCCACTCGGTTTGGTCAGTTGAGCATTACGCAGACGTGCCGCTTGTCGAGCCGTTTCATTCGGCACTCGACACGCTTGTTCCCACCAATACCGGTTCAAATCGCCTCTCCTTTCAGAACCATTGGCAAACCCGCCACGGTAAACACCACCCGTTCACAGCGCTCGGCCAGCGCCTGGTGAAGCCAGCCGGCCTCGTCGACGTAACGCCGGCTCAGTTCGCCCAACGGCACCACACCCAGGCCGGTTTCGTTGCTTACCAGCAACACTCGTCCTGGCAGCTCGACCAGGCAGGCGAGCAATGCATCGCGCTCTTCGGGCAGGCGATCCGGATCGCCCAGCATCAGCAGGTTGGTCAGCCACAGCGTCAAGCAATCGACCAGCAGGCAGCGATCATCGCGGGCGTGTTCGCGTAGCACGCGGGCCAGCGCCAGTGGCTCTTCCACTAGCATCCATTCGCACGGACGGCGGGCGCGGTGATGGGCGATGCGTTCGCTCATCTCGCCGTCCAATGGCTGGCTGGTAGCGATATAGGTGACGGCCAGGCCGCTATCGCTGGCGAGGCGCTCGGCCAGACGACTCTTGCCGGAACGGGCACCGCCAAGAATGAGTTCGATCATTCCGCCTTCCCCGCTGCCAGCCCGCAAAGCGCGAGAAGGCGCACCGCGTCCAGGTGCGCCTCGACCAGATCGGCGAGACGTTCGATGTCGCGCTCACGCAAAGCTTGGTAATCGACCCGTTGAACGTTCTCTAAACCAGCCCAGCGCAGCAGCGCCTGGCAGGCATCAGGTGATTCGAACAACCCGTGCAGATAGGTGCCGAGCACTTGCCCATCCTCACTGATAGCACCGTCGCATCGGCCATCGTCGAGGCGCACCGCGGCACCCTCAAGTGCCGGTCCCGTGCTGACACCCGCATGGATTTCATAGCCACTGACTTTAACGTCGCCCACGACCAAGCGCCCGCGAACATTGCGCAGCTGCTTGCCGGCCATGAGCGTTGTAGACAATTCGAGCAGACCGAGTCCCTGAGCCAACCCCGGCGCACCTTCCAAGCCGAGCGGATCGGCGATCCGCTCACCGAGCATCTGCAGCCCGCCGCAAATGCCCAGCAGCTTGCCGCCGTAGCGCAAATGCCGTGCAATTGCCTGTTCCCAGCCGTTTTCACGCAGCCAGATGAGATCGGCGCGCACGCTTTTCGAGCCCGGAAGGATGATTAGATCGGCAGCTGGAACGGCCTGCCCGGGGCCAACGAAATGCAAATCGACCTGAGGGTGCAAGCGCAGCGGGTCGAAGTCCGTATGATTGCTGATACGCGGCAGCACCGGCACCACGACCTTGAGCGTCTGCTCGCCCTTAGCCGACTGGCGCACGTCGATCGCATCTTCGGCTTCGAGATGGAAATCCATCAGATAGGGCAGCACACCGAGAACCGGCTTGCCCGTGCGCCGCTCCAGCCAGTCCAGGCCGGGTTGCAGCAGGGCGATATCACCACGAAAGCGGTTGATCACGAACCCTTTAACCCGCGCCTGCTCGCTCGGGCTGAGCAATTCCAACGTACCGACCAGGTGGGCGAAGACCCCGCCCTTATCGATATCGGCAATGAGGATCACCGGGCAATCCACTGCCTCGGCGAAGCCCATGTTGGCGATATCGTTGGCGCGCAAATTGATCTCGGCAGGCGAGCCGGCGCCTTCGACCATCACCACGTCATAAGCCATGCTCAGGCGTTGATGAGAGTCGAGCACCGCCGTCATCGCCACACGCTTGTAGTCATGGTAAGCCGCCGCATCCATGTTGCTGACGGCCCGCCCGTGAATGATCACCTGCGCCCCGATATCGCTGTTGGGCTTGAGCAGAATCGGATTCATGTCGGTGTGCGGCGGCAACCCGGCGGCCTGCGCCTGCACCGCCTGGGCCCGGCCGATCTCGCCGCCATCGGTGGTCACCGCGCTGTTGAGCGCCATATTCTGCGGTTTGAACGGCACGACCGTTACGCCCTGGCGCCGCAGCCAACGGCACAATGCGGTCACCAGCGTGCTCTTGCCCGCATCGGATGTGGTGCCCTGAACCATCAAGGTGCCCATGCATTGATCTCCCTGGACGTGGCCAGCGCATCCGCAAGGCGAGCCCAGCCCAACTCGTCCCCTGGTAATCCAAAACGCAGGCTCGACGGATAGCGGTAGCGACGCACGAGAATGCCCTGCTTGGCGAAGAACTCGTAGAGCCGGTTCGACGCCTCCGTAGCCACCCATTGAAACAGCCCGCAACCGCCAGTCGGAGGCAGAGCGTGGGCCGTCAGCAGCTGCGCCAGGCGCTCGGCATCGGCCTGCAGGCGTTCGCGTTGCAGGCGTTGGCCGCGACAATCCGTCAACAGCGAGATACCCATGAACCGAGAAGGTCCCGCTATCGGCCACGGGCCCAAGGTATCTCCGAGCTGACCGAGCAGTTCGTCTTCAGCCAGCACAAAACCGAGCCGCGCGCCCGCCATGGCGAAGAACTTGCCGAATGAACGCAGCACGATCAGCCCTGGCAGATGACTGTGCATGGCCAGGCTTTGCGCCGGAGTCGGGTCGATGAACGCTTCGTCGACGATCAGCCAGCCGCCGCGCGCAGCCAGCTGTGCGTGCCAGTCGAGCAGTTGAGCTGGTGACAACAGCCGCCCGGTCGGATTGTTCGGATTGACCACCACCAGCACATCGAGTTGATCGAGCGCGCGCGGTACGCCTCCTTCGCTGAATTCGACCAGACGATGCCCGCCGCGGCGCCAGGCCTCGGCGTGCTCGCCATAGCAGGGCGAAATGATCCCGACCTGCGATTGACGACGCAGGCGCGGCAACACCTGGATCGCCGCCTGCGATCCGGCGACCGGCAACAGCGATTCGGCGTGGTAGTAATCTCGCGCGGCGGATTCCAGTGCATCGTCGGTTTCGGGCAGCCGCACCCAGACGTCCGCCGGGATGTCGGGTAAATCGAAGCCATAGGGTGCAATCCCGGTGGACAGGTCGAGCCAATCCGACAGCGGGACACCGAACTCACGCGCTGCCGCACGTAATCGACCGCCATGTTCAAGCATCCAGCCAATCCCCCAATAAAAGCACCAGCAGCCAGACGCCCACGCCGGCCCAGACCATATCCAGCGCCCGCTCGATATCGCGCGCACCGGGTGCTTCACCCTCGCCGAGCGTGGGCCGCTCGTGCAGCGCGCCGTGATAGAGCGCCGGACCGCCCAGCGTGACGCCCAATGCACCCGCACCAGCGGCCATGACCGGACCGGCGTTGGGGCTGTCCCAAAGCGGCGCCTGGCGCCACCAGCAGCGAAGGGAAAGGCGCGTGCGTCCAAGCAACGCATAAGTCAGGGCCACCAGCCGAGCAGGAACGAAATTCAGCGCATCGTCGATTCGCGCGGCCGCCCAGCCGAAGCGCTCGAATCGCGCATTGCGATAGCCCCACATCGCATCCAGGGTATTGCTCAGGCGATACAACACGACGCCCGGCGCGCCGGCGATGGCGAACCAGAACAGCGCGGCGAACACCGCGTCGCTGCCGTTTTCCAGCGCTGACTCCGTCGCGGCGCGGGCCACGCCGTGCGCGTCCAGCTCAGACGTGTCTCGACTGACGATGAAGCCAACGCGTCGCCGCGCCTCGATCAGATTGCCGCTGCGCAATGCGCTTGCCACCGGCAGCACGTGTTCGCCGAGGCTGCGAAGCCCCAGCGCGACGTACAGCAGTGCGATTCCCAGCCACCCGCCAATGCCCGGCAACAGGCTCAACAACCAGGCAATGACCGTCAGCGGCAGCACCGCCATGCACCAGGCGGTGACGCCATGACTACGCCAGCCGCGCCCGTCCGGGCCGTTGAAGTGCAGCTCCAGACGCTCCGCCAATCGCCCGAACGCCACCAGAGGATGGCCGCGACGAGGTTCGCCGAACATCGCATCCAGACCGACCCCCACGAGGCAGCTCAGGGCCACGCTCACTCCCGGCACTCCCAGCCGTTGTGAAACACCAGTTCCTCCAGCGGTCGCGGCTGGGCCCAGCCTTCCAACGCCAGCATCGGGGCCGGGTAGAATTCGGCGACCGGCCCCAGGCAGATCACCGCAACCGGTTGGGCACCCGCCGGCATCTGCAACAGCGCCGCCAGTGCTTGCGGCTCGAACAGCGATACCCAGCCCATCCCCAGCCCTTCGGCGCGCGAGGCGAGCCACAGGTTCTGAATGGCACAAGCGGCCGAAGCCAAGTCCATCTCCGGCATGGTGCGTCGACCGAATACATGCTCCTCGCGCCCTTCCATCAGCGCGACCACCAGCAACTCGGCACACGCTTGAATCCCTTCGACCTTCAACTGCATGAATTCACGGCCGCGCTCGCCCAGCGCGTCGGCTGTCAGCCCACGCTCATGCTCGACCTGCTCGGCGATGGCAGTACGCAAGTCGCGCCGGGTGATACGGACGAAACGCCATGGCTGCATCAGGCCGACACTGGGTGCCTGATGTGCGGCTTCGAGCAGGCGAGCGAGCAGCTCCGGCGCTACCTCACCGCCGATGAAATGACGCATGTCGCGGCGTTCGGCAATCGCGCGGTAGACGCCGAGGCGCTGCGCCTCGGTGAAGGCATGGTCGTTCATGGCTTGAACAGCGCTGCAGCTGCCTCGGGAGCGGAAGGCAGATAGAAATGAATGTAGGAAGCGGTCAGGCGGCCCTCTCGATAGACTATCTCGGCCGTGCGTCTGTAGTTCGGGCATTCGCCGCACGCTAGGGGCTGCAGCTTCGAATCCAGCGATGAATGATGGAACGTATGACCACGCACGCACCCTTCCGGCAGTTCTACCGCCTGCAGCGCCAGCGCCGCGAGGCGCTTCTGCATTTTGGCTTCACCGGACAACAGACCCAGCATTGCTTCGCGCCCGCCCGCCTGATCGGTCAGCCCGTCGAGCAGATAGAGCATGCCGCCGCATTCGGCCAGCAGCGGTTTGCCGGCTTGATGATGCGCGCGGATCGCGTCAGCCATCGCCCGATTGCCTGCCAACGCACGCGGATGCAGCTCGGGATAGCCGCCCGGCAGGTACAGACTATCCACCGCGGGCAAGCGGGCATCATGCAGCGGGGAGAAGTACAGCAGCTCGGCACCGAGCGCCTCGAGCAAATCCAGATTGGCCTGATAGATGAAGGCGAAAGCGGCATCGCGCGCCACACCGATGCGCACGTCCTGCAACAACGTAGGCAACGCCTCCGTCTGCGACGGTGGAAAGGTCACTGGCGTCGGCAATTCGCTGTTGGCGCTCGCTGCCAGCGCATCGGCCGCGGCGTCGAGCCGGGCGTCCAGATCGGCGAGTTCCTGCGCCTGTACCAAGCCAAGGTGACGGCTCGGCAAGCTGACTGCCTCGCTGCGTGGTAGCGCGCCAAACCAGTCAATATGGCTCGGTAGGCAATCGCGAAGAATCTCGCCGTGGCGGCTACTGCCTACCCGATTGGCGAGAACGCCGGCGAACGGCAGATCCGGCTGGTAGCTGGCCAGGCCGTGAGCCAGCGCACCGAAGGTCTGCGCCATGGCTGAGCCATCCACCACCGCCAGGATCGGAATGCCGAAATGCCGCGCCAGATCAGCCGCTGACGGCGTGCCGTCGAACAGGCCCATGACGCCTTCGATCAGGATCAGATCGGCCTCGCCCGCCGCTTCCCATAGCAAACGTCGGCTTTCCTCCACGCCAACCATCCACAGATCGAGCTGGTAGACCGGGCTACCGCTGGCATGCGCCAGGACCATAGGATCAAGAAAATCCGGCCCGCACTTGAATACCCGTACGCGTTTGCCCTGGCGTCTGTGCAAGCGGGCAAGGCCTGCAGTCACCGTCGTCTTGCCTTGTCCCGAGGCTGGTGCGGCAATCAACAGTGCCGGACACTGGCGCGGCGCGTTCATCGTGCGACCCCGCTTCCGGCGGGCGTTGGTTCAGTCGCCAGCGGCGCGACACCGTAGGGTGGATGACGCTCCACCCATCCACCGACGGCAATGGCGGATGAAAAAAGCGTCATCCACCCTACGCCGCTCTGGGTCGCAGGCATCAGAACTCCACCCCTTTCTGCGCCTTCACCCCGGCCTTGAAGGCATGTTTGACCAGACTCATTTCCGTCACGGTGTCGGCCGCTTCTATCAATCCGGGCGGCGCGCCTCGTCCGGTGACCACCACATGCTGCAACATCGGTCGCGATTCGATATCGGCGAGCACGGGCTCGAGGTCGAGATATCCATATTTCAGGGCGATGTTCAGTTCGTCGAGCACTACCAATCCAATGCCCGGATCGGCCAGCAGCTCGGCTGCCACCGTCCAGGCCTCGCGTGCCTTGGCGATGTCACGTTGGCGATCCTGGGTTTCCCAGGTAAAGCCTTCACCCATTACGTAATAGCGAACTTCGTCAGGAAAGCGCCGAAAAAAAGTTTCCTCACCAGTACTCGCGGCGCCTTTGATGAATTGCACCACCCCAACCTTGATCCCATGGCCGAGCGCGCGGGCAACCATGCCGAAGGCGGAGCTGCTCTTGCCCTTGCCGTTTCCGCTGTGCACCAACAACAGGCCGTACTCGTCTTGGGCCTCGGCAATCTTCGCATCGACAACGGCCTTCTTGCGCTGCATGCGTGCCTTGTGGCGCTCATCGCGCTCGCTCGACTCGGTCATATACGAGCCCCCTGACGCTGGACAGTCCAGACACGCAACCCGCTGAACAGTACCGCGGCGGTTCCGACATAGAGCGCCAGCGTGCCCAGATTACGTGGATAGTAGATGCCGATGCGCTCGACCAGTTGCGCCAGACTTGGATCGGGATAGCGACCCGAAAAGAACAGGAAGCCACCACCGGAAAACAGGTAGCAGACAAACGCACTCAGCATCACCACCCCCGCCAGAACCGCCAGGCTGGATAGCTGATCACGGTGCAATCGCGCGTAGGTGCGCCCTCCGAACCACAACGAGCCGTACGCCGGCACCAGCATCCAGTAGGCCGGCGACAGGCAATAGCTGCTTACGCCGTTCCATTCGATAGCGGCAAAATCCAGCAGCGAAGCCTCGACGAACAGTGCCGGAAAGACCCAGCGTGGCGCGAGCAGCACACCGGCGAGGAAGAACACCGCCCAGGATGCGCTCGGCAGGTTCACCGACGCGAAGTGCTGGCCGCGGGTCATAGCCATCAGCGCCACCAGCGCGATGCCAACGGCCAGTTGGGCCCTGGGGGACAATCTGATCATTTGCGTTCTCCTTGTAGGTCGTTGGAACTGCGTTAGAGCGCCTGATAGCGAACCGTGAAGTGAACCGCCCGACCGGGCTGCTCATAGGTCTGCGCGGTTTCGTAGTCACGGTCGAATAGATTCGTCAGCCTGGCCTGTAGCCGCCAGGACGCGTCGATGCGGTATTCGCCTCGCAGATCCACCAGCGCATAGCCGGGGAGCCGCTCGGCATCGGCGTTGCTTGCCCGGTCGTAACGCTGACTGGTCGTGTAAAAGGTAGTACCGACGCCGAAGCGACCAATCGTGCGGTCCAGATCGATATTAAGTGCGCGTTTGGCGCGGCGCGGCAGCAGATGTCCGTGATTGGCCTTGCTGCGGTCTTGGGGGTCAAGAATCGTCAGAGTGGTAGCGACATCCCAGCCAAGCAGGTTTGTCGCGACGCTGCCTTCGAGGCCACGGATCCGCGCGACATCCAGATTCTGCGGCTGCATGGGGTCGCTACCGGTCCAGATAATCAGATCGTTGATCTGGGTCTCGAACGCGTTCAGGCCCCATTCGCCCCATTGCTGTTGGCCTTTCAGGCCCAATTCATAGCTTTGCGACTCCTCGGGCGTGAGGTCCGGATTGCCTGCGGTGAAGCCCGTATCCGGCGCATACAGGTCATTGAACGTCGGCGCCTTGAACGCGGTACCGTAAGACGCGCTGAGCACCAGGTTGTCCCGAAGATCGTAACTCCAACCCAGATTGCCGGTGTCGTGGCTGCCGAACTGCTCGTTGTCATCGCGACGCAGACCGGCCAGCAGGCCATGTCGACCGAAGCGGGCCTGGTACTGCAGGTAGGCGCCCTTGTTATCACGCGAATCGATCGCATAGGCATCGCTCACGTCGATGCGATCCTGCTGATAGTCGAAACCAAGCGTGAGCAACTGCTCGTCGGTGATGCTGAAATCGTTCTGCCAGCCTAAGGTGTCTCGCTCGGTGTCGAAGCGTGAAAAGAATTCACCGTCGCGGTGGTTATCACTGTTGTCTTCGCTGTGCCCGCCCTGGAGGGTCACCAGCCAGGGCTCGATCGGCGTGAACCGAGCGCGGGCGCCCACGACCTGCTGACCACCGTCGCTGTAGGCGAAGCGGCCGCTGTTGCCCGAGGAGACTCTCGAGTCGTAGTCGCTGTGGGTCTCGACCTGCAGCCAGCTGCCATCCAGTTCCAGGCCATTGTCGAACCGGTAGCCGCCTCTTAGCGAGCCGGATAACTCACGGTAGCCGTCAGCATCCGCCTCGTACGCCCGAGGGGCCGTGGTGCGATACGCGCGGGAATTGGTGCCGTCAGTGGATTCGCTGGCAACGCCAAGATTGAACCAGCCAGCACCTTGCCCGCCGGAAATGCCCGCCGTACCGTTGAAACTGGAGCGACTGCCTGCGCCAACCGAGAGATAGGGCCTGAATCCATCGCCATCGCCCTGGCGAGTGAAAATCTGCATCACACCGCCGACCGCCTCCGAGCCATAAAGGCTCGAACGCGGCCCGCGCACCAGCTCGATACGCTCGATCTGTTCCACCGGAATGCTCTCCAGCGATGCGCCGCCAGCGGTCGCCGAACCGACCTTGATGCCATCCACCAGGACCAGTAAATGCTGGCTGCTAGTGCCGCGGATATACACCGACGAGGTTTTGCCGCGTCCGCCATTGGCTGAAACGCTCACCCCAGCAAGTCCCCGCAGCAGATCGAGCACGCTGGACGCCTGGCTGCGCTCGATCTCTTCGCGGCTAATCACGGTGCTTGATGCGATGCGACTGAACGAGCGTTCGGTACGGGTCGCCGTGACCACCTGTTCATTGAGGTTGACCGGCTGAAGCGTCTGGGAGAAAGACAGCGAAGAACAGCCAAGCAGCGCGCAGGCTGCAGAGGCGGTAAAGGACGTGCGAATCAAGTTCAGGTCTCCGTCGTGCCCGCCGCACGACAAATAGTCGATAAAGGCAGACGGAGATCGCAAAGAAAGGAGTGCAGGTGCAGGCAGCCGCACCCCGATCAGCGCCCGCCGCACTGCCGTGGAATGCGACAGGCCGGTCTCCGGGCTCGCGAGCGGATACCTGTGGCACCCTGAAAAACCGCGCCTTCCCATGCCTGTGGCACAGTGGCTATGAGCGGTTTCCTGTCTCGCCTACCGTTGCGGGGGCAGCGCCGGAGTCTTCCAAAGAATGGACCGGCTTCCCTGTTTCACCCTTCTGGCTTTTTGCCAGGGGGCACCTGAAGCAGCGCGGAGGTTAGTCCAAGGCCCCACGCAGCGCAACTGGAAGCGCGCGCGCGTAGCTCTGCGGCAGGTTTGAATACCCTTCTTGGAGATTTACCGGAACGCCGGACGCTGAACGGCTTCGAATGCAACAATGCCCATCCGCCACCGGCCCCAACGAGAAGACGCCAGCCAATGACGACCATCGTGCAGATCTCCGACACTCACTTCGGCACCGAGCAACCGGGCGTGGTGCAAGCCATGGAAGATCATGTGAAGGAGCACGGGGCCGATCTGTTGATCTTCTCGGGCGATATTACCCAGCGTGCCAGAGTTTCGCAGTTCGCTGCAGCACAGGCCTTCGTCCAGCGTCTGCACGGCCATGGTATTGCCGAAACGTTAGTGATCCCGGGCAATCACGATATTCCGCTGTATAACGTTTTTGCGCGCTTCTTGATGCCCTATCGAAACTACCGGCGGCACTTCGGCGAGGACCTCGAGCCCACGTTCGAGAACGACGAAGTGTTGATCATCGGCCTCAACACCACGCACCCGCGGCGGCACAAAGACGGGCTCGTCACCGATGAGCAGGTGCAGGTGGTCACGCAGCGGCTAAGGCAGACCAGCCCGAACAAGCTGCGCATCGTGGTCGCGCACCAGCCCTTCGGTGCCATGGTCTTGAGCGATCTGAGCAATCTGCAGCACAACGCCGATGACGCCTTGCACCGGTGGGCCGACGAGGGGCTGGATCTGGTAATGGGGGGGCATATTCACTTGCCCTACGTGCTGCCGTTGTCCAGGCAATACCCAGGACTGTCGCGGGAGATCTGGATGGTCCAGGCCGGCACCACGCTGTCGTCACGGGTCCGCGGCACGTCACCGAACTCCTTCAACCGTCTGAAGCTCCGCTCCGGCACCGGCAAGACGGCCTGTGTGGAACGTTGGGATCTGCTAGACGACTGCTTCGTGCTGGGTTCGCACTTCAACCTGCATTGGTAGCCGCAGCAGATGCACCTTCCACGGCCACCTGCTGCGCCTGGTACGAACGCTGCTAGCCGAGCGAACCCGCCACAGCCAGCCCCGTTAGATAAACACCGGCAAACCCGAGATTGAATGCGATGAATAGATACAGGCTGTACCTGAGGTAGCTGCCGAACGTCAGCCCCGGCACCTTGCTCATCGCGACGATCCCCGCGGCGGACCCTATCACCAGCAGCGAACCGCCGACCCCGACCGCATAGGTCAGCACCATCCACTCGGCTACGCCCATTTCCAGTCCGGACTTGAGCAACGCGGCCGTCAGCGGCACGTTGTCGATCGCGGCCGATAGCACGCCCATCAGATAGTTGGCCAGCACCGCCGGGACCTGGTCGTATATGCGCACCAACCCGTCCAGTACATGGATCTCCTTGAGCATGCCGACTAACAGCAGAATGCCGAGGAAGAACAACAGGGTTTCGAATTCGACTTGGCGCACGTACTCCAAGATCGGATCGGTTTCGATGTCGTCACTGAAGAAGCGCGCCACCAGGAACATGATCGAAAGCCCGGTAAGGAACGTCAGCACCGGTGGAATCTGGAAGAAAAAGTTGCCGGCGATGGTGCACAGAATGGTGCCGAGGAAAATCAGCGCAATGGCGATGTCGACCCGACGGACATCGGTTCGGTGGCTGGTGACCACCACCTGCCCATTCATCCCGACCGAGAGCAATGCAGCCAGCAGCAGCACCGCCAAAAATGCCGGGAGCGCCAGCAGCAGCAGTTGCAGGATTTTGACCTTGCCGGCGAGGAAGATCATCAGGGTGGTGACATCACCGGTGATCAACGCAACGCCACCGGAGTTGACCGCAAATACCACCAGAGCGGCGTACTTGATGGTCTTCTCCGCGCTGAGTTTGAGCGACATGATCAGGGTGATCGATACCAGGGTCGCGGTGATGTTGTCCGCCAGTGACGAAAACACGAAGCAGAATGTCGCCGTCAGAAACAACAGCGCGCGCTCACTGATTCGCTTGGGCAACACCAGATAGATCAGATTCTCGATCATGCCCTTCTTGTTCAGGTAGGCGACGAAGGTCATCGCAGCCACCAGAAAAATCCAGAGCCCGGCAATTTCCGCGATGTTTTCGTTGAGGCTTTCCAGCACCAGATCGCGCTCGGCGCCTTCGGGTGAGAATACGAACAGCAGCATCCAGGCCAAGGTGCCGAAAAACAGCGTGACCTTGGCTTTGTTCACATGGGTTATTTCTTCCAGAACGACACCGAGCAGGGCGGCCACGGCGAGGCCGATCAGCACGTACTGAAGTATTTCAGGCATAAGGCACCTAACGTATAAGGGGGAGACGGTTCGTGCGCAGGATGCGCACCCGAGAAGTTGGGGCGCCGATCATAGCCAAAGTGCGACAATTCGACACCTGACAAATGTCAAACTCCGATGTATTTCCAGATATTCCGAGGCCGCGAATCAGTGGCGAGGTACGAATCCGGCCGGCTTGGTCGACAACCAATCGACAAAGGTGCGCAGGCGCGGATCGCTCAGCAAGGCGTCGCGGCTGTTGAAGGTGAGCGCTAGCTCTTTCTCGCTGAACAGGCGATGAATCTGGTTATGGCAGGGCCGGCAGACCCAGAGCGTGGCGGTGATCCGCGTTTCCCGCCCGAAGCGCTTGCGGACATAGCTTTTGCCATGCAGCGCTTTGGGAATCAGGTGATGGCGGGTCAACGGCACCAGCCGCAGGCACAGCTCGCAGGCTTCAGGCTGGTCTGGAAGTCGTATGATCGGCACCATTCAACGTGACTCGAATCGCAACGTGAAAACAACCGTGCTTAAGGCTCGCTACCCTGGCGGCCACGATGAAAGCGGTGCCGCTCGTCGGTTCTCAATCCGGCCAGCGTCTACGGGTTACGGATTGCGAGCGAGCCGCTCACCGTCGAGTACGCGTTTGGCACTGAGGTAGCTGTTCTGCCAATAGCGGTTGGAAAGACTGTCCAGGCGTACGGTTCCACCAGTTGACGGCGCGTGGACGAAGCGCCCCTCCCCCACGTAGATCGCGGCATGGCTGACCCGCCGTCCGCCACTGGTGGCGAAGAACAGCAGATCGCCTGCTTTGAGCGCATCGCGTTTGACGGTCTGGCCACGCATGGCGTTCATCTCGCGCGTGGTCCGGGGTAGCGCGACTCCTGCCGCGCCTCGGTAGACATAGCCGATCAGACCACTGCAATCAAAACCGCCGTCAGGGGTGTTGCCGCCATAGCGATAAGGTGTGCCAACCAGCCCCAAGGCGGTGAACAGAACCTCTTCCGCGGTACCTGGGTATTGCTGGGCAGGAGGCGTCGGCATGATCGCAACCGGCTCGACGGGAGCACGACTCGAACAGGCGGTCACCAGCAAGGCGGTCACTAGTACGGTCAGAAATCGGGCCAGAAGAAGCATGGCAGAGCAGTCCAGGCAAATGAGCCATCACTCTGCCGGCATGTGTTCGCCGATGCAAGCCCGGTAAGCCGCTGTTTCAGCGATCAGTGATGAGTGGGAACCGAGCTGGAATCATGTACCAAGGCCAGAACACGCTTGGCCTGCATGAAGCTGGAACGCCAGTAGGCCTCGTCGAGGCTGTCGACACGCACGCCTCCGCTGCGGCGACTGGCCGAGTGGATGAATTGATCGTTGCCGATGTAGATGCCGGCGTGGCTGACCCGGCCGCGGCCGCGATTGTTGAAGAACACCACGTCGCCTGGCTCGAGATCGCTGCGGGCGACCTTCGGTGCGTCCAGGTTGATCATCTCGCGAGTCGAGCGGGGCAGCTCGATGCCGGCTTCCTTGCGGAACAGGAAACTTACGAAGCCGCTGCAGTCGAATCCTGTCTTCGTGGAGCTGCCGCCGTAGCGATAAGGGGTGCCTACCAATTTGAAACCCTGCTCAAGCACGCTTTCGGCCAGGTCGGGCAGCTGGTAGCTCTGCTCGTCGGCGAGTTCACGCAGTTGTTGTTCGGTGGGTTCGTCGGTATCAGTCTGAGCCTGTTCCGCCTCGCGCAGGTCGGTGGGGAGGCTGAACGCGAAGCCCGGTGCGAGAACCGACGTTTCGGCCCGCTCGGGCTGGCTGGCGCAGGCGGCCAACAGCAGGACCAGCGAAACGGGTAGCAATGGAAAGAGGTGTCGGCGCATGACATAAGACGTCAGGAAGTCGAAGTGGCGGAACTATGCCTGCTGACGATTCGATGAGCAAATTCAATCGCCGAAAATGTGACGAACCAGCCGCGACAAAACGTCTGCCGCCCCCTCGGCGATGTGCACGTCGACCAGAAACGACAGTTCACTGGCAGAGGGATCGATTTGCGCCGTAAAGCCGCCACTGTTTCGCACGCGAAGGAACGGCTCGAAAATATAGGCAAAACTTGCCGACGTCCCTACCGCCACCACAACGTCAAAACCTTTGTGCAGCTCATCATGCAAGCGCCCCAGCGCCGAGTCTGGCAGCATTTCCTCGAACAGCACCACTGGCGGCCGCAGCACCCCGCCGCAATCTACGCAGCGTGGTGGTAGGGGGCGAGTGAGATGATCGGCCAAGTCGACGCTTTCCTGACCGCACGCCATGCAGAACAGCGGTGCAAACGTACCGTGAATCTCGATAAGTCGTTGTGGCGGGCTTCCCGCCGCCAGATGATAACCGTCGACGTTCTGGGTCAGTACCCAGCAGCCCGGCTTGCGCTGCTGCAGCTCGGCGATGGCGAAGTGACCGGCGTTGGGCTTGGCGGCGATGCAGGCGCGGCCGATTTCAGCCAGATACTTCCAGCACAGCGCCGGATCGAGCCCGAGCATCGGTCCGGACAAGGCCGTTTCGATCGGCAGGCCATCTTCGGTGTGACCGTTATAGAGTCCGCCCACGCCGCGGTAGGTCGGCAATCCGGAGTCGGCCGAAAGCCCGGCACCGGTGACGATCAGGATGCGCTCCGCTTGTCGCAACGCCTCGGCAATTTGCTGTATGGCCCCGTCCAACTTAGCCCTCCTCGACCATCGCGCCCGTCCAGCGTGTCTTTCAAAAGTCGCGGATGCCCGTCAGCTCGAAACGCATCATTCTCAATGATTGACGGTAAACGCCAGCATAGCTGACAGCTGGCACATCGGTCGGCCGCTCTCGTCGTGCCAGCGGTTGAATACCGATTGCACCGCCGCTAGGTCGCGCTGGCTGCTGGGTACCTTGTCGACGACCTTCTGCGCCTTTAGCGCCGCAACGACGTCGTTGCTGGGGATGAAGGTGTCCTTTCCCGCCATGCGCAGCAGCCGCGGCGCCGACAGGCCGCCGAGCTGGCTGCCGTGTTTGGCCAGGTAGCGCCACAGCCCGACGATGTCGGTTATCGGCCACTCAGCGATCAGGTTGCCGAAGCTACCGCGCTCCTTGGCCACGTCGAGCACGAACTGCGCGTTACGCGGCACGCTCTTGAGCTTGCCCAGATGGCGAATGATTCGCGCATCCTGCATCAGACGCTCGATGTGCTCGCCGCCCATGAGTACGAGCTTTTCCGGATCGAAGCGGAAGAACACCTCCTCGAAAGCCGGCCACTTCGCGTCCACCAGACTGTGTTTGAGCCCGGCACGAAAGATTCGCAGGCTGATCAGCGACAGATAACGGTCATCGGGAACCGCCCGCAACTCATCGGGGCTGCTCGGTTGCGGCAGCCGATTTTCCAGAGCCGCGGCCGAACCGAAACGATTGAGACAGTATTCGTGCAGCCATTTGTAATCGTGCATGCGGGACCTGAAACGTGGAATCGAAACGAGCCGTACAGGGTGCCCTTGGCAATCCGGCCCCGCAAGCCCGACCGTCGCGGTCGGGCTTGCCGGCTTATCCTCGTAGGCGCATCGCGGCGTGTCGCAGCATCCGCTCGGTTGCCGCCCAGCCCAGGCAGCCATCGGTGATGGAGACGCCATAACGCAGGTTTCCGGCCAGCGGCTGACAGCCATCGAACAGGTGACTTTCGAGCATCACCCCGCGCAGGCTCGAATCCCCAGCCAGGCGCTGATCGAGCACCGATTCGAGCACCGCTGGCTGGCGCAGCGGGTCTTTGCCACTGTTGGCATGGCTGCAGTCGACCATGATCCGCGGCGTAATGCCCTGGCGCAGCAACGTTTCGCGCGCCTTGGCGATGCTCTTTTCGTCATAGTTGGGGCCCACGTGCCCGCCACGCAACACCAGGTGGGTATCCGGGTTGCCGCGGGTTTGCAGCAGCGCCGGATGCCCGAGGTCATCGATGCCGAAATGCTGGTGCGCGTGCTCGGCCGAGCGCATTGCATCACAGGCGATACCCAGGCTGCCGTCGGTGCCGTTCTTGAAGCCCACCGGCAAATCCAGGCCACTGACCAGTTCGCGATGAATCTGCGATTCGCAGGTACGCGCGCCGATCGCCGCCCATCCCAGCAGGTCATCGAAGTAGCCGGCCGCCAGGGGCTGCAGCAGTTCGGTCGCAATCGGCAGACCGCGTTCGAGAATGTCCAGCATCAGCCGACGCGACAGACTCAGGCCTTCAGCCATGTCGCCGCTACCGTCCAGACGGGGATCGTAGACCAGCCCTTTCCAACCGACCGTGGTTCGTGGCTTTTCCACGTAAGCCCGCATCACCAGCAGCAACCGATCATCGACCTGAGGCGCCAGCTCGGCGAGGCGGTCAGCGTATTCAACGGCGGATTCGGGGTCGTGCAGCGAGCACGGACCGACCACGACGAGCAGTCGCGGGTCACTGCCATCGAGCACGGCGCGGATAGCGTTGCGGTCGGCATGGACGCGTGTGGCGAGCGCGTCGCTGAGCGGCACACGCTGACGCAATACGGCGGGGCTGGGCAGCGGATGAGCGCTGCGTCTGGACGGGGTAGCGACGGGATTGCAATTGACGAGCTGAGCGGAAGTCGGTGCGTTCATGATCTGGCGGTCCTTTGGCCGGCGCGGCATCTCTGCCGCGTCGGCGCTAGCGAAGTGTTCGGTCTATGGGTGTCGGAACAGCGGCGTTGAAGCGGCTAAATCGCCAGTCATAGCGGTAGGTGCGGTAATCGTTGCGGTAGCTGTACATGGTGCGTTCCTCGGTACGTATGGCCTTGGCAGGCCGGAAAAAACAAAACCCCCGGTCGGGTGGCCGACCGGGGGTTCGAAAACTGTTGGTGGCGACCCTGCTTGCTAGGGCGCCTGTGGGGTATCAGGCGCGCCTGTGGCTAAACCAATACCCAAAAAAGTAATAGCCGGCAGCGGCGATCAACAGCCCACGCATACGCGCGGCGCGCAGGGCACCGGCTTGAGCGAGGGACAGATGATTACGACTGGACGACATGATTGACTCCGTAAGATGGCCGAACCTTACCCCAGCGCACCGGCGATCTTCAACCAGGAATTACCGCGCCGACTCTTACAGGCTCATCACATCGACAAAACGTGGCGTGGCCTCGTTGTCGATGCGTAGGCTGGTAAAGTCGAACAGGTTGCGATCGGCTAGCTGTGATGGCACCACATTCTGCAAGGCGCGGAACATGATTTCGACGCGGCCCGGCGATTTTCGCTCCCATTCCTGCAGCATTTCCTTTACCACCTGGCGCTGTAGGTTCTCCTGCGAGCCGCAGAGATTGCACGGGATGATCGGAAATTCCTTCATGTGAGAATAGGCTTCGATATCCGCCTCGCTGCAATAGGCCAGTGGGCGAATCACCACGTTGCGGCCGTCATCGGAGAGTAGCTTGGGCGGCATGGCTTTCAGCGTGCCGCCGTAGAACATATTGAGAAAGAAGGTTTCAAGGATGTCGTCGCGATGATGACCCAATGCCATTTTCGTTGCGCCAATCTCGTCGGCGAAGGTATAGAGGGTTCCACGACGCAGGCGCGAGCACAGCGAGCAGGTGGTCTTGCCTTCCGGAATCTTTTCCTTGACCACCGAGTAGGTGTCCTTCTCGACGATGTGGTACTCCACGCCGATGGATTTTAGGTATTCGGGCAGGACGTGCTCGGGGAAGCCCGGCTGCTTCTGATCCATGTTCACCGCGACGATTTCGAACTTGATGGGCGCGACCTTCTGCAGATACAGCAGCACGTCGAGCATGGTGTAGCTGTCCTTGCCGCCAGACAGGCAGACCATGACCTTGTCACCGTCCTCGATCATGTTGAAATCGGTAACGGCCTCGCCGGCGAGGCGGCGCAGGCGTTTCTGCAGTTTGTTCTGATTGACCGAGAGGTTGCCCATTTCAGAAGTCCGGTGAGAATGCGAAAGGCGCGCATTTTACGCGCAAAGCACGCCGCGCCCTACCCCATCCGTCCAGCGATTTAACTACTGGCGCTATGCTAGGCTTGCCGGCATGAACGATGACCTCGAACCCGAGATGGACCTGGCCGAGCAGGTGTTTATATTGCTGCGCGAACAGCCGGAGGGCTGCAGCGAATATCAGCTGATCCAGCAACTCAAGGCCCGTCACAGCACCCACATCCCCAACCTGCCGCTACTGGACAAGCTGGTGCTGTTTCGCACCCATTTCCTCGTGCTCAACGCGCTGTACCGATTGCGGGATCGGCTATGGGGCGAACGCCGCCACAACCTTCAAATCTCTCCGCTGTGCCTCCAGCTTCAACCCTATGGGCCCGGGGCCAGCGAAGTCGTCGAGAACGACCCGTTGCGCGAGTACTACCTGGACCTGACCAACCTGCGCGACACGGATGAAGGCGAGGTCGAGCGTCTGCTGGCCAGCTTCTGGTCGCGGATGCGCGGTGATCATCTCGGCGAACTCGGCGATACCTGGAACCCGGAGCAAAAGCGCGCGGCCCTCGAGTTGTTCGAGTTGGACCAGGAATCCGCTTCGCTGACTATGCACACCATCAAACGCCGCTACCGCCAACTCGTCAGCATCCATCACCCTGATCGAGGCGGAAGCACCGCTCGAATACAGTCAATCAACCTGGCGATGGAAATACTGCAACGCTATTACCGTTGATTGCATAGCTCCCAAACGCTCTAACCGCGCCCGGTGCGCCGTACCGTCAACTTCCTATACTGCGACTTAAGGTCGCACGCCCGTCCAACTGACGGCACGCCAGGCGAAGCGACCTCCAAAACCGAGGAGACGCTGGCATGATCAATCACGTTTGGGGACTGTTTGCTCACCCTGGCCAGGAATGGCAGGAAATCACTGGGGAAGAACGCAACGTCGGGCATCTGCATTTAGGGGAAGTGCTGGTTCTGGCGGCGATACCTGCCATATCGGCATTCATCGGCACCACCCAGGTCGGCTGGAGCATCGGCGGCGGAGACGCCGTTAAGCTCACCGAAAGCAGCGCTTTGCAGCTTACTCTGATGTCCTACCTGGCGATGCTGGCTGGCGTCGCGGTAATGGGCGGATTCATCCACTGGATGTCCCGCACCTATGATGCCAATCCGACGCTGGTGCAATGCATCGTATTCGCCGCATACACCGCCACCCCGCTGTTCGTTGGTGGCCTGGCCGCGCTCTATCCGCACATCTGGCTGGGAATGATCGTCGGTACGGCAGCCATCTGCTACACGACCTACTTGCTCTATGTCGGCCTGCCGACGTTCATGAATATCCCTTCCGACGAAGGTTTCCTGTTCTCAAGCTCCATACTCGCCGTCGGCCTGGTCGTTCTGGTGGCGATCATCGCGCTGTCGGTGATCATGTGGGGCATGGGCGTCGGCCCGATCTACGTACGCTGATCTGCTCGTCAACTCAGCCGGCGCGACTCGTTTCTCGCCGGCTAGCCCTTCGCGTCATTCCTGCAGCTCCTTGCCTTTCCTGCTTCGTCAGCGGCCATGGTTTTGAATCCCTGCCGCGCTTGAGCGTCTATATCAGCAACAGCAGCGCTCAAGCACCGGCATCAGGAGGCACCATGACCCCAGAATTCATCAGCTTGTTTACCCGGCCTGACCGTGCCTGGGAAACCATCCGTCAAAAGGAAGATGCTCATAGCCTGCACTACCTGATGCACTTGCTTTTGCTGGCACTAATCCCCAGCGTCTGTCTGTTCATCGGGGTTACTGCCGTGGGTTGGAGCCTGGTGGATGAAGAACGCGTGAGGCTCGACTTCGGCAGCGCCTTGCAGCTGTGCCTGCTGCTGTACGTCACCATCATCATCGGCACAGTGATCATGGGCTTCTTCGTCCGCTGGATGGCTCGCGCATTCGACGTGCGACCGAACCTGAACCAGTGCATCGGCTTCATCGCATACGTCATCACCCCCTTCCTCCTCGCAGGCATTACCGGGCTGTATCCGAACCGCTGGTTCGCGGCCATCGTCCTGCTGATAGCGGGCATCTACTCCACCTATCTTCTGTTCACCGGCCTGCCCGCTTTCATGCGCCAGCGCAACTCGCAGAGCTTTCTCTATGCCAGTTCGATCTGGGGTGTCGCGTTGCTCGTGCTGGTCACGGTACTGGTCAGCATGATTCTGTTCTGGACGCTCTCGCTCGAGCCGAACTATGACCGCACCGTGGATGAAAACCAGAGCTACGGGACCCAGGACGAACGCCCCCAGGAAGAGCCCGGCGGTCTCTGAACGGTTGCCAGACTGGCACAGTGCGGCATAATTCCGGGCTTCTTCGGAGGCCCCTATGCCCGAACAGCTACATGCCCGTGTCGAAGCCTGCTATCAGTTGGCCGAAGCCTTCTTCAACCAGCGATTCGAGCGCCCACAGGTCAGCTTCAAATTACGCGGGCAGAAAGCCGGCGTTGCCCATCTGAACACCAATCTGCTGCGCTTCAACCCACAGTTGTACCGCGAGAACCGCGAACACTTCCTCAAGCAGACCGTGGCTCATGAGGTTGCACACCTGATCGCACACCAGATGTTCGGCGGCCGGATTCGCCCCCATGGCGAAGAGTGGCAATTGATCATGCGGGGTGTTTACGAACTGACACCTGACCGCTGCCATACCTATGAGATCAGCCGTCGGCAGGTCAACCGCTACATCTATCGCTGCGCCTGTGCCGGTCAGGATTTCCCCTTCACTTCGCAACGCCATGCGCTGGTGCGCAAAGGTCGCCGGTACTTCTGCCGCAGCTGTCGCGCCACGCTGGTATTCAGCGGCGAGCAGCGGGTCGAGTGACCTTACGTCTCGATCTAAAGGCGCCTCGCCCGCCAGGCGGCGAGCACGAACAGCGCCGCGAGCACCACCATTAGCGGCAGCCACCCCGCATGGTCCCAGACGTAGCCGGCGGCATAGCCCACCACACTCGATCCCAGATAATAGGCGCATAAGTACAGTGCAGAGGCCTGTGCTTTGGCACCCTTCGCATGTACGCCAACCTGACCGCTGGCCACGGCGTGCGCAGCGAAAAAGCCCAGCGTGAACAGCCCCAGCCCGATGACGATCGCGATCAACCAGGGCGTCGCGCACAAGCCCACACCCAGCAGCATCAGCCCGACGCCGCCTTGGAGTACGGCTCTGGCACCCAGGCGCGGAACCAACCGTCCCGCCCAGCCAGCACTTAGAATGCCTGCCAGATACACCACGAACAGCAGACCAATGGCAGTCGAAGACAAGCCGAACGGTGCTCCGGCCAGTCGGAACCCGATGTAGTTGAACAGCGCGACGAAGCCACCCATCAACAGGAATCCCTGCAGAAATAGATTGCGCAGGATCGGGTTGCCCAGATGTTGAGCGAAGTTGACCAGCAGCCCGTGCAGCGATAGAGGCTGGGCCGTGAAATGACGCGACGCCGGTAGTAGCCAAACGAACAATCCCAGCGACACCATCGCCAACCCGGCGATTCCGCCCAGCGCCAGTTGCCAGCCGCCAATATCGCTCAACAGGCCCGACAGCAACCTGCCCAACAACCCACCGAGGGCGGTGCCGCCGATGTACAAGCCCATCGCCGCTGGCAACGATTCAGGATCGAACTCCTCGCCGACGTACGCCATTGCCAATGCCGGCAACCCGCTGAGCGCAAGCCCCAGCAAGGCGCGCAGCACCAGCAACAGCGACCACGACTCTACCGTTACGCACGCAAGACCAAGCAGGCACGCCAGCGCCAGAGCCAGCGCCATGACCGGCTTGCGCCCCCAGCTTTCCGCGAGGCCACCGGACACCAGCAGGCAGAGCGCCAGCGACAAGGTGGTCAATGACAATGCCAGGCTGCTGCTGGCCGCCGAGACGGCGAAGTGCGACGCCAGCAGCGGCAGCAAGGGCTGCACGCAGTACAGCATGGCGAAGGTGGCGAAACCGGCACAGAACAGCGCCAGGGTGGCGCGGCGATAAGCAGGCGTGCCGCGTTTGAGGTGGTGGGAAGCGAGCGAATCAGAAGGCATGCGGTGTCCCCTACGCACGTTGGCTTGAAAAAAGCGGCGCAGGCTAGCACAGCCGCAGTAGGCCAATGACTCGGTAAAAGGACAGCTGAAAACCGTCATATACGTGCGTCAGGATTCTCATCGGCGTCGACCAACTGCCCGGCGGTGTGCTGCCCACAGGCCGCATAAGTTGAGCTAGATCAATTGAAGTGCAACTAGCGCCTTATAACCTGCGGTTGTAGACGGATGGCTTTGATTAAGCCGCCTACGCTTCCTAGACTTCAGCACAACAGCCGGAGATATAAGGTGACCGCAGTGCCGCATCACACCGATCCCGCCCCCGTCGGCAAACCGGAGGAAACCAGACTCTTCGTTTTTCTGCTGGTATTCCTGTTCCCACTTTTGAGTGTCGTGACCGTCGCCGGCTATGGCTTCATCGTCTGGATCAGCCAGATGGTCTTTGGCCCCCCCGGGCCGCCGAGCTGATCGCCCCGCCCAGTCGTTATTGCAGAGAGTCCCCCTTAGTTGCCTTGCATCAAGCAGGCGGAGCCTTACCTAGAAAATGAACGAAAGAAACGATGCTCTGCATATCGCCAGCCTGCTCGTGCATTGCCGCCCCGAGTTGCTCGAAGCCACTAAACGAAACCTTGTCCTACTGCCAGGAATCGAGCTGCACCAAGAGAGTGCTGCCGGGAAATTGGTGGTTGTTCTGGAGGCCGAGCACGAAAGCCGCATTCTCGACACGATCAACCATATCCAACAAATACCCGGCGTTCTCAACGCTGCCCTGATTTACCACGAACTCCTCTCACCAGAAGGAGAGCCTGAATGAGCCTCACACGACGTCAATTTGCCAAGGCCAATGCCGCGGCTATCGCAGCCAGCGTGGCGGGGATCCCGATCGCCACCAGCGCCAGCAATTTGATTACCGACCCGGAGGCGACGGCGCTCAAGTGGCACAAAGCGCCCTGCCGTTTCTGTGGCACCGGATGTGGCGTGATGGTCGCCACCGCCGGCGATCGAGTCGTGGCTACTCACGGCGACGTCAAGGCCGAGGTGAATCGCGGCATCAACTGCGTCAAGGGCTACTTCCTGTCGAAGATCATGTACGGCACCGACCGCCTGACGCAACCGTTGCTGCGCATGAAGAACGGCCAGTACGACAAGCAGGGCGAGTTCCAGCCGGTCAGCTGGGAACAGGCCCTCGACATCATGGAGGAGAAATACAAGGCCGCGCTCAGGGAGAGCGGCCCGAGCTCGGTCGGCATGTTCGGTTCCGGCCAGTGGACCGTGTGGGAAGGCTATGCGGCCAACAAGCTGATGAAGGCCGGCTTCCGTTCCAACAATCTCGACCCCAATGCTCGCCATTGCATGGCATCTGCGGCCGTTGGCTTCATGCGCACCTTCGGCATGGACGAGCCGATGGGCTGCTACGACGATATCGAAGCCGCAGACGCCTTCGTGCTCTGGGGGTCGAACATGGCCGAGATGCACCCCGTGCTCTGGACCCGAGTGACCGATCGCCGCCTGAGCGCGCCGCACGTCAAGGTCGCGGTCATGTCGACCTTCGAGCACCGCAGCTTCGACCTGGCCGATATCCCGATGGTCTTCAATCCGCAGACCGATCTGGTGATCCTCAACTACATCGCCAATCACATCATCCAAAGCGGAGCGGTCAATCAGGACTTCGTCAAGAACCACACCAAGTTTGCCAAGGGCGCGACCAATATCGGTTACGGCCTGCGTCCGACCGATCCGCGTGAACTGAAGGCGGAAAACGCCGCCGTCGCCGGCAGTTGGACCGACATCAGCTTCGAGGACTACGCCGAGTTCCTCAAGCCCTACACCTTGGAGCACGCCGCGCACGAGTCGGGCGTACCCGCCGAGCGCCTGAAAGCACTGGCCGAGCTGTATGCCGATCCAAAGACCAAGGTGATGTCGTTCTGGACCATGGGCTTCAACCAGCACACCCGCGGTGTCTGGGCGAACAACATGATCTACAACATCCACCTGCTCACCGGGAAGATCAGCGAGCCCGGCAACAGCCCCTTCTCGCTCACCGGCCAGCCATCGGCATGCGGCACCGCACGCGAAGTCGGCACCTTCTCCCATCGCCTGCCTGCGGACATGGTCGTCACCAACCCCAAGCACCGCGCCGTAACCGAGAAGATCTGGAAGCTGCCCGAAGGCACCATCCAGGAAAAGCCCGGTTTCCATGCCGTCCAGCAGAGCCGCGAGCTGAAGGACGGCAACCTCAAGGTCTACTGGACCCAGGCCACCAATAACATGCAGGCCGGCCCGAACATCATGCAGGAGGTGCTGCCCGGCTGGCGCAACCCGGAAACCTTCGTCATCGTTTCCGACGTCTACCCCACGGTGTCCGCCCAGGCCGCCGACCTGATTCTTCCTGCCGCCATGTGGGTGGAAAAGGAAGGCGCCTACGGCAACGCCGAGCGCCGCACGCATGTATGGCACCAGTTGGTCAGTGCGCCCGGCGAGGCACGCTCGGATCTCTGGCAGCTGATGGAATTCTCCAAGCGCTTCACCACGGACGAGGTCTGGCCAGCCGAGCTGCTGGCCAAGGCGCCGGAGCTGAAAGGCAAGACCTTGTTCGAGGTGCTATTCAAGAACGGCCAGGTGGACCGCTTCCCCACCAGCGACATTGCCGAGGGCTACCGCAACCAGGAATCGGAGGCCTACGGCTTCTACGTGCAGAAAGGCCTATTCGAGGAATACGCCCAGTTCGGTCGCGGCCATGGTCACGACCTAGCCGACTTCGACCGCTATCACCAGGAACGCGGCTTGCGCTGGCCGGTC
This sequence comes from Pseudomonas sp. KSR10, assembly GCF_022355455.1. Classification (NCBI taxonomy): domain Bacteria; kingdom Pseudomonadati; phylum Pseudomonadota; class Gammaproteobacteria; order Pseudomonadales; family Pseudomonadaceae; genus Pseudomonas; species Pseudomonas sp. KSR10. The sequence continues at coordinate 16,388 of NZ_JAKOEN010000023.1, read as the reverse complement.
GTGGACGGCAAGGAAACGCTATGGCGCTACCGCGAGGGATATGACCCGTACGTCGAGAAAGGCACGGGCGTGCAGTTCTACGGCTACCCGGACAAAAAGGCGATCATCTTCGCCCTGCCCTACGAGGTTCCGGCCGAAGTACCGGACCAGGATTATCCGTTCTGGCTGAGCACCGGCCGTGTTCTCGAACACTGGCACACCGGCAGCATGACTCAGCGTGTCGATGAGCTGCACCAGGCAGTTCCTGATGCGCTGGTGTATATGCACCCCGACGATGCCCGCGACCTCAAGGCGCGCCGTGGCAGCGTGGTCAAGGTGATCAGCCGTCGCGGGGAAATGCAGGCCCGTGTCGAAACCCGAGGGCGCAACAAGCCGCCGAAAGGCTTGATCTTCGTGCCCTTCTTCGATGCCAACAAACTGATCAACAAGGTCACCCTCGACGCGACCGACCCGATCTCCAAGCAAACCGACTACAAGAAATGCGCCGTGAAGATCGAAGTGGTCAGCATCGCCTGAGGAGAGTCGCCATGAAATTTCGTCTACTGCCTTTGACGCTCCTCGCGGTGTTTGGCCTGGCGATTGCCGCCGGGCCGGACTATCCCTTGGATGCCCCTGCTCCGGACGGACGCCGGCCGGGCGGCACCATTACCCAGGAGTTCACGCCGCCACCTCTCAAAGATGAGGAAAACAAGGATCTCAAGCGCGAGCGCAACTACCCCGAGCAACCGCCGACCATCCCACACACCATTCGCGGTTATCAGATGGACAAGAACGGCAACAAGTGCCTGGCATGCCATAGCCGAGCCAACAGTGCCCGCACCCAGGCGCCGATGATCAGCATCACGCACTTCACCGATCGGGACGGCCAGACGTTGGGTGCGGTGGCCCCTCGTCGATATTTCTGCACCCAGTGCCATGTGGTGCAACACGATGTGAAGCCGCTGGTGGAGAACGACTTCAAGAACATAGACAAGCTGCTGTATCACGAAAACAAGCAGAACGAAGAATGAGGGCGCCGGGATGAAGTCGATACTGTCGTTTCTCAAGCGATACTGGACGGTCCTGCGCCGCCCGAGCGTGCACTACAGCCTGGGCGTGCTAACCCTTGGCGGATTCCTCGCGGGGATCATCTTTTGGGGCGGGTTCAACACCGCGCTCGAAGCGACCAACACCGAAGCCTTCTGCATCTCCTGTCACGAGATGGAAGACAACGTGTACATGGAGATCAAGGACACCATCCACTACACCAACCGCTCGGGTGTGCGCGCTACCTGCCCGGACTGCCATGTCCCGCATGAATGGACGGACAAGATCGCGCGCAAGATGCAGGCGTCCAAGGAGGTCTGGGGCAAGATCTTCGGCACCATCAACACGCGCGAGAAATTCCTCGGCATGCGCCGGGAATTGGCCGAGCATGAGTGGCGGCGCTTGAAGGCTAACGACTCGCTGGAATGCCGTAATTGCCACAACTTCGAGTTCATGGATTTCACTCGCCAGAGCAAGCGCGCTTCACAGTTCCATTCCACCGCTCTGGCCAACGGCGAAGCCACCTGTATCGATTGCCACAAGGGCATCGCTCATCGGTTGCCGGACATGCACGGCGTGCCGGGCTGGTAACCCCAAACTGGCGCGGCCTTACAAGCCGCGCCGGCTTTTGAACTGCACCTCCCACACTCTTCGTTGCATGCCCGTACACCGGCCATGAACGACGCAGTTGCGTGCGAGTCGAACAACGGCTATCAATCAACGGTACCCAAACAAGGAGCTCTACCATGCGCTACTGTCTGCTCGGCGCGCTGATGGCCGCCAGCACCCTCGCCCAAGCCGAGGTCCAGACTCAAGAGATGCCCTATACCGCCGCCGACGGAACCGAGATGATCGGGTACTACGCCTACGACGACGCCATCGAAGGCAAGCGCCCCGGTATCGTGGTGGTTCATGAGTGGTGGGGCCTCAACGACTATGCCAAAAGCCGCGCCCGTGACCTGGCCGCGCTGGGCTACAGCGCACTGGCGATCGACATGTATGGCGAGGGCAAGAACACCGAGCATCCCAAGGACGCCATGAGTTTCATGCAAGCCGCCCTGGCCAACTCCGACGCTGCCAAGGAGCGCTTCAACGCCGGTCTTGATCTGCTTAAGCAGCAACAGCAGACGGACGCCGCCAAGCTTGCCGCGATCGGCTACTGCTTCGGCGGCAAGGTGGTGCTGGACATGGCGCGTCAGGGCGTACCGCTCGAGGGCGTGGTCAGCTTCCACGGCGCACTGGCGACGCAAACCCGCGCCGTTCCCGGCAGCATCAAGGCCCGTGTACTGGTCGAACACGGCAGCGCAGATAGCATGGTCAGCGCCGAAGACGTGGCGGCACTGAGCTTGGAAATGGTCGCGGCCGGTGCCGACTATCAGCTCGTCAGCCTGCCTGGCGCCAAGCATGGCTTCAGCAACCCCGATGCAGATAAATTCCAGGAAAAAGGTGTCGACGTGGCCTACAACAAAGCCGCCGACGAGCGTTCCTGGAACGACATGCAGCGCTTCCTTGACGAAACATTCACCAGTACTCAGCCATAGCGGCAGGCATCGCGTCGCATTCAATCGCGATCACATCCTTTCGGAACCCGCTTGCCGGTGGACCCGGCAAGTACCGATATTTCCAACACAAGCGAACACGATAGATACCGACCGACCGCAACGATTACCTCCCGTTCCACGTCGGGTACGCCCAACACCCCGCCGTGCTAGCATTGCCCCCTGCGCAACCTTCCCCTCATCCCTATCGATCGCGAGTCATGGCCGAACACGATTTTCGCTACAACCTGCTCAATCCCGGACACACACTGACCGAATGCCGAGCCCTGGCACCGGGCCGCTATCAAGTCACCGGTAACGGCGGCAATGTGCGTTCAGGCGATATTCTGATCGTCACGCTCAAAGGCAGTCGTGACCTCTTTCAGCGCCTGACGGTCGACAAGGTTCGCCACTTGATCAATCCGCCGGGTCAATGGATGGCTGTGGCGAACGGACCGGTCTTCCGTGAGCTGGCGATTCTCAATTGGCAGGTCGACTGCGACGGCTGCGGAAAACAACTCGATTTCGAGTTCGCCGTGGATGCCGCCAAAGGCGATACCGCACGTGCCCCGGCGGCCGAAGCGCGGATCGCGGAGCTGGGCTGGAAGAACAACGCCGGCCAGCATCTGTGCCCGACCTGCCAGAGGGCACAGCCATGAGAACGTTGATCATGGCCGGCTTGGCCGTGGTGTCCGTTGCAGGTTGCTCGGTCGAGCCACTGACGCTACAGAACGACGTCACTTATATCGCTGAGTGGATCGGCGACGAACCCGTGGTTGGACGCAATCCGGTCTCGCTGACGTTCAGCGAAGACCGCGCCTACGGCAACGCTGGCTGTAATCATTGGTTCGCCAGCTATCAGATCGAGCACCAGAAGCTTCGCTTCAGCGAGATCGGAAGCACGCGCAAGATGTGCGCCGAGCACATCATGAAGCAGGAGCAGCGGTTTCTGGAGTTGCTGTCACGGGTCGAGCGCTGGGATGTTTCCAAGATCGATCAGCTGCGCTTCTGGCCCACCGAGGGCGCCCCGCTACGCGTCTGGCCGGAACAGAACTAAGCTGCGCCAAAGCTGGGCATTGCACCCAACGAAAGCAACTCAAACAGACTGAAACAGTGCAGAAAACCGAGCGTCCCGCACGCCCGCTCCGCTCGAAGCGCGAAAGCGCTGTCTCTGACATTTCCCCGCCGACCCTCTCATCGCCGCATGCCGCGCGGCTTCAGGCTGTGCGGCTGCTCGGAAGTCGCCTGACGGCATTCGACGGATCGGGCAAACACTATGCGGCAAACCGCTCGCTGAAAACTGGCACGCCCCATGCAAATATCCAGATAACCGTTTCGGGGGCCCTGGTACAGGCAGGCCAGGGATCCCCTCTTTTACACCCCAGGCAAAGGGCCGCTCAGTGAGCGGCCCTGCTTATTTCTGGCGGTAGGTTTCGTCGTGGAAGCCTGGTCATTAACCAGCCTTCTTGAATGCCTGAACCAGAGGTGGGTCCGCGCGGCGGGCGGCCTTAGAACAGGCGAAGTTGCTCGAAACCACTGCGCAGGTCGATCAAGCGAACCCCGACGCCAATCAGCCTCACCGGACGCTTGCCGCGCGCAAAGGCACCAGCAAGAAGGTCGGCGTAATCCTCCAGTTCGAGGCCGGAACCCGCCTGCTCGAGGGTCGTCTGGGTGAAGTCATGGAATTTGAGTTTGACGAAAGGTTTGCCCGGACGGTAGCCGCTATCGAGCCGCGCCATCCTGCCATTGAGTTGTTCAAGCAATTCGGGCAGCCGCTCGAGACAGGCCGCAAGATCTGGCAAGTCGCGATCGTAAGTGTTCTCGACGCTGACCGATTGACGCCGACTCTCGACCTGAACCAGACGCTCGTCGACTCCATGCGCCAACCCCCACAGCCTTTCGCCGAACGAACCGAAGTCCCGAACCAGATCCAGGCGTTTCCAGCTGCGCAGATCAGCACAGGTATGAATACCCAGCCGTTTCAGCTTGTCGGCGGTGACTCGACCGACCCCATGCAACTTGGTGACCGGCAGCGCCAATACGAAGTCATCGATCTGGTCTGGAGTGATCACGAACAGCCCATCCGGTTTGTTCCAATCACTGGCTATCTTGGCGAGAAACTTGTTCGGCGCGACACCCGCCGACACCGTGATGCGCAGCTGTTGCCAGACCCGCCGGCGGATATCCTGGGCAATGCGCGTGGCGCTGCCAGCGAAATGCTCGCAGGCACTCACGTCGAGATAAGCCTCGTCGAGCGATAACGGCTCGATCAAATCGGTATAGGTACGAAAGATGCCGTGGATTTCGCGCGAGGCTTCCTTGTAGGCGTCCATACGAGGCCGCAGGATCAGCAGATCCGGGCAAAGCTTCAACGCATGCCCCGACGCCATTGCCGAACGCACCCCGTAAGCGCGCGCCTCGTAATTACAAGTGGCTATGACGCCGCGACGGTCGGCGAGCCCGCCCACCGCGATGGGCCGATTCGCGAGACTCGGATCGTCACGCATTTCGATGGCTGCGTAGAAGCAGTCACAATCAACATGGATGATTTTGCGCGAAGTGTTAACGAGTGAATTTCCTTGGCTCTGCACCGACTACGGCTCATTGGCACCGCTCTGTACTGCAAATCTTTGGACGCTAACCACGGTGCGAGAGTGATTATCGTCCATCTGCGGATCGCAACGCAGCCATTTGTCGAGACCTGGCCAGCGCGAACCCAAGGCGTGGCGAAACAATCAATTCAGCGACCGCTGGAGAGGCGCCACCGCCACCGAAGCACTTGCATAGCTCTGCAGTAACGAATGATGTCATTTTGATATGTAAAATCAGTCACAGATTGCTAGAATTCCGTCGCCTTTCATGGATGAGGACGCATCATGCCGGAACATCAAGACGAAAAGCGGCAATACCATGCGCTACGCAAGCACATCGAAGAGCTGCTGGACTCCGGAGCGGTAATTACGGAACGTAGCCCGCTGACCCTGTCCCTGGGTGGCCGAATCTTACGTGTGAAGCATGGAATGGTGGTTAGCTTCCACGCGCTGCCCGATGCATTCGAGCGCTCTTTCGGTCGCCGATAATCCCGTCGACCGCCTGCGCACGTCAAAATCGGTTCAAGGCGAACAAATCCTGCGAATGCCCAGTCGGATTCAGAGAGATCTGAACAATTCCACCAGCCGAGGATTGCCTATGAATACCTGTATATCCCTGACCGTTGCAGTCTTTGCCAGCATTCTTGCAACCAGCGCCATAGCCAATCAGGACGATATGCATGACGGCACGCATGGCGCTGCCGGCGACACCCAAGGCAGCGCCATGAGCGAGACCCATCAGCGTGCCAATACCGCCAACGTCGGGAAAGACGGCAAAACCATTGACCAGAAAATGAAGAACGACGTCCAGGACGACTGGCGCGAGGACGCCGAAGAGCGCCGCGACGCCGACGTCAGCAAGCCGGAACAGCGCTGACCTGAGGTGCGTTAGAGTTCGAGGGGGTAAGGCTCAATCAGCGCCTTGCCGTACCCCTCCACGAATTCCGCCGGCATCCGCTTGGGCTTACCACTCGACAGCTGGATGCAAACGAAGGTGGTCTGCGCACGTAGCAGGGTACAGCCATCGGCAGGCCTGACCAACTGGAAATTACGCTTCATCTTCAATCGCTGATCGGAATCGACGATCCAGGTCGCCAGCCGTAATCGATCGCCCTGATAGGCTGCCGCCAGGTAATCGATTTCATGCCTGAGCACCGCCATGGCGCGGTCCAGTCGGCGATAGTCTTCCAACCCCAGCCCCAGGCTCTGTGAGTGTTGCCAGGCACACCGCTCCAACCAGGATACGTATACCGCATTGTTGGCGTGGCCCAGCTCGTCGATATGCTCGGCCTCGACAATGAAATCGATGATGAACGCGTCGGTCTGGTCCCAGATCATGCCTATCCTCGCTGTGCAGTGCGCCGTCAGATTGCGGTCATGCTCTATTGGAAGCCAGACGCCAGTGGATGTCACGTACGCGGCGATCATCTATGACGAACCATTCAGCATTCAGCATCGTTTCAATCTGATGAACAGAGCCTGACCACAGATGAAAGAGCGCCCAAAACAAAAAGGGCCATTTCGTAAGAAATGACCCTTTGATGCCCAAAACGGGCAAAAAAAATGGCGTCCCCTAGGGGACTCGAACCCCTGTTACCGCCGTGAAAGGGCGGTGTCCTAGGCCACTAGACGAAGGGGACGAAACCTTCGATGAACAGATCGCAAACCGCTACGACCTGTCGTGGATTGGTGGAGCTAGACGGGATCGAACCGTCGACCTCTTGCATGCCATGCAAGCGCTCTCCCAGCTGAGCTATAGCCCCGGATTTAACGTCTCCCGACTCGCATCGCTTGCGCAATGCGATCTGAAT
>NZ_JAKOEN010000023.1:0-9412 GCF_022355455.1 Pseudomonas sp. KSR10 | reverse complement strand
ACCGCCGTGAAAGGGCGGTGTCCTAGGCCACTAGACGAAGGGGACGCAAAGCCCTTCAAAGGCGACCGATCGAAGCGACCGGTGTGGCAATCGAGATTGGTGGAGCTAGACGGGATCGAACCGTCGACCTCTTGCATGCCATGCAAGCGCTCTCCCAGCTGAGCTATAGCCCCATCTCGAGGACGGGGCGCATATTAGGTGCGGCCCCGCACAGTGTCAACGATATTTTCGCCTCGACCTCGAGATTTTCTAGCATCAGAACAAATACTTACCACCGACGAGCGGTTTGAACCCTCAAGGCATCGCCGCGAAGAGTTTTTCCCACTCCTTCACTTCTTTCTTCGAGGCACCGCCCAGCAGTTCGAGCGCCTGACGCAGGCGGAAGCGGGTCAGGTCCGGACCGATGATTTCCATGGCATCGAGTACCGAGACCGAACTCGCCTGGCCGGTGATCGAGGCGAACATCAGTGGCATGACATCACGCAGTTTCAGTTCGAGATGCGCAGCGACCGCATTAATGCAGTCGGTAATGCGCTCCTTGTCCCACTGGCGCAGCGCTTCGAGCTTCCACAGGGTCAGTTGCAGTACTTGGCGAACCTGGGTGGCGTCGAGCTTCTTGTGCTCGAACAATGCGGGATCGAGGTTCAACGCTCCGGAAAAGAAGAAACCGGCCAGCGGCGCGATCTGACTGAAGGTCTCTACGCGCTGCTGCACATGCGGTGCGATCTGCATCATGTAGTCGGGGTTGAACGCCCACTTCTGCACGGCGGCGGCAAATTGCTCGACCGACAGCTCGCGCAGCCACTGGCCGTTGAGCCAGGACAGTTTTTCGATATCGAAGATCGGACCACCCAGCGAAACCCGGTTGATGTCGAAGTGCTCGATCATTTCGGCCAGGGTGAATTTCTCGCGCTCATCGGGCATGGACCAGCCCATGCGGCCCAGATAGTTGAGCATCGCCTCGGGCATGAAGCCCATGCGCTCATAAAAGGTGACCGAGGTCGGGTTCTTGCGCTTGGACAGCTTGCTCTTGTCCGGATTGCGCAGCAGCGGCATGTAGCACAACTGCGGCTGCTCCCAACCGAAGTACTCGTAGAGCTTGATCAGCTTCGGTGCCGATGGCAGCCACTCCTCGCCGCGCAGGACGTGAGTGATGCCCATCAGATGATCGTCCACAACGTTCGCCAGGAAATAGGTGGGTAGACCGTCGGCTTTCATCAACACCTGCATATCCATGCGATCCCAGCCGATCTCGACCGTACCGCGCAGCATGTCGTTAACCTGGCAGACGCCTTCGCTCGGCACCTTCATCCGAACCACGTGTGACTCGCCCGCCGCAATGCGCTGCTGCGCCGCTTCGGCAGGGATATGCATGCAATGGCCGTCGTAGCGCGGCGTTTCCTTGTTGGCCATCTGCTCGGCACGCACCTGATCCAGGCGCTCGGCGCTGCAGAAGCACGGGAAGGCATGCCCCTTTTCGACCAGCTCGTCGGAGTACTTCTTGTAGATCTCGCCACGTTCGCTTTGCCGATATGGGCCGTGTGGGCCGCCAACGTCCGGGCCCTCATCCCATTCGATACCCAGCCAGCGCAGCGCATCATAGATCTGCTGTTCGGATTCGCGCGTGGAGCGCAGCTGGTCGGTGTCTTCGATGCGCAGAATGAACTGGCCACCATGCTGGCGCGCGAAGCAGAGGTTGAACAACGCGATATAGGCGGTGCCGACGTGCGGGTCGCCAGTGGGAGATGGTGCGATGCGGGTGCGAACGGTGGTCATGATGTTCTCGGATCAATGCACAGGGAGACACGGCAACTGGCGGAGCCGGCGCAATTGGCTGAGTCAGCGCGTGTAAAGGCGCGATGTTAGCAGGCGTGCCTCCACTGGCTCCACCAGGCGACCGTCCGTAACCGGCAACGACTGCATCAGGAAATCCAGAAAGGCTTTGACTTTCATGGCCTGGAAACGCCGCGAGGGGTAGACCGCGTAGATCTCCCCGCTCGGCAGTTCGACCTGAGGCAATAGCTCGACCAGATCGCCATCACGGACCTCCTGGTCGGTGATCATGGTCGGCAGCACGGCGATACCAGCACCGGCTAGCGCCGCTTCACGAGCGAAGGTGATGTTGTTGCAGCTCAGCACGCGCCTGCAATTGATGTTCTGCTCGAGCATCGGCCAGTAGCGCACCGGGTCGCGCGACAGTGTGATCGCTCGGTGCTCGGCCAGGTCGGCCGCCACCGTCGGCACGCCATGCTGCGCGAGATAGGTCGGGCTCGCGCAGAACCGTCGGCGGGTCTCGAACAGCTTGCGCGCGATCAGAGTGGAATCCTGTGGCTGGCCAACCGAGATGACGATATCGACCCCCTCCTCCACCGGATCGACATAGCGCGAAGCCAGTTCGACTTCGGCGTTGATGTCTGGGTACAGCCGCATGAAATCACCTAGCACACGCCCGAGAATCCACTGGCCGAATTCGATCGGCGCCGAAATCCGCAACAGCCCGGCCGGCGCCTGCTGCAGCTGCATGACGACCTGCTCGGCTTCGGCGAAATCGAGCATGATCTGTCGGCAACGCTCGTAGTAGGCCTGACCGACCTCGGTCAGGCGCAGGCGCCGAGTGGTGCGGTTGATCAGCCGCACGCCGAGCCGCTCTTCGAGCTGGACGATCCGGCGGCTGACTGTGGACTTCTGCATGCCCAGGCTCGATGCCGCCTGGGTGAAACTGTGGCACTCCACTACCCGAGTGAAGATCAAGGCGTCATCTAGGCCCATCGATTGTTCCCTGAATGCAACAACGTTTAGCGATTGTAACGACTTATTACGAAACAGGAACGCTGGTAGATTGTGCGGCTCACTTCCGGTCACGAGCGACGAAATGCCTGCCAAGCTGCAACGCCGACTCTTCATCTTCGTCGTCCTGCTATTGCTGGTGGCAGGCGCCTTTTTCGCCCACTGGTTCTTCACCGGCCGCTTCTACGAGCACACCGAAAACGCCTATGTGCAGGGCGAAATCACGCGTATCTCCAGCCAGCTCGCGGCACGAATCGAACGCGTCCATGTGCAGGACAACCAGCACGTGAAACCCGACGATCTGTTGGTGACTCTCGAGCCCGGTGACTTCCGGCTGGCACTGGACCAGGCCCGGGCGAACCTGGCGATTCGCGAAGCCGAGCTCGCCCAGGCCCATAGTCGCCTCGAACAACAGACCAGCCTGATCGCTGCCAGCCAGGCATCGGTCAGCGCGGCGCAGGCGACCCTCGAGCGCAGCCAGGTCGACTTGTCGCGCGTCGAAGCCCTGCGCAAACCCGGCTTCATCTCCGAGGAACGGGTGACTACGCTCGCCGCGGACGCCCGCGTGGCGAGTTCGCAACGGCAGAAAGCCGAGGCCGATCTGGCGGCCCAGCGACAGCAAGTGGATACCTTGCAAGCCGATATCAAGCGCCTGCAGGCACAGATCGACGGAGCACGCGCGGAAATCGAGCGAGCCGAATTGAACGTCGATCGCACTGAAATCCGCTCGCCCATCAGCGGCATCGTCGGCCAGCGCTCGGCACGCAGCGGTCAGTACGTCCCGGTGGGCGCCTATCTGATGTCGATCGTCCCGGATGAGGACATCTGGGTGCAGGCCAACTTCAAGGAAACCCAGATCGGTCGCATGCAGGTCGGTCAGAATGCTGAACTGACCTTCGACACCTACCCCGACACACCGATCGAAGGTCGCGTCGAAAGCCTCTCTCCCGCCTCGGGCGCGCAATTCAGTCTGCTGCCGCCGGACAACGCCACCGGCAACTTCACCAAGGTGGTGCAGCGCATTCCGGTCAAACTGACCTTTGCCAGTGACAATCCACTCAAAGGTCGCATCCGTCCCGGCATGTCGGTAGACGTGAAGATCGACCTCCGTGGCCGCTGATGCGCTGATTCGTCCGGTTGGTGAACCCAGCCGGCGGGACTGGATCGCCGTGATGAGTGCCATGCTCGGCGCCTTCATGGCGGTTCTCGATATTCAGATCACCAACTCCTCGCTGAAGGACATCCAGGGCGCGCTATCCGCCACGCTGGAGGAAGGTTCTTGGATCTCCACCTCCTACCTGGTGGCGGAAATCATCATGATTCCGCTCACCGCCTGGCTGGTACAGCTGCTCTCGGCGCGGCGCCTGGCGGTGTGGGTATCGATCGGCTTTCTGATTTCTTCGCTGCTCTGCTCCTTCGCCTGGAATCTGGAAAGCATGATCGTGTTCCGTGCGATGCAGGGCTTCACCGGTGGTGCGCTGATCCCGCTGGCCTTCACCCTGACGCTGATCAAGCTGCCCGAACACCACCGGGCCAAGGGTATGGCGCTGTTCGCCATCACCGCCACCTTCGCCCCCTCGATCGGACCCACGCTGGGCGGCTGGCTGACCGAAAACTGGGGCTGGGAGTACATTTTCTATATCAACATACCGCCCGGCCTGCTGATGATCGCCGGCCTGCTGTACGGGCTGGAAAAGAAGCCGCCCCATTGGGAACTGCTGAAAAGCACCGACTACGCCGGCATCGTCACCCTGGCGATGGGGCTCGGCTGCCTGCAGGTGTTTCTCGAGGAAGGCCATCGCAAGGACTGGCTGGAGTCGACCCTGATTGTCCAACTGGGGTCGGTGGCGCTGATCAGCCTGATCTTGTTCGTCATCTTGCAGCTGTCGCGACCCAACCCTTTGATCAACCTGGGGATTCTGCGCGAGCGCAACTTCGGCCTCACCAGTATCGCCAGCCTGGGCATGGGGCTCGGCCTCTATGGATCCATCTACCTGTTGCCGTTGTATCTGGCCCAGATTCAGGATTACAACGCACTGCAAATCGGTCAGGTGATCATGTGGATGGGGATTCCGCAGCTGTTCCTGATCCCGCTGGTGCCCAAACTGATGAAAATCATCGCGCCCAAGCTGCTCTGTGCTGCCGGCTTCGCTCTGTTCGGCCTGTCCAGTTTCGCCTCCGGCGCGCTCAATCCAGACTTCGCCGGCGACCAGTTCCACCCGATCCAGATCATCCGCGCGCTGGGCCAGCCGTTGATCATGGTCACCGTCTCGCTGATCGCCACGGCCTATATCCAGCCGAAGGATGCTGGTTCGGCGTCGAGCCTGTTCAACATCCTGCGCAACCTCGGCGGCGCGATAGGCATCGCCTTGCTCGCGACGCTGCTCGACAGCCGCACGAAGATCTATTTCGACTATCTGCGCGAGTCGGTGGTGCCGAGCAATCCGGCGGTGGCCGAACGTCTCACCGCACTGACCCAGCAGCTGGGCAGCGAGCAGGCCGCGTTGGGCCGGCTCAGCGAGATCACGCATCAGCAGGCGATGATCATGGCCTACAACGATGCGTTCCATTTCGTTGGCATCGCACTGGCGATCAGCATGGTAGCCGTACTGCTTACCCGCAAACTCCCCGAGGACATCAAAGGCGGCGCGGCGCACTAGGCCCACACCGCGGCTCAACGGTCAGACCTGCAACAAGCGCTCGCGCAACTTGTGGATCTCGTCACGGGTCTGCGCTGCGGCCTCAAACTCTAGGTCCCGCGCATAGGCAAGCATCTTTTCTTCCAGCTGGCGAATCCGTTTGGTGATCTCGCTCGGCGACCGCAGTTCGTTTTCGTAACGCGCCGCCTCTTCCGCCGCTTTGGCTTCGCCGCGACGTTTCTTGCTCCGCGAGCCGGGCACCGTGGCCCCTTCCAGAATGTCCTGAACGTCCTTGAACACACCCTGCGGCACGATGCCATTGGCTTCGTTGAAGGCTATCTGCTTGTTGCGGCGGCGCTCGGTCTCGCCGATCGCCCGCTCCATGGAGCCGGTCATATTGTCGGCGTAGAGAATCGCCCGGCCGTTGAGGTTACGGGCCGCGCGGCCAATGGTCTGAATCAGCGAACGTTCGGAACGCAGGAAGCCTTCCTTGTCCGCATCGAGGATGGCTACCAGCGACACCTCGGGCATGTCCAGACCCTCGCGCAGCAGGTTGATGCCCACTAGCACGTCGAACACGCCCAGACGCAAGTCGCGGATGATCTCCACCCGCTCGACGGTGTCGATATCCGAGTGCAGATAGCGTACCCGCACGCCGTGATCGCCCAGGTAATCGGTGAGGTCTTCGGCCATGCGCTTGGTGAGCGTCGTGACCAGCACCCGCTCTTCCTTCGCCACGCATTTGGTGATTTCCGACAGCAGATCATCGACCTGGGTCAGCGCCGGCCGTACCTCGATCTGCGGGTCCACGAGCCCGGTGGGCCGCACTACCTGCTCGATCACCCGGCCGGCATGCTCGGCCTCGTAGGGTCCGGGCGTCGCCGAGACGAAGATGGTCTGCGGGCTGACCGCTTCCCACTCGTCGAAACGCATCGGCCGGTTGTCCAGCGCCGATGGCAAGCGGAAGCCGTACTCGACCAAGGTTTCCTTACGTGACCGGTCGCCTTTGTACATGGCGCCGACCTGCGGCACGCTGACATGAGATTCGTCGATCACCAGCAGCGCGTTGGCTGGCAGGTAATCGTAGAGCGTCGGTGGTGCCTCGCCGGAAGCACGACCAGAGAGATAGCGCGAGTAGTTCTCGATGCCGTTGCAGTACCCCAGTTCCATGATCATTTCCAAATCGAAACGGGTGCGCTGCTCGAGCCGTTGCGCTTCTACGAGCTTGTTGTTGCTGCGCAGGTAATCGAGACGGTCCTTCAGCTCGACCTTGATGTTCTCGATGGCGTCGAGCAGGGTCTCGCGCGGTGTTACGTAGTGGCTCTTGGGATAGAAGGTGAAGCGCGGCAGCTTGCGAATCACCTCGCCGGTCAGCGGATCGAAGGCGGACAGGCTTTCCACTTCGTCATCGAACAGCTCGATGCGCACCGCCTCCAGATCGGACTCGGCCGGAAAGACGTCGATGACATCGCCGCGCACGCGGAAGGTCGCCCGTGCAAAGTCCATGTCGTTGCGTGTGTACTGCAGACCGGTGAGCCGTCGCAGCAACTCGCGCTGATCAAGACGGTCGCCGCGATCCACGTGCAGCACCATCTTCAAATATGACTGAGGATCACCCAGACCATAGATGCAGGACACCGTGGTAACGATGATCGCGTCCGGCCGCTCCAACAGCGCCTTGGTCGCCGACAGTCGCATCTGCTCGATGTGGTCGTTTATCGACGCGTCCTTCTCGATGAAGGTGTCCGAAGAGGGCACGTAGGCTTCCGGCTGGTAATAGTCGTAATAGGAAACGAAATACTCGACTGCATTGTTCGGAAAGAACGCCTTGAACTCGCCATAAAGCTGGGCGGCCAGCGTCTTGTTCGGTGCCAGTACCAGCGTTGGCCGCTGCACATGTGCGATGACATTGGCAATGCTGAAGGTCTTGCCGGAGCCTGTCACACCCAGCAGGGTCTGGTGTGAGAGGCCAGCCTCGATGCCTTCGATCATTTGCCGGATGGCTTCCGGCTGGTCCCCGGCGGGTTTGAAGCGCGTGACCAATTCGAACTTCGACATATCGACCTCTTCAGATAGCGTGACGACCCGAAAGCCGAACGGTGGAGCCTTCCAGGCGGTACCTTCTCAAATGCATCGAACCGCTGCGGGCAGGGCGAACAGCTGACACAGCCCCTTTCAATGCGGTCGCTCCCGACAATATCAAGTGCCCGACCGAACAGGCAGACGAAGCGAGGCAAAATGGCGACCAGGCGGGCATGAATCGGTTAGAAAAAACCGCCCTAGCATATCGCGACGGAGGGGCAGGCCCGCTATACTCTTGCCCCGTTTGCGCACCGCCCTCAGCGCGAAGCGAGGGTGTTGCATCAGTCACCTCCTCTCTTCGAGCCTCCCCATCATGAGTTTGTTCTCCGCTGTCGAAATGGCGCCGCGCGATCCGATCCTCGGCCTCAATGAAGCCTTCAATGCCGACACGCGGCAGAACAAGGTCAATCTGGGGGTGGGCGTCTACTACAACGAAGAAGGCCGAATTCCTCTGTTGCGCGCCGTCGCAGCCGCCGAGATGGCCCGTCTGGAACTCAACGCGCCACGCGGTTACCTGCCCATCGAAGGTATCGCCAGCTACGACATGGCCGTACAAGGCCTTTTGTTCGGTGGCGATTCGTCGCTTGTCGCCGATGGCCGCGTGGTGACCACCCAGGCACTGGGTGGCACCGGCGCATTGAAGATCGGTGCCGACTTCCTCAAGCGCTTGCTGCCCGATGCGGTGGTGGCCATCACCAACCCCAGCTGGGAGAACCACCGCGCGCTGTTCGAGTCCGCCGGTTTCCCGGTACAGAACTATAGCTACTACGACGCGGCCAGCCACGGCATCGACCGCGCCGGCATGCTCGAGGATCTGAAAAACCTGCCGCCCCGCTCGATCGTCGTGCTGCACGCGTGCTGCCACAACCCGACCGGCGTCGATCTGCAGCCGCAAGATTGGAAGCAAATTCTCGAGGTGCTGCGCGCCAACGACCACGTGCCCTTCATCGACATCGCCTACCAGGGCTTCGGTGACAGTATCGAAGAAGACGCCGCCGCCGTGCGCCTGTTCGCCGAGTCAGGCATGAGCTTCTTCGTCTCCAGCTCGTTCTCCAAGTCTTTCTCGCTGTACGGCGAGCGTGTCGGCGCGCTGTCGATGGTCACGCAGGGCCGTGAAGAATCGGCACGCGTGCTCTCGCAGATCAAGCGCGTGATCCGCACCAACTACTCCAACCCGCCGACTCATGGCGCCACCGTGGTCTCAGCCGTACTCAACAGCCCGGAACTGCGAGCCATGTGGGAAACCGAGCTGGCCGAGATGCGCACTCGCATCCAGGACATGCGCCTGAGCATGGTTCACCAACTGGCCGAAAAAGGCGCCAAGCAGGACTTCAGCTTCGTTGCCAAACAGCGCGGCATGTTCTCTTATTCGGGCCTCACCGCAGCTCAGGTGGAACGCCTGCGCACCGAGTTCGGTGTCTACGCGATCGGCACAGGACGCATCTGCGCAGCGGCGCTGAACCACAACAATCTGGACCACGTCACGGACGCGATCGTCCAGGTCCTCTGATCCGAGAGGGGGTTGACTTCCCCTTTGTAAACAGTAGGATACGCACCGCTGTTCCGCGATAGCTCAGTCGGTAGAGCAAATGACTGTTAATCATTGGGTCCCTGGTTCGAGTCCAGGTCGCGGAGCCAAATCAGAAAGCCTCGGTTCATACCGGGGCTTTTTTTATGGCTGCCAGACTCTCACCAGGGACTGCGTCCTAGGTTATTCGGCAAGCCTCACCCCTTCGGGGCCGCGCTGAAGCGCGTTCTGCTACGCAGTCGAGTCCAGGTCGCGGAAGCCAAATCAGAAAGCCTCGGTTCATACCGGGGCTTTTTTATGGCTGCGACTCTCACCAGGGCTGCGTCCCAGGTTATTCGGCAAGCCTCACCCCTTCGGGGCCGCGCTGAAGCGCGTT
>NZ_JAKOEN010000022.1:400330-404219 GCF_022355455.1 Pseudomonas sp. KSR10 | reverse complement strand
GCGCCCGCAGCTACGGGAAAACGCTTTTTTCTATCCTGTAGGAGCCCCTACCCCGGGGCGAAGCTTTTGGCTTTGGGCGGGCAGAACGCCCGCATTCGCCGCGAGGGCGCGCCTCCTACAAAAGCGCGCGGGTAGTGCTTTGGCGTTTCTGCGCGGTTCGCATCAAAGCGCCCGCAGCACGTGCTGGGGCGCGTAGCGGTCGAATCTACTGCGCTTGGTTCGCCGCTTCGGCGGCCTGGATCAGGTCGGGACCGATTTGCGCTTCGAACTTCTTCCAGGCCGGACGCACAGCATCACGCCAGGCGTTGCGCTGCTCTTCGGTCAACACCAGGATCTCGCTCTTGCCGGTATCGATGATGTTCTGCTTGGCCTTCTCGTTCAGCGCCTCGGCCTGGCGATTCACCTCAGCCGTGACCTCTTCGATGATCTGTTCGAGCTCGGTCCGCACCGGTGCCGGCAAGCCATTCCAGAACTGCGTATTGGTGATGAGCAGGTAGTTACCGACGCCATGGTTGGACTCGGTCATGTACTTCTGCACTTCGTAATACTTCTGGCTATAGATGTTGGACCAGGGATTGTCCTGTGCATTGACCACGCCGGTTTGTAGACCCTGGTAGATTTCGGCGAACGACATCTTGCGCGGCACAGCGCGCAGTGCGGTGTACTGAGCGGCCTGCAAATCCGACGGCTGCACGCGGAATTTCAGCCCGCGCGCATCGGCAGGCTCACGTAGCGGCTTGTTGGCGGTGAACTGACGCATGCCGTTGAGCCAGTAGGCCAACCCGGTGATGCCTTTGTCTTCCATGGACTTGAGCATCGCCTTGCCCTTGTCCGACTGCTGAAAGCGTTGCGCCGCCGCCACGTCATCGAAAAGGAACATCAGGTCGAACAGTTGCAGCTGTTTGGTGTACTGCTCCAGCTTCGACGGCGCGGGTGCGAGCAGCTGGACTTCGTTGAGCAGCAGCGCTTCCATTTCCTTGCCGTCGCCGTAAAGCGAGGAGTTGGGATACACCTGTACCTCGACCTGGTCGGGAAGGCGCTCTTCGACCAGCTTCTTGAACATCAAGGCACCCTGCCCCTTGGGTGTACTGTCAGCGGTGATGTGTGAAAACTTGATCAGAATCGGATCGGCCGCCTGAGCCGCGAATACGCTGAACAAGGCCGAAGCGGCGAGCAGATGAGTGATACCACGGGTAAGTCGTGCCATGGAGAAGCTCCGTTTTGTAGTTGTGTGAGCCATGTAGCTGACCTGACTCTAGCCGGCGCCGTTTCTCGCTGATATTCATATTTGAGCAAGCAAGGCTTCGCAGTTGACGAAGACCTTGACGAAGCCATGCGGCGCGCAGGCTGTTTTCACCGACTGCCTTCGCGAGCGGTGAGGTGCTCCAGCAATTGTCGCGCCGTTACGGAGAGGCTTTCGAGATTGCGCACACCGATCTTCAGTTCGCGTCTTGCCCAGGGATCGGTCAGCGGGATGATGGCGACATCCAGCGCCGGCAAATAATTGCGCACCACCTGTTCAGGCAGCACCCCAATGCCCATACCCGTGTGAATCATCCGGCAGATCGCCTCGAAGCTGCGCACCTGAATCCGCAGCCTTAAGGGCATGCCCATCTGTTGGGCCGACTGATGCAGCAATACATGCAAGGAGGCGTCTTGCTGCAAGCCGATGAAATCGAAACCGGCGGCATCGCGCAGGGCGATGCTCTTCAGCGTCGCCAAGGGGTGCTCCCGCGGAGTGACCAGCACAAGCGTATCCTCGCGATAACCGAACACTTGCAGATCCTCGGCCGCCATGTGCCCCGCGAAGACGCCGATATCGGTCAAACCTTCCCGCAGGGCGCGCAGCGTATCGTTGCTGACACGCTCCTCCAGATCGATCTTCACTTCCGGATGCAGGCGCGCGAAGGCGCTCAGGTCTTCAGGCAGGAACTCGATCACCGCCGATGTGTTGGCATGAATGCGCACATGCCCCTTCACGCCTTGGCTGAACTCGCTAAGGTCGGCATCCATCTGCTGTAAGCCGTCGAGCAAATTGCGCGCATGATGCAGCAGCGCATGACCGGCTGGCGTCAGTTCGACGCCTTTGGGTTGGCGATACAACAGACTGACGCCGAGCTGGCCTTCCAGGTCGCTGATACGCTTGCTAACAGCCGCGAGGGCCAAGTGCTCGCGCTCGGCGGCACGGGTCAAGCTGCGCTCATCAGCAACAGCAACGAAGAGGCGCAGGGTAACGAAATCGACACGCCGCATGGTTGACTCCCGTATTCGCAGCTGACGAAGCTACCACCATAAACCCGCGCGCCCAGAAAGGCATCCGCGAGTTGTCTTCGTGGTTGACGAAACCATCCTTGGTTATTCAGCAATTGTCCGCCGCGCGACGCTCGGTCATCCTCCATACATGAATCGACCTGGCACAGGTGTTGTGATGAACGAACAGAATGAAACCAGCTTGCCGTTGCAAGGCCTCAAGGTCATCGAGATGGGCCAGCTGATCGCCGGTCCCTTCGCCAGCAAGATGCTCGGCGAATTTGGCGCCGAGGTAATCAAGATCGAGCCGCCACAGGTCGGTGACCCTCTGCGAAAATGGCGCAAACTCAAGGACGGCACCTCGCTCTGGTGGCATGTGCAGTCACGCAACAAGCAGTCCGTGACGCTCGATCTGAAAGCCGCCGAAGGCCAGCAGATCGTCCGCCAGCTGGTCGCCGAAGCCGACGTGCTGGTGGAAAACTTTCGTCCTGGCACGCTCGAGGGCTGGGGCCTGGGCTGGGACGAACTGTCGAAGCTCAACCCGCGCCTGATCATGTTGCGCATCTCCGGCTACGGTCAAACCGGCCCTTATCGCGACCTACCCGGCTTCGGCGTGATCGGCGAGGCCATGGGCGGATTGCGCCACCTCTCCGGCTATCCGGGCCAACCACCGGTACGGGTGGGCGTGAGCATCGGGGACTCGCTGTCGTCACTGTATGGCGTCATTGGTGTCCTGTTGGCATTGCAAGAGCGCAACCGCAGCGGCAAGGGCCAGGAAATCGATGTCGCCCTATATGAATCGGTTTTCGCCATGATGGAAAGCCTGGTGCCTGAATATGACGCCTTCGGCTATGTGCGCGAGCCCGCCGGCAGCGCCCTCCCCGGCATCACCCCGTCCAATTCCTATCTGTGCAATGACGGCGCCTACGTACTGATCGCCGGCAATGGCGACAGTATCTACAAGCGCTTGATGACCCTGATGGGGCGCCAGGATCTGGCCGAGGATTCACGTTTGGCACATAACGACGGCCGCTCTGAGCACGCCGAGCTGATCGACGCCGCGATCGGCGAGTGGACCGCACAGCACAGCCGCGACGAAGTGATCGAGGCATTGAAAGAAGCGCGCGTTCCGGCCGGCTATCCCTACACCGCGGCCGACATCGTCAAGGACCCGCACTACCTGGCGCGGCAGATGATCGAACAGGTAGAGACGTTCGCCGGGCCGCTCAAGGTCCCAGGCGTGCTACCCAAACTCAGCCGCACTCCCGGTCGCATCGGCACTGGCGGCCCCCAACTGGGCGAACACACCGAGGATGTACTGGCCGGCCTCGGCCTCACCGACGAGCAACGCCAAGGGCTGCGCGAAAGAGGAGTCATCTGAGCATTCCAGCCGCTGCGCACAACGCTTTTGGTTTTTTGTGGGAGCCCCAACCCCGGGGGCGAAGCTTTTAACTCTTCTGTGGGAGCCCCGACCCGGGGCGAAGCTTTTGTTTAAACGGGCAGTACGCCCGCATTCGGCGCGAGGTCGCGCCTCCTACAACAGCAGTGCGAGTAATGCTTTGGCTCTTCCATGAAACCGAAAACCTTGCAGCGAAGCTTCTGGCTCTTCTGTGGGAGCCCCGACCCGGGGCGAAGCTTT
>NZ_JAKOEN010000022.1:374920-400320 GCF_022355455.1 Pseudomonas sp. KSR10 | reverse complement strand
AGGTCGCGCCTCCTACAACAGCAGTGCGAGTAATGCTTTGGCTCTTCCGTGGAACCGAAAACCTTGCAACGAAGCTTCTGGCTCTTCTGTGGGAGCCCCGACCTGGGGCGAAGCTTTTGCTTAAACGGGCAGTACGCTCGCATTCGGCGCGAGGTCGCGCCTCCTGCAGCAGCAGTGCAAGGAGTGACTTGGCCTCCCTATAGATGACCCGCACTGGAGCAAGTTTTCCGGCTTCCTGTGGGAGGCCCGACCCGGGACGAAGCTTTTGCATTTCCTGTGGAAGGCCCGACCCCGGGACGAAGCTTTTGGCTCTTGGGTGGGTAGGAAACCCGCATTCGCCGCGGGGCGCGCCGTCCGCTAAAAAGCAGTAATGCGAGTGGGACCTTGGCTCTGTGGTGGGAACAGCTCTGGGCCTTTTCCATGTGGGAGGCCCGACCTCGGGGCGAAGCTTTTAGGCTTTTACGAAGGCCTTCACGAACAACAACGCAGCGACCGCCATCGAACGGAGATATCCATGACAAAACGCCTCTACATTCAAGACGTCGCGACCCGCGATGGCTTCCAAATCGAACCCAACTTCATCCCCACCGAGGACAAGATCGCCCTGATCGATCGCCTCTCCGAAACCGGGCTGGCAAAAATCGAAGTCACCTCCTTTACCTCGCCCAAGGCCATTCCGAACCTGCGCGACGCTGAAGAGGTGATGCGCGGCATTCGTCGAGTACCAGATGTCGAATACACCGTACTGGTCCCCAACGTCAGGGGCTGCGAGCGTGCCCTCGCCTGCGAGGTAGACGAGATCAACCTAGTGATGTCCGCGAGCGACACCCATGGCATGGCCAACCTTCGGATGACTCCCGAGCAATCACTGGTGCAGTTCCGCGAGATCATCGAGGCGACTCGAGGCAGCGGCGTGTTCATCAACGCCTCGCTATCGACCACCTTCGGCTGCCCATTCGAAGGTGAAATCCCCGAACCACGCGTGTATGAACTGGTGCAACGCCTGTTGGATATCGGCGTTCAAGGCGTCACCCTTTGCGACACCACCGGCATGGCGGACCCGGCGCAGGTCGAGCGCATCTGCCGCGAAGCGGTGAGGCAATGGCCCGAGGCGGTGTTCACAGCGCACTTCCACAACACTCGAGGAATGGGCCTGGCTAATGCCCTGGCCGCACTGAACGCCGGCATCGACCGCTTCGACGCCTCCCTCGGTGGCCTCGGCGGTTGCCCCTACGCACCCGGCGCCAGCGGCAATATCTGCACCGAGGATCTGGTGCACATGTTCCAACGCATGGACCTGGATACTGGCGTAGATCTGGACCGACTGCTGCGCTGTGCCGCCAGCCTGCCCGAGCTGGTCGGGCATGAAGTGCCAGGTGCCGTGCTCAAAGCCGGTAAAGCCGACCGCCGTTATCCGAAGCCGAAGTGGATGGACGAGCCAGACAAATAGGCCGATCGACGGCGAAGTTGTAGCATGCGTAAACGTATTAGGGCTTACGAATGAACAACCTTGATGTGCGCTGGCAGCAACGCCTGCATAACTTTAGTAGGGCTCTGCGGCAACTCGACGAAGCAATGGAACTGATGCAACAGCGCGACCTGTCGAAGCTGGAAAAACAGGGCGTTATCCAAGGCTTCGAATACTGCTACGAGCTTGGCTGGAACACCCTGAAGGATTTCCTCATCTGGCAAGGAATCGACGGCATCGTGGGCTCGCGTGACACCATCAGAGAAGCGTTTAGCAAGGGACTGATCGAAGATGGCCACGCCTGGATGCACATGCTGACAGACCGTAACCGGACCTCTTACACGTATAACGAGGAAACGGCCGAAGCCATCTTGAGCAATATCCGAATGAAGCATCATTCGCTGCTAAAAGCGCTTGAGCGAACCATGCGCAGCCGAGCCGAGCCCATGATTTTAGAAGATACGGGGCTCTCCCAAAGCGATGTCCAATCGATCCAAGAAGCGCTACGGCAGTTTCCCAACGTTAGCGAAGCGATCCTCTACGGCTCACGCGCAAAAGGAAACTACCGCTCTGGTTCGGATATCGATTTGACGCTCATCGGCGATGGACTCTCACACCAGGACCTACTCGATATCGAGTTGGCGATCGATGACCTGCTTCTGCCTTACAAGGTGGACCTGTCCCTGCATTACCAAATAGACAATTCCCAGCTGGTCGACCACATCGCCAGAGTCGGGAAAAAGTTCTATAAGGCAACGGATTAAAGCATCCCCTCGAACCAGCGCTTCGCCTGAGGGTTGCTGTTGGAACCTGTCCCGCAGCGAATGCAGACCACGGCCCGCCAACAAACCAAAGCCTTGCCCGACGTCGTGCCTAAAGCCCGATCAGCCCACCGCTAGTCCACTGTAGGAGCCGCGCCCCCGTGGCGAATGCGCACCTCCTGCCCACCCAAGAACCAAAAGCTTCGCCCCGAGGTCGGGCCTCCCACAGAATCAAAAGCCCAAAAGCTCAAAAGCCCAAAGCTCAAAAGCCAAAGAAAACCGAAGCCCCCACCACCCGCAGTGACCTGCTTTTTTTTTTGTAGGAGCCGCGCCCCCGCGGCGAATACGCACCTCCTGCCCACCCAAGAGCAAAAGCTTCGCCCCGAGGTCGGGCCTCCCACAGAATCAAAAGCCCAAAAGCCCAAAAACTCAAAAGCTGCTTTCTTTTGTAGGAGCCGCGCCCCCGCGGCGAATGCGGGCGGCAGCCCGCCAACCGAAACCACTACTCGGTCGGCCCTACCCTTCGCTGCTGGTAGATCAAATCGACGATCTCACCCTCAGGCACATACCCGCTCACCACCTCGCGCAGCAATACCCGAACCTGCGGGTAATCATCCTGCTCCACCGCCTTGAGCAGTTTGGCCAGCACACTGCGCAGCACATCCCAGGTGAAATACTCCTCATCGGCCCGCATGATCATCGGGTGCTCGGTGGGGCTTACGTTGTCGCCGATAAGCAGCTCTTCGTACAGCTTTTCCCCCGGACGCAAGCCCGTGAACTCGACGGCAATGTCCCCATGCGGGCACTTTTCAGAGCGCACGCTCAAGCCAGACAGGTGAATCAGCTTTTCGGCCAGTTCGGCAATGCGCACCGGCTGCCCCATATCCAGCACGAACACATCACCGCCCTGCCCCATGGACCCAGCCTGAATAACAAGCTGCGCCGCCTCGGGAA
The DNA here is from genome assembly GCF_022355455.1 of Pseudomonas sp. KSR10. NCBI lineage: Bacteria > Pseudomonadati > Pseudomonadota > Gammaproteobacteria > Pseudomonadales > Pseudomonadaceae > Pseudomonas > Pseudomonas sp. KSR10. Next base: position 397,137 of record NZ_JAKOEN010000022.1, on the reverse strand, counting down.
TGGTCATGAAATAACGTGTGATCTTCGGATGGGTCACCGTAACCGGCCCACCGCTACGGATCTGCTGATAAAAGCGCGGAATGACCGACCCCGACGAACCCAGCACATTGCCGAACCGCACCATGGTGAACCGGGTCTTGTTGACGTGATGCACCGCCCCGTCCGCATTGAACAGCACCGGCGCCGTCTCGCGGCTCAGCGCCTGCAAGATCATCTCGGCCACCCGCTTGGTACTGCCCATCACGTTGGTGGGCCGCACCGCCTTATCGGTGGAGATCAGCACGAAGTTCGCCACACCCGCCTGCACCGCCGCCTGGGCCGTGTTCATGGTGCCCAGCACATTATTCAGCACACCTTCGGCAACGTTGTGCTCCACCATGGGCACATGCTTGTAGGCCGCCGCATGGTAGATCGTCTCCACCTGCCAGGTGCGCATCACATCCAACAGACGATCCGGATTGCGAATCGACCCCAGGATAGGCACCAGCTTGATCGGCAGCGATGCCCGCTCGATCGCCCGCTCCAGCTCGATGTGAATGCTATAGAGGTTGAACTCGCTGTGCTCGAACAGCAGCAACGCCTTTGGCTTGTTCGAGAGGATTTGACGGCACAGCTCCGAACCAATCGAGCCGCCCGCCCCCGTCACCATGACCACCTTGCCGCGAATACACTTCTCGAACAGCGCCTGCTGCGGTGGCACGGCATCACGCCCGAGTAGATCCGCGATATCGACTTCCTGGATGTCCTCGACCTTCACCCGCCCACTGGCCAGGTCCATGAAGCCCGGTACGCTGCGTACGTGCAACGGATAATGCTCGAGCATTTCCAACACCTCACGCCGCCTGCCGCGCGACGCTGAAGGAATTGCCATGAGAATTTCATTAGCGCCCGTCTCATCGATCATCTGCTGGATATGCTTGGGCGAATACACCCGCAGTCCGGCAATGCTCCGGTTGTAGAGGTTGGGGTCATCGTCGATGAACGCGACCGGCCGCATCCCCCGCCCCAAGCGCAACGCCGCTACCAATTGATTCCCCGCAGCGCCGGCACCGTACACTGCTACCTTCGGCAAGCTCGCGTCACGCCCCCTGAACTTGGTCAGCGAATCCGGGGAGAACCAGTCCCCCATGAAATACTGGCGCATCAGCAGGCGCACCCCGCCGATCAGGAACAGGCTCAGCCACCAATAGTTGAACACCATCGAACGCGGGATGACCTTGGGTGCATCGGTGCGCCAGTACACCGCCAGGGAAAGCAGCAACGCCGAGAGCGTCACGGCCTTGGCGATAGCCATCAGCGCGTCGTTGCCGAAGTAACGCATCACCGCGCGGTACATGCCGAAGCGAACGAAAAAAGGGACGGCGATAAGCGGCGCGATGCCGAACAGCCAAGCATGGCCGCCAAGCGGCTCTATGTTGCGGGCGTCACCCAAACGAACGACGAACGCCAACCAGAGTGCGACCCAAACCAGCAGCACGTCTGTTGCTACCTGAATCAGGCGCTTGTAGCGCCTAGGTAAGCTCACCAGGCGAGAGCGAAGCTTTTCAGCGAGTCTTAACACGTCGAGATCCTGTTTCTAGCTAACAATCGTTACCAATTAACACATCACATGGCAACTGCATAAACGATCCTGTCAATCGAAATTAGTCTGTTAAGATTAACGCACAACGATTTTATAGACAGTCTTCAATATTAGCTGCAAATCGATAAGCATATTGTGCTCTTCAACATATCGAAGATAATAGCTTTGTTTCATAGGCAACACTACGTCTATATATGCCTGACGAGGATCATCGTACTGCCCAAGTATCTCGCCCTCATCAATCATCTCTATGGAAGCATAGTCGGTAATACCTGGCCGTACAGACAATACTTTATTTCGCACATCAGGCGAATAGCAATCAATAAACTCTTTAACTTCGGGCCGAGGCCCGACCAAGCTCATTTTTCCCAAAAAAACATCAATCAATTGCGGCAGCTCATCCAACTTATATTTCCGCAAATATTGGCCAGATCGTGTTATTCGGTTATCTGCACCTATCGTCAAGCGACCAGCGGACTCGCCATTTACGCTCATTGTGCGAAACTTATGGATCCGGAAAGGTACGCCATATCTACCGATGCGACACTGGCGAAAAAAAATAGGGCCAGGACTATCGAATTTGATAATTATCGATATAACAAAAAAAACAGGTAGCAGAACTAGAATACCTGCCAACGACAAGATCATGTCGAAAGCCCGCTTAAGCATCGCCTAACACCCTTTTTACCGCCGCTACAACTTTTTCTAGATCCTTCTCAGTCATTTTAGTATAAAGAGGCAGCGTAACCTCTTGCTCAAAAATTGCATGAGCCACAGGAAACATGCTTGGTGCGAGTTTATAAGTGTCGCGCCAGTATGGATGGACATGCAACGGGATGAAATGCACCGAGCAACCCACGCCTAGTGCCGCCATATTTTCAATAAACTTGTCCCGACTCAAGCCCGCGTCGTGCCCTATTCTGACTGGATAGAGATGCAGAGCATGAGCATCACCACTAGGGGCAGAAGGCGGTAACTCAAGTGGCAGCCCGGATAGTCTTTCCTTATAAAACGAAGCCATTTTGACCCGTTTCGCATGGAATTCCGGCAGACGTCGTAATTGATGGATGCCAATAGCCGCAGAGATATCCGGCATATTGTATTTATACCCAGGTGCAACTACCTCATAGAACCAAGCGGGCTTATTGGATGTATAACGATCAAACGCATCTCGACTAATACCATGTAATCGCATAATTCTACAGCGGCTAGCTAATTCAGGATTTCGGGTGACAACCATCCCTCCCTCTCCCGTCGTCATTGTTTTGTTTGCATAAAAGCTAAAAACAGTGAAGTCGCTATCTAACGTACCTACTAGTTTTCCTTTATAAGTGGTAGGCAAGGCATGGGCTGCATCCTCAACAACTTTAACATTATTCTTTTTTGCTATGGATAGAATAGCGTCCATATCACAAGCCAAGCCTGCAAAGTGGACAACGATAACGGCTTTCGTCTGTTCGCTTATCGCATTCGAAAAGCGCTCTGGACATATATTAAAGGTATTAGCATCAACATCCACCATAATCGGCTTGGCCCCGAGATAACGAACAACCTCAGCCGTTGCAGTAAATGTATAGGTTGGAACAACCACTTCGTCGCCTGGGCCAATACCCAACGCCTCAAGCGCAAGATGCAACCCAGAAGTAGCAGAATTCACAGAAATTGACTGAACTGCTGGATCCCCAAGGAAAGCAGTAAAATCGCTTTCAAATTTTTTTGCCTTGGGGCCGGTAGTAATCCATCCGGAGCGCAAAGAATCCGAAACTTCCAAAATTTCTTCTTCTCCTATATCCGGTAACGCGAAGGGCAAAAATTCCATCAAACATCCACCTGCTTACGGTAGTATGCGGAGTCTTTGGTTTCTTTCTCTAACACGAAACCATTCCGCACATAAAAACTTATAGCCCGCTGATTTTCCTTTCTTACGGATAACCCATACATAGGAATATTTTCCGCCCGGAGCCAATCCTCAAAATATTCAAGCATAGCAGCACCAACGCCTTTCGACTGCTGGTTAGAAGAAACCGCAATGGACATTAGCCTGAACCTTGCTATGCCGTGAACATGTTTATCTTTTTTTAAATGCGCCTTCAAAAGGTATATTACCTTTTCGACAAGGAAAACAGGGTGCATCAAAAGAGCTAAAACAACCGCCTTTCTGTGAGCTGAAACAAAACGCTCCACCCCTTTACTTACGTTCTCTCCGGCGACCAAAAAACCATCAACCACACCCCGCCGATCCAAATGCACGAAGGCAATATCGCAGTCATCGATCAGATATCGATAATATTCGGCAAGCAAATCCTTATTAAAGCAAGAAGTAAAATGGCGCTTAGAGTAAGCGCCATAGTGCACATCTGCAACGCCATCTAGGTAATTCCCTAGATTGTCTTTCTTAAGCAGTTCGATCATGGTTTGCTCCAAACAGTATGTTCTCGTATCGCTTTGCCAGCAGCCCATACTCATAATGCGCAAGTGCGGCGGTACGCCCATTAAGCCCCATAGCCACTCGCGCTTCAGCCGGCATCTTGTACAGACTCAAAATAGCTTCAGCTAAACCGTTTGCGTCCTCGGCCGGAACCGTTAACCCAGCACTGGCCTCCAATACAGGGTCAGCCATCCCGGAGTATGCGTGAAGAATAGGCTTTCCCGAGTACAAGTACTCAGGGATCTTGTTTGCACCTATGCCGAACCGATAAAGATCGTCGTTTAGCCAGCCGATAAAACAAGCATCAAAATAGCTAAGCATTGGGTAAATGCTAGCCTTCGGAACGGCGTCCAAAAAAGTAACATTTTTTAGACCTTTTTCACTAACTACACATTGCAGTTTTGATTTCTCCTTGCCGTTTCCTACTAGAACAAAAGCAATATCCTCGAAATTCTTTAGTGTCTCGGCCGCCTCAAGCAGCGAAAACAATGCATTGGCGATACCCATTGTTCCCGTATAGCCAATTATAAATTTACCCTTTGGAAGCTGATCTATAATACTCTCCTCTAGACGCGCAGGAGCATTTGCCTCTTCAAGAGAAAATCCATTAGGTATCCAAGAGAATTTACTAGGTGTCATTCCTCTAGAAACCATATGTTCAACCGCATTTTTTAAATTGGAAACAACTTCATCGGAGGAGCGATAAGCCCAATCCTCTACCCGCTGCATGAACTTAATGAAAGGATGCTTGACCGAATATCCGCCAATCTCTGTAAGCGTTAACGGCCAGATATCGCGGACTTCGAACACTAGCTTTGCACGATGTATCTTGGCTAAACGATGCGCCCCAAAAAAAGCTAAAGGGGAAGGAGATGAGCATACTATCGCGTCAGGCTTAATTGGGATGATCTTAGACAACCTAACCAAACGCCAAGGGAAGATAAACCAATTGAGCGCACGCTGCTTGCTGTGCGCCTCTGGGTAGGGCGGCATTTTTACCCAGACAAATGAAAATCCAGCGATATTTGCAACTTTGGTTCCTCCTTCGAAATGCTGTTGCTCACGCAGTAGATGGTTCGAAGATGAGGCTATGAGATAGACGTTGTGCCCCAGTTTTGCTAGTTCTTTAGCTAAATAGAAGTGGCGCCCGCCCATGCCGGTCTCAGGCGTTGATGCATACTGGTTGATAATCCATACCGTTTTTTTCACGAGATTACCCAACTTGCGTCAGTATGTTTGCTATCTGTGCTGCCGCAGTCCCCCCACCGTAAAGGTGAACTGAGTCAACAATTTTTCTAGCATAATTTCGCTTGACTGCACGCTCGATAGCTTGGGTGTTGGCGCCGGCCAACTCGTTAGCCCCTTGCTCTATCAACTCCACCCACTCTGTTTGGTCGCGCATTGTGACGCACGGTTTACCAAAGAAATACGCTTCCTTTTGTACACCCCCGCTGTCTGTCAGAACTAGACCTGAGTGGGCAAGCAACCAGAGCATTTCAAAATAACCAACGGGCTCGATCAAATGTGCTTCAACATTCAAACCCGCCTGGGAAATCGCGTTTCGCGTCCTTGGGTGGAGCGGTAGTACAACAGGAGCGACTTCCCCATGAACCTTGTTAATAGCGCATACAATATCGCGCAGCCGCTCTGGGTCGTCCGTATTCTCAGCCCTATGCAAAGTGGCAAGAATAAAACCATCCCTAACTGCCAAGCCAGCAGGGGGCGCAGCACGCGGCGAGAAAAATATTGCTGCATCTTGCATCACATCACCGACCTTTAGCACCTGTGCCAACTTATTCCCGAAGCCCTCGTCGTGAAGATTCGAGATGGCGGCGTCGGTTGGACAGAACAGTAAATCACTAACCTGATCTGTTAGAATCCTATTTATTTCCTCAGGCATGCGCATGTTAAAACTACGCAAGCCGGCCTCAACATGAGCCACAGGTACGTGCAACTTTGCCGCGGCTAAAGCCCCTGCAAGAGTTGAATTTGTATCTCCGTATACCAGTAAGCGGTCCGGCTTATGACAAATAATCGCTTGCTCGATTTCGATAAGCATTCGGCCGGTCATAGAGCCATGCGTACCGCCATGTACATTGAGTTGAATGTCGGGCCTCGGGATTCCTAGTTGTTCAAAAAAAACTCCCGACATGTTCTCGTCAAAATGCTGCCCGGTATGAAGCACAATCTCCTCCATCTCGGCTACCCGCTGTAAGGCTTTAGACACAACGCTTGCTTTGACGAACTGAGGACGAGCTCCGATGATTGTAAGGATGCGTTTCATGCTAGCCCTTAAGTACTCGTTCATAAAAATCGCACAATTTAGACTCTTCCAACGCCCAATTGTATCGAGAGTTAACTGCCGACTGCCCATTGCGGCCCATCCGCTCTGCCTCGGCCGGGTGATCTACTAAATAATCAATTGCCGCAGCAATTGCGCTGGGATCCAAAGGATCCACACATAAACCGCATTTATTGCCTTCGATAATTTCCTTCCACAATGGAAAGTTCGAAGCAATCACTGGCAAACCTGCGCTCATGTACTCAAACATTTTATTCGGCTGTGCGTCAGTATGATTAGGTGAAGGAAGAAACGTGACCAAACCCGCCACGGATTGGCTGAGCACATCTCTTACTGCTTCCCGATTTAGAAAACCCAGTGCATCGACGTTACGCCAACCTGGATTAGCAAATGCAGCCTGAGCAAGGCTCGTGTCAGAGAAATCACCAACAAGTTTCAGCCTAACGCCCGAGTTCACGGAACTGAAGGCTTCTAAAACTTCGTTAATACCTCTTATACGAGTTATGTTCCCAACGTAACAGACATGCTTTTTTTTGCTTTCCCAAGAAACCTTATCTGTCGCAAGTTCACCGATCATAGGGAAATTATTGATATCCAATGACCATTTATGTATTTTTAAGAATTTTTCTGAAATAACAGGGGTAGCTGCCACAATACCATCGAATTTTGAGCACGCCCATTTCTCATAAGCAGCTAAACCTTTTGACAAAACGATTTTAGCCGCCTTATTAAGGTAAGGTTTAGTGAGCAATTGTTTAGGCAAATCTTCATGAGCGTCAAATATTACCTTTTTTCCTAGGCGTTTCAGTTTCAAGCCAGCAGGAATCAGCTCAGGGTCATGTAAATGATATACATTAGCTTGAATTTTAATAGCTAAACTAAGCACTCGAGCAGTGGCATTTCTAATACGATCAACTCTTCCTTTAGATATCCCAGCATCAACTATACGGACTCCATCACGGACTTCTTCGCCTTTACCATCAGCTACAATCAGGGTAACGGCATATCCATGGTTCGCCAATGAACGGCATTCCTTAAGAAATATGCGCGTGTCGTAGCGAGAGTGAGCCGAAGTGAGATGGCAAATACTTTTCATTTAACAAGCACTCTCTTATAAAAATAAACAAAAATAATTAACGGCAAAAATCCGTATGTCAAAATCACCGTTGTAATTGAACTATTGCTTAAAGCATAAGCAGTTGAAATAAATAATGCAGGAATGTACGGCCCATCTAATTTACCTAGCAACAATTCGGGCAACCGCACAAACAGAAACAACAACAATATATTTATCCAAAATAAATCTACACCATACCGAGCGATTCCATCACCGATGAAACCGGCATTAGCGGACCCATCCGTACCGAAGTAAGTCTTAGAAATCAGATTTGGGATAGAACCGTTAGCATCAAATCCGAAACCTATTGAATAGTCATAAAAATAAGCTACCGTCATCCCTGGCACTACTAGCGCACGCCTTACCCAATGATCCAAAACAATAGACAGATCAAAAGCGATGAAGAGAAACCATGCAAAAATCAGCAATGCAAGAAACAAGAAATTCAATAAAAGCCCGAGATTCTCCGACTTCCTGAACAACAGGCAAGACAGAAGCGTAACTACCGGCATGAAAGCAACGCTTTTAAAGCCAGCAGATGAATAGATTAGGTAGGAAAGAAAGGACGCTACGCATATAAAGAACAAAGCTTTGTACTTCAGACGGGAATCCCAATAGACAACCGAAAGCACAACAAATACCGGGGACAAAAAATAGCCTGTAAGAACAGCCAAGTATCCAACAAGCGGCGTTACTCTGGATTTGTATTCAGCCCTGACATCATACACATCGTCAATAGAAGGTGGATTTAAGTTGAACCCTAAATTACTGACAACAAAGAACACAAAAAAAATCACACAAGCAGATAACAAAAGATGATTCAAGCCAGGCTTAAGATACAACAACTCAACTACTGGAACTTTGATTCTGGATGCATATACTAAGAAAAAATAAGTTATAAAAACCAACGAAGAGAAGATTGCAAAATCCTCAAATGCTGCCCCATTCAGACGGGAGAAAACTAAGATCGAAGGTACTACATGAAAATAATACATCAACCAAAGCAAACATGCGGAATATGAGCGCCCAAGAATAGGTATACATAGCGCCAGCAGCATCAGCAAAATACAACCAAGAATAGTAATACTAAAATTCGGATCGTTACATTGATACCCTTGCACTTCCGAAAAGACAGAGCAGATGCGATCAAGCGAAACGTTAATTAAAAGTAGATAAACAAATACTGTTGCCGCACTTAAAATACTCAGACGCAGGGTCATTTTGAAGGCCTCTTCTTGGCCAACCAAGATATTAATAAAAAAGGTACAATGATTGAAATTAATATCATCGCCACAAAATGATAATATGACAATGACCTAGGCCCATCCAACAAATAAAACAAACCAGCATTCTGAACGCCAACTTCCCAAGAAGACACTACATCATCAAATCCGTCCAGCGTGAAAACTTCAGGATACTTGTTTTTCAGATCTTTGATAAGCGCATAGTTTATTCCGTGATATTTTATATTGGCGGAGTTATTGATTGCGTCATAGTTCGACCAATATCCCTTATCGAATACTTCTATGTTCTCTCGAATACAAGAAAGTAAGTTTTTGTTCATGGATAAGCTGGACGGCAACTTGCTATACTCTTCAAATGCATGTATGCCATATGTTCCATAAACCATGCCATTCAGAACAAAGGACATACTGCTACTATCCACTCTTGGGTCGACATATTCCTCAATCCAAGGGCAGCCGTTAAGATCACTTAAGCTCCCCCCGGTATCCGTAGAAGCAAGAACAGAGTTATAAAGTTGCTGAGCCAGAATATAATATCGATTATCTTGGAAGTACTCATGCGCTCTCAATAATAATACAATCGCATAAGCATCTGTTAGGCCGGACCACCACGGACTCTTTAGAATCCCATTAGGATAATTTTTATATGGCCAGTCGAACATATAAACTAGATGTGTATGCCCCCTGTACTGGGATGCATTTAAAACTAGCCAATCAGCAGATTTTCTGAAATATTCAATACGTTTAGCTTGTGAAACTATCGGAGGATGTATGTTCCAAAACGCAACAGAGGGATCGGAATACCAATGTTCGCCCTGATCCATCAGACCATCAGAATAGATAAGGCCGTAATGTACAACATAGAAAGGCGAAATAAATTCTCCAATCTTAGGAGAATTAGATACTGCCAACCCATCTTCATCAAAGGACCTAATTTCTGAACTTCCGCTTTTTACAAAAACTCTAACGGCGGCATTGAATGCTTCAACTTCGTAGGCAAAATAGTTAAAAAATGCCAATACCAAAGCAATCCATAGCGCTGCAAAGCCAAGCCTTCCCTTATATACAGCCATTCTAAAAACCTGATAATTTAATATTTGACAATTCTGAAAACTTATTGCCCGCCGGAACTAAACCTGTACGACATCCACAAATATACTGCGTAAAGAGCTCCGCATGTTAAGCTGTAGACCTGCAACGCTTCGCTGTACAAATTAAACGAGTACAAGCCGACTACCGTTGTGCAGAATAGCGCAACCTGCCAACTCAAATCGAAATGCTGTTTACCGACAATATAGACCATATAACTCAGCGGACTAGCGATAAACCGCATAGCGAATAATGGAGATAGCCAAACGGCAATCGTTCCAGCACCACGCCAAGCATTTCCGAAAGCTAAAGAAAAGAACATTTCGCTAAGAAATACTATACCGACGCAGAAAATCAGAGCAAGTGACGCTAACACATAGAGCGTCTTAAGATACTCCCTTCGACATTCACCCCGTTCTTTAAAAGCGATAGCGGCATGGCGTTTGAACACATCTAAAACAGATTTTCCTAGCAGCCCTGAAGGTGCCCCCAAGACTTTAATTGCAAGCGCAAGTAATCCCGCAGTATCTGCGCCAAACCGGCTGGCTACGATTATTATAGGTAACTGCGCTGCTGCTGTGTTTATCAATCCAGCAGGAAGTGAAAAAACTGGAAAATAACGCCAACGCCACCAAAAAGCTCTTAATGAGTTTATAGATTCCTTTATAGCTAAACGGCCCAGAGGTAATAAGTAGATTGCGACTAGTACTGAGAAGGTCACCCCGGCCAGATGCGCAACGGCCAAACTGCCTGCTGACGGCCAGAAAAGACCCACGATTATCTGAATGAAAGTTATCGCTGATGCTTGTGCGATGCGGATTACGGAGAGCTGTCGGTAGAGTCCTTCCGCAGCAGCCCAAGCCTGCCAAACATTGGAAATTGCAATAGCAAACGCAGTTGGAAGTCCAACAATTACTAAAACAAAAGGGAATCCGGTACGCAGATTGGGAAATAAGACTATCCCTAAAACAAGAAAAATACCAACAACACAACTGACCAGGATCGCAGACAATAAAATGGAAATCACATCTAGCCGACGAGGCTCTCCATCTTTCTCTATTGCTAAGGCCATCTCAAACCGACACGGTAAAAGCACTGCTAGCAACAATACGGTACCCAGCCAAGCAGAGAACAATCCAAACTCCGATGGCGCAAACTGTCTCGCAATGATCACAGAGCCAAGGATCGGAATAATTTGCGCCGTTGCCGAGCCGGTAAGTACGGACGCAACACTTCTCCAATAACTAGTCATCGAAGAGCCTTCATCAGCGGGCTGGCTTTTTCTGAATGAATACCGCAGCCTAGCGCCAAGCAAAATTTCAACCCAGCCAATACAGGCCTAGCTGCTTGCGCGTAAATTCTGGAGCCAACTTCATTTATATGATGCTCATCACGGTAAATAAGCTTATCATCATAAAATGGCGCGTTAGAGAATACATCTAACCCTGTAAAGTCGAGATAATGCACGTTGGGATATTGAGCTGCTATATTTTCTATAACGGCGTTTCCTTTTACAGCAGCCGGATCTCGCTCTAGCTCCAGCGGTATTCCCAACTTACGAAAGCGCTCAGCTCTTAAAGGGTTCCCCTTAAACTGTGGAACTTGAGATATCAGATAGATATTCTTCGCTTCGCTGCTATGTGTTTTTATAAATCGATGCAAGCTTCCATTGAAATTTGCATTTAATATATGCTGAGACCATTTGCCAGCTATAAATATCACATCAGCATTCGAGACGTACCTATTTGCTTCCTCAATTTGCAAGGCACACGGCGCGCGCGCCCAGTTCGGCAAGCTAAAAATATCAAACCCATCAATCGTAACACACCCACTTGCCGTGACAATCCGGGATTTGAATCTGAGCTCTTCACCAAGATGTTCAAAAAATGGATTTAGCATCGCAGCGTGAGAATCACCTAGAACCAATATCTCTTGATCGCTGGACTTGTCCCCTTTTAAACAATCATTGACAATCTTCCCGTGACAGATATTCTCAGGATCGGCGTAGCGAGTGTACTCAACGGGCATTGCAGAAGCTAAGTCATTATTTATATTTCCGACATATTGCAATACGCCTATTACAGCAAAAACCATTGAGAACCCGACCAGCTTGAACTTACCCTGCCGCAAAGGCTTCTCTATAAAATAGTAGGAGAAGATGGACAACAACGCAGTCACCACTACAAAGCTTACCCCATATGTTAAGCTTAATAATTCTGTGCCAGCGTAATAGCGAAAATAAGCTAAAACGGGCCAATGCCAAAGATACAGTGAATACGAGAGAGCACCAAGCCACATTAATAGGCGGCAAGACAGAAACGAATTAGTACGACCTACATCTGATATCAGTAAAAACACGCATCCAAGAACGGGCAGGAGAGCTGCTAGGCCGGGGAACGGGCCAAGCCAAGGCTGTGCTGCCATAAAAAGTAAGATAAGAAGCAGCCCCACTGCCGATAATTTTTTTGGTTTCTGACCTGAATTGAGATAAAGAGCAGCAAGGGCCCCTGCAAAGAATGCAGGCAATCTAGCGCAAAGGCTATAATAGGTGGCTTGCTCTTCTCCAAGCACTCGCAAGTGGTATTCCGCAACAAGCGTAAGCCCAAACAACATTCCTACCAGTACGTATACTAAAATACGCTTTGGGACAACAAGTACAAAAAAAGGCGCTATCAAGTAAAATTGAATCTCAACAGCCAGCGACCAAGTATGTAGCAAGGGATGCTCATGCATGCTTGGTGAAAAATAGTCCCCAAAATTCGCAAAGTAATCATTGCTATTAAAATAAACCGCTTTTTTTAAGCTTTGTTCGAATATTTCAAAGTCGGCTGGTAAAAAAAATATTGCAGACAGTAGCGCCACGCTAGCAAGCATCACGAAGTAAGCTGGCGCAATCCGCACTAAACGGCTGATATAAAAAGCTTTGAGCGTAGCTGATAGAGTATAGCTAGACCTCGTTTTGTCCTTTAGCAAGATGCAGGTTATCAGAAATCCTGATATAACCATAAACACGTCTACACCAACAAATCCACCAGGCAACCACGCTGAGTTAAAATGAAAAACCATTACAGCTAACACTGCAATGGCTCTTATACCTTGGATATCGGAACGAAAGCCGTTACGACTCACTCTCGGAGCGCTCCGATTACCTTTTCTATATCCGCTTCTTTTAGGTATGGATGCATAGGTAAGCTTAATACTTTTTTTGCAGCTTCATCACCTAACGGTAACCTTACGTCTACCGCAGCCACCGCCGGTTGTTTATTCAGCGGAATTGGGTAGTGCACCGCAGTAGGAATACCGGCATTTTTTAGCTTTTGCTGCAACTCATCTCGACTGTCCACGCGAATCGTGTACTGCGCCCAAGCAGAGATATTATATGTTTCAACATATGGTGTTGTTAATATTCCGGCGCCATTAAGTAGCGTTGTATACATACTTGCAGCCCGATTCCGCAATTCAATTTCCTCGGAAAATATCTCTAATTTCGGTAGCAAGATAGCCGCTTGTAATGTATCCAGCCGGCTATTCACACCGACCCGGACGTGATGATAACGGCGATCTTGGCCATGCCGCGCAATTTGGCGGGTCACCCCCGCTAGTTCTTCGTCGTTGGTAAAGATGGCACCGCCATCGCCATAGCAGCCTAGCGGCTTGCTGGGGAAGAAACTGGTACAAGCGATGGTCGTCAGGTTGCAGGAGCGCTTGCCTTTATAGGACGCACCGAAGCTTTGCGCAGCATCTTCTATCACCGGGATGCCGTGTTTGGCGGCGATGGCGTTGATTTCATCGTAATCCGCGCACTGGCCGTACAACGATACCGGGATGATCGCTTTGGTATTGGGAGTGATAGCCGCTTCCAGTAAAAGCGGATCAAGGTTGTAGGTGCGTGGGTCGATATCCACATACACCGGCTTGGCGCCAAGAAGGGCTACAGTTTCGGCTGTCGCGATGTACGTGAAACCGGGGGTGATGACTTCATCACCCGGACCGATCCCAAGGGCCATCTGGGCGATCTGCAAAGCGTCGGTGCCATTGGCGCAGGTGATGCAATATTTAGCGCCGACGAAGTCCGCCAGCTTTTCTTCCACTTCAGCCACTTCAGGACCGAGGATGTATTGCCCATGGGCAAGTACCCGCTGGATTCCAGCGTCGATTTTCTCCTTGATGCGGGCTTGCTGAGTTTTAAGGTCAATGAATTCGATCATCTACTGTGCGTCCAATTTACTGAGAGTGCTGCCGTTCAATACATAGCGTGCACTTGTGTGTGGGCAGCTGACCTGCCCCTCACCTTGCACCGGCAGCGCAAGTTGCTCACCGAATTCACTCATCCAGCCGATCTGCCGAGCGGGTACGCCTACCATTAGGGCGTACGCGGGTACGTCCTTATTAACTACCGCACCGGCACCAACGAACGCGAACTCGCCAATTGTCACTCCGCAAACGATGGTGCAGTTAGCACCTAGAGTGGCGCCGTTCTTGACCAAGGTGTCACGGTATTGGTCCTTGCGCTCGACCAACGAGCGCGGGTTGTACACATTGGTGAAGACCATGCTTGGACCACAGAAAACGCCGTCTTCGAGAGTGACATTGTCATAGACGGATACATTGTTCTGCACCTTGCAGTTATCACCGATGACAACCTTGTTACCGACGAATACGTTTTGGCCAAGGGAAACGCCCTTGCCGATCCGCGCGCCACCGCATACATGCACGAAATGCCAGACGCGCGAGCCTTCGCCGATCTGAGCGCCTTCATCGACAATTGCGCTGGAATGCTGGTAATAGGACATAGGCGCCTCAGCGATTCAGAATATTGAGAAATGGATGGCCTTCATCGTCTCGTACACTGGCAATTGCAGCGGAACGAATGGTGTTTACCGTCTCAACACAATGGCGGGCGTCTTCAATTCCGTAACCACGACCAGCAAGAATTTCTTCATAGCTAGTTGTGTGCAAATCGGTAAAGCCTTCGGAAAACTCCATTTCCTCGCCACCTACCGTGATCGAGCGGTATGTCGGCTTCTTGCCTTTTACCGAATCAGGAAGGTCGTCAGCATCAATAGAGAGAAACCAGCGAACCCGTGCTTTTTCGTATTCCAGGTAGCCGGCTGCTTTATAAGCCGAAGCAAAATGCACAACGTTGCGTTGCAGCTTTCCAAAGATAAAATGCAACATATCGTAGAAGTGCACACCGATATTGGTAGCCACTCCGAACGATTTACGCGGATCACCTTTCCAGCTCTCCATGTACCATCTGCCGCGCGACGTGATGTAGGTTAGTTCAACATCGTACTTGTGCTCGCTGTTTTCACGAGCGACCTTTTCTTTAAGGTTCAGAATAGCTTGGTGGTGCCGTAGTTGCAGAATGTTGTATAGGCGCTTACCGGTCTCGCGCTCAACCAGAGCCAACTCGTCAAGGTTTTCTGGAGTGGGTACTAACGGCTTCTCACAGATCACATCACACCCCAACCGCAGCCCTGCAACAATATGGGCATGGTGCAGATAGTTCGGCGAGCAGACGGCAACGTAATCGAGGGCGATCGCCGGATCGCGCTTCAGGCGGTAAGCATGCTCTTGGAAACGCTCGAACTCAGTAAAGAATTCGCTTTGCGGGGAGATGCTATCAATGACGCCGACCGAATCGTTGATGTCGTAAGCGGACACCAGTACGTTGCCGGTGTCCTTGATGGCGCGCATGTGGCGGGGGGCGATATAACCGGCTGCGCCGATCAGAGCAAAATTCTTCATGAATATTCCTTGAGACGCTTATCCAACAAGCCTTCGAAGACATTGCTGGAGATTGTCTGTTGATGGATTAGGCTTTGATGATATGGGCAGCCGGAGCGCGGAATTTGCCTCGGCTATCGACGATCAGCTTGGCATGTTGCTTGATCAGTTCGTAATCGAACTTGTCATGGTCAGTGGCCAATACCACCGCATCGAAGCTGGCAAGGTTCTCGGCAGTCAGCGCTTCGCTGTTCAGTTTGAAGTGATGCTCGCGCATTTTGGGGAATACCAGTACATGTGGGTCGCTGTACGCGACGACACCACCTTTGGCTTCGATCAATTCCATGATTTCTACAGATGGTGACTCGCGCATGTCGTCTACGTTTTTCTTATAAGCGATGCCTAGAACGAGCACTCTGCTGCCCTTCAGCGCCTTACCGCTGTCGTTCAGGCCATCCATCAACTTGCTTAGCACATACTCAGGCATGGCTTGGTTGACTTCGCCGGACAGTTCGATAAAGCGAGTATGCAGGCCGTACTCTCGAGCCTTCCAAGTGAGGTAGAACGGGTCGATAGGGATGCAGTGACCACCCAATCCCGGACCTGGATAGTAAGCAGTAAACCCGAATGGCTTAGTCGCTGCGGCATCAACCACTTCAAAGATGTCGATGCCCATACGGTCAGCGACTACCTTCATTTCGTTGACCAAACCGATATTGACGGCACGATGGATGTTTTCCAACAGTTTGGTCATCTCTGCCGCTTTGGTTGAGCTAACCGATACCACCTGATCAATGGCCTGCTCATACAATGCGATACCTACCTCTAAGCAAGCCGGGGTATGCCCACCAATGACCTTCGGAATGGTGCGAGTTTCGAAGTTTGGGTTGCCCGGATCTTCGCGCTCGGGCGAATAGACCAGATAAATCGATTCGCCTACGACTAACCCACCCTCCTGGACCCGCGGGAGCAACTCTTCTTCGGTGGTTCCTGGATAAGTGGTGCTCTCCAGCGAAACAACTTGCCCGGCGCGCAAGTAAGGCTTGAGCGCGTCGGTGGTGTTGATCACGAAGCTCATGTCTGGCTCGCGGTACTTGTTTAGTGGGGTAGGCACACAGAGAATGAGTGCATCGCATTCGCTTGCACGTTTGAAATCTGTGGTTGCCTCAAAGCCGCTTTGCCGAGCCGTCGCAATCTTCTCTGCCGGGATATGCTCGATGTAGCTTTCACCCGCATTGAGCTTGCCGACCTTGTCTTCGTCAATGTCGATACCCAGCACTTGGTAGCCGATGGCGTTGTATCGCAACATCAAGGGCAAACCAACGTAGCCAAGACCCACGATACCGATTAGGGCCTCCTTGCTCTTGAATTTGGCGACGCTGATTTGTTTTTGCTCTGACATTTATTGCTTACTCCGCTGAACGTAGAATTCGCCGAAACGGCTTTATAAAGAAAAAACTGCAGCCCGCACCTGGCGAGCATGAGCTCTGTACGTATGCTTATGCCGTTTCGGCTTGTTCGCTTTTCATCCAGATATCTACTGGTCGCTCTCCGTAGTGTTTAAGGAGCGCGGAAGCCAACACCCGCTTTGCCCCCTCCTCTCCATGCACCACACGTATCTCTGTCGGCCACTGCTGCATGCCGGTCACGAATTCTACCAATCCCTTCTGGTCCGCATGGGCGGAATAGCCGCCGATGCTAGTAATGCCGGCGCGGATATCGATGCGCTCGCCGTCAAGATCGACGTAGCCGCCCTTGGGGCCGTAGGTCTGGATGGCGCGGCCGGGAGTGCCTTTGGCCTGGTAGCCGACGAACAGGACGTTATGCCTTTTATCGCCCAACAGGGCCTTGAGGTAATTGACGACGCGACCGCCGCTGCACATGCCGCCACCGGCTATGACGATGGCTGGGCGTGCAGTCTGGGCCAGATGTTTGACGATGCGCAGATGGTCACCGTGGCTGTCTATTGTAATCAACTGTTCGAACGCCAGCGGGCGACGCCCGGATTGGACACGCTCGCGTGCCTCCTGGTTCCAGTATGGCTTCAGCGTCCGATAGGCGTCGGTGAAGCGGCTCGCCAGGGGTGAATCGAGGATGATCGGCAGTTCCGGCCAGTTGGTTTCGGTGTGGGTTGTTTCCCCCCTCACCCCGGCCCTCTTCCCAGAGGGAAGAGCGGGCTGGTCTGCGACGAGGCTTTGCTTGCTCTGGATAATTTCTTCCAGCTCATAGAGCAATTCCTGGGTGCGGCCGATGCTGAACGCGGGGATCAGTACGGTGCCTTGGTCCTGCAACGCCTGTTCGATGACGGCTTCAAGTCGTTGACGGCGGCTTTGGCGGTCTTCGTGGAGGCGGTCGCCATAGGTGCTTTCCAGCACCAAGATATCGGCGCGCTCCGGTGCTTGCGGTGGCGCCAGGAACGGCGCATGCGGTGCGCCCAGGTCGCCGGAAAATACCACACGCTTGCTTTGGTTTTGCTGCGGGTAGTTCAGGTCGATTTCAACATAGGCGGAACCGAGGATATGGCCGGCCCGTTGCAAGCGAACGCGCGCGATCAGTTCTTCGCTATCGAACAGTGTGAACCAGTTCTGGTAAGGCAAGGCAATGATGCGCTTCTCGATGTGCGCAATGTAGCGCTCGATCTTCGTCTGGTCTCGGCTGATGCCGAGCTTGAAGGCATCTTCAAGAACGATGGGCAGAAGCTTCGCCGAAGGTTCGCTGCACAGAATGGGCCCTTCGAAGCCTGCGGCGAGTAGATACGGGATGCGGCCGACATGATCGATGTGCACATGGGTGGCGATCAATGCCTTGATCGTATCGAGCGGAAACTCGATGGCCAGTCGGTCCGCCCCAGGCCCTTCGGGAAGTGAAGCATCGTTGCCCTGGAACAGCCCGCAATCGACCAGCACGCTGACCGACGCGTCCATACGTAGCTGATGGCAGGAGCCGGTCACGCCATCCTTGGCGCCGTGATGTTCGATGGTCGGATAGTGCACAGTTATTCCCTTAACAAAACGTAAAACACCCGTGACCGTCTAGCCATGGGTCCGCATGAACAATAAGGCGAAGATTCTATCCGAGTTGGGGGCCCGCTGGCTGTGAGCAGCCAGCCAATGGATGGGCGGTCACAGCTTGATTTTGGGTTGGCGCAGGTTGCGCACCAGTGCGATGAAGAGCCCGAGCATGCCGCCGAGCACCAGCGCCAGCGCGACGATCAGCGCCTTCTTGGGCTTGATCGGCCGAGTCGGTGCTACAGCACTTTGATCCAAGGAGACCAGTTTGAGTGTATCGGTATCGATATGCAGGGCACGCAGGCGTGCGGCCTCTTCACGCCAACCTGCGAGGCCTTTGAGGTAAAGGTCTTCGTTTTCCCGGCTATTCAATGTCTCGATCTGACGGTTGTGCTCGAGCAATTTGAGCTCACGGGCGATCTGGGCGATGCGCGGCTCGGTGAAATCATCGGAGCGGCGTGCCAGTAGCGCCTTGCGCTCGGCCTCCAGCGCATCGCTACCCATGAAGTAGAGCGGGATCTGCTGGTTGTTGACCTCGGTACGAATGACACTGCCTTGACTGGTGATCTCGGCAGCACCCAGCGACGAAGGCGTAGTGGGTTTGGTAATACTCAGCGACTTAGCGATACGGATTGCTTCGTTAAGCTGATTGATGCGGTTATCGCGGCGAGTCTTCAATTGCTGGCGCAGCGCTGAAAGCTCATCGTTCAGCTGGGCGCGCTTGAGCTCGTCCGCCTCGCTGAGCTTGGCGATTTTGACTTCTTTGCTGGCTTCGTAATTGGCGCGAGCGGCGGCCATGTTGGCTTCAAGCTGGTTCAGCCGATTGCCGATGAGGGTGTCGAGGTCGGCTGCGATTTGCTGGCGCACTCGATTGAACGAGTACTGTACGAACTCATTGACGACTTTCACGCCGTCGATACCTTCCGGATGGGTCAGCTGGATGCCGACGAAGGGTGTTGTCGTGCCTTCGGCTTTTTTGGCGTCGGGCTGCAGAAGCTTGAAGGCTCCGTCGTTGAAGGTTTCAAAGGTTTGCTCGAGACTGCGACCGGGTTGGGCCAGCTCGGCGAAAAGCTGTTCGTTGTCACGAAAGAAGCTCAGGCGGTTTTCGTAGGAATCCAGCGCTGTTCCCACCTGCGCCAAAGCTTGCTTGGGCGACAGCTCATAGATGCCCAGGTGATTGAGTTCATCGAGGTCTTTGATGGCGGCCGGTCGCAAGATGCTTTGCACCGTGTAATAGCGCGTCGCGAGCAAGGCATAGGCAAGTCCGAGCGCGCCAACCAGGGCAGTAACGGTGATGATTAGCGTTTTCTGCTTCCATAGCGCGCTGACGAGCTGAACCAGATCGATTTCGTCAGAGGCAACCGGGGTTAGAGCTTGTGGAGTAGTCACAGCGTTCACGTTGAATTCCGTTTCGTCAGTGTGAAGCGCCGCAGATGCAGCGCAGAGGGCAGCGACCGCAGAACGATAGTTAAGTTCCGTTACATTTTGCGGGCCGCTATTTTGCCATCTAGTTCACAAAAAACAAGCGAGACGGTTGCATGGAGGTGCTGCCAAACGCCACACCCCGACAAACGGGACTATGGATGGGAGGAGGAGTTAATCACTTTGAGTTTGTGGGAGGCGCGCATAGGGGAGAAGATTTTGCGTTTGAGCGGCACAGCCTCGCTGTCACCCCGGGCGCCCCCTGTATGAAGGCAGCCCGCGGTGGGCTTCGGTTTATCTATAGATGGGCTGCGGATCGGTGCTACGAGCTACGAGGCTTCGTATCAAGGCGATAAACACGCCGAGCATTCCACCTAGCACGAGCCCTAACGCGAGGATCATCATTTTCTTTGGCTTTACTGGCTTGGTCGATTGCAGAGCGGGCTGGTCCAGTCGGACCAGCTTCAATCGCTCAGTATCGAGCTTGATACCCTTGAGGCGAGCGGCCTCTTCGCGTAGCTCGGCCAAATTCGTGAGATAGAGATCCTCGCTCTCCCGCTCTTTCAGGATTTCCACTTCGCGATTGTTCTCCAGCATCGTCAGCTCGGATTGAATCTCAGCGATACGAGGCTCGATAAAATCGTCGGATTTACGATTGGCCAGCGCGTCCCTTTCAGCCGTCAGCGCTTCGGTGCCCATGAAATACAACGGCATTTCCTGGTTGGTCACTTCGGTACGAATGACCTGTGTACCGCTACGAGGCGCCTCAGTCATGGCGGACGGCGTCGTCGGAGTGCGAATACCCAGCGACTCGGCAATCGATATAGCCTCGGTGAGTTCCTGAATGCGGTTGGTTCGGCGCGTTTTCAACTCTTCGCGCAACGCGGCAAGTTCGTCCTGGAGTTCAGCACGTTTGAGAGCACTTTCTTCAAGCAGTGTCGCGATCTTGGCTTCCTTGGAGGCGTTGTAGTTCGCGCGCTGCGCCTCCATGTTCGTTTCGAGGCTGGCCAGACGGTTGCCGATCAGGCTGTCCAGGTCATCCGCTATTTCGCGACGCTCGAGTTCCAGCACATAGGCGACAAAGTCGTTTACGACCGAAGCCCCTTCCATTCCTTTCGGGTAGGTGAGTTTCAGACCAACGAACGCACTGCGGTTGTCGGTGCGCTTCGGATCGGGGAAGAGCATTTCGAATGCTTTTTCATTGAATTCGGCGAAGGTCTGCTCCGGCGAATCACCCTGTTGGGGGATGTTCTGAAACAGCTCCTGATGACTGAGGAAGAACTCCAGCCGGTTGTCATACGACGAAAGCCCGCTCGCCACCCGGTTGATCGCTTCCTCGGGGGTAAGCTTATAGATGCCAGTTTCGTTGAGCTGATCAAGGCTACTGTGCGGGACGGGCCGCAAGTAGGTGCGAGTTTCATAATAGGGCGTAGCAAGAAATGCATAGCCTGCTGCGATAAGCGTAACGATCAACGTCACACCAATGATCAGAAGTTTCTGCCGCCAAAGCGCGCGGAACAGCTCAACTAGATCTATTTCTTCGGGTGTGGAGGTTTGGTGCTGCACGGTCTTCCCCAATTCCTTGTTATGGATGCGCTTCATTGCCGATACGCGAACCGGAATTAGTCCATAGAGACCGATGCAAGTTCAGTAGAACTGATGATTTATGACAGTTTTTGATACGCCGGCATCTCGGATATGAGAATGCGCTCAGGGCAGCGGTTACTCCTCTTCGTTAACCCGATCTCGTAGCTCCTTGCCCGGCTTGAAATGCGGAACGAACTTGCCGTCGAGCGGGACGGACTGGCCGGTCTTGGGATTGCGGCCGACGCGCGGGGCGCGGTAGTGGAGCGAAAAACTGCCGAAGCCACGGATTTCGATACGATCTCCGGTCGCCAGAGCCTGGGCCATTTGCTCAAGCATGGTTTTGATTGCCAGCTCCACATCCTTGGACGAAAGCAGCCCTTGTTGGGTGACGATACGCTCGATCAACTCCGACTTGGTCATGGTTTTCCCTTCGTTTTCAAGCGGCTAGATCATTTGGGTTGCGGTCGTTTGTAGCATGTTGTTCAGAGTTTGAACAGCCTGGACGTCCAGGTCAGGTTTTTGGAAGGGCCGAGGCTTGAGGTGGAGATTTGCGGGGTTGTTGGGCAGACCTGCGGTCTGCATTCGCCGCGAGGGCGCGGCTCCTACAGAAGCGCGGTGGGATTGGGCTTGCGAAGGGTGGGCTGGGATTGTTGGGCAAACCTTCGGGCTGCATTCGCCGCGAGGGCGCGGCTCCTACAAAAGCGTGGT
>NZ_JAKOEN010000022.1:371593-374910 GCF_022355455.1 Pseudomonas sp. KSR10 | reverse complement strand
ATGGGCAGACCTGCGGTCTGCATTCGCCGCGGGGGCGCGGCTCCTACAAAAGCGTGGCGGGATCGGGCTTGCGAAGGGTGGGATTGATGGGCAGACCTGCGGTCTGCATTCGCCGCGGGGGCGCGGCTCCCACAGAAGCGCGGTGGGATCGGCTTGCGAAGGGTGGGCTGGGATTGTTGGGCTGGCCTTGGGCTGCGTTCGCCGCGGGGGCGCGGCTCCCACGGAAGCGTGGCGGGATCGGGCTTGCCAAAGGTGGGCTGGGATTGTTGGGCAGGCCTGCGGTCTGCATTCGCCGCGGGGGCGCGGCTCCTACAGGGTGCAGGTTGGCTCTGTGGGAGCCCCGACCTCGGGGCGAAGCGTTTCACGATCGACCGATGTCCGATGATGGGGAACGGATCGCTAACGTCAATACATATAGACGTTATGCTGCAGGAAATGAGCAAAGGATGAGAAAAGCATGGACGCTTATTCGGCATCGAGTCGCCTTCGCAAAGGCCGCTGGTCTGTCCAGGGTCAGATCTATCTGGTCACGACTGTCGCTCAGCATCGACAGCCTGTTTTTCGCGACATGGCCGCGGCACGAGCGCTGATTCGCACCATGCGATCCGATGAAGCAAGAGGTACGAGCAAGACATGGGCCTTCGTCGTGATGCCTGATCATCTTCACTGGCTAGTCCAGCTAGGACAAGGCACGCTGCCTCAGCTGGTCGGGCGAGTCAAATCGATCTCAGCCAGGCATATCGGGCAGTCAGTCTGGCAGGCCGGGTTTCATGACCGAGCGCTACGTAGTGAGGATGATCTGAGGTCGGTAGCGCGATACATCGTTGCGAACCCGCTGAGGGCCGGGCTGGTAGATCATATCGGTGACTATCCGCACTGGGATGCGGCTTGGTTGTAGGTTGAGGTTGTTCGCAGACCTTTGGCCTGCATCGCCGCGGGGTCGCGGCTCCCACTGAAGCGTGGTGGGGTCAGGGCTTTGCGAAGGATGGGATTGATGGGCAGACCTGCGGTCTGCATTCGCCGCGGGGGCGCGGCTCCTACAGAAGCGCGGTGGGGTTAGGGCCTTTTTTGTCTGCATTCGCCGCGGGTCGCGGCTCCTATTAAAGCGCGGTGGGGCCAGGGCTTGCGAAGGGCGGGGATTGTTGGGCAGACCTTCGGTCTGCATTCGCGGCGAGGGCGCGGCTCCTACAGGGCGGCTGAGGTGGATCTTGTGGGAGCCCCGACCTCGGGGCGATTAGCGCTTTGGGAAACAAAAAAGGGTGAGCATAAGCTCACCCTTTCAGATTCAAAGCAAAGACGATCAGTCCTCGCGATAGCGACGCAGCTTGAGCTGCTTGCCGCCGACACGGGTGTCCTTGAGTTTACCGAGCAGGCGCTCGAGGCCCTCTTCCGGCAGTTCGACCAGGCTGAAGCTGTCACGCACCTGAATGCGACCGATGGCTTCGCGGGCGAGACCGCCTTCGTTGAGGATGGCGCCGAGAAGATTGCGCGCGGCGATGCCATCGCGTGCACCCAGCGGAGTGCGGCAGCGGGCGCGGCCTTCGGCCAGAGGAATCGGTGCGCGACGTTCGCGATCACCGCTGCGCTCTGGACGATCGGAACGCTCGGAGCGCTCACGCGGGCTGCTGGTCGGCACCAGCGGCTGCTCTTTTTCGACTTCAGCCAGGGTCAGCGCCTGGCCGTTGGTCGCTTTGCGCAGCAGCGCAGCGGCCAGGGCGCGGGGGCTGCAGCCGATATCGGCCACGAGTTTGTCGAGCAGTTCGCCATGGCTGGCTTCGGCATCCGCTACCAGCGGCGCGAGGCTGTTGGTGAGTTTCTTGATGCGGGCGTCCAGCACTTGCTGAGCGTTCGGCAGACGCGCCTCGGCAACCTTCTGGTTGGTAACGCGCTCGATGACCTGCAGCATGCGGCGCTCACGCGGCGTGACCAGCAGCAACGCTCGGCCTTCACGACCGGCACGACCGGTACGACCGATGCGGTGCACGTAGGATTCCGGATCGTAGGGCATGTCCACGTTGAATACGTGGGTGATGCGTGCCACGTCGAGGCCTCGAGCAGCGACGTCGGTGGCGACAACGATGTCCAGGCGGCCATCTTTGAGCGACTCGATGACACGCTCACGCTGGTTCTGGGCGATGTCGCCGTTCAGCGCGGCCGCCTTGTAGCCCTTGGCTTCCAGAGCAGCGGCCAGATCCAGGGTCGCCTGCTTGGTCCGCACGAACGCGATCAGGGCGTCGAAATCTTCGACTTCCAACAAACGCAGCACAGCGGGAATTTTCTGGTCGGCATGGACCATCAGGTGCGCCTGCTCGATACGAGCAACGGTCTGCGTTTTGGTGGCCACCTTGATGTGCTGCGGCTCGCGCAGATGCTTTTCGGCGATGGCACGAATGGAGTGCGGCAAAGTTGCGGAGAACAGCACGCTCTGGCGGCTTTCCGGCATGGCTTCGAAGATCACTTCAAGGTCGTCCATGAAGCCCAGCTTGAGCATTTCATCGGCTTCGTCGAGCACCAGGAACTGGATAGTCGAGAGCAGAGTGCTGTTGCGGCTCAGGTGGTCAACCAGACGGCCCGGGGTGGCAACGATAATCTGCGCGCCCTGGCGGATGGCCTTGAGCTGCGGGCCCATCGGAGCGCCACCGTAAACGGCCACGACGCCAACGCCTGGCATCTGCTTGGAATAGGTTTCGAACGCGGTGGCGACCTGCAGGGCCAGTTCGCGAGTCGGCGCGAGGATCAGCGCCTGCGGCTCACGCTTGGCCGGGTCGATCTTGGAGAGGATGGGCAACGCGAATGCAGCGGTCTTGCCGGTACCGGTCTGGGCCTGGCCGATCATATCGTGGCCGCCGAGGATTACCGGAATAGCCTGGCTCTGGATCGCCGAAGGCTCTTCGTAGCCCACTGCGATGACAGCAGCGAGTACGGAGGGATGAATACCGAGTGCGGCAAAGCCGCCGATTTCCTGGGTCATGGGTCTTTTCCTGATGCTCCGCAAAGACCCATGTTCCGAAGCTGCGCATGCCATGCAAAACCCGAAGGTCACCCTGGCAGCCTGGTCGGCGGGGTTTGCGAAAACGTAATGAATGATGAATCGTCAAGGACAGCCGCGAGAAGCGGACAGCAGCCGAAGCAGCGCTTCGTGTGTTGCAGTACCTAACGCAGGCTGAGTTTCAGCCGGCGCGTACTATACCGGAATTATGTGAAGCTGTGCGTGTAATTTGTCTTCGAGGTTAAGTTCAAGGCCGGGGGAAGCGGGTCCGTGCGGGCTATGGCAGGGAGCTCTTGTTTTCGTGGGAGCCCCGCCCCGTGGCGAAGCT
>NZ_JAKOEN010000022.1:248835-371583 GCF_022355455.1 Pseudomonas sp. KSR10 | reverse complement strand
CTGATCAAGCGCCAATTCGCCGCGAGGGCGCGGCTCCTACAAGAGCGAGGCCTCCCCCATCTGTAGGAGCCCCGCCCTCGGGGCGAAGCTTTCTGGCACTGAGCGAGCGCCAATTCGCCGCGAGGGCGCGGCTCCTAAAAAGAGCAATGCACGGCCTCCCCCATCTGTAGGAGCCCCGCCCCGGGGCGAAGCTTTTCTGGCACTGAGCGAGCGCCAATTCGCCGCGAGGGCGCGGCTCCTAAAAGAGCAATGCACGGCCCCCCATCTGTAGGAGCCCCGCCCCCGGGGCGAAGCCTTCTGGCATCGATCGAGCGCCAGTTCGCCGCGAGGGGGCGGCTCCTACAAAAGCGATGCACGGCCTCCCCATCTGTAGGAGCCCCGCCCTCGGGGCGAAGCTTTCTGGCATCGATCGAGCTCCAGTTCGCCGCGAGGGCGCGGCTCCTACAAGAGCGATGCACGGCCCCCCATCTGTAGGAGCCCCGCCCCGGGGCGAAGCTTTCTGGCACTGAGCGAGCGCCAATTCGCCGCGAGGGCGCGGCTCCTACAAGAGCGATGCACGGCCTCCCCCATCTGTAGGAGCCCCGCCCCAGGGCGAAGCTTTCTGGCACTGAGCGAGCGCCAATTCGCCGCGAGGGCGCGGCTCCTACAAGAGCGATGCACGGCCCCCCCCATCTGTAGGAACCCCGCCCCCGGTGCGAAGCTTTCTGGCACTGAGCGAGCGCCAATTCGCCGCGAGGGCGCGGCTCCTACAAAAGCGATGCCCCCCTCGGGCGAAGCTATTGCGCCGGATGATGGGCTTTCCAGCAGATCGGTACGCAGCTACGGTACGAAAGCCCCGCAATCGTCTTATGCTCAGCTCGCTGGGCGTAGCGCGTCTATCAGTGAGTCCAGCGTGTAACCCAGGCGCGGCGCCAGGGCAGCAGCGCGTTCGCGCAAGGCGGCGACATCAAGGTTTTGTTCGAGGTCCGCGGGCACGAAGAGCACCACATTGCCCTCCTTCACCGGGCATTCCCAGTAATGGCGATGAAACAGCCCGCGCAGCAGCGCTGCGCCGAGCGGTTTGTCTTCGTCGGTGCCCCACTGGTTGATGATCAGCCAGCCGTCCGGATTCAGCTTCTGCTGACAGCGCTCGAGAAAGCGCCACGCCAGATGCGCTGCCGCCGGGCCCACATCCGTATAGAGGTCAACGAAGATGAGGTCGGCGGTCTCGGCCGACTCGAGCAGTTCCACCGCATCGCCAATGCGGATGTAGAGTCGTGAATCGTTCTGCAAGCCCAGGTAACGCATTGCCAGCTCCGGGACATCCGGACGCAACTCGATGGCCTCGACGTCCTCCAAGGGCAGGAATTCAAGGCACGCTTGCGTCAGAGTGCCGGCGCCCAGCCCGAGAAACAGGGCGGTTTCCGGTGACTCGTGCAACAGGCCGCCCATCAGCATGGCACGCGTATAGTCGTACTCCAGCCAGCTGGGGTCGCGCGTGAAGACACAGCTCTGCTCGACCGCCGCGCCGAACTCGAGAAACCGGTACTCCCCTACCTCCAGCACACGGATCAGGCCAAACACGTCTTTTACTTCGGCCAGCAACACTTCCTGCTTGTCCATTGCACTCACTCCAAACCGGTCGGCACATGTTAACAGCCCGATTGGCAAGGCCTATCAGCGCCGGGGCAGTGCATCAGGTAAAATCTGCGTACTTTTTCGCCGACGGACACCATTTGCATGAGCCACGCCTGGAGCCCCACCAGCTGGAGAACCAAACCCATCCAGCAACAGCCCGAATACCCGGACGCCGCGCACCTGCAGCGCGTAGAGGATACGTTGGCGAGCCTGCCGCCATTGGTGTTCGCCGGTGAGGCGCGGGAGCTGCGCCGCCAGTTCTCAGAGGTCACCCAGGGCCGCGCCTTCCTGCTGCAGGGCGGCGACTGCGCTGAAAGTTTCGCCGAGTTCTCCGCGCCGAAGATCCGCGACACCTTCAAGGTGCTGTTGCAGATGGCGGTGGTGATGACCTTCGCGGCGAGCTGTCCCGTGATCAAGGTTGGCCGCATGGCCGGTCAGTTCGCCAAACCGCGCTCCTCCGGCAGCGAGACCATCGATGGCGTCACCCTGCCCGCTTACCGCGGCGATATCGTCAACGGCATCGGCTTCGATGAGAAAAGCCGCGTGCCGGACCCGGAGCGCCTGCTGCAGGCCTATCACCAGTCCACGTCCAGCCTGAACCTGCTGCGCGCCTTCGCCCAGGGCGGTTTTGCCGACCTGCACCAAGTGCATCAATGGAACTTGGATTTCATCGCCAATTCTCAGATGGCCGAGAAGTACCACCAGTTGGGCGCACGGATCGATCAGGCATTGAAGTTCATGCGTGCCTGCGGCATGGACAACGCACCGCAGCTGCGCGAGACCAGTTTCTTCACCGCTCATGAGGCGCTGCTGTTGAATTACGAACAAGCGTTCGTACGCCAGGATAGCCTCAGCGGGGGTTGGTACGACTGCTCAGCACATATGCTCTGGATCGGCGACCGTACACGGCAGCTGGACGGCGCCCACGTGGAATTCCTGCGTGGCGTGGGTAACCCGATCGGCGTGAAAGTCGGACCGAGCATGGACAGCGAGGAGCTGATCCGCCTGATCGACATCCTCAACCCGGAGAACGACCCGGGCCGCTTGAACCTTATCGTGCGGATGGGCGCCGACAAGGTCCAGGACGGGCTGCCACGCCTGATCCAGACCGTGCAGGGCGAAGGCCGCCAGGTGCTGTGGAGCTGCGATCCAATGCACGGCAACACCATGAAGGCCTCCAGCGGCTACAAGACGCGAGATTTCGCACGGGTGTTGGCCGAGGTGCGACAGTTTTTCGAAGTGCACCGTGCCGAAGGCAGCTATCCGGGCGGCATTCACATCGAAATGACCGGGCAGAACGTCACCGAGTGCATCGGGGGTTCGCGCCCGATCACCGAGGATGGCCTATCCGACCGCTACCACACGCACTGCGACCCACGCCTCAACGCCGACCAGTCGCTGGAAATGGCGTTTCTGATCGCCGAGACGCTGAAACAGGTGCGCCCGAGCTGATGGCTACTAGCTAGCCGAATGCGAAGTTCCAGGCATGCTTGACGAGCCGGGGCAAAACCGCATGCCTTCGAACTGCATGGATCTCCAGGAACCACGGCCCTGCCTAGGGGCTTCTCAGATGGGCGAGGCTTCAAGCTGCCGAATGCCAGGTTTGGCGATAATGGCGGTTGAAGCCCAACCTCACGCAGCCGCCTCTGCCATTGCCGGTCTAGATTCCCGTTGCGCATCACGCCGAACCAACGACACGGGCTCTGGTCCGCGTAAATAAGAAGCCGAGCGCGTCACGGGCGCGGCTCGAACATTTATCGCCGGGTGTCGTAGAGGAATTGCCTGCATGACCGAATCTTCCCAAAGCAAAGGCGCCGCCCTGGCCGCGTGGATCGGGCTGGCGCTCGGCCCGTTGCTGTTGCTTGCCTGCCTGCTCACCGAGCCTCCAGGCGGGCTGTCGAACGAAGCCTGGCTGACGGTGGGCCTGGCCGGTCTGATGGCGATCTGGTGGTCTACCGAGGCGATCCCAATCCCGGCAACGTCGCTGCTGCCAATCCTGCTGATCCCGCTGCTGGGGATCGATACACTGGCCAAGGCCACCGCGCCCTACGCCAACCCGACGATCTTCCTGTTCTTCGGCGGCTTCGTACTCGGGCTGGCCATGCAGCGCTGGAACCTGCATCGGCGAATCGCTCTGGCGACGCTGCTAGCCGTGGGCAACCAGCCCAGCCGCCAGATTGCCGGATTCATGATCGCCACTGCTTTTATCAGCATGTGGGTCAGTAACACCGCAACGAGCATCATGATGCTGCCCATCGGCCTGTCGGTCATCGGCCTGCTGGTGGCCGGCAGCGATGAAAAAGAAGGGGGGCGTTTCGCCATTGCGCTGCTTCTCGGCATTGCCTATGCCGCCAGCGTGGGCGGTATCGCGACACTGATTGGCACGCCACCCAACGCATTGCTGGCCGCCTTCATGCGCGAGAACTATGACGTGCAGATCGGTTTTGGCCAGTGGATGTTGCTGGGGCTTCCGCTGAGCGTGGGCATGCTGATTTTCATCTGGTGGTGGCTGACACGCGGAGGTTTCAAGCTTGCTGGTGGCGACAGCCGCGGCCTGCTGGAACAGGAAATGGCGGCGCTGGGTCCCATGTCCCGCGCCGAGAAACTGGTCGCTGTTGTGTTCACGCTGGCGGCCACCGCCTGGATACTGCAGCCGTTCCTTGCTGACTACGTAGAGGGTGTCAACGATACCAGCATCGCCATCGCCGCTGCCCTGGCGCTGTTCCTGATTCCGGTTAACCTTCGCGAACGGGTCTTTCTGATGGACTGGGAGCAGGCGAACAAGGCGCCTTGGGGCGTGCTGCTGCTGTTCGGCGGCGGTCTGTCGCTGGCCGGCGTGATCGGCGCATCGGGCCTGGCCGAATGGATCGCCGAAAGCCTGGGTGCCTTCGAGGCCTTGCCGCTGGTTCTGATGATCGGCGTCGTCGCGCTGGTGATCATTTTTCTCACGGAGATCACCTCCAACACCGCAACGGCAGCCGCCTTTCTGCCCTTGCTGGGTGCGTTGGCGGTCGCGCAGGGCATGTCGCCGGAGATGCTCGCGATACCGGCCGCTGTCGCCGCCAGCTGCGCCTTCATGATGCCAGTGGCCACGCCACCGAACGCCATCGTGTTCGGCACCGGTCAGCTGCCGATCCAGTCCATGATCAAAGCCGGTTTTGCCCTGAACCTGTTCGGTGTCGTACTGGTCACCCTGCTCTGCTACCTCTTGGTGGGTTGGATCTGGGGCGGCTGAAGCGAGCTTGCGGCCCGCTCGAAAGCAAAAAGCTTCGCCCCGAGGGCGGGGCTCCTACAGAAAGCCACGGCGCGCACCGAGCCACCTTTTGTGGGACCCGCGACCCGCGGCGAAAGCGAGCTTGCGGCCGGCTCAAAAGCAAAAGCTTCGCCCCGAGGGCGGGGCTCCTACAGAAAGCCACAGCGGGCACCGAGCCGCCTTTTATGGGAGCCGCGACCCGCGGCGAATGCGAGCTTGCGGCCCGCTCAAAAGCAAAAGCTTCGCCCCGAGGGCGGGGCTCCTACAGAAAGCCACGGAGCGCACCGAGCCACCTTTTGTGGGAGCCGCGACCCGCGGCGAAAGCGGGCCACGGCCGGCTCAAAAGCAAAAGCTTCGCCCCGAGGGCGGGCGTCCTACAAGAAAGCCACAGCGCGCACCGAGCCGCATTTTGTGGGAGGCGCGACCCGCGGCGAAAGCGAGCTTGCGGCCGGCTCAAAAGCAAAAGCTTCGCCCCGAGGGCGGGGCTCCTACAGAAAGCCACAGCACGCACCGAGCCACCTTTTGTGGGAGCCGCGATCCGCGGCGAACGCGAGCTTGCGGTCGGCTCAAAAGCAAAAGCTTCGCCCCGAGGGCGGGGCTCCTACAGAAAGCCACGGCGCGCACCGAGCCACCTTTTGGGAGCCGCGATCCGCGGCGAACGCGAGCTTGCGGCCGGCTCAAAAGCAAAAGCTCCGCCCCGAGGGCGCGCCACAAGAAAGGCCAAAGCGCATCCGCAGTGCTTTTCGCCTGAGGCGCGCCCCGCGGCAATTACCAGATCCCAGAAAAACAAAACCCCGCACAAGGCGGGGTTCGTCATCGAGTCGCCCGGCGTCAGGCCGGGCTTGTCCGCGCAGGCTGTATCAGGCCTTGATACGGGACTTGTACTCGCCGGTACGGGTGTCGATCTCGATCGAGTCACCGATTTCGCAGAAGGCGGACACTTGCAGCTCGGCACCGTTCTTCAGGCGGGCGGTCTTCATGACCTTGCCGGAGGTGTCGCCGCGTACGGACGGCTCGGTGTAGACGATTTCACGAACGATGGTGGTCGGCAGTTCAACCGAGATCACCTTGTCGTTGTAGAAAACGGCTTCGCAGACGTCCGTCATGCCGTCTTCGATGAAGGTCATCACGCCTTCGAGATCGTCTTTTTCGATTTCGTACTGATTGAACTCTTCGTCCATGAAAACGTAGAGCGGGTCGGCGAAGTAGGAATAGGTCACTTCCTTGCGCTCGAGAATTACCGGCTCCAGCTTGTCATCTGCCTTGTACACAGTCTCAGTAGCAGAACCGTTGAGCAGGTTCTTCAGCTTCATCTTCACGACGGCACTGTTACGACCGGACTTGTTGAACTCGGCTTTCTGGATGACCCAGGGTGCGCCGTTGATAACGGCCACTTGGCCGGCACGGAACTCTTGTGCGGTTTTCATACGAATATCCGAATGGAATTAGAGACAAAAAACAGGCCGCGTATCATAGCCAATCTGTGTAAAAAAACACCAGCTTTCCGGCCAGATCGCCATTGGCTACCTGCTTGTGTGTCCATCTATCCGCATGCGCCCTTAGCTCCGTCTCGTGCGCCAGCAGGCCGGCCCAAGCGAGGCCACTACCAACGCCATCGTTCCAGGCTCGCCAGAACTCACGCAATGCAGCCGTAGCCTGCGGAGAAAGATCGTGGATATATAGGTCCAGAAAGGCGTTGAGCTTGTCCCAGTGCGCATCTTCCTCCTGGGGGTAGATATGCCAGACCAGCGGGCGCCCCGCCCATTGCGCGCGAATGAAGGACTCCTCGCCGCGTACGGCGTTGAAGTCACAGCACCACAGAAGCATGTCGTACTGGTTTTGCGTCATAAACGGCAGCACTGCGATCTGCAGCGCTCCCCGGGCATGACGGTCGCCAGCCTGTAGCTGTTCCACCCCCAACCAGCGCGCCACGTCACCGAGAACCCGCCCCTCCGGCACCAGCAACTGCGTCGGACGCGTATCGACAGCCAGCGCATCGAGCCACTGCGCAACGGCCTGGTTTTCGTAAGCGAACAGCGATATCAACCGCGCGCCAGGCTGTACGGCCAGCTCGAAGCTCTGCAGAAAGGCTTCACGCAGCGTTGGACTTTTCTGGAACGCCTCCCGCCGTGCCAGCAGATCGCCTTCGCGAATCAAGCCACCGGTGCCTTGCTCGAAACCTGGAAAGAAAAAATACTTTTGCAGGCCATCGGGCTGCATCGACGGCAGCGCATGGCAACCCACCACCCAGTCTTCTGCGCTGAGGTATTCCAGGTTTAGCCAGAGAATACGACGCTCACTGCGGGCCATCGCCTCGATATAGGCCGCGGGCAGCTGGCAGGCGAAGGCCTCGATCACCAGGTCAGCCGGCTCAGCACCCGGCCAGTCGGCTGACCAGTGCCGCACGTCGACGCCGTCATGCCATTGCTGACTGACCGTGGCACTGGTACCCGGACAGAGCCGGGCGAAGGTGTTCAGATCATCAACCCAGAGCCGTACCCGCTGGCCATGCTCGGCGACCAACTGCCGCGCCAGGCGCCAGGTCACGCCGATGTCGCCATAGTTATCAACGACAACGCAGAAGATGTCCCAGCTGGCTCTGATCGACAAACCCACTACTCCTTTGCAAGAAACGCCCGGACCACGTGCTTAGGTGCAGTCCTGAGGCATCAGAATACAGGCTTGGTGGCCGAACGGGCGCAAACGGCAGACACAGGCGATCGCCGGAGCCGATGACACCAGGGCAATGAAACGATGGGGATAGATAGACGTTATGGAGGTGAACCCTACCAGCCACACCCCGGCACACAATGTCACCGCTGCGGCTGCTCCCTTCCGGGCCTGACCGGGTTCACGGCTGATCGTTGCGGGGGGACCGGCAGGGCCCACCATAACAAAACCCGCCTGGCGGCGAGCGGCGCCATTGTACCGGCTTATTCCCAACTTACAACCATCCATGCGGGCCATGCAGGCGCTAACGCATTGACGCGCCAGGTATTAAAAGAACGCAGCGGATCGGCAACCCGACCTACAGCGAAAGGTGCAGCTCGCCATCGCGAAGCTGCGTCGTAAGAACGGCGAAAGCCAATCAGCAGTTTTATTAGGACGATACACACCACCGCATGGTCGAAGTGAAGTATTGCCCAGCTCAGCCTGACGCAGTTTCATCTCGATGAAGCTGCGTCCGCCAGACCGGGGAGCACCCTCCTCGTCACCGCCCGTCAGCCCGGATAAAAATATACGTGTCATGTGTCTTCTATCGACCCGAACCCCTATGCAAAAACAACGGTCTGTTCGAGGATAGGGAACGCAATAGCGTTGCCGTTTTGCTCTCGAAACGGCACCAGGACCGAACGAACCAGCGCAGTTGTCGCGCAGCGGAGACTGGCGGCGCTATCGAAAGAGGTAAGCATGAGCAAAGCTCCCATTGCCATCGTCGGCACCGGCATTGCAGGGCTCTCCGCCGCGCAGGCCCTGCATGCGGCCGGACAACCCGTACAGCTGTTCGACAAGAGCCGCGGCCTGGGCGGACGGATGGCCAGCAAGCGCAGCGACGCCGGCCATCTGGATCTCGGTACTCAGTATTTCACCGCACGCGACCGGCGCTTCACCGAGGCCGTACGTCAGTGGCAGACCCAGGGCTGGGTCGCCGAGTGGTCGCCCAACCTCTATCAGTCCCGCAGCGGGCAGCTGTCGCCCTCGGCAGATGAGCAATTGCGTTGGGTGGGCGTTCCCCGCATGAGTGCGATTGCTGCCGGACTGCTCGGCGAGCTGCCAGTCAAGCTTAGCTGTCGAATAACGGAAGTCTTTCGGGGCGAGGAATACTGGAAACTGGTCGACGCCGAAGGAAGCAGCCATGGTCCGTTCAGCCAGGTGGTCGTCGCCATTCCTGCGCCCCAGGCCAGCACGCTGCTGGCTTCGGCACCGAAGCTGGCCGCCGTCGCCGCCAGTGTTGCAATGGAACCCACCTGGTCCGTCGCCCTGGGCTTCGCCAAGCCGCTCGAAACCAGCCTCGAGGCCTGCTTCGTTCAGGACGACTCGCTTGACTGGCTGGCCCGTCATCACAGCAGGCCCGGACGTGACGACCCGCTCGACCTATGGGTGTTGCACGCCAGCAGTGCCTGGAGCCGGCAACACCTCGACATGGCCAGGGAATCGGTGATTGAACATTTGCACGGCGCGTTTGCCGAGCTGATCGACTGCGTGGTGCCCGCTCCAGAATTCACCCTTGCCCATCGCTGGCTCTACGCACGCCCGAGCCAGTCTCATGAATGGGGCGCATTGGCGGATGCCCACCTCGGGTTGTATGCCTGCGGCGACTGGTGTCTCTCAGGCCGCGTCGAAGGGGCCTGGCTCAGCGGCCAGGAAGTCGCGCGACGGTTGCTTGAACAGTTATAGCCGACCATCTCTCCAGCCCGGGCCGTCGATTGAAAGGCGGCGCCGGCGACACCGCACCGCGAAATAGCCCAAACCAGGCCGAGCATCACATCGATCCAGAACCGAAGAACAGCGCCTAGCCAAACGCGGTATCGAGAAACATCATAACCGCGAAGCCGCCCATCAAGCCGACCGTTGCCGGGGTCTGATGACCGTTGCGGTGAGTTTCGGGAATTACCTCGTGCGAGACCACGAAAATCATCGCGCCAGCAGCCAATCCGAGACTGATCGGATACGCGACGGCTAGACCACTGGATATTCCCAGTCCCACCAACGAGCCGAGCGGCTCCATCAAGCCGGATGCTGCAGCGACCAATATCGAGCGCCCTGGGGAGAGACCGGTGGTCCGCAAAGCCAACGCGACGGCCAGCCCCTCAGGAATGTCTTGTATGGCAATCGCCGTGGTGAGCGGCAAACCGACACCCAAATCGCCATTGGCGAAACTCACTCCGATCGCCATGCCCTCCGGAACGTTGTGAAGAATGATCGCAAACACGAACAGCCAGACCCGGCTTATGCGCTGGTGATTCGGACCAAAGGCGCCCGCGCTTTCATGCTCATGCGGCGTGAAATAGTCCAACCCAAGCATCAGCAACACGCCGATCCCGAGGCCAGCCACGACGGTCAATGCGGCGGCCGGCCCACTGCCGAACAGTTCCCTGGCGGCGGCAATGCCAGGGAGAATCAGCGAGAACGAACTGGCGGCGAGCATCATGCCGGCAGCGAAGCCAAGCATGCTGTCCTGGGTGCGCGTGGAAATATTGTTCAGCACGATGGCCATCAGCGCACCCAACGCCGTGGCAACGAAGCCCGCCGTACCGCCGAGCAACGCGTAGCGGACGTTGCTCTCGTTGCCGTTCTGAAGCGCGTTATAGCCACTCGCAATCGACAACAACAGTACGACCAGAAGTGTGCCTGCCAGGCCTAATGTAACAACGGGGTTTGCCTGCGCATGCGCGATCCATACCGAGCGTAGCGTCGCTGCTGCGCTTTGAGTGCTTGCCATGATGAAGGCCCCATATGATGTCTTTGTCGCCAATGCAGCAAGTGAGATGCGCGGACGGTCAAGCTGCGAGCGACCCACGGACACCACTATGCCAAAGGCGCGACGAGCGTCTTACGGGATATGACCATAAGCGACTCGCTGAGTTTGAATGCAAGGGCCTGGCCGATGCATGGCCTCGATCCCAACGCGCACTGACCATCCACTCGCGACGCCGGGGGAACTTAAATTGATCGAGGGGGCCCTGACGATCAGGCGCAGGACACGGGAGAACGCTGGCGTGCGTGGATTTTTACCAAGCACACTTGGCCGGTGGAAACATCGTCTCGGCGGCCCAGGATTTTAGAGCGATGCGGTCAGTCAGCGGTAAATGGAAGCAGCAATCGCCGTGTTCGTGATTGAAAACAGCGCACGCCGAACCGCATTAAGAATGCGAAAACGAAAAAAGCGACCTTAAGGTCGCTTTCTCTTCGCGCTTCAGCGCCTTTTATTTAAGGCTTGAAGCAAATTTGGAGCGGGAAACGAGACTCGAACTCGCGACCCCGACCTTGGCAAGGTCGTGCTCTACCAACTGAGCTATTCCCGCATCATTTGCAACAAAAATGGCGTCCCCTAGGGGACTCGAACCCCTGTTACCGCCGTGAAAGGGCGGTGTCCTAGGCCACTAGACGAAGGGGACGCAGCCCGGAAACTACAGCTTTCATTCCGGCTTCCAGCGTCTGCGATGTGCTTCACGCTGCAAGTGGCGCGCATTCTATGGACCCCTGATAGGGTCGTCAAGCGTCATGTGAAAATTTTTTCGAGCTTGAATCTGCTGAGGTGCATTGAGCTATCAGCTTGACATCCAACGCTCTACACTCGCCATAAAACCGCCCGAAGAGAGGTGCGTCTCGTGTCCCCAGTTCTGATTGCAGGGTTGGTCATCGCTGGCCTGTTCGTACTGATAGCAATTGGCGTCATCAACCAGATCGTCGAAAAAAACAATCTGGAAAAGGCTCGCATGCGAGCCGAGCTCAGTGATCGCATGCGCCGCTGCGCCAATCTGTCCGAGAGTTTTCCAGGGCAGATGATGACACCCGCGCTCAAGCTATTGCTGGCGCGCCTGGAGCTGCATCTAGGCGAACGGCTATTGCCGCTGGACAAGAAGAACGCGACCGTCAGCACTCGCATCGACGCGCTGCGCAAAGCTGTTGCCCAGGGCGAGGAGATTCCGTTACAGAACGCGCCGGTGAAGGTGGTCACCGAGGCCCAGGCCAAGGAAATACGCCTGCTGCTGGAAGATCTGCACGCTCAGATAATATGGGCCAACAAACAGAATCAGCTGGATTCAATAGCCGCCAAACGCTGGATTCAGCAAATCCAGCGGATGATGGTGATACTGCACGTCGAGTACTTCACCAACGTCGGTCAGCAGGCTCTGCAGCAAGGCAGTGCGCACAAGGCACGCCTAGCCTTCGAACGGGGTATTCAGCACGTACGCAAGCAACCCAACCCGGCCGAGTATCAGGCCCAGCTGGCGCAGCTCGAAGCGAGCTATGCGCATGCCAATAAGCTGGAGCAGACACAACTGCAACCAAACCTTGACGAACCCAGCGAGCTGACCGAAGGTTTGAAAAACCTCGAAAGCGAAGATGACTGGAAAAAGAACAACATTTACTAGGCGTGAGCCGGGACGTGGCTTGGCAGTGATTTGAGCTGCAAGACGCACCAGCGATCTTGCGTACCTCGCCGCAATACTGACCTTCGCACCCGGCTGCCACTATCCCTGTCGCGGAGAATCTGTATGTCGCTAACCGTTTTCGGTGCTCCCCTGTCGCCATTCGTTCGCAAAGTCCGCCTTTGCCTGCTGGAGAAAGGCTTGGATTACCAGCTCGAAGTCGTCATGCCTTTCACCCCACCCGAGTGGTATCTGCAGCTCAACCCGCTTGGCCGCATTCCGGCCATGAAGGATGGAGAGTTGTGCCTCGCCGACTCCAGCGTGATCTGCCAGTACCTTGAAGAGACCTACGAACAGACCGCGCGGCTGTACGGAAACAGCTCAGTGGAGCGCGCGCAGATTCGCTGGCTGGAGAAATATGCTGATTACGAGCTGGCGCCTCTGACCACTTTCGGAGTGTTCCGCAACCGCGTACTGAAGCCGAGCGCTGGCCATCCGTGCAATGAAGAAAGCGTGCAAATCGCACTGAACCAAAAGCTGCCACCGCACTTTGACTATCTCGAACAGCAGTTGGGCCAACGATCTTATTTTGTTGGCGATCGACTCTCGATGGCCGATATCGCCCTCACCTGCCAACTGATCAATATGGAGTATGGCGGCGAGCTGATCGATGCCAATCGCTGGCCGAAGCTGGTGGAGCATTTCGCACGGGTAAAAACGATCGCCTCAGTACAGAGCCTGCTTCCCGGCGAACAGCGAATGACCGCCAAACTCATCGAAATGGGCAAAAAGGCGGTGCAGCCCAGCTGACTCCGATGCGCGCCTGCGTGGGCAAGACCACGCGTCGCTCGGAGGCAGCGACCTCACACAAGGCCACCGTACGGCTGAAACGAGCGGCCCCTTCGCGGCAAATGGCTTATCGAGCCCCGGAGCGGGCTCAAGCGCACCATGCGCTGCCCTGTCGTTCCCTCAGAGCAGGTGGATGCCCACCCATTGCCGAGCGAACTGATAGGCACAACGACCGTTTCGATTGCCCCGTGCGGTGGCCCAGCGAATCGCGTCTTTCTCCAGCGCGTCATCCCAGCGCCAACTCAGTCCGGCCTGCTCGGCCAGCGAACCGATCCAGTGCCGCACCACGTCCAAATAGTGCTCCTGACTAAAGGGATAGAACGACAACCAAAGGCCGAAGCGATCCGACAGGGCGATCTTGTCTTCCACCGCTTCGTTGGGATGCAGTTCGCCATCGATCATTTGCCAGTTTTCATTATCGCTCTGACGCTCAGGCACGAGATGCCTGCGATTCGACGTGGCGTACAGCAGAACGTTTTCCGGCGCACGCTCCAGCGAGCCGTCCAGTACGCTTTTCAGAACGCGGTAATCGCCCTCACCCGCCTCGAATGAAAGGTCATCGCAGAACACCACGAAGTGCTGAGATTGGCTGGCGAGCTGATCGACGACTTTCGGCAGATCAGCCAGATGGTCACGTTCGATTTCGATCAGGCGCAACCCTGCTGACGCATGCTCAGCCAGCAGAGCCCGAATCAGCGAAGATTTGCCTGTCCCGCGCGCGCCCCAGAGCAGGACATGGTTCGCTGGCAAGCCGGAAACGAACTGACGGGTATTGTTCGATAGCAGCTCTCGCTGTCGATCGATACCGATCAAATCCGCCAGATTCAGATCGAGCGACACGCTCAGCGCCTGCAGATAACCGCCCTGCCCCTCGCGGTGCCAGCGCGCCGCCAAGCTACGGCTCCAATCCACTGGCTCACGTGGCGCAGGCAGCAGGGGTTCAAGGCGCGCCATCAGTGCATCGGCGCGCTGCAGAAAGGCCTTCAGCTCGGCATCCATTTCAACGACTCCATTATGGGCATGCAGACACGCCTCTTCAGGCGCTGCTGCGAAGGGTTACAGATGAGCTTCGATGTGCGCTGTCAACGCCTCCGGCGGAGTGCGCGAAGAGAAACGCTCAACCGAGCGTCCATCATCAGCGATCAGAAACTTGGTGAAATTCCACTTGATTGCCTTACTGCCGAGCAAGCCCGGGGCGCGCTTCTTGAGCTGCACGAACAACGGGTGGGCCTCGCCGCCATTGACCTTAACCTTGGCAAACAGGGGAAAACTGACGCCGAAGTTGCGCTCGCAGAAAGCAGCGATCTGTTCCTCGTCATCCGGCTCCTGGTGGCCGAACTGATCACAGGGGAAGCCGAGCACCACCAAACCTTGCTGGCGATAGCGATCCCAGAGCGCCTCCAGCCCCTTGTACTGGGGCGTGAAACCACACTTGCTGGCCGTATTGACCACCAACAACAGCTTCGCATCGAAGTCGGCAAGGGTCTTCTGCTGACCGTCAATGGTGACGCATGGAATTTCGAACAACGGATCGCGCATGGCGGTATCTCGTGGAGGCGTTGCGAAACGCCGTCAGACGACGCGCGGCTTGTGGTTGAGCGAAGCAGAATTGATGCAGTAACGCATACCGGTCGGCGCTGGGCCGTCGGGGAACACGTGACCAAGATGAGCATCGCACCGCGCGCATTTGACCTCGATACGATGCATGCCGTGGCTGAAATCATCGACGCTGGCAATCGCCGTGTAACTGACGGGCTGGAAGTAGCTCGGCCAACCACAGCCGGAATCGAATTTGGCATCCGAGTCGAACAACGGCGCATCGCAACAGGCGCAATGATAGGTGCCGGGCGTCTTGGTATCGTTGTACTTGCCGGTGAATGGGCGCTCGGTGGCTCCCAGTCGGCAGACTTGAAACTGCTCGTCGGAGAGCTCTTCACGCCAGATTTCAAGCGGTTTTTCAAGCTTGTCCATCGGTACACCTCTTAAGGGTCTGTTTCCGTTTCGTTCGCAAGCCGCGTTGCTGCAGGTAAATGGTTGTTCCTTGTCAAATCCCGCAACGCGGCATGGCGAAACTTGCCGCGCAACCCGAAGAGCCGGAGCCTGTTTTTGCGCGCTGCGGCGTTATTCGTCGTTCATTTGGAATAACCAAACTTCCCTCCTCATGCCTTGCCTCGCGCAAAAACAGGCTCCGGCGCGACCGCAAACGAAGCGGAAACAGACCCTCTCTTAAAAAGGGCGGATCTGTACCTTTTCCGGTGGTCGGGCCGCACGTATGATGCGTTGCTCTTAGACGCCTAGTCTGGCAGCGAGGTTGCAGGCTGCCAAGGCGCCGGGGTTCATGCCAAACGCCGCCTGTCATCCACAAGCCAGGCGCGTCTTCACTTCGGGACACTCAGGATCATGCAGGTCAGCAAATCGAACAAGCTCGCCAATGTCTGCTACGACATCCGTGGGCCAGTGCTCAAGCACGCCAAACGCCTGGAAGAGGAAGGCCATCGCATCCTCAAGCTGAACATCGGCAACCCGGCGCCGTTCGGTTTCGAAGCGCCGGAGGAAATCCTTCAGGACGTGATCCGCAACCTGCCAACGGCGCAAGGTTACAGCGATTCCAAAGGCTTGTTCAGCGCCCGCAAGGCGATCATGCAGTACTACCAGCAGAAGCAGGTGGAAGGCGTGACCATCGAGGATATCTACCTCGGCAATGGCGTGTCGGAGCTGATCGTGATGTCCATGCAGGCGCTGCTCAACAACGGGGACGAGGTGCTCATTCCGGCACCCGATTACCCGCTATGGACCGCAGCAGTGAGCCTGGCGGGCGGTAAACCGGTGCACTACCTGTGCGACGAGCAAGCCAACTGGTGGCCGGATCTGGCCGACATCAAGGCCAAGATCACGCCTAATACCAAGGCGCTGGTGCTGATCAATCCGAACAACCCAACCGGGGCCGTCTATCCGCGCGAAGTACTGGAGGGCATGGTCGAACTGGCTCGTCAGCACAAGCTGGTGCTGTTCTCCGACGAGATCTACGACAAGATTCTCTACGACGATGCGGTGCACGTCTGCACGGCGTCCCTGGCGCCTGACGTTCTCTGTTTGACGTTCAATGGCCTGTCCAAGTCCTACAGAATCGCCGGCTTCCGCTCCGGCTGGGTGGTGATCACAGGGCCCAAGCACAAGGCGCAGAGCTACATCGAGGGCATCGATATCCTCGCCAACATGCGCCTGTGCGCCAACGTGCCGTCGCAACATGCCATCCAGACAGCCCTCGGCGGCTATCAGAGCATCAACGACCTGGTGCTGCCGCCGGGCCGGCTGCTCGAGCAACGCAACCGAACCTGGGAACTGCTCAACGACATTCCCGGCGTCAGCTGCGTGAAGCCGATGGGCGCGCTCTATGCCTTCCCTCGGATCGACCCAAAGATCTGCCCGATTCACAACGATGAGAAGTTCGTGCTCGATTTGTTGCTCTCCGAGAAGCTATTGATCGTTCAGGGCACCGCCTTCAACTGGCCATGGCCGGATCATTTCCGCGTGGTCACCCTGCCCCGGGTCGATGATCTCGAGCAGGCGATCGGTCGCATTGGCAGCTTCCTCAAAACTTACAGCCAGTAGCTTCGATGGATTTGCAGATCGATGACTTCTACCGGGACGCTGCGGCCGGCCTCCTGATGCTCTATCAGGCCTTCCCACGGAAGATAACCCTGTATGTAGAAGACCTCATCGGTCACGAAGAGCCCGACGAGTTCGGCCTACCCAGCAAGCGGCATCAGAGTTGTCTGGGCGCGCTGCTGTGGCTGGCCGAAGAAGGCTATGTGCGATTCGAAAGCACTATTCAGTTTCTCGCTGTCGACCAGGCCGTGCTGACCGAAAAGGCATTCCTGTGCTTGACCCGTACGCTCGACGACACCGCGAATGGTGTCGAATCCCTTCCCCCCAGCGTACGCCGGGTTCACTCGAGCCTGGCTTACCAGCTCCGCCAAGCACTACAAGAGGGGCATGGCGAACGGCTCGCTCAACTGACCCGCCAGCTATTCACCAGCACCCTATCCAGCCAGCCCTGAGCGCATCGGCGGTACAGGCGACATAGCTTGAAATAGTCGCCCGGTTGAATAGCGCCGGCCCGCCCCTTATATAGCCTATCGTTCCTTATTGTTCCCCTTGGAGTCTGCCGCAACATGATGCGCATTTTCT
Source organism: Pseudomonas sp. KSR10 (assembly GCF_022355455.1). NCBI lineage: Bacteria > Pseudomonadati > Pseudomonadota > Gammaproteobacteria > Pseudomonadales > Pseudomonadaceae > Pseudomonas > Pseudomonas sp. KSR10. The sequence goes on along the minus strand of NZ_JAKOEN010000022.1, from coordinate 354,576 downwards.
TGTTCTTGGCCACTAACCTGGCTGTATTGGTCGTTGCCAGCATCACCCTGAAGCTACTCGGAGTGGATCGTTACACGGGTCAGAACTACGGCAGCCTGTTAGCATTCTGTGCCGTCTTCGGATTCGCCGGTGCACTGATTTCGCTGTTCATCTCCAAGTGGATGGCGAAGATGAGCACGCGCACCGAGATCATCAGCCAACCCCGCACGCGCCATGAGCAATGGCTGTTGCAAACCGTCGAGCAGCTTTCCCGCGACGCCGGCATCAAAATGCCGGAAGTGGGTATTTTCCCCGCCTACGAAGCCAACGCGTTCGCCACCGGCTGGAATAAGAACGACGCACTGGTCGCCGTCAGCCAGGGCTTGCTCGAGCGCTTTTCGCCGGACGAGGTCAAAGCCGTACTGGCTCATGAGATCGGTCATGTATCCAACGGCGACATGGTGACCCTGGCACTGATTCAGGGCGTGGTGAACACATTCGTCATGTTCTTCGCGCGGATCTTCGGTAGCTTCGTCGACCGTGTGATCCTGAAGAACGAAGATGGTCACGGTATCGGCTACTTCATTGCGACCATCTTTGCGGAACTGGTGCTGGGCATTCTTGCCAGCATCGTTGTCATGTGGTTCTCGCGCAAGCGTGAATTCCGTGCTGACGAAGCAGGCGCACAGCTGGCCGGCACTAGCGCGATGATCGGCGCGCTGCAGCGGCTGCGCGCGGAACAGGGCGTGCCGGTGGATATGCCGGACAGCCTCAAGGCTTTCAGCATCAACGGTGCCCTGCGTAACGGCCTGGCGGGATTGCTGATGACGCACCCGTCGCTGGAAGACCGCATCGAGGCCCTGCGCCAGCGCGGTTGAACGAACGGATAGAAAAAAACGAGGGCGGCGCCAGCCGCCCTCAGCCCTGGAATGCAAAAGCGACGCCCTCCTCTCAACGCTCGTACTCAGCCGGTGCCGTTCCAGTAGATGCCAACCAGGCGAATATCGAATTCAGGCTCGTGAAGCACCCAAAGCTTCTGCGAAGCGTTCGAGAACACCTCGCCAACATAGCGGGGGCGTTCTATTGCCGGCCGCCGAGCCGATAGCAACTTTCATCCAGGCGCGTTAGCCCGCGTTGGAGAAATTTCCAGTTGCCGTCGTCGTCCAGCACGTTTGCCCGTTCCTGAAGGTTCCAATGCAAGCCAAGGGACTGCCGAACTTCGGCGTCACTCACAGCGAATGGCGGGCCAGCCATTTGTTCCTGTTCGTAATCCAGGGTAATCAGCAAACCCTGACAGCTCGGCGCAAGGATATCCGTCAGGTGTTCGACGTAGCGCTGACGCATGTCTGGGGGCAACGCAATCAACGCAGCACGATCGTACAGTCCCTGGCAGTCGGCCACGTCTTGATGGCTTAGCGAGAAGAAATCGCCACAGCGGATTTCCAGCGCGCCGGCGCGATAGACCTTGAACTCGCCCTGGATGCTCACCTCGGCTGGCAGCTGTTGCTCGGCGAAAAAGTCTTCGACCGCGCGCTCGCTCAGCTCGATGCCAAGCACCGCAAAGCCCTGCTCGGACAACCAGGCCATGTCGAGACTCTTGCCGCACAGCGGCACCAGCACCCGGGCACCTTCGGCCAGCTGCAAACCGGGCCAGTGGCGGCGTAGATAAGGATTGACCTCGTTCAGGTGAAAACCGATTTCGTTGCGTGCCCAGCGTCGTTTCCAGAACCCTTCATCCATACCCAGCCCCTCATAAGCGATGATGATGGCTGGAGCTTATCAGAGCCGCCGGTAGCGATCGCATCGAAGCGGTTCAGCCGGTTCGTAAGGCTGTTTCCGGGTCCATGCCAGCATCACGCATTTGAGCCAATTTATAGCGCAGGGTGCGTGCGCTGATCCCCAGCCGGTCAGCGGTCTCCTTGCGGCGACCGCGCTCTGCTCGCAAGGTCTCGAGAATCACCTCGAACTCGCGACGACGCAGATCTTCACCCAGCGCACCAGCCGTCTCGGCAGATCCTGTCGAGGCAGCCTGAGATGGGTACACCGGCGCGATGCTGGCTGCGGAACTTCTGGCCAGCGCAGCGAAGCCGGCCGTGGACGTCAGACATAAATCCTCGGGGCGGATCAGGCCGCCTTGCTGCAGAATCAATGCGCGCTGAATGGCGTTGTCCAACTCGCGGACATTGCCCGGCCAGGCGTGACGGAGAAGACAATCACACGCCTCGGCCGTAAGCATGGCGCTTGGCTGACGCATTTTCCGCGCATGATTGGCCAGCAATCGCTCGGCCAGCGGCACGATGTCCGCCGGTCGGTCCCGCAGCGCCGGCCAGGCGAGCGGAAACACGGAGAGCCGATAGAAAAGATCCTCACGGAAACGCCCGTTACGAACCTCATCAGCCAGGTCACGGTTGGTCGTAGCGACGATACGGATATCCAACGGTATAGGTTTACGACCGCCGACACGTTCGACCTCGCGCTCCTGCAGCACGCGCAGCAACTTGGCCTGAAGCGCCAGCGGCATCTCGGAAATCTCGTCGAGCAGCAGCGTGCCGCCTTCGGCCAGCTCGAACTTGCCCGGCTGCGTGGCGATGGCGCCAGTGAAAGCACCTTTCTCGTGACCGAACAGAGTCGCCTCGAGCATATTGTCCGGTATTGCCGCACAGTTGATCGCAATGAAAGGCTTGTCGGCGCGCGCTGATTGCTGATGGATATAGCGGGCCAACACCTCTTTGCCGGTACCGGACTCACCGGAAACCAGCACGGTCGAATCGCTACGCGCGACTCGGGCCGCCAGAGCCAACAGCTGCTGACTTGTCGGTTCGACGGCCACCGGGCCATCCTCGTCGGCTGAACCAAGTTGGCCACAAGCATGGCGAGCGACCAGTCCGAGCAGAACGTGCGGCTCAAACGGCTTGACCAAATAATCCACCGCCCCCTGACGCATCGCCTCGACCGCTCGCTCCACAGCACCAAACGCCGTCATCAGCAGGACCGGTAGCTGCGGGTATCGCTGGCGGACCAGCCCCTGCAAGGCATGACCGTCCATACCAGGCATGTTCACGTCACTGACGATCAGGCCGAAGCCACCCTGCTCCAGCGCCCGAAGCGCGGCCTCGGCGCTATCGACCGCGTGATAGGAATAGCCACCGAGCTCGAGCGTATCGCCTAGCGCCTCGCGTAGAGCACGGTCGTCTTCGACCAGCAGAATCTTCGCAGCCATGGGCTTCACTCCGAAATTGCCGGCAAGGACGCCGGAAGCAACGGCAGCTGAAGGGTCGCACAGGTTCCTCTACCCGGCCGGGAACGCAACTCAAGCGCACCTGAGTGAGCCCGCGCCACCGATTTGACCACCGCCACACCCAGCCCGGTTCCAGTCGCTCGGGTGGTAAAAAAGGGTTCCCCGAGTCGGGACAGGGTTGCCGCATCCATTCCTGCACCATTGTCGCTGATGCTGATACGCAGCACTGCGTCACGCGCATAGAGATGCACTTTCAGTCTTGGCTGCTTGCCACAAGCCTGCAGCGCGTTCTCCATCAAGTTGAGCAGCGCACCGACCAGCGTGTCGCGATTACACAGAAGCGCGCCGCTCGAGACATCGCATTGCCAGCGAACAGCAACACCCTCCACTTTCGCTGCGGCCGCTGCACGCAGCGCAGCCAGCAGTTCGGTCGGAGCCAGCCGATCCTCCAGAGGCAGGTCGCCGCGAGCAAACACCAGCATGTCGCGGACCTGATGCTCCAGTTCGTTCAGGCGGTCTTTCAGGCGGCCGGCGAAGCGCTGTTGCTGCTCGATGGACAAGCCGCCCTGCTCCAGGTGGCTGGCATAAAGCAACGCGGTGGAAAGCGGCGTGCGGATCTGGTGAGCCAACGATGCCACCATCCGCCCCAGCGCCGACAAACGTTCGTGACGCGCCAGCTGTTCCTGCAATCGTCGCGTCTCGGTCAGGTCGGTCAGCAACACCAACTGTCCAGGCTCGCCATTCAACGAACGCGTAGAGATGGACACGCGACGTCCATCCTTCAGCGAGATTTCATGGCCGTCGTCCTTACGCGGAGCGAAGCTGCGGGTGATCACCTCGCGCCAGAGCGCCCCTTCGAGCGGCCCGCCTAGCAGCTCCAGCGCTACCGGATTGGCTTCGCGGACCACGCCCTGGCCGTCAATGACGATGACGCCGCCAGGCAATAGGTCCAGCAGACTCTGCAGACGATTGGCCAGGCGTTCTTTCTCTTCGAACTCGCGCCGGCGCTGCGCACTGGTTTCAGCCAGTTGGTCTTTCAATTCGGCCACACGCGTCTGCAGGAATTGCTGGGACGCGCCCAACCGACCTGACATGCGGGTAAACAGCTCAAGCGATTGCTCGAGCTCACCGCTTGCCGAGGTCTCGCTCGGGCACTGGTTTAACGCTGATGAGGAGAACGCTGAAGGCACTGGCACTCGTATCCGTCAAAAGATGGTCGGTGAAGTGACGACAGCAAGGATCATGCCCAGGGCCTGTTGCTGCCACGTCGTGCGCAGCAGAACGGAAACAAACTCTAGCGGTATTGAAGAAGGATCGGCGGGAATATCACGCCGCCGCGGTTAGCGGCGTGGGGGAAACGTTATTCGTCCGTGTCGTCTTCGCGGCGATTCATGCCGTACTTGCGCATTTTTTCGACGAGGGTCGTCCGCCGAATACGCAGGCGCTCGGCAGCGCGTGCAACCACTCCACCCGCATCCTCGAGCGCTTGCTGGATGAGCCCCTGCTCCAGATTACCCAGATAATCCTTTAGGTCGAGGCCTTCCACCGGGAGCATGGCGTGGGCGTCGGCGGCGACAATGGGCGCATTGATTGCAGCACGCTCCTCCATTTCGTCATGAACGCTGATGGCGTACTGCTCGTCATCGTCATCGACATGGCGAAACTTCTTCGGCAACTCCATCACGCCGATCACGCCATAGGGATGCATGATTGCCATGCGCTCGACGAGGTTGGCGAGCTCGCGCACGTTGCCCGGCCAATCGTGACGACAGAGCGACATGATCGCAGCCGAGTTGAAGCGAATGGAACCACGCTTTTCATGTTCCATGCGTGAGATCAGCTCGTTCATCAGCAGCGGGATGTCCTCGATGCGCTCGCGCAGCGGGGCCATTTCGATGGGGAAAACGTTAAGGCGATAATAGAGATCCTCGCGGAAGCTACCGTCCACAATCATCTTTTCCAGATCCTTGTGGGTCGCCGCGATTATCCGGACATCGGCATTCTGCGTACGATTGCTGCCCACACGTTCGAAGGTGCGCTCCTGCAGAACCCGTAGCAGCTTGACCTGCATAGGCAGCGGCATGTCACCAATTTCGTCGAGGAACAGCGTTCCGCCTTCTGCCAGTTCGAAACGACCGGCACGGGACGTGATCGCCCCGGTAAATGCGCCCTTCTCATGGCCGAACAGTTCGCTTTCCAGCAACTCGGCCGGAATCGCCCCGCAGTTGACGGGAACGAAAGGTCCACCACGGCGTTTGGAATGGTAATGAAGGTTACGCGCAACCACTTCTTTACCGGTTCCCGACTCGCCGAGGATCAATACGCTCGCTTCGGTATCGGCGACCTGTTGCATCATTTGGCGGACGTGCTGGACCGCGCGGCTCGTGCCCACCAGGCTGCGGAACAGGTTGGGCTCGCGTTGCCGTCCTCGCGCCTTCGCCTGGTCATACATTTCTCGATAGACCTGGGCCCGATGAAGCGAATCGAGCAGCTTGTTATAGCTCGGCGGCATCTCGAGGCTGGTCAACACGCGCCGACGAATCTCGTCCGGCCAGTCCGTCGGTACGGGCTCACCAATCAACATTAGCGGCAGATTTTCGTCCCACTTGCTGAGCTGCTTGAGCAACTCTACCGCGCCGCCCCTGGCCGAAACGTCACCGAGCATCACGCCGAGAATGCTGCGGCTCGACTCCAATGCCTCGACCGTACCCTGCCACTCGTTGCTGGCGCAGGCCAGATGGTCCTCGCTCAGAAAATTAAGAATGACCGCCAAATCGCGGCGACGATCCCGGTCGTCATCTATCAACAAAATTTTGGTTTCACGCCACATCTTGTTTATAGCTCTAGAGGCTGAAAGGGGGCCGCGCTCGTCTTTGTTAAAAACGGTTACGCCATCGGCAGATAGCCAGTAGTTAATTAAAAAAAACCCGCCGAGTCAAATTTATGACGTGATTCAACGACAAAAGATCAAAAATCGACTGATTGTAGGCAAGGCAGAGGGGAGCGAAGTGCAGCGATCAGCGGAGCGGTCGTTCGCCTAGTCCACGGACACGTTTCGAATGCCGTGGCCACCAAGACGAGTTGCCGGATTAAAGTTGCCGGACGTATGCGGCCACGCTGATGTTCCCCACCGACTTCTGTTCTGATGAGCAGAAGTCATCCTGATCTCAACCAAACAGCTTATATACGTTGGCGTTGCGTTGAGATTGATTGAGCTGTAGCAGTTCGTCCGCGACGCGCCGCTGCTCGGTCTGGCAGGTGACGACCAGCTCCTGGTAGAGATTTACCAGCTCTTGCAGCCGCTGCCGAAGTGCCGGCTCGTCCTCACGAGGCTCAACCATCGCTGCCTCAACGACCTGCCGGCACTGCAGATCCAGGACGCTGATCGCCGTCCAGTCCTGCTGTGCCATCGCATCGCGTAACGCGCTGCGGGTTTCTTCAAGACGTTTGACTGCTGCACTCATGAATCCGCTCCGGATGAACTGGTTACAAGGCCGAACCTACACGGCCACACGGCACTGCTGGCGGTGTCTGAACCTTTATCGGCAACCTGCGAAACGTCTTTAACGTTCTCATTGGAAATCGAGGCTGCGGCGCATCAGTGCAAGCCACGCAGCCCCGTAGGAACGCTTGGAGGCGCGACCGGCTCCCAAGGCCCATCGGGCCGGCCAGCACAATACCAGTCGCCGTCCCAGCGGTAGTAGAGCCGCTCACGGTAGAACATGTCCCGCCCTTCCACGACATAGACCCCTAGGCGATTGTCCCAATGCGCAGCGGCATGTGGCGGCGGCGCATAACGTGGATGGCTTTTTTGCGTAGCGGGCGGGCGCGGGGCCGGAGGCGTACGCACCGGCGGTGGACTCGTGACCGGTTCGCGAGGCTCCGACACCGGCGGGGTCGGTCGGCGTGCCGGCTCAGATGTTTGATAGGGATTACCCGCGCAGGCTCCCAACAGCAATGCCAGCATCACTACGCCGCCAGCCCTGGGCAAGCGATATACCGCTGTCGAAACCAAATCCGTCATTGTCACTGGCCTCCTGAACCCTGGCGATCAGGGCGTTTCAGGTTGATCGATGGTCAGCTTGACCGAGCCGCCGGTGCTCGGTGCCAGCGGTTCGCTGCTGCCCTGCCATTCGCCCTGTGTGGCGTTTCCATTTCTGGAAATACGGGCAAACAGTTTGACCTGTTCGAAGTTGGACAAGCGAAGTTGCGGAGTCATTGCATCGGCATCGCTCAAACTGACCGTAGCGGGCAGATCGGCCACGGTCAGGCGCTTCACAGCCAATGGCATTGGCGGGCCGGACAGTGCGCGAGCAAAAACGAACACGGTGTCAGTGGGCCGCACCTTATCACTCAACGCGGCGCCCAGCTGCACATCGACTGTCAGTTCGGGACCGACAGCGGCAGTGGTTTCGCTTGCCGGTTTCTTCGCGCTTGGCGAAGCCGGTTCGCCGAGCTGTTCTCGGGCTCGGGCAATGCCACTCTGAATAGCTTCACGCGAGGGGTCCTCGGCGGGCAGCGTTGCGACCAGGCGCTCCCAGAACCCTATCGCCTCATCGAAACGCTGCTCTTCGTAGGCTGCAATGCCCAGCAACCCGAGGCTGGTGACTTCGTGAGGATCGCCCTTGAGCGCTTCGTCAGTCAGCTGCTGCATCTGCGTCGACCATTGGCGGTCTTCGGCAAAATAGAGCGCCTGCGCCCATTGGCCCAAAAGCTCCGGCTGGCGACCCGCGCGCTTGATGAGCTGCTCATAGGCTGCGGCCGCATCGGCGGGACGATCCTGGCGCATATAAGTTCTAGCCAGGAAATACCAGGCCTCGGTGGACTCGGGCTGTGCCTTCACTGCGCGCTCCAGCCTCGTCGTCATTTCTTCCATGGTTCTAGGTTGCTCGGCGAATTCGCGCGCCAGCTCCAGCTTGTCGCTCGCCCCCCAATGCAAGTACAGGCCGTACCCCAGCAACGGCATGAGAATCGCCGCAATCAGCGGCACCGCTCGGCCCAGGTTGCTGCGCCGAGAAGTATCGTCACCCTCGGTGTCGTCTAGCAGCTCACGCGCCGCATCGGCTCGTCCCACCTCGAACTGCTCCGGGGTGAGCGTCCCTGCCGACTGCTGTGCGGCCAGCTCAGCGAGCCGCTCTTCGTAGAGCGCGACATTCAGGGCCGTCCGGTCCTCTTCCGCCTGTATCCGACGCCCCCGCATCAGGGGAAGCAACAGGAACGCCAGGGCGGCCAACAACAGCAGGCCTGCACCTATCCAGAAATCGATCATGGTTCTTTTTTATCCAACAACATGGCGAGACGCGCACGCTCGGCCTCGGAAAGAGTGTTCGACACCGAGCCGGCAGAGTTTCGACGGCGGCGGATCAAGATGAACGCCAGCACGCCGAAACCGAGTACCAGCAAAGCAATAGGGCCATACCAGAGCAAGAGCGTCTTGGCATTGACGGGCGGCTTGTAGCGGACGAAATCGCCGTAACGGGCGACGAGGTAATCCACTATCTGCTCGTTGCTCTGCCCCTCCTCCACCATGCGGTAGATTTCGCGACGCAGGTCCATAGCGATCGGCGCGTTGGAGTCGGCAATGTTCTGGTTCTGGCACTTGGGGCAACGCAGCTCCTCGACCAACGTGCGGTAACGCTCCCGCTCAGCATCGCTCTTGAATTCATAGGAGTCGATTGCCGCCTGCACGCCGCCAACCAGACACAGCGCCAGCACAATCCCCTGGATCAGCTGCTTCATTCGTCCACCAGTTCTTGATACAGCGCGGCGAGTTGCTCGCGCCAGACGCGCTCATCGATGACGCCGACGTATTTGTGGCGAATGATTCCCTGCTTGTCGACGATGAAGGTCTCGGGGGCGCCATACACGCCCAAGTCCAAGCCCAGACTGCCCTGCTCGTCACTGATGTTCAGCTGGTAGGGGTCGTGAAAGTCCTTAAGCCATTTCTGCGCCGCGGCATTGTCGTCCTTGTAGTTGACGCCATGAATGACCACGCCCTGCTCCGCAAGCTTGTTCAGTACCGGATGTTCGACCTTGCAGGCGACGCACCAGGTCGCCCAGACATTGACCAGTGCTGGCTTGCCCTTGATATCCGCGGCGCTGATCAGCCGCTGTGGATCCTCGACCGAAGGCAGCGTGAACGACGGTATCGGTTTACCAATCAACGCCGACGGCAGCTCGGTCGGATCGAGGAACAGCCCACGATATAGAAACACGGCGACCAGCAGGAAGATCGCCAACGGCAGCAACATCAATACTCGTTTCATTAATTAGGCTCCTTGCCGGGCCAAGCCGAGCGCGTCGCGGACGCGGGTCCTGACCTTCACCCGGTAGCGCTTGTCGCTGACCGACAGCACGCCCCCCAGCGACATCAGCAATGCGCCCATCCAGATCCAGCGAACGAACGGCTTGATATGCACCCTCACCGCCCAGGCGCCGTTATCCAGGGGCTCGCCGAGAGCCACATAGAGATCGCGAGTGAAGCCTGCATCGATGCCCGCCTCGGTCATCGGCATCTGCTGCACGGTGTAGAGACGTTTCTCCGGATGCAGCGTCGCCACCTGCTTGTCGCCCTCGAAGACGCGAATGGTGCCCTTATCGGAGGTGAAGTTGGGACCTTCGAAATGTTCGGCACCATCGAAAACGAAGCTGTAACCACCCAACTGCAGCGACTCTCCGGGAGCCAGACGCAAATCTCGCTCGTCGCTCTGCTGGCTCGTCAGCACCACTCCCAGCGCACAGACCACCAGACCGAAATGCGCCAACTGCATACCCCAGTAGCTCGGCGCCAGGCTTCTGATCCCCTTCAACAGGCCTTTATGACGGGTCTTGTCGAGTATGTCGCGCACCCCGGCGGCTACCACCCAGGCAGCCAGCAGACATACTGCCAGTACGGCCCAGTGGAAATCGCCGAATAGCATCGAGCCCAGCCCACCGAGGACGGCGCTGGTGATCAGCACCGGGATCAGCATGCCGACCAGCCATTTCACCGGCGTGTCCTTCCAACGCACCAGCACACCTACGGCGAGCGCGAGCATCAACGCGCCGATGAGCGGCAGGAACATCGCATTGAAATAAGGGGGACCGACCGAAAGCTTGGTATTCGACAGCGCATCGAGCAGCAGTGGATACAAGGTACCCAGCAAGATCATCGAGGTGGCGACGACCAGCAACAGGTTATTGACCAATAGCAGCGTTTCCCGCGACCACAGGCCGAAACCGATCTGGCTCTTTACCACCGGCGCGCGCAGGGCGAACAGCGTCAGCGAACCACCGATCACAATCAGCAGGAACGCCAGAATGAAAACACCACGCGCTGGATCGGTCGCAAACGCATGCACTGAAGTCAGCACGCCGGAGCGAACCAGGAAAGTACCCAGCAGACTGAGCGAGAAGGCTGCGATGGCCAACAGAACCGTCCAGCTCTTGAAGACACCACGCTTCTCCGTCACCGCCAGCGAATGAATCAACGCCGTGCCCACCAGCCAAGGCATGAAGGACGCATTCTCCACTGGATCCCAGAACCACCAACCGCCCCAGCCCAGTTCGTAATAGGCCCACCAGGAGCCGAGGGCGATACCGATGCCCAGGAATGCCCAGGCGATCAGCGTCCAGGGGCGCGACCAGCGTGCCCAGGCGGCATCCAGGCGACCTCCAAGCAGTGCGGCAATGGCAAACGCAAAGGCTACCGAGAAACCGACATAGCCCATGTAGAGCATCGGCGGATGAACCACCAGACCGAAATCCTGAAGCAACGGATTGAGGTCCCGTCCGTCCATCGGTGCCTGCGGTAGCAGCCGTTCGAAGGGGTTTGACGTGACAATCAGGAACAGCAGGAAGCCGATGCTGATGAGCCCCATGACGCCCAGTACCCGAGCCAGCATGTCTTCCGGCAACTGGCGCGAGAAGATCGATACCGCGAAGGTCCAGCCCGCCAGGATGAAGGCCCATAACAGCAGCGACCCCTCGTGTGCCCCCCACACCGCGCTGAATTTGTAGTACCAGGGCAAGGCGCTGTTGGAGTTCTGCGCAACATAGGCCACGGAGAAATCATCCACCATGAAAGCGTAAGTGAGGCAAGCGAAAGAGAACGCCAGGAACGAGAACTGTCCCCACGCGGCCGGTTGCGCCAGCCCCATCCATTGCTGATCACCCCGCCAGGCACCGATCAATGGAAGCGTGCCTTGTACCAAGGCCAGGCACAGCGCCAGGATCATCGCCAGATGACCGAGTTCGGGGATCATTTCGCGTACTCCTGCTCGCCACCCGCGTAAGGCTTGCTCTTGCCGCTTTTCTCAAGTGCTGCCGTGACTTCTGGCGGCATGTAATTTTCGTCATGCTTGGCCAACACCTCGTCAGCGACCAGCATGCCGTCCGCATTCATGCGCCCCAAGGCGACGATTCCTTGCCCCTCACGAAACAGGTCAGGAAGAATCCCTTGGTATTGAATGGTGACTGACTGAGCGTAGTCAGTGACACGAAAGGTCACCGTCAGCGAATCGTTGCTGCGTTGTACCGATCCCTCTTCGACCATTCCGCCCGCACGGATCCGCGTGCCTTCCGGCGCTTCGCCCGCGGCGATCTGCGTCGGCGTATAGAAGAGGTTGATGTTCTCTTGCAGAGCAGACAATGCCAGCGCCACCGCGATACCGACGCCAGCCAGAATGGCCAGTACGATGTACAGACGCTTCTTGCGCACAGGATTCACTTCATTTCCTCCCGGCGCAAACGACGCGCCTCGTCTTGCAAATAACGCCGACGCGCCATTACCGGCAACGCCACGTTGAGAATCAGGACCGCCAGGCTGATGCCATAAGAAGTCCAGACATACAGGCCATGGTTGCCCATGGCAATGAAGTCGGAAAACGAGGAAAAATTCATAAAGCTTTACCCGCCAACGCTTTCACCTCGGCTTTTACCCAGCTGCTTCGCGACTCGCGGCGCAGCACTTCCAGGCGCATGCGCATCAGTAGCACCACGGTGAAGAAGCAATAGAAGCCCAGCACCATAACCAGCAGTGGCAGCCACATCTCGGCCGGCATGGCCGGCTTCTCGGTAACGGTGAAGGTCGCCGGCTGATGGAGCGTGTTCCACCATTCCACCGAATATTTGATGATCGGAATGTTGACCACCCCGACGATGGCGAGCACCGCGCAGGCCTTGGCTGCGCTGTCACGATTGCTGATCGCCTGCCCCAGCGCAATGATGCCGAAGTACAGGAACAGAAGGATGAGCATCGAAGTAAGCCGGGCGTCCCATACCCACCAGGCGCCCCAGGTCGGCTTGCCCCACACCGCACCGGTGAGAAGCGCGATAAAGGTCATCCAGGCGCCGATCGGCGCGGCCTGCTGCAGGGCGACGTCGGCGAGTTTCATCTTCCAGACCAGGCCGACAATGCCGGCGACGGCGAGCATTACGTAGATAGATTGCGCCAGGAAAGCGGCGGGCACGTGGATATAGATGATGCGAAAGCTGTTGCCTTGTTGGTAATCCTGCGGCGCAAAGGCCAGGCCCCAGACGACACCGACACCGATCAGCAGCAACGCGGCCCAACCCAGCCAGGGCATCCAGCGGCTGCTGATCTCGTAAAACCATTTGGGTGAACCCAGTTTGTGGAACCACGTCCAGTTCATAGAACCCGCCTCACATCCACCACACAGGGCGATACTGCCTTGAAAACGGGCAGCCGCCTCTTGCCCGCGATCAGTAAACTCATCGTTATCGAAACCACTCGTCTCGCATCGGCGACTCGCGCTCCGCTATCGGATAGATCCATGGTGCAGTCCGTCATTCGCCAACGCTGATTTTCAGGCCGGCCGCTATTGCAAAGGGTGTCAGGGTAACTGCCAGAGCAGTCAGGCTGGAAAGCCATAATAGGTGTCCGAGCGCAGGTAGCCCCTGCAACGCTGCCTGCAGCGCCCCGCTGCCGAGGATCAGCACGGGGATATAGAGTGGGAGAATAAGTAGTGCCAACAGCAAGCCGCCACGCTTGAGTCCCACGGTCAACGCCGCCCCCACCGCTCCTAGCAGGCTGAGCACTGGTGTGCCCAGCAGCAACGAAATCAGCAGGACCGGCAGCGCACTGGCCGGCATTCCCAGCATGAGACCCAGTAACGGGGCGAGCAGCACCAGCGCCAGCCCGGAAAACAGCCAGTGTGCCAGCACCTTGGCGAGAACCAGAAGCGCCAACGGGTGCGGCGAAACGACCCACTGCTCGAGCGAACCATCCTCGAAATCGCTGCGAAACAGTCCGTCCAACGAGAGCAGCACCGCCAACAGCGCAGCGACCCAAATCAATCCAGGTGAAATCGTTTGCAGCAATTGCGATTCGGGGCCGACCGCCAACGGAAACAGGGCGATGACGATGGCGAAGAAAACCAGCGGGTTGGCCAGTTCCGCCGGCCGACGGAACAGCAGACGCGTTTCGCGAGCCAGCAGCAGGGTAAAAACGTTACTCATGCGGCTCGCTGCCCCAGATCTATTTCGCGGAAGCCTGCCGGCATCTCGGCGAGCGAATGATGCGTCGTCAGTACGACCATGCCGCCCTGCTCGCAGTGGGTCGCCAGATAGCGTTCGAGCTGCGCCACGCCATGCTTGTCCAGCGCTGTGAAGGGCTCATCGAGAATCCACAAGGGTGGGGGCGACAGATACAACCGAGCCAGGCCGACGCGGCGCTGCTGTCCTGCGGAAAGCGTGTGACAGGGCACATCTTCGAAACCGCGCAAGCCTACCGAATCAAGCGCTTGCCAGATCGCATCGCGCGTCGCAGGCTGATGCAATGCGCACAACCAGGAGAGATTCTCCTCGGCAGTGAGCAGCCCCTTGATACCCGCTGCATGGCCGATCCACAACAGGTTGCGGGCCAATTCATCGCGCTGGCTTTCGAGGTCTCGCCCGTTGAGCAGCACCTTGCCTGAGGTCGGCTGCATCAGACCGGAGAGCAACCGAAGCAGGCTGGTCTTGCCACTACCGTTGGGGCCGGCGATCTGCAACATTTCCCCTTTGGCGATCCGCAGGTCTAACCTCTCGAACAGAAGACGCCAGTCCCGCTCACAGGAAAGCGCTACAGCTTCTAGAAAGGGACTGGACACGCTAGGGCTACCTCAAGATGGAAGAAACCCGGCCGCTACATCGATAGCGAGCCGGGCGGCCGGAATTATACATGCCGAGCCCCTGCACCAAAGGCCACAACGGCGAAAGGTTGTAAGAGCATTTAAGTAAAAATGACCGAGATCAAGAGTACCCAGGCAATCCCCTCTTCCGGCCCGTCTCGTCCGGTAACGACTTCGGCCGAGATGGCACTGAAGCTGTTGCAGCCGATGCAGGGGTTGCTTGTCGCGGGGGAAAGTGCCGACGCCGAGGTCATCAGCATCAAGGAGGCGCTGCAAAGCTTTCAGCTGACGCTGCGACTTACACTGACCAACGGACGACAGGCGACGGTCGAAACCAGCAGTCCCAGGACCGCTGTACCCGGGACAGCCATGCTCATTACCGCCGTGTCCGACACCCGCCTGATGGCCGCGCTGCAACCCGGTAATCGCCAGCCGCAGAGCAGTATCGATCTCACTCAGCTGCCGGTAGGGAGCGTGGTGCAAGGCAAGGTGACGGCCAGCCAGCAGGCACAGCAGGACGGGAAGGCGGTATTCAAGGTCGTGATCAGCCTGCTCAACTCGCCGCTTGCCGGGCAGAAACTGAACGTCGAGTCGGCGATCCCGCTGGCGCCGGGCAATTTGGTAACGGCCCGAGTCCAGGGGGACCAGTCGCTGGCGTTCATGCCGCTGAGCGGTCGCCTCGATCAGTTGGTGCTGGGGCAGCAATTGACTGCGCAACATAGTCGTCAGGGGTCGATCGAAGGATTGCTGGGCGCACTGGGATCCGGCAGTGGACTGCCCGAACGGTTGCGCGGTGCGGCCGAACGTCTGCTCGGCCTGGTCCCAGACATGCAACAGCTCGGTGACGCCAAAACCGTTGCCCAGGCGCTGGCGCGCAGCGGTGTCTTTCTCGAAGGAAGCCTGTTGAGCAGCCACGAGAGCAGCCTGCCGACGGACATGAAGGCGGCCCTGCTGCGCCTGATCGCCCAGCTGCCCGGACTACCCGGCGGCGGACCTGTGACGGCGGCACAGGCCGGTGCCGCATTCGGACAGGCATTACCGGCCTTCGCCCGCAATGCGTTGGGTGCCTTAGGACAACCGAACACCCGCCAGATGGCGCAGACCTTTCCGTTACCGAGCCGGTTATTACCCAACGCCGAGGACGAGCCCGACCTGGAGCTGCTGCTGAAGCTCGCCGCTGCCGCCGTGTCGCGATTGCAGACTCACCAGCTGTCCAGCCTCGCCCAGACCCAGACCAGCCCGGACGGCACGCAGGTCACGACCTGGCAGATCGAGGTGCCGATGCGCGATCAGCGCGATATCGTGCCGTTGCAGGTGAAATTCCAGCGCGAAGAAGAGCCCCAGCACAACCGCAAGGAAAAGCCGGACATCCTCTGGAAAGTCGAGCTTGCGTTCGACGTAGCGCCCTTGGGCCCGCTACAGGTTCAAGCGCAACTACTCCAGGGCAGCCTGTCTAGCCAGATATGGGCAGAACGCAGCGGTACCGCAGAACTGATCTCGGCAGAACTCGATCATTTGCGTCAGCGGCTGGTCTCGGCCGGACTGAATATCGGCGAGCTCGCCTGCAGACAGGGCACGCCGCCCCAGGGGCCTCGCACATCACTGGATCAACGCTTCGTGGACGAAACCGCATGACCGCCAACACACCGCGCCAAGCCATCGCCCTTACCTACGATGGCGCCACCACGCCAACGCTGTCCGCCAAGGGCGACGACGAGCTGGCCGAAGCGATACTGGCAATAGCACGTGAGCATGAAGTGCCGATCTACGAAAATGCAGAGCTGGTGAAACTGCTGGCGCGTCTGGAGCTGGGGGATGCCATTCCAGAAGCGCTCTATCGCACCATCGCCGAAATCATCGCATTTGCCTGGTACCTGAAAGGCAAATGCCCACCAGGATTTACCGAGCGACAGGACTCTTCATCCACCCTGCGCCTCAATGGGCCTGAGCGTTAAGGGTCCTGGCATCGTCGAACCGACCCTTTTCCTGGGGGAAATCTGCCAAGGTCCAGGCGAAGTAACCCTGACGGAAATAAAACACCTGCTGGTAGCCCCACGCCACGGCCAGCCGTGCCGCCTCGGCGCTGGCTGGACAGACTTCACTGTCGCAATAGACCACCAGCGGCACGCTTCTTGGCCACTGGTTCTGCGACAACCCGAAGAATTCTCGCGCGAGCTCCATATGCACTGCGCCCTCGATATGCCCCCACTCCCATTCACGGCTCGGACGCACATCGACGAATACCGCCCCAAGCGCATGGAGCTGCCTGGCCTGGTAGACATTGACGGTCATTGCACCTTCGACTTCGATCGGTGCTTCCCCCGCGTAAAGCCAGGTAGGACTCACCAGCAGACACAGCATTAGAATGCGCAGCATCACATCCTCCTCGCCCGCCGTCGGGCACGGGCCCGCACCAGACACGGCGAAGCCTTGTCCAAATTGGAGGAAGCAATGGTCATATCGTTCACTGCCACGGCCTGACGGCCGGACAGAGGTCACGAAACCGCGAACAGACGAACGCTAGCCCGGATTGCGGCGCGACTCATGCAGCTTGCGCATCAGTTCGGCTTCGGACTGAGAAAGGCCACAGGATTGCGTCAGATCGTCGATGCTGGCCCCCATACCGACCAGCTTGGCGGCCTGGGAGAAGGTGAAATTATTCAGATCGCGTTGTTCGAGTTGGCTGAGCTTTTCCGGCAGTGGCGTAACGATCCGAGACAACTCCTGCAGGTCGTTGCCCATGCGTACGCTGCTTTCCAGATAGTTTTCCAGACGAGCCCCGAGCGCTTTGATGCGTTTGTCCCGGGCAGCATCCTCCCGCGCTTGCAGCTCGGCCTGCTGTCGCTGGCGACGGAACAGCCAGATGCAGCAGCCCAGCAGTGCCAGGCAACACAGCGCAAGCGCGACGACCGCCGCGACCAGCGACGCGATCATGTGTCAGATGCTCTCAAGTTCCGCCCATTCTTCTTCGCTCATCATCTTGTCCAACTCGACCAGAATCAGCAGCTCGTTGTTCTTGTTGCACACGCCCTGGATGAATTTCGCAGACTCATCGTTACCGACGTTGGGGGCGGTTTCGATCTCCGACTGCCGCAGGTAAACCACCTCGGCCACGCTATCGACCAGAATGCCGACCACCTGGCGATCCGCCTCGATGATGACGATGCGCGTGTTGTCGGAAACGGGCGCGGTGTCCAGGCCGAAGCGCTGACGCGTATCGATCACGGTGACCACGTTGCCACGCAGGTTGATGATGCCAAGCACGTAGCTTGGAGCGCCCGGCACCGGCGCAATTTCGGTATAGCGCAACACTTCCTGAACCTGCATCACGTTGATGCCATAGGTTTCGTTATCCAGACGGAAGGTTACCCACTGCAGGACCGGATCATCGGAACCCTGTGCGGAAGTCATCTTCATAGCCCCACCTCTTCATATACCGCTGTGGCGGTCGATTCTATCGGTTACTGGGGCGCTTGCGCGCACCCTCGGTTGTTCAATTACGACGGGACGCCCTTGAGCTGACGAGTCGCGCCGCTGGCGATCAGCTCCGCAAGTGCGGCCACGTCTACCAGCGCGCACATATGATCGATCACCGTCCCGGCCAGCCATGGCCGCTGGGTACGCTGCGAACGCCATTTGACTTCTTTCGGGTCGAGGCGGATCGAACGACTGACTTGATGCACCGCCAGTCCCCACTCATACCCTTGTACCGAAATCACGTACTGAAGGCCCTCGCGGAAATCATCGCGATAGCGCTCCGCCATGACCCAACGCGCGGTATCCAGCACTTTCAGATTGCCAGCCTGGCACGGCAATATGCCGAGAAACCAGGAGGGCTGACCGAACAGCGGGGTCAGATCGTGCCCGTCGAGCGGATAGATCGAACCGAGACTGACCAGCGGCACCGCCAGCGTCAGACCGGCCACATCGAACAATAGGCACTCGAACGGCTCCTCTCCCCATTCCGGCTGGCTGTTCCGGGCCGCCGGCGGGCCGCCTGGCGCCTGCCCCTGCAATCTGAAATTGGCAATCGGCTCGACCGGTGCCGACGATGGCTGCGCTGGTGCTTCGGGCGGTAACTCAAGCAACGCTTCCGGCTCGACTATTACCGGCACAGGAGTCACCGCCACAGGAGCCGGCGCTGGCTCAAATGCTGGTTCAGGCATCGCAACGTGCCGCAGCGGAACCACCCGCTGAATGTCGCGCTGCTGCTCTTCGAGCACTGCGGCCTGAAACTCGTCGAGGCTGACCGAATCGGCCAATTCCATGACGGCATCCTGCAAGAGCGCGTCGAGATAAGACTGCAGCGTCTGTTGCGAACGGCTTTCTGTAAGAACGGTACGGCTCATGAAACCAACTCGTGCAAACCCACTGGATAGGCTATCGGCCGCCGCCACGGCGAACTTGAACCACAATCTGATCCGTACGTCGCCATCAGGCCACCTGCGGCGAAGCTTGTGCCGCCAATAACGTCTTGAGTAGCGCCCGATAGGCGAGCACCGCGCGACTGTTGGGGTCATATTGCGAAGGTGTGACGCCTGCGCGACTGGCATCGCGCAAGCGCGTGTCGATCGGGATGAAGGCTTGCCACAGATTGGCCTGGTAGCCGTTACGCAGCACTTTCAGGGTGTTCATCGAAGCCTGGGTACGCCGGTCGAACATGGTCGGCACGATGGTGTAGGGCAATGCCTGCTTGCGCGATCGATTTATCATGCTCAACGTGCTGACCATCCGCTCCAGGCCCTTCATCGCCAAAAACTCCGTCTGCACAGGGATGATCAGTTGCTGGCTGGCCGCCAATGCATTGACCATCAATACTCCGAGCAGCGGCGGGCTATCGATGATGGCGTAATCGAAATCCTGCCAGAGCTGCGAAAGACTCTTGGCAACGACCAGGCCGAGGCCGTTCTGCCCAGGCGACTGGCGTTCCAGGGTCGCCAGCACCGTGCTCGACGGCAACAGTGACACCCGCTCATGGCTCGTCGGGAGCAGCAATTGCCACGGCAGCCCTTCGGGCACGACGCCGTGATGCTGAAACAGATCGAACACGCTGCGATCAAGATTATCCGGATCGTGACCGAAATAACTGGTCATCGAGCCATGCGGGTCGAGATCCAGCGCCACGACCCGTTTGCCTGAATCGGCCAGCAATCCGGCAAGTGCGATTGAGGTGGTGGTCTTACCCACTCCGCCTTTTTGATTGGCTACAGCCCAGACTCTCATAACTCTCTTTCCATCCGGATCGAACCAGACCGGGAACGGCCGTGTCGGCTTGGCCGACGACGGAGAATTGACGACACCGCGAGCGGCACCTAATGACCAGGAGCGGTTGCAGATTGTGTGCCAGAGTGCAAAGCCGCGCCGACTGCCTGGGCGTTGCCACTGCCGACACCACTTACGCTGCGGCGTACATCAAGGTTACGCGAGATAACCAGAATCACTCGACGATTGCGCGCCCTGCCCTCTGCGGTCGAGTTGTCCGCGATAGGTTGGAACTCACCATAGCCCACCGCCGCCAGGCGTGACGCATCGACGCCATCGGCGGCCAGCATTCGCACCACACTACCGGCGCGCGCAGCAGAAAGCTCCCAGTTGGTGGGAAACTTGTCCGTATTGATCGGCAGGTTATCGGTGAAACCTTCGACGTGGATCGGGTTATCGAAGGGCGCCAGAATCCCGGCGACTCGCTCCAGCAGGGCGAATGCATGGTCGTTGGGCAACGCATCGCCGCTGGGGAACAACAGGCTGGAATTCAGCTCAATTTCGACCCAAAGCTCATTGCCCCGAATGGTGAGCTGATTCGAGTCGATCAGATCGGCAAAAGCGGTCTGCATACTCTGCATGATGCTTTGCAGCGGATCGATCGGCTCTTGCGACGCTTGCGGGTCGTCGACTTCGGATACGTTCGGCTGGGTGGTACGAGGCCGCTCTTCGCCGACCGGAATCGGCTTGACGGCGCGGTCGGCCTGATTGAACACGCCTACCAGCGAATCGGACAGGATTTTGTACTTGCCCTCGTTAAGCGATGAGATCGAATACATCACCACGAAGAAAGCGAACAGCAAAGTGATGAAATCCGCGTAGGAAACCAGCCAGCGCTCGTAATTCTCCGGTTCCTCGTGAATTCTGCGTCTAGCCATGATCAGACGATTCCCGACAAGGACAGACACGCTGCCACGACGACCCGTGCGCTCGGCGCGCCAGCGCAGTGACGGATTGTGATGGTGACCTGAGCATTTGCCATGTTCGTTCTCGTATCCACAGCGGCGAACGTGCGCGCTGTCGGCTTGCGTCACTCAGTCTACGAAGCCCTGCAACTTCATTTCGATCGAGCGAGGATTCTCCCCTTCGGCGATCGACAGGACGCCTTCGAGCAGCATTTCACGGTAGACGGTCTGCTTCTGCACCACGCTTTTCAGCTTGTTGCCGATCGGCAGAACCAGCAGGTTCGCAAAAGCAACGCCGTAAATGGTGGCAACGAATGCAACGGCAATGCCACTGCCCAACTGACTGGGATCGGCGAGGTTGCCCATCACGTGTATCAGCCCCATCACGGCACCGATAATGCCCACCGTCGGTGAATAACCGCCCATGCTCTCGAACACCTTCGCGGCGCGCAGATCGCGGGCTTCCTGGGTATACAGATCGACCTCGAGGATGCTGCGGATCACTTCCGGCTCAGCACCATCGACCAGCAGCTGCAAGCCTTTGCGCGCGTAGGGATCAGGTTCGGTTTCTGCGATCGGCTCGAGCCCCAGCAGTCCCTCTTTGCGCGCCGTGGCACTCCAACCGGTAACCAGGCTGATGCCGTGAGCCATATCGACCCGCGGCGGGAAAAGGATCCAGCCGACCACCGACATAGCGCGCATGAACACCGCCATCGGCGTCTGCAGCAGCACGGCGCCCAGCGTCCCGCCCAGCACAATCAAGGCGGCTGGTCCATTGAGCAAGGCCGAGACATGACCGCCCTCGAGGAAGTTGCCCCCGACGATGGCGACGAACGCAAGAACCAGCCCGATTAGGCTGAGCACATCCATCAGAGGCACGCCTCACTCAGGTGGCGGCCGATCTCATCGAGGTCATAGACGGCGTCGCTGAGGTTGGCTTTCACTACCGCCATCGGCATCCCGTAGATGACACAACTGGCCTCATCCTGGGTCCAAACCTGGCTGCCGCTCTGCTTGAGCATCCGCGCGCCTTCGCGGCCATCAGCGCCCATACCGGTGAGCACCACCGCCAGCACCTTGTCGCTAAACGCCTTGGCCGCAGAGCCGAAGGTCACGTCCACGCATGGCCGATAATGCAATCGCTCGTCGCCAGGCAGGATGCGCACCGCGCCACGCCCGTCGACCATCATCTGTTTTCCACCGGGCGCCAACAGCGCAAGGCCTGGGCGCAACAGATCCCCATCCTCGGCTTCCTTGACGCGAATCTTGCAGAGTTTGTCCAATCGTTCGGCGAATGCCTTGGTGAAAGCTGCGGGCATGTGCTGAATCAATACGATGGGAGCCGGAAAATTGGCGGGAAGCTGGGTAAGCACGCGCTGGAGCGCGACCGGCCCCCCCGTCGAAGTGCCAATCGCGACCAGCCGATACGATTTGCGGCGGGGTGCCGGTGCCGCTGGCGCGGGTGCCGCCGCACGCGGCGTAGCCGTTGTCAGCCCCGCCGGAGCGGAGACGCTACGAGTCGGTGCCGCAGAAGATGTAACGCTGGGCGTACTGCCGTAGCGGCGGTTGCTGCGCGAGATCGTATTGATCTTCTCGCAGAGCAGTTGCTTGACCTTGGCTGGATTGCGGGAAATGTCCTCAAAATTCTTCGGCAAAAAGTCCACAGCCCCGGCATCCAGCGCATCGAGCGTCACTCGGGCGCCTTCGTGGGTAAGCGATGAGAACATCAGCACGGGCGTTGGACAACGCTGCATGATCTGCCGCACGGCGGTGATGCCGTCCATCATCGGCATCTCGTAATCCATGGTGATGACATCGGGCTTCAATGCCAATGCCTGATCGATTGCCTCACGCCCGTTGGTAGCGGTTCCAATCACCTGGATATTGGGGTCTGACGAAAGAATCTCCGATACACGGCGGCGGAAGAAGCCGGAATCGTCCACCACCAGGACCTTGACTGCCATAAAACACTCCTAGCGACAGCGGTCCGTATAAAACCGCTTGCTACTGATCAGATCCGGCGCGCGTAGCGCTTGAGCATGCTCGGAACATCCAGGATCAAGGCGATACGCCCGTCCCCGGTAATGGTTGCGCCGGACATGCCGGGCGTGCCCTGCAGCATCTTGCCCAATGGTTTGATCACCACCTCCTCCTGCCCCACCAGTTGATCGACGACGAAGCCGATGCTCTGGTTGCCGACGTTCAGGATCACCACATGACCCTCGCGCTGCTCCTCATGCTCGGCACCACATACCAGCCAGCGCTTGAGATAGAACAGTGGCAGCGCCTTGTCGCGCACGATGACCACTTCCTGACCGTCCACCACGTTGGTGCGGGAAAGATCGAGGTGGAATATCTCGTTGACGCTGACCAGCGGGAAGGCGAAGGCCTGGTTGCCCAGCATCACCATCAGCGTGGGCATGATCGCCAGCGTCAGCGGCACCTTGATGACCACCCGGGAGCCCTGGCCCTTGCTGGAAAAGACGTTGACCGTGCCGTTGAGTTGCGAAATCTTAGTCTTGACCACATCCATGCCGACACCGCGGCCGGACACATCGGAGATCTCCGATTTGGTGGAGAAGCCTGGTGCAAAGATCAGGTTGTAGCACTCCAGATCGCTGAGGCGATCGGCGGCATCCTTCTCCAAGAGACCCTTTTCGACCGCCTTGGCGCGTAGGATGTCGGCGTCCATTCCCTTGCCGTCATCGGTGATCAGCAGCAGGATGTGATCGCCTTCCTGTTCGGCCGAAAGCACCACCTTGCCGGTGCGCGGCTTGCCAGCGGCTTCGCGCTCCTCCGGCGTCTCGATACCGTGATCGACCGCGTTGCGCACCAAATGCACCAGCGGGTCGGCCAAGGCCTCGACGAGGTTCTTGTCCAGATCGGTCTCTTCGCCGACCAGCTCCAGGTTGATCTCTTTCTTGAGACTGCGCGCCAGATCGCGAACCAGACGCGGGAAACGACCGAACACCTTCTTGATTGGCTGCATGCGCGTTTTCATCACCGCGCTCTGCAGGTCGGCCGTCACCACATCCAGGTTGGACACGGCCTTGGACATGGCCTCGTCGCCGCTGTTGGAGCCAAGGCGGACCAGGCGGTTTCGCACCAGTACCAGCTCGCCGACCATGTTCATGATCTCGTCGAGCCGCGCCGTATCGACCCGTACGGTGGTCTCGGCTTCGCTCGCGGGTTTCTCGGGCCCCGTGGCGGCCTTGGACGCCGCTTCCGCTTTTGCCGGTGCCGCTGGCTTGCTGGGTGTCGGTGCAGCTGCAGGCTTGGCAGGTGCGCTTTTGTTCGCTGCGGGTGCGACCGCCGGCGCGGGCTTTGCTGCGGGAGTCGGCGCCGCCGCTACAGGTGCGGCCGTTTCCGGCTCGAACTTTCCTTTGCCGTGGAGTTGGTCCAACAGCGCTTCGAATTCGTCGTCGGTAATTTCATCGCCACCCGGCGCGGCAGGTTTGACCTCAGCCTCAACCTTGGCGGCGGAAGCAGCAGTCGGTTCGGCGAACTGACCTTTGCCGTGCAGCTGATCAAGCAATGCTTCGAACTCGTCGTCGGTGATCTCGTCACTGACAGGCGTTTCGGCAGCTGGCTGGGCAGGTGCCGGCTCAGCAGCAAACTGCCCTTTGCCGTGGAGTTGATCGAGCAGCGACTCGAATTCTTCGTCGGTAATCTCGTCAGAAGCCCCGACAGGCGGCGTTTCGGCGGACTGATCCAGCGCGCCGAGAAACTCCTCGAATTCATTGTCCGCCGTCACGACTTCGGGCTCGGGCTCGGCTGGCGCTTCGGCCACCGGATCTTGTGCGTCAGCCGGCTCGGCCAAACGCGCCAGTGCCGCCAGCAGCTCGGGGGTCGCAGGGGTAACAGTGGTGCGTTCGCGCACCTGGGCGAACATTTCGTTGACGGAGTCCAGTGCTTGCAGCACGACATCCATCAACTCCGAGTCGACGCGACGCTCACCCTTGCGCAGGATGTCGAAGACGTTCTCCGCGATGTGGCAGCACTCGACCAGCTCATGCAGCTGGAGAAAACCGGCACCGCCTTTTACCGTATGGAAACCGCGAAAAATCGCATTGAGCAAGGCTGTGTCATCGGGGCTGCTTTCCAGCTCCACCAGTTGCTCTGACAATAGTTCGAGAATCTCGCCGGCCTCTACCAGGAAGTCCTGGAGGATTTCTTCATCGGCGTCGAAGCTCATATTCACCTTCCCCTAAAAGCCCAGGCTCGAAAGCAGATCATCGACATCGTCCTGCCCGGATACGACATCCTCACGTATATCGGCATGCATCTGCGGACCTTCACCGTTGGAAGGCTCTTTTTCGTGTTTTTTCTTTTCCTGCTCGGCGCGCATCGCTTCACGGTCATGCTGGATGCCCGCCACACGATCGACCTGCCCGGCCATCAGCACGAGATTCAGCAGGTTGTTCTCAAGGTCGGTGATCAGCCGAGTGACACGTTTGATGACCTGACCGGTCAGATCCTGGAAGTCCTGGGCGAGCATGATCTCGCTGAGATTCTGCGACAGCTGGCTGCTGTCGTTCATCGAGCGCTGCAGGTACTGGTCAATGCGACGGACCAGATCCCTGAACTGTTCGGCATTCATCTCGCGGCGCATGAAGCGCTGCCAGTCGGCCGTCAGACTCTGGGCTTCGTAGCTGACGTAGTTCACCAGGGGCGCCGACTCTTCCACCAGATCCATCGTGCGGTTGGCGGCCTTTTCGGTCATCTCCACCACATAGGAAAGCCGATCGGTGGCGTCGGTAATCGGTGACGGATCGCCACCCGTTGCGCAGGTATCCATCTCGAGCTTGACGATGGCGTTATGCAGCTCGCGGGTGAGCTTGCCAACCTCTCGATAAAGTCCGTTATTTCGCGCCTGATTGAGCTCGTTGAACATCTGGGTCGCTTCGTCGAAGCGGCCTTGTTGCAGACTCTCGATCAACTGGGGTGCATGAGCCTTCAGAGTCGCTTCGAACTCTGCCAGGCTTTGCTCTGCTTGCGTCATAGTGCCCTCGCGGCGTTACTGCTTCAGCCGTTGACGCGCTCGAAGATTTTTTCAATCTTCTCTTTGAGCACTTGAGCCGTGAATGGCTTGACCACGTAACCGTTTACGCCTGCTTGCGCGGCCTCGATGATCTGGTCGCGCTTCGCTTCGGCAGTAACCATCAGTACCGGAAGGTGCTTCAAGCGTTCGTCGGCTCGCACGGCACGCAGCAAATCGATGCCGCTCATGCCCGGCATGTTCCAGTCGGTGACGAGGAAATCGAAACTGCCGCTTTTCAGCATCGGCAACGCGGTGGTGCCGTCGTCCGCTTCAGCGGTGTTGGTAAAGCCCAGATCGCGCAAGAGGTTCTTGATGATCCGTCTCATGGTCGAGAAGTCATCGACGATGAGGATTTTCATGTTCTTGTCCAAGTACACCTCCGTAGATCCCGAAATCCCAGAACCGGCTCACGGTCTGTTGCGGGCCTCATGAATGAAGCTCGTAAGCGGCCTCTAATACTGTTTTGCGAACCGCCCGTCAGCGGGCGCGCCACTCGCCGAGGCGAGCCCGCAGACGTGCCGCGCACTGACTGTGCAGCTGACTCACCCGCGATTCACTGACGCCCAGCACCTGGCCGATTTCCTTCAAATTCAACTCTTCGTCGTAATACAGCGAAAGCACCAGCTTCTCACGTTCGGGCAAGTTGCCGATGGCCTCGGCCAGCGCCTGTTGAAAACGCTCGTCTTCAAGATCGCGGGACGGTTCCGGATGGGTGCTGGCAGCATCCTCCTCGAACTCCCCATGCTCGCCTTCCTGCAACAGATCATCGAAGCTAAACAGGCGGCTGCCCAGGGTGTCGCCCAGAATGCCGTAGTACTCATCGAGACTCAATTTAAGTTCGGCCGCAACGTCCTGATCTTTAGCATCTCGGCCCGTTCTGGCTTCGATTGCCCGGATCGCCTCGCTGACCATACGAGAGTTGCGATGCACCGAGCGCGGCGCCCAGTCACCCTTACGGACCTCATCGAGCATGGCGCCGCGGATGCGAATGCCGGCATAGGTCTCGAAACTCGCGCCCTTGCCCGCATCGTATTTTTTTGACGCTTCCAGCAAACCGATCATCCCGGCCTGCATCAGATCATCAACCTGCACGCTCGCCGGCAAACGCGCCAGGAGGTGATAGGCGATGCGCTTGACCAACGGCGCGTACTGATCGATGAGCTGATACTGCGAATCTTTAGCCTGAGCTTTGCTGTTATACATACCGAGTCCAGCCGCTGTTATTCATGAGGCTCTGCGGCGGGCCTGACCAGGCGCTCCACAAAGAATTCCAAATGACCACGTGGCGATGCCGGCAGCGGCCAGGTGTCCACTTTCTGCGCGATGGCCTTGAAGGCCAGCGAGCACTTGGCTCGCGGATAAGCCTCGTACACGGCGCGCTGCTTCTGTACTGCCTTGCGCACCGCCTCGTCATAAGGAATGGCGCCGACGTACTGCAACGCTACATCAAGGAAGCGCTCGGTCACCTTGGTTAGCTTCGCAAACAGATTGCGGCCTTCCTGCGGCGCGTGCGCCATGTTCGCCAGCACACGGAAGCGGCTGATCCCGTAGTCGCGATTGAGGAGCTTGATCAGCGCGTAGGCATCGGTGATCGAAGTGGGTTCGTCGGTCACCACCAACAACACTTCTTGCGCGGCACGCACAAAGCTCACTACGCCGTCACCGATACCCGCCGCGGTGTCGATGATCAGCACGTCGATATCGTTGCCGATTTCGCTGAACGCCTGAATCAACCCCGAATGTTGCAGAGTAGACAACTGCACCATGCTCTGAGTGCCGGAGGCCGCGGGTACGACACGGATGCCGCCCGGCCCTTGAATCATTACGTCACGCAGATCGCACTCGCCGGCAATGACGTCTGCCAGGGTGCGCTTGGTGGTCAAACCCAGCAGTACGTCGACATTGGCCAGTCCAAGGTCGGCGTCGAGCAACACCACTCGGCGACCGAGTTCGGCCAGGGCCAGCGACAGATTGACCGACACGTTGGTCTTGCCGACGCCACCCTTGCCGCCAGTCACTGCAATAACCTGTACGGGATGAATACCCATTTTCACACGCCTATCTCTTGCTGGAGCCCTTGGGCCATCGATGCGTTCAGCCCGAACGCGCCATCTTTGTATGTGTCACGGAGCAAAGCGTTCACCCGACCTTCCGTGAAGAACCGTTGTACAGACCGGAGAACATGTCGGCCATGGTTTCCTCGCTGGGATTGTCTTCGGATTGCAGACTCACTGCACGGCTAACCAGCTGGTGGCTACGCGGCAGGTGCAGATCATCGGGGATACGCGGCCCGTCGGCGAGGTAGGCGATGGGCAGATGCTGGCTGATGGTCAGACCAAGCACATCACCCAGGCTCCCGGCTTCATCCAGTTTAGTCAGAATACAGCCCGCCAGCCCGCAACGGCGGTAGTGGTGCCAGGTCGCCTTGAGCACCTGGCTCTGGCTGGTGGCCGGCAGTACCAGGTAGTTTTTCGATTTGATGCCGCGGTCAGCCAGCGCTTCGAGCTGCACATTCATCATCGGATCACTGGCAGGCAGGCCGGCGGTATCGACGAGGATCAGACGCTTGCGAGCCATCGGTGCCAGCGTCTTGCTCAGCGGCTGGGTAGGATCGATTTGAATAACCGGTACATCGAGAATGCGGCCCAGCGTCTTCAATTGCTCATGCGCACCGATACGATAGTTGTCCATGCTCGCCAGCGCGATGCTCTGCGCGCCGTGCTTGAGCACGTAGCGCGCCGCGAGCTTGGCCAGCGTAGTGGTCTTGCCCGCACCGGCCGGACCGACCAGCGCGATGATACCGCCCTCTTCCAGCGGCTCGACCTTGCTGACCTTGATCGCTTGCGCCAGGTACGCCAGCACCATACGCCAGGCCTGGCGCGGCTCGGACACGGTCGCAACCTTCTCCAGCAAGGTACGCGACAGCTCGGCCGGCAGCCCGATACGCTGCAAACGGCGCCAGAGGCTGGCCTGCTGCGGACGACGATTCTGCTCTTGCCCCCAGGCGATGGAACCCAGCTGCATTTCGATCAGCTCACGCAGCCCCTGCAGTTCGGACTGCATGGCTTCCATCGCACGCGAATCGGCAGCTGCCGGAGCGGCGGCCGGCTTGGGCTGCGCCATTGCGGCAGGTTTCTCGTCAAGCAGTTGACGATCCTGGCCTGACTGGACGCGCGACGGTGCGCTCAATTCGGCATGAGCGTCAGCGATTCGCGCCTGAGTTTTGCGCAACTCGGCTTCGAGGGCAGGGTTTGGCTGCTTGGGCGCGGTATCCATCGGGTAATCAAGCACAGCGGTCAGCTCGACGCCGCCAGCAACACGACGGTTGCCCGTGATCACGGCATCGGCGCCCAACTCGTCACGAATCATTTTCATGGCGATACGCATGTCGGCTGCGAAGAAACGTTTGACCTGCATGGCCTATAACCCTCGGTTAATTCTGACCCACCGTGGAAACGATGGTGACCTGCTTGTTATCCGGTATTTCCTGATAGGCCAGGACATGAATGTTCGGTACCGCCAGCCGGGCGAATCGCGACAACATCGCGCGGACCGGACCCGCTACCAGCAGAATCGCCGGCTTACCTAACATTTCTTGACGCTGTGCCGCTTCTACCAGGGACCTCTGCAACTTTTCGGCCATTCCGGGCTCGAGGAGAATGCCATCTTCCGAGCCTTGTCCTGCCTTCTGAAGGCTATTGAGCAATATCTGTTCCAATCTTGGCTCAAGGGTGATCACAGGCAGCTGCGGCTCTAGTCCCACAACGTTTTGCACGATTGCACGAGAGAGCGCGACACGTACCGCCGCCACCATCGCGGCGGGATCTTGACTCTTGACGGCGACGTTGGCGATGGCCTCGGCAATGGTCCGGATGTCACGCACCGGCACCTGTTCCTGCAGCAAGGCTTGTAGCACCTTGAGCAACGTGGAAAGCGAAATCATCCCCGGCACCAGCTCTTCGGCAAGCTTCGGCGAACTCTTGGCCAGCAGTTGCATCAGTTGCTGGACTTCCTCATGACCGAGCAGCTCATGGGCGTGCTTGTGCAGCACCTGGTTCAGGTGCGTCGCCACCACGGTACTGGCGTCCACCACGGTATAGCCAAGGGACTGCGCCTGATCGCGCTGGCTGGCCTCAATCCATACCGCCTCCAGGCCGAACGCCGGATCCTTGGCTGCGATACCGTTAAGCGGGCCGAATACCTGCCCCGGATTGATCGCCAGCTCGCGATCCGGATACACCTCAGCCTCGGCCAGGCTCACCCCCATCAGCGTCAAGCGATAGGCATTGGGCAGCAGGTCGAGGTTGTCACGGATGTGAACCGATGGCATCAGGAAGCCGAGGTCTTGCGACAGCTTCTTGCGCACACCCTTGATCCGCGCCAGCAGCTGTCCACCCTGGTTGCGATCGACCAGCGGTATCAACCGATAACCGACCTCCAGACCTACCATGTCCACCGGCGTCACGTCGTCCCAGCCCAACTCCTTGGTCTCGGCGGCACGCTGAGCAGGCAGCATTTCCTGTTGCTTCTGCACCTCCTGCTCGGCTTGTTGCTTGACTTGTTTCTGACGATGCCAGATCCAATAGGCGCCACCGGCCGCAACGGCACCAAGACCGAGAAACGACATGTGCGGCATGCCAGGGACCAGGCCCATGGCGATCATGATGCCCGCCGATACCGCCAACGCCTTCGGCGAGGCGAACATCTGCCGGTTGACCTGCTGGCCCATGTCCTCGGAGCTGGTAACGCGAGTCACCATGATGGCAGCAGACGTGGACAGCAGCAGCGAAGGGATCTGTGCAACGAGGCCGTCACCGATGGTCAGCAGCGCGTAAACCTGACCAGCCTCGCTGAAGCTCATGCCATGCTGCGCCATGCCGATACCAACACCGCCAATGAGGTTGATGAACAGGATCAGCAGACCGGCAATGGCATCACCGCGGACGAACTTGCTCGCACCATCCATCGAGCCGTAGAAGTCCGCCTCGGAGGCCACTTCGACACGGCGGAGCTTGGCTTCGGCCTGATCGATCAGACCGGCGTTGAGATCGGCATCGATTGCCATCTGTTTGCCGGGCATGGCATCCAGGGTGAAGCGCGCACTGACCTCCGAGATCCGCCCGGCACCCTTAGTGACGACGACGAAGTTGATGATCATCAAAATCGCGAAGACCACGATACCCACGACGTAGTTGCCGCCAATGACCACGTTGCCGAAGGCCTCGATCACGTGACCGGCAGCAGAACCTCCTTCGTGACCATTGATCAGCACGACCCGCGTCGAGGCCACGTTCAGCGCCAGGCGCATCAGGGTGGCGACTAGCAGGATCGTCGGGAACACTGCGAAATCCAGCGGCCGCAATGCGTAGACGCTGACCAGCAACACCACGATCGAAAGGGCGATGTTGAAGGTGAACAGCAAGTCCAACAGGAACGGCGGCACCGACAACATCATCATGCCCATCATCACGAGCAACAGCAGCGGAACGCCGAGGTTGCCGCGTCCCGCGCCGGTCAGGCCGTTACGAATATTGATGAGTTGCGTGCGATCCACGTACACCCCGTCAGAACAGAACAAAGAATTGACGCAAAACGCGCCCTGCCGAGGCTATAGCAAGAAGAGGTCCAACTTCGCCGAGGGCTTACAGCTGCCGATCCAGACGCCTGCAGTGAGGCAGTGTTCGAACCGACCGGGCGCTGGGCAGTCTCACGGGAAGCATGTCGTCGCGACGTCATCGCACGACACCCCTGACGGCCACGGCCGTCGCAGACAACACAGGAGTTTTGCCATGAAACAGTGGATCATCGCGGTCTTGGCCGGCTGCACGGCCATGAGCCTACAAGCCGAAACCCTCAGCGTGCCGATGAAGGCGGTCACAGCCGAGGGTGTTGGCGAGTCCGTCGGCACCGTCAAGATCGAGAGCAGCCAGTACGGACTGGTGTTACGCCCGGAGCTGTCCGGCCTGGACTCCGGCGCGCATGGTTTCCATATCCACGCCAAGGGCAGCTGCGAACCCGCGCAGAAAGATGGCGAAACCATTGCCGCCGGGGCCGCTGGCGGTCACTGGGATCCGAAGAACACCGGCAAACATGGCGAGCCCTGGGGTGAAGGGCATATGGGCGATTTACCCGCGTTGATGGTCGACGGCGACGGCAAGGCCAATCAGCCGGTGCTGGCACCACGCCTGAAAAGCCTCGGCGACATCAAGGGCCTGGCGTTGATGGTTCACAAGGGCGGCGACAACCATTCCGACCATCCGCAGCCGCTCGGCGGCGGCGGTGCGCGGGTTGCCTGCGGGGTGATTGAATAAGAGCAGGTGAAGGCTGGAAGGCTGGAAGGCTGGAAGGCTGGAAACAGCTTCGACCGTGGGGCAAAGCCTGACGCACTGCTTTTTGTGGGAGGCCCGACCCGGGCCGAAGCTTTTGGCCTTTCAGCAGCCAGCAAGCCCGCATTCGCCGCGGGGCGCGCCTCCCACACTCAAGCTTCGGCTTCCGCTTCGGCATTAAGCCTCCGGCCTCCAGCCTCCAGCGCTTTTTTCGGCTACTCGTCCCGCCGCAGGTCCGGCGGAATCGGCAGGCTACCCAGCGGATCGGGGCGCTTGCCCTTGCCGGAACGGTACTGGCGTAGCTGATAGACGTACGCCAATACCTGCGCCACCGCCAAGTAGAGTCCCGCCGGGATTTCGTGCTCGAGCTCGGTGGAGTAGTACACCGCTCGTGCCAATGCCGGGGATTCGAGCACCGTCACCTGGTGTTCCCTGGCGATCTCACGAATTTTCAACGCGACGAAATCGCCGCCCTTGGCCACCAGCATCGGCGCACCACCTTTGGCGCCGTCATATTTCAACGCCACGGCAAAGTGGGTCGGGTTGGTGATGACCACATCGGCGTCCGGCACCGCCTGCATCATCCGTCGCTGAGCGGCATCGCGCTGCAACTGACGAATCCGCGATTTGACTTCGGGTTTACCTTCGCTGTCCTTGTATTCGTCGCGCACTTCCTGCTTGGTCATCATCAGCTTCTGCTTGTTGTCCCAAAGCTGGAATGGCACGTCCACTGCCGCGATAAGAATCAGCCCGCAGGCCATCCACAGCGCGCACCAGCCCACCACATTGACGCTGTGCATGATGGCCAGATCCAGCGGTTGCTTGGCGATCGACAACAGATCGTCCTGGTAGGCGCTGAGCACCGCCAACGCCACCAACAACACCACCAGAAACTTGCCCAACGCTTTCAGCAGTTCGACCAGCGCCTTGGTCGAAAACATGCGCTTCAAGCCGGGACCGGGATTCATCCGGCTGAACTTGGGCGCCATCGCCTTGGCCGAAAACAGCCATCCACCCAACGAAATCGGACCGACAATTGAGACGATGAGCAACACGATCAGCAGCGGCATGACCGCTTCGAGCGCGATCATGCCGCTGCTCATCAGCAGTCTCACCATAGCGGCCTCATCCAGCAGCGTCTCGCGACTGAGCTCGAAGCTGTCCTGCATCATCGCCATCAGACTCCCCGCCAGCCCACCGCCGGAGGCCAGCAGCCCGCCAATCCCTCCCAGCGTCACCGCCACGGTGCTCAATTCGCGGGAACGGGCAAGCTGGCCCTTTTCTCGGGATTCACGGATGCGTTTCTCCGTGGGTTCCTCGCTTTTATCGGCACCGCTTTCGCTTTCAGCCATGCGAGGCCTCCGGACACGGTTGAGAAGGCAATAGCATCAGCGTAGCCCGATGAGTTCGCGCAACATGCCCAGCGCTTCGCTGACGAAGGTCTGGTATTGCGCGAGGATGTCAGCCATGCCGATCCAGACGATGATCAGACCGAGCACCAGGGTCAACGGAAACCCGATGGAGAAAATATTCAGTTGAGGCGCCGCACGAGTCATCAAGCCGAACGCCAGGTTCACCACCAGCAATGCGGTGATCGCCGGCAAAACCAGCAACAATCCCGCCCCCAGCACCCAACCGAGCTTGCCCGCCACTTCCCAGAAATGGTTGGTGCCGACCAGCCAACCGCCAATCGGCAGCGTGGTGAAGCTTTCGGTGAGGATCTCCAGCACCACCAGGTGCCCGTTCATGGACAGGAAAAGCAGGATCACCAGCATGTTGAAAAACTGGCCGATCACTGGCACCGAGACGCCGTTTGCCGGATCGACCATCGACGCGAAGCCCAAGCCCATCTGCATGGCCAGCATCTGACCGGACACGATGAAAACCTGGAAGAAAAGCTGCAGGACGAACCCCAGCATCACGCCAATCAAAATCTGTTCGGCGATCAATACCAAGGCCTGCGCACTCAGTGCCTCGACGACCGGCACCGATGGCAGTGCTGGCACCAGCACCACCGCGATGGCAATCGCGAGGTACAACCGCACACGCATCGGCACCAGCTGGGTGCCGATGATCGGCATGCTCATCAACAGCGCCGCGATGCGAAACAACGGCAGCAGGAACTGCCCAACCCAGGCGCCGATCTGCGCATCGCTGAGTTCAAGCACAGGCGTGCGCCTTGCTGGATGCACTGATCATCATGACTACCCGAT
The DNA here is from genome assembly GCF_022355455.1 of Pseudomonas sp. KSR10. Classification (NCBI taxonomy): domain Bacteria; kingdom Pseudomonadati; phylum Pseudomonadota; class Gammaproteobacteria; order Pseudomonadales; family Pseudomonadaceae; genus Pseudomonas; species Pseudomonas sp. KSR10. The sequence continues at coordinate 320,501 of NZ_JAKOEN010000022.1, read as the reverse complement.
GATCAGCGGAATGTTCTGAATCAGGCCCTGCGTGTACTCCATCAGCTCGCGTACCAGCCAGGGGCCCGCCCAGATCAGGGTCATCAGCATGACCAGCAGACGCGGCAGAAAACTCAGGGTTTGTTCGTTGATCTGCGTGGCCGCCTGAAACATCGCTACCACCAAGCCGACCAGCAGACTCGGCACCACCAGCACGCCGACGATCATCGCAGTCATCCACAGGCCTTCTCGAAACAGGTCAACCGCGACTTCGGGTGTCATCCTGCCCTCCCCCTATAGCGTGCCGAAACTGCTGGCGAGCGTGCCGATGATCAAGCCCCAGCCATCGACCAGCACGAAGAGCATGATTTTGAACGGCAACGAGATGATCAGTGGCGACAGCATCATCATGCCCATCGCCATCAGCACGCTGGCCACCACCATATCGATGATCAGGAACGGGATGAAGATCATGAAACCGATCTGGAACGCGGTTTTCAGCTCAGAGGTTACGAACGCCGGCACCAGGATGGTCAGCGGCGCGGCGTCCGGCGTCTGGATGTCAGTCCGCCGCGAAAGCCGCACGAACAATTCGAGATCGCTTTCACGGGTCTGCGCGAGCATGAAGTTTTTCAACGGCACCTCGGCCCGCGCGATCGCATCCGGCGCCGACAGTTGCTCATTCAAATAGGGTTGCAGCGCGTCGTTGTTTATCCGCTCGAACACCGGCGCCATGATGAACAGCGTGAGGAAAATCGTTAGACCGACTAGGAGTTGGTTTGAAGGCGTCTGTTGCAGACCCAACGCCTGACGCAAGATTGAAAAGACGATGATGATCCGGGTAAAGCTGGTCATCAGCATGACGAACGCCGGGATGAAGCTCAGCGCCGTCATGATCAGCAGGATCTGCAGGCTGACCGAATATTCCTGCTGGCCCTGCGCATCGGTACTCAAGGTAATCGCCGGTATCGACAGCGGGTTATCGCCCTGAGTGATCACACCTGCGGCATCCTGGCCCAAGGCAAACGGCGCGGCCAATACCAGCAGGACCGTCAGCAACAATCGAAGCATCAGTGCTTATCCTTCTGGTCCCTGCCGAGCAGCTCCATCAGGCGCTGGGCAAACTCCGGATTGGCTGGTTCGGCGTCCGGCAGATGAACCGGCTCTTCAAGCACGTGCAGCGGCGTGATGCGACCCGCACTCAAGCCGAGCAGCACCTGTTCGCTGCCGACCTGGACCAGCACCAGACGCTCGCGGGGGCCGAGCGCGTGGCTGGAGATCAGCTTGATGGCCTGGTTGCCGCGCGGGTTGAGTTGTTGCATCCGACGCAGCAACCAGGCGAGCAGAAAGATCAGACCTATCACCAGCAACAGACCGAGCAGCAGCTTGGTCATCTGCGTGCCCATTCCGGTAGTGCTCATGCTTGTCGTGGGTTCGGCGGCCATCACCGGCAAGGCCAGCAGCAGCGAAAGGAAGGACAGGATTCGCATGTCAGCGCAACTTCTTGATGCGTTCGCTCGGACTGATCACGTCAGTCAGACGGATGCCGAACTTCTCGTTCACCACCACCACCTCGCCGTGGGCGATCAGGGTGCCGTTGACCAGTACGTCCAGTGGCTCGCCCGCCAGCCGGTCAAGTTCGACCACCGAGCCCTGGTTGAGCTGCAACAGGTTGCGAATACTGATCTCGGTGCTGCCGACCTCCATAGAGATGGACACCGGGATGTCCAGGATCACATCCAGATTAGGGCCGTCGAGACCGGCCGTTGCGGCCGCCTTCGGGCTGCTACCGAACTCCTCCAGTGGCGCACGTGGTGGCGCCGGAGCCGCTGCCGGCCCTTGATTCAGCAGCGCGTCGATGTCGTCCTGGTTGGCATCGCCGGCCTCGGCCAACGCCGAAGCCCACTCATCGGCAAGCGCCTGTTCTTCGGCTGAAGTGTTTTCATGTTCGTCTGCCATCGCTAATCCTCGACCGGCTGATAATAGTTAGGAGTTGAATCAACGGGGTCGCAATACGGACTCAAGCACCTGCAGCGCCAGGTTGCCCTTGTGCGCGCCCAGCTTGACCTTGAAGGCGGGCATGCCATTGGCACGCATGATCATGTCTTCGGGCATTTCCACCGGAATCACGTCGCCCGGTTGCATATTCAGAATGTCGCGCAATTTGAGTTGGCGCCGTACGACCGTCGCACCGAGCGGCACGTTCACATCGAGCACGTCCTCGCGCAGGGCATTCACCCAGCGCTCGTCCTGATCGCTGACGTCCGATTGGAAGCCGGCGTCGAGCATTTCGCGGATCGGCTCGATCATCGAGTACGGCATCGTCACATGGAAATCGCCACCGCCGCTTTCGAGTTCGATATGGAAAGTCGACACCACGACCACTTCGCTGGGGCTGACGATGTTGGCCAGCGCCGGATTCACTTCCGAATGCACGTATTCGAAGTTGACGTCGAGCACCGCATGCCACGCCTCTTTCAGATCGACGAACGCCTGGTCCAATACCATGCGTACGACGCGCAATTCGGTGGGTGTGAACTCGCGACCTTCGATCTTGGCGTGCCGACCGTCACCGCCGAAGAAGTTGTCCACCAGCTTGAACACCAGCTTGGCATCGAGAATGAACAGCGAGGTGCCACGCAACGGCTTGATCTTGACCAGGTTTAGGCTGGTCGGCACATACAGCGAATGCACGTACTCACCGAACTTCATCACCTGCACCCCACCCACCGACACATCGGCCGAGCGGCGTAGCAGGTTGAACATGCTGATGCGGGTATAACGGGCGAAACGCTCGTTAACCATTTCCAGGGTGGGCATGCGCCCGCGGACGATGCGGTCCTGGCTGGTCAGGTCGTAACTTTTGATGCTGCCCGGCTCGGCGTCGCTTTCGGTATCGACCAGACCGTCATCGACCCCGTGCAGGAGCGCGTCGATCTCGTCTTGCGAGAGCAGGTCTTGAACAGCCATCTACAACGCCCCCTATTGCAATACGAAGTTGGTGAACAGCACTTGCTCGATCGCAAGCTTGCCGATTTCCTTCTGCGCCATCTCCTGGACGCTAGCAGTCGCCTGCTGTCGAAGCATCTCCTGCCCGACCGGCGTGGCCAGGGTGGCGAATTCCTGGCTGGAAAACAGCATAACCAGTTGATTGCGCAACAACGGCATGTGTTCCTTCAACGCGTCGAGCGCAGCCTGATCACGTGACATCAACGCCACGCTGACCTGCATGTAATGCTGGCGGCCGCCGACATTTGCGAAGTTGACGATGAAGGCCGGCGCCAGCACTTCATAGGTCGCTGCCTGCCGCTGCGGCGCCGCCTGGGAATGCTTGGCCTCGTCCGTGTGCGCCGGTTCGGATGCGCCACGGGACATGAAGTAGATCGTTCCGCCTATCGACAGTCCGACCGCCAGCAGCACGCCGAGTACGATCAGGATAATCAGCTTCAGCTTGCCCTTCCCCTCGGTTGGAGCTGCAGGACTCGCTACGTCTGGGGGTCCTTGTTTCTTAGCCATGCCAAATATCCGTCATCACAAGTGTTTTCACTCGCATCAAAGCGTTACGAGCAACTGCTGTGCCAAAGTATCGGCCAGGCAGCGCGCGCCGTAAACGATTGCCATGCGCCGCTCGCCAATTTGCGACCAAGAGCCCACCGCCCCACTGATACAAAAAAACCGGGCGCGAAGCCCGGTTCTCTGTGACTAGCGGTCTGTACGGCTAGTTGGTTCCACTCAAGTTCGGATGACCGAGGTTCCGAGACAAGCGCTGCGATAAGTCATAGTGAGGGAGCAGCAACGCAGTACCTGGGCCTTAAGCGCAGAAACCGACTCGCTGAACTAGCCACACCCACGCCAACGGTCATGCGTAGTAATCAACCAGACCGCGGTCGCCACCGGTGCGACCGGTGCTGATTTCCATCGTGCCGCGAACGCTCTCCTCGTCCCCGCCAGCGGCTGAGCCGGTCACGCTCCTGCCCCGCGATTCGCCGCCGCGATCGCCCTGCCAGCCGCGGGACTGGTCGGAAACGTTCACGTCCATGGTCATGCCCTGCTGTGCAAACATTTCCCTTAGCCGGTGCATCTGCCCTTCCAGTGCGTCACGGACACCCGCATGAGGACTGAGGAAGGTCACCTGGGTCTGGTCCTTGTGCATGTCGATACGAACCTCCATACGCCCCAATTCCGCCGGATCGAGCTGGATTTCGGCCGATTTGAGGTTCTGGCTGGACAACCACATCACCCTGTCGACCACTGCCTCGCTCCAGCCGGATTGCTGCATCTGCACTGGCTGTCCCGGCACCATGGCTGGCCGCTGTGCCTGCATCTGATTCTGCTGAGCAATCGCCTGTGTCAGTGGATTGAGCCGGTTAATCGCAGCGTCGCTGGCGCTAGTGCGGCTTTCCTTCGGCACATCAAGCTTGTCGAGTAGCTCGCTGAAGCCCTCTTCGAGCGAGGGCTCGTCAGAATCTTCACCGAGCTCCTCACCCGCAATCAAGCTCGCCGGAAGCGCATCATCGACGTCTGCGGACGCTTCATCCGGCAGGAGGAGATTCGAGAAGGGGCTCTTCTGGGCGGCAGATTGGAGTTCCACCGAACGCTGCCCGGCCAGTGCCGTATCACCTTCCCCTTCGCTCTCCTCCGTTGTCGCCGTAGCCGCTGCCGTCGCTTGTGCCAGGCCAACCAGGAACTCATTGCCGGTCAGGGGCGGCGCGGCCGGCTCCGCGCTGATATCCCCTTGCCCGCCCATGCCGAACAGCAGGAGCGGATCGAGTTCGGTCTCAGCATTTTGCAAGTCCCCGTCCTCGGACTCGACAGGCAATTCGTTGCCGGCCTCAGCCGTGACCGGCTTTTCGGTGCCGCTAGCCTCGGCGGTTTCCTGACTCGGCTTTTCGCCTGCCGGCTTGTCACGGACAGGCTTCGCTGCGCTTTCGTGACGTTCGACCGGCTTGGCCTGACGCTCCTTGGCATAGACGTTGGCGAAGCTGGAAGGCTCGTCCCGACTGGCTTGAGGGGCAGCTTTGGTGGAGGCATTCGCGGCCTTGACGGCAGCGGGGGGTGCCTTGATATTGAGTAACAGATCGGGGGAAACGGCCATGGGTCTTTCCGCTCAGGATGATGACGTGCATCTCCTAAAGCAAAACCCAGGCCAGCGACATAGCTGATCAATTACGAAAGAGCTCGATAGCTTCCCTGAAGGCTTTCATGGAGCGCGTCAGCGCGCCACGACATCAGCCAGACCCGCCATAACGCTGGCGTTCGGCTCGGTAGAGGATTCGTACGATGGCGAACTCGCGCTCAATACGTTCGATCAGCTCGCACGCAGCATCGAGCAGTTCGAGCCGTGCGGTTTCTTCCAGCTCGCGACAAAGTTCCGCCAGCAGCGCCGCACCCATATTGCTGCAACTGCCCTTGAAGCTGTGGGCAGCCTGACGCAGATTTTCCGCATCACCGCTCCGGCCGGCGCTCTGCAACAGACGCAGCCGCTCTTCCGAGTCGGCGAGAAAAGTATCCAGCAGTACCGGATACTCCGCTTCCATCACATCCTGGAGGGACGCCAGTACGCGGCTGTCGAGGTGATCGACCACGGATATGCTCCTGGCTGGAAAAACGACGAATTATGCATGACCGGACCAGTGAAACTCCACGTTCAAAGCCTTACCATCCGGTTGCCAACAGAAGTGATCGCTCAGTCGGCTAATCATGCGCAAACCCCGCCCTCCCAGGCATTCGGCGCAGTACTGCTTGTTCAGTACTCCCTGCACGTCGAACCCCGGACCGCTGTCACGCACGCCGATGCGTAGACAGCCCTTCGCGTCTTCGGATTTGACGCTCAGGTCGATGGACACGAAGCCGTCGGTAAGCGCGTCCAGTCGCCGTTGACGCTCTTGATAGTAGCTTGCAAAACCGTTGGCATCGCACTTCAACGATGAGTCTAGCAACAGCACGCCGTGCTCCAGCGCATTGGCGTAGAGTTCGGTCAACACGGTGTATATGGTGCCGGCACGATGACGCAGGGGTGAGATCTGCAGCAGCAGTTGCATCGTCATCGGCAAAGGATTGGCCGTGCGCAAGCTGCTCGGGCGAAGTTCGAAGCTGACCGACCAATCCTTGGCCCGCAGCTGTTGCGAACCTAGCGGATAAATATCGAGCGGCTGAAACGCAACCTGGACGGCCTGATCGATCATGCTCACTTCGACCAGGCTCATATCGTCAAGTATTTGACCGTGAAAGGCGAGCAGCGCCTCCTCAATTTCATCGAACAGTGCGCAGGGCTCCAGGTTCGCGTCCATGACGGCCAGCAGCCGCTGCTCACCGAACAACTCATCATCAGCATTGCAGCTTTCCAGAATCCCGTCGGACATCAGCAGCAGGCGGTCGCCAATCGCCAGCGGCAAAGTCTCGAAGCTGTCATCGAAAGAGGATGCGTCCAGCACCCCAAGCGGCAGATGTCGGGAGCGCAGCGGCAAGCGTTCGCCGCCCGAAGCCCTGAGCAGATAGCCGTCCGGCAATCCGCCATTCCATACCCGCAGCGAGCCTTGCTCGAGGTTGATATCCAGCAACGTGGCACAGCAGAACATTTCCACGGGCAGGATCAGTTTCAGTTTGGTATTGATCTCGCGAAGGATCTCGTTGCTGGAATAGCCCTTGGCGGTCATCCCGTAAAAGGTCTCGGCCAGCGGCATGGCACCGATCGCGGCAGGCAGTCCATGGCCGGTGAAATCGCCCAGCAGCACGAACATCCTGCCGGCCGGCGCGTGCGCAGCCAGCAACAGATCGCCGTTGAACAGGGCGCGCGGCGACTGCCGGTAGCGGATGTTTGGGGCATTCAGGCAGCCGGCATGAGCCACCTTGTCGAAGATCGCCTTGGCCGCGTTCTGCTCGTCGAGCAGTTGCTGGTTACGCCGAGCGATGAGATCACGCTGTTCCAGCACCGTGGCCTGCAAACGACGCAGGCGATGCATGGCCTGGATCTTCGCTTCGAGGATGATCGGGTTGTAGGGCTTTGCGATGAAGTCGTCGCCGCCTGCTTCGAGGCAACGCACCAAGGCCTCGTTTTCCGTCAGTGAGGTGAGAAAGATGATCGGCACCAGCTCGTTGCCGGCCAGGCGCTTGATCTGCCGAGCAGCCTCGAACCCGTCCATCACCGGCATCAGTGCATCCATCAACACCAGTTGCGGCCGTTCGCCTTCGAAGCGCCGTACCGCTTCGGCGCCATTGGATGCGGTGGTCACGCGATGCCCTTGGCGACCGACGATGGCGGCGAGCAGCATGCGATCGGCCGCGCCATCCTCGGCGATGAGTATGGAGAGCCGGCGAGGCATTCAGGCGATCGCGAACAATTGTTCGAAGTTGGAAACTGAAAGAACCTTTCGCACATCCGGATTGCAGTTGATCAGGCGAATGTCGGCTTTGTCGCTGCCGCCATGGTCGCGTAGCAACAACAACATGCCGAGTGCTGAACTGTCGAGATAGGTCGCGCCGCTGAGGTCGACTACATAACGGTTGGGCGTGTTGCCGGTACGCTGATAGGCGTCGCGAAAGGCCTGATGAGTGTTGAAATCGAAGCGCCCTTGAATGGTGATAGTCAGCTCCTGTCCATCTGCCGATAGCTGTGAACTGATGGTCATGTAGCGCTCCTGATCCAATGCGAGAACTTGACTGCCATATTGGCTGGACGGCGCTGGTGCATCGTCAAAACGGCACCTCGACCGTTGGTGCCGGCGACATCAGTAACCAGGCGTGCTGTAGCAAACAGGCTGATGAAGATGTAGCACCCAAACCCCCGCTCAGCAAGCTTCAATCCTGTTTAGGTCGGCCCGCCAGCCGTTGCGAAAATTCATCGAGGAGTTTCTGCTCACGCTTGTCGGCCGCCGTTCGTGCTTCCTGCAGGTAGCGTTCGACCAGTTTGCGCAAACCATCCAGACGTGCACGGCGCTGCTGCCATTGCTCGCGGAGCTTGTCGAGGTTGTTGCGATGCCAGTCGACGCTGCGCTGCTGTTGGCCTATGGCCGACTCGAGCTGCGAAAGGAATCGCTGGTAATTCATCAGCCACTGACCGGAGACACCCTGACTGCCCTGACTCAGCCACTGCTGCTGGTAGTCACCGAAATACTGGCGCAACTCGCCCAGCTTGGCTTCGGCCTGGGACAGTTGCGCCTGACCTTGCCCGAACAGTCTCGCGGCGTCGCGCTCGGCGCGCTCAGCCATGTCGATTACGGGCGCCAGGCGCGCGGCACGGCTCGCCGACAAGGTTTAGCTCGCCGCCTTGGCGTTGAATACGCTGGCCAGCAGTGCCTCGCTATGGGCCAAGTGTTCGGCCTCGTCCAAACCCTGTCGAAGATAGCGAACCATCTCCGCCTGCCGGGCGATGGCCAGGTCGGTTTCCGGATCGCCGCCGGGCACGTAGGCGCCGACGCTGATCAGATCGCGGCTCTGCTGATAGCGCGACCACAGCTGTTTGAAGCGCTGCGAGTGACGGACATGTTCGGGACTGACCACCTGTGGCATGACCCGACTGATGGACGCTTCGATGTCGATCGCTGGATAGTGCCCTTCCTCCGCCAGCCGACGTGACAACACGATGTGCCCGTCGAGCACGCCTCGCGCCGCATCGGCGATCGGGTCCTGCTGATCGTCGCCCTCGGACAGTACGGTGTAGAACGCGGTGATCGAGCCACCGCCCTCCTCCGCGTTTCCGGCGCGTTCCACCAGGCTGGGCAGCTTGGCGAAGACCGAGGGCGGATAGCCCTTGGTCGCCGGCGGCTCGCCGATGGCCAAGGCAATTTCGCGCTGGGCCTGGGCGAAACGGGTCAGCGAATCCATCAGCAGCAATACGTTCTTGCCCTTGTCGCGGAAATATTCAGCGATGCGCGTGCAGTACATCGCCGCGCGCAAACGCATCAAGGGCGCATCGTCGGCAGGCGATGCCACCACCACCGAGCGCTTGATGCTCTCTTCGGTGAGGATGTTCTCGATGAACTCCTTGACCTCACGGCCCCGCTCGCCGATCAGCCCGACCACAATGACATCGGCCTCGGTGAAGCGCGTCATCATCCCAAGCAGCACCGATTTACCCACACCGGTACCGGCGAACAAGCCGAGACGCTGTCCGCGGCCGACAGTCAGCAAACCGTTGATGCTACGAATGCCGACGTCCAGCGGCTCGCTGATCGGGTGGCGCTTGAGCGGGTTGATCACCGGGCCGTCCATCGGTACCCAGTCCTCGGCTTTCATCCCACCCTTGCCGTCCAGCGCGCGGCCGGCACCGTCGAGCACGCGGCCGAGCATCGAGGTGCCCATGGGCAGACGGCCGGTATTGGCCAGCGGCACGACCCGCGCACCGGGAGCGATGCCGGCGAGGCTGCCGACCGGCATCAGATACAGCTTGCCGCTGGAGAAGCCCATCACCTCCGCCTCGACCTGCGTCGGGTGATAGCTGTCTTCGTTGATCACCAGGCAACGGCTGCCAACGGCGGCGCGCAGCCCTTCGGCCTCCAATGTCAGGCCGACCATGCGCAACAACCGACCCTCGAGGATCGGTTGGCTGGGGAGCTTGATCGCTTCGCCGTACGCTTCGAAACGCTTGGCAAAGCTGGTTCGTTCAAGGCGCATCAGCGCTCTCCGAATCCGTATCCAGGTTCAGATGCAGGTCAGCTTCCGGTGGGCTGGTGGCGTTTTCGCGCTGTTGCTCGAACAGCTGCTTGATGGCCTGAGCCAGGCGCGTTTCGACACTGGCATCGATCCGGCTCTGCTCGGTCTCGATCCGGCAGCCGCCGGGCAGCAGGTCGCTGTCCTCGACGATCTTCCACGTCTCTTCATGGCGTTCGCGAAGCGCTTTGACCAGCTCGAAATCCTGCGGATTGATGGCGATGCGCACATTGCTGGCGCCCATGGGCAGCAGCTTCAGAGCCTCGCGCAGCACCTGCCGGATCTGGCTCGAATCGATCAGCAAGTCGCGCTGAATCACCTCGCGAGCAAGCTGGCTGACCAGCGTGACCATGGCGTGTTCGAGATTACGATCCTGGTCGGCGATGGGCTCGAGCAACTGCGTCATCAATTGCTCGAGGCTGCCCAGCTTGGGCGCCAGCGCCGCTTCGGCTTCCTGCCTAGCTTTAAGCTGGCCGGCATGAAAGCCATCTTTCTCACCCGTGCTGAAACCTTCGTTATAGGCCTCCTGACGGATCGCCTCAAGTTCGTCGAGTGTCAAGGGTTTGACTTCCTCGACGGGGACATCCTCGCTGCGCGACAGGTCTTCGGCGGCCGGTTCGACAGTCGCCTCAGGCTCTTGCGGCTCCGCACCCAGCGGATCGAAGCTTGGCAGCGCCCAGCGATCGAAGACATTGACGTCCTTCGCGCGGATTACGTCGCTGGGGTTTTCCTTGGACATTGCAGCTCACTTAGATTTAGATCATTTCTTCGCCACCCTTGCCACCGAGGACGATCTCTCCGGCTTCGGCCATGCGGCGGGCAATGGTGAGTATTTCCTTCTGTGCGCCTTCGACTTCGCTGATGCGTACAGGCCCCTTGGCTTCCAAGTCGTCGCGCAGCAATTCGCCCGCGCGTTTCGACATGTTCTTGAAGATTTTCTCCTTGATCGCTTCGTCGGCGCCTTTGAGCGCCATGACCAGCACATCCGAGGATACTTCGCGCAGCAACACCTGGATGCCCCGGTCGTCGACATCGGCCAGGTTGTCGAAGACGAACATCAGGTCTTCGATTTGCGAAGACAGATCTTCGTCGACATCTCGGATGGCGTCCATCAGTTGGCCTTCGACCGAGCTGTCGAGGTAGTTCATGATATCCGCGGCGCGCTTGACCCCACCCAGCGTAGCGCGAGTGGTATTGGCGTTGCCGGAAAACTGTTTCTCCAGGATCAAGTTGAGTTCTTTCAGCGCCGCCGGCTGGACGGTATTGAGCGAGGATACGCGCAGAACGATATCGAGCCGCACCTTGTGGTCGAAATGCGACAGCACCTCGCCCGCCTGGTCGGGGTCCAGATAGGCCACCACGATCGCCTGGATCTGCGGGTGCTCGTAGCGGATCACGTCGGCGACCGCACGCGGCTCCATCCATTTCAGACTGTCCAGACCGCTGGTGTTGCCGCCCAGCAGGATGCGATCGATCAAGCCACCAGCCTTGTCCTCACCCAGCGCCTGGGTGAGCATCTTGCGTATGTAACCATCCGAACCAACCCCAAGGCTGGTCTGATCGCCAACGATCTCGACGAACTCACCCATGACCTGTTCGATCTGGTTCTTCTGCACGTTGCGCAGCTGCGCCATCGCAGTACCGACCTTTTGCACTTCCTTTGGACCGAGATGACGCAGGACCTGCGCCGCATCGGCTTCGCCCAGCGAGAGCAGCAGGATCGCGGCCTTGTCGACCTTGTTCAGCTTGTTGGCGGGAACTCGTGCATCACTCATCGGCGTTGATCCACTCTTTGACGACCTGAGCCACCCGGCCCGGATCTTCAGCTACCAAATTCTTGATGGCATTCAATTGCGCATCGTACCCCTCGGTCGGGCTCGGGAGCATGATGCTCTGTGGCCCGCTCAGACTGACCCGATCACTGGACAGCGCACCATCCATACCGTCCATTTCGCCTAGCGCGGCATCGCCGCCAACAGCCTGAAGCTCCTTGCCTTTCCCGGCTTGGGTCAGATTGTTCAGGACTGGCCGCAGTACCCCGAATACCAGCACCAGTATGAAAAGCACCCCGAGTACTTGTTTGACGATGTCCCAGAACCACGGCTGCGAATAGAACGGGACGTCGATAAAAGTTTCATCCAGCGAGTCGGTAGCGAACGGCGCGTTGATCACGCTGACGCTGTCGCCACGGCTGGCGTCGAAACCGACGGCGTCCTGAACCAGCCGGGTGAGGCGCGCCAATTCTTCGGCGGTCCGCGGAACACGTGTAGTCTGCCCATCAGCAGAGACCGTCACCTGGTCGTCGAGTACCACGGCAACCGACAGACGGCGCAGGCGGCCTTGCTGCTGTTTGGTGTGACTGATCGAACGGTCCAGCTCGTAGTTGCGGGTCGCCTGCTCGCGCTTGTCGGCCGGATACGGCGCCAGCATGGGCTGGCCGGTCGCAGGGTCCATGATCTGCTGACCATTGGCGTCGAGCAACGGTTGTCCAGAGGCGATGGCGCCGGCAGCGGCGGCCTGTCCGGCTAGTGCATTTTCCGGTGCGGTCGCCGGGCCTGGCGGCTGGTTGCTCAGCGCGCCCGGAACACCCTGCGGCCCGAGACTGCTCTGCCGTTGCTCGCTGACGCTCTGCTCGCTGCGCAGCGCCGGTTGATCCGGATTGAAGGTTTCTGAAGTCGACTCGACGGCGCTGAAGTCGACGTCGGCGGACACTTCGGCCTTGTACCGACCGTTGCCCAGCACCGGCTGCAGAATGCTCTGTACGCGTTGGGTATAGAGACTCTCGATCCGACGGCTATAGTCGAACTGCTTGCCGGCCATGCTCAGCTCGGTGAGCTCCTGCTGGTCCGACAGCAGATTGCCCTTCTGGTCCACTACGGTGATCTGCGACTTGGTCAGCTCAGGCACGCTGGTGGCGACCAGGTTGATGATCGCCATGACCTGGCTCGGCTCAAGGCTGCGGCCCGGATAGAGCTCTACCAGCACCGACGCGCTGGGCTTGCGCTCGTCACGCACGAACACCGAGCTTTTCGGGATCGCCAGGTGCACGCGGGCGCCCTTGACGTTATTGAGGCTGGACACGGTGCGGCCCAATTCGCCTTCGAGGCCACGGCGGTAGCGGGTGGCTTCCATGAACTGGCTGGTGCCGAGGCCCTGCTCCTTGTCGAGAATCTCGAAGCCGATATTGCTATCGGTCGGCGCAATGCCGGCGCTGGCGAGCTTCAGCCGCGCACGGGCAAGATCATCGGCCTTGACCAGCAAAGCACCGGAGGTGGGCTCGATGGTGTAGGAAATATCGGCCGCAGCCAGCGTCTCCATGACCTGATTGGCATCCATCCCGGCGAGGCTACCGAGCAACGGGCGATAGTCCGGCTGCTGCGACCAGAGCACCACGGCGAAGCCGATGGCGACACTCGCAGCCAGCCCGACCAGCAGGCCGATCTGTCGCAGCATCGACATTTCGGAAAGATTTTCCAGGAAAGACAGACCCAGCAGGGGCTTTTTCGGAGCGTCCGAATCAACCGGCACTGGAACCTTGCTAAGCGCTTCAGCCATTATTCAAACCCTGCCTTAAACCGGCATCTGCATGATGTCTTGATACGCCTGGACCAGCTTGTTACGCACCTGGGTCATGGCCTGAAAGGAAACGCTGGCTTTCTGCGACGCGATCATGACGTCGGTCAGGTCGATACCGCCCTGCCCCATCTCGAACGCGGTCGCCAACTGACTGGAGGCTTGCTGGGTTTCGTTCACCTTGTTGACGGCCTGGCCGAGCATGTCGGAAAAGCTCGGAGCGCCCACTTCTGGAGTGGCGGTCACGGGCTTTGAGCGTGCCATTGCATCGGTCTGCATGGCCCGCATTTCCAGCATCAAGCGATTGAATTCAATACCCTGGCTCATCTCTTCCTCCAACAGCTGCGGTTTTTTTGACGCTTCGCAGCAAGCACCATGTGAATAGCAACATCGATGCCAGTGTTCGGATCAGCAGCCAGGCCGGTACGAAAACGGGAGACAAACGGTATTCGGCACGGCGGCACTGTTACGCTGATCCCGCTTACGGCTGTATCGCGACGCCGTGCGTTGCCTGTCATAGCCTGCGCGTCAAGCAAAGATCGTGCGCAACGGCCTCCGCCCTTGCTCCAGATACACAGCGTCTTTTCGCCCCTGAACCGGATCCAGACCCGATGACCGTCACCGCTACCACGCCCTTGCTTCGGCCTTTCAAGGACAGCTCAGCCTCAACCGTCGTGGCCGGCTTCATTGCCATGCTCACCGGCTATACCAGCTCGCTGGTGCTGATGTTTCAGGCCGGCCAAGCGGCGGGCCTCAGCAGCGCACAAATCTCATCCTGGATCTGGGCCCTATCGATCGGTATGGCGCTGTGCAGCATCGGCTTGTCGCTGCGCTATCGGACGCCGGTGGTGATCGCCTGGTCAACGCCCGGCGCGGCGCTGCTGATCAGCAGCCTACCCGGCGTTCCCTATGGCGAAGCGATCGGCGCGTTCATCTTCAGTTCGGCACTGATAGCGCTGTGCGGACTCACCGGCAGCTTCGAACGCCTGATGCGCAAGGTGCCCGCGTCGCTGGCGGCAGCACTGTTGGCCGGCGTGCTGTTCAATATCGGCAGCGAGATTTTCCGCGCGGTGAACGTACAGCCCGTGCTCGTACTCGGGATGTTCTTCAGCTATTTGCTGGCCAAGCGCCTGCTGCCGCGCTACGCGGTGCTCTCGGCGCTGATTGTCGGCTGTGTGCTGTCCGGTGGGTTGGGCCTGCTCGACTTCAGTGGCCTGAGCCTGGAGGTTGCGATACCGGTGTGGACCACGCCTGCGTTGTCCTTCGCCGCGGTATTCAGCATCGGCATACCATTGTTTGTTATTGCCATGGCGTCGCAGAACATGCCGGGGCTGGCCGTATTACGCGCCGAGGGCTATCAGGCGCCCGCCTCGCCGCTGATTTCCGTCACGGGTATCGCGTCGGTTCTGCTCGCCCCCTTCGGTTCCCATGGCATCCACTTGGCTGCGATCACCATGGCCATCTGCGCCGGGCCGGGGGCCCATCCGGATCCGTCCCGACGTTACACTGCGGCGGTCTGGTGCGGTCTGTTCTACGGTATTGCCGGCATTTTCGGCGCAACCCTGGCCGCATTGTTCGCCGCCTTCCCGCCGGCGCTGGTGCTATCCATCGCGGCGCTGGCATTGCTCGGCTCGATCGGCAGCGGTTTGACCCAGGCGATGCAACTGCCGCGTGAGCGCGAGGCAGCGTTGATCACGTTCATGGTCACGGCATCGGGCCTGACCCTGTTCGGCATCGGCTCCGCCTTGTGGGGACTGGTGGCGGGCGTGTTGACGCTGCTGATCGTCAATGGGCGCAAAACTGCGGGCTGAGCGCTGCGGTCAACGGGTTCAGATAGCGGTCGCACCGCCGTCGACCGCCAACGCATGGCCGGTGGTGAACGCGGCGCCATCACTGCAGAGGTAAAGCACCGCCGCAGCGATTTCCTCGACCTTGCCGATACGCCCGACCGGATGCATCGCCGCGGCAAATTCGGCCTTGCGCGGATCCGCTTCATAGGCGCGGCGGAACATGTCGGTGTCGATGACGGCAGGACAGACAGCATTGACCCTGATCTTCTTCTTGGCGTATTCGATCGCCGCCGATTTGGTCAAACCGATGACGGCATGCTTGGATGCCGAATAAATGCTCATCTTCGGTGCCGCTCCCAGACCCGCAACCGAGGCGGTATTGACGATGGCGCCGCCACCCTGAGCCAGCATCAGCGGTAACTGGTGCTTCATGCATAGCCAGACACCTTTGACATTGACGCCCATGATGGCGTCGAACTCGGCTTCGCTGCCTTCGGCCAGGCGACCCTGTTCGATCTCGATGCCCGCATTGTTGAAGGCATAGTCGATACGACCGTAAGCAGCCACCGCTTGCTCGGTCATCGCTTTGACATCGTCATCGCGGGTCACGTCGCAGCGCACGAACACTGCCTCTCCCCCCGCCTTGCGGATGGCTTCGGCACAGGCTGCGCCACCCGCCTCGTCCAGATCTGCCACGACCACCTTCAGCCCCTGCTCGGCGAACGCCAGCGCCGTCGCGCGGCCAATTCCCGCAGCAGCTCCAGTAACCAACGCAACCTGACCGGAAAAACACATGCTCATGCTGGATACCCTATCGATTTAAAGAAGGCGTCGAGTCCAAAAGTGACTACAAGCCAAACGCTGGTCATGGTTATACCGCCATCCTCTGCTCCGATTAAGCCCAGGCTGGCTATATCACTCAGGCAGATGCCACTGCATTCCAACATTCCCGCCTTGCTTGCAGTGATGACCTCTGCGAGCTACACCAAGCTTTTGCACACACCAGAGGCTTCCATGGACCAGACCAACCGCCAGTTTCTACTGGCCAAGCGCCCCGTCGGGGCGCCCACCCGCGACACCTTCGAGTTCGTTGAACAACCGCTGGGCGAACCCGGCCCGAACCAGATCCTGGTCAAGAACGAATACCTGTCGCTGGATCCTGCCATGCGCGGCTGGATGAACGATGCCAAGTCCTATATCCCGCCGGTGGGTATTGGTGAGGTAATGCGTGCGCTTGGTGTGGGCAAGGTAATCGCGTCTCAGCATCCCGGCTTTGCGAAAGGTGATTACGTCAACGGCGCGCTCGGCGTACAGGACTATTTCCTCGGCGAGCCTAAAGGCTTCTACAAGGTCGATCCGAACCAGGCGCCGCTGCCGCGCTATCTGTCTGCGCTGGGCATGACCGGTATGACTGCTTACTTCGGCCTGCTGGCGGTGGGCGAACCCAAGGCAGGAGAAACCGTGGTGCTGTCGGGAGCCGCCGGTGCCGTAGGCAGCGTTGCGGGGCAGATTGCCAAGATCAAGGGTTGTCGCGTGGTAGGGATCGCAGGAGGGGCCGACAAATGCCGTTTCCTCACCGACGAGCTGGGCTTCGACGCCGCAATTGACTACAAGAGCGAAGACGTCGCGGCGGGGCTTAAACGTGAATGCCCGAAAGGCGTCGACGTTTACTTCGACAACGTCGGTGGCGATATCCTCGACGCGGTACTGACGCGCATCACCGTTGGTGCCCGCATCGTGATTTGCGGCGCGATCAGCCAGTACAACAATAAGGAAGCGGTCAAGGGACCTGCCAACTACCTTTCCCTGTTGGTCAATCGGGCGCGCATGCAGGGCATGGTGGTGATGGATTACGTGCCACGCTATCCGGAGGCCATGAAAGAAATGGCTGGCTGGATGCAGAGCGGCGAGCTGAAGAGCAAGGAGGACATCGTCGAAGGGCTGGAGACGTTCCCCGATACCCTGATGAAACTGTTCACCGGCGGCAACTTCGGCAAGCTGGTATTGAAGGTCAGCTGACTCGCTTGGATAGCGGACGGGCACCGTACTTCGGCGACCATCCGCTATCCAGGGTTCAGGCCAATTCCGCAACCACTGCCGCCAGCGCCTGGGACGGATCCGCCGCCTGTGCGATGGGCCTGCCGATCACCAGATAATCCGACCCCGCCGCCATCGCCTCGGCAGGCGTGAGAATACGCCGCTGATCATCTGCCTTGCTGCCGGCCGGACGAATGCCCGGTGTCACCAGTTGCAACTGTGCAAAGTGCGCTTTCAAGGATTGCGCCTCCAGCGCCGAGCAAACCAGCCCATCCAGTCCGGCCTCTGCTGCCAGCCCGGCCAGTCGCAGCACCTGCTGCTGCGGCTGCACATCGAGACCGATATCGGCCAGGTCCGTCTGCTCCATGCTGGTCAGCACTGTGACGCCGATCAGTAGCGGTTTGTGCCCTCCTACCTTATCCAGGGTCTCGCGGCAGGCCGCCATCATCCGCAGACCTCCAGAGCAGTGCACATTGACCATCCACACGCCCAGTTCCGCCGCTGCCTTGACCGCCATCGCCGTGGTATTGGGTATGTCATGGAATTTCAGATCCAGAAATACCTCAAATCCTTTACTCTGCAGCGCCTCGACGATCTGCGGACCGCAGCGGGTGAACAGCTCCTTGCCGACCTTGACACGGCAAAGCGCCGGATCGAGCTGTCCGGCCAGGGCCAGCGCAGCATCACGGGAGGGAAAATCGAGCGCAACGATGAGGGGAGTCTGGCAAGTCATGGCGATTCCTCGGCAAATTTCGGCGCGCATTGTCGCAGAAAAACCATCATCGAAGCGGACCGGATGCCGTTGACGGTATGGTCGCGCAATGGCGCAGCTACATGCGCAAGCCTAAGGTTAAACGCAGTCCCGCCACCATCAGGAGATAAACATGCCTTGGTACATCTGGTTATTGCTGGTCCTGGTGATCGGTATCATCGTCGGAGGGCTGATGACCCTACGCGCCAGCGCTCACAAGATTCCGCTGACCGAGGAGCAGAAACAGCGGATCGCCCAGCGAAACGCCGAGGCGGACGCCAAGGACGCGCGCGATAAATAGCCGTCGGCGCGCTGGACAGCCGGCCGAACCGGCGCCTTTGCCCCCTCACATCAGGCGATTAATTGACTCGGCAGTCAGTGATGGCTTTCCGCCTTCATTCGAGCAATCATTCTGCCTCCTACAAGGAAGCATCGATGCCATCAGATTCCGCTTCGGCCCAGGCCGGAAGTCCCAAAGCCCACGCCGCGTTTTCGAGGCGGATCCTCCCCGGTTTTGCCTGCCTGTTGGCCGCTGCACTGCTGGCTGCGGCGATCGCCGTCATACATATCGCCCAGACCATTGATCGCGACGCACTGACCCAGGAGCATTTTCTCGCCGGCAAGGCATTCGAATCGCATATGCGCGGCATGTCTCGTCATGTCGCGGACAACGGGTTCTGGGGCGACGCCTATGCCAATCTAAGCAAGCGGACCAATCTCAACTGGGCTTATGACCAGGCGAACCTCGGCCCTTCTTTATACGACGACTTCGGCTATGAAGCGGTCCTGGTGGTCAACGCCGACGGCGAAACGACCTATTCGGTGATCCGCGGGGAACTGGTGCAGGTCGATGCACGGCGCTGGCTTGGCAACGGGCTGGAAATTCTGCTCGCGCAGGCCCGTGAGGCGGTCGAGGAGGAAGAAACCTCTGCCGGCCTGCTTTCGGCTGAAGGTCTCCCGGCTATGGTGGCCGCTGCGGTAATGACCCCAGGCGGCAGCGATATCGATGAGATGGACGGCCCCGCCTCGGTTCTGCTTTTTGTCGATGTGATGGATTCTGACTGGCTGCTCCAACTCGGCCGTGAATATGCGATCGAAGGTTTGCGTATCGACGACGAAAACCCTCGCCCGCAAAACGCCGTTGTCTCTCTGAATATGCTCGATGGAACATTCCAAGGATTTACCTGGAACGTCTCCCAGCCAGGCCGCTACCTGTTATGGATGACTCTGCCGGTGCTTGCCGCGGTCACCCTTGGACTCGGAGTCCTTGCCTGGCTGCTCCTGCGTCAGGCGCTGAAAACCGTACGGCTGATGGATGCCAGCTACAAGCGGCTGTCGAAAAGCCGCACGGCATTGGCCGCCAGTGAAGAACGCTTCCGCGATGTGGCAGAAGCCGCATCCGATTGGATCTGGGAAACCGACCAGAATGCTCGACTGACTTACCTATCGAGTCGCTTCGAAGAAATCACCGGCCATGAACCCGCCGCCTGGATTGGCCGTCCCTTGATCGATCTGCTGATTACCGATCATGCCGCACTCCAGGACTGGCTGGCTGCGCCACATAGGACGCCGTTGCGCTGCAGCTACCAGGCGGCGAATGGCTGCGAACGGCATTGCCGGCTCTCCGCTCGCGCGATTTATCGAGAGGACGAGCTATTGGGCTATCGGGGTACCGCAAGCGACATCACCGAAGAGACCCGGGCCCAGGCACGCGTGCAGTACCTCTCGCAGCACGACGCCCTGACCGGCCTGCCGAATCGCAACCGGCTGCGCGACTATCTGGAAGCCAAACTCGCCTCGCTTAGCAGCGGATCTCGGCTGACGGTCCTGTACATCGATCTGGATCGCTTCAAGCCGGTAAACGACACCCTGGGCCACGGTGCCGGGGACGAGGTGTTGATCGGCGTATCCAACCGACTCAAGCAGTGCATCAGAGGCGACGACCTGGTCGCTCGCCTGGGTGGCGACGAGTTCCTCATGGTCATGAGCCGTCTACAGCTCAACGAAGATGTGGACAAGCTTTGCGCCCGGGTTGTCGCCGCGGTCAGCGAACCCTTCATTTACGAAGGCCAGCAGATCTACATTGGCGCCAGTATTGGCATCGCCATGGCGCCCACCGACGCGACGCAGGCCAACGAACTCCTGCGCTGCGCGGATATCGCCCTGTATCAGGCCAAGGCCGACGGACGTGGAACCTGGCGATTCTATGGCAGCGAGATGGACAAGCGGCTGTTGGAACGGCGTCGCCAGGAAGACGAACTGCGCCAGGCGATTGCCGAAGGCCAGTTCGAGGTTCATTACCAGCCTCGGTATTTCAGCGAGGACATGAGCATTAACGGCGCCGAAGCCTTGCTGCGCTGGCGGCACCCTGCTCGAGGCCTTCTGCTACCCGAGCACTTCATCCCGCTGGCGGAAGAGACCGGGCTGATAGTCCCGCTCGGCGAGTGGGTCCTGCGCCAGGCCTGCATCGAAGCCACAGGCTGGGCGAGCACGCTCATGATCGCGGTCAACCTGTCGCCGCTGCAGCTACGCAACGACGAGTTATCCGAAATGGTTCGGACCGTTCTGGAAGAAAGCGGGCTCCCGGCCAACCGTCTTGAACTGGAAATAACCGAAACGGCATTGCTCCAGGAAAATCAGCGCACCCTGGACGTGCTCAACGAACTGAAGGCCATCGGTGTCCGGCTCGCCATGGACGATTTCGGTACCGGCTATTCTTCCCTGAGCAATCTGCGTAGCTATCCGTTCGACACGATCAAGATCGACGGCAGCTTTGTCTCCGGCATGGAACGTTCGACCGCGGACCATTCCATCGTCAAGGCGCTCATCGATCTCGGCCGAGGCTTGCGCATGCGTGTCACGGCCGAAGGCGTGGAAACCTCGGAGCAACTGACGCAATTGCTCGCCGATGGCTGTAGCGAGATTCAGGGCTTCCACATGAGCCATCCGCTTCCGGCCCAAGAGTTGCGCGCCTTGCTGGCCGGTGTCGGCGGGACCTTGAGCCGAAGCCCTGCGTGACAGCGTCCGCGCGGGTTACCGTTTGAGCTCGATGTTGATCTGGGCCCCGTCGATCAGCGCTTCGTCCTCATTCAAGCCCTGCAGCAGGCGTCCGCTCATCTGCACCGAGCGTGAACTCTCAGCTGAATCGAATAATGGCGGCAATAAACGTATCGACGCCGTATCCGCGTCCGGCTCGAGCTCCTCGGCCCAATCCTCGGGAAGGCTCAAATCCAGCTCCGGCTCGGGCAGCTCGACGCGTTCGATCGCGACGTCCTTCTTCGGCGCTGGCGGGGCGACCGGTTTGGGCTCAGGCGTCGGCACGACACGCTCGGATGGCAGCGTTTCAGGGTCACCGGCGGTCACCGGCTCGACTTCAATCTCGATTTTCGGGGGCTTACCCACTTCACTTTCGACACGCCCGAGCGCGGGATCGGGCGCGGGCTCGAGCGGCGCTGCGGGCCCGCGATCAACCACGCCAGACCGAACTTCGGGTTTCGCCGGTGCACCGGGTTGAGAAGGTAACTTATCGCCGTCGCAAGCGCCGAGAAACGGTAATGCAAGCAGCAAACTCAACCATCTCATAGGACCACGTCCTCCTTCGGTCCGATCAGTTCGATTGCCGGCACAGCCCTCCTGCCAGCTCACCCAGGGTTTTCAATGCTCGCTCTGCCTCGGACGTCCAGGGCAGACCGCAATTGAGCCGCACGCAGTGATTGAACTGCTCGGTGTTGCTGAAAATCAGCCCCGGCGCGATGCTGATTCCTCGCTTCAGCGCCTGTAAGTGCAGCTCCTTGGTATTCACCCGGGCCGGCAAGCTGACCCAGAGAATGAAGCCGCCGGTGGGCCGGGTCATCTGCGTTCCTTCCGGAAAATAACGCTGCACTGCCAACTGGAAGGCACTGAGGTTACTGCGATACTCATGCCGGATGTAGCGTAGATGCCGATCATATCCACCGTTCTCCAGATAGGCTGCTACGCCCATCTGGGTAACACTGCAGGCCGAATGCGTGCTGAAGGTCTGCAGGCGCTGAATCTCCTCTCGATAGCGTCCCGGCAGAATCCAACCAATGCGCACACCCGGCGAGATGGTCTTGGAGAAGCTCGAGCAATAGATCACTCGCCCCTCATCATCGTTGGACTTGAGCGCCTTGATGGACCCCGCATCGAACATGAGTTCGCCGTAGATATCATCTTCGACAATCTGAATGTCGAAATTCGCCGCCAACTTGAGCAATTGCTTTTGCCGTACGTCCGGCATGCTGCCACCCAAGGGGTTGCTCAGCCGCGCGGTGAGCACCAGCGCCTTGATCGGCCACTGGCTAGCAGCCAGTTGCAGCGCTTCGAGACTTAGTCCGGTGTCCGGGTCGCACGGAATTTCGATGACTTTGAGCCCTAGCAGATCGGCCAGTTGCAGCAAGCCGTAGTAGCTGGGTGACTCAGCTGCGATCAGGTCGCCCGGTTTGGTCAATACGCGCAAGGACATCTGTAGAGCATCGACACAGCCGTGGGTGATCACCACTTCGTCCGGGCCGACGATCACGCCGGCATCGCGCATGCGGATCGCCACCTGTCGACGCAGGGGCTCATAGCCGGGGCTGAACATATAGCTGAACGCCCGCTGGCTCTGGAAGCGAGTGATCTTGGCGAGTTGCTGGTGCAAGGCGCGCGCTGGCAAATAGTCCACATGAGGCACGGCAGCGCCCAACGGGATAAGCCCGTCGCGGCGCGATTCGCTGAGGACCTGGTTGATGATGCTGCTGCGCGTGACCAGCGTCGGCCGCTCGACCTGCGCGATATCCGGGGTCGGGGCGGTCAGCGCCGGCGTGTGGTGCACATAGAAGCCCGATTGCGGACGCGCCCGGATCATGCCTTGGTCTTCTAGGTTGGCATAGGCTTGCAGGACCGTCGCATGGCTGACGTTCAACTGCATGCTCATCTTGCGCACCGAAGGCACACGCTCACCGGGCCGGTAGACGCCGCGCCGGATATCTTCAGCGAGCTGGTGTGCAATGCGCTGATAAAGCAACAGATTGGTCATATCGTCCGTCTCCGCCAACTGGACCATAACAGTAGTACAACACCGTTATGTACGACCAATACAGTTACTCGCAAACTCGCCGACACAGTCTGTTACAGCCCTGGCACGGATGCTGTCAGCGAGGGCTACTGAGTCGCCCTTGCTCGTCGGAAAACAGAATCTCGACCCGCCGATTCTGTGCTCGGCCACGCACCGATGCGTTTTCGGCGACCCGATATTGCTCACCGTAGCCAATCACCTCCATACGCCGCGGATCGATACCCAGGCTCTGCATGAAGTCGCCCACCGCCTGCGCTCGGGCCTTGGACAGGGCAAGGTTTTCGGCGGCATCACCCCGATTGTCGGTGTAGCCCTCGATGCGGACTCTGCGGTTGGGATTGAGCTGCAGGAAATGCACGACCTTGAGTAGCGTGCGATTGGCCGAGGGCTCCAGGTCGGCGCTGGCCGCCTTGAACAACACGTCCCCTAAGGTCATCACCAGACCGCGATCTGTTTCGGACGCCGCCAGACTGATCAGCTGATCCTCCATCCATCGACCCTGGTGCTGCAGGTCGAGCAGCCGGGCTTCCTGCAGAGCCTGACGCAAGCGCTCGTGCTCAATGGCGAGCTGGGTAGCGCGCCGCTGATTCTGCATCTGCTCGCTGTGCTGGCGAGCGATCTCGCTATACCGTTTGCTGAGATAGGCGTAGTGATCAACGTCTTCTGCGCTGCCCCAGTAGCCGGCGAAACGCTGGGCTCGCTCCAGCGATTCGGCCGCGCGCATCATGTCCTTCGGCGCATCGCGCAGGATCTGCGGATCGTCACCGACGCTCTGAAATGCAACAACCGCTTGTTCCAGTTGTTGCTGCGATTGCTGCGTTGCGCATCCCTGGAGCCCGGCAAGCGTCACCAGCAATACGGACGTGAGAACAGGCTTCACTGCAAATCCCCCAACTGATCGCGTAGCCGTGCAATACGGCGAGCCAGCTCTGCCAGCTCCTGCTGACTCTTGTCATTCAGAACGCTGGCCTCCGCCAGCCTAGCGTCCAGCTCCGCTTTTTCGGCGAGCCGACGGGCCTGCCGGTAGTCCTCGTCCTTCATTGCTGCAACCGCAGCCATGAGTTGTTCTTCGGCCAGCGCCAGCTCTGGCGTCTGATCCGACGCGCCCACTGAGCGCGCCTGGGTCAGCGCCTGCTCGGTGAGACGCAGCTGTTCGGTAGGTGCCGGGTCGTTGGCGCAGCCGACCATCGCCGACAGCATGAGCATGTAGGAAAGATGCTTTATCAAAAGAGAGATCCTAGCGTTGCGAATTGCTTGTCGGCGCCGGCTGTTGCTTCCAACGCTCGAGATTTTCCACCAGCAGTTGCTGCGGCACACCGGCAGCGCGCAATTCTGTCATTTTTATCGCGAGCTGTCCGCGCAACCACGGGCCGTTGCAGGCGGAGTCGTGCGCCACTGCGAGATGCATATCACGACTGAAGACCGGAGGTTCCAACCGCTGAATATCAGCAAGCAGCCCTCGCGGGTCGGCTTGGGCGACAGCGCTGTACCGCTCGTGCAACACGTAATCGGCTTTGCCCGCCAGCAGCCTTTGCACGGCTTCCGTCAGGCTGGGCGACGAGCGCAAGCGAAGATGATCCTTGGCATATGCCTGAAACTCACCACCGAAGCGGATCGATGCGACGTAGGCACCCGAGCGACCCGTCAGATCTTCACGACTGGCGTAAAGGAAGCCAGGCTCATTGCGTACCCAGGCAGACATTTGCAACGTAACGATCGACGGGTGGATGAAATCCAGATGCGCCAGCTCCCGCAGGTCGAGCACCGCATCGGCCAGCAGATCCACCCGGCCGCTACGCACCTCCTCGAGCGCCTTGGCGGCATCGCCCGTATAGAGAAGCTCGAGCTTCAGATCGAGTGAATCGGTAATTTTCTTCAGTAAATCGGCATTCGCACCGATCAGGCGCTTGGGATTCTGCGGATCGCGCCACAGGAACGGCGGATTATCCGCGCCACCTGTTGCGATCAGCCGATCACACTTGGCAGCCGCCGCGTTCGCCACCAGAGGAGTTGCCAGCAGCAAGGCGATCAAGGCGGATTTCAGCGGAACGGCACAGCGCATGGAAAACCTCATCATGGGGAATCGAACAGGCACTGTCGGTGCCAGTTCGGGATATTACCATCGGCCAGCGCAGCCGAGCTGCCATAAAAAAACCCGCTGCAAGAGCGGGTTTTTTCCGAAGCGGCTCGATCAGACGAGTCGCTCGAGTTCGGGCACGATCTCGAACAGATCGCCCACCAGGCCGTAATCAGCCACCTGGAAGATCGGCGCTTCCTCGTCCTTGTTGATCGCCACGATCACTTTGGAGTCCTTCATGCCTGCCAGATGCTGGATCGCACCGGAGATGCCGACGGCGATGTACAGCTGCGGCGCGACGATCTTGCCGGTCTGACCAACCTGCATATCGTTGGGCACGAAGCCAGCGTCGACCGCCGCGCGCGAAGCGCCGACAGCAGCGCCGAGCTTGTCGGCCAGCGCATACAGATGCTTGAAGTTGTCACCGTTCTGCATGCCACGACCACCGGAAATGACGATCTTGGCAGCGGTCAGTTCGGGACGGTCGGACTTGGCCAGTTCTTCGCCAACGAAAGCGGAAACGCCCGCGTCACCGGAGCCGGAAACCTGCTCGACACTGGCCGAGCCGCCTTCGGCATTGACCGGATCGAAACCGGTGGAACGCACGGTGATGACCTTGATCGGTGCGCTCGACTGCACGGTGGCGATGGCATTACCGGCATAGATCGGGCGCTTGAAGGTGTCGGCGCTTTCGACGGCGATGATTTCGGAGATCTGATCAACGTCCAGCAGCGCCGCAACGCGTGGCAGAAAGTTCTTGCCGTTGGTGGTGGCAGCGGCGAGCACATGGCTGTAGCTCTTGGCCAGATCGGCGATCAGCGGCGCGACGTTTTCCGGCAGCTGATGGGCGTAGGCGGCGTTGTCGGCAACCAGCACCTTGGACACGCCTTCGATCTTCGACGCTGCTTCGCCGATGGCTGCGCAGTCGCTACCGGCGACCAGCACATGGATGTCGCCACCGATGGCTTTGGCGGCCGCAACGGTATTGAGCGTAGCGGCCGCCAGGACGGCATTGTTGTGTTCAGCGATAACCAGGATAGTCATTTAGATTACCTTCGCCTCGTTTTTCAGTTTCTCGACCAGTTCAGCCACGGACTTGACCTTGATACCGGCGCTGCGAGCAGCCGGCGCTTCGACTTTCAGGGTCTTCACGGTGGAGGTGGTGGACACACCCAGCGCGTCTGGCGTCAGGACTTCCAGCGGCTTTTTCTTGGCCTTCATGATGTTTGGCAGCGACGCGTAGCGAGGCTCGTTCAAACGCAGATCGGTAGTCACGATTGCCGGCAAGTTCAGCGCAACGGTCTGTGCGCCGCCATCGATTTCACGCTCGACCTTGACCTTGTCGCCTTCCACTTCGACCTTCGAGGCGAACGTGCCTTGGGCGTATCCGGTCAGCGCGCCAAGCATCTGGCCGGTCTGGTTGTTGTCGCTGTCGATGGCTTGCTTGCCGAGAATGACCAGCTGCGGCTGCTCCTTGTCGACGACGGCTTTCAGCAACTTGGCCACGGCCAGCGAGTTGAGCTCTTCGGTCGATTCGACCAGCACGGCGCGATCAGCACCCAGTGCCAGCGCAGTACGCAGCTGCTCTTGAGCGGCGGTCGGACCGATGGACACCACGACGATTTCGCTCGCAACGCCCTTTTCTTTAAGGCGCACGGCTTCTTCCACGGCGATTTCGCAGAAGGGGTTCATCGACATCTTGACGTTGGCGAGGTCGACGCCGGAGTTGTCCGCCTTGACGCGAACCTTGACGTTGTAATCGACCACTCGTTTGACAGCTACAAGAATCTTCATGGATTCCTCGTTACTCTCCGGTGAATAGGATATCGCCGAGGCGAACCGAGCCATGCTCGAGGTCCGGACCGTCAATTCAGCCGCGGAACCAGTTCGGCGAGCGCAAAACTGCCCGTATCTTGACTGCTGGCAACGGGCGGGGTCAACAACGCATATACCCCGCTATAAGCCGCAGTTTCGCGATTCTAACAGCCTTGAAGAAAATTCAAACAAACGTTTGTATTGGACCCTTACCGACGTCTATATATAATGCGGCAGCTCGGCTTGGTCAGGGAAACGATCCAGCCCTCCACTATCTACATAACAATCAAGCCTTGAGTAGGAGATAGCCAATGGAACGCGAATACATGGAATTCGACGTAGTGATCGTCGGCGCCGGCCCCGCGGGCCTGTCCGCTGCCTGCCGGCTGAAGCAGAGAGCGGCCGATGCTGGTAAGGAAATCAGTGTCTGCGTCGTCGAGAAGGGTTCCGAGGTAGGCGCCCACATTCTATCCGGCGCGGTGTTCGAGCCTCGCGCACTCAACGAACTCTTTCCCAATTGGAAGGAGCTCGAAGCGCCATTGAACACCCCGGTCAAGCGCGACGACATCTACTTGCTCAAGAGCGCGGAAGCCGCTCGCAAGCTGCCCAATGCACTGGTTCCGAAAACCATGCATAACGAAGGCAATTACATCATCTCCCTAGGCAACCTATGCCGCTGGCTGGCACAGCAGGCCGAAAACCTCGGCGTCGAGATTTATCCCGGTTTCGCAGCTCAGGAAGCGCTCATCGATGAACAGGGCGTGGTTCGCGGCATCCTCACCGGCGACCTTGGCGTGGACCGCGAAGGCAATCCGAAGGAAGGCATGTACACGCCGGGCATGGAGCTGCGCGCCAAGTACACTCTGTTCGCCGAAGGCTGCCGTGGCCATATCGGCAAGCAACTGATCAACCGTTTTCAGCTCAATGCCAATGTCGACCCGCAGCACTACGGCATCGGTATCAAAGAGCTCTGGGACATCGACCCGGCCAAGCACGAGCAGGGCCTGGTGGTGCACACCGCAGGCTGGCCACTGAACGATGCCAACACCGGTGGCTCGTTCCTTTATCACCTCGAAAACAATCAGGTCGTGGTCGGGCTGATCGTCGACCTGTCCTATAGCAACCCGTTCCTCTCGCCGTTCGATGAGTTTCAGCGCTACAAGCATCACCCGGTGATCAAACAGTATCTCGAAGGCGGCAAGCGAGTTTCCTACGGTGCGCGCGCCATCGCCAAGGGCGGCATCAACTCGCTACCGAAGATGGTCTTCAATGGCGGCGCATTGATCGGTTGCGATGCCGGCACGCTCAACTTCGCCAAGATCAAGGGCAGCCATACCGCGATGAAGTCCGGCATGCTGGCCGCCGAAGCGGTGGCCGATGCCTTGTTCGCAGGCCGTGAAGGCGGTGACGAGCTGACCGGCTATGAAGAGGGCTTCAAGGCCAGCTGGCTTTACCAGGAACTCTATGCCAGCCGCAACTTCGGCGCAGCGATTCACAAGTGGGGTGCGGTCAAAGGCGGGGCGTTCAACTTCATCGATCAGAACATCTTCGGCGGCAAGATTCCGTTCACGCTGCACGACACCAAGCCGGACTACGCCTGCCTGAAGACTGCGGCTGAGTCGAAGAAGATCGATTATCCCAAGCCCGACGGCAAGCTCAGCTTCGACAAGCTCAGCTCGGTATTCCTTTCCAATACCAACCATGAAGAGGAGCAGCCCGTCCATCTCAAACTGACCGATCCGAGCATCCCGATCGAGAAGAATCTGCCCCTGTACGACGAGCCCGCCCAGCGCTACTGCCCGGCTGGCGTCTACGAGGTGGTGGACAATGACGACGGCAGCAAACGCTTCCAGATCAACGCGCAGAACTGCGTGCACTGCAAGACCTGTGACATCAAGGACCCGGCCCAGAACATCACCTGGGTCGCACCGGAAGGCACCGGCGGGCCTAACTACCCCAACATGTAACGACGTCCCTGAAACAACGAACCCCGCCTCTATGGCGGGGTTCGCGTTTTGGGGCTCGACATATTCGCAGTACGCACAGCCTGGATTAAGAGGCTGGACATCGACGATCTTCGCGAGCGACAGCCCATCAAACAAAAGCCCCGGCCGATGGCCAGGGCTTTGTCAGCAATGGGCCTGCCTACCGACAGGCTTGCATTTATGCAAGCGGCTATCAGAGCCCTGCCACGTCCTCGGCCTGCAGGCCCTTCTGGCCTTGGGTGACCGAGAATTCCACTTGCTGACCTTCGGTCAGAGAGCGGTGGCCTTCGCCACGAATAGCCTGGTAGTGAACAAACACATCCGCACCACTGCCACGCTGGATGAATCCATAACCCTTGGCATCATTGAACCACTTGACGGTTCCGGTTTCGCGCTCAGCCATTACTACTTCTCCAACTCGATTCTTATTATTCCCCGTTCGGGAAGGGACTCTCAGGCCTGCCCCGCTGAGGACACCTGCCAGCGGCAATATACCGGAGCAGGCATGACAAGCGCGTTGCAGGCCATCGACGGACGAGTATAGAACAGGAAAATTCTCGTCTTCGAGTTTTTACAGTCGTTCATAGCGATGACGCCTCACGCATGAACCGCCATCGCAAATCAACACCGAGCCCGCACTGATCAACCCGCTCTGCGCCGACGCCACAACCACCGCAGCAGCACGCCCACCGTCAACAGCAACGGCACCAAGGCGATATTGAAGAACTTCAACGTGCGGCCCAGCGCATCGATATCGGCGTTGAGCTGATAGCGAACCTCGCGCAGTTCCTTGCGAATACGCAGTTTCTCTTTTAAGTAACCCTGCAGAGCGGCTTGTTGCTCATTCGTAAGCTCTATCGCGCCTTCGGCGTTCGGGCCCTGCAATTCGGCGAGTTGCGCTTCGGTAGCGGCCAGCCGCTGCTGTAGCACCTCTTCCTTCTCCCGGAAGCGATTCTCGGCCTGTCGCTGCAATTCCTCGACCACCACGAACGGCCTGGCGAAGCGACCGCGTGAGCGCACACTGATCAGCGCATCGGTACCAGACAGGTTGTCCAATGCATTGACCACGAAGGTGCCGTTGTCGGCCCAGGGCTGCGGCATACGCTGCCCGAAGAAATCCTGCACCTGCACCCACATGCGATCGGCCAGCAGATCTGTGTCCGCGACGGCGATAACGTTGATGCTGGCACTTTCCTTCAATCCATCTTTACGGCCTTCGATGCCATCGGGATAGGCCGACTGCGCCGGCCCCTGAATACGCGCCGCAAGCGTGTAACGCTCACCCGTGGGCTCCAGATCACGCAGGAGTTCCTCGGGATTTTCCAGCGTCGCGAAGCGTCCTGCCTCGATCGGCATGGCATAACTGGAGCTCTGGATCAACGGGATAAAACGGGTCGTGGCGCCCTCCAGCGGTTCGAGGAAGCCGGCGGTCGCCATATTCAGGCTTTCCAGCGAGGCAGTGGTCACATCCTCGGTATCCATGGTGCGCTGCGGCAGGCTCAGCCAGCCCGGATGGCGGACCGGCCGGCGCTCGGCACCCACCCCGACCGACATCGCATAGGACGCATCGGCGACAACCTCGCCGGGCGCCATGCGCACGCCCCACGCCTTGAACAGCGGTTCCAGATCCGAGGTCTTGCCCTCGCCGAACTCGCCCGGCCCGATACCCATGCCCGGATCGGCTTCGCTATAGGGATCGAGGAACACCAGCAACTTGCCGCCGCGCATGACGAACTGGTCGATCGCATAGAGCGTCTGCTCCGGCAGCTCCTTGGGATGCACCAGCATCAGCACCGATACGCTGGCCGGGATCATGTCGACGTCGCGCTTGAGACGCTCGATATGGAACTGCTGACGAATGTCCTCCAGCACCATCCAGGGCGGTGTCGCCTGCTGGGTGCGCATATCGAAACCGCCCGTGATCGGCAGTCCGGAGAGCACCCCGACAACCGGCATCTGCGCCGACGCCAGGCTCTGCACCAGGCGACTGATTTCGTACTCGAGGACCTCCTCCTGATCCAGCGGGAAGAAGGGGATGCTCTGCGTTTGCCCATCGGCGTTGGTGCCGGCCAAACCGAAGTAGACCTTGTCGCCACCCTGATTCAGCGGTACGGCCTGCAGGCCTAGCTCAGCGGCGCGATCCTCCTCTTCGGAGAACGGTTCGGGGTCAATCACATGCAGCTTGAGCTTGCCATCAGCGGCGCGCTCATACGCCCGCAGCATTTCCTCGACGCGCCGGGCATAGTTGCGCAACGCTACGAGATCTTTGGTCGCCTCGTCCGAATAGAAGAAATTCAGTTCGATGGGCTTCTCAAGCCCCTCGAGAATGGTCTCGGTACCTTCGGATATGGTGTAGAGCTTCTGCTCGGTCAGGTCCAGCCGCGCGTCGGTGAACACCAGGCCGGAAAATACGTTGAATGCCAGGAAGGCCAATGCGATCAGCAGCAGCCCAGCACCCGAATACATCACTCGTTTCATGTGGGCTTCCTTACGCCGCTTTCTTCAGATCGACGACCACAGCGGTAGCCGCCAGCCAGGCGATGATCAGCGTGACGAAATACAGCAGGTCACGCAGGTCGATAACCCCCTTGCTAAGAGAATCGAAGCGGATCAGGAAGCTCAGCGAAGCCACCGCATCGACCAACCACTGCGGCGCCCAGGCGAAGGTATCGAGCACCATCGGCAAACCGCTGACGATGAACAGGAAGCACGCGCTCACCGCGAGGATGAAGGCGATCACCTGATTCTTCGCCAGCGCCGACATGCACGAACCGATCGCCAGAAACGCCCCAGCCAACAGCCAGCTACCGAAATAGCCGGCGGCGATCGCACCGTTGTCCGGTTCGCCGAGGTAATTGACGGTAATAACCATCGGGAACGTCAGCAGCAACGCGATTCCGGCGAAGACCCAGGCCGCGAGAAACTTGCCGGTGACCGCCTCGAAACGGGTGATCGGCAACGTCATCAACAGCTCGATGGAGCCGGATTTGCGCTCCTCGGCCCACAACCGCATAGCGATGGCCGGGATCAGGAACAGATAGAGCCAGGTATGGAAGCTGAAGAACGGAACGAGATCCGCCTGGCCGCGCTCGTAGAAACCACCCAGATAGAAGGTGAAGACCCCGGACAGCACCAGGAAGATCAGGATGAACACATAGGCGAGCGGTGTCGCGAAATAGCTGCCCAGCTCGCGCTTGAAGACCACTGGCAACTGACTCATAGCGCCTCCCCACGGGTCAATGTACGGAACACCTCGTCCAGTCGGCCGCGCTCCACGTTCAGCTCCTTCACCGCCCATCCCTGTTGGCTAACCAGTGCATTGATCTGCGGAAAGATCACCTGTCCCGGTTTGGCCAGTACCGTGATGCTGTGATCCGATTCGTTGTGCTCGACGCCCGCCACGCCGGACAGCGCGGCCAACGCGATGTCATCCAGCGGGCCGTCGCTGACCAGCGTAACCGCCTGGTGATATTTCGATCGGCTTTCCAACTCGAAAGGCGTGTCATCGGCAACCAATCGTCCACTGGCGATCACCACCGCACGGGTGCACACCGCGGCGACCTCCTCGAGAATATGGGTGGAAATGATCACGATCTTGTCGTACGCCAGTCCCTTTATCAGTTCGCGTACCTGATGCTTCTGGTTAGGGTCCAGGCCATCTGTGGGCTCGTCGAGGATCAGCACCCGGGGATCGTGAAGGATCGCCTGGGCCAACCCGACGCGCCGCTTGAAGCCCTTGGACAGGGTCTCGATCGACTGGTCCAGCACCGATTCCAGCTCCACCTGCCCCGCCGCGGTATCGACCCGTACGCGCTTGTCGGCGCCCCGGTAGCCGCGCACTTCGGCGATAAAATCAAGAAAGCCGCGTACGCTCATATCGCCGTAGCACGGTGCGCCCTCCGGCAGATAGCCGATCTGCCGCTGGGCCTGAAGCGTCTGGGTTTGAATATCACAACCGAAAATGCTCGCCGTGCCGGAAGTCGGCGCAAGAAAACCCGTCAGCATCTTCATGGTGGTGGACTTGCCAGCCCCGTTGGGACCCAGAAAGCCGAGCACTTCGCCTGGCTGGACGTTGAATGACAGGGCATCCACCGCCGTGTGTTGAGCAAATCTTTTTGTCAGGTTTTTCAGTTCGATCATCGTTCTCACCCATGACGGACCCACGGCCGAACTCGGCAAGACGGGGCCAATGCGGGCCGGACTATAAAAAGAGCGTGGCGGACATTGCAACCAGCAAGAAGGGTGTTGCTGGTACCTCACAGCGCAGCGCGTGGGTTCTACTATTCTCGAGCCAGCCCGTAGCTCGCGAGACACGCAACACCAACGGCCGACCGGGCAAGCTCGTGCGATGGCGTCTGACGGGATCGACAAGTAGCGAAACCCAAGCAAGATTCGCTTCGTCCCTGGGATCGGCTACTGTCCGCGCTTTAACCTCAACGTTGGATCGACAAACGAATGGAAGACGCCGCGCTCTTGGTGATCGATCAGCAGAAAGGCATCGATCATCCCAAGTTGGGCCAACGAAACAACCCACACGCAGAAGCGGTGATGCTCGCCCTGCTCGTCCACTGGCAGGAGCACGGGCGGCCAGTGATTCATATCAGGCATCGGTCTTCGGATCCGGACTCGGTGTTCTGGCCCCACCAGGACGGCTTCGAATTCAAGCCCGCGTTTCAGCCAGGCGAGAACGAAACAGTCATCGAAAAATCCACGCCTTGCGCATTCACCAGAACCGATCTCGAAGCGCTTCTGGCGCAATTGGGTGTTAGCTCGATCGTCATTACCGGCGTCGCAACAAACAATTCGGTCGAGGCAACGGCAAGAACGGCGGGCTGCAAAGGCATCGATGCCTACGTGGTCGAAGATGCCTGTTTCACCTTTGCCAAACGCGATTACCGGGGCCAGATGCGCAGTGCTGAAGCGGTGCATGACATGTCGCTGGCAAACCTGGACGGTGAATATGCGAAGGTCGTCAGCTCGGCGAAAATACTGTCGCACCGAGCCAATACCATCAAGGACGGCGCCCCGTAACAGCCCGAACGAGCTAGCGGATGTATGCCGGGTGATTGGCACGAAGCTCATCCGCGAGCAGGCGCAAGCATCCCCCGCCCTTTTGCCTACAAGCCGCTTACGGCACACTTGCGTGCTTCGAGGGTATTAACCCCTTTCACAGTCGAATCTGCCGTATGACCCGTTCCCCAATCCACCGTCTGATCTTCTCCCTCGTGCGCCGCGTGCTGTACTTCTGGGTGCGCTCCGAAACCATCAACCAGTCCGCCTTCACGCTCAAGCTGGACCGCAGCAAGCCGGTGTTCTACGTGCTGCAACGCGCATCGCTTAGCGATCTGGCGGTGCTCGATCACGAGTGCAGCAAGGCTGGGTTGCCGCGTCCGGTGGCCGAGGTGGCGGTGGGCGATCATATCGAGCCGGCAGCGTTCATCTTTCTCAGCCCAGCGGCCAGCTGGTTCGGTCGGCGGCCGCGGATTGCCGCGCCTGCGCCGCTGGTTCGGCTGGTCGGTGCGCTGGAACAGAACGCGGTGGACAACGCGCAGATCATCCCAGTGAGCGTGTTCTGGGGGCAAAATCCGGCACGCGAAACCAGTCCCTGGAAGCTGCTGTTCGCTGACAGCTGGGCCGTGACCGGACGTCTGCGCAAGCTGATGAGCATCGTCATCCTCGGCCGCAAGACCCGCGTGCAGTTCTCCGCGCCGATCCAACTCAACGAACTGGTGGCACAGAACAAGGGCCACGAGCGCACCCTGCGCATGGCCCACCGCATGCTGCGGGTGCATTTCCGTAATCAGAGGACGGCGGTGATCGGCCCAGATCTGTCGCACCGTCGCAATCTGGTCAAGGGGCTGGTGCACGCACCGCAAGTACGCCAGGCGATCAAAGACGAAGCCGAGCGCGAGAACATTCCTCTGGAGAAGGCCGAAGCCCGCGCCCTGCGTTACGGCAACGAGATCGCCTCGGATTACGCCTACACCGCCGTGCGCTTTCTCGAGGTGGTGCTGTCCTGGTTCTGGAACAAGATCTACGACGGCATTCGCATCAATCATCTGGAGCCGTTGCAAGATGCGGTTCACGGCTACGAAGTCATCTATGTACCCTGCCATCGCAGCCATATCGACTATCTGCTGCTGTCCTACCTGCTGTTTCGCAACGGTCTGACACCGCCGCACATCGCCGCCGGCATCAACCTCAACATGCCGGTGATCGGTGGCCTGCTGCGCCGCGGTGGCGCCTTCTTCATGCGTCGCTCGTTCAAGGGCAACCCGCTCTATACCTCGGTGTTCAACGAATACCTGCACACCCTGTTCAGCCGCGGCTTTCCGGTGGAGTACTTCGTCGAGGGCGGCCGCTCGCGGACCGGGCGGATGCTGCAGCCGAAAACCGGCATGCTCGCCATTACCCTGCGTAGCTATCTGCGCTCCTCGCGGCTGCCGATTCTCTTCGTGCCGGTGTACATCGGTTACGAGCGGGTACTCGAAGGGCGTACCTATCTGGGCGAATTACGCGGTGCAGCGAAGAAGAAGGAATCGATCTTCGACATCTTCAAGGTCATCGGCGCGCTGAAGCAGCGCTTCGGCCAGGTCTGGGTGAACTTCGGCGAGCCGCTGAAGCTCAACGAATTCCTCGACCGCGAGCAACCCGGTTGGCGCCAGCAGAACCTGGGACCAGGTTATCGCCCGGAATGGCTCAACGAGACCACCAACAAACTGTCCGAACGCATCGCCCAGCGCCTCAACGAAGCCGCCGCGGTCAATCCGGTCAACCTGGTGGCGCTGGCCATGCTGTCCACTAGCCGCCAGGCGCTGGACCGGCGCTCGCTGGGGCGCATTCTCGATCTGTACCAATGTCTTCTACGCGCGGTGCCCTACTCGCCCCACGTCACCCTGCCAGACGGCAACGGCGACACGCTGATCGACTATGTAAAAGACCTCGACCTGCTGGCCGAACAGAAGGACGCGCTGGGCAACATCCTCTATCTGGACGAGCAAAACGCCGTCCTGATGACCTATTACCGCAACAACGTGATGCATATCTTCGCCCTTCCGGCACTGCTGGCGAGCTTCTTCCAGAGCAGTTCGAGGATCAGCCGCGATCAGATCCTGCGCTTCACCGAGGCACTCTACCCCTACCTGCGCGCCGAGCTGTTCATGCGCTGGGAGCCGGAAGAACTGGAAGCGGTGATCGATCAGTGGCTGGCAGCCTTCGTCGAACAGGGCCTGCTCAAGCTCGACGGTGAGACTTACCTGCGACCGGCGCCCAGCTCGCGTCAGTTCGTGCTGTTGACGCTGCTGGCGCGGGTCATCGTGCAAACATTGCAGCGCTTCTACATGGCGATTTCGTTGTTGCTCAACAGCGGACAGAACACGCTCGACGCCGAGGAATTGGAAACGCTGTGCACGATCATGGCCCAGCGTCTGTCGATCCTGCATGGCCTGAACGCGCCGGAGTTCTTCGACAAAAGCCTGTTTCGGCATTTCATCAAAAGTTTGCAGGACCAGGATGTTCTGCGCCTGGACGAGGCCGGCAAGCTCGGCTACCACGACAAGCTCGGAGAACTGGCCGAGGGTGTCGCCAAGCGCGTGCTGCCGGCAGAGATTCGCCTTTCGATTCGCCAGGTGGCGCTGGAGCGGCACGATGAGGAACGGCTGACGAACTGATTTCTGTCGCGGACGCTCAAGCACGGGCGTCCCGCAGCGAGGCCATCAGTGAAAATCACGCTAACGACGCTAAGGCTTAATGCCGAAACGTTCGTTCGCCGACAAGCACGACGCCCATACTCAGCAGGCAGTCCAATAAAAATGCTTCGGACGCCTACCGAAAGGGGCCTGTATGACACGCACCGGCGTTATCGCATTGTCTCTGGTCATTGGACTGGCGGGCTGCGCCACCCCCAGCCTGACCAACCTCACGCCCTCCTCCGTTGCTCGCTCACCAGTGCCGCTCTACCCGTTGCGAGCACAGGTTGACGGTCGTGGCAACCGCATCGCGCACGTTAACGCGGTCATCCATGGCACCCCTTGGGCCATGATGCCGTTGCCAAGTGGTCAACACGCGGTGGGCTATTTCGCCGACACCTGCGAAACCAACATCCCATATCACTTCAGTGTTGGTTATCAGCGCCGCAACTGGCTCGGCTCCGGCTACTCGAGCACCGTCCATGAGAAGCGCTTCCCGGAAGCCTCCGGTTACGTCATGAATGTGACCGGCGAACCGGTGCCGGACGATTGTTCGGCACCCGTTGGCCTGACCTTAAGCGTGAACAGTACGGCTGATGAGGTGGATACGGAACCGGGGGACGGCATTTGCCGATCCGTTTCCAATCGCTGCACGCTCAGAGCGGCGGTGATGGAAAGCAACGCGCACCAGGGCCACGATCTGATAGAGGTGCCATCGGGGCACTACGTGCTGTCGTTAACCGGTAGCGAGACCGCGGACATACCGAACGATGCGATCGGCGACCTGGACATCACTGATGGATTGACGCTGACGGGACTTGGACGTGCGGCGAGGAACGCCGATCTCCAGGTCATCGTCGACGCAGGGGCCATCGACCGGATCTTCGATATCTATGCCAGCTCGCCGCGGGCGGTGACACTCAGCTATCTGCGACTGGAAAACGGCCGGCCCATGGGCAGCGGCGGCGGCGCGATCTGGAATCGCGGCAACCTGCGTATGGACCGGATGCTGTTGCGCGGCAACACCATCGATCATGAGCTGGAAACCTCCTGCGCGGCCTTTCCAAGCCGACGCCTGTGCAACCGTGGCGCGGGCCTGTTCAACGAGGGCCAGGCGCTGGTTGCGCGCTCGACCATCGAACAGAACTCGACCGGACGCGAGTCCGGGCACGCTGGCGGCATTTCCAACATGGGCCCGACGGCGCAGCTGTATGTGCGCGACAGTCTTATCACCGGAAATGACGCGCGCTTCTGGGGCGGGCTGCTGAACTATCAGGGCACCGTCGACATCCTGAATAGCACTTTCATCGACAATCGCAGCACCACCGGTGGTGTCCGAGCCGCAGAGATCGGCAATGTCGACGGCAAGATATCGGTCCGCAACGCGACGTTCAGCAATCACTCGCAGTTGTTCAGTCATACCGGTACCGGCGAGTTCCGCCTGGCCAACAGCCTGGTCGAAATACGCGCCTTCAACGATATGCCGTTCTGCAGTGGCACGCTGATCAGCGGCAGCTTCAATGCCATCGGTGGCTCCGGAGGCGGACTTTACGATTTCCTCGGTGGCTGCGGCTTCACCCCCACTACCGCAGACGAAGCCGGGGTACGCCTGTACCTCGGCGCACTGCAGGACAACGGAGGCCCGACTCGCACCGTCGCGCTGCGTGAACCGCTCGAAGACAGCCCCTACTTCGACCCCATCGACATGGGCGGCGTGCTTTGCCCTGACACCGATCAGCGCGGCAGCCCGCGTGATGATCGACAGTGCGATCCGGGTGCGTTCGAGTTCTGACCGGCATGGGGCGGCTTGTCATGATTTAGATCGTCGTCGGTCATGTGCAGGCTGCGGCGCGAACTGGCGAGATGAGTTTTCATCGGGCCCATAGCGGCACTCAGCTGCCAAGCACGTTCAGTTTGGTGCGTATGAACTCTGAATGCGGCACATACAGCAGCTCGGCGATACGGCGAATCAGGTGGTCTTCATACTTGTGAATGTCGCCATCGGCGGCAGCGACGCGCCACAGTGCCTCGATCAGCGCGACTCTATCCTCCATCGAATACTGCGCATTGATCAGCGTTGTGAATTCGTACAGCGATGTCGATCGCTTGGCCGATTCCTGCGCGGCGGCGACCAGGGATGCGAGCTCGGCATCTTCCAGCCCCGAGCCCTGGCGAATGGCTTCGATGATAGCTTTCTGTTCTTCGGCCTCGCTTTCATAGTCCGCACGGCCGACCTCGATCAGCAGCGCCGCCGCAGCCACTTCGACGCCGGGCGGCGTACGGTCATCGTCCTCGCTGCGATCGAACAGCGCCTTGAGTGTTTTCAGCATGGTCATCCTCTCTGCACAGGTTGGTGTTCGACTGCGCGGCCTCGGCGAGTTTCGCGGATCCCGCGGCACGTTTCAGGTCACCACTGAAGAAGTTGTAGATCAGCAGGACCGTGATGATGCCACCATGACTGCGATCGAACACGCGTCGAGCATCGCCTCGACGCAGCCACGGTCAACGCCGGTCGACGATTTCGCAGGCTTGCGTCAACGATACGGTCGGTACAAGCTGCGGCCATCGTTTGGCACGCCGCGTCTGGCGCTTTAAGCTCTGCGGCCTGCCCGTTGCATCACTCAGAGGATTCCCCATGTTGCGCACCACTACCCTCATCGCCGGTCTGATGCTGTCCGCTGGCGCTTACGCCCTTTCGCTATCCGACCTCAGCCAAGGCGACGCCAACGCCGGCCTCAAGGATGCCCTCAGCCAGGGCGCGAAGGTGGCGGTGCAGCAGCTCGGGCGACCGGGCGGCTTCAGCAACGATCCGGATGTGCGCATCGAGCTGCCGGGGAATATCGGCAAGGCCTCTCGCATGCTGAAGATGATGGGCATGGGTGCCCAGGTCGAAGAGCTGGAAAACGGCATGAACAAGGCCGCCGAAGCTGCCGTACCACAGGCACAGGCGTTGCTGCTTGATGCGGTGAAGAAGATGACCGTGGCCGACGCCAAGGCGATCCTGGCTGGTGGCAATGACTCGGCAACTCAGTATCTGAACAAGACCAGTCGCGAGGAGATCCGCGCCAAGTTCCTGCCCATCATCAAGCAGGCCACTGACAAGGTCGGCGTCGCCCAGCAATACAATGCACTGGCCAGCAAGGCGTCCGGCCTCGGAGCGGTCGATGCCAAGTACGGCACGGTCGAAGGCTACGTGGCCGAACAGGCCCTCGATGGACTGTTCACCGTCATTGCCGAACAGGAAGCGAACATCCGTCAGAACCCTGCACAGGCGGCTACCAGCGTGGCGAAGAAGGTCTTCGGCGTGCTGATGGGCAATTGATCGCTGGAGCAGGTCGGGGCTGAACACCGATGTATCACGGAGAAAAATTCAACGCCTGGACGCATCTGGCCGGCGGCGTGCTGGCTCTGATCGGCACCGTCTGGTTGTTGGTATTGGCTGCCATGGATGGCGACCTGGCCAAGATCGTCAGCGTGGCCATTTACGGATTCACCCTGGTGCTGCTGTACAGCACCTCGACGATCTATCACAGCGTCCGGGGCCGCGCCAAAGCGGTCATGCAGAAGCTCGATCACCTGTCGATCTACCTGCTGATCGCGGGCAGTTACACACCCTTCTGCCTGGTTACGCTACGTGGCGCCTGGGGCTGGTGGCTGTTCGGCATCGTCTGGTCGCTGGCGGTGATCGGCATGCTGCAGGAAATCAAACCGCGTTCGGAGGCGCGGGTATTGTCCATTGTCATCTACGCAGTCATGGGCTGGATCGTGCTGGTGGCAGTCAAGCCGTTGCTTGCCGCACTGGGCACCGCCGGCTTCAGTTGGCTGGTGGCTGGTGGCGTGTCGTACACCGCTGGCATCGTATTCTTCGCTTACGATGAGCGTTTCCGCCACTGGCACGGCATCTGGCACCTGTTCGTCATGGTCGGCAGCCTGCTGCATTTCGTGGCGATCTTGCGCTACGTGGTCTGACGCCCGGTCGGCCAACCGAAACCCCGTCCAGTCGTTCAGAGTTCGTGCATGCGATTGACCTGCTGCGCCAGGCGCATGGTTTCGTGCTCTTCCAACTGCAGCATTTCCTCCAGCAGCTCGCGTGCCCGGTCAAGGCCGGGGCGGGTTTCCAGCGAACGGTACAGATCGATGATCTGATTGTGGATAGCGAAGATCTCCCGCGAGATCTCGTCGACACTCATCTGTCCGTAGGCCTCGCCGTCAAGATCAAGCGCCAGCCTGTCGCCCTCGACGGCATCGTGCAGTCGAGTGTGTAACGCACGCGGGTCGGCATGCTCCTTGATCCGGGCGATGGTGCTGGTCAGGCCCTGCTCATGTTGCGCCAGATAGACCAGCAGCATCTTGGCCAACGAGTCGCTGCGTTCATTCGCCCCGTCGCTCATGCAGGTG
This sequence comes from Pseudomonas sp. KSR10, assembly GCF_022355455.1. Taxonomy (NCBI): domain Bacteria; kingdom Pseudomonadati; phylum Pseudomonadota; class Gammaproteobacteria; order Pseudomonadales; family Pseudomonadaceae; genus Pseudomonas; species Pseudomonas sp. KSR10. The sequence goes on along the minus strand of NZ_JAKOEN010000022.1, from coordinate 279,683 downwards.
GACAGCCGCGCATGGGCCTGGCTGGTCCAGTCGATAAGGTCTTCGCATCGTTCGATGTTCATGATTCCTCCCTGCGCCGCGGTAAGGTTGCCCGGCATCATCTCCGGACAGGTTGTCGAGCAGGACGGCAGCACAACGATGCAATCATGCTCGGCAGTAATTGAACAGTGCTGAGCGTCGGCGGAGGAAAATAACTCGGCGCCGAGCGCGATCAGGCACGACGGCGGAACCGCCTTTGCGCGCTATCTTCGAACAAACGCCATGTGAAGATTACTTGACCTTGCCATAAGGGAAAGCTTGAGGATTCAGCCAAAGCCGGATGGGCCGGCCGCTGGGGAGGACTTTCCGTGAGTTCCATCGATATTCAGGTACAGGGCATGACGTGCGGCGCTTGTGTTCGCCACGTCACTCAGGCGTTGAATCCCATTTCCGGTGTCGACGCGATCAACGTCGACCTCGAGAGCGGCCTGGTTCGCGTCGAAGGCGACCCGGACAGCACCGCGCTGCTTGCCGCACTGAATGACGCCGGCTACCCGGCGCAACTTTCCAGCCAGGCAAGCCCCGCCGCAGCACCCACCAAGGGTTGCGGCAGCGGCTGCGGTTGTCGCTGATTTCCATTAACTGGAGTGCTTTCATGGCTATCACCCAATCCAAACTTGCTGTCATCGCCGCCCTGTTCATGGTCGGTAGCGCCCAGGCCGCCCAGGTCATTGACGTTCACCGCGACGCCAACTGCGGCTGCTGCAAAGACTGGGTCAAATATCTGCAGGCCAACGGCTTCGAGGTTCGCGATCATGTCGAGACCAACATGAGCGCGGTCAAGCAGAAGCTGGGCGTGGTGCCCCGGCTGGGTTCCTGCCACACCGGCGTGATCGACGGGAAGTTCGTCGAAGGTCACGTGCCGGTGGCACAGATTCACGAGCTGCAACGTCGCCAGGATCTGCGCGGCGTAGCGGCGCCGGGCATGCCGGCCGGCTCGCCCGGTATGGATTACGGCCAACCCGCCCAGGCCTACCAGGTTATTGGCTTGACCACAGACGGCAAGGACGTGGTGATGGCGGACTATCCGGCAGATTGAAGCAGGCCGACCGCAGAAACCTGACAGCCTGCCAACGCCTGCCGTCGGCAGCGCGTTCGACTACGTCTGATGGAATGGAAAACCATGCGCTGCACCTCTTCACGCCGCACCTTCGTCAAAGGCCTGGCCGCCAGCGGCATCGCCGCCGGGCTGGGCATCTGGCGCCAGCCGGTGTGGGCCGTTGCACGCCCCGATCAGCTGAGTGATCAGGGTGTGCTGGCTGGCACCGAGTTCGACCTGACCATCGATTCGATGACGGTCGACTTCACCGGCAAACGCCGCACCGCCATGGCCATCAACGGCAGCATCCCCGGCCCGCTGCTGCGCTGGCGCGAAGGCGACACCGTGACGCTGCGGGTGCGCAATCGGCTGCCACAGGACACCTCGATCCACTGGCACGGCATTCTGCTGCCGGCCAACATGGACGGCGTGCCCGGCTTCAGCTTTGCCGGCATCGCCCCGGACGGCCTGTACGAATACCGCTTCAAAGTGAAGCAGAGCGGCACCTACTGGTATCACAGCCACTCGGCCTTCCAGGAACAGCTCGGCGTCTATGGCCCGTTGATCATCGATCCAAAGGAGCCCGAGCCGTTCACCTACGATCGCGACTATGTGGTGATGCTCAGCGACTGGAGCGACGAAAGCCCGGCCCGGGTGCTGGCCAAACTGAAAAAACAGGCCGATTACTACAATCGCGGGCGGCGCACGCTGGGTGATTTCATCAATGACGTGGCCGAACAGGGCTGGAGCGAAACCCTGAGCAACCGCTGGGCCTGGGCGAAGATGAACATGTCGCCGACCGATCTCGCCGATGTCAGCGGCGAAACCTACACCTACTTGCTCAACGGCCAAGCGCCGGACGGCAACTGGACCGGTCTGTTCGAAACCGGCGAGCGCATTCGCCTACGGCTGATCAACGGCTCGGCGATGACCTACTTCGACTTCCGTATTCCGGGGCTCAAGCTTACCGTGGTCGCGGTGGACGGTCAGAACGTCGCGCCGGTGGAAGTCGAAGAACTGCGCCTGGCCGTGGCCGAAACGGTCGACATCATCGTCGCCCCGGTTGGCCACCAGGACGCCTATACCCTGTTCGCCCAATCCATGGACCGCAGCGGTTATGCCCGCGGGACTCTAGCCACGCGCCAAGGGCTGAGCGCCCCGGTACCGCAACCCGATCCCCGCCCCGAACTGAGCATGAGCGACATGGGCCATGGCGATCACGGCTCGCATGGCGCTGGCGGCTCACAGCAGCCGATGTCCCCTGGCGCCACCAGGCACGACGCGATGAATCATGGCGAAATAGAACACGGGCAGATGGATCAGGAACAAATGAATCATGCGGGAATGACCGGCATGGGTCCTTCAGCGATGGGCCATGGCAGCGCCCACCCCATGAGCGGCAGCCAGATGCAGACCCACCCGGCCAGCGAAACCGACAATCCCCTCGTGGATATGCAGACCATGATGCCCGTTGCCAAGCTGGACGATCCCGGCATCGGACTGCGCGACAGCGGTCGCCGTGTATTGACCTATGCCGACCTGCGCAGCGTCTTCCCCGACCCGGATGGCCGCGAGCCGACACGCACCATCGAGCTGCACCTGACCGGCCACATGGAGCGTTTCGCCTGGTCATTCGATGGCGTCCCCTTCGCCAATGCCGAACCGGTTCGCCTGACGTACGGCGAGCGGGTGCGCTTCGTGTTGGTCAACGACACCATGATGCACCACCCCATCCATTTGCACGGGATGTGGAGCGACCTGGAAGACGAGCACGGCAACTTCAAGCTTCGCAAACACACCATCGACATGCCACCCGGTTCCAGGCGCAGCTACCGCGTCACCGCCGATGCTCTCGGTCGCTGGGCCTATCACTGCCACATGCTGATGCACATGGACCTCGGAATGTTCCGTGAAGTCCGCGTAGAAGAATGAAGGAGAACCCCATGATCAGGCTCAAACAAAACACCCTGCTCGCCTTCGGCCTGTTCGCCGCCCTGCAACTGGGCGTCGCCCATGCACAGCGCGAACACGAAGGGCATCACTCCGAGAATGCACCGCAAGCAACCCAACCCAGGTCGCAGCAAGGCGGCATGAGTCAGGGCATTGATCACGACAAGATGATGCAGATGCATGACGAGCACATGGGCGACGGTCACATGGACCACGGCAACATGGACAATGGCCAGATGAACCAGAACATGCCCAGGGGAGCCGAACAGGGCCAGCAGCATGACCACTGACAGGCCGCGCACCACCATCATCCAGGCGAGGCAAAAGGCCTTCCGGTCGCCTGTTCGGCTGTCGCTTGCCATCGCCCTTGGGCTGGTCGCTGGAGCGAGCCAGGCCCAGGAGACCATGGGCCATGCCGGTCACGGAGCGCCGATGGACCACAGCCAGATGAATCACGAAGCTATGGATCATGGCGGCATGCACCACGGCTCCACATCACAGGACGCCGGCGCGCATCCGCCGACAACCGGAATTCCGCCAGGACAGGAAACCCGTTCGCCGGTACCGACGATTAGCGATACGGACCGCGCTGAGGCATTCCCCAACTTGCCGCCACACCAGATGCACCAAGGTGGGTCGAATTTTTTTGTCCTCGCCGATCAGGTGGAATGGCAGGATGCCGGCGACGGCAGCGCGCTGGCCTGGGACCTGTCCGGCTGGCTCGGCGGCGACATCGACCGCATAGCCTGGCGCTCCGAAGGCGAACGCACCAACGGCCACACCGACGAAGCTGAACAGCAGCTGCTCTGGAGTCATGCCATCAGCCCTTGGTGGGAGACTGTCGCCGGCATTCGCCAGGACTTCGAGCCCGGCTCGGCGCAAACCTGGGCGGCTCTCGGCATACAGGGAATGCCGCTGTATGGGTTGGAGACCGAAGTCACCGCTTTCATCGGCGAAGGCGGCCAGAGCGCGCTGCGCCTGGAGGCCGAATACGACATGCTGCTGACTCAGCGCTGGGTGCTGCAGCCCACTGTCGAAATCAATCTGCATGGGCGCAATGACGAATCTCGCGGCGTCGGTTCGGGCCTCAGCGAAGCCAGCGCTGGATTGCGCCTGCGCTACGAGATCAGCCGGCAATTCGCACCATATGTGGGTGTAAGCTGGAACCGTGCTTATGGCAACAGCGCTGACCTGCAGCGTGCCGAAGGTGAAGATGCAAATGAAGCCCGCCTGGTGGCGGGTATCCGATTCTGGTTCTGAGACTGCCGGTCCATGCTTAAAACCCTGACAATATTGCTGCTGGCTGCCCTCGCGATCCTTCTGATCGGAGCAGGTGTGCTGTACTCCGGCGCGATCAACATCGCCGCAGACAGTCCTCACACCTCACCGGTTCACGCACTGCTGGAAATCGCTCGCGAACGCGCCATTACGATTCGTGCCCGCAACATCGAGGTGCCGGATCTCACTGACGCGGAGCTGATCCGATCGGGCGCTGGCAACTATGACGCCATGTGCGTCGCCTGCCACCTGGCACCCGGTATAGAGGCCACCGAACTGAGCAATGGGCTCAACCCGGCGCCCCCGGCCCTCACCGATACCAATCGGACGCATGATCCGGCCAGCGATTTCTGGATCATCAAGCACGGGATCAAGGCCACCGGCATGCCCGCCTGGGGCAAGAGCATGGAGGACCCGTACATCTGGGGTCTGGTCGCGCTTTTGGAGCAACTGCCGTCCCTGACTGCCATGGAGTACCGCACGCTGGTGACCACCAGCGCCGGCCATCAACATGGTGGAGGCGAGACGCTCGATCACCATGGCAGGCAGCCTGATTCGAACGATCAGGGGCAGGGCGACCTGCCACACGACGCCAACGGTCAGCGGTCCGTGCCGGCACCTGGCAGCAATGTCCACCACCACGCCGATGGCACCAAGCACGTGCATTGACGGGCCTGCTGCGACGCCTGGAGGCGTCGCAGCAGGCTGTGCGGTGTCAGCTGGGCGGGGTTTCAGGCAGCGCCTGGTTCTGGCTGGACTGACGGTAGGCATCGCGCCAACCCTGATAGCGCTGCTCCTGCCAGACGAGATGGTGCAGTCGCGCCATACCGTCCGGATCGTTGAGCAGGCGCCAGCGTGCCGCTTCGACTAAACCGTTGGGGCCGGCCTCGAGAATCTGCTGCAGGCGCTGCTCTCGCAGCAGTTCGGCACCGGGTACTACCTTGGCGTGACGCGCCCGTGCCATTGCACACACCAGCGCGTTGTAGATCGGATCAACCGTCGCGGCGAGGAAGCCGTCGTGCAAGGCGTTGTCCTGGTTCTGCCGAGTGTAGCGATCGGTCGAAGCCAACTCCTGCGGCGGATTGAACTCCTCCGGAATCAGAAACAACTTGCGGCGAAAGGCTGCGAGTCCCAGGCCGGTGCGACTGGTGATCACCGACACCGGAGCCGAGAGGATCAGCGACACCACGATCGGTGCCAACCACCACAGGAACGCCGGATCGAGCCAGGCGACCAGACCCGTCCAGAGCACGCCCAGGAGCATCTGCGAACCATGCCGACGTAGGGCCTCGCTCCAGGGCGTGGCGTTGTCGGCGCGCTGCGGTGAGTTCCACTGCACCGACCAACCGAGAAACGCAGCGGTGACGAATACCGTGTGAAACAGCATGCGCACCGGTGCCGCCAGCATCGAAAACAGGGTTTCCAACAGCATCGACAGCAACAGGCGAATGCGCCCGCCATACTCGTGGGCGCCCTGAATCCAAATCAGCAGCACGCTGAGCAGCTTCGGCAGGAAGAGCAGCGTCAAGGTCGCCGAGAACAGCGCAATGGCTTCCTCCGGATGCCATTGTGGCCACAGCGGGTAAAGTTGGTTCGGCTGCAGAAAGTACTCCGGCACCATCAGCGTGTGGATCGCCAGCAGCCCGGTCGACAAGGCCAGGAAGACGAACCAGAGCGGGGCCGACAGGTAAGACATGACACCCGTGAGGAACACGAAACGATGCACGGTGTGCATGCCCTTGACCAGAAACAGCCGGAAGTTCATCAGGTTGCCGTGGCACCAACGGCGGTCGCGCTTCAACTCATCGAGCAGGTTCGGTGGCAGCTCTTCGTAGCTGCCCGGCAGATCGTAGGCGATCCATACCCCCCAGCCAGCCCGCCGCATCAATGCGGCCTCGACGAAATCGTGGGACAGGATGTCGCCGGCGAAGGCGCCTTTGCCCGGCAGCGGCGCCAAGGCGCAATGCTCGATGAAGGGTTTGACCCGAATGATCGCGTTGTGCCCCCAGTAATGGGACTCGCCCAACTGCCAGAAATTGAGCCCGGCAGTGAACAGCGGGCCGTATACCCGCGTCGCGAACTGCTGCATCCGTGCATAGAGGGTATCCATGCCCGACGCCTTCGGAGCGGTCTGGATGATACCCGCACCTGGATTGGCTTCCATCAGCCGCACCAGGCTGGTCAGGCAGTCGCCGCTCATCACGCTGTCGGCGTCGAGCACCACCATATAGCGATAGCTGCTGCCCCAGCGACGGCAGAAGTCGTCGATGTTGCCGCTCTTGCGCTTCACTCGGCGACGGCGACGGCGATAGAAGATGTGGCCGAAGCCGCCGACATCCCGGCAAACCTCCAGCCAGGCCTTCTGCTCCGCGACGCAGGTGTCCGGATCGTTGCTGTCGCTGAGCACGAAGATATCGAAATGCTCGATTTGCCCGGTCGCCTTGAGCGACTCGTAGGTCGCCCGCAAACCGGCGAACACCCTTGGGACGTCTTCGTTGGCGATCGGCATCACCAGCGCGGTGCGCGCCTCGCGCGGAATCGGTTCGTCACCCAGAGTATTGGCCGAGATGTTGTATCGGTCATGACCTTTAAGCAGCTGGAAGAAGCCCATCAGCGCCGTCCAGAAACCCACCGATACCCAGCAGAACAACAACGCGAACAGCATCAGAATGCTGGTTTGAACCACGTAGGGGAGGATCTGCCTCGCAGACTCCTGCCATGGCTGCTGGAACACTTCCTGTAGATCCACCAGCGCCCAACCCTGGTACGGCAGCACTGATTTCATGTGCCAGGTGGCGATGACGGTCTGTACCAGCATCAACACGAGCAAGGTCGTGCGTCGGAAGGCTGCGACCTGACGCCAGCCCGAGCGATCAACGGACTGAGCGGGGGGCAGCTCAACCGTGCGGTTCTTCTTGCGTAGAAAACGCCACCAGCTCAGACGCAACACGTTGGTATGCCAGGGCTCTGGCACCATTCGAGTACGCACGATAGGCGGCGTCGAATGAATGCAGACACGCCCTTGATGATCGAGCCCGAGCGCCCTGGCACGCTCCAGAACGCTCCCCCAGCCGAGCTTCAACCGTGCGGCGACCGAGCCCAGCGGTTCGTCTGCCTGCGCCTCACCGTCACTGGAGGCAGGCAGCGTGCGCGCCAGAACCCGGTGCACATCCTCCAGCCCACCGCCGGCCTGCTCCACCTCGTGAAGCAAGACCTGACGTTGCTCGACATCGAGCGGTAGCTGGCTGACATAGCGGCCTGCTATCGAAGGTTCCCCAGGGTTATTCATGAGTAGGAATCTGGTAGCTCCAGGTTTCGGACAGCGTCTTCTCGCCATCCACCAGCGCGGCGCGCAGCTCGACCGGCCGTTTGGGATCGCGCACCTTCAACCGCAATGTCAGACGCCAGCCCTTGGTCACCGGGTTATGCCGAAGGTTGTTCTCCACCAGCTCGGCATTGTCGCCGATGCTCACCCGTGTGCTGACCGGCGCATCCGCCGCCAGCTCGGCCAGGTTGGGGCCGACAAAATCGACGATCAAGGCGGTACTGCCATCGGGTTGGCGGATCAGGTTGGATTGCTTCACATCGCCGGTGGACAGACGCGTCTGGTGGACCCAGGCCAGCGCGGGATCATGCAGCGCCGGCTCGTCCATGGTGAAGTGCAGGCGATAGTCGAGGTTCAGCGGCTCACCTGGCTCCGGCCGTTGTTCGGGCACCCAGAAGGCAACGATGTTGTCGTTGGTTTCGTCCGGTGTGGGGATCTCTATGAGCTCCACACGCCCTTTGCCCCAGTCGCCCCGGGGCTCCACCCAGCCGCTCGGGCGCAGATCGTAACGATCGTCCAGATCCTCGTAACGGCCGAAGTCCCGAGTGCGCTGAAGCAGTCCGAAACCACGGGGATTTTCAACGCTGTAGCTGCTGATCGACAGCCGCTTGGGGTTATTAAGCGGTCGCCAGATCCACTCGTCAGCGCCGGTATGGATCGCCAGCCCTTCGGAGTCATGCAGCTGCGGACGGTAATTGAGCAAGGCGCTGGGTTGGTTGGCGCCGAACAGATACATGCTGGTGAGCGCAGCGATACCGAGCTTCTGCACCGGCTCGCGCAGATAGACCCGTGCCTGGACGTCGACGGTGCTGTCCTTGCCGGGCGTGACCACCATTCGGTAGGCCCCGGTGGCACGAGGCGAATCCAACAGCGCATAGATCACCAGATTGCGCCGATCGGCTTGCGGGCGCTCGACCCAGAACTCGCGGAAGCGCGGAAATTCCTCACCGCTCGGCAGCGCCGTGTCGATCGCCAGACCGCGGGCCGACAGGCCATACACCTGCCCCTTGCCGATAACGCGGAAATAGCTGGCGCCGAGCAGCGTCATCAGCTCATCCGCCTTGTCCGCCTTGTTCAGCGGATAGAGCACCTTGAAACCGGCGAAGCCGAGATTCTTCAATGATGCAGGGTCGATCTGCACCTTGCCGAAGTCGAACATTTCCGGCTCGTAGCGGACCTCTTCGACCCCCGCAGCGGTGATCTCGTTGATCTTCACTGGCACGTTGAAGTGCATGCCCTGATGGTAGAACTGCACCTCGAACGGCGTCGGCTCGTCGTGCCAGAGTGCCTTGTCGCCCCGAAAGCGAAGTTGCTGATAATCGGCGAACGCCATGTCGCGAAACACCGGCGGCAGATTGCTCTGCGGCGCTGCGTAATCCTGCGCCGCCAGTTTTTCAGCTTTTTTCGCTACATCGTCGAGGTTGAATGCCCAGCCATGGCTGGCAAACAGACTCATGCACAGACTCAACGCCATTCCCAGCGCCCGCCCTTTGCGAGCGCCTGTTCCGAAATGAAAGGTACGTGACACATCGCCTCCTGAGCTATCACGATTACCGCCGACCGTTTTCCGGCCCGGTTTGCTCTCGTTGGTCTACCGCAACGGGAAATGATTCCCTGCGTAAACAAGCGAAGCGGCGAATCATCCCATGCCGCACAAGCGCCGGATAGCTACCTGAAGAAGACTTTTTGCGGTCGCCGAGCAGCTCTGCATCGCCAGTCCGAGAGGGCCAGGCGCGCGACGCCCAACGGCGACCGCGACACCTCACTGCAACCTGAAACGCCCTTGCGTCACGTGTTGCGAATCCAGCCCGACCTGCACCTCGAACTCGCCTGGTTCGGCGACACGTTGCAGCTGCGCATTGACGAATTTCAGGTCGTCTTCGTCCAGGCTGAAACGGATCTCTCGCGCCTCTCCCGCTTTGAGGGCGACCTTGCGAAAGGCCTTGAGTTCCTTCACCGGACGAATCACCGAAGCCACCTCATCGCGGATATACAGCTGCACCACGGTGGCGCCGTCACGCTGCCCGATGTTCTTCACCATTACGCTGGCTTCGAGGCTACCTCCACGTGGCATGGTTGGGCTCGACAAACGCACCTCGGACAGCTCGAAATCGGTGTAGCTCAGGCCATAACCGAAGGGATAAAGCGGTCCATTGGGCTCTTCGAAATACTGCGACGTGTAGTTGCCAGGCTTGCCCTCTACGTAGGGTCGGCCGACTCGCAGGTGGTTGTAATAGGTCGGGATCTGTCCCACCGAGCGCGGGAAGGAGATCGGCAGCTTGCCGGAGGGGTTGTAATCGCCGAACAGTACGTCGGCGATGGCATTGCCGCCTTCGGTGCCGGTGAACCAGGTTTCCAGGATTGCATCGGCATTCGCCTTCGCCCAGTTGAGGTCCAGCGGTCGGCCATTCATCAGCACCAGCACCAGCGGCTTACCGGTTTCCTTGAGTGCCTTCAGGAGCGCCTGTTGGCTTGGTGGGATCTGCAGGCTGGTACGGCTCGAAGCCTCGTGGGACATGCCACGCGATTCGCCCACCGCAGCGACGATCACGTCGGCCTGCTTCGCGACCGCTATCGCCTCATCGATCATCGCCTCGGGCGAGCGCGAGTCCTGCACCACCTCGGGGTTATCCCAGTTGAGAAAGTTCAGATATTCGACCATATGCGGGTCGTCCGTGATGTTAGCGCCCCGTGCATGGAGCAAATTCTCCTCCTCTCCCAGTGCATCGAGCAGGCCTTGGCGCAGCGTCACCGATTGTTTAGCGACCCCCGCTGCGGACCAGCTGCCCATCATGTCGATAGGCGAATCGGCCAGCGGGCCGACCAACGCGACGGTGCTGCGCTTGGTCAGCGGCAGCGTCTGGGCATGGTTTTCCAGCAATACGATCGACTGGCGCGCAACCTCCCTCGCCGCCTGACGGTGCAGCCGGCTTTCCGCATTGACGTCTTTCGGGTCGTCCTTGGCCGCGCCGATACGCCGAAACGGATCGTGAAACAGGCCCATGTCGTACTTGGCGCCGAGCACTTCGCGCACCGCCGTGTCGATTTCACCGATTCCGACCTCGCCCGACTCCACCAGGCCTGGCAGCTCCTGGCGATACAACGAGTCGGCCATGCTCATGTCAATGCCAGCCTTGATCGCCAACCGGGCGGCCTCGCGTCCATCGCTCGCCACGCCATGACGCAGCAGCTCGCTGATCGCGCCGTGGTCGCTGATGGCGATGCCATCGAATCCCCAATCGCGCCGCAGCAGATCCTGCAACAACCAGGTATTGGCGCTGGCTGGCACGCCGTTGATGGAGTTCAGCGCAACCATCACCCCACCCGCCCCTGCGTCGATGGCGGCGTGATAGGGCGGCAGGAAATCCTGATGCATGCGCATCGGACTCATGTCCACCACGTTGTAGTCGCGTCCGCCTTCGACCGCACCGTAAAGGGCGAAGTGCTTGACGCTGGCAGTCACGCTATCAGGCGCGGCCGGTGATTCGCCTTGATAGGCATGAACCACGGTGCGAGCAATTTCAGAGACCAGATAAGGGTCTTCGCCAAAGCCTTCGGACGTCCGCCCCCAACGTGGATCGCGGGAAATATCGACCATGGGCGCGAAAGTCATGTCCAGCCCGTCAGCACTGGCTTCGATGGCCGATACGCGTCCGCTGGTAGCGATGGCATCTAAGTCCCAGCTCGACGCCAGTCCCAACCCGATGGGGAAAATTGTCCGATGGCCGTGCACCACGTCGTAGGCGAAGAAGATCGGGATCTTCAACCGGCTGCGCAGGGCTGCTTCCTGCATCGGGCGGTTGTCGGCACGCGTGACCGTATTGAAGGTGCCACCGATATGGCCGCCTGCCAGCTCTTCGAGGATGCGCTCACGCGGCATGTCTGCGCCGATGCTGATCAACCGCAATTGACCGATCTTCTCTTCCAGCGTCATCTGCTCGATAAGACTGGCGATGAATGCCGGCTTGTTGTCCAACAACGAAGATGGTGGCTCGGCAGCGGCCGATTGCAACGAAAGACCGGCGATCAGACCGAGCAGATAAAGCCTTTTCATTATTTGGATATTCCTTGGCCTGCGAGGCGTATGGACGAACCACTGGGGGCCGGTATGGACCGGCTGGAACAACTGCTGAGTATGGATACTCCACGAGCGCGCAACCAGTGATATACGAGCGCAACACGCCCGCGTTCCCGCATCGGGGTCGACTTGCCCAGCGCGCGGCTCAGCGGAAACCCGCTCGCACGGTATTCGATCAGCTGTTATTTCACCGCGGCGAAACGCTTCACCGAGCCGAGCCAGGCGTCGTCCAGCGCCTGCTGATCGGGATCCAGCCCGCGTGCCTCCATCAACTGGCGGTGCCGCTCGATGTCGCCCCTGACTTCACCAAGCGATGCACTGTTGCCGTCCAACTGATGCATCTGCGTCAGGCCGAGGTGATAAAAACGCAGCAGCTTGATCGCCTCCGGATCGTCCGCCGCGATGCCTGCGGTCACGTGGTGCATGAGGTTGGTCACGCTCATCAGGCTGCGCTTGAGCCGCCAGCCATAGGCGGCAGCCGTCATCCAGGGCTGTTTCCAGTAGACGAAACGCACCAGAGCGGCGGTCAGAAAGAGTCCGAGCGCGACGCCGGCGATGTTCCAGCGCAAGTTATCCGTGCCCGGATCGCCGAACAGCGCGACGGCCAATGCGGCCAGCCCCATCGCCAGCACCGCGAAGGTCGCCACTATCACCAGCGTGCTGCGACGTGTCTGCTGCCGATAGGCCTCAGGATTGAGAGGCTTGATTTCGAATACCACCATGTTCGCGATCCCTTGGTTGAGCAGGCTGAGCAAGGCAGCAGCCGGGGCCACATTATCACCCAGCTCACCGCCGGACAGCTGACGCCGGACAGCGATTGCATCAGTTGACAGCGAACGATGGGGCTGTGTCTGAATCTCCTTCCATCCAAAGGCGTGACGCCGCTACCGAAGCGGGCACATCGACTTTCACGCACCCACCGCAGCCTCTATGATCAGCGAATCGCCGCCGCCCAGAAAAAGGACCACCATCATGAGCCGCTACGAGATCTCGTTTTCCGGTGAGCTCGCACCGGGCGCTACGCTCGAACAGGTCGAGGCCAACCTGGCCCGTCTGTTCCAGGCCGATGCCCAACGGATCGCCGTGCTGTTTTCCGGTCGCCGCATCGTGATCAAGCAGGACCTCGACCATGCCAGCGTGGAGAAATACCGCACGGCCATGGCCCGCGCCGGTGCCGTCGCCGAGGTCAGACCGATGCCGGTGGAGGTTGAGGAAATCGAGCTCGCCCCGCCACCAGTAGAGACGCCGCCAACGGCCACACAACCGACCGCTTCCACACAGACCGGCACGACCCCAGGTCCGCTGAAAGTGGCGCCACGTGACGAATACATGGCCGCGTTCGCCGATGTCGAGGCGCCGGATTTCGGCATCGCGCCCGTCGGTGCCGACCTGCAGGATGCCCGCCCCGCTGCCGAGCCTCCGGCTGTCGATCTGTCACAGTTCAGCCTCGCCCCGGTGGGCAGCGACATGGGCGAACGGCGCCGCGCCAGCGACGCGCCCGTGCCGGACACCTCGCATCTCAAATTGCAGGACTGATCGCCCGTACCCCAGCCGTCCCTTAGATGCTCACCTTGGTGAGCACACCTTCGTTAGGTGGGCTTTAGCCCACCAGTGTCCCCGCGAGCGAACTCGCAGCGCTGCGCCGTGCTCCAACCCTACAAGCCCGCCAAGTGCCTGTATTCATGGATCTCGTCGTTGCCCGCCCCGAAGGTCTCTACTGTCCACTCGGTGATTTCTACATCGATCCCTGGCGGCCGGTAGAGCGCGCCGTCATCACCCATGCCCACGGCGATCACGCGCGTTGGGGCATGGACCATTACCTGGCCTCCAGCGACAGCGAAGGCATCCTGCGCTCGCGCATCGCCGCCGACATGCCGCTACAGACGCTGGCCTACGGCGAATCCATCGAGCATCACGGAGTGAAGCTCAGCTTCCACCCAGCCGGCCACGTGCTCGGCTCGGCCCAGGTGCGGTTGGAGCACAAGGGCGAAGTCTGGGTCGCCTCGGGCGATTACAAGGTGGAGCCGGACGGGACCTGCGCGCCCTTCGAGCCGGTGCGCTGCCATACGTTCATCACCGAATCGACCTTCGGCCTGCCGATCTACAAATGGCCCGCGCAAGCCGAAGTATTCCGCGAGATCAACGACTGGTGGCGCGCCAACGCCGCCGCGGGCCGGCCGAGCGTGCTGTTCTGCTACGCCTTCGGCAAGGCGCAACGGATCCTTCATGGGCTGGATGAAACCATCGGCACCATCGTCGTCCATGGCGCCGTCGAGCCGCTGAACAAGGTATACCGCGAGGGCGGCGTCTATCTGCCACCCACCGTGTATGCCGGCGACCTGAAAAAAGGCGATCCGCGGCTCAAGCAGGCGCTCGTCCTCGCCCCGCCCTCTGCCGGTGGCAGTACCTGGATGCGCCGTTTCGGCGACTACGCCGATGCCTTCGCCAGCGGCTGGATGATGCTGCGTGGCACCCGCCGCCGGCGCGGCGTGGATCGCGGCTTCGTGCTGTCCGACCATGCCGACTGGCCCGGCCTGCTCTGGGCCATCGAGCAGACCGGCGCCGAGCGGGTGATGGTGACCCACGGCTCGGTGCCGGTGCTGGTGCGCTATCTGCGTGAGATACGAGGGCTCGATGCCCTGGCCTTCGAGACCGAATACGGGGAAGAAGACGACGCGAATACCCAGGAGGCTGAATGACCCACCTGCTCTATTCGCGCTATCCGCATAGCGAGTCCGCTCAGGCGTCCCCTGAAGGCGGCTGCCGATGAAAGCCTTCGCCACCCTCTACAGCCGTCTCGATGCCACCACCTCGAGCAACGCCAAGCTGGCGGCCATGCGCGACTACTTCCGCGAAGCCGACCCCGCCGATGCGGCCTGGGCCGTCTATTTCCTGGCCGGCGGCCGGCCGCGTCAGCTGGTGCCGACCCGCGTGCTGCGCGAGACCGCGATGCAGGCCTCGGGGTTGCCGGAGTGGTTGTTCGAGGAGAGTTACCAGGCAGTCGGCGACATGGCCGAAACCATTTCGCTGTTGATTCCCGAAACCCAGCACAGCTCGGACGACGGACTCGCGGTGTGGATGCAGGACAAATTACTGCCCCTACGCGGCCTGCCGCCGGAGCAATTGGCGGAGCGCCTGCCAATGCTCTGGGCGCAGCTGGACCGACTTAGCTTGATGGTCTGCATCAAGCTGATCACCGGCGCGTTCCGTGTCGGCGTTTCCAAGCTGCTGGTGACGCGGGCGCTCGCCTCGCTGGTCGATCTCGATCCTAAACGCGTGGCGCAGCGGCTGGTGGGCTACACCGACCTGTCTCACCGCCCTAGCGCCGAGGGCTACCTGGCGCTGATCGCCGACGAGTCCGAACACGAACATGCGCAACGCGGCGGCCAACCCTATCCCTTCTTTCTCGCTCATTCGCTGCAGGCACCGGTCGAAGAGTTCGACACCCTACTCGGCCCGCCGGAGAACTGGCTCGTCGAGTGGAAGTGGGACGGCATCCGCGCCCAGTTGGTCAAACGCGACGGGCCGATCTGGATCTGGTCGCGCGGCGAGGAGCTGGTCAGCGATCGCTTTCCGGAACTGTGCGAGCTGGCCGACGGCCTGCCGGACGGCACGGTGATCGACGGGGAAATCCTGGTCTGGAAGCATGCCCCCGACGCGTCGCCGAATGAGTTGTTCGACGTCCACCAAGGCCAGCCAGCAGGTGGCTCAGAGCGATTCGGCGTGCAGCCGTTCGCCCTGCTGCAACAACGCATCGGCCGCAAGAACCTCACCGCCAAGGTGCTGCAAGACGCGCCGGTCGCCGTGCTCGCCTACGACCTGCTGGAATGGCAGGGCGATGACTGGCGACAACGCCCGCTGCGCGAGCGCCGACAGCGACTCGAGGCGGTGGTTGAGCAATGCCCCAGCCCGCGCCTGATGACCTCACCGCGGGTGGAGGGAAACGACTGGCCAGACCTGGCCCGCCAGCGCGAGGCCTCACGCGCCCTGGGCGTCGAAGGCATGATGATCAAGGCGCTCGCGGCGCAGTACGGTGTCGGCCGTACCAAGGACGTCGGCGTCTGGTTGAAATGGAAGATCGATCCCTATTCCATCGATGCCGTGTTGATCTACGCCCAGCGCGGTCATGGGCGTCGCGCCAGCCTTTATACCGATTACACCTTTGCCGTGTGGGACGGCGAGCCGGGCGATCCCGAGCGCAAGCTGGTACCGTTCGCCAAGGCCTATTCGGGTCTCACCGACGAAGAGATGCGCAAGGTCGACGCCATCGTGCGCAAGACCACCGTGGAGAAATTCGGCCCGGTACGCAGCGTGACGCCGACCTTGGTGTTCGAACTCGGCTTCGAAGGCATTGCCGCCAGCAGCCGTCATAAGAGCGGCATCGCCGTCCGCTTTCCACGCATGCTGCGCTGGCGCCTGGACAAGCCGGTGGACGAGGCGGATAGCCTGGAGACGTTGAAGGAATTGCTCGGATGAGCAACTGCCGGCAATGCTCGCCTAGGTCTGCGAACCGTGCTTCGATGGGTTTCACCCATCGCCGCGCGCCAATTGAGCGTCCCCACGCTCCCGTACGGGAGCAATTACCAACCGTACCCTTTGCGCGGCGCCACCCATGCCGTTAAAAGCACCAACCCTGCCCGAATTCTGGTTCGGCAGCCGAGGCTGGCAGCCTTTCGCGTTCCAGCAGGAGGTATGGCAGGCCGTGCAGAACGGCGAATCCGGTCTGCTCCACGCCACGACCGGGTCCGGAAAAACCTACGCGGTCTGGCTCGGTGCGCTGAATAGATTCGCCGCCGCGCCGAATGCTAAAAACGAACCGCTGAAGAAGACCGCACCTTCGGACCAGCCCGCGCCCCTGACCGTTCTTTGGATCACGCCAATGCGGGCGCTGGCGGCCGACACCGCCCGCGCGCTGCAAGCGCCGCTGGACGATCTGGGCATCAATTGGCGCGTGGGCCTGCGCACCGGTGATACCTCCAGCACCGAGCGTGCACGCCAGAGCCGACGGCTACCCAGCGCACTGGTCACCACGCCGGAAAGCCTGACGCTGTTGCTCACCCGCGCTGATGCCCGTCAGGCCTTTGCCGGCTTGCGCATGCTGGTGGTGGACGAGTGGCACGAGCTACTCGGCAACAAACGCGGCGTCCAGCTGCAACTGGCGCTGGCCCGGCTGCGCCGCTGGATGCCGGAGCTGATCGTCTGGGGCCTCTCCGCGACGCTGGGCAATCAGCCGCACGCGCTGGACGTCCTGCTGCACCCCGGGAAGGGTCGGCTGGTGCAGGGCAAGGTCGACAAGGAGCTGCACGTCGACACCCTGCTTCCGCCGAGCATCGAGCGCTTCCCCTGGGCCGGCCATCTCGGCCTGCGCATGCTACCGCAGGTGGTTGAGGAGATTGACTCGGCCGCCACCTCCTTGGTCTTCACCAATACCCGTTCGCAGTCGGAGCTCTGGTACCAGGCAATTCTCGATGCGCGCCCGGACTGGGCCGGGTTGATCGCCCTGCACCACGGCTCGCTGGCACGCGAGGTACGCGACTGGGTCGAGCAGGGCCTCAAGCAGGGCGCGTTGAAGGCCGTGGTCTGCACCTCCAGCTTGGATTTGGGCGTGGATTTCTTGCCGGTCGAGCGAGTGCTGCAGATCGGCTCTCCCAAAGGAGTAGCGCGGCTGATGCAACGCGCCGGCCGTTCCGGTCACGCGCCGGGACGGGCCTCTCGAGTCACCCTGGTGCCGACCCACAGCTTCGAGGTGGTGGAGGCCGCTGCGGCCAAGGTCGCGGTTGCCGAACGACGGATCGAGGCACGCAGCGCGCCGCATCGGCCGCTGGACGTGCTGGTGCAACACCTGGTCAGCATGGCGCTGGGCGGCGGTTTTCGTCCCGACGACTTATTCGCCGAAGTCCGACAAGCCTGGTCCTATCGCGAACTGGACGACTCGCAATGGCAATGGGCACTGGCCTTCGTCCGCCACGGCGGGCACTCGCTAACGGCTTACCCGGACTATCAACGGGTCGAACCGGACGAAACGGGCCTATGGAAGGTCCCCAGTCGGCGTGTCGCGCTCCGCCATCGGATGAGCATCGGCACCATCGTCAGCGATGCCAGCCTGACGGTGAAATTCTGGGCCAAGGGTGGCAGCGGTCGCGCCTTGGGGACCATCGAAGAGGGCTTCATTGCCCGCCTGCGCCCCGGCGACAACTTCCTGTTTGCCGGCCGGCTGTTGGAGTTGGTGCGGGTCGAGAACATGACCGCCTACGTCAGCCGCGCCACGGGCAGGAAAGCCGCCGTGCCGCGCTGGAATGGTGGCCGCATGCCTCTATCCAGCGAACTCGCCGATGCCGTGGTCGAGCAGCTCGGCGCCGCCTCGCGTGGCGAGTTTGCCGGCGATGAAATGCACCTGGTAGAGCCGTTGCTGCGGGTTCAGATGGGCTGGTCGACGCTGCCGACCGAAACCACGCTGCTGGCTGAGGTAATGAAGTCCCGCGAGGGCTGGCACCTGTTTCTTTACCCGTTCGCGGGACGTCACGTGCATCTGGGGCTTGCCAGTTTGCTGGCCTGGCGCATGGGTCAGCGGCAGCCCGTGACCTTTTCCATCGCGGTGAACGACTATGGCTTCGAGTTGCTCTCGGCGACCGAAGTGGACTGGCAGCACTGGCTGACCCCGACCTTGTTCAGTCGGGACGATCTGCTGCATGACGTACTCGCCAGCCTCAACGCCGGCGAACTGGCGCGCCGGCGTTTTCGCGAAATCGCCCGCATCGCCGGGCTGGTGTTTTCCGGTTATCCCGGCGCGCAGAAAAGCGCGCGGCAACTGCAGGCTTCCAGCGGACTGTTCTTCGATGTGTTCCGTCAGTACGACCCAAGCAATCTGCTACTGACCCAGGCCGAGGAAGAAGTGCTGCGCCAGGAACTGGAAGTCGAGCGACTGGAACACACACTAACGCGGCTGCAGCAGCGCCGGCTGGATATTCATCCGGTCAGGCGCACCACACCCTTGGCGTTCCCGCTGATGGTCGAGCGGTTCCGCGAAAGCATGAGCTCGGAGAAGCTGGCCGATCGCATTCGGCGGATGGTCGCCGAGCTGGACAAGGCCGCAGGGCCAGGCGGCTATCAGCCGGAAGCGAATGCCCAGATCGCGGTTGAACGCGAAACCAACCCGAAGCGCAAGCCGCGCAAGACCAAGGACGGAACGCCCCGATTGAAAAAGGCGAAACCATAGTCTGCCGCGAAAACAGCCCTGCACCCGGATTGGTGGGAGGCGCGCCCGTGCCGCAGATGCATGGGAACACGCGCAAGCCCGCGATAGACTTGCTTGCATGACCCCACACCTGCCCATTGAGCTGGAACAGACCGAGCTCTGGTTGCTCGCCGACAAGGCCATCTACTGGCCAGAACGCCAGACGCTGCTGATCGCCGACATCCACTTCGGCAAGGCCGCCGCGTATCGTCGTCTCGGACAGCCAGTGCCGCATGGCACCACACAAACCAATCTGCTGCGGCTCGACGCGCTGCTGGCGCGCTACCCATGCCATCAGCTGATATTTCTCGGCGACTTCCTGCACGCGCCGGAATCCCAGACGCCCGCCGTCCTGACGCAACTCCAGCATTGGCGCGCCAGTCATCCTGAACTCGCTATCACGCTGATTCGCGGCAACCATGATCGGCGTGCCGGTGATCCGCCAGCGTATCTCGACCTGACCGTCGTCCCCGAACCGCTGCTGCTCGGCCCTTTCGCGCTGCAGCATGAGCCCGACCCGCACGCCACTCACCACGTGCTGGCCGGTCATCTGCACCCGGCTTTCCGCCTCACTGGGCGTGGGCGCCAGCACCTGCGCCTGCCCTGCTTCTGCATCGGCGAGCGAGTGAGCCTGCTTCCCGCGTTTGGCGATTTCACCGGAATGATGGAAGTCGGCGCAAACGCGGGTCGGCGTCTGTTTGTGGTTGGGGATAACAGCGTGTGGCGAGTGGCTTGACCGGCAATCAGGCCTGCGAAATACCGGTTACGGTGATACCAAAGCGCTCGGCCAAGCGTGTGGCCGGTGTTTCCTCTATATCCGGATCATGCTCGTAAGCATCGTCCTCTCCGGCATAGTCCAATTCGGCCTTTTGCGTAACCAGCGCTACCGCCTCGTCGATATCCGGCTGGTGATCGGATTCGGTTCGGAGGATGGAAGTGTTGCCGTCTTTGCTGTACGCGATGATCCAAGTTGTCATGGATGCCCCCTCTTCTAGCGCCTTCGGCAATTCGTTCGCCGATATCGGCGTCGCTTTGTTTAGAGACTAGCCCGTCGTGTTCGGTTCTGCCGCTTATGCTTGATTCGGACGACCTGCTGAACGGTCTGAACAGGGCCTTAGAGCGTAGGTCATCGGTAGAGAGGAGAACAGGAGACGAGGCCATGATTCGATCACGCCCAAGGTCTACCGAGACGACCGAGGAACAACTGGTTGAACTGCTGCGTCACCATGCGACGCCGCTGCCTGCGATCGACGACCCGGCGTTTGCGGCACACTTCGACGCGTTCTCCGACGCCCGGGTCGTACTGATCGGTGAGGCCAGCCACGGCACTTCGGAGTTTTACCGCGCCCGAGCCGCCATTACCCGACGGCTGGTCGAGCACCACGGTTTCAACATCATCGCCGCCGAAGCGGACTGGCCGGATGCGGCGAAGATCGACCGCTACGTACGCCACCAACAGCCACCGAGCTGGGTTGAGGAAGGTTTCAAGCGCTTCCCGACCTGGATGTGGCGCAACCAGGAAGTCGCCAATTTCGCCGGTTGGTTGCGCAGTCACAACGAAGCCCTGGCACTCGAGCGACGCGTGGAGTTTCGCGGCCTGGACGTTTACAGCCTCGGCTCCTCGATCCGGGAAGTGCTGGACTACCTCGACCGCGTCGATCCGCAGGCTGCCAGCGCTGCGCGCCGCCGCTATGGTTGCCTCAGCCCCTGGCATGAAGAGCCGGCCATCTACGGCCATCAGGTGATGCTCGGCGAGCCGTCCTGTGAGGACGCGGTGGTCGAGCAATTGCGTGCGCTGCTCGATCAGCGGCTGCAATACCTTGAACGGGACGGCGCCAGCTTCTTCAATGCCGAGCGCAACGCCCGCGTGGTACTCGCTGCGGAGCAGTACTACCGGGCCATGTACCAGGGCTCGGCAGAATCCTGGAACCTGCGCGACCGGCACATGTTCGACACCCTCCGCGCATTGCTGGAGCACCGTGGCGCCGATGCCAAGGCTGTGGTCTGGGCGCACAACTCGCATATAGGCAATGCCGCCGCAACATCCATGGGCTGGGGCGGCGAGTTCAATATCGGTGAGCTGTGCCGTACGGCCTTCGGGCGCGACGCGGTGCTGATCGGCATGGCCACCGATCGCGGCGAGGTGGCGGCTGCGGACAACTGGGACGAGCCGATGCAACTCAAGCAGGTCCGCCCGTCGCGCCCGGATAGTTGGGAGCAGCTGTTCCTGCGCACCGGTATCGCAGCGTCACTGACCAGCTGGCGCGACGATGCGCCGTTGCGCCAGGCCCTAGCCAGGCCGCGTCTGGAGCGAGCCATCGGCGTGATCTACCGTCCGGCGACCGAACGCCAGAGTCATTATTTCCAGGCCATACTGTCTGAACAGTTCGACGCCCTGATCTGGCTAGAGCAGACCACCGCGGTGACGCCGATCGGCCCTCAGCAGATCGACGATGAAATCGTTCCGGATACCTACCCATTCGGAGAGTGAGTCATGCGTGCGTACATGTCTGAATCCCATCTATTTCGCGACCGCAGCCATGCCGGCCAGGAACTGGCCGAAGCACTGCAGCACTTGGCCGACCTGAAACCGCTGGTGCTCGCCCTACCCCGAGGCGGCGTCCCAGTTGCCTTCGAGGTGGCGCGTATCCTCCAGGCACCGCTCGATCTGGTGCTGGTGCGAAAGATTGGTGCGCCCGGCAATGAGGAGTTGGCACTGGGCGCCGTGGTCGACGGCGCAGAACCGAAATGGGTCATCAATCAGGAGTTGTTCAACCAGATCGCACCACCCCCCAACTGGTTCGAGAAGGAAATGCAGCACCAACTCGCGGAACTGGAGCGCCGTCGCCAACGTTACTGTGGCGAGCGAGCCGCACCTGCGCTTAACGGCCGCTGCGTGATAGTCATCGACGACGGCGTCGCCACGGGCGCGACCGTGAGAGCTGCGCTGAAGGGACTGAAGCAATCGAGCCCCAGCAGAATCGTGCTCGCCGTGCCCGTGGGGCCGCGTGAGGAAATCGAGATGCTGAGAACGGAGGTGGACGAATTGGTCTGCCTGGCGATGCCCGAACCATTCATCGGTGTCGGCCGCCATTACGGTGACTTCGATCAGACGAGTGACGAGCAGGTCGTCGACCTGCTCGCGCGCGCTCAGGCCTTCGCTACCGACACGCCGGAGGCAAGTACGGGAAGTCAAGCCACCGGAGCGGGCGGCGGCTGATCCGGAATGGTCGGCTCGCCCGGCTCACTCGGTAGATCCGGTACACCGGGCTCTTCCGGATCGCCTGGCACGCCATTGGCCTGCAGGTCGAACCCGTCCAACGGGTCCGCATAATGGATGTTTCCCATGTCGTTGCCCTCCACTACATTTGGCCGGCAGTTCCGGCTGGTCTATATCAGTAGAGGGCGCGTCATCGGGTTCGATCCGTCCATCTGTCGGACGTGATGGCCAGGTATTACCACATCAGATCATCAGGGATCTGGTAGGCGGCGTAAGGATCGTCCGCATCCGGGGCTTCGGTCTGGGTATTGAGCT
The DNA here is from genome assembly GCF_022355455.1 of Pseudomonas sp. KSR10. NCBI lineage: Bacteria > Pseudomonadati > Pseudomonadota > Gammaproteobacteria > Pseudomonadales > Pseudomonadaceae > Pseudomonas > Pseudomonas sp. KSR10. The sequence goes on along the minus strand of NZ_JAKOEN010000022.1, from coordinate 257,205 downwards.
GCACGATGCGGCGCGGGTCGCGCTCTTGAATCTTCAGCGCCGCCTCGCGCGGGATCACCTCGTAACCACCTCCGTGGCGGACGATGGCCAGCGAGCCGCTGGACAGCTTGTCACGCATCAGTTTGTTCACCGAGAGGCGTTTGACCTTCTTGTCGTCAACGAAGTTGTAGTAATCCTCGGTGGTCAGCTTGGGCAGGCGGCTGGTTTCGATCAGTTGCTTGATCTGCGCGGTACGGGCTTTCTGCGCGGCTTTTTCCTGCTGCTGACGGTTCAGCTCTTGATCGCGGGCGAGCTTTTCAGCCTGGGCCTTGAGTGCCGCTTCACGCTGAGAGTCATCCTTTTCGATCTGGCCTTTCTTCACCAGGCGTTGCTGTTTCTGCTGCTGCTTGCCGGCCTGCTTGGCCTGCTTCTCATTGACCAGCCCGGCTTTGAGCAGCTGATCGCGAAGGGAAAGACTCATGTGTCGGCTCGTCTCGTGATGAATTCAAAATGGACGCAGGTAAACATGCGTAATGGCGCTGGAGCGCATTGTGGTGGATGTGAAAAGCGACATCCACCCTCGCGGCTAGCCGCAGGACGATGAGCGCTCGGCTTTCTTGGCCTCGCCCCACAGCGCGTCGAGTGTTTCAAGGTCGCAATTTTCGATGGCCCGTCCGCTGTCTCGCAAGGCTTGCTCGATGAAACGGAAGCGACGTTCGAACTTGCCGTTGGCCGCACGCAGGGCGTTTTCCGGATCGACCTTCAGGTGCCGCGCCAGATTCACCACGACGAACAGCAGGTCGCCAATCTCCTCGGCGATCGCCTCGGGATCGTTCTCGCTCATGGCTTCGAGCACTTCGTCCAGCTCCTCGCGGACCTTGTCCACTACCGGCAGTGCGTCCGGCCAGTCGAAACCGACCTGGGCGGTGCGCTTCTGCAGCTTGGCAGCGCGGCTCAAGGCAGGCAGCGCGTTCGGCACATCGTCGAGTAGCGACAACTGCTCCGGCGCGGCGGATTTCTCCGCGCGTTCCTCGGCCTTGATTTCTTCCCAGCGCGCTTTGATGGCTGCCTCATCGAGACGGGGCAGCTCGGGCGAGCCGTAGAGATCGCCGTCAGGGAAGACATGCGGATGCCGACGCAGCAGCTTGCGGGTGATCCCGTCGACCACCGCATCGAACTCGAAACGTCCTTCTTCTTTCGCCAGCTGGCTGTAATAGACGACCTGGAACAGCAGATCACCCAGCTCACCGGGCAAATGATCGAAGTCACCGCTCTCGATGGCATCCGCCACCTCGTAGGCCTCTTCGAGGGTATGCGGCACGATGCTGGCGTAATCCTGCTGCAAGTCCCATGGGCAGCCGTGCTGCGGATCGCGCAGCCGGGCCATCAGGTGCAGTAGGTCATTGAGCTGGTACATGGGAGTCCTCGGGCAAGCGGCAGCCGTTGCGGCAATTCGGTGGATGTAAAAAGCGACATCCACCCTACGGAGTCAAGCCGATTGTAGGGTGGATCGGGGCGCGTAGCTGACGCGTCACCCATCCACCGTGACGCGACCGGCGATTCCGCCGGCCTTGTACCTTACGCAGCTCTTTGGCGCTTGGCTTCGATGATATTGGGCAGCTGAGAAATACGGCTCAGCAGCCTTCCCAGCGCATCCAGCCCCGGTATTTCAATGGTCAGGGTCATCTGCGCGGTGCTGTCTTCCTTGTTCGAACGCGTATTGACGGCGAGCACGTTGATCCGCTCGTTGAGCAGAATCTGCGACACATCTCGCAGCAGGCCAGAACGATCGTAAGCACGGATGACGATATCGACCGGGTAGGTTTTCTCCGGGATCGGCCCCCAGCTGACCTGGATGATCCGCTCCGGCTCGCGCCCAGCCAGTTGCAGCACCGAGGCGCAATCCTGGCGGTGGATGCTGACACCACGGCCCAGCGTGATATAGCCGACGATGGGGTCGCCCGGCAGCGGCTGGCAGCAGCCTGCCATCTGCGTGAGCAGATTGCCGACGCCCTGGATCTGTACATCACCACGCTTGCCCGGTCGGGTGCTGGTCGGGCGCCGGGGAATCAGTTCGAGCTGATCGGCGACGTGGCCATCCGGCTCCACCAATTGCTGCGCATGATTGACCAGTTGGGACAGACGCAGGTCGCCTGCACCGAGCGCGGCGAACATGTCCTCGGCGGTCTTCAGGTTGGCTTTTTCCGCCAGCTTGTCGAAGTCCACCGGGGGTAGATCCAGGCGTCCGAGCTCACGCTCGAGCAGCGCCTTGCCGGCCGCGACGTTCTGATCACGGGCCTGCAACTTGAACCAATGGACGATCTTCGCCCGCGAGCGCGAGGTAGTGATGTAGCCCAGGTTCGGGTTCAGCCAGTCACGACTCGGCGAGCCGTGCTTGCTGGTAATGATTTCGACCTGTTCGCCGGTTTGCAGGCTGTAGGTCAGCGGTACGATGCGCCCGTTGATCTTGGCGCCACGGCAGTTATGGCCGATCTCGGTGTGCACGCGGTAAGCGAAATCCAGCGGCGTCGCGCCCTTGGGCAGGTCGATCGCATGGCCATCCGGGGTAAATACATAGACCCGGTCCGGCTCGATATCCACTCGCAACTGATCGGCCAGACCACCGATATCGCCCAGTTCCTCGTGCCACTCGAGCACCTGACGCAACCAGGAAATTTTCTCTTCGTAGTGGTTGGAGCCGGAATTGACGTCAGTGCCCTTGTAGCGCCAGTGCGCACATACGCCCAGTTCGGCTTCCTCGTGCATGGCCTGGGTACGGATTTGCACCTCAAGCACCTTACCTTCCGGGCCGAGCACGGCGGTATGCAGCGAACGGTAGCCATTTTCCTTCGGATTGGCGATATAGTCGTCGAACTCCCTGGGAATGTGTCGCCACAGGGTATGCACGATACCCAGCGCGGTGTAGCAGTCGCGGACTTCCGGCACCAGCACGCGCACGGCGCGAACGTCATAGATCTGGCTGAACTGCAGGCCCTTTTTCTGCATCTTCCGCCAGATCGAATAGATGTGCTTGGCGCGACCGTCGATTTCGGGGTGAATACCGGTAGCGGTCAGTTCATCCTTGAGTTGCTGGACAACGTTCTGGATGTACTGCTCTCGATCCAGCCGGCGCTCATGCAGCAGCTGGGCGATCTGCTTGTATTGCTCGGGCTCGAGGTAGCGGAAGGACAGATCCTCCAGCTCCCACTTGATATGCCCGATGCCCAGGCGATGAGCCAGCGGCGCATAGATATCGAAGACTTCACGAGCAACGCGGTGGCGCTTGTCGTCATCGGCGTTCTTCACCGCGCGAATGGCGCAGGTGCGCTCGGCCAGCTTGATCAGCGCGACGCGAACGTCATCGACCATGGCCACCAGCATCTTGCGCAGGTTTTCTACCTGGGTCTGGGTCCCCAGCACCAACGACTCACGCGGGTTGAGACTGGCGCTGATGGCAGCCATGCGCAGCACGCCTTCGATCAGCTTGGCCACCACCGGGCCGAACTTCTGGTGCACCTCCGCCAGCTGAATCTTGCCCTCGCGTACGCCGCGGTAGATCACCGCGGCCACCAGACTGTCCTGGTCGAGCTTGAGGTCGGCAAGTATTTCAGCGATCTCGAGGCCGGTCTGGTAGCTGGAGGTGCCTTCGCTCCACAGATTCTGTGCCGCGTTGGCCTGCTGTTCGGCTGCGCGAGCGAACTCGCAGGCTTGCTTGAGTGCGTCGCGGTCGAGTGCCGGGTCCATCCCCAACACATGATCGAGCCAGCCATCGAGATTGATACTGCCGTCGGTGTTGATCGGCTGAAGCGCTCTGACCTGGACCATCTTTCTACTTTCCTCTACGCAGTTTCTGCGTCGAATACGCCGACTTTCTGGGAGTCGGTCGGTTGAACCACAGGCCGCTTGCCTGTCGAAAAAAATCCGCTGTTATTCCGGTCGCTCGAACAACGCCATGGCCTCGACGTGTGCGGTTTGCGGGAACATGTCCAGCACGCCGGCCCGTTTCAGCCGATAACCCTGGCCGATCAACTCGGCTGCGTCGCGCGCCAGCGTCGCAGGGTTGCATGAAACATAGACCACACGCCTTGCGCCTAAAGTCGTCATCTGCCGCACCATTTCCAACGCGCCGTCGCGCGGCGGGTCGAGCAGCACCCCGGCAAAGCCGCCTTCGGCCCACTGCGCCTCGACAAGCGGCTTCGACAGGTCCGCTTGATAAAAGTGCATACCGTTCAGGCCGTTGTGCGCTGCATTGGTGCGTGCGCGCTCGACCATCTCCTCGCCCCCCTCCACCGCGACCACCTGCGCCCCGGCACGGGCCAGAGGCAGGGCGAAGTTGCCGAGCCCACAGAACAGATCCAGTACCCGCTCGCCCGCTTCGGGCGCCAGCCATTCCAGTGCCTGCACCACCATCGCCTCATTCACCGGGGCGTTGACCTGAACGAAATCACCGGGCCGCCAGGCCAGTTCCAGGTCCCACGCCGGCAGCCTGTAGCCCAGGGCATACGCGGTGTCCAACGGTTGCGGCGCGCCCTCGCCTTGCAGCCAGAGCTGTACGCTCTGTTCGTGTGCGAAGGCGGTCAGGCGCTGCAGATCCGCTTCGGCCAGCGCAACCGTATGGCGCACCAGCACGGCTTCGGCGGTGCCGCTGAACAGTTCCACATGGCCGATCGCCTGCGGCTTGTCCAGCGCATGCAACACGGCCAGCAGAGCCGGCAATAGCGTCTGCAAGGCCTGTACCAGCACAGGGCATTCATGAATGGCGACGATGTCCTGACTGGCGCTGGCACGGAAACCAACGTCCAGCCGCCGGGCCTTGTTGTCCCAGCGCACGGCCAGCCTGGCGCGCCGGCGATAACAGAACTCGGGCCCGCTCAGCGGTGCCGCCCATTCCTGCGGTTCGATTCCTGCCAGCCGCGACAACTGCTCGGCGAGGCTGCGCTGCTTCAGCGCCAGCTGCTCGGTCGCCGGCAGGTGCTGCAGCGTGCAACCGCCGCAGACGCGCGCATGTGCGCAGGGCTCGATACGGCGCTGCGTGCTGGCGGTCAGCACCCGCTCGCTGCGCGCTTCGACGATCTGGCTGCGCGCCGTCAGGACACGCGCTTCGACCTCTTCGCCGGGCAAGGCTCCCTCGACGAACCAGGTGCGGCCGTCGACGAAGGCGATGCCGCGACCGTCATTGGCCAGCCGCTGCACGCTCAGCCGCTGCTTCTTGCCGGTCGGGATCTGCTGCTTCTTCTGGCCACCGCTGGGCTGGAAGCGCAAGCCGCCACTGCGTTTGGCCATCAGCAGGTTCCGCCTTGGGCCCGCACGGTGCGATCAGTTGGGCTGGTCATAAACGCCCGTCGACAGATAGCGGTCGCCACGATCGCAGATGATCGCGACGATCACCGCATTCTCGACTTCCTGCGACAACCGCAGTGCAGCCGCCACCGCGCCGCCAGACGACACACCGCAAAAGATGCCTTCTTCGCGGGCCAGGCGGCGCATCACGCGCTCAGCCTCTTCCTGGGCCATGTCGACGATGCGGTCAACGCGCTCGGCCTGGTAGATCTTCGGCAGGTATTCCTGCGGCCAGCGGCGGATACCGGGGATCGATGCGCCCTCCATGGGTTGCAGGCCGATGATCTGGATCTCCGGGTTCTGCTCTTTGAGGTAGCGCGAAACGCCCATGATGGTGCCGGTGGTACCCATGGAACTGACGAAGTGAGTGATGCCGCCCTGGGTCTGCTGCCAGAGCTCGGGCCCGGTGCTGCTGTAATGCGCCTCGGGGTTGTCGCCGTTGGCAAACTGATCGAGCACTTTGCCACGGCCCTCAGCGGCCATTTTCACGGCAAGGTCACGGGCGCCTTCCATGCCTTCGTCCTTGCTCACCAGAATCAGCTCGGCGCCGTAGGCGGTCATCGCCGCCTTGCGTTCAGCACTGGAGTTATCGGGCATGATCAGAATGAATTTGTAGCCTTTGATTGCCGCGGCCATGGCCAGGGCGATGCCGGTATTGCCGGAAGTGGCCTCGATCAGCGTGTCGCCGGGCTTGATGTCGCCGCGTGCCTCGGCGCGCGCAATCATCGACAGAGCCGGGCGATCCTTCACCGAGCCGGCAGGATTGTTGCCTTCGAGCTTGACCAGAATGGTATTGCTGGTTTCGCCGGGCAGACGCTGCAGGCGAACCAGTGGGGTTTTGCCGACGCAATCGGCGATGGTCGGGTACTGAATTGTCATGGCGTCGATGAACCGAGCGGCATTTGGGAAGGCGCACATGATACCGGCAACTATCGGACACGGGCAGACCGCTTGGCCTCGATCGACAATTGCCCACCGCCAGCTCCGTTAGCACCGCGGACTCAGCGGACGAAACGCTGAAGAAACGCAACGATCGGGCTTGGCAGATAGTTACCAGTGGTCTAGGTCTATAAGCAGCACTTCTAAACAGCGTTTCCCACAAGGAATCCCCCCATGTCCGTCAGACCTGACGCCCTGGTCTTCACGTTTCTCCTCACCAGCCTGACCGCCTGCACCAACCCGGACACGTCCAGCCAGACGCCGCCAGCCCCGGAGCGCGCCAGCGGTTACACCGCCAAGCCGGGCTGGGCCACCGAGCGCTTCGCCGTCGCTGCCGCCAACCCGCTGGCCACCGAGGCGGGCTACAGGATCCTCAAGGCCGGCGGCAGCGCGATGGATGCGGCCGTTGCCGTCCAGATGGTGCTGAGCCTGGTAGAGCCGCAGTCCAGCGGCCTCGGCGGCGGCGCCTTTCTGCTGTATTGGGATGGCGCGCATGTGACGGCATTGGACGGGCGCGAAACCGCCCCGGCGGCGGTCGACGAAACACTCTTCCTGAAGCCTGACGGCAAACCGATGGACTTCCAGCAGGCCGTCGTCGGCGGCCGCTCGGTGGGCGTTCCGGGCACCGTGAAAATGCTCGAACAGGCCCACCAGCAGTACGGCAAACTCCCCTGGCGGGAGCTGATGCAGCCGGCCATCCGTCTCGCCGAGGACGGTTTCGAAATCAGCCCGCGATTGCATGGACTGCTCGAGAGCGATCCGGCGCTGCGCGACAACCCGCCGGCGGCCGCGTTCTACTACCAGCCCGATGGGTCGCCGTGGCCGGTGGGCCATCGTCTGCGCAACCCGGCCCTGGCCCAGCTGCTGCGCAACATCGCCGAGCGCGGCAGCGATGCCTTCTACCGAGGCGCCAACGCCCAGGCGTTGGTCCGCCAGGTAAACGAGCACTACAACGCCGGCGCAATAACCCTCAGCGATCTGGAGGTCTACAAGCCGCGTCAGCGCGATCCGCTCTGCAACCTCTGGCAGCAGCGCTATCAGGTATGCGGTTTTCCGCCGCCCTCTTCCGGACACATCACGCAGATGCAGATCCTCGGCATCCTCGAGCAGCTGTCGCCGCTGCCGGCGCTAGACCAGGGCGTACCATCGGCCGAATTCCTGCACCACTACACCGAAGCGTCGCGGCTGGCCTACGCGGACCGCGCCAAGTACCTGGCCGACCCCGATTTCGTACCGGTACCGGGGCGAACCTGGAACAGCATGCTCGCACCCAAGTACCTCAAACAGCGCGCCGAGCTGATCAAGTCACGCAGCATGGGGACCGCCGAACCAGGTAACCCAGGCGAGATGCCCGTCACGTTCGCCTCCCAGCCCACGCAGCCGGAATACGGCACCAGCCACATCAGCATCGTCGATGAACAGGGCAATGCGCTGGCGATGACCACCACCATCGAACAGGCCTTCGGCTCACGCCTGCTCAACGACGGCGGTACCGGCTTGCCTGGCGGTTATCTATTGAACAACGAGCTCACGGATTTCTCTTTCGAGCCGCGTGACGCTCAGGGTCAGCCGATCGCCAACCGGGTCGAGTCGAACAAGCGCCCCCGTTCGAGCATGAGCCCGACGCTGGTATTCAATGCCGCTGGCGACCAGCTGCTCGCCAGCGTCGGCTCACCCGGCGGTGCGGCGATCATCCACTTCACGGCGAAGACCCTGCTGGGCATGTACGGTTGGGGGCTGGATGCGCAACGGGCGATCGACCTGCCGAACTTCGGCAGTTTCAACGGGCCCACCGTGCTCGAAGCCGGACGTTTCCCTGAAGCCACGGTGGAGTCGCTTGAGGCCCGCGGGCATCAGGTCAACGAAGTCGAGATGACCAGCGGATTGCAGGCGATACAGCGCACCAGCAGCGGTTGGTTCGGCGGCGCCGACCCAAGGCGCGAAGGCGTAGTGATGGGCGAATAGCCCAGCCAAAAGCGGCGTTCAGCGAAGCTCTGTGGGAGACCCGACCTCGGACCGAATGAGGTCGAGCACGCCTGACCGGATCACCCCAGGCCTCGAATTCGCGCCAACCGAATTCGCCGCGGGGGCGCGGCTCCCACAAGAGCGGCG
>NZ_JAKOEN010000022.1:228331-248825 GCF_022355455.1 Pseudomonas sp. KSR10 | reverse complement strand
CGGGCCGAATGATGTTGAGCACGCCTGACCGGATCACGCCAGACCCCGTGTTCGCGCCGAACCCATTCGCCGCGGGGGCGCGGCTCCCACAAAAGCGGCTTCCTGCGTCACCTCTGTGGGAGGCCCGACCCCGGGCCGAATGATGTTGAGCACGCCTGATCACGCCGGCTCGGTGCGCGCGCCAGCCCATTCGCCGCGGGGGCGCGGCTCCCACAATAGCGGCGTCCTGCGTCACCTCTGTGGGAGGCCCGACCTCGGGCCGAATGAGGGGTCGACGACGTCGCGCTAGACGACGCGAGCCTCTACTTCCAGGCGTTCGATGGCGCTGTCGAGCTCATCCAGCGCCTGCGCAGCGCTCGGATGGTTCTGCTTCAGCAGGGTTTCACTGCGCTCGCAGGCCGCCCGCAACTGCGGAACGCCGCAATAACGGGTGGCGCCGTGCAAACGGTGCACCCGATCGATCATCGCCTGCCGATCATTAGAAAGACGCGCCTCGCGAATCACCTGCCGATCGTCCTCCAACGATGCCAGCAGCATGCTCAGCATATCTGCCGCCAGATCGGCCTTGCCCGCCGCCAGGCGCAGCCCCTCTTCCGCGTCCAGCACCTTCAGGTTGTTTTCCGGTAGTAGCACTTCCACCGGCACGGCCAGGAAGCTGCGCGACAGCGGCAAGCCGGTCCACTTCAACACCACCTGGGCCAGTTGCAGCTCGCTGATCGGCTTGGTCAGGTAATCGTCCAACCCACTCTGCAACAGCGAGCGCTTTTCATTGGATAGCGCATGCGCGGTGAGCGCGATGATCGGCATCGGCGGTTGACCGCTATCCCCCTCCCAACGGCGAATCGCCTCGGTGGTTTGGCGTCCGTCCATGCCGGGCATCTGTACATCCATGAACACCATATCGAAGGACTTGTGCTTGACCGCCTCCAGTGCCTCCGGCCCACTGCTCACCGCTTCGACTTCGCCGCCCATATCAATCAGCAGGGTTTCCAGCAGCAACAGGTTGGCCGGGTTGTCATCGACGCACAGGACGCGAGGCGGACGCGTATCGGGCAGCGCCAGACTCTCGGGCGGCGTCTGTGGCGGGCGCAGCAGATCGAGCAGCACCCGCTGCAGCTTGCGAGTGCACGCCGGCTTGCTCTGTAGCTGGGTATGTGTGTGCGACTCGGGCAGGGCTTCGTGATACTGCGCCTGCTCGCTGGTCGGGCAAAGCACGATGCACTTGCAGCCTAGCGCTTCGAATTCCCACAGCCGCTGACAGAGCTGCTGCGGTGCGATTTCACGATGCGCCACGCCGAGCACGGCAATTTCGATCGGCGTCTCACTCGCCTGCGCCGCGGCCACCGCCTCCTGCAATTGGTCAAGCGTATCGAACGGCAACACTTCCAAGCCGCAGCTTTCCAGCTGATGTTGCAAGGCCTGACGCGCCAGCGGATGTCCCTCCAGCAAGCCGACCGTGCGCCCCAACAGCGCCGCCCGAGGCAGATCCTCGATATCATCGCGGGCTTTGGGCAGGCTCAGGCTGAGCCAGAATTCAGAGCCCTCATCCGGAATGCTGTCGACCCCGATCTCGCCGCCCATCTGTTCGATCAGGCGCTTGGAAATCACCAGCCCGAGCCCGGTACCTCCGGGCTGGCGTGACAACGAGTTATCCGCCTGACTGAAGGCCTGGAACAAGGCGCGCAGGTCCCGGTCGGTCAGGCCGATACCGGTGTCCTGCACGCTGATACGCAGTTGCGCGCGATCCGAGCGCTCGTCCTCGACCATGGCGCGGACCACCACGGTGCCTTCGTTGGTGAACTTGATGGCGTTGCTGACCAGGTTGGTCAGCACCTGCTTGAGCCGCAGCGGGTCGCCGACGAGCGACAGCGGCGTGTCGCGATAGACCAGGCTGACCAACTCCAGATGCTTGGAATGCGCCGCCGGGCCGAGAATGGTCAGGGTGTCCTCGATGAGGTCGCGCAAGTTGAACGGGATGCTGTCGAGTACCAGCTTGCCGGCCTCTATCTTGGAGAAGTCGAGGATCTCGTTGATGATTCCCAGCAGGCTGTCGGCGGATTTCTCGATGGTCGATAGATAGTCCTGCTGACGCGGCGTGAGATCGCTCTTCTGCAGCAGATGGGTGAAGCCGAGGATGCCATTGAGCGGGGTGCGGATCTCGTGGCTCATGTTGGCGAGGAATTCGGATTTGATCCGACTGGCTTCCAGCGCCTCCTTGCGTGCCAGGTCCAGTTCGATGTTCTGAATCTCGATGGTTTCGAGGTTCTGCTGCACGTCCTCGGTGGCCTGATCGATGCTCTGTTGCAGCTCCTCACGCGCACTGAGCAACGCCTCGGCCATCCGATTGATGCCCGCCGCGACCTCATCCATTTCGTGGCTGCCGAGCGGTGGCAGCCGGGTTTCCAGATAGCCGTCCTTGAGCTGCGCCACCGCTACCTTGACCTTGTGCAGCGGCTTGCTGATCGCGGTACTCATGCGCAACGCCAGCAGCGCGGTGATGATCAGCCCGGCGCCGATCAATAGCAGGCTGGTGAACAGGCTGCGATAACCGCGCAGCAACGTGCCCTGGTGCGACAGTTCCAGTTCCAGCCAGCCGATCTGACGGAGGTCGTCGTTGGGATTGTCCGTGGCGAGGTTCAGATGCTTGCCGAGCACAGGCAGGAGGATACGTGTGGTGTCGACGCTGCTGACCTGGGTGAGGGCCTCAGGATCGCTCGGCGGCGAGGGGGTGATCATGTTCGGCCCTGCGTGGGCCTGCAGGTTGCGGTCGAGATCCAGGACGGACACCGCCCGCACGTCGGGCTGATCCAGCACCTGTTGGAGGATCCGCTCCAGACGCTTGCCATAGCCCTGAGCCATGGCAGGCGCCGCCAGAGGCGCCAGTTGCTCGGCAATCAGCTCGCCGCGCTCGTCGAGCTGGTGACGCATCTCCGCCAACTGCATCCATGTGAAGTACACGCCAAGCGCCACGGCCAGCGCCGTGCTGGGCAGCAATATCAGCACCAGCACGCGACTCTTTATTCCTAGGTCTTTAAGCACGGATCCATTCCCCCTGGTTGCCAGGCCGCTAGTGTAGCGGCTCGCAGAAAGGGAATCTGCCTAGCTGATCCTTCTAGCGACGGGGAGCGAGCAACCAATGGATCAGCGCCGGGCAGTTTGCCGCTGCTCAGTCCAAGCCGCGGATATCGCGCCCCTGGAAGCCGGGAAGCTGCCACTCAAAGGTCATCGCCAGCACTCGGAACAGAAAGCCGGCACAAAGCGTGGCGAGCGAGGCGATGGTGTTGTCGACGCCCAGCCACAACAGCGCGACGTAGAGCACACCGGTGAACAGCGCCACCGTGGCATACAGCTCGCGCCGCAGCACCATCGGCACCCTGTTGCAGAGGATGTCGCGCAGCAGCCCGCCAAACACGCCGGTGATCACGCCGGCCAGCACGACGATCGAAAGGTGCACGCCCACCTCCATCGCCACACCGCAGCCGATTACCGTGAACGCCACCAGGCCCAATCCGTCAACCAGCAGAAACACCTGCCGCAGGTGATGCATGTGCCGCGCCACCATGGCGGTAACGATGGCCGCACCGACGGTGAAACCGAGGTACTCGGGATTGGCAATCCAACTGATTGGATAGTGTCCCAGCAGCACATCGCGCGCGGTCCCGCCACCCAGCGCGGTGACCGTTCCCAGCATGCAGATGCCGAACAGATCCATTCCGCGGCGCATGCCCATGATGGCGCCGGACATGGCTTCGGCGGTAATCGCGATGAGATAGATGATGTGCAACAAGGTCACGGCTCGACTCCAAAGGGTGCGGAACGCTGAAAGGCGCGCAATTATGGGGCACACTCCGGTTAGATCGGCGTAGCTAAGTAAATTTAGGCTATACGAATATTTTCTTAATCAGAGGGCCAGCGCGTGAATCTCGATCCCAAGCAGACCGAAGCCTTTCGCGCCGTCATCAAGACCGGCAGCTTCGAACAGGCAGCGCTGCGCCTGCACCTGACGCCGCCGGCGATTTCGCAACGTGTACGCGCCCTGGAAAGCGCGCTGGGTAACGCACTGGTGGTGCGTAGCCGGCCCTGCCGCCCTACCGAAATCGGTCAGAGGCTGATGCAGTACCTCAAGCGCGCCTCGCTGCTCGAAGCCGACCTGATGGCGGACCTGGCCGAACGCAGCGATGCCCCCTTGGTGGTGGTCGCCGCACTCAACGCCGATAGCCTTGGCACCTGGTTCTTCCCGGCGCTAGCCAAGGTACTGATTCGCGAGCGGGTGCTCTTGGACCTGACCATCGAAGACCAGGATCACACCTACAACCTGCTGGAAACCGGCCTGGCGATCGGCTGCATCAGCACCGAACCCAAACCGATGCGCGGTTGCACGGCAAGCCCGCTGGGCAACATGCGCTATCGCCTGGTGGCGTCCGCTACATTCCGCCAGCAATACTTCGCCCATGGCCTGACCCGCCATGCCGCGCGCAAGGCGCCGGTGGTGGCGTACACGAGCAAGGACCGACTCACTTCCTCCTTCCTGCTGCGCCAGCTGGGGCTTCCCGAAGGCGCCTATCCCAGCCACTACGTACCCGGCGCCGAGCCACGCTTCCATGCGATCCGCTGCGGGCTGGGCTATGGCATGGTGCCGGAACTGCTGTTGCACGATGCACTGGCGCAAGGTGCGGTAGTCGACCTGGCCGCGGATACGCCGTTGGATATTTCGCTGTACTGGCACACCTGGAAGGTGCAATCGCCGCGGATGGAAAACCTCTCGCGGCAGATTATCGAGGCAGCGCCCAGGATCCTTGCGCGACCCACCGAATAGCCCGCCAAGCGCATCGGGCCTGCGTTCACAGCATCGGTTGAGGCACACTAGCGACCATGAATCGACCTCCGCAACATCCCGCTTGCTGCTCGCCGTTGCAGGATCACTGGCCGCTGCCACGCGCCCTTCCCGGCGTGCGGTTGCTCAGTACCCGCTTCGATCCCGACCAGCTCGACCCCGAAGACTTCCAGCGCTGGGGCCTTCCCGCCATGCGCGCGGTGAGCAAGCGCCAGACCGAGTTTCTCGCCGGTCGCATCTGTGCCCACGAGGCCTTGCGCAGAGTCACCGGCGTGGCGGCGATTCCCGAGATTGCACAGGACCGCTCGCCCATCTGGCCGGCCGACGTGGTCGGCTCCATCACCCATGGCGCCGGCTGGGCCGCGGTGGTCGCGGCACGAAGCGATCAGTGGCGCGGCCTGGGCCTCGATGTGGAAAAATTGCTGCCGACAGCACGCGCTGACCGCCTGGCGGAAGAAATCCTCACCCCGCTGGAACTGGAAGCCTGCACCGGGCTCGACGATGCACAGCGAGCCTTGCGAGTGACCCTGACCTTCTCGATCAAGGAGAGCCTGTTCAAGGCGCTCTACCCACTGGTGAAGACGCGCTTCTACTTCCACGAAGCCGAACTGATCCATCAGGGCACCGATGGGCATGCTCGCTTGCGCCTGCTCAACGATCTGTCTGAAGAATGGAAGACCGGCACCGAGCTGGAGGGCCAGTTCGCGCAGTTCGAGGATTACCTGCTCAGTTTGGTCAGCATTCCGGTCTGACCGCTTTCGAGCAAGGCAATGATGGCGCTTGCGGCTCGATGAGATTGATCCACGCAGGATGGGTCTATGACCGCGCCGGGCGCCGTGAATCCGTCTGTTTCCGTGGCCACACCAGGCTGAAGCGCGCACCACCCAGCTCACTGTGGGCGATCTGCGAGCGGCCGCCGTGCCAGTAGGAAATCCGCCTTACGATGGACAACCCCAGGCCATGTCCGCCGGAGGCGCGCGTGCGGCTGTCGTCCAGGCGCAGGAACGGCGCGAACACCTTTTCCCACGCCTCTTCCGGCACGCCCGGTCCATCATCGTCGACCATCAGCTGCGCCCGCTCGGCATCGAGCACGAAACTCACCTGGACCCGTGTTTCGGCATGACGCATGGCGTTGGTGATCAGGTTGCTCAAGGCGCGGCGCAGGTAGTGCGGTTCGGCCTCGACGACGCTGCTGCCATCATCGGCCGGCACGCAGGGCCCGCGCTCGACCCGCACATCGGCGCGCAGCGGTGCCAGCTCACCGATCACTTGATCGACCAAGGCCTCGAGGTCGACCGCTTTGAAGGTGAGCTCCGGCGAACCGCGCTCCAGACGCGTATACACCAGCATTTCGTCCACCAGCCGGTCGAGGTCATCGATGTCACCGTCCATGCCTTCCAGGTACTTGGTCCGCGCCTCTGGCTTCTGGGCCGAGCCGGCCATTTCCAGCCCGAAGCGCAGACGCGCGACCGGCGTGCGCAGCTCATGGGCCACTGCGCTGACCATCTCCCGCTGCACCGCCAGCAAGCGCTGCAGATGGCTGGCCATGCCGTTGAACGCCTTCGCCAGTCGTCCGACCGAATCGGTGCCGGCGTCCGGCACGCGGGCCTCCAGATGGCCACTGGCAATGCGCGTGGCGGCGCTTTCCACCTCGCGCAGACGCTGTTCCAGATGACGCACCAGCAGATAGACCGTTAACCCGATCAATGACAGGCCAAGCACACCGATCAATACCAGCAGCTCGGGCGGATAGGGATTCATCTGATGCAACGGCCCCAGCGCCATGATCCAGGACGTCCCGGCGATCGCTGCGAACACCTGGATGGCCTCGCCACCACCGACCAGCGCCATCACCGTGTCACCCTCATCGAGCCGGCGGCGCTGATCGTCATCGAGGCTGGCACTGTCGCGGGTGAGCAGTTCCAGATCATAACCAAAGCCGCGCGCCTGCTTGAGTTCGGCCAGACGCCGACGTTGCTCGGCTTCGGGATAGCGAATCAGCTCGTCGATCAGCAGGTAGATGGTGGCGCGCGCCAACTGCTCGCTGAGCTGCTCCACCTCACCGGTCAGGGCCAGATGATCCTCGGCGCTGACCAGGGAAAAGATCGTCACGCTGTTCGGCCGGATCTGCTCGACCAGCACCTGCCCGTTCAGCAGCCGCGCTTCCAGGCGACTCTCCAGACGGATGTCTTCCAGCGTACGCACGCGCAGCGGAATTCCCAGCAAGCGCCCCCAGAGATTGGCCGCCTGGCGCCGCTCGATGGGCGTCATGTTGCTCATGTTGTGCGCCATCAGGCGAAAGGTGCCACTGGCGAGCGCCTCGCGATGCTTATCGGCGCGCACCTCGTTGAGCAGATGCAGGCCGCCGGCGCCCAGCAGTCCGACCAGCACCAGGACGGCGAGCATGCCGCCGTAGATGCGCAGGAAGATGGAGTTCACTGCAGCGCTTCAGCCGCTTCGGAAACGAACAGGTAGCCCTTGCCGCGCACTGTCTTGATCAAGCGGGGATGATCGGGATCATCACCGATCTTGGGACGGATTCGCGAAATGCGAACGTCGATCGAGCGATCCTGGCCGTCGTATTCGATGCCGCGCAGCTCGGCGAAGATCTGCTCGCGGGACATGATCCGCCCGGGGTTGGAACTGAGCAGCCACAACAGGTCGAACTCTGCCCCGGTCAGCTCGATCCCCTCGCCTCGCAGCCAGGCCTCGCGCAGCGCGCTGTCGACCACCAGCGGGCCGTACTGGATACGCTTGGTACCGCTGGCAGGCGTGGCATCGGTACCCTCGCGCCGGCGCAGCAATGCTCGGATACGCGCCAGCAACAGCCGCGGGCGCACCGGTTTGCAAACGTAATCATCAGCGCCGATCTCGAGTCCCAGCACCTGATCGAGGTCGTCGGCGCGGGCCGTCAGCATCAGAATCGGGCCGTCGTAGCGATCACGCACCTTACGGCAGATCGACAGCCCGTCTTCGCCTGGCAACATCAGGTCGAGCACCACCAGATCGGGCCGCTCGGCGATGATGCGTTCGGCCGCCAGAGCGCCGTTCGCTTCGATCGACACCTGCATGCCATTACTTTCCAGATACTCACGGGTCAGCTCTGCCAACCGCTGGTCATCTTCGACGATGAGAATTCGCCAAGCTTCCTGATCCATTCGCGCCTCCGCACAGCATCGCCACGCCCAACGAGGGGCGCGCCATTGTACTCAAGCCCGGCCGTCAGACGAGCCTCATGAAAGGGCTTGCAATAAACACAACATGTAGTGTTAGCCGCTTTATCGAGAGCAGCCCGCAAGGCCTTGAAAACTCTTGGTACTTCGTCGGATGCGGCGCAAGCCTTTGCCCGTGCGGGCTGGCCGCGTGCCAGCGCTTTTCACCCACAAACCACCCACATGTTATCCACAGGTTGTTCCTCTTGAACGCCTTGCGTTGCCCCAAAACCGGCACTATCGTGTCGTCCTTGGACGCCAGAACCCTACATATGGGGTTAAAAGCGCCGCACAGACACAAACGCCGAAAAAAGCAAGCAAAATAATTCGCTCTGATTTTTGACCGGTTCGCGCCCGCGCCGAGCGCAATGGATCGATGCCGCAGGCCGCGCCCCTGCGGAGCCCAACGTTGATTTCGCTCAAGACCAGCAGTAGCGCACGCGCCAAGTGCATCACACTACATGTTGTGTTTTGAGGTTGTGAACTTCACAACGCCTGACTATGCTTCGGGACATTCGATTCGCCACCTCCAGTGCTGGATCGTTACCCCTTATCGAGACACCCATGCGCCGGTTCGCCGGGGCATGGTTCATGCAAGAAACAAGCAATACCCGACAGGGCCGCCCATGAAGCCGGCCTGCCACCAAACGTGCACCGAGACAGAGAGAATCCGGAGACCCCATGCAGAACGAGTCCATTCGCGAGAACCCGCAGGCAGCCGACAGCACGCTGGACCTGGCCGCTACTGCGCCGGGCCAGCTGCGCGTGATCAAGCGCAACGGTACAGTCGTCCCCTACACCGATGACAAAATCACCGTCGCCATCACCAAGGCGTTTCTCGCAGTGGAAGGCAACAATGCCTCCGCCTCGTCGCGCATCCACGACACCGTCGCGCGCCTGACCGAACAGGTCACTGCCACCTTCAAGCGCCGCATGCCCTCCGGTGGCACCATCCACATCGAAGAAATCCAGGACCAGGTCGAACTGGCCCTGATGCGTTCCGGCGAGCAGAAGGTCGCCCGCGACTACGTGATCTACCGTGAATCGCGCAGCCAGGAGCGCAAGCGCGGTGCAGTCGACGCACCGGTCGAAGCGCACCCGAGCATCCGCATCAAGCGTGCCGATGGCAGCATGGCACCGCTGGATCTGGGCCGCCTGAACACCATCATCACCGAAGCCTGCGAAGGCCTCGAAGAAGTCGATGGCGCACTGATCCAGAAAGAAACCCTGAAGAACCTGTATGACGGCGTCGAGCAGACCGATGTCAACACCGCCTTGGTGATGACCGCCCGTACCCTGGTCGAGCGTGAGCCGAACTACTCCTACGTCACTGCCCGCCTGTTGATGGACACCCTGCGTGCCGAGGCCCTGAGCTTCCTGGAAGTCGCCGAGGCCGCCACCCATCACGAAATGGCCGACCTCTACGCCAAGGCGCTGCCGGCTTACGTGGAAAAGGGTGTGGAATTCGAGCTGCTCGACCCGCGCCTGAAGGAATACGACCTGGCCAAGCTGGGCGCCGCAATCAACCACGAGCAGGACCAGCAGTTCACCTACCTCGGCCTGCAGACCCTCTACGACCGCTACTTCATCCATAAGGATGGCGTGCGTTTCGAGCTGCCGCAGATCTTCTTCATGCGCGTCGCCATGGGCCTGGCCATCGAGGAAGAACAGCGCGAAGCCCGCGCCATCGAGTTCTACAACCTGCTGTCGTCCTTCGACTACATGGCCTCCACGCCGACCCTGTTCAACGCCGGCACCCTGCGTCCGCAGCTGTCGTCGTGCTACCTGACCACCGTGCCGGACGATCTGGGCGGCATCTACGACGCCATCCGCGATAACGCCCTGCTCTCCAAGTTCGCCGGCGGCCTGGGGAACGACTGGACCCCGGTGCGCGCACTCGGCGCCTACATCAAGGGCACCAACGGCAAATCCCAGGGCGTCGTGCCCTTCCTGAAAGTGGTCAACGACACCGCCGTTGCGGTCAACCAGGGCGGCAAGCGCAAGGGTGCGGTCTGCGCCTACCTGGAAACCTGGCACCTGGACATCGAGGAATTCCTCGAGCTGCGCAAGAACACCGGTGACGACCGTCGCCGTACCCACGACATGAACACCGCCAACTGGATTCCGGACCTGTTCATGAAGCGCGTCTTCGACGACGGCAAGTGGACGCTGTTCTCGCCAAGCGAAGTACCCGATCTGCACGACCTCACCGGCAAGGCCTTCGAGGAGCGTTACGAGTACTACGAAGCCCTGATCGAATACGGCAAGATCAAGAACTACAAGACCCTGCAGGCCAAAGACCTGTGGCGCAAGATGCTTTCCATGCTGTTCGAAACCGGCCATCCATGGCTGACCTTCAAGGACCCGTGCAACCTGCGCAGCCCGCAGCAGCACGTCGGCGTGGTGCACAGCTCCAACCTCTGCACCGAGATTACGCTCAACACCAACAAGGACGAGATCGCCGTCTGCAACCTGGGCTCGGTCAACCTGCCGAACCACATCGTCGACGGCAAGCTGGACACCGCCAAGCTGGAGCGCACCGTGCGCACCGCCGTGCGGATGCTCGATAACGTCATCGACATCAACTACTACTCGGTGCCGCAGGCGCGTAACTCCAACTTCAAGCACCGCCCGGTGGGCCTGGGCATCATGGGCTTCCAGGACGCGCTGTACCTGCAGCACATCCCCTACGGCTCCGATGCCGCCATCGACTTCGCCGACAAGTCCATGGAAGCGGTCAGCTACTACGCCATCCAGGCCTCCTGTGACCTGGCCGACGAGCGCGGCGCCTACGAAACCTTCCAGGGTTCGCTGTGGAGCCAGGGCATCCTGCCGCTGGATTCGCAGCAGATCCTCATCGAAGCGCGTGGCCAGAAGTACATCGACGTCGACCTGACCGAGTCCCTGGACTGGGGCCCGGTACGTGCCCGCGTCAAGAACGGCATCCGTAACTCGAACATCATGGCCATCGCGCCGACCGCGACCATCGCCAACATCACCGGCGTGTCGCAGTCCATCGAGCCGACCTACCAGAACCTCTACGTGAAATCGAACCTCTCGGGCGAATTCACTGTGATCAACCCCTACCTGGTTCGCGACCTCAAGGCGCGCGGTCTGTGGGACGCGGTCATGATCAACGACCTCAAGTACTACGACGGTTCCGTGCAGCAGATCGAGCGCATCCCGCAGGAGTTGAAAGACCTCTACGCGACCGCCTTCGAGGTGGAAACCAAGTGGATCGTCGACGCCGCCAGCCGCCGCCAGAAGTGGATCGACCAAGCTCAGTCGCTGAACCTCTACATCGCCGGCGCCAGCGGCAAGAAGCTCGACGTGACCTACCGCATGGCCTGGTACCGTGGCCTGAAAACCACCTACTACCTCCGTGCCCTGGCCGCGACCAGCACCGAGAAGTCCACCGTCAACACCGGCAAGCTCAACGCCGTGTCCAGCGGTGGCAACGGCAGCGCCAGCACTGCTCCGGTGAAAGCTGCGCCAGCTCCAGAAATGGCCGCAGGCCCAGCACCGGTGCCGAAGGCCTGTGCCATTGATGAGCCAGACTGCGAAGCCTGCCAATAAGGAGCCTGGCTGACGCACGAATCTGAGCGGACCGCGCGTTGTTGTCCGCCAAGCCGGCCCTCATCACGTACAGCTGTACGCTCAGGGGCTCCGACTTGGCAGACGCCTAGCGCTGCCTCGCTCAGCTTCGCGCTCACACAGAGCTGCGCTGATAAGCGCTACTCCGGGGCAACGTAACTCGTAGGGTGGATGCCGCCTTTTGCATCCACCGATGGGCACCACTCCGCTGCCCACAGACACAACACATTCCGCGCTTTTGCGTGCACAACCAAAAGCCACCCAATATTTTCGACCGGCCATGACCGGTCCCCAATCAGGAGAAACCGCCATGCTGAGCTGGGACGAATTCGACGAAGAAGAAACCACCACCGCCACCGCGCAGGCCGCCCCGCAAGCCGCTGCCGCAAAGACTGAATCTCCCGCCAAGCTCGACCAGGACGCTGCCGGCTCCGTCGAAGAAGCCCGTGCCGTCGCCTCTGACGACTCCGCAGCCGTCGCCCGCGCTAAGAAAGCCCTGGACGACCTCGACATCCAGGAAGGCCTCGACGAACTCGAAGGCGAATCCGCCCGCGTTCACGTCGGCGACAAGCAGATGATCAACGCCCGCGCCGACCTCAACCAGCTCGTACCCTTCAAGTACGACTGGGCCTGGCAGAAGTATCTGGATGGTTGCGCCAACCACTGGATGCCGCAGGAAGTGAACATGAACGCCGACATCGCCCTGTGGAAGACGCCGGACGGCCTCTCCGAGGACGAGCGCCGCATCGTCAAGCGCAACCTTGGCTTCTTCTCCACCGCCGACAGCCTGGTCGCCAACAACCTCGTGCTGGCCGTGTACCGCCTGATCACCAACCCCGAGTGCCGCCAGTACATCCTGCGCCAGGCCTTCGAAGAGGCGATCCACACCCACGCCTACCAGTACTGCATCGAATCGCTGGGCATGGATGAAGGCGAGATCTTCAACATGTACCACGAGATCCCGAGCGTCGCGAAGAAAGCCTCGTGGGGCCTCAAGTACACCCGCTCCATCTCCGACCCGACCTTCCAGACCGGCACCGTCGAGACGGACAAAGAATTCCTGCGCAACCTCATCGCCTACTACTGCGTACTTGAAGGCATCTTCTTCTACTGCGGCTTCACCCAGATCCTCTCTATGGGCCGCCGCAACAAGATGACCGGCACCGCCGAGCAGTTTCAATACATCCTGCGCGACGAGTCCATGCACCTGAACTTCGGCATAGACGTGATCAACCAGATCAAGATCGAAAACCCGCACCTGTGGGACGCCGCCATGAAGGACGAAGCGACCCAGATGATCCTTCAGGGTACGCAGCTGGAAATCGAATACGCCCGCGACACCATGCCCCGCGGCGTCCTCGGCATGAACGCCTCGATGATGGAGGACTACCTCAAATTCATCGCCAACCGCCGCCTGACGCAGATTGGCCTGAAGGAAGAGTACCCAGGCACCACCAACCCCTTCCCGTGGATGAGTGAAATCATGGACTTGAAGAAGGAGAAGAACTTCTTCGAGACGCGGGTTATTGAGTATCAGACGGGTGGGGCGTTGAGCTGGGATTGATCAAAAATCGCGTAGCGCAAGGACGCGCTGACTATCGAAAAATAGCGATTTCGAGGATGTAAAAACAAGAAACCCACGGAAGCCTTCCTAGGGGCCGCCGTGGGTCTTGACCGTGTTTGAAAGCGAAGCCTGCAAGCACGGGCCGCGACTGAAGATTGGGCCTCAATCACGTAGCATTTGAGCAAATGCGCTGCGTGATTATGGTCATTCAACGGGTGGTGTCAACGACTTCGGACAAGAGGTATTCGCCATGAGCGGAACCCCAACTCCACCGCCAGGCTACAGAGCTGTGTTCTGTATGTCCTTCAAACATTGGCGGAGCGGCAAAGATGTGCGCCGCAAAGACGGGCGCCCTTTCTGCTTCTTCGTGAAGCAGTAGCCCAAGCAGAGAGGCGGTGTAAACCGCCTCTCTCAACCATAGTCACACAGAGGTATTTACCATGACACGCAAGAACCAACATGTTGTCCCGCATGATGATAAATGGGCTGTTCGAGGCGCTGGCAACAGTAAAGTTACCAAACAGTTCGATACCCAACGAGAAGCTATCGAGCACGCACGAGGCATTGCGACCAACCAGCAAAGCGAGGTCTTGGTCCACAACAAGCAAGGTCAAATCCGCGAGCGAAACAGCTACGGAAACGACCCATTTCCTCCAAAGGGATGACCCTAAGCCAGCGAGGTAGCTTGGAAGTGACGCGTGGAAAAGGCTTCGCCGTTTTCCACCCTACATCCGACAACGTCGATGCGTCGGCGATGCGGGCGGGTGAAATGGCGTAGGGTGGATAACGCTTTGCTTATCCACCGATACCGACCTCCCGTCAACACAACGCTCAAGGATGAGCCGCCATGTCTCGATACCGCCGCGCCCAAGTGCCGGGCGCAACCTATTTCTTCACGGTCAATCTGCGTAACCGCCGAAGCGATCTGCTGGTCCGCCATGTCGACCTGCTGCGCGAAACGGTTCGCGCCACCAGAGAACGCCACCCCCTCCATATCAATGCCTGGGTTGTCCTGCCTGATCACATGCACTGCGTCTGGACGCTACCCGACGGCGACGCCGATTTCGCGCTGCGCTGGAAGGTCATCAAGTTTGCGTTTGCAAGGCGGCTACCAAAAACGGAGGTGCTGACGGCAACGCAACGATCCCGTGGTGAGCGAGGGATCTGGCAACGGCGCTATTGGGAGCATCTGATTCGTGACGAACGCGATTACCGCCATCACGTCGACTATGTCCACCTCAACCCGCTGAAGCATGGATGGGTTACCCGCGTCGCCGATTGGCCCTACTCAAGTTTCCATCGTGCCGTCAGGGCTGGGATTTATCCCAACGACTGGGGCGGGGAAGAGCTGCCTGCTCCAATGCCTTAAGCACAAGGCCATACGCTGTGACCCAAGGTAAGAACCAACGCATTCCGCGCGATGTATATTGCAGCGCTCCGCTCGCTCCCGTAGCTTGGCCGCCTTCGAATCGGCTTCAAGGATGACGTGATGCAACAACGATGGATCGACCAGCCAGCGTCAGATGAAGAGGTATTTGACCGCTTTCTTGAATCATCGAGCGCGTTTCTCAGTCGGTATATATCGATCATTCTCAAGGCCGGACCACCACTGTTCGGCTTCGCGATATTTGTTCTCTATTTCTACCGTCATCAGTTTTATCCGAGCTTCGATCTGTTCCAATTTTCATCACTACTAATCGCCGCGGCCGCTATTGGATTCACGATTATCGGCTTGCTTGTTTTGGCGCTGTTCAGCCCAGGCATATGGATCTATTACCAATTTCTCCAGCACAAACAGGTCAAAGACGATCTCAAGTACTCACTGCCGTATCTGGAGGACCGTCGAGGTTGGTGGGTACTTAAATTAGTAAGCCTGGTCTCTGGGGGACCGTTCATAGCTTGCACGTTAGGCCTGATGGCCGTGCTAATCCTGGCGCCATCACTATTCCCGTTATCAGTCGTTCTGGTCCCGATAGCGGTCACACTTTTGTTCGGTCTGATCATCCAAATCGTCTTCGAACTGAAGCCATTCAGCTTTCTTCGATACATGTGGACGGCAGACATTGGGGTGATGATTGCAGGACTCCTGACGACCTTTACGCTCGGTCAATCCGCTCCGATCATTGAAGGCTTTGAGATCGGCGTGTGGAGGTGGGCAATCTACGTAGCTGTAGTTCTAGTCGTTCCGCTCATTGCAGCGTTGTGCGCGTTCGTTTTCATTGCGGGTTGGAACGCCGCTTTGCACTTTTCGATTTTCTTCGCACTAGTGATTGCACTCTACAGCGGCCTGCTAACCACTTTGCCCGATAAGACTGTGCATGCATTGGGGTTGGGTAATTTTCGAGCCGAATCGATTCTGTTCGAACCTGGCTTTTGCGATGAGCCAATGGAGCATCTGCCCTTGGATGGCACTTGTGTAATGAATAACGTCCAAGTTATATGGTCCCTTGGCGAGACATTGATCCTGCGGCGCGACAACCGCGTTGTGCAAATCCCTTCCAGGTTCGTTCGGGCAATAATCAAACCAGCTGAGTAACGCATGGGCTGGCAGCGTAGCCCGCAGCAACGCGTGGAAAAGGCTTCGCCGTTTTCCACCCTACCTGGCTAAGCCGGCGGGATAGCCGCATTGATAATGGCAGCCGCTAGGTTCTCTGTGCTTGCAAGAAGCGTGAACACAGACCAGCTCACTTTTTCGAAAGCATCACGTATGTAGAATTTGCCGCGCTAAAGAGGCGCCTTTGCTAATGAGGGACTGCCGCCGCGCCAACACTAGGAGCGTCATCAATATGGATATCAAACGTTTCGAAAAAACGCGTCTGTCATATGAAGCCGTACCCATTTACCGAAAGCGCTGGTTCGTCTTACTTACACTGCTGCTCTGCCTACCAGTCACGATTCTTATCGCGCTGACTGGAGATGTTTACGCCAAAAAGGACGGTACGGTTTATAAATTCAAAGACGGCGCCCTACTCCATCTGGCCTTTATGGCAATTATCTTTCTGATCGTTGGACTTTTTCTGGCGGCGAGGTAGCCGGAAACGACGGGGAACTTCCTAGGAAAAGGGAACAGCGAGGTAGCCTGGAAGAAACGCGTGGAAAAGGCTTCGCCGTTTTCCACGCTACGCTCGGGCAACGTCGATGCGTCGGCGGTGTGGGCGGGTGAGATGGCGTAGGGTGGATAACGCTTTGCTTATCCACCGATATGGACTTACCGCCAACACACGCTCAAGGATGAGCCGCATGTCTCGATACCGCCGCCCCTAGTGCCGGGCGCAACCTATTTCTTCACGGTCAATTTGCGCAACCGCCGAAGCGACTTCTTGTCCGTCACATTGACCTTCACCGCGAGACGGTACGAGCCACCAGAGGAACGCCACCCCCGTGGGCGTTCTTTTTTGCTTACTTTTCTTCGCGCCAGCCTGCGCTCCGGCAGCAAAGAAAAGTGAGGCGCCCGATGGGGCGCAACGCCTTCTTATAACGATTCAAAGCTGCGGCCAAATGTCTGTTGAGAAGCAACCACAAGAAACCGGGGGGCAGACCACGTTTTCCGAGATTGGCTAGCGCAGCCAGCGCCCTGATCTGCTCAAATGCCCTATAGCTCATCGGCGCTCTTAAACAACTTCGAGGGATAACACGCGCATGGACACCCGCTTTCTGACCCTAATGGAATTCCACAACGTCCATTTTTATCGATTTATTACGCTCGCCATTTTCGTGACGAGCGGCGTTATGTTGTTGTTCGCTTTGCCCGAAATGAAACGCTCCGAGATACGGGTGATTGTGCCGGTACTCTTCATCCTGGCGGGCCGCTTTGCCGTTGAATATATCCGGGTCAAGAAATGTGGCCCTGCGTTTATCCATAACGATGAGCTGGTGATTACCCGCGACGCGGCTCACCGGCAAATACCCTTGACCCGCATTCGCTCGATTACCTCCAAACACAGCCTGTTCATGGTGCGCCGTTATCGCTCGTGGACGGATCACCTGGCATTTCTGGAGGTCACGCTGAACAACGGCGAGCGCGTTTACACCCTGGCTGAGAGCAAAGTGCTCGAATACCCGGCGGGCAAGAAAACGTTGAGCGCGATTCAGGCTGCTGTTCTTGCGGCCAAGACAAAGAGCCTCACATCACAGCCAAACCATGATGCGGGACGTTCGGTTTAGCGAGGCAGCCTGAAAGTCACGCGTTGAAAAGGCTCCGCCGTTTTCCACCCTACTTGCTCATATTTTCCTCGCCCCGACTGACAGGTTTCCGCGAGACGGTACGAGCCACCTGAGAAAAGGGACATTTGTTTTCTTGTCCCCCGCCTGCTTGCATTTCGCCACACCGGCCTTGTCCGGTCCTCAGGTCTCGTCTTGCACGGCGAGCCGCCAACCTCCGCGGACCGCCTCATAAGCGAATCTCTTAAACCGAAAATTTCCGAACTGAACTTGAATAAAATTTTACCGTACGTTAAAGATTAACGTAATCACTCGTAACTAACTAAGACATCTAAGATAAGGCGCGAAATGAACAAATTAGTAACCATAGCAACGGTTAGCATTTCCGTTTTCGCACTTGCAGTTTCGGTATGGCAAGGTTATGCGTCACGGGAGCATAATCGTCTCTCCGTAAGACCATACGTTCAAAGCACGCCTTACCTTGAAGGACCTAACAAGCGAAATGGGATATATATTTCAAATTACGGACTTGGGCCTGCAATACTAAATAAAGCAACGATAAACATAGACGGCACTTCCCATCTACTATCCAAGGATATATGGGAACAGGCATTTAAACCTATAGGCATCGATGACTTGTGCTTTTCCAAGTCATGGATTCCGCGAGGCTCAGTCATACCCATAAACAAAGAAATCCATCTAATAAAACTAACATCAGCCGAATCATCACGCTGCCTATTAGAAGTAGCCAAATTGCTGAGCGAGCACGATCTGTCTCTTACGCTGGAATACACCTCAATGTACAACGAGAAGATTACTACAAAGAACAGCTTCAATATGAAAAGCTTTGGAAGAGATCTTTCTCGAGCGATACGCAGCACCGGAAATAATTAAATTTGGCCAGATTTATTTTCTAGCCCTTCGCTGGGTCGCCTCCACACTTTCGTCAGCCTTGACGACAGGCTTCGCCTTGCACGGTGTGCGAAGTGGCCAGAAAGAAGCGACAGTGATACCGGCCAGTAGTGACTCCGAACGGAAAACCACTGGCCGCACCAGACGCAACTTTCGTGAACAGGAGCTGGTTAGCAAAGGACTTCAAACAGATAGACTGCCCCCGATTCAACAGCACAGGGAAGATATCCATGGGGACGGACAACCTCAAAGACGCGGCCTACCCGTTCGATCAGGGCTGGGACCTGGACACCGGCTGGAAGGCAGACAGCACCGGCAACCGCGACTCCAGCTGGACGCCAGACCGCGGTTGGAGCCGCCAGGCGGAACTGCCAAAGACCAAGCCAGGTAACGGTGGCGCCTCCTTTGCTGCCTGGGAGCAGAAGGTCGAAACTACTCCAGAGCTTTCGGACTGGCCCCCGCCCGATATGCTCAAGCTTCCCGAGGCCTTGCCGCCGGGCTTTTACAGAGTGCCGCGCAGCATGTCTGGCGAGCAGGTGCTCGCCAGGCTGTTCGCCGATGCGCCCCACAAACATCTGGTCAATCGCATCAAGGCGCTAAATCCAACCTTCGCGAAGGGCTTCAAAGCCGGCGAAATGTTCGTTCTCGGCAACCTGATCAATCCAGCCGCTTGCTCACGCGAAGAAGCTGACCTGATGACTGCTGCCGCGAAGGTGCGCACAGCCCTGGAGCCATTGAGCGAGAGCGAAGCTAATTTCATGGCCGAGCATCAAGCTGAAATCGCTTTGATGGTGGGCGGCGCAAGCGGGTCGCTGGGGCTTGGCACCGACATGCTCGGGAACGGTTTGAAGCAAATCGAGAGCACGCTGCGCGATATCGAATACCTCCATCAGCGCGAGTTCGCAGCGCATGGTCATCTGCGCAGCCAGCAGTTCTTCACGTCCCGCCAACAGTTGTACCGCCAGCTCGACAACCAGCTGAAGGCAACCTTTCTTGGCAAGCAGCTGGGATTGGGTAACTACCCAACTCTGCGCCAAGACCTTGGCATTTCCACCCGTAGCTTGGTGCACCATTGGAGTAAAGGCGGCGCGCCAGGCCAAATCCCTGGCTACGCCACCCATATGGATGAAATTGCCAAGGCGGCAAAGTACCTAAGAAATGGAAGCCATATCGGAATCGCCTTGGGCGGTACGGCCTCTGCATTGAAGGTCCAAGAGGTTTGTCAGGCAGGCGAAACTCAGGCGTGTCAGAAGATTCGGTTTACCGAGACGGGTAACTTTGCTGGGGCGTTGGGTGGTGGATCCGTCGGCGCTTGGATCGGGGGCGGCACTGCACCGGCTATTTGCGCAGCCATCGGACTCGGCTCTGGCGGTATCGGCGGTGTTGCCTGTGCCTTGGTTGTGTTGGCGGAGCTTCGGCTGCAGGAGGAGCAATTGGCGGCGGTTCTGGAGAGAAAGGTGGAGAACTACTTTACAAGTGGACGCGACCATGAGTTTTGATATCGATACATGGCATCCTGGACTAGCATTTCTGTTTTTGCTGGCCCCTTTCGTGATTGGACTGTCTGGTGTGGCCATTGGTATTTACATCGCCTGTTCACGGCATTTCGACACGATGCTCTCAGCGCTTCCAAACAGCGCCTGGGCCAGACAGCAGCAGATCGTGGGCACAACAAGTCTGGCTTCGAGATGCTACTTGGTCAGTTCGCTCAGCGGGGCCTTGCTCCTCTCAGAATTCAATGTCCGAAAAGGTGTGCTCGATGCCAACGATGTAAGCAACTTTCCCGGCTCGCTGCGCCGCCTTATGACCCTATCGACCAAGCTTGCATGTGTCGGCATGGCGTGGCTGTGTCTGGCGGTTGGCCTGCTAAAACTCACTGGAAGCTGATCGAAAAATAGGGGGCAGACCACATTTTTCAAGGTTGGATAGCGCGACAAAACTCCACTCTGCTCCAATGCACCCATAGCCCATCAGCACTCGATTGTAGATCTCAAGGGACAACCGCGCATGGACACTCGCTTTCTAACCCTCATGGAGTTCCAGAGCGTCTATTTCTACAAATTCATCACCCTTGCCATCCTCACGACGGTCGGCGTTCTGTTGCTGTTCGCATTGCCCGAAATGAAGCGCTCCGAGATATGGTTGGTTGTACCGGTACTTTTCATAATGTGGGGCCGCTTTGCCGTTGAATATGTCCGAGTCAAGAAATGTGGCCCA
>NZ_JAKOEN010000022.1:2694-228321 GCF_022355455.1 Pseudomonas sp. KSR10 | reverse complement strand
GTTTATCCATAACGATGAGCTGGTGATTACCCGCGACGCGGCTCACCGACAAATACCCTTAACCCGCATTCGCTCGGTCACCTCCAAACACAGCCTGTTCATGGTGCGCCGTTATCGCTCGTGGACGGATCACCTGGCATTTCTGGAGGTCACGCTGAACAACGGCGAGCGCGTTTACACCCTGGCTGAGAGCAAAGTGCTCGAATACCCGGCGGGCAAGAAAACGTTGAGCGCGATTCAGGCTGCTGTTCTTGCGGCCAAGACAAAGAGCCTCACATCACAGCCAAACCATGATGCGGGACGTTCGGTTTAGCGAGGTAGCCTGAGAGTAACGCGTGGAAAAGGCTTCGCCGTTTTCCACCCTACGTGCTCGGCGCCCCTGGAGCAACGACGGAACCCGCCGAAGCCGGCGGGACCCAGGGGCAAGATCTCTCCAACCATTCTCAGGGAAAGTCGGCCGGCTCAGCCTCGTAGGCCTTGTGCAGCAGCTTGATGAAAGGTCTTGCCTCGTCAAGGGTATGGGAGGCGATCGCGGTAACTGGAATCCCCGGCGTCCATGAGTTCATCACTGCCGCACCGGAGAGTTCGTTCAGGCGTTCAAGCGTGATGAACTCGTGGCGCTGCGGCACATTCAGGCGTGCAAGTTGACGCTGAACCATGCCCATCATGGTGCCTTTCAGCATTTCGGCCCGGGGCCAGATCACCGTATCTCCATCCCAGAACACCAGGTTCCAAATGGTGGCCTCACTCAGATGCCCGCGATCATCGAGAAACGCCGCATCGTCAAAGCCCTGCCGTATGGCCTGGTGCAGGTAGTAGGTCTTGCCTACTTCGCCGACATGCTTGATCGCGGCCAGAGGCCGCTGGTGCGCGATGGCACTCAAGCGTAACGGGCCTTTCGGTCCATCAGACGGAGCGGCGGTACGCACGAGCACGCCAGGCTCAACATCCATACTATCGGCGGTGAACTCGCCATGGGGAGAGAAGACGGTGACCGTCAGCGACTGGTCTCTCGCCCCCTCTTGAATCGCCATCCGAATGTACGAGCGCAGAAGCTCATCAGACGGCGCCCGGCCAAAAAACTCCAGGGAGGCATTGCGCAGACGGTCGAGGTGAAGATCCAGCGCCTTGACCTTAGCGTTTCTCACCTGCATCGCCGTGAAGTGTGCAAACCCAGCAAAAGCCAGCGGGTTGAGTTGCAACGCGGTGACAGGTTGACCATTGATGAATGAAGGGTAAGGGTTCGGTTGGGTCGCCATGAGAACAGCTCCTGATGGTGCTCAGTTGATCGAGCCCCTATCATCGACTCTGACAGCACTGTCAGAGTCAAGGCGAAAAAACGATGAAAATAGGCGAGCTATCCAAGCGTTCTGGCGTCAGTGTCAGAATGCTCCGTTACTACGAAGGCGAAGGACTGCTGAAGCCCAAACGCACAGCCAGCGGGTATCGCGATTATGCTCCGGAAGAATTACGCACCGTCGAGCGCATAAGGTTACTGGGCGCGGCCGGCATGACCCTAGCGACCATATTGAAGTTCTTGCCATGCGTGAGAGGCGAAGGCCTGGCGTTCGAGCCCTGTGACGAGCTGCGTAACGTCTTGTATGAGCAAATCCGCGTTGCCGATCAGAAGGCCGCAGAGCTGGCTCAAAGCCGAAAGGTTCTGGAGAGTTTTCTGCACGAAGTTGAGCGAGGCTAAGAAACCCTGGGCCATCGTGTCGGATGAAAAGCACCATACCTCTTTACTGACCTCAGGCAATCAGGTCGTTAACCGCAGTGCTCAGGACGTTTCTGAGCAGGTTCGAGGTGAGGAGCGCAGCCATCATCGTTGCAATATCTGGATGCGCCGTCGTTCAAGGGCTCGCCCAGGCGAGGAACAAGAAGCCGTCAGCGGTACCCCGAGGACTCACGATTGAAAGATTCAGCACGCGGTTTGTTGCTCGTGACGAGCGGTATCGTCTTACTCAGCTTCGATGGCCTATTGGTGCGGCTGGCGCAGGCAGACGGCTGGAACATCGTGTTCTGGCGCGGGCTGTTGATGTTCGTGGCCCTGGGCGTGTTCTCGCTGTCCGCCAAAAGCCGGGCAAGTATCAAGGCGCAACCGCTGATCAGCGCGGGCTCCGCACTGCTGCTGGCGTTTACTTCGATCTTTTTCGTGCTGGCTGTTATTCACACCACGGTTGCCAATGTGGTGGTCGTGCTCAGCACGGCACCGTTGTTCGCTGCGCTGTTCACACGCTTTTTCTTGCGCGAGCACGTGGGGTTGCACACCTGGCTGGCGATCGGCGTGGCTGCGCTGGGGATCATGATTGTATTCGCCGGTGCCTTTACTCCGACGGATCTGGCCGGTAACGGCTATGCGCTGTTGTCCTCGGCGGCGGTGGGCGCCAACCTCACGCTGCTACGCCGCCATCCGGCTATTGATCGGATGCCGCTGATCGCCCTCGGCGGGCTGGCGGCCGCGCTGATTGCCCTACCCAACGCCCAGCCGTTTAGCCTGGGCGCCACCAGCTACTGGGTATTGGCCGTCATGGGTCTGGTCCAGATGCCGCTGGCCACGCTGCTGATCAATAACGCGACCCGCTATCTGCCCTCGGCCGAAGTGGCGCTCTTCTATCTATTGGAGAGCGTGCTGGGATCGCTGTGGGCCTGGTATTTCCTGCAGGAGATGCCAGCCAGTGCGACGCTCTACGGCGGAGCGCTGGTCATCGCAACGCTGGTGGTACACGCCGGTTTGACCTTGCGCCCACGCCCGGCGCTGCCGGCCTAAACGGACCGGCTAGTCGTCCGGATAATCGCCTCGATCGGTGCATGGCTAGCTCGGCTGCCTCGCGCGAGCCAGCCCGAAGAAAGCACCGGAAAGGCTTGCACCGACAGACCGCCCTCTTCACGCATCGATGGGCAGTCAGGAGCATATCCACGCCGCAGCCGGCCAAACGCCGTGCATTCGAATAAAGGTCGGTCAGTTCCCTGAACGCTCGAAATAAACGCCACTGTTGACGGTGACAAAGACGCCGCTGTCGCAAGGGGAGCGGTTTCGGCTATGAATCCTGTGTAAGGATGGCTGAACAAGCAGGCAGGAACCACTGGTGCCGGAACCGTGGTTATTCTTGTTGGCCTCAGGGCCAGCAAACTCGTCAATACCGATACCAAGGGTGGAAAGCAAGCGCGGGGCAGTACGCGCGCACGGACAGGTTTCATTATCACTGGAGAGCAAGCAATGGCCGATACCAGCGAAATCCCGGCGCCAGGCGGGAATCTGATCGACACCGATTATCAGATCGGCCAGGACAATCTAGTCACGAACATCGGCCCCTTCGATGTCGACATCCACAACCCTGTGTTTGCTATCTCCGGTCTGATGACGATCGTATTTGTCATCTTCACGCTCGCGTTTCCGGACTTCGCCACCGGCATATTCAACGCTGCAATGAATTGGGTGACGGTCCGCTTCGACTGGCTTTTCATCCTTGCCTCCAACATCTTCCTGGTGTTCGCCATCGCGGTTGCTCTCTCGCCCTATGGCAAGGTCCGGCTCGGCGGAGTGAATGCGAAACCCGATTTCTCCCTCCTCGCATGGCTTTCCATGCTGTTCGCAGCGGGCATGGGTATCGGGCTCCTGTTCTGGAGCGTAGGTGAGCCGATGACGCACTTCGTGAGCTCCGTAGCGGAGGACGCCGGAAGCCCTGACAGTTGGGCTCCGCTGGGTGGATTGCCCGGAGACGTAGAAGGCTCTACTAGGCTCGGGCTTGCCGCCACGCTCTATCATTGGGGGCTTCAAGCGTGGGCCATCTATGCCGTCGTGGGGCTTGCTCTGGCGCTATTCGCCTTCAATAAAGGCCTTCCGCTGGCGATAAGATCCACCTTCTATCCGATCTTCAAAGAGCGGGTCTGGGGCTGGGTCGGCCATACCATCGACATTCTGGCCGTGCTTGCGACTCTATTCGGCCTTGCGACCTCGCTTGGGCTTGGCGCCGAACAGATCAACGCGGGCCTGTTCTTCCTTTATGGTGTTCCGGTTAGCGACACGACGAAAATCGTGCTGATTACGGTGATCACCGGTATCGCGACTTATTCCGTCCTGCGTGGACTCGAAGGCGGCGTCAAGCGTGCCTCGGAAATCAACATGATCCTTGCGTTCGTGCTGCTGGTCGCCGTGTTCGTGTTTGGCCCGACAGGCGCCATCGTGGAGCGGGTCGCGGACTCGGTCGTGAGCTATTTCGCCTATCTGCCGGCACTGTCGCAGCCCTTTGGTCGCGAGGACGCGAACTACGCACAGGGCTGGTCGTCGTTCTACTGGGCGTGGTGGGTTTCGTGGTCGCCGTTTGTTGGGATGTTCATCGCACGGGTGAGCCGCGGCCGCACGGTGCGCGAATTCATGATCTGCGTGCTTATCGTGCCTTCTGCCGTCTGCATCCTCTGGATGTCGATCTTTTCCGGCGTCGCCTTCGACCAATACATCAATGACGGTTACCGCGCGGTGGCGGATGCAGCGCTGGAGGTAAAACTCTTCGCAATGTTCGACCTCTTGCCGTTTACTCAAGCGATGTCCCTGTTGGGCATCGTGCTTGTCGCCGTTTTCTTTATCACCTCATCGGACAGCGGCTCGCTGGTCATCGACACCATTACCTCCGGCGGCAAAGACGACGGCCCCATTCCCCAGCGCGTATTCTGGTGCGTGTTCGAAGGCCTCGTTGCCATCGCTCTGCTCTTGGGTGGCGGCCTCAAAGCCTTGCAGTCCATGGTGGTAACGACTGGCTTCCCGTTCACCTTTGTCTTACTGCTGATGTGCGTCAGCATCATCATCGGTCTGAAAAGCGAGCTCATCGCACCGCGCCGGACCTGATGCAAGGGCGGCGCGATTACACCGCGCCACGTCTTCCTCCGCCTCGTTGTGCATTTAGCGCGCTGGAGAGCTAGCAAGTAGCCTGGAAGATACGCGTGGAAAAGGCTTCGCCGTTTTCCACCCTACGGCCGGTCCTCGCGTAGCGCGGCCCGGCGTTGTCGGTATCATCCCGTCAACTCACACAACCCGCCCGGCACCGCCATCACCCAATCCCGCACTGCCTGAATCGTCGGATCGTCCCGACGGCTTTCCGGATACACGAGGTGAAACGGCTTGCCCGGCATCTCCGGCCCAAACGGCTGCACCAGCCGCCCTTCCTTCAGTTCATCTTCGATCAATTGACGGCTCATCAAAGACACGCCTTGGGCGCCGATGGCGGCTGAGATGGCGTGGGTCTCGTCGGAGAAGACCAGCCCCGCGCTGACGTCCAATCCCGGCACGTTGGCTAGCTTCTGCCATGACGCCCAATGAATCGGGGCGGAGGCTGCGGCTTGAGCATGAAAGTGAATCAATGGGTGCTTGGGCAGCTCTGCTACATCACGCAAACCGAGGTGTGGGCTGCAGACCGGGACGAAGGTGTTGTCGAGCAACTTCTCCGCGACCAGCCCTGTCCAGCGGCCATCGCCGTAACGGATGGCGATATCCGCCGTGACGCCATCCAACGCGACCGGCTCGTGGGAGGTGTGAAAGCGCAGATCGATATCGGGATGGGAATCGCGCAGCATGCAGACCCAAGGCACCAACCAGCGGACCGCTATTGCGGGTGTGGTGCTCAGGGTGATCGCTTGCCGACAGGGCTTCGCACGGAGGCGTTCGACCGCCCCGCTGATGCTATCGAACGCTGTTTCCAGCACCTGGTGCAGCTCTCGTCCCTGAGTGGTCAGCTCCAACTTTCGTGGCTTTCGCAGGAACAGCGAGACGCCGAGCGATTCTTCCAGCAAGCGAATCTGGTGACTGATCGCCGTGGCGGTAACGTTCAGCTCATCGGCGGCCTGCTTGGCACTCTCGTGGCGGGCCGCCGCTTCGAAAGCACGCAAAGCGGAAAGCGAAGGTAACCGGCGGTGTGCCATGGCTGAGTTTTCCTCATCTGTATTGGAAAGAAATGGTCGTTTGTCGCCCATCGAGCCTAACTCTAGGCTGGGTCTACCGCGAATGACAGATGAATTCATTCACAGAGGAGACTCACCATGACGCACCTTCTACACCTTGATGTCAGCGCCCGCCCCGGCCTTGCCGGCAAGGACGAGCACGGCTCCCACAGCCGCAACCTCACCCATCGCTTTGTAAGCCAGTGGCGGGCCCAACGCGCCCAAGACAGCGTCATCTACCGAGACATCGGGCAAAACCCACCCTCCTTCATCAACCATGACTGGATCGCCTCCTCCTTCACGCCGGCGGAACGTCGTGAGCCGTGGATGAAGGAAACGCTGGCGGAAAGCGACAGGTTGGTCGATGAGCTGATTGCAGCTGATGTGCTGATCATCGGGACGCCGCTTTACAACTTCGGCATGCCCGCCGCGCTCAAGGCGTGGATCGACCAGATCGTGCGCCCGGGCCGGACGGTCGAGGTCGACGAAACCAAACTGCCCGATCCTTACGTCCCCTTGCTGGCCGATCGGCCACGGCACGCAGTCATTCTCACCGCCCGGGGCGGCATCGGTTTTGGCCCCGGCGGCGAGATGGCGCATATGAATCACCTGGAGCCGAACCTGGTGACGGCGCTTAACTTCATCGGCATCACCCGCATTCATCAGATCGCCATCGAAGGGCAGGAAACAGGTGGCGACGTGTTGGCGGCCTCGGTGGCCGAGGCGCTGCGTCAGGTGGACGTGTTGGTGGCGGATCTTCAGATGGCGCTTGAGCCTAGTCCTTCCATCCAGGCCTCCCAATGGCAGGTCGAGGCAGTCTAGGACTGCGATTTTGGCGGGGCTTGATCGTTCCCGCGTTTGAGTGGGAACGCAGCCTCCAACGCCCCAGCATCCACCAGCCAGCCAGCCAGCGCCTGAGGCAAATGCCCCGTCGCATTCCCGCTCGGAAGAACCCCGACTCGACGCCCCCTACCGCGCATCCGAATCGGGGCGCCCGACTCAAGCCGTGACGGCTACCTGCCGATAACTTAGTTACCCGCTACCGCTTACCAACGCATCGACTGGATGCGCTGCCAAGGCGCGGGGCCGCTCATCGCATTGGATTAGCGTAAAGAGCTCTCTAAAAGACGAAAGCGCAGGCCGGCGTGTGCGTCTTAACAATCGGCTAGAGGCTTCTACTGCAATGAAAATAAAGCACAAGCTGCTGCTGAGCTTTCTGGTCGCGACGCTTGTTCCCGTCCTTGTCGTGGCGCTGTTCACCATCCGCAACGTAACCGAGGAGGCCAAGATCCAGTTCGAGGAAAGCAGCAGCCTGGACGTCAAACTGGTGAACAACACCTTCGTGACCCTATTCGATTCGGTTGGCCACACCGTGTCGGCCATGGCCGACTACCCCGCCGTCCGTGACACCGAGGGTGGCGAGCTGACCACTTACTTCGGGCCGGCCCGTAAGCCCGGAGCGACCGCCACAGCTAACGGTGGCCGCGAAAAAGCTATCTTCGACTACTTCTCCGGTATCGGTAACAACAACCCGACCTTTGGCTACGTCTATATGAGCGATACCAAAGGCGGCTACGTGGAGTGGCCGGGCACTGGAGATTACGGCGATTGGGATCCGCGGCAGCGCCCCTGGTACGGCCTGGGTAAAGATGCCAACTTCCAGCTGGCACGCCGCGACGGCTACTACTGGGAACCGGACGACGCGGTTTATGTGTCGGTGCTCAA
This sequence comes from Pseudomonas sp. KSR10, assembly GCF_022355455.1. NCBI lineage: Bacteria > Pseudomonadati > Pseudomonadota > Gammaproteobacteria > Pseudomonadales > Pseudomonadaceae > Pseudomonas > Pseudomonas sp. KSR10. Next base: position 220,665 of record NZ_JAKOEN010000022.1, on the reverse strand, counting down.
AGGCTTCAAGGATCAGTCCGGCAACTTCGCCGGGGTGGTCGCGGCGGATGTATCGCTCAAGGCCCTGACCGACATGGTCCAGAAAACCCGCTTCGGCGAAACCGGTTTCTTCATGCTGGTGGAGAGCAGCGGAACCTTGCTGGTCGACGGCCACCAGCCGACCAACAACTTCAAGAAGCTCAGCGAGCTGCCGGGCGACTACGTCACGGAAATCGCCAAAACAGAGAACGGCGTGATCGAGGTGAGCATCGATGGCGTCGAGTACCTGGCCAATGTGTTCACTTCGCCGACCCTGGGCTGGAAGTTCATCGGCTTCATGCAGACCGATGAAATCCTGGCCGGCGCACACAGGCTGGCCTGGCTGACGCTGATTGCCTGCGCCGTACTGGTCGTGCTGTTCGGTGTCGCCGGGGTCGTATTCGCCAATCGCATCGTCACCCCCATCAATCTCGTCAAGGAGGGACTGCGCACCATCGCCCAGGGCGAGGGTGACCTGACCCATCGGCTCCCGGTGCTGGCCCGCGACGAAACCGGCGAATTGGCCAAGTGGTTCAACCAGTTCATCGAATCCACACAGTCGATGATCACTGTCATCAAGGAAAACGCCATCAGCATGCACGGTGTTTCCACCCAGACCAACGATCGCACCACCGCCATGTCGGACAGCTTGCACCGGCAGTCGAGCGCGGTGGAGCAGATTGTCACCGCCGTGACCGAAATGTCTTCGGCCGCCAACGAGGTCGCCCATACCTGTGTGAGAACGGCTGAAATTTCCGAGCAAGGTCTGAGCGCGACGCACAACGGCAAACAAGTCATTGCCCGAAGTACCGCAGGCGTTAACGATCTGGGCGCGAGTATTCAGGCCTCGAGCAAGGTGATCCGCGATCTCGAACGCGAGACCGTGAGCATCAACAATATCCTGTCGACTATCCAGCAAATTGCCGAACAGACGAACCTTCTGGCGCTCAATGCTGCGATAGAAGCGGCGCGGGCGGGCGAACAGGGACGCGGGTTCGCGGTGGTGGCCGATGAGGTCCGCAACCTGGCCAAGCGCACCCAGGACTCCACTGGCGAGATCAACACCATCATCACCCTGCTGGTCAGCCGCATCACCGAAGTGACGGTGAGCATGGATCGCAGTCTGTCGGAATCGACCAAGGCCATCGAGCGGTCCGGTGAGGTCATGGGTGCTTTCGAGAACATCGAGAGTGCGGTGCAGATGATTCGCGACATGACCACGCAGATCGCCACCGCCACCGAAGAACAGCACCTGGTGACGGAAGAGATCAACCGAAACGTAGTCGCCATCAACGACGCGGTCGGACAGGTGACCGATCAGGCGACGGAAGTAGAGCGCTACTCACATGAGCAGCGCGAACTCAGCAGTGCACTCAAACAATTGGTGGGACGTTTCCGTACCGAGTAGCGGTTCAGGCGGCGCCTTGAGGGCGCCGCCGCGAGCCTTACGCTGAGAGCTTCTGGCTGAAATTATCGGCTGGCTTGCCAATATCGAGCCGATCCGCGTTCATCACCTTGTCCCAGGCTTTGACGAAGTCGTGGACGAACTTCTCGTTGCCGTCGGCCATGCCATACACCTCGGCCTGAGCGCGCAGCTCCGATTGCGCACCGAAGATCAGGTCCACGCGGGTGGCGGTCCAGGTGGGCTGGCGGGTTTTACGGTCGAGGCCCTGGAAGCGGTTCTTGTGCTCGGTGGCGACCCACTCGTTCTGCATGCTCAGCAGGTTGACGAAGAAGTCGTTGGACAGCGTGCCCACTCGGTTGGTGAAGACACCTTCAGGACCACTGTCCGCGTTGGTGCCCAACACGCGCATGCCACCGACCAGCACGGTCATTTCCGGCGCACTGAGGCGAAGCAGGTGCGCCTTGTCGACCAGCGCTTCCTCGGGCGCCATGAAATGCGACTCGTGATAGTAGTTGCGGAAGCCATCGGCCACCGGGCGAAGCGCTTCGAAGGACTGTGCATCGGTCCACTCTTCCGAGGCATCCATGCGACCCGGTGTGAACGGCACGGTGACGTTCACACCACCCTCCTGTGCCGCTTTCTCGATCGCGGCGCAGCCGGCCAGCACGATCAGGTCGGCCATCGAAACCTTCTTGCCGCCGGTGGCCGAGCCGTTGAACTCGGTCTGGATATCGGTGAGCTTGGCCAGCACGCGGGCCAGCAAGGCCGGGTTGTTGATCTCCCAATCCTTCTGCGGCGCAAAGCGGATTCGAGCGCCGTTGGCGCCACCACGCTTGTCCGAGCCGCGATAAGTCGATGCGGACGACCAGGCCACTGACACAAGCTCTGGCACGGTAAAGCCCATGTTCAACGTCTTCTGCTTCAACGAAGCGATGTCGGCTTCATCGATCAGCGAGTGGTCGCACTCTGGGATCGGGTCCTGCCAGATCAGTGTTTCCTGCGGCACCAGCGGGCCGAGGTAGCGTCCGATGGGCCCCATGTCGCGGTGGGTCAGTTTGAACCAGGCCTTGGCGAACGCGTCGGCGAACTCGTCCGGGTTTTCCAGAAAGTGCCGTGAGATCGGTTCGTAGATCGGATCGAAGCGCAGTGCCAGGTCGGAGGTGAGCATGGTCGGCTTGCGCTTCTTGTTCGGGTCGAACGGGTCGGGAATGATTTCCCCCACGTCCTTGGCTTGCCACTGATGCGCGCCGGCCGGACTCTTGGTCAGCTCCCATTCGAAGTTGAACAGGTTTTCGAAGAAGTAGTTGGACCACTGGGTCGGCGTCTGGCTCCAGATGACTTCCAGGCCGGAGGTGATGGCGTCCGCGCCCGCCCCGGTCTGGAACCGGCTGCGCCAGCCCAAACCTTGGTCTTCGATCACCGCGCCTTCCGGGTCCGGCCCCAGCAGCGAGGGATCGCCCGCACCGTGAGTCTTGCCGAAGGTGTGACCGCCGGCGATCAGTGCGACGGTTTCGTAATCGTTCATCGCCATGCGGGCGAAGGTTTCACGAATGTCGATGGCGGAGGCTTTCGGGTCCGGGTTGCCGTTCGGGCCTTCCGGATTCACATAGATCAAGCCCATTTGTACGGCGCCTAGGCCCGGGTGCAGCTGGCGCTCGCCACTGTAGCGCTCGTCGCCCAACCATGTGCCCTCGGGGCCCCAGAAGAGCTCTTCAGGCTCCCAGGTGTCGGCACGGCCGCCGGCGAAGCCGAAGGTTTTGAAGCCCATGGATTCCAGCGCCACGTTACCGGTAAGCACATAGAGGTCGGCCCACGAGAGGTTGCGCCCGTATTTTTGCTTGATTGGCCACAGCAGGCGACGGGCCTTGTCCAGCGAAGCGTTGTCCGGCCAACTATTGAGCGGGGCGAAGCGCTGCTGACCGCCGCCCGCGCCGCCACGGCCATCGGTAATGCGGTAGGTGCCGGCGCTGTGCCAGGCAAGCCGGATGAACAGGCCACCGTAATGACCAAAGTCCGCCGGCCACCAGTCCTGAGAATCGGTCATCAGAGCGTGCAGATCGGCGATCACCGCGTCGAGATCGAGGGAATTGAACGCGGCGGCGTAGTCGAAATCGCCCCCGTATGGATTGGAGCGCGGTGAATGCTGGTTAAGCGATGTGAGGCTCAGTGCCTCAGGCCACCAGTCTCGATTAGTTGGGCGTTTGCGGGGCGCACCTGCGCCATGCCCGAACGGGCATCCACCACCAGTGTTTTCTCCAGACTCAGCGTTCATGTTTTGCTCCTTATGGCTGTCGTTGACGCACTCACGCGTCGCTGAATAGAAACTTAGCAAACGTGCCAAGCCCGACCGAGCCATATAGATAGCAGCTTGTTACCGCTAAAATCCTTAAACGGTTCTTAAAATAACGCGATCATGCCGCGTACAGCAGCACATTAATTTGAAAATGGCCTGAGCATCATATTTGCCTATGCGTACGATAGGCGATGCTTGTTACGAGCAACGCAGCCCCTGCCATAGCTCGCTAGGCACCAATCGCCCGGTACAATGCCGCGTTTGCCTCACCGTCCCGGAGCCATTGTCGATGTTCACCCTCGCCCACTTGAACACCCCGCCGCCGGAATCGATCAAGAGCCAGGTGCTGCAGATGGTGGTGGACTATCTCGGCGATATCAGCCCTGTGTCCCTTACCCCCAACAACCCGCTGTATCAGCTGTATCAATACGTCGTGGGTTACGAAGTGCACCGCTACCTGGACAGCATGAATGGGGCGCAAGCAGGCAAGCCCGAACTGATCATTGCGCTGGATGCCAATGACCCGGCAAGCCTGCTCGGCTTCGCGCTGTATTTACCCTATGTGAATGATCCCGAAGCCTGTGCCCTGATCTACCTGGCGGTGCACGCCGAACATCGACGACAGGGCGTCGGCCGAGCCATGGTCGACGCGATGGTGGCGCGCTATCCCCATGCGGAAGTAGCCTGCGTGGCCAGCAAGGTGCCGTACTTTCAAGCGCTGGGCTTTCAGCCCTTGGCCGCTCGCGGCCCGCAAGTGGTGATGAACACCCGGAGCCAAGCGTCCAGCGGCATGGTGGCCGTGCAAGACCTGGAGCCGATTTTCCAGTCACAGGAAGTTCGCCAGATTCACACTTACCTGGTGCAGCAACACGGCACCAAAGCCATGAGCGACGCGGAAAAAAGCCGCGATCAGTTACTTGATGAGCTGGCGCAACAGGCCATTCATCTGACTCAGACGTCCTCGACGGCCAATCGCTTGCATTGACCGGGTGATGAAGCACATACGCCGAACCGCCCATCCGACCCTTCCGCGTAAAGCGTGACCCACACCACCAAACCGCGCACCAAGCCTTGCCTGGCTGGACCTTGGCGCTAATGTGCGCATGCTGGCAAATTAATATCACCAGCTATCTGCCTACACTCAGGAACGAGTATCTATGTTTAAGCACTTTATGATGAGCGCCGCGGCGCTGAGCTTCGCCGTGTTGTCCGGTTGCGCGTCGGTACCAATGGAATCTCCAGAAAAGGATCAGGCGTTCAAGTCCTTCTCTGCCCCTCCGCAAGACCAGGCTGGCCTGTACATCTTCCGTGACTCAATGCTCGGAGCCGCACTTAAGAAGTCGGTGAAGATAGACGGCGAAGTTATCGGCGAGACCGCCGCGAACACCTACTTCTACCGTCTCATCACGCCGGGCCCACACACTCTGGCCACCGAGTCGGAGTTCAGCGATAACCTCCTGGAGCTGAACGCCCAGGGTGGCAAGAACCACTACGTACGTCAGTCCATCAAAATGGGTCTGTTCGTTGGCGGTGCCAAGCTGACCGAAGTTTCGGAAGCCGAGGGCCAGAAAGCCGTGGCAGAGACCAAACTCGCACGCTAGTGCAAAGTGACGTTCGAACGGAAAGGCCCAGCAGATTGCCGCTGATCCCGGCACGCTAGCGGCCAGGACCGAATCCGTCGCCACAGCATAGAAGCCCCGCAATTGCGGGGCTTCGTTCATTGTTCGGTCGCAAAACGTCCGGATGGCTCGTAGTCTCACATGAAACAAGCCCTGACGCGCCGGCGGTTCCGGCCTCAACATTCAAGCTGTCAAAGCTTCACACAGACAAATATCGCGTTCCCCGAAGTCCCATTCCAAGGGACAATCTTCTCGTAATCGTGCTCAAGCACATGAACTTCGAAGGTCGGCTGCAATAGTTCGATCAGCTCACCGAAGCTCACCGCCACCATGCGGTGTTCGTCATGCCATACCTGGCTTTCATCGGCGACCGTCTTTTCAATGCGGAGCTTCAACAGCTGCTGCTCGCCTGCGCCGGGGTAGTGCCAACCGGAGCTGAAGCTGAACAGGCCGTCGGCATGCTGGGCGCTATGCGAAACGAACGAGCGGTTGTCGATGCTGTGCTTGTCCACTGCGTTGAAGCAGAACAGCCCGCCCGCCTCCAAGCCGCAGTGCACGCTCGCGATACAGGCTTTCAGCCGTTCGACGCCGGCGCTGTAGTGGATGGAGTACAGAAAGCAGGTGATCAGATCGACCGGCCCATCCAGAGCGAAACCACACATGTCCTGCACGGAGAAGCATGCTTCCGGGCAGCGCAGCGCCGCGCGGTCGAGCATCGGCTGGTTGATATCGAGCCCGCCGCTCGTGTATCCGGCATCGATGAAATGCCGCACATGCGGCCCGGTACCGCAGGCGAGATCCATATGCCGCCTGCCGCCGTTGCCGAACAGTTGCTGCAGCCGCTGGATACAGTGGCTCTGCGCGCGGTAATCGATATCGGCGCACATGAGATCGTAGTAGCCCGACAGGTCGGTATACAGAGCATTGCCGGGCATGATGGCCTGCTGGTCGAGCGGAGCATTGAGGGGCGCGCATCATAATCTCAACCCAACCACGGTGGAATGGCCACGTGGCTAAGGCGTCATCCACGAGGAAGCGGCAGATCATCTGCGCCATACAGGCGCCCCGAAGCTCCGCCGTCCTCGTCGCGCCAACCAATTACTCGTCCGGAATATCCGCCTCGACCAGCTTGGCCAGTAGCGTCAGCGATTCCTGCCAACCGAGGTAGCACGCCTCGGCTGGAATGACGTCGGGAACGCCTGCCTGGGTGATGTTCAGCTCGGTACCACAGGAAACCGGTGTGAACGTCACCGTCACTTCCATGGCGCCCGGCAGGCCCGGATCGTCGAACCTGTCTTCGTATCGGATCCGCTGGTTTTCCAGCAGCTCAAGATACTGGCCACCGAAGCTGTGGGTCGCCCCTGTGGAGAAGTTGGTGAAGGACATCCGATAGCTGCCGCCAACACGGGCATCGAGCTCATGCACCTTGCCGGTGAAGCCATTCGGTGGCATCCATTTGGCCTTGGCGTCAGGGTCGAGAAACGCGCGGTAGAGTCGATCAGGTGAAGTTCGCAAGACGCGATGAAGGCGGATGGTGCTGGGCATGGCTGTCTCCTTTGATTGCGGGTTTGCCTTGATGGCCTTGATAGTCGAACGAAGGAGAAGGATTTCGACGCCAGGCTTGAATTTTTCAGCGCACTCGCACTCGTCGCGACCCAGCGTGAAGCCACGAACGATATGCCCGCATCGGCCTGAGCCGTCCGACAATGCCGTCCAACGCCGAGCCGGTAGGTGCACGATTGGTCGTGATGGCGGCGTATTTTCATCAGCACGCACCACGACCGCGCCAAAAGATTTTAAGAAAGACATCCAGAAGGACCGCTAGGACAACCTCGATGATCCGCGCAGGATTCCGCCGCCCGGAGGCGTACCGGTAGCGGTGAAGCTGGCCGAGGGTGTCTCTGAACGGTCTGCGCATGAAAGATGGTGCCCGTTACGCCCGCCCCCCGCTCAGCACCTGCGGCAGCCACAGCGCGATTTGCGGCCAGCCGGTAATCAGGGCGGCGGCAAGGCACATCAGCAGGAAGAACGGCAACGCCGCCATGGCCACGCGGCCTATCGGCTCGCCCGACAGCGACTGGATGACGAACAGATTGAAGCCAACCGGCGGCGTTATCTGCCCGAGCTCCACCATGATCACGAGGAACACGCCGAACCAGATCGGATCGTAGCCGGCGGCGACGATCACCGGCAGGGTGATCGGCAAGCTCATGACGGTCAGCGAGATACCGTCGAGAAACATCCCCAGCAACACATAGAACAGCGCGATGGCCAGTAGGAGCAGGACCGGCGACAGCTGCTGGGCGGCAATCCAGGCCGCCAGCTCGCGGGGCAGATGCAGATAGGCCATGGCCGCCGACAGCATCGCGGCGGCCACCAACAGGCTACAGACCATGGCGGAGGTCAGCAGCGTACCCTTGAGCGCATCGAGGATCAGCGCGACGCTCAATTGCCGCTCGGCCGCCAGCAGCAACAACGAAGCCGTGACGCCGATGGCGGCCGACTCCGATGGCGTTGCGATGCCACTGTAGATGGCCCCGATGACCAGGCCGATCAGCAGCAGGATCGGCATCAGCAGCCCCAGCGCGGAGAGCAGACTGGTGTCGCCGCGAGGTTCGCGAGGCGCGACCTTGGCGTTCGCGACGGCTCGCACAATGATGAATGCCGAGAACAGCGCCGCCATCATCAGGCCGGGCAGCAGGCCTGCCATGAACAGCTTGATGATGGACACCTCGGCCTGCACGCCATAGACGATCATGATGATCGACGGCGGGATCAACAGCCCAAGACTGCCCGCACCGGCCAGCGAGCCGAGCGACAGGGCGCGGTTGTAGCCGCGGTTCGCCAGTTCGCGGGTGGTGATCTTGCCTACGGTGGCGGTGGTCGCCGCACTGGAGCCGCAGACCGAGGCGAACAGCGTCGAGCCGAACACGTTGGTGTGCAACAGCCCGCCCGGCAGGTAACGCGTCAGGGGCGCCAGGCCGCGGAACAAGCGCTCCGAAATATCCGAACGGAAGATCAGCTCGCCCATGAGGATGAACAAGGGAATCGCCGCAAGCTCCCAGCTGTTGCTCGCGCGAAAGAGGATTTTCGACATCATCAGGCCGATGCGTTCGAACCCGAAGCCGCCGAAGCCCCACAGGGAAAGAATCGCCGCCAGGGCCAGCGCGGCGAATACCCAGACGCCGAGCGCCAAGGTGGTGAGCAGGATCGCGACGACGCCAAGCGCGACTACGATCATCTCCATGCTTGCTCCTTAGGCGCGATAGTCGCCACGCTGTTGCAGTATCACCAGTGCGCGTACCAGCAGCGTCAGGCAGAGCATGCAGAGGCCGACCAGCACGGCCGATTCCGGGATCCACAGCGGCGTCTGCGCCATGGTGTCGCTGATCAGGTTGCGCTGATAGCTACGCTGCACGCCCTTGAACCAGATGGTTGCCACCAGGCCGAATGCCGCCAGTGCGCCCAGCGTGGCAGCCAGCTCCAGCGGCCAGCGCCACCGCGGCGCCAGGCGCTCGAGCAGGATCGAGACGCGGATCAGTCCGCCCTGCTCCAGTGCGTACGGCAGGCTGAGGAAGATCATCGCGGCCACGGCGTAGCCGATGAACTCATCGAGTACGTAGGTGGACTGGCTGAACAGGCGCAGCGCCACCTCGGCGAAGATGTGACCCAGCATATAGACGATGATCAGCATGCTGACGCCGGCGCCGAGGCGGTTGAGCCCGCCCGACAGACGCGCCATGGTTTGGATCACTGTTTGGCCTTCCATGCATCGAAGGCGGACATCACCTGCTGGCCTCGTTCGCCGGTATCCTCCAGCCATTCGGCAATCGCCGGCTTGGAGGCATTGCCGAGGAATTCGCGGAAGTCGTCCGGGATCGGATCATGAATTGCTACCTTGTGCTCGGCGAGCGTCTCGTAATTGCCCGCAACACGGCTACGCACCGCCTCCCAGTTGCGCGCCTCGGTGCGTTTGGCCGCCTCTAGAATCGCCGCCTGGGCCTTCTCGGATAGCTCGTCGAAGGCGTCTTTGTTCATGTGCACCATGTTCAGCGGAACGGCGTATTGCACACCACTGAAATCGCTCTGCTGCTCCCAGAAGCTGGCAGCCGCGCCGAGATCAGCCGAGGTCAACACCGCTTCGATGCCCCCGGTGGCCAGTTGCGGAACGACGTCGCCCCAAGCCAGGCTGATGGACGCAGCGCCGGCTTCCTTGAAGACCTGCGTGCCGGTGCGGTCGAAGGTACGAATCTTCAGATTCTTCAGGCTGTCGGCGGACACGATGGGCTTCTTGGCCCAGATTCCGGTAGGCGGCCAGGGCGAGGAATAGAGCAGGATCTGGCCGTTCTCGGCGAAGACCTTTTCGTATTCGGGACGCGCGATGTCGTACAGCGCCTTGGCCTCGCTCACGTCACTGACGATGAAGGGCAGGGACGACAAGAGCAGGATCGGGTCCACCCCACCGAAGAATGCCGCCAGGGTATCGGCGATCTGAACCGCATTGTCCGCCACGGCATAGAAGTGATCGGGCGATTTGTAGCCCAGGCTGCCGCCCATGTGCAGGGTGATGTCCACCTCGTCGCCAGCCAGTTCCTCGACCTGCTGGACGAAGAAGGTGTCCCCTTCGACATGAATGGAGCCGGCGTTGTATTCGCTGGAGAAATCCAGCTTCGGCGCCGCCGTCGCGGTGTTCAGGCCAAGCCCCAGGCAGACCGCCAGAGCCATTGTCTTCCATGTACAAGCACGCGTCGCAGTCGTATTCACGTTTCTGTCCTCGGTGGCTGGCAATGTCGCTTCGCGATCCGGGCGTTGCGTAGCCTGCGGCCAAAGTCCGCCCGCCTCGACGGAGCCGGATGCGAAAAGCGCTTCGGTTGAGCTTACGGGCTATCTGATGGCGCTATTAGCCGGAAAAACGACGGCCAAGTGCCAGTGAGCGTCGCGTTTCGCGGTCAAGACAAGATGCCGAAGCGGCTAATCGGGACACCAGCTCAGCTTTTTTTGATCAGTCTCGGCCGAAGTAGGCCATCTGCGTGCGGGCAAGCTGAGTCCCTGATCACGGCAAGCAACCGGCCGCGGACAGAGCTGTCCCGTATACTCGCGCGTTTTCCGCGTGAGTCTTCCCTTGTGAGCAACAAACGATATGCCTGCATCGGCCTGAGCAATCCGAAATCGCCGTCCAACGTGGGGGCAATCATGCGTGCGGCAGGCTGCTATGGCGCCGCCTCGGTGTTCTACACCGGCACCCGCTACGACCGCGCCAAGGATTTCATCACCGACACCAAGAAGGTCCATCAGGATATTCCGTTGATCAATATCGACGACCTGCGCAAGATCCTGCCGCTCGGTTGCGTGCCCGTCGCCGTGGAGCTGGTCGAGGGTGCTCGCGCCCTTCCCGAGTACACGCATCCGGATCGTGCGCTGTACATCTTCGGCGCGGAGGATGGCTCGCTGAGCAAGGAAATCCGCGACTGGTGCGAAGACGTGGTCTACATCCCCACCAACGGCTGCATGAATCTCGCGGCGACAGTGAACGTGGTGCTCTACGACCGCCTGGCCAAAGGCAACAACACCCGTTCCGGCCCGCAATTTGGCGCCGTGGCGAAAGGCACCTGATTCGCCGCCGCCACGCCTCGGGCACCCTGGCCGCCGACGTCAGCGATCGACTGACGGGCCACAATTGGCGCACGATATACATGAACGGTGTGACGATCAGGCTGTAGAGCCAGGATCGACGAATGGTTGATCTCAAGAACGCCCATGAGCCGGCCGCCCCAAGGAAAAGGTCGCGAATCGTCGATTCAGCCTAGTCGTTGGTGAATGCCAATCCATATCAGCGCTTGGTCAAGCCGAAACAGCGCGCCCTGATTCGGTTGGCGGTGTGATGACGCGCGGATAACGACGACGCCTGGCCCCGCCTTTTCTCCGGCGCATGAAATCCAAGCCCTTGCAAAGAGCCGGGACAAACCAGACGAAGCCGTACCGGTACGGGCCCTGCGCGGTCGCAGGCAACCGATCATGAGGCAGGCGCCGAGCGTCTATCGTTATGGGCGAAGAACCTGAACCAACCCTGCCGACCAAGCCGGTCAACCCGGCCTGACAACCTTAACGCCAGACGGCACGAAGCGATCAATATGACTCCAGAGATCAACATACGCCGGCTCACCGCGAACGATGTCTTGCACATGCGGAACATGCTCGCCATGTTCGGGCAGGCTTTCGAAGACATTCCCACCTATACCAGGGATCAGCCCTCGACGCCGTATCTCGCCGAGCTTCTGTCTGGCAACAGCTTCGTCGCGCTCGCTGCGTTCGAGGACGATCGCGTCATTGGCGGGCTGGCTGCCTACGTGCTGCCGAAATTCGAGCAGCCGAGGCGCGAAATCTACGTCTACGACCTGGCAGTCGCACAATCGCACAGACGCCTCGGCGTCGCCACGGCGCTGATACGAACGCTACAACGCGTGGCCAAGGAGCTGGGCGCCTGTGTCATCTTCATCCAGGCCGACTACGGCGACGAACCGGCAGTGGCGCTTTACACCAAGTTGGGCACTCGCGAAGAGGTTCTGCACTTCGATATCAACACCGAATCCCAGGATAACCCCGCCTGACGCGCTCATTCCTTGTGGGCACATCAGTGCGCGACCCGGTACGTTTTAGCTCCCTCACAGCCCCGCTTGCCGGTCTGCCACCAGTGCAATGGAGCCGGCAGGCAGACCGAATCACGCCGGTGAAGGCGTCGCCTGCGTCAGCGGCTGCCACGCCGCCAGTGCGCTACGAGCGATGCTTTCGAGCGCCTCGCGATCCGCGCCGTCGCGCGCCTGGATCGACATGCCCTGTTGCACGGTGATGTAGTAGCGGGCCACGGCTTCGAGATCCACGGTGGGTGAGAGTTCTCCACGCTCGATGCCCTGGGCCAGATGTTCGGCGAGCAGGCGGGTGTTATGCGCGCGCCTGGCGGCTAGCTCGGCGCGGACGTTCGCACTGGCTTCCGTCGCGTGCAGTGCGGAAAGGATCACCAGGCAGCCACGCGGCTTGTCGCTGCGGCTGAACTCGCGCGCGGTGGTCATGAGCAATGCCTCGACCGTGCCATAGGCGGTCGACGCAGCCAGCGCCGACGCCCAGATCGGTGCGCCGTCCGTGGCGCTGTAAAGCGCTACTGCCTCGCGGAACAAGCCTTCCTTCGAGCCGAAGGCGGCGTACAGGCTCGGTGAGCCGATGCCCATCGTCGAGGTGAGTTCCGCCATCGAGGCGCCTTCGTAACCTTTTTCCCAGAACAGCTCCATCGCCTTCGCAAGCGCCTGTGTCCGGTCGAAACCCCTGGGTCTGCCGCGCTCTGCCATCGCTCTCACCAATTATGTATTGATCGACACAGAAAATGATTGACAACCTTTCCGAGGCCACCGCATTCTGTATCGGTCATTATATATTGAGGAACAGCTCATGTATCCACTCGAAGGAAAACGCGCTTTCATCACCGGTGCAAGCCGGGGCATTGGCGCAGCCATCGCACGTCGTCTGGCAGCAGACGGTGCTGACGTCGCCATCGGTTATGAACGTTCTGCAGGCCCAGCACAGGCGCTCGCCGACGAGATCGTCGCCCAGGGCCGACACGCCGTGGCGGTCCAGATGCAGGCCTCCTCGCCGGATTCGATCCGCGAAGCGGTGGACCAGGCGGCTGAGCAGTTGGGCGGATTGGACATTCTGGTCAACAACGCGGGCATCATTCGCGGCGGCCCGATCGAGACGATGAGCCTGCAGGACATAGACGACACGCTGTCCATCAACGTGCGTGCGGTAATCCTTGCGTCGCAGGCCGCGCTGACACACATGCCGGAAGGCGGCCGGATCATTTCCACCGGCAGCAACCTGGCCGAGCGCGTACCCGAAGACGGCCTGAGCCTCTATTCGGCAAGCAAGGCGGCGCTCGTCGGCTGGACCAAAGGGCTGGCACGTGATCTCGGCCCGCGAGGCATTACGGTGAACGTGGTGCATCCCGGTTCGACCGATACCGACATGAACCCGGCCGAAGGCCCCCGTGCCGAAGCCCAACGCAACCGCATGGCGATCAAGCGCTATGGCCAAGCTGCAGACGTAGCGGCCCTGGTCGCGTTTGTCGCCCGCGACGAAGCCCGCTCGATTAACGGCACCGGACTGACCATCGATGGCGGCGCCAATGCCTGAGCCCGGGCAAACCGGGCGCGATGCGGTCTTGCGGCACGCACTCTGGCTACTTGCACCGGCCATCACACTGGTGGTCGCCAGTGAGTTCGTGGTGGTGGGGCTGCTGCCGCTGGTGGCCGGCGAACTGGGCGTCTCGCTCGCCGAAGCGGGACGCCTGACCGGCCTGTTCGCGGTGTCCGCAGCGGTGGCCGGCCCGGGGCTGACCTTGCTGGCGAGCCGCTGTCCGCCTCGCCACGTCATGGCGGCGACGTTGCTGCTGTTCGCGCTGGGCAATGCGGTGATGGCCTGGGCATCGGATTTCAGCCTGTTGCTGATGGCGCGTATCGCACAAGGCGCGGTGCTCCCTGCGTTCATCAGCGTTGGTGCGGCAGTGGTGACAGCGCTGGCGCCACCAGAGCGCAGAGGCAGGGCGCTGGCCAACGCCAATCTCGGTTTCGTGCTGGGCGTGCTGTTGGCATTACCGGCGGGTGCAGCACTCGCCCAATGGGGCAGCTGGCGTTTGCCGTTCATGCTGCTGACGGTCGGGTCGTTGGTAGCGGCGGTGGTGATAGGGCGAAGCTTTCCCGTGGGGCGTCCCGCCGACGCTCCTTGTGTAGCCGAACAGCTCGCTCTATTGCGTCGGCCGACGTTCCTCGGCCATCTGCTGGTGACCATTCTGTTGTTCGCCTCGATGTTCGCCGCCTACACCTTCGTTGGCGCCTGGCTGGATGCGTCGTTGGCCCTTTCCGGAAGCCAGCTCGCCATCGCCCTGCTGCTCTTCAGCGCGGTGGGCGTGCTCGGCAATGGTCTAGCCGCTCGTGTGGCCGATAGCGCGCCGGTCGCAGCAACGGTAACGGCCGTGCTAGCGCTGGTCGCCGCCATCAATCTGGCCCAGGCATTTGTCGGCGTACTACCGGCGATGGTCGTGCTGCTTGGCGTCTGGAGCGTCGCACACACGGCCGGCGTCACACTGAGCCAGGTGCGGGTGACGATGGCTGGCGATCACGCACCGGCGTTCGCCATGACCCTGAATATTTCGTGCGCCAACCTGGGCATCGCCGCTGGTGCGTTCGCCGGTGGCTGGGGCATCGATCGATGGGGCCTGGACGCTATCGGCTGGGTACCGATCACCTTTGCGGCGCTGGTCGTGGTGCTGAGCGCCCTGCTCGTCCTCCCGCCCTCACGTCGTCCCCGCCCCCTTGGGCAACGCCGCGAATCCGCCGGATAAGCGCGCGGTAGAGCAGGCCCTGGGTGGCGCTTAGGTACAGTGCGCCTGTCGATCACCTCTCCGGGCGACGGGCGCGCTTGGTCCGCCCGCGCTTTAGCGTTCCCGGCACCGCCGCTTTCAGCAATCGCTGGAACGTAGGGCATTCGGCATGGCTGGGTGCCGGACAGACGGCGGCGTGGCGCAGACCTTTGCTCATGGCACGAAGACGCCTGATGGTCGCGTCCAGTTCATCGGCCTTGGCCGCCAGCATGGACCGGTCGATGTTGGGTGTGCCGTTGGGCGCGAACATCGCGCGAATTTCCTCGAGCGTGAAACCGGCCGACTGGCCGAGCGCGATCAACGCCAGTTGATCGAGGACCTGCGGCGCGAAACGACGCCGTTCGCCGGGGCGGCCGAGCGAGGTAATCAACCCCTTTTCTTCGTAGAAACGCAGCGCTGACGCCGGTACGCCAGAACGTCTGGCCACATCTGAAATATCCATGAGCGAGCCTCTTGACCTCAAGTTCACTTGAACTTGTAGAGTCGCGCCGAAACACCATTCAGTCAATCAGCGGGAGGCTCCCATGACATCACTGACGCACTTATTCATTCTGGCCTGTGGCCTTGGTATCGGCGCAACCGCGGTCATGGACCTGTGGTTGATGGTTCTCAACCGCCTCGGGGTCGCGACACTCAACTTCGCCTTCATCGGACGCTGGGGCGGTCATCTGCTGCGCGGCCAGCTTAGGCACGAAGCGATCGCCAAGTCACAGCCGATCAAAGGCGAACTGGCCCTCGGCTGGCTGTTGCACTACGCAACCGGCATCGCCTTCGCCGCGCTGCTGCTCGCCTTCCAAGGCAGCTCATGGGCCTTCGAACCGACGCTGCTGCCGGCATTGGCGATGGGCCTCGGCACCGTCGCCGTCCCCTTGTTCCTGATTCAGCCTGCCATGGGCTCTGGCTTCGCCGCGCGCCGGACGCCCACACCACTGAAGAACTGCCTGCGCAGTCTGGTTAATCACGGCGTGTTCGGACTCGGCCTGTACCTGTCCGCCGTAGCGCTCGCCGGCTGGCTGAAATGAACGCGCCACTTTCTTACCCACGAAACTCCGTTGGAGAGCACGCCATGACACACATCGCCATCATCTACCACAGCGCCAAGGGCCGCACCGCGCACATCGCCCGAATGATCGCCGAAGGGATCGGCCAGGTGTCCGGCACCGAAGCGCAGCTGCTCGAGGCCGGGGCGCTTGCCTCAGCGCCCGACACCATGCTGCCGTTCGACGGTTATATCCTCGGCTCGCCGACCTATCTGGGTGGCGTGTCGGCGCCGGTCAAGGCGTTCATGGACGCCACCGGGCCGCTGTGGCGCACGCAGCGATTGCGCGGCAAGCTGGCCGCCGGCTTCACCGTGTCGTCGCTACCGGCCGGCGACAAACAGTCCACGTTGCTGTCGATGTTCACCTTCTGCATGCAGCACGGGATGCTCTGGGTGGGCAACCCGATCCTGCCGGAGCAGCACCAGGGCGTGCCTTATGAGGAGGCTGCCAATCGCCTGGGTTCCTGGTCCGGGCTGATGGCTCAGGCGGACAAACAGTCGGCTGCCGATGCCTTCGCGCCGGGCGATATCAGGACGGCGCGGATGTTCGGCCAGCACTTCGCCGAAACGCTGCTGCGCCTGCACGGCCAAGTGCCAGTCGCACCGACGCTGGAAGCCTGCTGATGATCGCCCGTCGATACGCCCCGCTGCTGTTCGCACTGCTGCTTTCCGGGTTCATGTCGCTGATGGTATCCGGCATCTCGACGCTGCGCGCGACAGGCCCGGTACCCGGCTTCCTGGGTCTGTGGGTCAGTGCCTGGCTGGCGGCCTGGCTGTTCGCCTTTCCTGCGGTGCTGCTGGTCACGCCGTTGGCCCGTCGCGCGGTCGAGCGGCTGGTCAAGACCGAGTGATCGACAATCCCGTGCTGACGTGGCGAGCTGTCCCGCCACATCGTCGCCGGATCTGCCGGCTCGCGGCCAGCGTTATCGCGATGGTATGGACTGGAAATGACGCGTGGAAAAGGCTTCGCCGTTTTCCACCCTACGCCCCCAATCAAATGCCGCGGCTCTGCTAGGCTCAGTCGTTCGCACTTCACTGAGAACCAGCAGTGACACCTGGAGGGAAACCATGACCGGCGCCGAGCTCACCGATTGCTACCGCGGCTATATTGCCTGCCTGAATAGCCAGAACTGGCCGGAACTGGGCCGTTTCGTCGACAACGAGGTGCAGTACAACGGTCAACGAGTCGGTCTGGACGGTTATCGCAGGATGCTAGAGGAAGACTTCCTGGCGATCCCGGATCTGCATTTCAATATCGCCCTGCTGACTGTCGAGCCGCCACATGTGGCGTGCAGGCTGCTGTTCGACTGCACGCCAGCAGGCACGCTGTTCGGTTTTCCGGTCAATGGAAAGAGGGTCGCCTTCAGCGAGAACGTGTTCTACGAATTCCAGAATGGGAAGATTCGGCACGTTTGGTCAGTGATCGATAAAGCGGCGGTTGGCGCCCAGGTCTAGCACCCAAGGCGCGCGATCACGGTTACAGGTCGTTTGCATGCCAACGCGATGAAACGCCGCTGGGCAATCCACGCAGCCCGTTAGCCCGACTTTCGTTTGCGCTCGCCTCAGGAAATGTCGATCTGATAGCGAAAGCCATCGGCCGTCGCGCGGGACATGCGGTATTCCAGTGGGGACCGATCGTAGCCCAGAGCCGTTCGCTCGATAACAACTACCGGCGCGCCCTCGTCGATCGACAGGGTCTTCGCCATGGTGCTGTCGGCTGCGCCGACGGTGAGCGTTTCCTTGGCCGAGGCGATGCACTGGCCGCACTGCTGCTCGTAGAACGGATAGAGCAGTTCGCCAAAATCCTCGGAGTCGATCTCCAGTAGCGCCCCGAAACGTGTGGCGGGCAGCCAGATTTCTTCATGGAACAGGGTCCGGCCTTCGATCATGCGCAGCCGTTCCATGTGCACAACCTTCTCGCCGTGCTCCAGTTTCAGTGCCATTGCTACCTTCGGCGACGGCTTTTGCAGCGTCTTGGACAGGATTCGGCTGGTGGGAATTTCGCGCCCACCGCTGGCGTTCACCTGCCGGAAGAAGCGCGCCAGCGACGCATCGAAGTTGGGCCGGCGGACGAAGGTACCGCGACCCTGGCTACGCAGCAGCAAACCTTCATTGACCAGCGTATCCACGGCCTTGCGCACCGTGCCGATGGCCACGCCGTAAAACTTGGTCAGTTCCGCTTCGGTCGGAATGGGCGCACCGGGCGTCCATTCGCCGGCCGCAATCTTGGCCAGCATTTCTTCCCGCAAACGCTGATAGAGCGGCAAGCGTTGGTCGTATCCAAGTGTCGGGGCATTCATCTTTTATCGGTCCTGTTCCGCAGCGCAATCACTCTACCACTGACCCGTCGATTGACAGATATCCACTGCTACATATATGGTCATCCATTCATATATATGACTAGATGTCAGCGTAATGATATGACCACACCTGTCGGCTTGCGTTTCGCGGCCTGACGTTAGCGGACGAAAGGACGTTCGTCACAACAATCGACCAGGGTTATTTCGCTTATGACCGGCCTTCAACCGCCCGCGCTCACCGGCGTGGACACCCACGCTCATATTTTCCGCCAGGATCTGTCGATGGCTCCGGACCGTCGTTACAGCCCCCATTACGATGCGCAGGTGGAGCAGTTCCTCAAGCATCTCGATCGCAACGGTTTATCGCATGGCGTGCTGATCCAGCCGAGCTTTCTGGGGACGGACAACCGGTTCATGCTCGATGCGCTCCGCCGTTACCCACAGCGGCTGCGTGCCGTGGCGGTGGTCGAGGTGGATATCAGCGAGACGCAGCTGGACGAGCTGGCGGCAGCCGGCGTGGTGGGTATCCGCCTGAACCTCATCGGCAAGACGTTGGCCGACTACTGCGGGCCCGCCTGGAGCGCCCTGTTCGAGCGCCTGGCCCGACGCGGCTGGCAGGTCGAGATCCAACGCGGCATCGATGACGTGGCGTTGATCATCCCGGCCATCGTGGCTTGCGGCGTCGACGTGGTGATCGATCACTTCGGCCTGCCCACCGGCGGCATCGACAGCGAGAAGCCCAGCCACAAGGCCTTTCTCGCGTTGCTCGGCGACCCGCGCGTATGGCTCAAGTTGTCGGCGCCTTATCGCAGCCAGTCGGACCTGGCTCGGGCACGGCAGATTCTGGCGCAGGTTCGCGAGGCCAGCGGTGGCCTTTCGCGCTTCCTCTGGGGCAGCGACTGGCCCAACACCCAGTTCGAAGACCAGACCGACTACGACCGACAGGTCACATTCATCACAGCGCTGCTACCGGACGCGGACGAACGCGCCCAAGTGCTAACGAAAAACGCGGCGAAGCTGTTCGGCTTCGACGTTTCCCGCTAAACGATCCATAACAACAATAGGACTTCCTCTCATGATGAGCCTGCTCGTCGTCGCGGCAATCGTGGTTGCCGTCGCCCTTGGCTACAAGACCAAGATCAATATCGGTCTGTTCGCGATCGCCTTTGCCTACCTGATCGGCTGTTTCGGGATGGGACTCAGCCCCTCTGAAGTGATCAGCATGTGGCCGCTGAAGATCTTCTTCATCATCTTCGCGGTGTGCCTGTTCTACAGTTTCGCCACCGTCAACGGCACGTTGGAAAAGCTCGCCGAGCACCTGATCTACCGCTGCCGGACGATGCCACAGCTGCTGCCGTTCGCCGTCTTCTTCACCGCCACGGTGATCTCGGCGATGGGCGCTGGCTACTACACGGTGCTGGCCTTCATGGCGCCGATCACCCTGCTGCTCTGCGAGCGGACCGGCATGAGCCTGATAGCCGGCGGCATGGCAGTGAACTATGGCGCCCTGAGCGGGGCGAATTTCGTTTCCAGCCAGAGCGGCATCATCTTCCGTGGCCTGATGGTCAACGCCGGCATCCCGGAAAACGACGCCTTCATCAACGCGGCAGCGATTTTCACCAGCACCCTGGTGATCCCGCTACTGGTGATCTCCGTGCTGGTATTCCTGACCGGGCATGGCAAGGCCATGAAGACCTCGGCCTACGTGGCGGCGGAACCGACGCCGCTGAACCGCGAACAGAAGATCACGCTATGGCTGACCCTGACGATGATGGCCATCGTGCTGATGGCGCCTATCATGCGGATCGCCTTTCCGGATAACGCCACGGTCGGCTTCATCAACTCGAAAATGGACATCGGCCTGATCGCCAGCCTGTTTTCCGTGATCGCCCTGCTGCTCAAGCTGGGCGACGAGCGCAAGGCCATGGCCTCGGTGCCCTGGGCGACGCTGATCATGATCTGCGGCGTGGGTATGCTCATCTCGGTCGCGATCAAGGCCGGCACCATTGACCTGCTCGCCTCGTGGATGGGCAGCAGCATCCCGCCGATCATGGTGCCGATCGTCTTTGGCATCGTCGCGGCGTTCATGTCGCTGTTCTCCAGCACCCTGGGCGTGGTCACGCCGGCGCTGTTTCCGATGGTGCCGCCGATTGCCGCAGCGCTCGGGATCGACCCGATGATCCTGTTCGTTGCCATCGTGGTCGGCGCGCAAGCCACCTCGATCTCGCCGTTCTCCTCCGGTGGCAGCCTGATCCTCGGCTCCTGCCCGACGGAGCAAAGCCGCTCATCGCTGTTCCCGCAGTTGCTGTTCCGCGCTGCGCCCCTGGGCTTCGTCGCGGCACTGATCTTCAACGCGCTGCTGACCTTCGTCTACTGAAACCACGCAGCCCGGCGCATCGGCACCGGGCTGCGCGCTGGCCCCGCGCAGGGCAATCGGCACCGAATCGATTTTTGGAAAGGAGAAACACTCAATGAAGAACTGGTTCGCCGATATCAGCATGACCAGGAAGCTGGCGATCGGCTTCGGCTCGGTGTTGCTGCTCACCGCCGCGTTGGCCGTCTATGGCTGGCTCAGCCTCGGCAAAGTGACCCACCGCGGCGAGCTGATGGCCCAGATCGCTTCGCTGAACGAAGCATTGGCCGAGCTGAAGGTCGCACGCCTGCAGTACATGCTCGATAACGGCGACGTGAAGTCGTCCGAGGCCGTCGACGAGGCCATCGAGTGGTTCTCGACTCGGCTCGAGGAGATCTCTCCGAACTTTTCCAGCGCCGAAGATTTGGCGCTGCTGCGCAAGCAGGGTGAACTGATCCAGCAATACCGCACCTCGCTGCAACGGATGCGTGACGCCTATGCTGCCGGCGCCGCCGCCCGCGCGAACATGGGTCAGCAGGCAATGCTTGCCAGCAAGCCGATCGACGCCATGGGCAAGACGATTGAGCAGATGCCGGCGGACGCGGAAAACCGCTACGCAGGCCTCAAGGCGATCTCCGAGCTGCGCATGAACTGGCAGCTGGTGCGCTACCAAATGCGTGGTTACAACACGACGCCGACCGACCAGGTCGCGGCGCTGGTCGAACAGCAGATCGGGCAGGCTCGGCAATCCGCCGCGCGCCTCAAGACGCTACTCGGGGAGTCGTTCTCCACTCAGGTCGCCGTCACCGAGCAAGCCCTCGACGGCTATCTCGCCGCGCTCAAGGCGGTGGTCGCGCAGACCGAAGCGATCGCGACAGCGCGCCAGGCCATGACGAACCAGACCGCCGAAATAAGCCGTCTCAGCAAGGCCCTGACCCAAGCCCAGGATGCCAGACGTGCCGACGAGACCGCACAAGCCCGCATCACCCAGATGACGGTTGCCGGTCTGGCCCTGCTCATCGGCCTGCTGGCCGCCTGCCTGATCACTCGGCAGATCACCCAACCGCTGGCGGATACGCTGGTGGTGGTCAGGAAAATCGCCGCCGGCGATCTGACCGACCAACGCCGCATCGCGCGCCGGGACGAAATGGGCGCGCTGCAGCAAGGCGTGATGGGCATGGCGGCAACCTTGCGCGAACTCATCAGCGGGATCCGCGACAGTGTTACGCAAATGGCCAGCGCCGCTGAGCAATTGTCCACCATCACCGAGCAGACCAGCGTCGGCATGAACGGTCAAAAGATCGAGACCGATCAGGTGGCAACGGCGATGCACGAGATGTCTGCGACGGTGCAAGAAGTTGCACGCAACGCCGAGGAGGCCTCGCAAGCCGCCAGCGAAGCGGATCGCGAAGCACGCGCGGGCGATGCGGTGGTGGCCGAGGCGGTCACCCAGATCGAACGGCTGTCGCAGGAGATGCTGCGCTCCACCGAAGCCATGGCCAAACTGGAGTCCGAGAGCAACCGAATCGGCAGTGTCATGGACGTGATCAAGACGGTGGCCGAGCAAACCAATCTGCTGGCCCTCAATGCGGCGATCGAGGCGGCGCGTGCCGGTGAAGCGGGACGTGGTTTCGCGGTGGTCGCCGATGAGGTTCGCGGCCTGGCCCAGCGCACACAGAAGTCGACCGAAGAGATCGAGCTACTGGTTGCCGGTTTGCAACAGGGCACACAACAGGTGGCCGTCGCCATGCAGAACAGCCACAACCTGACCGAAAGCAGCGTCGAACTCACGCGCAAGGCCGGACTGGCGCTCAACGACATCACCGCCAAGGTCTCGAACATCCAGGCGATGAACCAGCAGATCGCCGCCGCTGCCGAGGAGCAAGGCGCCGTCGCTGAAGAGATCAGCCGCAGCGTGATCAACGTACGCGACATCTCCGAGCAGACCGCCACGGCCAGCGACGAGACCGCTGCCTCGAGTGTCGAACTGGCTCGTCTCGGCAACGAGTTGCAGGCGATGGTCAGCCGGTTCCGTGTGTAAACGCTACGTATCGCTGGGCAGGTCGACGCACGAACGCCGGAGCCTAAAAGCGCTGCGCACGGCAACGTTCACTGCCGCGTACAGCGCAGATGGGCATCCAGGCGTCGACCCCAGACAATTGGACAACGTAACGCCGCTCTATGGTGGGCGACCTACCCCGCCTCACCAGGAGCGCCCATGGCCAACCCACCGATCACCGTACTGCGCGATACCCAGCCCATGCCCGTCGTCGATGCCTGCAAATGGGAGCGAATCGAAGGCGAACCGCATACCGTCAATCTCAATGCCTACACCTCCGATGACGGCAGCAAAATCATGGGCACCTGGATCTGCACGCCGGGCAAATGGCGGGTGGAATACGTCAAATGGGAATACTGCCATTTCCAGGAAGGCTACTGCATCATCACGCCGGACGGCATGGAGCCCATCCACCTCAAAGCCGGCGACATCTTCGTAGTCGAGCCGGGCATGACAGGAACTTGGGAAGTCGTCGAGACCGTCCGCAAGTACTTCGTCTTCGCCTGACGGCCGCGGCATTGGCGAGCGTTCCCATGTGCGATATGGGAACGTCTCGGCTCCAGCCTTACTGCCTCCAAACCGTTGAATGGTAGAGGGACTCGCGTTTCACTACCGACGTTTCGCCGTTCTTCGCCGTCAGATCCCGAACATCAGCGCCCGATGTGCCGCGGCACCCGCCATCGCACCATCACCTACCGCCAAGGGCACCGATCCTGCCGCTCGTGCCGCGTCGCCGCATGCGAATACCCCCGGGATCGAGGTGGCCTGGGTAGGATCGGTTTTGATGAAGGGCCCCAGCGGGCCCTCCTGCATCGCGCAACCCAGTTGCTCGATCAACGCCGAAACGCGTATGCGCGGCGCGAGGAAGATGCCGTCGAACGGCAACCGGCGACCATCGGCCAACTCCACATTCATCGGTTCGCCCTCCTTCAGCCGGATCACCCGGGTTCGCTCCAGTGCGGCGCCTCGCGCTTCGAGCTGCGCCAGTTCTTCGGCGGAAGGCTCGAACACCTCGTTGAGCAGTAACGTCGTGCTGCCCCAGTCGGGCAGCATCAGGGCTTGGTGCATCGACAGCGACGAAGTCGCCAGCACGCCAATCCGGCCCTGGTCGAGCTCGTATCCATGGCAATACGGGCAATGGAAAACCTGCTTGCCCCAACGCTCGGCCAGCCCCGGGATCGCAGGCAATTCATCGACGATGCCGTTGGCCAGGATCAACAGCCGTGCCCGGTGGTCGTTTCCGCGTGCATCGGTCAGACGAAAGCCCTGCTCGTCGCGCTCGACCCGGGTTACTTCGGCGTGTAGCCAATCGACGGTGTCGTAGTTCATCAGTTGGGCACGGCCTTCGGCGGCAATTTCATCCGGGGGAGCGCCATCCTGAGTCAGAAAGCCATGGGACGCCGCAGCAAAACGGTTGCGCCGCAAACCTGCATCAATCACCAACACCCGCCGGCGGGCCCGCGCCAAGGGTAGTCCTGCCGATAACCCCGCATAGCTCCCGCCGATAATGATCACGTCATAGAACACAGCGCTCACCTCTTCGGCAATTTATGTATCTTTTAAAGTTACACTAATAATCGAACGAAAAGAAACTGCTTTCCATTGAGGCTTCAGATGAGCTTGATCAGTGGGGCTTATGCGTGGCAGGCATCGCCTGGCAGGTGCTGTAAAGCGCGTTGAACTCGTTCGACAGATCGGCCAGGGTCAGCGAGCCCAGCCTTTGCAACAGCAGGGCTTCAGCTTGTTGCAAGGCTTCTTCGAGTGCCGAATTGACCACCCGTTCGACCAGGCAATCTGGGTTGTCGCGATCCGCGCCGATGGCGAAGATGCGCGGTCCGCCAACAGCGTGATGAATGTCCAGCAGCGTCACCTGCTGCAAATCGACCGACAGGCTCCAGCCCCCGTTGTAGCCTTTGTCCGCACGCACGTAGCCGGCTTTGCGCAGGCCCGTCATGGTGCGGCGCACAACCGCCGCGTTGGTCCCGAGCATCTGCGCGATCTGCTCGGAGGTGACCGGACGTTCGTCACGCGCCATGTGCAGCAGGACGTGAAGCATGCGGGAAAGACGGCTATCGGTTCTCATGGCGGGCTTTTCGAGTGGCGGCAAGGTCGGCTCGCACCATACCTCGCAACCGGTGCGAAGGCACGCGGCGGGTCGTTCGCGCTAGGGCAGATAGGGCTCGATGTTGCGCAACCCACGTTCGACGTAATCCGCCTTTTCTCCTACGGGTGCGACGTAATGCAACGCCTCGGCTGCAGCATCGAGAGTCAGAATGGCGATATGCATGGCAAAGCTCGGCGCTGGGCAGGTTGGATCATTCTCAGCGCGACGAGGATCGGCGAGTAGGCACAGTTATCCGTCGCGATACCGGTACAGGCCCGGAACGATACGGCTCAACCAGCGGCCGTTCAGGACTGTTTGGCCAGCACCAGCACGAACCCCACCACGATCCCGGCCAGGGAGATCAACCAGCCGATCCGGTGCGCACGGTTCTTTTCGGCTTGGCGAACGGGATCTACGGGCTTCTTTTTTCTCACGGTTCCACTGCCTCTCGCTGAATAGGGCGCGTTCCGGGGGCGAACCGTCCCAAACGCAACGCGCGCCTTTGTAGGCCGTGAGCGCGGAATTGTCCAGCGAGCAGCCTGTCCTTCACCCTGGAAATACGTCTGGGCTGCTACCGCGAGACTACCCCAGCGGGCTTTCTCCCGGATTCGGTTCATTGCCGGGATCACCGCCCTCGTCCGGCTCGGCCGAATCACCCGACCCGGGTGCATCACCGTATTCATCGTAATCGGGTGGTGTCAGGCCATCCTTGAGTGGATCTTTCGGATCGGTCATGGCTGCGCTCCTCTTCGCGATGAAAAGACCAGAACGACTTCCCCCTTTTTGATGCACGAGCCGCTTCATCGTTCGCCGTCGGCGAGCTAGCGCGCGTCGGGTCGTATTTGACACAGACTTGCCGCTTGTGAACCCATGGCGGACCGCAAGCGCGGTTGGCTCAAGGAGATCGCTTCGTGACTGTCCGAGCCGGAGGCCTGCCGGCTGCTTCGCCTGTCTTGGCGAAAGCCTTGATCACGTCGCGTACGACCTTACGCTGCTCGGTTGGCAGTGCCAGGAAGGCGTCGATGGCCTCTCGGTCGTCATAGAAAGCAGGGTCTTCCCACTGCGCCCGCTGCTCACGGATCGCAGTCACCGCCCTGTCACCAAATCGCAGGGCCTGGGGCTCGACTTTCAACCACTGCGCGATGACCTGAAGCTTGTCCTGCGAGGGGATGGACTTTCCGCCGAGCCAGCGTGAAACAGCCTGAAAGGTCACCGACCGTCCCCAGTAACGCGAATTGAATTCGCGTTCCAGAACAGCAGGGCGATCAGGGTATCCCGCGGCAAGCATCGCAGTGCGCAGGCGTTCGGCAAATTCCATCTTCTCGTTCATGGAGTGGACGTTAAGTTCCAGCCCCATGCCCAATTGAACATGCTGTTGTACAGAAAACTGAATTCATGCTTTCATTTCTCAAGAATGCTGTGAAGGACGACGGCATGTCGTTCGATCACGGCAATACGCTTGGTATCCTGAGGCCGTGCACGATAGTTCGACGCATCAGGACACGGGGCAGCTGGGTAACGAATGAAGAAGCCTGACGCCAATGCGGTTCGGGCAGCACGAGGACAAGGAATGCCTACCCTTCATTATCTGAATTTCGAGGGCCACAACCTTTGCGTAGCGCATCGACCAGACGGCCTTGTGCTGCTGGACGGTACAGCGCTGGCACGTTTGCTCGGATACGTCGACGAACTCGGCGCTCTGCATTCACATTGCCGGGTCGAGGGTTTCATCTTCGGCAACCAGCCTCGTCCAACGATCTGGATCGATATACACAACACCTACTGCCTGGTAACTCACAGCGAATCGTCGGTAGCCGAGCGCCTTGGCCATTGGATCAGCCATTGGTTGCTACCGCGCTTCAGCGACCAACGCTCGCAGCCCCATGTTCGAAAGGCCGTTATCGGTGAGCAGCCCCTACGGGTGCTGAACTGGCGGGACGAGTGCTGGATTTCGCTTCACGGAGCGATACGGCTACTCCGCATCGCTGACCAGAACGTGGTCAAAGCACTCGCGGACTTACGCAACTTTCGCTAATGCCAACAACAAATGCGCAGCTCAACGCCGAACCCTAATTGCCCCTGAGCGGATGCCCAGGGAGCGATAGCACAGCGTCTCGGCCCGCCTGTTCATCGACCGCCAAACATCCCCACCCAGTAGATTCCCGCATCGCTCTGCGGGTCCACCGCGTAGGCGGCGCCCAGCTCGCTGAATTCCGGGTTCATTACATTGGCACAATGCCCCGGGCTTGCCAGCCAGCCCTCGACGATCTGCCGGGGGCGGTCGAGCGCCGCGGCGATGTTCTGCCCGACCGGCGAACCGGGATAACCCGCCAGCTCGGCGCGGTCGCCCGGGGTGCGACCTTCAGGGTCGAGATGGCCAAAAAAATTGCCATTGGCCATGGCGCGGCTGTGGGTTTCGGCGAGGCTGGCGAGCGTCGCGTTCCAGCTCAAGGGCGGTGCGGCGGCAAAAGCCTTGCCAGCGCACTGATGAGCGGTTCCGCGGACGCGGTTGACCTCTTCGAGCAACCGCTGCCCTTCGCTCTGGGAATCCTTCAGATGGCCGCCGATCAGCGGGCGCGCCAGCACGATGCGCCAGTCACGTCCGGCACGGCTGACGCCGACATCGGCGTACTGCGAATCGAGGACCACACGGCAGAAACTTTCACGCAATGCCTGCATGGCCGACGCCGCGTCGCGCGGGCCGGAAAGGCTGATGGCCTGCACGCTAACCATAGGGTAACCAGCACGGGCCAACGCGCCCTGCAGATCACCGGAGCCGGTCGCCGGCAGCACCAGGCGCGAGTCGGACTGAAGCGGTGTCAGCTCTTCGCTGGCGCGGTTGTCGCAGCGCTGTACCTGACTGCGATAGGCATTGATCGAGTCGATCAGCTGCGCCTCCCCTCCCACATCGGCGGCGACCACAACGCGACCGCCACCGAGCAGTGCCATCAGAAACAAGGAAGACGAAAGCAGGCGCACGAAATATCTCCAGCAACAGTTGGCGGGACGCTGAAGATGCACCCAGCACGCCCCGAAAGTCGAGCCGGTGCGGCAAAACGCTACCTACCGCGGCCCACTTGCCGTATGGCGAGGACTCCAACTTATAATAGTTCTTATTTGCACCGGAGCCTTTCCATTGGCAACTTGCTCAGCTCAGCGGCTTCTGGCTATCGAGGACGACCCGATCCTGGGGGCGCACTTGAAAACATCGCTGGAAAACCGTGGATTCGACGTAACACTCGCTGGCGACGGTTCTACCGGCCTGGCACTGGCTCGCGATTCGACCTACGACCTGATCCTGCTGGATGTCATGCTGCCGGAACTCAGCGGTATGGAGCTATTAACCCAGCTGCGGAAGCAACGCCGCACACCGGTGCTGATGATGTCCGCGCTGGGCAACGAGGCGCACCGCATCCAGGGCTTCGACAGCGGCGCCGACGACTACCTGCCCAAGCCCTTCAGCGTCGAGGAATTACAGGTTCGCATCTCCGCCATCCTGCGCCGCGTGGCCTATGAGCGCAGTGCACCATCGGCGGTGAATCATGAATCGATACGCTTCGACGATCAGCGCTGCGATCTGCGCTACGAGGGGCGCTGGGTTGGCCTGACCGCCACCGAATACCGGCTGATGAAGGTGCTGCATGACACTGCCGGCGAGGTGCTGAGCAAGCCGTTTCTCTACCAGCAGGCGCTGCGCCGCGGTTATTCGCAACATGATCGCAGCCTGGACATGCACATCAGCAACATCCGCCGCAAACTGGCGCGCGAACAGGTGCTGAATTTGCGCCTGGAATCGGTATGGGGCAAGGGCTACGTGCTGGACCTGCAGGTCGGTTGATGCCCAATCGTCATTCACTGTTCTGGCGCCTGGTGGTGCTGGTCGCGGGCTTCTGCCTGGCAATGATCTGGGCCGGCGGCTACGTCGGCCATCATATCGACCGGACCAGTTCCTATCTGTCGCAGGAAGCCCACAGGGTACTCGCCGGCTATGCCGACGAGGCCCAGGCTGCCTTGCAAACCGGGCCGCAGGCACTGGCCCGATGGCTCGCGGACATGCGCCAGCGAGAGCCGGGCTGGCTGGTCGTGGTCGACGAACAGCTGCAACCCCTCGGCGGCCAAACCCTGACCGCCGCGGAGCGGCAGGGGCTCACGTTCGTGCGGCACTACGAATGGCCAATGAGCCGCCGCTATGAAGGCCTGCCGCTGATTTCCATCCCGATCGCTGATAGCGGCGCACGGCTGGTGATGCGTCTACCGGAACGCTTTCGCCCGTGGCGCCACTATGCGCTGCTCAGGGCCGGCGCGGTGTATCTGCCCCCGATACTGCTGTCCGTGCTGTTCTGCTGGTTGCTCTATCGCCTGTTGGTTTCGCCGCTCGATAGCTTGCGCCGGCAGGCCAATGCGCTACGCGGCAACCGCCTCGACTCGCTGCTGCCGCCCTCCATTGCCCGGCGCAACGATGAACTCGGCGAACTGGGCCACTCGCTGGAATACCTCACCCAGCGCCTGCGCGATTCGATCAACCAGCAACAACA
Organism: Pseudomonas sp. KSR10; assembly: GCF_022355455.1. Classification (NCBI taxonomy): domain Bacteria; kingdom Pseudomonadati; phylum Pseudomonadota; class Gammaproteobacteria; order Pseudomonadales; family Pseudomonadaceae; genus Pseudomonas; species Pseudomonas sp. KSR10. Next base: position 191,513 of record NZ_JAKOEN010000022.1, on the reverse strand, counting down.
ACTGCTACGCGACCTGTCCCATGAATTGCGCACCCCGCTCAGCCGCCTGCGCGTGGCCTGCGAGAGCGAGCTCAGCGCTGAGGAAATGCGAAGCCGAACCGACCGCGAGATCACCCGTATGCAGCAGCTGGTCGATAGCACCCTGGAGTTCGCCTGGCTGGACAGTGAACAGCCCCGCTTTGAATGCGAGTCGGTGGACGTCGCAGCCCTGTGGGACGTGATCAGCGAGAACGCCTGCTTCGAAGCCGGCTGGCCGCGCGAGCGCATCCGGGCGCAGGTTCCGGAAGATTGCCAGGTGCTCGGCAACCTCAACGCGCTGGCGCAGGCCATGGAGAACATTCTGCGCAATGCCGTTCGCTACTCTCCCGCTCAGGGAACGGTGTGCCTGTCCGTCGATCGCGACGGGAACCACTGGAGGCTGCGCATCGAAGATCAGGGCCCGGGCGTGCCAACGGATCGGTTATCGGTGATCTTCCTGCCATTCGCGCGACTCAGCGCCGCCCGTCCCGGCGGCGATGGTTTCGGCCTGGGCCTGGCGATCGCCCGTGGCATGGTGCTGATGCAAGGCGGCACGATCTGGGCCGAAAACGGCGATACCGGCCTGAGAATGACCATTCGCTTGCGAAGTGTATAGATTGTAAATGCGCTTTACTCTCAAATGAGAATACTTAGCATTGCCAGCAACATCGCGGCGCTCGATGTGCACGCTGGCATGTGGCGAGCTTTTAGCCGCGGACTATGTAGGTTTCTCAGGGAGACGGCAGTAAATGGTGATTTTGAATCGGCATCGGCTGGCTTGCGCAATCGCTGTAGCAACATGGATGAGCACTCCGGTCAGTGCCGAAGAGCCGGTCGAACTATCGAACGTCGTCGTGACCGCATCAGGCTTCCAGCAACAGATCAAGGAGGCGCCCGCCTCCATCTCCGTCGTTACGCGGGAAGAGCTGGAAAAGAAGTCCTACCGCGATGTGACCGATGCCCTACGGGACATCCCCGGCGTCGTGATCACCGGCGGCGCCAGTTCCAGCGACATCAGCATTCGCGGCATGGCGTCCAAGTACACCTTGATCCTCATCGACGGCAAACGCATGGAGTCGCGTGCGACGCGCCCCAACAGCGACGGCCCGGGCATCGAGCAGGGCTGGACGCCTCCCCTGGAAGCCATCGAGCGCATCGAGGTCGTGCGCGGCCCGATGTCGTCCCTGTATGGCTCCGACGCCATGGGGGGAGTGATCAATATCATCACGCGCAAGGTGGCGGACACTTGGCATGGTGGCGTACGAACCGAAAAGACCTTCCAGGACCGCTCAGACTCCGGTGATTACCACAGCCTCAACGGATACCTGTCAGGTCCTCTGGTCGATGGTCTGCTAGGGCTACAGGTCTATGGGCAGGCGTCTCGCCGAGACGAGGACGACATCCCTAGCGGGTTCAACGAGCAGAAGACCAACAGTGGAACGGCCAAACTGTCTTTCACGCCCAACACGGCTAACGACATCGTTCTGGAAGTGGGAAAGACCGAGCAGGAACGCAACGCCAAGATGGGCCGCTCCGGCACGGGTAACAGTGATTCGCTATCGGATTACGACCGTATTCATTATTCCATCAGCCATACCGGGCGCTGGGATTCGGGCCAGTCGGAAAGCTATGTGCAGCAGGAGCGTATCGAGAACCCAGGCCGCGAGATGGAACTGGAGAACAGCGTCTTCAATACACAGACCTCGCTCTTTCTGGGCGATCACATCGCCACGCTCGGCGGCCAGTACAAGTACGAGGATCTCTCGGACAAGGGCAACCAGCTGGCAGGTGCCGAAGACCTGACCCAACTGACACGCTGGTCCTGGGCGCTCTTCGCCGAGGACGAGTGGAGCCTGACCGACAGCTTCGCGCTGACCACCGGCCTGCGCATGGATCGTGATGAAAACTACGGCACGCATTGGTCTCCGCGCATCTATGGCGTGTGGCAAGCCGCGGAGCAATGGACGGTGAAAGGTGGCGTATCCAGTGGTTATCGCTCGCCTGACATTCGCGCCGCGGTGGATAACTGGGGGCAGATCACCGGCGGTGGCCGAGGCGATCCAGCAGTGATCGTGGGCAACTCCTCTCTCAAGCCAGAGGAAAGCGTGAGCCAGGAAATCGGAGTGTTATGGGACAGCCTGAACGGCCTGTCGGCCGGTATGACGCTGTTCAACACGGACTTCAAGGATAAGATCACCGAGCTTCGTCGCTGCACGGATACCACCGGCAATGCGTCGGGCCAATGTGTCGTCAACGGCGCGGCATACCGCTTCATCAGCGACCGAGTCAATGTCGATGAAGCTCGCATGCGCGGTGTCGAGGCAACGTTCGACTGGGACATCACCGAAACCGTTTCGCTGGGTGCCAACTACACCTATACCGAATCGGAGCAGCGCAGTGGCGACTTTCGCGGCGAGCCCCTTAATCAGATGCCCAAGCACATGTTCAACACCACGTTGGACTGGCAAACCAGCGACCGCCTCGGCACTTGGGCTCGGCTCAATTACCGCAGCGAAACATCTGAATACCTGTCGCGTACCAGCATGGCCGAAAGCACCCCTTCATACACTTTGGTTGACCTTGGCGGCACCTATGACGTGAACCGCAACGTCAAGCTGCTGGCGGGGGTTTACAACATTTTCAACGAGCAGATCGACTACAACAGCTACGAAACGGTGCTAGACGGGCGTCGATACACGGTCGGGATGAGCGCCTCTTTTTGATGCGATGAACGAGACGCCCATTACCAGGAGCGTCTCGATGGTCGACATGGGACCTGCGTCGCCAATCTTGAGCTTGGCCCCGAGCGTATCGGCGTAGGTCTACTCACCGCTCAACACAGACTCAATGCCCAGCCAGCTAACGCAGCAACGGCTGGGTATTTTCCGTATGGATTCGTTCGGTTCCGGAGCTCGTCGTGACTCGTTCCACATCGCAACCGGGTGGTAACTGGCGAGACATCGCCACGCGTACCGCCCTCGCCATCCTCGGCGGCTATACCTTCACCTACGCCGCGACCGCCGCCCTCGCGCGGCTGCTGCCACTGGACCGGATCGATGCACTGACTGCCGCCTCGCTGCTGTCGTTCGTGATCTATCTGGTATTCATTCTGTGGACGTTTTCCGCCGCCTCGGTGCGACGCGTGCTGATCGTTTTGTGCCTAGCCATACCCATGGCGGGCGTCGGCTTCTGGCCACAACTGCTGGAGGTCCTGCGATGAAACGCAGCCTGACACAATCCATGGCGTGGCTGCACACTTGGTGCGGACTGCTGCTCGGTTGGGTGCTGTTCGCCATTTTTCTCACCGGCACCCTGGCGGTGTTCGACAAAGAGATCAACTGGTGGATGCAGCCGGAGCTGACCGATCGGGCACAATCACCGGCGGCCGCCGCCAACGTCGCGCAGCGTTGGTTGACGGCGCACCACGGCGACGAGTCGAACTGGAACATCAATCTGCCGACCGAGCGCTCGCCGAATCTCGGCGTATCCGTCGGCGAGCGACGCCGGGGCGGTGGTGGTGGCACTCAGCTGGATCCGCTGACTGGCGAGACCATCCACGCGCGTGAAACCATCGGTGGCAACTTTTTCTTCCATTTCCACTACACCTTGCATATGCCGCGGTTGCTCGGAATCTGGGTGGTCGGGTTCGCAGCCATGGCAATGCTGGTGGCGCTGATCAGTGGAATCGTCATTCACAAGAAAATCTTCAAGGAGTTCTTTACCTTCCGCCCCGCCAAAGGTCAACGCTCCTGGCTCGACGGCCATAACGCCAGCGCCGTCCTGCTGCTGCCGTTCCACCTGATGATCGTCTATACCGGCCTGGTGATTTTCTTCCTGATCTACATGCCAGCAGCGGTAGACGCCCTCTATGACGGCGATCGTCAAGCCTACTTCCGCGAGGCGCAGCCAGCCCGTGCTGCCGAGCAAGGTCGAAGTGAGCAACAGAACACGCGTGAGCAGCAAGCGAGGCGTGTCGAAGGTCGCAGCGACAACCCAGCCCCCGCGCCGGCAGCCCCTCAACTCGCGTTGGGTGAAATCGTCAGCCGTGCCGAGGCGCACTACGGCAAGGGTATGATCGGTGCGCTGGCGGTAAGCAACCCAGGCCGCGCCAACGCCCTGGTCACGGCGCGTCCCGTGCTGGGTAATCGCATCGAGCTGACCAAGGGTGAAGGCATGGTCTTCAATGGTGTCACCGGCGAGCTGATCCAGGCACCAGAACCTTCTCGCACCAGTCTACTGACCCAGCGGGTGATGGCCGGCCTGCACTTCGCCCAGTTCGGTGGCTACCCAATGCGCTGGCTGTACTTCGTCTGCGGCCTGATCAGCTGCGCGATGATCGGTACGGGACTGGTGCTCTATACCGTCAAACAACGCAAGCAGCCCAAGGCCAACGCGCACTTCCTGAGGATGGTCGAGAGCTTAAACGTAGCGATCGTCGCCGGGCTTTCGCTGGCCTGCGTTGCGCTGCTGTGGGGTAATCGCTTGCTGCCGTCGGAACTGGCTGGTCGGCAAGTCTGGGAGCTGCGGCTTTTCTTCGGCGTCTGGGCTTTGAGCTGGTTACACGGCTGGGTCCGCAAGCCGCTGCGCGCCTGGCGCGAGCAGCTGTTCGCTGCCGCTGGCTTGTCGATCGGCCTGCCGCTGCTGGACTTGATGACTGCGAGCCCGACGCTGGATCCCATGCGTCTATCGCTTGTTGCCAGCGTGTCGGTGATAGGGCTGACGCTCGCCTGGACAGCCTGGCGAATCCCGAACGCCGTTGCCGCCAGACAGGCGCGTTCCACCCCACTCAACCACCCCGCCCCAGGAGCCTCGTCATGAACGGCTCAGCTTTGTTTGCCAGCCTCCTCTTGGCCTATGGCGGCATGCTGGGTTTCTGCCTCGGTATGGAACGGCACTGGAAGCAGCTGGTCAGCTCGCGCGTGCCCGCCCGGCTGCGCCGCCTCGGCACCCCGCTCGGCAGTCTGCTGCTCGGATTGGCGGTCTACACGGCTGGCGACGTCTGGCCCGGCGGCATGGCACTGGTTGGCTGGTTTGGCCTGATCTCGCTTGCCGGCTTCGCCCTGCTCATGCTGATTCCTTACGCGCCGCGCCTGGTTGTCAGATTGCCCGTGGTAGGTGTTCTGCTGTGGATAGTCGTCGCCTGGGTGTGATGTAGGCACGATGGTTGGAGCAGGCAGCGGACTGATCCGGCCATAGCTTGACGGTCACTGCTCGAACCGGCGCGGCCCGGGACCGAAAGGACACCACGTCAAATCTGGCCACCGGGAGGCCTGCACGGAGCTGACCGAATGACGCGTGCCTCTGCCCAACCGGAACGCGTCCGTGAAGCTGCCCGGCGAAGTAGTGCCGGCGACGAGCTGCTTCCCCGATATAACGCATAGCGTCTCGGCCGGTTCGGCACAGAAAAGCGAGAATTAGCGAGCCTGGTGTCGGCTGTTCGCTCAGGGGCAATCAAGCCGCTCGCAAGACGGTATCCCCACATCGCAGCGGTATGATCGAGCGCAGATGAAGCTGACCGTTGTGCCACTTCCGTTTCACAGCGTAAAAAGCGGCACGGTCTGAAGAAGATCCGAGCTCGCCGTAGCGGCAAGGATCTTCAGGGCACCGCTTACCAGTTGTAGCTAACCTTTGCAGTGATTTCACGGCCGGGGTTGTAGTAGTCCGCAGTGGCCGAGCCGACCACATGCTGCTCGTCCAGCAGATTACTGACGTTGACCGCTAGGTCGGTGCCTTTGGCGATCCGGTAGTTGAAAGCGGCATCAAAGAGCGTAGCCGCGTCGCTCTCAGAGGTGTTTTCAGCCTCGAAGTAATAGGCGCTGGTGTAACGGGCACCCAGACCAACGCTCATCTCCGTGCCCGGCAAGGTGTAGTAGCCCCAGAGTGACGCCGTATGATTCGGCGCGACGGTGAACTCGTTTCCTTCGATGGACGTGCCACTACGGAGCGTTCCGCGCACTACTTCAGATTCCATGTACGAATAGCCACCAATCAGGCTCAGGTTGGCGGTCAGCTCCGTCTTGGCTTCCAGATCAAGGCCACGTACGCGTGATTCGCCCACGGTTTCGCGTTCGATGGTGCCGTTGGGCTGCACGATAGCGATGGTCACGTCTTCCTGATTGAGGTCGTAGATGGCTGCTGAATACAGCGAACTCGTGCCAGCAGGCGCGTACTTCACGCCGACTTCGTACTGCTTGCCGTGCTCTGGATTGACACCCACATCAGGCGGCGCGACAGATTCCACCATGCTGACGTAGGTGGAGATTTCATCGGTGACCTTGTAGGTCAGCGAGCCGCGAAGGGAGGTTTCCGAGAAGTCAGACGTGGCGGTGGCTCCAGAGATGCCCGTTTCAGACAGATCCAGGCGATCGTTGCGCACACCTGCAGTCACGATGAACCGGTCGATGGAAAAGTTCTGCTGCACGAAAGCTGATTTAGTCTTGAAGTCCCGGTCATAGCGAGCGTAGACATTCAGACTGGTCGGTGCGCCGCTGTACACCGGATTGGCAAGGTCGATCGAAGTGGCGTCGCCGTAGAAAGAAGATTCTTCAGTCGATGCATCACGGTACTCGACGCCCACCAATGTGCTGCTGTCGATGCGCTCGAAGCGGGCATCGTATTGCAGCATCACGTTGCCTATAAATTCCTGGGCTTCGCTATCGGTGCCGAAGTAGTCGCGGTCCACCACCGTGCCCGTCCGGGCGGCGGAATCGGTGATGTAGACGTAGCCGAAGCTGTCGGTCAGCTCGCTGTAACGCAGGTTACTGCGCAGGGTGAAGCCGTTGTCGAAATCATGGGTCACGGTACCAGTCACGCTGGTGCGCTCGACATCGTGGAAGTTGAAGCTGGGCTCGCCGAAGAAGTCGCTGCGGTCGTATTCGTCATCAAGCGGGTAGCCACCGCTGTTTGGCGTGCTGTCACGGTTGAGGTAGTCAAGGATGACGGTGGCCGAGGTGAATGCTGTCGGCTCCCACGTCAGGCCACCCATCAAGAACTCGTCATCGTCCTTGGAGTTATCGTATTCGCGCTCACTGTCCTGAAACTTGCCGGTGAGGCGGTATGCCAAGGTTTGGTCGGTGTTCAGAGCATCGCCAACATCAATGCCGGCTTCCTTATGATCAAAGGAGCCGTAGGTCACGAAACCTTGGCCGAAACTCTCGAACCGGGGTTGCTTGCTCACGAAGTTCACCGAGCCACCTGGATCTGCCGGGCCGAACAGTGTGGAGTTCGCACCGCGCAGCACTTCAACGCGCTCGTAGGCGAAAGGCTCTTCGCGAACGCCCCGCATCGAGCCCAAGGTCAGCCCGTCACGGTAAGTGGTGGCATCGAAGCCACGGATTTTGAAGTAATCGTTACGATCATCGGTGCCGTAAAAATCGGTGATGACGCCAGGAGTGTATTGCAGAACCTCTTCGGTGGTACTGGCGCTGCGTTGCTCGATTTCCTTTTCTGTAACCACTGAAACCGAGGCCGGTGTATCGAGGATACTGGTTGCGACCTTGCCGCCTACCCAAAGCTCCCTGGCAACTACCGAGTTCGCATCATCGTCGGGGGCAGCCTGGGCATTAACGATGATGGGCGCAAGACGATACGGTTCATCGACACTCCTGCCGCTCGACTCTTGCGCATTGGCGCTCAAAGGCGCAGCAACCAGCGGCGCGCAGCACAAGAGCGCGGTGGTGGTACGTCGCCAAGGTGTCTGTGCTTGATCAAGCCGGGCCTTACTACCAGTCATACTTGGGCTCCTTAAGTGTGGGAGGCGTGTCAGCGCGCCTTGTAATTTTTGTGCGAGGATGTTGTGCGTTTCGCGGCGAGATAATAATCAATCGCGAATAAGAAACGTAATCATTTTACAAAACTCATCACCTGCTAATGTTCTTCGGGCTTTGCTTTAGCCGCCCGAGCGCTCCAATGCCCATTCAGGTGCAGGTAAACAGGAGCGGTCAGAAAGCGCGCCCAGTGCTCTCTCGGCCTCGGCCAAACCCCAGCGAAGGATCAACCCGACGCACTCGCCCAGCGGCCGTCCCAAATGGTCCGTAAGCCTTTACAATGCGCGCCTTCGATCTGCATCCGGTCCGCGCCCATGTCCTTGCCCCAACACCATCTCGAACTGCTCTCCCCTGCTCGGGACACCGTTATTGCACGCGAGGCCATCCTGCATGGCGCCGATGCGGTGTACATCGGCGGGCCGAGTTTCGGGGCGCGGCACAATGCCGAGAACAGCGTGGCGGACATCGCTGAGCTGGTGACATTCGCGCATCTGTTCCATGCGCGGGTGTTCGTCACCATCAACACCATCCTGCATGACGATGAGCTGGAAGCCGCGCGCACACTGATCTGGAAGCTCTACGAGATCGGTGTCGATGCGCTGATCGTGCAGGACATGGGCGTGATGGAAATGGACATCCCGCCCATCGAAATCCACGCCAGCACCCAGACTGATATCCGCACCCTGGAGCGCGCCAAGTTCCTCTCCAAGGCCGGCTTCTCGCAGTTGGTATTGGCCCGCGAGCTGAACCTGCAGGAGATTCGCGCGATTGCCGATGAGGTGGATTCAGCCATCGAGTTCTTCATCCACGGCGCGCTATGCGTGGCGTTTTCCGGGCAATGCAACATTTCCCATGCCCAGACCGGGCGTAGCGCCAACCGTGGCGATTGCTCCCAGGCGTGCCGTCTGCCGTACACGTTGAAGGACGACCAGGGCCGCGTCGTCGCATTCGATAAGCACCTGTTGTCGATGAAGGACAACAACCAGAGCGCCAACCTGCGCGCGCTGGTCGATGCCGGTGTGCGTTCATTCAAGATCGAGGGGCGCTACAAGGATGTGAGCTACGTGAAGAACATCACTGCTTACTACCGGCAGCGCCTCGACGAAATCCTCGAAGACCGCCCTGATTTGGCCCGCGCCTCCAGCGGCCGCACCGATCACTTCTTCGTGCCGGACCCGGACAAGACTTTCCACCGCGGCAGCACCGACTACTTCGTGACCGATCGCAAGATCGACATCGGCGCCTTCGACTCGCCGACCTTCACCGGCCTCGCCGTGGGCGAAGTGCTCAAGGTGGGCAAGCACGACCTCACCGTGCAGACCCGCGAGCCGCTATCCAACGGTGACGGCCTGAACGTGCTGGTCAAACGCGAGGTGGTGGGCTTTCGCGCCAGCGTGGTCGAGCCGCTGGGGCAGTTCGAAGACGACGGCCAGCAGCTCCTGCAGTACCGGGTCGAGCCCAACGAGATGCCCGCCGCGCTGCGCCAGTTACGGCCGAATCATCCGCTAAACCGCAACCTGGACCACAACTGGCAGAACGCCCTGCTCAAGACCTCCGCCGAGCGCCGTATCGGCGTGCGCTGGCTGGCCAAACTGCGCGCCGATGAGCTCGAGCTGCATGTCACCAGCGAAGAAGGCGCTTATGTCAGCGTCTCACTGGCCGGCCCGTTCGGCGAAGCGAAGAAGCCCGAGCAGGTGCCCGGTCAGATTGCCGATCTGCTGAGCCAGCTCGGTACCACGATCTACCACGCCGAAGAGGTGGACGTGGACGCGCCGCAGGCGTTCTTCATCCCTAACTCGCAGCTCAAGGCCCTGCGCCGCGAAGCTATAGAGGCGCTGACCGAAGCCCGCGAATCGATTCGCCCGCTGGGCAGCCGCAAGGCCATCAGCGTGCCACCGCCGGTCTACCCGGAAGCGCACCTGTCATTTCTCTATAACGTTTACAATGAGAAAGCCCGCGCCTTCTACCACCGCTACGGCGTGCAGCTGATCGATGCGGCCTACGAGGCCCACGAGGAAACCGGTGAAGTCCCGGTGATGATCACCAAGCACTGCCTGCGCTTCTCGTTCAACCTCTGCCCGAAGCAGGCCAAGGGCGTGACCGGCGTGCGCACCAAAGTCGCGCCGATGCAGCTGGTGCACGGCGACGAGGTGCTGACCTTGAAATTCGACTGCAAGCCCTGCGAGATGCACGTGATCGGCAAGATCAAGGGCAACATTCTCAATCTCCCGCAGCCGGGCAGCGCCAGCGGCGTTGTCGGGCATATCACGCCGGACGACCTGAAAAAGACCATTCGCAGCAAGCCGCACGCCTGAAGCTCGAAAGGCACCGCCATGACTTTAATCGCGACATGGGCGGAAATTCGTTCGCTCTATCGGGAGTGCCACCCCAGCGTGTTCAAGGCAAGCTTCGTGCGGGGTGGGCTTCGCATGGTCTGGCCGTCCTGGGGACTGACGCTGGCTGTCGGCGTATTGCTGGTCAGCACCTGGTTCAATGGCCAATCGCCGCTGCAAGGGCTGGCTGCACTGGCGGGCACGACGCTGGCCCTGTTTGGCATGGTGCTGGCCCGCGAGCGCTATTGTGCCTGGCACTTCCGAGATATTTATGCGCGCGAAACGCTGCATCGTTACAGCTTCCTGCGACGAGAGGAGCTGCTCCGCTATGCGCTATTCAGGGACGCCCTACTCGCCCGTGGACTTGGTGCCGCGGATATCGACGAACTGGCACGCATCGCCGAGCTCGCCGGCCAACCGGCGCAGGAACGTTGGATCTCCCAGAACTTGGTGATCGTCATGCTCGTTTCGGCGATCGTCAGCCTGTCGACCGACGTCATCAAACTCACTGATACCTGGATCGCCGGCAAAGGCGTCGTCTTCGTGTTCGCCTTGGCACTGGTCACATATCTGATTTGCTCAGTGCTGGATGGCCTCCGCAGCAACCAGCACCGCGACCGCGTGATCCAACGCCATCTGGAGCGGGCGGCCTTGGACATAGCGCGCGCCACCCCGAGGCCATGAAAGGCCACACGTGATCTGTTCGGCCTTGTGAGTACCTGCCTGCGTCCGGTACGTTTCAGCTGTCCGCCGTATCTCGCGGACCCAGAACAATAACCGGGCCGCTGCGCCCGCCTTGCAAGGAACAACCATGAGATCTCTGATGGCGGCCGGCGTCTTGCTGGCCAGCGGCGTGAGTTTCGCTGCACCCTCTTCCTCAGTACTCGATCAAGTCCAACAGCGCGGTACGCTGAAGGTCTGCACGACCGGCGACTACAAGCCCTACACCTTCCTGCGCGACGACAAGCAGTACGAGGGGATCGACATCGCCCTGGCCGAATCGCTGGCCAAGTCGCTCGGCGTGACGGTCCAGTGGGTGCCGACGACCTGGAAGACACTGATGCCGGACTTCCTGGCTCAGTGCGACATGGCCGTCGGCGGCGTCTCCATTTCGCTGGAGCGGCAGAAAAAAGCGTTCTTCAGCGACCCGATCGCGGTGGACGGCAAGATTCCCTTCGTCCGCTGCGACGAGGTCGAGAAGTACCAGACCATCGAACAGCTCAACCGGCCTTCGGTCCGCCTGATCGAGCCACCGGGCGGCACCAACGAGGCCTTCGTCCATCGCGAATTACCCAAGGCACAGCTGGAGCTGTTCCACGACAACACGGTGATCTTCCAATCCGTCGCCGATAACAAGGCCGACGTGATGATCACCGACTCGTCCGAGGCGCAGTACCAACAACGCAACTACCCTACTCTGTGCGCGGTGAACCCCGACAAGCCGCTGCAATACAGCGAGAAGGCGTTTTTGCTACCGCGTGGCGACGTGGCGTTCAAGGCCTATGTTGACCAATGGCTGCACCTGACCAAGGCGACCGGCGAGTACAAGCGCATCGCCGATAGCTGGCTGGCCAAGCCCGGCGATTGACGGCAGCCGATGAGCCGCGCGAATCAGAACGTCACGTCAGCGCTCAAGCGTGCGGTTCTCGGTCAATTCGTCCACAAACGTAGATAGCTCGCACCATTTCCATAGACACCGATCGCACCAAGCCTGGGTCGATCGCTAGATACCCGTCGACACAGCCTCGGATAGGTAGACAAGGAACGAACATGCTGAAAGGGTCAACTCGCTGGATCGCAATCTCGTTATTTGCCGCGCTGGCCGGTTGCGCGACACCGCCGCCGAAGGAGCCACCATCCGGCACCGAGCCCCGGCCGACCACCGAGCAGGGCGAAGCCATAGGCTCTGGCAAGGCCTCCTTCTATGCCCAACAGCACCATGGCAAGTTGACCGCCAGCGGCGAGCGCTTCGACCAGGGTGCGCTGACGGCCGCCCACCGTACCCTGCCGTTCGGAACCAAAGTCCGGGTGGTCAACGCCCGCAATGGTAAGAGCGTCGTGGTGCGCATCAATGACCGCGGCCCCTATGTCCGCGGACGCGTCATCGACCTCTCCAAAGCGGCATTCCAGCGCATCGCCAGCACCCGCGCCGGGGTGATCCGAGTTCGACTCGAACGGGCTGACTGAGCAGAGCGCCCATGGCGGAGGCAAGCTGAACGACCGCTTGCCGCTGGCCGCGGACGAGCTGCATCAAGAACCCGGAGGCAGCGCCGATAGAGCTGGCACATCAACTCACCTTTCGGTGCCACATGTTCAACGGCCATCTCAAAAAACAACTCGAAGAACAAGCCGCGGAGCTGCTGCAGCTACGTCAGCTGCGCGAGCAGATGGAGGCCACCAAGCTCACCATCACGCTCGATCGCGATTTCCGCATGATGGCCATGAACCAGCGCTTCGCGCAGACCCTCGGCTACTCCGTAAGCCAGTTGCAGGGCCGGGTCATGACCGACATCGTGCCGGCTTATGTGAGGAACCTGTCCTGTTTCAAGAGTTTCACCAGCGCCGTGTCCCGGATGGAACCCATCAGCGACAACTATCGTTTCCTGGGCGGCAACGACAACCTCGTCTGGCTGCACATCGAGTGGTATCCGATCCGCGACGCGAAGGGTGGGCTGCAGCACATGAGCGGCTTCGCCCGCGAAGTGACGCGAGAGCTGCAGCTGGCCAAGGAGAACGAAGCCTTCATCAAGGCCCTGCTACGCTCGACCGCGGTCATTCAGTTCAACCTGGACGGCACAATCGTGACCGCGAACGAGCAATTCCTGAAGGGCACCGGCTATTCGCTCCAGCAGATCGTCGGCAAGCACCACCGCATGTTCTGCACCCAGGAAGAGGCCTCGTCCACGCAGTACAGGGCGTTCTGGGAAACCCTCAATCGCGGCGAGTTCGTCGCCGACCGCTTCAAGCGTATCGACAGCCATGGGCGCGACCTCTGGCTGGAAGCGACCTACAACCCGGTATTCGATGCCGAGGGCAAGCTTTGCAAGGTGGTCAAGTTCGCCAGCGTGGTAACCGATCAGGTGGCGCGTGAGGAAGAAGTGCGTGAGGCGGCCAGTATCGCCTATGACGTCTCCCGGCAGACCGACACCCGTGCCGAACGCGGTGCTGTCGTGGTCAAGGACACAGTAGCGACCATGCAGCGCATCGCGGCGGAGGTGGAATCGGCCACTCAGGGTATCGAAGCCCTGGGCCAGCAATCGTTGCTGATCAGTTCGATCGTCCAGACCATTGGCGGCATCGCCGCGCAGACCAACCTGCTCGCGCTCAATGCGGCCATCGAAGCGGCACGCGCCGGCGAACAGGGCCGGGGCTTCGCGGTCGTCGCCGACGAAGTTCGCCAGCTGGCGGGCCGGACCAGCGCAGCCACCGAAGAGATCGTCGCCGTGGTGCAGAAGAACCAGACCCTGGTCGACGACGCCGTGCGGGAGATGGCCAACAGCCGGGAACAGGCGGCCGAAGGGCTGTCACTGGCCAACCAGGCCGGTGCCGTGATCGTCGAGATCCAGGACGGCGCGAAACAGGTCGTCAGCGCGGTCGGTCGCTTCGCCAACGAGCTGTAATCGAAACGATAACGAGGCGGGTGGCATTCCATTCGCCTTTTTCGTTGAGTCAAAGCACCGCGTTGCCCACCGGCCTGGCGAAACGATAGGTCGCAAAGCAGCACAGCACGACGCCACTGACCGCCAGCAGTCCGGCGACGATACCGATATTGCTGAGCCCCAGGTGACTCGTGACGAGGCTTCCCAGCAACGCACCACCCCCGATCCCCACGTTATAGATGCCGGAAAACATTGCCATGGCAACATCGGTCGCGTCGGAGGCCAGGTTCAATACCTTCGACTGCGAGGCCAACCCGAAGCACATCCCGGCGATGCCCCAGACCACCACCAGCGCACCGAGCATCGACGGATCGCTCGCTGCCGGCAGCAGCAACAGCAAACACAGCGCCATGGTCGAGATCGCCGCGATCATGAAGCCTCGCGGATAACGCCCGCTATAACGGCTGAACAGAAACGAGCCGAGAATCCCGGCGCCGCCAAACAACAGCAGCAAGACAGTCGTCAGATCACCGCTCAGGTGCGCGATGGTTTGTGCGAAAGGCTCGATATAGGTGTAGGCAGTGAACTGCGCGGTGATCACCAGCGCGGTCAGCACATAGGCCGCGACCAGCGCCGACCGTTTGAACAGCATCGGCAGGCTGCGCAGCGAACCGGAATTCTGGCTCGGCAGCAGAGGTAGCGTCCGGGCCAGGCAGAGCACCACCAGCGCCGCGATCACGGCAATCGACAGGAACGTCGTGCGCCAACCCAGCAGCTCCCCTATCACTCGACCAATGGGGATACCCAGCACCATGGCCAACGCACTGCCGGTCGCCAGCAGGCCCAGCGCCTGTGCTTGCTTGCCCGGCGGTGCAACGCGCACGGCCAACGATGCAGTGATTGACCAGAACACCGCATGCGCCAGCGCGATGCCGATGCGGCTAAGCATCAACATCCCAAAGCTCGAGGCCACGCTCGAAACCAGATGGCTGCCAATGAACACCACGAAAACGAACATCAGCAAGGTGCGCCGTTCGACGTTGCGCGTCATCAGCATCATCGGCAGCGACATCAGCGCCACCACCCAGGCGTAGATCGTCAGCATCAGCCCGACCTGGGACGGCGGCATGTCGAATGAGCGGCCGATATCGCTGAGCAAGGCGACCGGGACGAATTCGGTGGTATTGAAGATGAAGGCGGCCAGGGCCAGTGCGACGACACTGAGCCAGCTTCCGCCGGTGGCGCTTTGGGTTTCGTTCATTCGGGCAGTTCTGAAAAGCAATGCTTCGTCCGCCAGAGCCTCCCGAACGGAGGTCAGCGCGAAGGACGGTGATGAAAAGGACGATGCACCTGAAGCCGAACGACGAGATCGCCCGCAGCCTCGAGCAAGCGCGGGGACGGGGACGGAAGAAAATTCAGGCGGCAGGTCTGAGCGGCGCGGATTCTACGCCTGGCGCGGAGCGCTGTCAGGTGCCGCGCGCCCCCGGCGACCAGCGGCCACCATCGCTGAGAAGCGAGGCCCTCCACTCGGCACCCTGCCGAAACTTTGCTGGCGGGTATCAGCCGTAACTAGACCGACCCAGCCCCCTGGAGCAGTCATGGCCTACCCAAAAATCCCCGCGCAGAAACAGGACCGCCAGCCCGGCATGGAAGAAGCGAAATGAACCCGCCCGCCGAATTCATCCGCGACAGCTACAAGGGCAGCGGCAAGCTGGCCGGCAAGGTCGCGCTGGTCAGTGGTGGCGACAGCGGCATCGGTCGCGCCGCGGCGGTGCATTCGCCCGCGAGGGCGCGGACGTCGCTCATCGTACGTTAGCGGCCAGACCATTCATGTCAACGGCGGGAAGGTGGTGAACGGCTGAGCGGCCACGGTGGCGTATGACGGCCTGTCGAAGCATCGCGTAACCCCTGCGCAGGGAACCATCGTCGAGCCTGTCGCGCCCAAGACTGAGGAGGGCTGGCAAGACGCCCGGCCCGTATCTCAATCGCAGCCAACGCTGCCCATGAAACATGGTGAAGTCATGCCCCAGATCCTCATCGCGGCTTTCGACCGCTACGCCGAAGCCGAGCAAGTCAAAACCGAGCTCCTGAGCCAGGGCGTGGCCAGCACGGATATTCAGATTTCCGCGTCGTTCAATCCGGAGACGGTCAACAGCAGCCGGGTGGAAGTGATCGGCGAAGAGCCGGATGAGGACGCGACGGTCGCCGACAAGATCGGCAGCTTCTTTCACAAGGTATTTGGAGACGGTTCCAGCCAGCATGCCGGCCGTTATCCCGAGGCGGCTCGGCGCGGTTCGACGGTGGTGACCGTCAGCCTGGACGATGAAAGCCAGATCTCGATGGTGGAACGCATCATGGAGCGAAACGGTGCGATCGATATCGACGAGCGCAGCGCAAGCTGGGGCAGCGACGAGGCGACTCCGGTCACCGCCAGCACCGAGACGCTGACCACCGGCTACCCCGAAGCCGCATCGGTCAGCGAAGACGAGCGCAAGCTCAACGGTATGGCCAGCGCGGATCGCGGCGCGGACGACGGTTCGGTCCCGGGCCGCGCCGAGAATGACAAGGCCTCGCGCCGCGACAACACGGCGGGACGGGTCAGAATCATTCCGCGCTGACCATGAGCTGCGTTCACGGCGCCGTGAACACTTCGTCGAGCAGGTCGTTCATCGCCGCGAAGGCACGTTTCGCCACCTCCGGGTTGTACTCGTTGCGACCCGGTACGTTGGCGTAGGGATCAGTGAACGAGTGCACGGCGTTGCCGTAGCTCACGAGTTGCCAGTCCACATCGGTGGCTTTCATTTCGGTAATGAATCCCTCGACCTGCTCCGGCGGAACAGCCGGATCATCGGCGCCATGCAGCACCAGCACGGGCGCCTTGATCTGTTTAGCGTCATCGGGATCGGGCGTATCGAGGTTGCCGTGGAACGATATGAAAGCGTCAAGTTCCGCGCCGGATCGAGCCAGTTCGAGCACTGATCCGCCACCGAAACAGAAGCCGATCGCCGCCATTCTCCCGGTGTCGACCGGCACTATCGATTGCGCCTTTAATGCATCCGTCGCCGCCTGAGCACGCTTGCGCATCAGCGGGCGATCGCCGCGTACCGAGGAGGCCGCCGCCTTGGCCTCGTCGGGGTTGGAGGGGCGTACGGCCTTGCCGTACATGTCCGCCATGAACACTACGTATTTCTCACCAGCCG
The DNA here is from genome assembly GCF_022355455.1 of Pseudomonas sp. KSR10. Taxonomy (NCBI): domain Bacteria; kingdom Pseudomonadati; phylum Pseudomonadota; class Gammaproteobacteria; order Pseudomonadales; family Pseudomonadaceae; genus Pseudomonas; species Pseudomonas sp. KSR10. Next base: position 174,597 of record NZ_JAKOEN010000022.1, on the reverse strand, counting down.
CACGCGCCGCCTTCTCCGCCGAACGTTCGGTCACGCCCAGCCAGTTGGGCACCATCACCAGGCCGGGCCGCGCGGTAGTGACCGCATCGTCATAGACGAGCAGCCCCTCGAAAGGCTCGCCGTCGATCTCGTAGGCGAGCGGTTTGACGACGGTTGCCGCCTCGACGGCTCCAATCGATCCCACCAGTGCCAAGGCCAAGCATGACTTTTTCATCGACGGACTCCCTCTCGTGAACGCGTTCATCAACAGTAGAGGAAATCCGCGCAGGCGCTTTACCGACTGGCCGGGAGAGCGTTTCGATTTATGTCGGCCGAACCCGGCCGGCCAGCCGTAATGCCCTTATCCGCATGGGTGCCGACCACCGGATCGCAACTCGTCCAGCGCGAGGGCGTTGGCTGTCGCGGCGCCGCTGGCAGTGTTATCGAAGATGCACCATTGCGGCACATCGACCGGAGCCTCGGCCAGCCGTGTGTCCAATCGGCACAGCCATTCGGGCTCGTAGGAGGAGTAATAAAGACGCGGCGAGCCGTGTAGCCGGTAGTAACGCAGGCCCGCCCAACCACCCGGATCGGCCGCCTCGGCAAATGGCGCCGGATCGGCGGCGACCCGTGCGATCCGCATGCGCTGAAGCAGAGCTTCGGACTCGAGCCAGCTCGGGTGGCGGGGCTCGAAGGCCACGAAGCCCTCATGGCGGGCCCGTAGCGCATCGAAGAAGGCCTCGGCACAGCCTGCTTCGTAGACAAGCGAGGGCGGCAACTGCACCAGCAGGCAACCCAGTTTCTCGCCAAGGTGCCCGCACTCGTGCAGGAAGGCCTGGAGCAAGTCCTCGCACCCGAGCAGGCGCGCTTCGTGGGTGATCTGCTTCGGCACCTTCACGCTGAAGCGAAAGCCGGGCGGTACGCTGTCGGCCCAGCGCGCATAGGTCGCTGGCCGGTGCGCACGGTAGAAGGAGCTGTTGATCTCCACTGCCGGCAGCCGAGCGGCATAGCGCGGCAGGTGCGTGCCCACGGCCGGAAAATGCGGCCATTGTTCACGCGGCAGGCTCCAGCCCGCAGTGCCGAGATGAAGGCCGGCCACGGCGCGCATCAAGCTCGCCCCTCAGCATGCTTCGTCTGCACGGGCAGCCGCCTGAGCAGCCACTTTCGCACCGGCACCACGGCGTGTTCCTGCGCCCAGACACACATCACGACGGTCAGTAGCAGATACAGCGGGTAGAGCCACAGCGACAACGTCTGCTCTGCGGCTTGGGCGGCACAGGCCGCCCAGTCGTCCAGACAACGAGCCGAAGCCACGCCGAGCAGTTTCTCCGTACGCGAGAACAGCACGAATGCCGGCACGTGCAGCACGAACAATGGCAAGGACGCGGTACCCAGGCGTTGCGCCCAGAGGTTCAGCCGCTCACGCTTGGGCGTGCGGATCAGGGCGAACAGGTAGATCAGCATCAATTGCGCAGGCAGCAGCAAGCCGTTGTGCAGCAGGAAGTACCAGTACTTCTCGCCCTTGAGCAGCCAGATAGCGAGCAGGAAGCAGCACAGGACGAACCCGGCCATCAGCAGCCGCAGCGCCCTGTTCGGCAGGCGGCCGGCGGTCTGGTGCTCGCGAAACAGCCCGTAGGCGAGAATGCCCGCGAGGAATTCCGGCAAACGCAGCAAAGGCATGCGGTGCAGCATGCCGGTGAAGGGAGTCCCGTACTCCTGCTGCAGGATGACCCACACCGGCGGGATCAGATAGAGCAGCACCACCACGGCCAGCCAGACGACCTTGTGCGGCGTACGCATCAACCGGGGCGCCAGCAACGGGAAGGTCAGGTAGAAGAAGAACAGGGTCGAAATCGACCAGAGCGGCGGATTGAAAGTCAGGTAATAGGGATTCCACGCCTGAAGCATGAACAGCTGAAGTACGAAATTGAGCAGCAGCTCGCCATTGCTCATGAAGTGCTCCAACGTCTCGCGCGAGGCGTCGCCCAGGTCCTCGTTGGTGTCATAGACGACGAATCGCAGCGTGGCCTTGGTGTCGTCCGGTGGGATGCCAAGGTTGGAGATGATCAGCAGCACCACGGCCGTCAGCGCCAGCGAGAACAGGTGCAACGGGTAAAGATTGGCGAAGCGCCGGCTGAGGAAACTCCGTCCCGGCTCGCGCATCCGCCCCTGTTGGCAGTAGACATGCGCCAGCAGGAAGCCAGACAGCGCGAAGAAGCTGCTGGTGGCGAAGAAGCCGACGCCAGTGAGATCCGCCACCCAGCCGGGCAGCGAGTTCTCGGCATAGTTGTGCAGGGTGTGGAAACACACGATGTACAGACCAAGCGATAAGCGCAGCCACTCGAGCCCGATGAATTTGTCCTTGCTGACCTGCTCCACTCGAGGCTCCTACATCCAAGACCGGCGAACATCCCAGCACTAGGACGCACAACGGCGGTCAGTCGTTCGATCAACGAGCGCAGCGGCGGTGCGCCGGATGAATTTAGTCACTATTGAGCGGCGCACGGGCCACGCCGACTGGGGTCAAAACGGCAGAACCCATCCTGCAGGAGGTCCGACCGCAGTGCTGTCCCGAGTCATTAATCGCCTTCCCGCCAGCCATACCCTTTCCCTGATGCTGGCCGTACTCCTCCTCAATGTCTCGCTGCCGGCCTGCGCCCAGGAAGGCTTCAGTTGGGCGGCAGACTTTCTCCAGCGCGTGGCCGAGGTGGACGAGCGCACGCCCGGCGAGCTGGGCGTTTTCGTCAAGGATCTCGACAGCGGCGTATCGGCGTCCTATCACGGCGATGAACGCTGGTACCTCGCCTCGACCGTGAAGGTCCCGGTGGCGATTGCGATCATGCGCCGCGTCGACGAGGGCGCGCTGAGCCTGGACAGCACCGTGCGGCTGATGGAGTCCGACTACGTCGACGGCGCCGGGCCGACCAACAGCCATGCGCCGGGGACCCGCCTCAGCGTGCGCTATCTTATGAATCAGATGCTGATCCACAGCGACAACACCGCCAGCGACATGTTGATCAGCCTGGTCGGGCTGGAGGCGGTCAATGCCGTCACCGCCGAGCTGGTCCCGGAGGGCTTCGGCCCCATCACGTCGCTCGCCGATGTGCGGCGGCTCATCTACGGCGAATTTCACCCCGCCGCACGCCAGCTGTCGGGCCGCGACTTTCTGCGCCTGAAACAGCAGCGCGGCGAAGCCGGCCGTTTGGAGTTGCTGGCCAGACTGCTCGGCGTGCCAAAAAGCGAACTGCGCGCCATTCGCCTGCGCGAAGCCTACGAACGCTACTACGCCACCCCGAACAACTCCGCCACGCTGCAGGCCTACGGTGACTTGCTCGCGGCGCTGGTGGCCGGCAAGGCCGTGTCCCGGGCGAGCACCGAATATCTGCTGGGCGTGATGACACGGGTGCAGACCGGCGACCAGCGCATCAAGGCCGGCCTGCCGGCCACCGTCAGCTATGCCCACAAAACCGGCACTCAGGTGGCACGAATCTGCGATGCCGGTCTGATTGCCCCGCCCCCGTTCCGCGTCGCCGAGGCCACCGGCCGCATCGTAGTGGTCGCCTGCGTGCGCGGCGCCGCCTCGACCGTGAAGGCCGAACGCGCCTTGCGGGGTGCCGGCGAAGCCATTACCGCCTCCGGAGTCTTACGCCTATGACAAGCGTCGCGCTCGGCAACGGAAAGCTTCTCGCATTGCCCGTGCTGATCGGCCTCGGCATAGCGCTTTGGGCGTACCGGGAACAGGCCTATTCGGACTCTTGGCGCAATGAGCTGGAACAGGACGTGCGCCGTATCGACGAAGGCTCGCCAGGGCGGCTGGGGCTATACGTCAAACATCTGGGCGACGGCACGGCTTTCGTCTACGAAGCGGATCGATTCTGGTACCTCGGCTCGGCGGTCAAGGTACCGATCGCCGTGGCGGTGCTGCAGGGTGTCGATGAGGGCGAACACAGCCTGGACGATGAGCTGGCCCTCGAAGCCAGCGACAAGGTCGATGGCTCCGGCGATCTGGTCTGGCAAGACAACGGCGTCGCGTACTCAGTGCGCACCCTGCTCAACGAGATGCTCATCGAGAGCGACAACACCGCAGCCAACATGCTGATTCGGCTGGTCGGCGAGGACCGGCTCAACGAGCGCACCCACGAGAACATGGGCGGTAAGGGCTTCGAGCGCATCACCGACTTCACCCAGGTTCGCCGTGACGTCTATGGCGAACTGCACCCGGACGCGCGCGAGCTGGACAACCTCGAGTTGGTCAAGCTGGCTTCCGCCCCGTTCAGCCAGCCGCGCTACGAGGCGGTGGCGCGAGTGCTCAACCGCTCGCCCGATGAGCTCGAGGCGGACAGCATGGAGCAGGCCTACGAGCGCTACTACGCACGCAAGCTCAACTCCAGCACGCTGGAGGCCTACGGCACGCTGCTGGAAAAGCTGGTGAGCGGCGAGCTGCTCTCCGAATCCAGCCGGGACCTCCTGTTCAAGAACATGAAGCTCGACCGCTATGATGCCTACCGCCTCGAAGCGGGGCTGCCGCGCGACGTACCTTTCATTCAGAAGACCGGCACGCAACTGGAACGCGCCTGCCATGTGGGCGTGATCGACCCACTGTCGGAGGATCAGACCAATACCGTGATCGTCGTGGCCTGCGCCGAAGCCATGGACGAGGACAAGGAAGCCGGCGCCGCCTTCGAGCAGCTCGGCCAGGCAATAACCCAGGCATTGCTGGGCAAGCCCGAGTGACCCCTTCACGCCGCGCAACGCCTCAAACCACGGCCGCCCGTCGAGCCTGATGCTCGTATTCAGGCGAGTGATTGTCCAAACTGCGCAGTCATCTGATCAGTGAGGCGTCGATCATGCGCAAGGCCGGAACCAAACAACGCCACGCCTACAAGCTCGAAAGACTTCAGCGCTTTTTGGACTGGGCCAACACGCGCCATCCCGATTTCGTGCCGAAAAAAAATCACCAGGAGAAATGGTTCAGCACCTATCTCGGCCATCAGCCACCGGAAATCGGCCGCGCGGCGCGATTGTTCTGGTTGGGACTGGACCTGCCCACGGTCGAGGCGAATCTTGGGGACGCCGAACCGACTCGCCTGATCGGCCGGCTGCTGAACCGGGACGTGAACGATTTCAGTTGTACCGTCGATATCTTCGGTGTCGAAAAATCGCTGGATTGCGGCCCGGTGCAGAACCTGCTCGAACCCGAGTTCGCGCTGCGCATCGACGACAGCGGATCGATAGACGACTTCGAACGAAACGTGTGCTCCGCGGTGGAGGCCCTGGTCCGGGATCGCTTGCATGTCCTGGAACAGCCATTCACCAGCCTCAGCGAAGAACAGAAAGCTCAATGCTTGGAGCGCCTGCCCGTGCGGCTTTCACGCCTCGACGATTTCGCGGCGCGTGCCGTCGACATCGTCAACGAGGTCAAACACGACCTGCGCTATGTCGTCGAGCTGCGCCACGGCGACGTCGCGCTGGACATGCAACGGCGCATCTCAGGTGGCCAAGGCCATGTGCTCAGCGCGGACGAGGTCGCCGCGACCAAGCGCGAGGACCGCCAGGCCCTGCAGGCCAAGTTCGAGATGATGATCGAGGAGGCGCAGGACTTCGATCTGCAGTTGCTCGGCGAGAAGCGCCTGACTGAAGTCTTCTTGATGGAGCCGAAAAAGCTGCGCCGGACCATCCGTTTCGCCCGCGAGGACAACCGGGAAAAGATGGCCTTCGCCGTGCTGCTGGAGAACAACCCGCGCTTCGTCCACTACCACAAGCTGTACGCCGCTCGGCGCATCACCCGTACCTGGACCGCCCTGCTCGGCCCGACCAACAGCGGCAAGACGCATCAGGCCATCGAGGCGATGACCGCGGTCGAGCATGCCATTTACCTGTCGCCGCTTCGCCTGATGGCACTGGAGAACCAGGAGCGCATCGAGTCCATGGGCGTGCCTTGCTCGCTGGTGACCGGCGAGGAAGAGATCATTCGCGAGGGCGCCACTCATTTCTGCTGCACCGTCGAGGAGTTCGCGCGCTTCCGGCACGAATCCTGGGACGTGGTGGTCATCGACGAAGTGCAGATGATGGCCGACTCGCAACGCGGCTGGGCCTGGGTCGATGCGCTGGTCAGCGCCTACACGCAGGATCTGATCATGACCGGCCCGGAGCTGATCCAGCCGTCGCTGAAAACCCTTTGCAACCTCTGCGAAGACCAACTGGTGGTCAAGCGCACCAAACGACTCTCACCGGTGGACGTGGCGCGCCGCTCGACCACCCTCAAGCAGCTCGAGGCAGGCTCGATGCTGGTCGCCTTCAGCCGCAAGACCGTGCTGGAACTCAAGGCATTGCTGGAGATGACCGGCAAGACCGTTTCGGTGGTCTACGGTGCGCTGTCGCCGGAAGTGCGGCGTGAGCAGGCCCGCCGCTTCCGTGAAGGCGAGGCGGACATCATGGTTGCCACCGACGCCGTCGGCATGGGCCTGAATATGCCGGCGCACACGCTGTGCTTCTACACCGACGAGAAGTACGACGGCATCCAGAGCCGTCAGCTCAAAGTGCAGGAGGTCAAGCAGATCGGCGGGCGGGCCGGACGCTTCGGGCATCACGACAGCGGCGTCATCACCGCGCTGGATGTGCAGACACTGCAATCGATCAGGCGTCTGTTCCACAGCCCGGACCTGCCAGTGGACCTGACGCAATTCCAGGTACGGCCTTCCATCGAGCACTTGCAGGCGATCGCCGAGCTGATGAACGAGCCGAGCCTGCTGCGGGCATGGCTGACCTTCAACCGCAACATCAACTACGGCGACGAATTCATCTCGATCCTGCCCGACGAGCTGGCGGAGTGGATCAAGCTGGTCGACGACCCGACCATCGATCTGCCGTTGCGCTGGATTTTTGCCTGCACGCCGATTCGCGGTGGTCTGGACAGCCCGGCGAGCATCTTTGCCCAGCAATGGCTGAAGAAGGTCGCCCAGGACAAGGAGATCCCATTGCCGCGGCTGATCATCGATGCCGATTTGGCAACACTGGAAAGCTCGCTGCATGTCATCGAAACCTACCTGCACCTGTCGCGCACGCTGCCGGCACACTTCCCGGCGCTGGAGCAGGCCGAACAGCATCGCAGCCTGCTCAACGGTGCGATCACCCGCGAGTTGTCACGCCAGCGTAAGCCACGCAGTTCGGATCGCCGGCGGATTTCCGGAGAGACCCGCAACTGCGAGGGCTGCGGCAAGGCGATGCCGATGGCGGCGCGCAAATTTCGGCTGTGTCAGAACTGCTTCCGCGAGCGGCGTTGAGGCAACTTGGGCGTTTCGGGCGACCAAAAGCAGGCGCTCGACAAGCGTAGTTGGTCGATGTTCGAACGAGCGACACGAGGCATCGAGGCTGGCCAGGGACGACTTCGGCCCTTAGGATGCGGCAGGTTTATCCAGATGACCGGCGCCTTTTCGGGCGTCGGTCATGACCCTAATCACCGCTTGCCAAGGAACCAGGGCCGATGTCGATCATCCTTCAGTTGCGCCAGCAACTGGCCGCGATCACCAGCAAGTTCGGCTGGGCCGCACTGTTGCTCGCACTAGGCGTCCATGTTGCCGTGTCCTATGCCGGCCTGCGTCTGTTCGAAGAAACACCACTCACCGAGCTGAAGACGTTCGTCTATTTCTATCTGACCACCGCGCTGACCGTCGGCTACGGTGACTTCTCACCGCAGACCGCTGGCGGTCGCATCTTTGTTTCCACCTGGTTGATGATCGGCGGCATCGCGCTGCTGACCGCCATCATCGGCAAAACCACCAATTCCATAATCGCAGTCTGGAGGAAAGGCATGAAAGGCAAGGGGACGTTCGCCACCTGCACGGGCCATACCGTTGTGATCGGTTGGGAAGGCGAAATCAGCGAGCGCGTCGTCGAACTGCTGCATGAAGACGAAACCTCCAACGACCACCTGATCGTCATCTGCGACACGGTGCTCGAAGAAAACCCAATGCCAGGCAAGACCGAGTTCATCCATGGCGAGAGTCTGTCGTCTCTGGCGCTGCTGCAGCGCGCCGGGGTGAAAGGGGCCGAACGCACCCTGGTGCGCACCGGCTCGGACGACCTGACGCTAGCCGTCGTGCTGACCATCAACCAGCTCAATCCGGTCGGCCACGTGGTTGCCCACTTCAGCAGCAGCGAGACCGCCCGACTGGCCCGCAGTTATGCGCCCAAGCTGGAATGCACCTCCAGCATGGCCATCGAAATGCTGGTGCGCTCATCGCAGGACCCGGGCTCCTCAGTGATCATTAATGAGCTGTTAAGCGTGGGCCAGGGCGCGACCCAATACCGCCTGCTACTGCCCGAGAGCTACGAAAGCACGGTCGGCGCGCTGTACAAGCAATTGAAAGACCGGCACAACGCGACGCTGATCGGCTACCGCGCCAAAGATCAGCCCCAGCCGACCATCAACCCGTCCAACGACACCCCGGTACGAGGCGGCGAATTGTTCTATATCGCCAATACACGCCTCGCCGGCCTGGGTGACGCAAGCTGAGCATGGTGCTGCACCGAGCAGAGATTCGCCGGTAGGGCTGAACGAGTCGGCCCTACAACAAACGCATCGACACCGCGATCGCCGATAGGCCCAACGAAGCGCCACGGGGGTAGCACCTGCCCCGGCTACGACACCCGGCTCCCTTCATTTCGGGAATCAACCTCGCCATTCCGGCTCTGATTAAGACAGCCATGAGCAGCCGGGAGACACCATGAGCGACCCATACGACCTGCAGCGATTCGTCGACGCCCAGCAATCGATCTATGACCGCGCACTGGCGGAGCTGAAGGCCGGCCATAAGCAAAGCCACTGGATGTGGTTCATCTTTCCGCAGATAGCCGGCCTCGGCCATAGCGATATGGCGCGTCGCTACGCCATCAAGGATGCAAACGAGGCGGCGGCCTATCTACAGCACGCCCTGCTCGGGCCTCGTCTTGAGGAATGCGCGGAGGCGCTGCTTGCCCATGCCGAGCGTCCGGCACGGCAGATTCTTGGTTCACCCGACGACATGAAGCTGCGCTCGAGCATGACGCTATTCGCCACCGTTGCGCCTGAGCGAACCGTATTCAAAACGGTGCTGGATGCGTTCTTCGCGGCCGACCCTGACCCGGCGACACTGTCGCGCCTGCATCGTTGAGCGGCGCGGAACGGACCTGCGATAGGCGAGCCAAGGCCGGCACGATAGGCTTCTCGCTTTTCCGGCAGACCCGCCGCCCCCACACAGGTGCAATACATGGCGCAGGCCGACAGCTTCGAAGCCATGCCGCAGAAGACCGAGTGCGGTACCGCGCAAGCTGATCAGCAAAATCATGCTGCAGCGGATCTCCCCCAGACGCGATCCGGCTTGCGTGTCCCGCCCGGCCCTTAACACACGATCATCGCCACGCATCGAGCCAGCCGTTGCGACCGCTCACCTCGCCACGCCAGAAAACCGCCATCAGTGGCGGCGCCAACAGCCTTTCGTCAGTTTTCCGTTGAAATGTTCAAGTTTTTACTTTGACAGCTCGGTATTTTGACTTTAAGTTTTCATTTACGAACATTTCCGAACCCTCGCAGTATTCGGACTACAACAACAACAGACTCAGAAGAGGACCTGCGCATGAGCAACCCGTCCACCCCGACGCTACGGGGGCAATGCATTGCCGAGTTTCTCGGCACCGCTCTGCTTATCTTCTTCGGCACAGGCTGCGTGGCCGCGTTAAAGCTTGGCGGGGCAGAGCTAGGTCTTTGGGAAATAAGCGTTATCTGGGGTATCGGGGTCAGTATGGGAGTCTACCTTGCCGCCGGTGTTTCCGGCGCTCATCTGAATCCCGCCGTGTCCATCGCGCTTTGGTTGTTCGGCACGTTCGAGCGAAACAAGGTTCCTGCCTACATCCTCGCTCAGACAGCGGGCGCCTTCTGCGCCGCTGCGTTGGTTTATGGTCTTTACAGCAGCCTGTTTTTCGATTTCGAACAGGCGCAGCACATGACCCGCGGCAGCATCGCCAGCCTTGAACTCGCATCGGTATTTTCCACCTACCCTCATGCATCCTTATCGGTCGGTCAGGCGTTTGTGGTGGAAGTGGTGATTACCGCTATCCTGCTGGGGATGATCATGGCCCTGACCGATGACGGCAACGGCCTGCCTCGCGGCCCGCTGGCACCCTTGTTGATCGGCCTGCTGATCGCGGTGATCGGCGGCGCGATGGGCCCTCTCACCGGCTTCGCGATGAACCCGGCGCGTGATTTCGGACCGAAGCTGATGACGTATTTCGCTGGTTGGGGTGAAGTGGCCTTTACCGGTGGCCGGGAGATCCCCTACTTTCTGGTTCCATTGATCGCCCCGGTGCTGGGTGCCTGCATCGGCGCCGCAGGCTACAAGACGCTGATCTGCAAGCATCTGCCAAATCTGGATGGAGGCGCTTGCGCCGCCGAGCCGGACCGCAAGGCCGAGCGTTACACCGCACACGATGTCACTGCCCAAGAAGCTCGTTAAGGAATCGACACCATGAGCACTCAGAACAACAAGCAATTCATCGTCGCCCTCGACCAGGGCACCACCAGTTCCCGCGCCATCGTGCTGGACCGCAACGCCAACGTGGTCACCATTGCTCAGCGCGAATTCGCGCAGATCTATCCGCAACCGAGCTGGGTCGAGCATGACCCCATGGAAATCTGGGCCACCCAGAGCGGCGTGTTCGTCGAAGCCCTGGCACAGGCCGGCATCACTAACGAGCAGGTCGCAGCGATCGGCATCACCAACCAGCGCGAAACCGCCATCGTCTGGGACAAGAGCACCGGCCGGCCGATCTACAACGCCATCGTCTGGCAGAGTCGCCAGAGCACGCCGATCTGCGATCAGCTCAAGCGTGACGGTATGGAAGAACACATCCGCAACACCACCGGCCTGGTCATCGACCCCTACTTCTCCGGTACCAAGATCAAGTGGATTCTCGATCACGTCGAGGGCAGCCGTGAACGCGCCCGTCGGGGCGAACTGTTGTTCGGCACCGTCGATTGCTGGCTGATCTGGAAGATGACCCAGGGCAAGGCTCACGTCACCGATTACACCAACGCCTCGCGCACCATGCTCTTCGACATCCACAAGCTGGAGTGGGATCCGGTGATGCTGGAGGCGCTGGATATCCCGCGCGAAATGCTGCCAGAGGTGCGCTCATCCTCCGAAGTCTACGGTCACGCCTATCTGGGCTCCGGACAGAGCACCGGCATTCCGATCGCAGGTATCGCGGGCGATCAGCAAGCCGCGCTGTTCGGCCAGATGTGCGTCGAGCCCGGCCAGGCCAAGAATACCTACGGAACCGGCTGCTTCCTCCTGATGAATACCGGCACCAAGGCCGTTCAGTCCAAGCACGGCTTGCTCACCACCATAGCCTGCGGGCCGAAGGGCGAGGTCAACTACGCCCTGGAAGGCGCCATCTTCAACGGTGGCTCGACCGTGCAGTGGCTGCGCGACGAGCTGAAGGTGATCAACGACTCGCTGGACTCCGAATACTTCGCCACCAAAGTACAGGACAGCAACGGCGTCTACCTGGTGCCAGCGTTCACCGGGCTCGGCGCGCCCTACTGGGATCCGCGTGCCCGTGGCGCACTGTTCGGGCTGACCCGTGGGGTCAAGGTCGACCACATCATCCGCGCCGCGCTGGAATCGATCGCCTACCAGACCCGCGACGTGCTCGACGCCATGCAGCAGGACGCCGGCGAGCGCCTGCGCTCACTGCGTGTGGATGGCGGCGCAGTGGCCAACAATTTCCTGATGCAATTCCAAGCCGACCTGCTCGGCACGCACGTGGAACGTCCCCAGATGAAGGAAACCACCGCCCTCGGCGCCGCCTACCTGGCAGGCCTGGCGACCGGTTTCTGGAGCAGCCTGGACGAGTTGCGCAGCAAGGCCACAATCGAGCGCATCTTCGAACCGGCCTGTGATGACGAGAAGCGTGAAGCGCTCTACAAGGGCTGGAAGAAGGCGGTGGGTCGCACCCGCGACTGGGAAGAGGAATAGCCTCGACTACCGAATCGGCATCTTGATTGCGCCCGGCCCGGATTCACTTCCGCGCTGGGCGCTGCTATTCGCAAATGAACAATTCTTTAATCACGGACCAGACTGCGGCATGCTTCCCGGCATATCGATAACAAGGAAGCCTCCATGAGTCTGGCCCCACGACAGCAGAGCATTCTCGAATTGGTGCGCGAACGCGGCTACGTCAGCATCGAAGAGCTGGCGCAACAGTTCTCGGTGACGCCCCAAACCATCCGTCGTGACATCAATCAGCTGGGCGAAGCCGGCCTGCTGCGTCGTTATCACGGCGGGGCCGCCCACGACTCCAGCGTGCAGAACACCGCTTACACCCAGCGTGCCCGGCAGATGCGCGACGAGAAACGCCGTATCGCCGATGCCATGGCGACGCACATTCCTGATCAGGCTTCGCTGTTCATCAATATCGGCACCACCACCGAAGCCATCGCCCATGCGCTGCTCAATCACCGCGATCTCAAGATCATCACCAACAACCTGCACGTGGCGAGCATCCTCAGCCCCAAGGAAGACTTCGACGTGCTGATCGCCGGCGGCAATGTGCGCAGCGACGGCGGCGTGGTCGGCCAGGCCACGGCGGATTTCATCAGCCAGTTCAAGGTAGATTTCGCCCTGATCGGCATCAGCGGGATCGACGAAGACGGCACCCTGCTGGACTTCGACTATCAGGAAGTGCGCGTTTCCCAGGCCATCATCAGCAACGCGCGCAAGATCTTTCTCGCGGCGGATTCGAGCAAGTTCGGCCGCAGCGCCATGACCCGACTCGGCTCGCTGGAGCAGATCGACATGCTGTTCACCGAAGCCCGGCCACCGGAAACCTTCATGGAGCTGTTGAATCGCCACAAGGTCAAACTCGAGGTCACGGGTTGACCCGCCATTACAGAGCGTCTTCGGCGAGGCGCGCAACTCGCCGCGACTGGATGGATCCTCTACAAGCGCCAGCGCCGTAGGGTGGCTTTAGCCACCAATACGGACCATATCCCGACACCGTGGCTGGCGCCTACGAAACTGAGCCGTTCCACGAACTGCGTGCAGGCAAGGCGTTGCGCTTAACCGAACCAAGCCGAGTGACTTTCTGTCACACCCGCCTGCCACATTTCTTTGCTCGGCCCGCCTCTGCTTCCACTCCGAGCGGGACAATCCCGAATCACTACGACTGCACAAGCGCCGTCGCTAGCACCAATTGGCAGTTCGAATAGGTTCGATTATTTTCTTTTGATATAAAAAACGAACATACCGCCTGGAGAGCGAACTTCTTCTGCGCTAGGATGTTCATATTCGAAAATAAATGTTCGTTCTTGAGGAGAACCCCGTGACCGAAGCCGCCTGCCCCGTCTCCGAACTCTACGACATCGCCGTCATCGGCGGTGGAATCAATGGTGTGGGTATCGCTGCGGACGCGGCTGGTCGCGGACTTTCGGTGTTTTTGTGCGAGCGCGACGACTTGGCGAGCCATACATCATCGGCCAGCAGCAAGCTGATCCACGGTGGCCTGCGCTATCTCGAACATTATGAATTCCGCCTGGTCCGCGAAGCCCTGGCCGAACGCGAAGTGCTACTGGCCAAAGCGCCGCACATCGTCAAGCCGATGCGCTTCGTGTTGCCGCACCGCCCTCACCTGCGCCCCGCATGGATGATCCGTGCTGGCCTGTTCCTGTACGACCACCTCGGCAAGCGCGAGAAGCTACCGGCTTCGCGCGGCCTGCGCTTCGGCGATGACAGCCCGCTGAAGCCGGCGATCCGCCGCGGTTTCGAATATTCCGATTGCTGGGTCGACGATGCGCGCCTGGTCGTGCTCAATGCCATGGCCGCGCGAGAAAAAGGCGCGCATATCCATACCCGTACCCAATGCCTGAGCGCCAAGCGTGCCGCCGGTATCTGGCATGTCGAACTGCAACGTCAGGATGGCAGCCGCTTCTCCTTGCGGGCCAAAGCGCTGATCAACGCGGCCGGGCCTTGGGTGGCGCAGTTCATCGGTGAGAACCTGCAGCAGCGCTCGCCATACGGCATCCGCCTCATCCAGGGCAGCCATATCATCGTGCCCAGGCTGTACGAAGGCGAACAGGCCTACATCATGCAGAACGAGGATCGGCGCATCGTTTTTGCCATCCCTTATCTGGATCGCTACACCATGATCGGCACCACCGATCGGGAATATCACGGCGATCCGGCTACGGTCAGCATTACCGAGCAAGAGATCGTCTATTTGCTGGGTATAGCCAACACGCATTTCCGCACGCAGTTGGAGCCTAAGGACATTCTGCACACCTTCGCTGGCGTGCGGCCGCTGTGTGACGACGAATCCGACAACCCCTCGGCCGTCACCCGGGACTACACGCTATCGCTGGCTGCCGAGCACAAGCAGGCCCCGCTGCTGTCGGTGTTTGGCGGCAAGCTCACCACCTACCGTAAGCTGGCCGAATCGGCGATGGCGCAGCTCAAACCGTACTTCCCGGACATGGAGCCGAGCTGGACGGGCAGCGCCCCGCTACCCGGCGGCGAAGGGATGAGCACCGTCGAAGCACTCATCGAAGCGCTGATGGGCAAGGTGCAGGGTATCGACTTCGCGTTGGCCAAGCGCTGGGCAACGCTTTACGGCAATCGCATCTGGCGAATGCTGGGCGATGCGCGCTCGGTCGACGCGCTGGGTGAGGACCTGGGCCACCAACTGTACGCGCAAGAGGTCGATTATCTTCGCCGCGAGGAGTGGGCGAACGATGTGGACGACATTCTTTGGCGTCGCACCAAACTCGGTCTGGCCTTCAGCGAACCGCAGAAGGAGCGCCTGCAACGCTATCTGCTCGAGCAGCCCAATGAGAACTCCGCGCGCAGCAGCGACGCCGCCTGATTCGATCGGACCTGCCCATGGCAGGCCGGACATTAGCTCGGCTCGACGACTAGCCCGCAACTGTCCGGGAAGTGTCCGCGATAGCGTATGGCTTACCCATTAAGCCGCCCTTCTGCCGAATCGAAACGCCTTCAACCTACCCTTCGTCCCGCAGTCCGCTGCGGTCATCAAGCGTTCACACCAGCGCGGCACCGTTAAGCGACCTACACGCTCACGGGAGTTGCCTGATGACGACGAATACCGGTGCCTTGGCGGAAAGCCCCTCCTCCCCGATCACACGCCAATGGCTGTCCTGGCTTCTGGTCATCACGCTTATTTACCTCTTGCTGGCTGCAGTGGGCGCGATCGGCGACGGCTTCAAAGCCGCCACTGGCGATAACGCCAAGGAGCTGTTTGCCTTTGCCACCAACCCCTTCGTCGGGCTGATGATCGGCTTGGCAGCCACGGCGCTGATCCAGAGCTCCAGCACGGTAACGTCGATCATCGTTGGCATGGTCGCCGGCGGGCTGCCGATCCCGATTGCGATTCCGCTGATCATGGGCGCCAACATCGGCACCTCGCTGACCAGCACCATCGTCAGCCTGGGCCACATCCGCAGCGGGCCGGAATTTCATCGCGCCTTCTCGGCAGCGACCGTGCACGATGCGTTCAACATCACCGCCGTGACGATTCTGCTACCGCTGGAATTGCTCTTCCATCCTCTGCAGCGCATGTCCGAAGTCCTGGCGGGTCTGCTGGTAAACGACAGCGCCGGGGTCGACATGAAGAGCATGAACTTCATGAAAACGCTGCTCGCCCCGGCTAGCGACCTGCTCGAAGCCAGCGTCTCCTGGCTGCCCAACAAGGTGTGGGCCGGGATCGCACTGATCACCATCGGAATCGGCCTGATCCTGTTCGTGGTGCAAGCCATCGGCAAAGTGCTGCGCAAGGTGATGGTCGGGCGCGCCAAGGACATCATGCACGCCAGCGTCGGACGCGGCCCGCTGTCGGGCATCGCTTCGGGCACATTGATCACAATGCTGGTGCAATCCTCCTCGACGACAACAGCGCTCATCGTGCCGCTGGCGGGCACCGGTGTGTTTACCCTCAAGCAGGTCTATCCCTTCACGCTGGGCACCAATATCGGAACCTGCGTCACTGCCCTGCTGGCCGCCACGGCAATTGCGGGACCAACGGCGGAACTCGCGATGCAGATCGCCTTGGTGCACCTGCTGTTCAATCTTCTCGGTATCTCGATCATCTACGTACTGCCCTTCCTGCGCGGAGTACCTCCGGCCATTGCCAACTACCTGGCGGATCTGGCGCAACGCAGCAAGCTGTATGTCGGGGCGTATATCGGAGGCGTGTTCTTCGGCCTGCCCTTGCTACTGATCGGCGGCAGCCAACTCTGACCCAGCCTGGAGCCCAATCATGCAAAGCGAACGTCGCATCCAGACCGAAAACCGCATCCGCGAATTGCGCGAATCGCTCAATGAGCTCGAAGCCCAACTGGAACGCATCGATGCCCAGGAACAACGTGCGCAGCACCGTGAGATCGAGCACCTGGACGAATACATCAATGCAGTGGATACCCGTTTCAACAGCCTTCAGCTGTTCTGGACCACCCTCAAGGCCGAATGGCTGAAAGCGAAATCCTGACACCCGTAGAGGAACGACACATGCGCGTCAAACCAGGCCCTCTGCTGCTGATCAGCCTCACGCTGAGTCTGCACACGGTGCTCGCCCCGTCCTCACATGCCGTTGAGCCGGTGTCCGACGGGCTGCTCGTCGATGGATCCAGCACCGTTTACCCACTGACGAAGGAAGCGGCACGACGCTTTCAACGCGCCCGGCCCGGCCATCCCATAGAGGTCAAGTTCTCCGGAACCACTGCCGGCTTTCGCCGCTTCTGCGCCGGCGAAACGGACATCAACGACGCTTCGCGCGAGATGAACGCCGAAGAGCAAGCGCATTGCGCCGAGAATGGCATCCGCTATCGCCAGGTTCCGCTGGCCATGGATTCCATCGCCGTGGTGGTACACCCGAGCAACCGCTGGGCAAACGACATCACGGTGGATGAACTCAAGACGTTGTGGGCACCGGCTGCAGAAGGGCATGTCATGCGCTGGAACCAGATCCGCCCGGATTGGCCGGATCGCCCGGTGAAGCTGTTCGGGCGAGGACAGGATTCAGGTACCTATGATGTTTTCACTCAGGAGATCGTGGGAACCACCCATCGCAGCCGCCAGGACTACACCGCCAGCGAAGATGAAGAGCAGTTGGCCGCAGGCATCGCGGCAGAGCCTAACGCGCTCGGCTTCTTCGGCATCGGCGCCTACCATCGGCACTGGGAGGAATTGAAGCTGCTCGCGGTGGACAATGGCAGCGGCCCGATCTTTCCAACGCTCGAAACGGTCAGCGACAACCGCTACAGGCCGCTGACACGCCCGCTGTTCCTGTACCTGAACGAACAGAGCCTTCAGCGCAAGCCCATCACCCAGGCATTCGTTGAACACTACCTGGACGGCTTGCCCAGCTGGATTCATTTCACCGGCTACATGCCACTCAAGGCCGAGCGCTATGCGCGCAGCCTTGCAGCTCTGCAGCAAGCGCAGGAACCGAGCACGACCGACGCAAACCGAACCGGCGCTCAATAGAGCGTCGGCACGACCATGTTGTCCGGCACCGGATTGCGCAGATAGTCCGGGTTGTAGACGCGCTCGGGCAACTTCACCGGGGCGCGTTCCACCTCGCCGTAGGGCAACTGGCTCAGCAGGTGACTGATGCAATTCAAGCGTGCACGCTTCTTGTCGTCGGCCTCGACGATCCACCAGGGCGCGTCGTCGATGTGGGTACGCTCGAGCATGATTTCCTTGGCCCGCGTATAGGCTTCCCAACGACGCCGGGATTCGAGGTCCATGGGGCTCAATTTCCATTGCTTCAGTGGATCATGGATGCGCGCCAGGAATCGGCGGTTCTGCTCTTCATCCGAGATGGAAAACCAGTACTTGATCAGGATGATGCCCGAGCGCACCAGCATCCGCTCGAACTCCGGGACCGAGCGGAAGAACTCCTCATATTCGTCGTCGCTGCAAAAGCCCATCACCTTCTCGACACCGGCGCGGTTGTACCAGCTGCGGTCGAACAGGACCATTTCGCCAGCGGCGGGTAGATGCGAGACGTACCGCTGGAAATACCATTGGGTGCGCTCGCGGTCGTTGGGTGCCGGCAAGGCGGCAACGCGGCAGATGCGCGGATTGAGCCGCTGGGTCACGCGCTTGATGACCCCACCCTTGCCCGCCGCGTCCCGTCCCTCGAAGAGCACGACCACGCGTAGCTTGTGATGCACGATCCAGTCCTGCAACTTGACCAGTTCGCCTTGCAGACGCAGCAGTTCGGAGAAATAGACCCGTCGGGACAACCCACTATCCGACGGTTGCGGCATGCCTTCGCGCCTTATCAACGCATCCATGCGCGCATCGTCCAACTCCATTTCAAACTCTTCGTCGAGGCTGTCCTGAAACTCGTGCAACAGGTGCTCGTATACCTGGAGCGAATTACTCAGATCATCGGTCATCGTCGGCTTCCGGTACGCGTGAGATAAAAGCCAGGTTTGGTGGCTCCCAGGCTCACGCTAGTGAACAGCAATGACGAGATCATGACCGAAGCCTCCGCTGCGCCGTTGGCCGACGTGCGAACAGACTTGGATGGAGGCAGCGTTTGAATCGCAGGGCAAATCCGGTAGGCTCGCAACTTTCCAACTGGAGTACACCCCATGGCCCGAGCCACTGCCCGCCACATCCTGGTTCCCACCGAAGAAAAGTGCAACGAGCTGAAAGCTGCCATCGAAGGCGGCGCCGATTTCGCTCAGGTTGCCAAAGACAACTCCACCTGCCCCTCCAGCCGCCAGGGCGGCGATCTGGGATCGTTCGGTCCGGGCCAGATGGTCAAGGAGTTCGACACCGTGGTGTTCAGCGCGCCGATCAACGTCGTGCAGGGCCCGGTGAAGACCCAGTTCGGTTACCACCTGCTGGAAGTGACCAGCCGCCAGGATTGATCCTGAGCCCCTGCGCCAAGGCGCGGGGGCTGTTCGCCTTCCCCTCGAATCCCTCTCCTACCCTTCTCCGATACCGCGAGATCGATCGCCCTGCCCCGCTCGCATACGCACGCTGTTACACGCAAGCGGGCGTCAGGCTTCCAGGCGGAAACGCCCGGTCAGGCTCTTCAAGCTTTCCACATCGCCCGCCGCGCCAACGCCCTGCGCAGCCAACAGCGCCTCCTTGACCATCTTCTGGCTCAGCATTCGCTGGGCTCCGGCCATATCGAGTTGTGAGGCGTCCCTGCTGGAAAGAAGGGTTCGGATGGCGTTCGCCAGAGCTGATCATGTGATCGTCCAGTGGCCAATTAAAAAGAGCGTCACGGCCATTGAAACGTCCTCCGACGCTGGCGCAGTTGCCCTTGTCTCGGCCTGGAATGCGCTACCTTTAATACCGTTGATCAACTTACTGATCCAGACGGGCTAGTTGGCCTTCAAAAACAGTCCTGAGACAGCGTTTCAGCGCATTGACGAAGGTCAATGAAAACGAAAAATCAAGGTGCTTTTTTTTCGAGCTGATGCGCCTCGACAGCTATGGTTCAAGTAAACGAGCCCGAGCCGTCATTCCCCGTGCTAAAGGAGCGATGAGATGTTCCATGTAACGCGTATAGGCGACAAACGTATCGACGTGGATTTTTCCGGCAAGCTCGACAGCAACGAAATGCGCTTTGCGCTTGATGAGCTGATGAGAAAGTCCGAAGGCATTACCCATGGGCAGATGCTCTTCCGAGTTGGGGACTTCGACATGCCAACGCTCGGCGCGGTCGGCGTCGAGCTGTCGCGAATTCCGCAGATGTTCCGTTTCGTGCGCCGCTTCGACCGTTGCGCGGTCGTTTGCGCCAAGGAGTGGATGAGGAAGGCCAGCGAGATCGAAGGGGCGCTTATTCCTGGCCTGAAGGTCAAGGCCTTCGATCAGCATCAGTCCACCGAGGCGCACGAATGGCTGGAAGGCGCGCTGTAACGCGCCAGGCTAACGCGGCGTACCGAACACCTGCGTCCAGTAGATGGTCGCCGCGCTGCGTGGATGGGTCGCATAGGCGGCACCCATTTCCGTGAAGTCCGGATTCATGATGTTCTGGCAGTGGCCTGGGCTGGCCAGCCAGCCCGACACCGCCTGTTCGGCAGAACCATGACCAGCCGCGATGTTTTCACCGATGCGCTGCCAGCGGTAGCCCTGACGCCTGGCGCGGTCACCAGCCAGGCTCTGATCATGACCCTGGTGAGCGAAATAGTCCCTTTTAGCCATGTCCTGGCTGTGGGCCAACGCGGCTTCCCCCAGTTGCTCGTTCCAGCTCAGCGGCGGCGCCGCATCGAACCGTTGATTGCCACAGCGCCGCGGCTCGGCACGCGCTCGGTTGACCTGTTCGAGAACCGTCTTGCCGGCCTGCGGCCAGTCGCCGATATCGGCGGACAGCAACGGTTTTGCCAGAATCAATTGCCAGGTATTGCCCTCATGCGAGACGCCGATCTCAGCGAAATCGTCGTTCATCAATGCACTGCAGTAACGCTGCTTAAAGACGCGCATCACGGTGTTCGCATCGCCAGGACCGGTCACCGCCATGGCCTGCAGGCTGGCCGCCTGGTAGCCCGACTCCACCACCGCCTGCTGGATCTGCGCGCCGGCACCGGCAGGTATCGATGCCAGTGCAGCGGCGGGTGCGAGGGGGCCGACCGGTTCGGCCTTGGCGCCGCCACAACCTTCGCCCGAGGCGCGGAACTCGTTGACCAGACTCACCAACTCGTCCGTATCATCGGCGCTCGCGCCATTGGCGAATATCGCGGTCAGCAGTGCCGAGCCGACCACAAGACGGCGCAGCGGCGTTCCGAAGATGGATGACCATAAGGCTGATTTGCGTACATCCATACGGCACCTGGATCGAGCGGGAGAGAAAGACCGGTGACGTTCACCAGCCTTCCATGCTGACCACATTCAGCCCCGAGCTATCCCGACCAATGCATCTGGCCGGCACCACCGAGCGCATCGGCCCCATCGCGGCAAACTGATCGACCGGTAAAAAATGCGATGATTGATCCGTCGCCAAAACGACTCATCCGCACTCTTCCCGTCGAGCGCCAACACCGTCATGAACCTTGCCGATTTTCTGCTGTTCGCGCTGCCTGCGATCTTTCTCACAGGGCTATCCAAAGGCGGCTTTGGCGGTGCCCTGGGGGGCATCGCCGTACCCTTGCTGGCGCTGGCCATCTCACCGAAACAGGCAGCGGCCGTGATGCTGCCGATTCTCTGTCTGGCTGACGTGGTGGGTCTGAAAGCCTATTTCGGTAAATGGGACACCGCCAATCTCAAGGTCATGCTGCCTGGCGCGCTGATTGGCATTGCCCTGGGTTCGCTCACCTTCGGCCTGCTCGACGAGCGCATGATCGGCCTGATGATGGGCGTGATCGCGGTGGGTTTCGTGGTGCTCGGGCTGATCACCAACAACGACAAGCCACGTCCACTGCAGCGCGGTCGCGGCACGCTGCTCTCGTCGATTGCCGGCTTTACCAGCTTCGTCGCCCATGCGGGCGGCCCACCGATCATGATGCATCTGCTGCCGCAACAGCTGGACAAGCTGCGCTACGTGGCGACCATCAATCTGTTCTTCCTGATGACCAACGCGATCAAGCTAGTTCCCTACGCCGCACTTGGCCAGTTCAGTCGCGAGAATTTGCTGCTGAGCCTGACGCTTGCGCCCATCGTGCCATTCGGCGTCTGGGCCGGGCTTTGGCTGCACAAACGTATCGATCACACCTGGTTCTACCGAATCGCTCGGATCGGCATGCTGCTCGCCGGCTTGCAACTGATCTGGAAGCACCTTTGACGCGGCATTTGCGCCGCTTACCCGCCGCTGTCTGAACGATCACCGCCCGCCCCAGTCGGAATTAGTGAACCCACTGCAACAGGAGTCATCCTCATGCTGAAGTTTCTGGGCAGCACCATTGGCATCATTTTCCTGATCGGTCTGTTGGTGGTGATCGGCCTGTTCATGCTGGTGTTCTGACACCGCTCCAGCCGAACAGCGCGACGAGGCGGCAGCAGTCGAGGCGAATGCCGAGTGAACGCGTTATCGCAAGGCCGCCGCAGCTCCGGCGGCTTGCTTATACCCGCCTACGTCGTTGCGCGTCCTTTGATCCATCCATGCAAAAGCACATAGCCGACTCGCAGCGAAGGTCCGGTGCACCAGATGCGTACCAAATGACACCAGCGTCCGGCTTCCGACCTGCGGCGGTGAATGACCTGAGCGCCGCGAAGGTCCAACGGAAACCTACATCAACCGAGGATCGTGCAATGGGCCTGTTCGACAAGATCAAAGATGCGCTGGGCATGGGTGGCGTGAGCAACGAAGCGCACAAACCTGCCGCCCCGGATTCGGGCGTCAATCAGCACGCCACCGATACGGTGGTCGACTCCGAGCGGCCCACCGCGGCCAACAACGCGACCACGGCACCGTCTACCGCCGGTGGAGTGACCGCCGGCACCGTCGGCACTGCGGGCGGGACCACCAGTGCCGTTGACGTGCCCGCAAAGCTCGACGGTATGGCGGCCAATTTTCCCGAAAAGCTGAACTGGCGTACCTCCATCGTCGACCTGCTCAAACTGCTGGGCCTCGACAGCAGCCTGGAGTCACGCAAGGAGCTCGCCTCCGAGCTGGGTTGTCCGCCAGACAAAATGGCCGACTCGGCGCAGATGAACATCTGGCTGCACCGCACCGTGATGCACAAACTCGCCGAACACGGCGGGACGGTTCCCCCCGAGCTACGCACCTGATACCGAGCCATGGTCCGTTCGCACGCGGCCGTGCGAACGCAGCTGCGGACGCTTAGACGTCCGCTGCGACCTCAACCGTCCAGCGAAGGACCGATCATTTCCGCTAGTTGCGGATAGACGCCCGGGCAGGCGACCAGATAGGGATTGCCACGTAACAGCCCGTCATTACGGAAAAAGTCGTTCACGCAGCCACCCGCCTCCTTCACCAGCACCAGGCCGGCCATGCAGTCCCAGCTTTTCAGCTCGGTTTCGTAATAGCCGAGCAGACGCCCGGCCGCCACATAGGCGGTCATCAGCGCGCCGGAGCCGTTGCGAAAGAACATACCGCCTTCGGCCAGCAGCTTTTCCAGAAACGGGATGAAATGCTCCTTGCCACGCGGGTGAAAGGTGCCGGTGGCGGTCACGCCCTGTCCCACATGAGTGGCGCCGCTCACCTTCAGGGGCGTGTCATTGACGAACGCACCCTGGCCCAGGCAGCCATGGAACAGCTCGTTGTGATTGGGATCGGCGATGGCGCCCAAATGCGGCTCGCCGTCGATCAGCAGGCCGATCGAGACGCACCAGTTATGCAGTCCGTTGACGAAGCAGGCCGTGCCGTCGATGGGATCGATCACCCACACGCAACGGGCGCCGAGATCGGCGGAACCGCTCTCCTCGCCGAGAAATCCATCCTCTGGAAAACGCTCAGCCAGTCGGGCACGAATAAAATCTTCGATCTGCTTATCTGCGATGCTCACCACATCCTGAAGGTCGTCGCCCTTGTGCTCCACCGTCAGCACGTCGCGCTTGCGGTAGTAGTCCAGGCCCAGCTGCGCCGCCTCGAGTGAGAGGGCTTTGGCGCAGGCGTAACGGGCCGCGATATCGAGAGGGCTGGCCGCCGATGGGTCGCTATTCATGGTTGTCCTTCTTGCAGCGGGTCTACAACGAAGCGCGGCATCGCGCGGGAGCGGCGAATTCTAGTGAATCGTCATGGGCAGGCAAACACCGGCCTCGGCTAACCGCTCCCAGCACCACGTCAGGCTCGCGCTCGACCCAGTGGATTGGTTGGCGTTGCGCGCTCGCTGCAAGCCCAGGTTTGGGTCAGGGCTGTGCCTGCTTTTCGTGAAGGCGAGCGTTCAGTTCATCAATGATCGGCACCCATTCGGCGTCCTCTATCCATTCATCGGCGAGGAAGGCACGCTGCGCGTCGCTCCAGAACGGCGCTTCGGTAAGCTTGACGTGGTTGGGTAGCGGCGCATGCTCGGCGATGAAATCGTCAATGCTGGCTGGATCCGAAGGTAGGCCCAGCTGCTCGAACAGTGTGGTCATGTCTTTGTTGGGAAGTTCCATCGAACGGGTCCTCGTCCTGGTGGGTTTGGCGCTGCTCAGGCGCAGGCGACGTCCCCAGTAGAGGCTCCAGCACGGCTAACAGTTCAACGGAACGCTTAGCCACGCGCTCGGCAGTGGCCGTAAGAAAGAAGCGGGCCGCGCGAGGGGCGCGGCCCGCAGGAAATTCAGGCGGCCTTGTCGAACAGTTGCCTGCCTTGATCCAGATATTGGTCCACCAGCCACTTGCCGTGGGCGATGGATGCCCGCTGCGCTTGCTCGAGCTCCGCCATGAAGGCGTGCCCGACCGGAAGCGCCATACGCCGAGTGACCTGTCCCTGCGGGTTGCTGATTCGGCACCCACCGGCCCAGGGAGTCGGGGTGCCGGGATGTTCCATCACTTCGGCCGTAATGACGTGATCGCGGTACTCGCATTGCATCATGGTCATGGTGTCACCTCGCTGTTGATAGCCGTGAGCAATTATCAACAATGCTCATACGGCAAAATTGCCCCCCCTCTCGCCATGGTCCGCCACGAGCCGAGCGCGCCGTTAGCCGACGCTCCTCGCGCAGTACCTTGACTGGGTATAGCACAAGGACCGGCGTGCGAAAGGGCCGATGGTCGCTTAAGGGAAGATGGTGGAGCCGGCAGATTTGCGAGCAAGGCGCAGGCACCGCGGAGCGATGCCTGCCTGCTGAGATGGGAAATGAATGACAGGTGTAGCCATCAGGTTACGTCCCGAAGGAGCGATGGATGGCCAGTTTCAGGAGGTGCGCAGCTGCTCGTCCGCAAGGAAATCTTCTTCCAACAAGGCGTCCCGGCCCTCGACTTCGAGGGTCTCGCCTTCGATCGGCGTAGGTGCCGATACGCGCTTGCTGCGCAGTTTGCCGAATTGATGCTTGAGAGCGTTATTGAGCTTGTCGATGGCACCGTCCACGGCCAGTTCTAGGGATGCCGCCTTGTGTGTAACGGAGACCGGCTGCTGACCTTTCGGGCGTGCCTCGATCTGGCATCGTTTGTCGTGGGCGCCGGCCTTGACGCCGTTTTCGTCGTTCAGATGCACCACGACGCGGGTGACTTCGTCGTCGAACCGATCCAGCTTGTCGGCAACATTGCCGCTGACCCAGTCCACGAGACGGGCGCTTCCTTCGATGTGGTTATCGCTATGTACTTGGATCTGCATATGCTCTTCCTTCTACGCGATCTAGGTAACCACCGTTCAGCCCACAAACGGTCTGATCCAGGACGTGTCCCGGTTCACTGCCGGCCACACCAGCCCTTAAAGGCGCGCGGCCCTTGGCTCAGCAGCCTGGCTTGCAAAGCAACGGAACACGGCCTAGAAATGCCATTGTTGGCGACATTAAGCAAGGCCAACGCAACGCCGCGAGCACGATGGTGGTCGGCCAACCGAACCCGCCCTTCGTGCAGCCACTGCCGAGCAGCCGGCGCACAAGACCTCCAGCCGCTTGGTTACAGAAGATTGCGAAGACTCATAAGTGCCCTGTGCTCCACCGCCGAATCGGATCATCGCCAGCCAGTGATCATTGACCGGCGGATAGCTTCTTTTTCGGGTAAATGTCGTAGCGGCTGGACTTACCCTCCAGGCTATAACCCGGTTTGGGTCCGTCAATGGCAGGCGCTTTACGTGGCCGCTTCACTACCACTCGGTGGCTGGCCAGCGCCAGCGCCCGCTCGAGCAGGACACCCGCGTCCAGATCGTCCCCGACGAAGGGTCTGAACAGGCGCATTTCCTTTTTCACCAACGCGCTCTTTTCACGATGCGGAAACATCGGATCGAGATAGATCACCTGCGGTGGATCACCCTGCCACTGGGCCATTAGCTCGATGGCATTGCCATGCCGCAGGCGCATGCGTTCGACGATCGATCGCACGTCGGCGTCCTCACACCCGCGCCTCAGGCCGTCCTCCAGCAAGGCGGCGATCAGCGGCTGGCGCTCGAACAGCACCAGGTCGCAGCCCAACGTCGCCAGCACGAAGGCATCGCGGCCAAGTCCGGCTGTTGCGTCCAGCACGCTGGGGCGAATCCCGGGTTGAATGCCGACCGCCTTGGCGATCATCTGCCCGCTGCCTCCGCCGAACTGACGACGATGTGCGGCGCCGCCCTCAACGAAATCCACCCGGACCGGGCCCGGCGCCTGAGGGCCGAGCAATTGCAGCTGCAACCCGCTCTCACCCAGTTGCAGGGCGAACTCTGCCTCGTCCGCCCGCAAAGGTAATTCCAGTCGCGATGCCCAGGCACCAGCCTGCTCGGCAAATTGAGGTGCAAGGGCTTCGACACGAACTAACGGGGATGAAGCAATCATACGGAGCTCGGTGGCGGGAAAACGCCGCATTCTGCCAGAGGCGACGCCGGCGTGCCTCAGCGACAGAGGCCAAAACCGCCCATATCCACATGGAAATGATCGTGATGAGCGGCGTTGTACTCCGGGCTCAGAGTAATCCTGAAGGCATCGCAGGCGGCTGCCTTGGCCCGGCGAAGGAAGCGCGCCTTGGCGTCATCGCCTTTCCAGTCGCGAGCCACGGTAATGCGCGTACCGTCCTGCAGCCAAAACCCGGCCAGATCCAGCGCATTGGCCGAAGCATGCTGGCTGCGCCGGTTGCTGCGGGCGATGTTGCGGCAGGCGAAACTACCGAAGTGATCGACGCGCACCACCGGCTGACCGAAGACCTGTTGCGCTGCGGGCTGCAAGCCATGGCGTTCGAACAACGCATAGGCGGCAGCCAGCGGGCAAGTCGCGAGAAAGGGGCCGTTGAAGCGCACCGCCGAGCCGCTCACGCGCACGGCATTCTCGACCGGACAGCCGGGTTGCGGCGTGCTGTCCGGCACGGCAACGTAGCTCAGATCGGACGTTTTCAGCGCCTGCTCGCATAGTTCCCGATCTTCCTGCAGACGCCGCAGCTTGAAGGAAGTGAGCAGGTTCGGCGCCTCGCGAATATCCAGCGGCGCCCAGGGATTCCACTTCGGCGGGACATCGACGTGACCGCGCCATACCGCGTAGACGAACCCGCCCAATGCGAGCAGCAGCAACAGGAAGAATCGGCCGAAAGTCATAGCGATTTTGGCAACGCCGACACGCCAAGGTTGCAGCGCCGCCCGCTACCGGCAAATCACGAGCAGGGTTCGCTATCGAGCAGAGACATCTGCGACTCGCTCTGTGTCGGCGCTACCGCCAGTGGGGGCAAACCCGGCAGCCGTCCGCTGAGCTGCTCATGGAAACGCATGGCCAAATCCGGCGCCAACCGGTTGTCCGGCGTATGCAGATATACATGCGGACGCTTGCCTGCCTCGATCCAGCCCGCCACCTTGTCCAGCCAGGGCGCGAGAAAGCGATCATTGGCTGCCAGCTCGGGATGCCCGACGAAGCGCAGCTGCGGTGACTGGCTGAACGCCGCCGGACGCACAGGAAGCCGCGGCTTCTTGCTTTGTGCATGAAGCACGGCGGGATCGCTCGTCCGGCAGCTGAACAGTGCGCGAGTGTCCATGCAGACGCGCTCGACACCGCATTCGTGCAATAAGCGGTTCAGCGCCCGCTCCTCCTCGCCTCTGGCGAAAAACGCGGGGTGACGCACCTCTACCGCCAACGGTCTATTCAAGGTTTCGATCAGAGGCACCAGTTCGCCCAGGCGAGCCGGGCCGAAGGTGGCGGGCAGTTGCAACCAGAACGGACTGACCCGCTGCCCCAGCGGAGCCAGCAGCGAACGGAACGACAGGATCAGATCCGTTGTTTCACGCAGATCCGTCGCTTGAGTGATCTCCCGTGGCAGCTTGGCGCAGAAGCGAAAGTCGTCCGGCATCAGCGCCGCCCAACGTTCGATCTTCGCTACGGACGGCCAGGCGTAGAGCGTGGTATTGCCTTCGACGGAATTGAAGACCGCGCAATAGCGTGCAAGGAACTCAGTCGCCGGCAAACCTGGCGAATAGAGCGCCCCGCGCCAGGCGGCGTCATTCCAGGACGGGCAGCCGAGAAAGTAGGGAAGGTTCACGCGCGGTTCGCTACGCCTCAGGCGTAGAGATCCAGACCGAGCACTTCGTGGGCATCAAGATCGGCGCTGAAGCTCGCCGTGGTGCCGTAGCTCTGCAGCGCTTGAGAAGCACGACTGGTCAATGGCCGCTCCATCATGGCTTCGAAGCGGGCCGGCATGAAGTCGCCGGAGACTACCGAGGCATAGTCGGTGGACTCGCTCCGAGTGCCTCTGGAGAGGTGTTCATAGGTGGAATCGGCCTGGCTGGACGGGGTAACGATCGACTCACGCGCTTGCTCCGCAGCCCTTTCACTTTCGCGATAGGGCACCGGCGCGCTGCCATGCGGGGCAGGACGTTCGATGGGATAGGCAGAGGGGGCGAGACCGTTGAGGCGCATCATTCACCTGTTCAAGTGCCGCCGACTCTAGCGATCCGCCAGGAGTTTGGCAATGCCGCTGGTCACCGAGTGGCTTTCGGGGTGGCGACGTTGTCGCGAAGATAGGTCGGCTGGGCCTGATCGGCCTCCACCGCTTCTCCGCGTCGCCAGCCATAGGTCGCCAGACACAACAGATCCTCGGCGTGTGGCAGCAACGCCGCATCGACCGCGGCAGACTTCAGCGCAAGCCGCTCGCCATAGCGCCAGCCCGTGCCAGCAGCGAACCAGTCTCCGCTGCCATCGCGTGGCAGGCTGACCTGTTCCGGCGGCAACACGGCTTCGATCCCAGCCAGCTGCATCTCGCCCTCATGCACGCGATAGCAGCCCCAATAGACCTCATCCATGCGCGCATCGATGGCCACCGCCACCTGCCCTGCGTCATGCTCGCGATACGCGCGCTGGGCGATCGTCGCCAGCGTGGAGATCGGCAGTACCGGGCGCTCCAGCGCGAACGCCAGCCCCTGCACCACGCCAACCGCAATACGCACCCCGGTGAAAGCGCCGGGGCCGCGACCGAAGGCCAGCGCATCAACCGCCGACAGGGCGATTCCCGCCTCGGCCAGCAGGGTCTGGATCATCGGCAGCAACCGTTGCGCATGCAGCCGCGGAATCACTTCGTAGTGGCTGATTACCTTGCCGTCATGCAGCAATGCAACGGAACAGGCTTCGGTCGCAGTATCCAGCGCCAGCAGAGTGGTCATGATGATTTATGCAGGTTGCCGAGTGGGCGGGCATTAAAACGGTTTAGGTCTTTTTTTGCCAGCGTTGCGGCCCGCCGAGCGACGGGGCACAGCGTCGTACGCCTGCGGGCGAGGCCAGGCGTAACGACATCATCCGAAAGCATGCGATTTTCCGGAGCTATGTCAAATTGCCTAGCCGAGCGCTGTAGCGCTCAGCGGCGTTTTTGCCTACCACTTCGATTTGCCTTGAAACGACAACGGCCCGCAAAAGCGGGCCGTTGGTTGACAGCAAGACCGTTTAGCTGAGTGCAGCCATCACCTTTGCAGTGATCTCTTCCACCGAGCCGACGCCTTCGACGCGGCTGCACTTGGGTGTGCCTTCGCTAGCTTCGAGGTTCTGGTAGAAGGCCACCAGCGGTTTGGTCTGCGAGTGGTAGACGCTCAGGCGATGGCGAACGGTTTCTTCCAGATCGTCCTTGCGCTGGATCAGCTCCTCGCCGGTGAGGTCATCGACACCGGCGACCTTCGGCGGATTGTGCTCGGTGTGATACACCCGACCGGAGGCCGGATGCACACGGCGGCCGGACAGGCGACCGACGATCTCTTCGTCATCCACGGCGATTTCAAGTACGTGATCCAGCTTGACACCGGCATCACGCAGCGCCTCGGCTTGCGGGATGGTGCGCGGGAAGCCATCGAACAGAAAACCATTGGAGCAATCGGGCTGCTGCAGCCGCTCCTGGATCAGCGCGATGATGATTTCATCGGAGACCAGACCACCGCTGTCCATGACGTCTTTGACCTGCAGGCCCAGCGGCGAGCCGGCCTTGACCGCTGCACGCAACATGTCGCCCGTGGAGATTTGCGGAATGGCGAACTTCTCGGTGATGAAGCGTGCCTGTGTGCCTTTCCCGGCACCGGGCGCTCCCAGCAGAATTACGCGCATGGAGTGAGTCCTCAAGTTTTGCAAAGGGTGCCGCCAGGTCGATGAATGCAACCCTACCTCTGGCGAATCAAAAAATCGGGTTTGCCGCCATGCGACAAAAGGTTGAACACGATACACAGCGCACAGAAAGCAGACAAGCGACCCTCATGGCCCCCTTTGCGGTGAGCCTGCCGCCAAGGGTGGGGGCGGTAAAACGTCGCCGCGCGGGCGTGACGACGTTTACCCGACGCGCCACGCGCCGTCCTCTCATGCCGTCAGCCAGTGTTGCGCAACCCAGCAGCAATACCCGCGACACTGACCAGCAAGGCTTGCTCCAGAGGGCTTTCCGCCGGGCTCCGTTGTTGCCGTGAACGGGCCAACAACTCGGTCTGCATCAGGTGCAACGGGTCGAGATAGGTATTGCGCAGACTGAACGCCTCAAGTGTCTCGGGGCTGTGTGCCAGCAGCTCGGACTGACCGGTCAGATCGAGTACCGCCGCCACCGCCTGCGACAATCTGTCACGTAAATCCTCACCCAGGGGCTGCAATTGCGCAGAGACCAGGCGCTCGTCGTAGCGCTTGGCGATGTCGCCATCGGCCTTGGCCAGCACCATCTCGAGCATATCGATACGGGTACTGAAGAACGGCCAACGCTGCCGCATCTGTTTCAGTCGATCACCTTCGCCACGCTCCAGTGCGGCTTGTAGCGCCTGATCCCAGCCAAGCCAGGCGGGCAACATCAGCCGTGTCTGGGTCCAGGCGAATATCCACGGGATTGCCCGCAGGCTCTCGACGCCACCCTCACGGCGTTTTGACGGACGGCTGCCCAACGGCAGGCGTCCGAGTTCCTGCTCGGGCGTGGCCTGCCGGAAATACTCGACGAACTGCGGGTGATCACGCACCACCCCGCGGTAGGCCTTGACCCCAGCGCTAGCCAGTTGCTCCATGGTTTCGCGCCAGTCCGGCTCCGGCATGGGTGGCGGCAGCAGCGTTGCTTCCAGAACCGCCGCCAGATACAGGCTGAGGTTCTGTTCAGCTATATCCGGCAGACCGAATTTGAAACGAATCATTTCGCCCTGCTCGGTGGTGCGGAAACGCCCCGCTACCGATCCGGGCGGCTGCGAGAGGATCGCCGCATGAGCCGGTCCGCCACCGCGCCCAACGGTGCCGCCACGGCCATGGAACAGCAGCAATTCGACCTGGTGTTGGCGGCAGATCTCGACGAGGCTTTCCTGCGCGCGGTACTGCGCCCAGGCGGCGGCCGTGGTGCCGGCGTCCTTGGCCGAGTCCGAATAACCGATCATCACTTCCTGCGGACCATGCAAACGCTGGCGATAGCCGGGCAAGCTCAACAACCGATCGATGGTCGGGCCTGCATTGTTCAGGTCGTCGAGCGTCTCGAACAGCGGCACGACCCGCATCGGTCGTTGCAGGCCCGCCTCTTTCAATAGCAACTGCACCGCCAATACATCCGACGCGCCGCGGGCCATGGAGATGACATAGGAGCCAAGCGATGCACCGGGTGCCTGCGCCACCACACGACAGGTCGCCAGCACTTCGGCGGTCTCGGCAGACGGCTGGAAATGGGGTGGCAGCAGCGGGCGGCGATTGTTCAGCTCGCGCTGGAGGAAATCCAGGCGCTGTTGCTCGTCCCACTGGTCATAGTGGCCAATCCCCAGGTAATCGGTGATTTCCGCCAGCGCCGCGACATGCCGGGTCGAGTCCTGGCGGATATCGAGGCGCACCAGGAACAGGCCGAACGCGGCCACCCGACGCAAGGAGTCGAGCAAGGTGCCGTCGGCGATCACGCCCATGCCGCAGGCATGCAGCGAGTGATAGCAGAGTTCCAGCGGTTCGCGCAGCTCACGGTTGTCCTGTAGCACGGCAGGGGGTGGCGGCTGGTCATGTTCAACCGCGGCGCTGGCCCAATCGCGCGTCGCCTGCAGTCGCTCGCGCAGGCCCTTGAGCAGTGCCCGGTAGGGTTCGGCCGATTCGCCACTGTGACGCAGAAGTTCTTCGCTGGCAGCCTGCATCGACAGGGCGGTAATCAACCCCTCGATATCGCGCAGGAACAGATCCGCCGCCACCCAGCGCGCCAGCAGCAACACTTCACGGGTCACCTTTGCCGTCACGTTGGGATTGCCGTCGCGATCACCGCCCATCCAGGAGGCGAAGCGGATCGGCGCCGCATCCAGCGGCAAGTGCAGGCTGGTGCTGCGCTTGAGCGCCTGGTCGGTCTGCCGCAGCACATTGGGCAGCGCCTGCCAGAGCGAATTCTCGATAACGGCGAAGCCCCACTTCGCCTCTTCCACTGGCGTCGGCCGGCTGCGACGGATTTCCTCGGTGTGCCAGGCTTCGGCGATCAGCCGCTGCAAGCGCAGTTCGATACGTGCCAGCTCCGCCGTGCCGAGGTCGGTGTGATCGCGTGCAGCCAGTTGCGCGGCGATGGCGTCGTATTTTTGGATAAGCGTGCGTCGCGACACCTCGGTCGGGTGCGCCGTCAACACCAGTTCGATATCCAGCCGCCCCACCTGCCGGGCCAGAAATTCCTGCCCGAACCCCTCGCCCTTGAGCCGCTCTAGCAGGCCACCCAGCACGCCGATTTCGAACGGAGCCGGCTCGCCGGGCCGACGCCTGCGCACCTGGTGATACTGCTCGGCGATATTGGCCAGATTGAGGAACTGATTGAAGGCGCGGGTCATCGGCAGCAGCTCGTCGTCGGCCAGCCCGTCGAGGGTTTCCTTCAACAGTCTGGCCCCGTCGGCCGAACCACGGCGTGCGCCCTTGGCACCCTTGCGGACGCGTTCGATCTTGTCGAGGAAGGCATCGCCGTGTTGCTCGCGAATGGTGTTGCCCAGCAATTCGCCGAGCAGGTGAACGTTCTCGCGCAACCGCGCGTCGATCTTCGCCATGTTCTGTCTCCTCAGGCTGCGCCCCCAAAGGCTCACAACCGATATGCAACCGATGCTGAACGGCTACGCTGTAAGAACCCTCCAAACAGAGTGCCCAGCGTGTCCGTCGAAGACAAGGCGTCGCGAGGCAAGTCTGTTCGACGGTCGCTCGCATTACACGCCAATATCGCTCGCCACGGCGGGCTAAGGATGGAGCTAGATGAAGATTTCAGAACTTGTCCGTGAATGGGAAAGCAGCGCCACCGGGCGCATGAGCGCCACTCGATACACCATTCCACTGGACGTCGAAAGCGCCGCGCGGCTGGCCGCGCTGGCGGAGATGTATCCCAAGCGCAGTACCGAGGAACTGCTGGGGGAACTGGTCGGCGCCGCGCTCGAAGGCATCGAGACCAGTCTTCCCTACCAACGGGGTACCAAGGTGATTTCGACCGACGAGCAAGGCGATCCGATCTATGAAGACGTCGGCCCGACACCGCGTTTTCTCGCCCTGTCGCGCAAGCATCTCGAACGCCTGCTGGCCGAGCAATCGGCCGAGTCCTGACACCCGCCACGGACACGGCCGGCCCCCGGCCGGCCAGCCGTTCAACTCAGCGAGGCGTTCTCATCCGGCCGCCCCGCTTTTCTCTCGACAGCTCTAAAAAGCCATCTTCAGGCGCTCCGTTTGGCTTTTCACTGGAACGATTGCGGCCTGACGCCCTCACAAAAACATGCCCGTTCTGATTGCTGGGTCCTCCCTAGGGGCCAAACACACGGCTCGCGGGCACCGTTCCCGATCTTCCACTGGAGACTGGCTATGAAAACGAACACCATCGAAAGCCCCCTATCGAGATTTCAGCTACCCAAGCTGGCAGCCGTTGCGCTGGGAGGTCTGCTGCTGGTTGGTTGTGCCGGCAATCCACCCAATGAACAGTTCGCGGTCACCGAGTCCGCAGTGCGCAGCGCGGTCAGCGCGGGCGGCACCGAATATGCCGCGGTGGAAATGCGCGCCGCGCAGGAAAAATGGAAGCAGGCCGAACTGGCCATGCAGAAAGAGAACTACGACGAAGCGCGCAAGCTGGCCGAACAAGCCGAGTGGGATGCACGCGTCGCCGAGCGCAAGGCTCAGGCGGCCAAAGCGCAGAAGGCTGTAGAGGACGCCAACCGGGGTATTCAGGAACTGCGCGAAGAAAGCATGCGCAGCGTCCAGTGATCACCACGATCAACTCTCCACGCCTTCAACACAGGATGATTCGCTATGAATAAATTACTGACGCTCCCTACCCTACTCGCCGTGACCATCGGACTGGCAGCCTGTTCTTCGCAGCCCAACCAGAACCTCGAGCAAGCGCGCGGGCAATATTCGCAACTGCAGGCCGACGCGCGCTCCAGCCAACTGGCCGCATTGGAAACCGAAGATGCAGGCAAGATGCTGGAAAAGGCCAACCAGGCCTACCTCAACGATGCCGACGAGGAAAAAGTCGATCAGCTCGCCTATCTGGCCAAGCGGCGCATCGAGCTCGCCGAGCAGACCATCGCCCTGCGTACTGCCGAGCAGGAGATCGAGAAGGCGTCCGCCAAGCGCGCCGAAGCCCGGCTCGAGTCTCGCGAGCAACAACTCAAGCGCCAGCAGGACGAAATCCGCAAGTTGCAGCAGGATCTGCAAGCCAAACAGACCGAGCGTGGCACACTGGTGACCTTCGGCGATGTGCTGTTCGATCTCAACAAGGCAGAGCTCAAGCCGGCCGGTATGCGCGGCATACAGAAGCTCGCCGACTTCCTGAATGAAAATCCCGAGCGCAAGGTGGTGGTCGAGGGCTATACCGACAGCACCGGTTCGGACTCCTACAACCAGCAGCTGTCCGAACGCCGTGCCGAGTCCGTCCGGCGCGCACTGACCCGCGCCGGGGTCGATGTGCAGCGCATCCAGGCGGTCGGTTATGGAGAAGAGTATCCGGTGGCGAGCAACGACTCGAACTCAGGTCGGGCAATGAACCGCCGTGTCGAGGTCACCATCTCTAACGACAATCAGCGTGTGGCACCGCGCTCATCGATGCAGTGATACTGCGCTGCCGTCATACGGCTGAGAGCATCTATCGTCGAGGCCCGCCATCATGGCGGGCTTTTTTTTGCGCCGAAGCGACGCCTCAGGGCCTGGTTGCTGGCTCTGCGGCAGCCGGCACCTTCTGCCCCATGCAACGAATCGCACGCTTTTTGTTATCCACCAGCACACCGCTCAGGCCCTTCTGCTCGGTGTCGAAGAGCACCAGCACGCCGTCGATGCATTCGGCTACCTGCGGTGCCGGCTTCAGCGAGACGCGATAGTCTTCGCCCGGAACGGTCTTGAGCATGGTGTAGTCAGCCAGCAAGAGCGCGTCTTCCGGCTTGGCGATGTGCACATAACCATAGTAGGTGAGCACCGCAACGGTGCCGATGACGCTGCCGATAGCGGTAAGGATCAGCGGGATGGGATTGCGTTCGGACATGGACGGATTCGCCTGATCAAAGAGGCGGTATTGTCGCAAAAAATCCGCGCGCCGAGGGACGGGAGCTTGGCCGACCGGACATGCAACACGGCCACCGTAACGGCCATTCGGCAATGGCGCCCACAGGTGGTAAGGCTGGTCTGTACTGATTGCTCGTCATCGCCGGTACGAATAACACTTCACGCACGCGCGTTTACCGCTGAAGGTGGTTTCCATTCCGGTGCCTGCCGTGCCTGCTGTTGCACGGCGCCGCCTTTCCCCATTCGACAGGACGAGCCAGCCATGGAATTTTCTGACCGCCCCGACGCCCTTCTTCTCGACCAACCTTTCGCGGCGATTCCCGATCTGATTGCGCACTGGGCCGAACGGCGACCCGATCACCCCGCCTTGCTCCAAGACGAGCGGAGCATGAGCTTCGCCGAACTCGATGCACAGATGAACCGGGTCGCTTGCGCACTGCAGCGCGATGGCATGAAACCCGGCGACGTGTTGGCGATCTGCGCGCTGAATTCCATCGAATACGCCACGGCATTTCTCGGGGCGTTGCGCGCCGGTATGACAGTCGCGCCGCTGGCTCCGTCCGCCAGTGCCGACAGCCTGCTGACCATGCTGGCGGACGCCTCGCCCCGCCTGTTGTGCTTGGATGCTCTATCGGCTCAGCACCTACGGTCGGTCGCGGCACAGCTGCCTTGTACAACGATGCGGCTGGATCAGCAGGATGAGTGGTCCGCCTGGCTGAGCGATGCGACGCCTGAGGCCGTGACGATCCAGCCGGCCTGGGCGTTCAACATCATCTATTCGTCAGGCACCACGGGAGAACCCAAGGGCATCGTGCAGTCCCATGCCATGCGCTGGGCCCACGTGCGCCGCAGCGCCGCCTATGGTTATGACGATGCCACCACGCTGATTTCCACGCCGCTGTACTCCAACACCACGTTGGTGGCCTTCCTGCCGACCTTGGCGCTGGGCAGCACGGTGGTGCTGATGGGCAAGTTCGACGCCGGTCAATACCTGAGGCTGGCCCAGCAGCATCGCGTTACCCATACCATGCTGGTGCCGGTGCAGTACCAGCGGATCATGGCGCGCGACGACTTCGACCAGTACGACCTCAGCCACTTCCGGCAGAAGTTCTGCACCAGCGCACCGTTCAACGCGGCGCTCAAAGCCGAGGTGCTGGCACGCTGGCCGGGGGGCCTGGTCGACACCTATGGCATGACCGAAGGCGGCGGTACCTGCATCCTGGCCGCCCACGAGCACCCCGACAAGCTGCATACCGTCGGCAAACCCGCCGAGGGCCACGATATTCGCGTCATTGACGACGAGGGCAACGAACTACCCAAAGGGGAAATCGGCGAAATTGTCGGTCACTCCCCGGCCATGATGACCGGCTACCTGAACAAGCCGGAGAAGACCGCCGAAGCTGAATGGTTCGACCCCAGCGGTAAGCGCTTCATCCGCACCGGCGATGTGGGTCGCTTCGATGAGCAGGGCTTTCTCACCCTGCTGGACCGCAAGAAGGACATGATCATCTCTGGCGGCTTCAACCTCTATCCGAGCGATCTCGAGGCCATCCTGCGCCACCACCCGACCATCGCCGACGTGGCCGTGGTCGGCGTGCCGTCCACCCGCTGGGGCGAGACCCCGGTGGCCTTCGTGGTGCGCGTCACGGGCGCTGCGGTGACACCCGAAGCGCTACTGGACTGGTTCAACGGACGCGTTGGCAAGACCCAGCGCCTGGCACGCCTGGAGCTAGCTGACGAACTGCCGCGCAGTGCCATCGGCAAGGTACTCAAGCGCGAGCTGCGGGATCGGTATCTGGCGGAACACGGCACGGCCGCTTGATGGGGAATACCCGACGTATTGGCACGCCTTGGTGGGTCAAGGCAGGTCAGTGGCCTTATCCAGCGTCGGGTTTGGTCTTGCAGCGCTCGGCCTCAAGGCGCTTTAACCACAGCAAAGGCCGTTGCGCTCCTAGTAGCCCAAGGCGACTGGTTTCAGTTTATTTTTTTAGAGAGCGGTTCTGATCCGAACATTCGAGCGTGTCCTGACACAGAACCCAGCCTTTGATGTCACCCTTTTTATTGTGGAACACAGCCTCCAACCATCCCGCTTGCCGATCGAGCACCTGTATCTGATCCCCTGCTACCAGATAACTGGTGGTCTTATCTGCGGTGTTGGCTTGATCGTATAGGTAGGTTTTTCTCATGATCCGGGTGACAACACGTTTTTGCTCGAGCCAAGCTCTATATCGGGCGGAGTCAAGCTCGCTGTCTACCTGTGCTTTGGACTTGTAAGGGTGGATCACGGAAAGACCTTTGATGATCATCCGCAAATAAAAATAAACAAAAGCGGTTACACTTCGCCTGCGGCTGGTGCTTACCAAGTAATGGGGTACACATGGAACGATGTTTCCGTCGTAAGGTTTAGACGGAAATTAGGCATCCTAGACTTTACGCCGCAATCTCAGGATAAACTGTGCGTGGCGCTGCTAAAGTTTAAGGTTAGAGGCGATGCTCGCTGGAGAGATTAAGAAAGCAATTGAAAATTGCAGCTGGGAATGGGCAAGTCTTCCGCCTGGTCGATATGGCCAGCCAATAGAAACAATGGAGCAGGCTCTAAAGAATTATGAGAAATTCTTGAGGGAAGAGGCTGATGGGGTTTCTGATCTACATCTGAATCCAGTTTTTTTAAGAGAGTTTGGTTATCAATGAATATTAGAGTCAAGCTGGCATTCTTGCTGGTCTCTTTCATAAACATTGGCTGCTCAATCGCTTCGACAAACATCACAGAGCCAGGTGGGGGCACAGGTAAAAATGTTATCCCGTCTAGCTTTGTCGGGAGATGGTCTCCAGACTGCGAAAGAATTGGTGGCTTCAATATGAAGGAAAAAGATCGGGTAATAATTGAGGTTAATTCAAATCAAATTTATATACTGGCTCACGGTGATTTCAGCGAAAGATCATCAACTTTATTCCTGAGTCGCCCCGAAGATCTCGGAATGGGTGGTATGAGGTTAAGCTGGGATCGGTATTCCAGGCGCGAGCCTATTGCGCAGCTTCGACTGCTTTCTGAGGGTAAGGCCTTTGTGGAGTGGCTTGGTTTTTATAGCGAAGTATCCAAAATCAAAGAGTGGGTTGAGGAGCCGGATTTTGTTGCGGCTAACTCTAAGATATTCACTAAGTGCGGTGATTGATCATAGCCGCTGCGAAAGATACGTGGGCGCGAAAATAAGGCATCACTTGCTAATTTTGTAATGGAATTACGCAGATCGTGTGATGGTTTGTGTCGTATGCCCTGCCGGTAAGTGCATGAAGTAGTGCCTTTCGAAAAAAGTATCGACCCGACGCATGACAAAGACTTCTCCCCGAGCGGTTTTCTGTATTTCTAGTCTATTGAAGACTTCCTTTCTGAACGAATGAGAAGTAGTCGACTTCAAATTCCTCCTTACTGATAGGCCTCTCTACCACTTTCTGGGAGTATTTATCAGTAATTTTTTCTTTTCCCGCACCCTGTACGTAATTATACTCAGCCCGGCGTATCTGATGCTCATCTATAGTGACTACCGAATAACTGCAACATCCATCCTTTATGAATCCAGCAAGTAGCTTCTTGCCATGAATGACTAAAGGATTTATAAGGCCGTTGATTTCCGGCGCTGACTTAATGTACTTAAGCGTGCTTGGATCATACTCATAGTAAATATACGAACTGTTTCCGCCACCCTCTAATTCTAGAATCCTAACATCGGGATAACCGTCAAACGTAAAGTCTTCGAATGTAATTGAAAGAGAGTCAGTGAGGGTACCCGCATCGATTTCTTGATTTAATCCATTTTTGAAATAAATGGTTATACCTCTCTCACTTGGAGCTATACTTTTTATTAAATCCTTGTACGACTTTGATGCAGACTTGACATGGAAATAATATGTTTTCTTATCTTGCCAAGTGCCTTCAAATGCCGCATCTTTTTTTATAGCATGAATATTCGCAGCTACAGCACCATCATGAAGCTCGGCAAGATTAATATTTTTCCCGTTATACCCCCCCGTTACATCTATAGGTTTTTTATATTTTTTATAAATATACTTGCCAGCAACATTACTTCCGATAAACTCAAGACTCATGGCAATTTCTTGGCTTGCGATGGTTCCGTTGTAGTATATTATTTCGCTTATCGAGACTTCTTTTGCCAAGCCAGCATGACTAGCTGCTATTAGCATGCAAAACATGGCCGCATGTAATTTCATTGCGTTCCCTCTATAACTTTAATTGCGCGAGCTGTCATTTTTGCGCGGTGAGCCATATTGTTAGGCTCTCTTTCACGATCCGGATAGTAAGGTGTATTCTGTACCGCCCAACCGTTAACATACACTGAGACCCAATACAGATCATTACTATCTGCAGCAGTATTTAATCTCGGCTTTAGCTTACTCCAATAAGACCCTGACACAAGAGCGGCCAG
Organism: Pseudomonas sp. KSR10; assembly: GCF_022355455.1. NCBI lineage: Bacteria > Pseudomonadati > Pseudomonadota > Gammaproteobacteria > Pseudomonadales > Pseudomonadaceae > Pseudomonas > Pseudomonas sp. KSR10. Next base: position 134,714 of record NZ_JAKOEN010000022.1, on the reverse strand, counting down.
GTACGGATCTGTAGCCACCTGCGAAGCGCTCGCCTTTGATGAGGTTATATCAAGCGCAGCATATTTTGGAATGCTTCTTAAGAAGATCTCGCAATGTTCGTAGTTACTTCTTCCTGTCAATTGAAGAAGCCCCCTGCCTTTGAACCTCTCGCCATCCCCTGATTGGGTGTTGCCTAAATCTCTCCTGCCTTCATACTGAGCGCCAGAGCTAATTTCCTCTGAAAATCTCAACTCGCCAGTTTCATGGGCTATTTGCGCTAAAAAATGAGCGATTCTAAGTGGCGTGGTAATTCCAAATATTTTTATTGCTTCATTAATGGGAAGAATATACTTCTCAACTAGATCACTTGACGCAGACTCCATGATTAGAGAGAGTTGCTTTCTAGAGACCAACATTTCCATTGAAGTAGAGTGTTGTGCAATTAGACTTATCGGCTGAAAATACCAAACCACCCCATCTTCATTTATCCCATGCTTTCCGTCCAACTCCTTCCACCACGACAATTTCTCGATCCGCTTCTTCTCTTCGGCCCAGTCCGGGTTTGGGTCGGCGGGGCTGTGTTCCATTAGTTCATCCAGCTCGTCCCACTTGGCCGGGTTCCAGAGCCATTCGCTTTCATGTTTGGTGATCAGCTGTGCGATGGATTGGGCGTGCCAAGGCTTGCCCAGAGCAGTGCTGATTTCCTCTGGAGTGATTTTTTGGTCGCCGTTACCGTCGAGGATGGCGTATAGGCGTTGCTTGACCGGGCCCTTGTCGGATTGGTCGATCATGCCTTTGTAGCTAGCACGTTCGCTGTCGATCAGCCGACGCAGGGCTTCGAGGTGATACGCCAGGGCGCCTGCCGGGCGTTCACGGTCTTCGATGAAGTCGTAGCCTTCCCACTCCCAGGGGCTGTGGCGAGTAGTGATCATTTCCTGTTCGGCCAACCAGCCGCTGATCGGCTGGCCGTCCTTGTCGGCCAGCAGGTTATCGAGACACCACCAACGGGTCTCGGGGCTGCATGACATGTCGCCAGTGCTGGCCGTCACCACCAGCTTGGCGTCTGCCGGCAGGCTGTCGAGCAGGCTCTGCGGCAGCACGAGGTCGACGCCGACCATCACGCCTTCGTCGCTGAGCCTGGGGGGATTGTCAGCACCAATGCCCTGGCGATGCGGAATCAGTTTGCTGGCGCCTTTGTAGACCTTTAGCAGGGTTTTCTGCGTCTCCGGCAGGCGAGAGGCATAAGCCCTGCTCTGGGCAACGAATGCAGGCACATCATCGCAGCTGAATACCTCCAGATGCAGCAGGGGTTGGGGCATGGCTTCGTCGTGGTTCTGATAGCGGCCGAGGTGGCCGATAAGGTCGCCGGCCTTGATCGGCACGGGCTGGTCCAGTACCACGACGCTGCCTTTGGCTTTGGGTTCGCTTTGTGCCTTGAGGAACTTAAGGGCCAGGTAACCCGGCAAGGTCTCTTCGCCATCGGCAGGCGCGAGAGCAGGCCGCGCCGCTCCGCTGACGATGCTCAGCAACTTGCGAAATTCACCTTTGCTGGCGCCAACCTTGACCCGCGTTCCCTTGGGTAAAGTAGCCAATATGCTCGCGCTCTGGCTGGGCTCGGCACGGACATTGAGGTCCGAGCCCTGTGTTTCGACGCAATAGATCCCTTCGCCCCAGAAGTCAGGGCGTGGCAGGCTCGCTTGAGCTTGGTATCCGGCCCGGTCCTGCAGATGCATGTAGAGGCTATAGAACGTCAAGGCCGGCTCTGACGCGTCCGATGCAGGCGCAAGGTGCAATGACGGAAGTGCCAGCCGATGCCTGACCAACACGAACCCGGTGGAAAAAAGCGCGCGCTTGATTAGCGGAATCTCGCCGGTGTACTCGCTTATCGGATATTGCTCGTCGATGCGGTAGGCAATCACCTCGCCGTCGGCAATGCAACGCACGCTGGACTGATCGAAGGTACCAGCGGTGCCTTGGTCGAAGTGCACGCCGCCATGCCACAGGCCGTTGGCGCCCATCGGGTAGTAGCCGCCCCTGGCCTGGGCCAAGCTGGTCAGGTTGGCTAACGGATTGCCTGCGTTGCCAGCACAGGGATAGCTCCAATGGTTAACGTTGCTCGTCATGGCTACTTACCTAAAGTCCTTTTCCTGGGTAACGCCGGCGTTCATTGCCTGCGCGTGTTGTGTCCCTTCAACCCGAGAGGTTGAGCCTTTGCCTCGCCGCTCAACCTTGCGACAAACCGCCTGGCGGGTGCAATTGAATAGAGCGGTTTTATGTTCTGGTTCGCGATAAAAAACCAAGCTGCGCAGTAAGTTGCGCAGCTTGGTATGGGCCTCGGCGTATGGCCCGCAGCAAGTAGCGCCAGTTCTTCCCAGAGCTGCTACATGCTTCCCGACCTTGGTAACCACAGCCAAAACGGGACGATTGTGGACAGAAGCCCGCTCCGGGATGAAGCGTTGTACCTCGCTGGGCAGGCCTGCGGCCTGCATTCGCCGCGGGGGCGCGGCTCCCACAACGGCCGGGGGCGGTTGGCCGCTTAGCTGTGGAGCCCCGACCTCGGGATGAAGTTTTCGGCTTCTGGATGCGAAGCGAGCATGGGCGTTCTTCAGCACGACAGCAGGCTTGAGCGCTTAAGCAGGCCTGCAGCTGCATTCGCCGCGGGGGCGCGGCTCCCACAATGGCCGGGGGCGGTTGGCCGCTTAGCTGTGGAGCCCCAACCTCGGGGCGAAGCTTTTGGCTCTGGATGCGAAGCGAGCATGGGCCGTTCTTCAGCGCGACATGACCCTGAGCGCTTAGGCAGGTCTGCGGCCTACATTCGCCGCGGGGCGCGGCTCCCGCAACGGCCGGGTGCGGTTGGCCACTTAGCTGTGGGAGCCCCGACCTCGGGGCGAAGTTTTTGGCTTGTGGCGGCAAACCGGTCGTTCGGGCCTGTTTCTACAGGGACTCAGTAGCCGCGCTGTATATCGATGACGCCGCTGATGGATTGACCCTTTTCCAGCGCCACGATCTTTTCCGCGATCTGGGCAACGGTCGCTTCGCGCAGGGTGCGGGCCGACACGTGCGGGGTGATGGTCACCTGCGGCATCCGCCAGAACGGATGCTCGGAGGGCAGCGGCTCCTCACGGAACACGTCGAGCACCGCGCGGGCCACCTTGCCCTCGTCAATGGCCCGGCAGAGATCTTCGTCGACCAGATGCTCGCCGCGGCCGACGTTGATCACCACCGCGTCGGGCCTTAGCCGCGACAGCAGGGAATAGTCGATCAGATCGCGCGTGCTGTCGGTCAACGGCAGGGTGTTGATCAATACCCGTGTCTGTCCGAGAAACCCGTCGAGCCCAGCCTCGCCGGCAAAGCTGCGTACGCCGTCGATGGCATGATCGGAGCGCGCCCAGCCACAGACCGGGTAGTCCAGCGCAGCGAACGTGCGGGCGACGCGCTGGCCGATCTGCCCCAACCCAAGCACACCGACCGGCCATTCACTGCGCTCGATGGGCCGGCGCAGCTTCCACTGGCCCGCCGCCTGCTGGTCCCGGTAGTAGTCCATGTCACGGCTGATACCGATGACGTGATAGGCGACATATTCGGCCATCTGCACCGCCATACCGGCGTCTTCGAGGCGAACAATCGGGAGATCGCGTGGCAGGTTCGGTATCCGCACCAGCGCATCCACCCCGGCGCCGAGGTTGAACAGCGCCTTGAGTTGCGGCTCCTTGTCGAACAGCGCCGCTGGCGGGTGCCAGACGATGGCGTAGTCGGCCCCCCAACTGGGGTTGTCCGGCTTCCAGACCTGGATCTCGGCGTCCGGCAAATGCTGCTGGATCAAGTTGGTCCAGCGCTCGGGCTTGGGGTCGGCGGCGACGAAAAGAATCTTCATGGGCACTCGGCAATATTCCCTGGCAGGTAAGCGGATCGCGCTAGCGTAGCGCTATATCGCATAGACGTGACCGTTGGCCTCCAGCAAGCGCAACAGTGCCGGCCAGGTCAGTTTCGACACCATGCCCAGCTCGGTCGACTGTTGGCGAGTGGTCTCGATGGCGGCCGCGGATGGCGTGTGCGTCGGACCGCAGGCCTGGGCGCGCACCTGAATCTCGCAGGCCTTCATCAGGAAATAGAGGTAGGTGAAGGCTTCGGCGACGGTGCCGCCCGCCGTGAGCACGCCATGGTTGCGCAGGATCATCATCTGTTTGTCGCCGAGGTCGCGAATCAATCGCTCCCGTTCGCTGAGGTCCAACGCGACGCCCTCGTAATCGTGATAGCAGAGATGACCGAGACAAAGCATCGCCGTCTGGCTCAGCGGCAACAGACCATCGCGATGCGCCGAGACTGCCACTCCATCAGCGGCGTGCAGATGCATCACCGCACCGGCGTCTTCCCGCCCCATGTGCACGGCGCTGTGAATGGTGAAGCCGGCCGGATTGACCCGGTGCAGGCTGCCGCTCTGGACGATCTGCCCTTCTTGGTCGACCTTCACCAGCGAAGAGGCGGTGATTTCCTGGAACAGCAAACCGTAGGGATTGATCAGAAAATGATGCTCAGGCCCCGGCACCCGCGCCGACAGATGCGTGAAGACCAAATCGTCCCAGCCGAAGTGCGCCACCAGCCGATAGGCCGCGGCAAGGTCCTTGCGCACCTGCCATTCCGCGTCCCGATTCGTCGAGGTTGAATCTTGCATAGCATCTTCTCCATTGGTTGCGAAGGCGCCAGGTGGCGCATTGGCCTGCAGTCGGCACGGTGTCGTCAGGCTTCTTGCGTATCGGCCGCGTGCTTGCGGTTTTCCTCTTCCTGCAGGACACGCCACATCAGCTTGCCGGTGGACGAACGCGGCAACGATGCGACGAACTCGACGTAAACCGGTGCCTTGTAGGCCGCCATCTCGGCCTTGCACCAGTCGATGATGTCCTGCTCGCTGACCTGCCCGGCCTGACCGTCGCGCAGTATCACGCAGGCCTTCACCGTCTCGCCGCGCTTGGGATCGGGGCGCGAGATGACGCAGCACTCCTGGATCGCCGGGTGGCGGTACATCAGGCTTTCGACTTCCGACGGCCAGACCTTGAAGCCGGACGCATTGATCATGCGCTTGACCCGGTCGACCAGGAAGAAATAGCCCTCTTCATCGTAGTAGCCCATGTCCCCAGTGCGAAAGAAACGCTTGCCGTCCAGCTCGATGAACGCGCGCTCGGTCTCATCCGGGCGGTTCCAGTAGCCTTGGAACAGCTGCGGGCCGTGACTGATGATTTCGCCCACTTCGTTGGGGCCCAGCTCCCGCTGCGTCTGCAAATCAATGACCCGGCTGTCGACATCGAACACCGGAATGCCCAGGCACTGTGCCTTGGGCCGCGGCACCGGATTGATATGGGTGGCGGCGATGGTTTCCGACAGGCCGTAGCCTTCGATGTAGCGCAGGCCGGTCAGCCGATGCAGTTTTTCCTCTACCGCCTTGGGCATGGCCGCGCCACCGCCGCCGACGCTGACCAGACTGGACAGGTTGTAGCGCTCCAGATCCGGGTCTGAAAGGAAATCGATGGCCATGGTGGCGATGTTGACCCAGCCGGTCACCTTGTGCCGCTCGATCAGCTCGGCCGCCACCTTGCGGTCCCAGCGAGTCATGATCACTGCGGTGCCGCCGTTATAGATCGGCCCGCTCATGGCGCCCTGCATGCCGGTCACATGGAAGTATGGCAGCGTGGCGAGGATTACTGACTCACTGGTGCTGTTGGTCCAGACCACGCGGTGGATGATCGTCGCCATGGCCGAGCGATGGGTGTGCATGCAACCCTTCGGCGCGCCGGTAGTGCCGGAGCTATAGGGAAACACGCAGAGATCATCCGGGCCGGCCGTGTGGGGCCCCGGTGTATGGCCAGCACGGATGGCCTCATTCCAGCCGATGCCGCCAGTGAAGCTCGGTGTGACCGCTGCTGCCTGGACTTCAGCCGGCAGGGCCAAGTCGGTGGATTGCCGCACGTATTCGGAATAGGCCGCGACGACCACATGGCGCAGCTGCGCCGTGCCGACCAGCGGCGCGATGAAGCCGGTCAGCTCCTGCCCGCAGAGACTCACCGTAGCGCCGGTGTCATGCAGATAGTGCTCCAGCTCGGCGCTGTGGTTCATTGGGTTGACGGGCACCACCACCGCGTCTGCACGAAGAATCGCGTAGTAGGCGATGGTGAACTGCGGTGAGTTCTGCATGTACAACAGCACCCGATCACCCTTGGCAACCCCCAGGTGCTGCAGATAGCCGGCCAGCGCTTCCACTTCACGCAGCAGCTCGGTGTAGGTGATCAGGGTGTCGTAATAGATGATCGCCGTCTTGTCCGGAAAACGCCGCGCGGATATCTCCAGATTGGCGAACAGACTGGTTTCCGGCACCGTCAGATGTTTCGGCAGATCCTCGGGCCAGACCGCGTGATGACGAGTGAACATTAAAGAACTCCTGAATCGCTATGGAGGGCCAGTTCGGCCATGGCCCGTTCTTCGCCCCACTCGAGCCAGCCCCGGGTGTCGCGCAAGGGAGTGATGGCGATGCGCTTGTCGCGCAGCGCGGTGACATCGAGTTCGGGATCGACGAGGTGCGCCGAAGAGTGCTCGAAACCGAGCCACCAGTACGGCAGTCCACGACCGTCCCGACCCGCCTGCAGACGCGGCCGGGCAATCGAACCACGTGATTGCCGGGCCAGTCGCAGATGGCTGACCGCATCGGCCGAGCAAGCCGGGAAGTTCACATTCCAGCAACAGCCGTTTTCGTCACGACGCGCCCAGAGCGCACGTATCGTGGTGGCCGCGTAGGTTTCGACGCATGACCAATCGATCAGCGTGCGATCAAGGAAGGCCTGGCTGAGGCCGATAGCCGGAAGGCCCAGCAGATCAGCGCTGAGCACCGCACCGAGGGTGCCCGAATAAGGCACGGAATCGCCGATGTTCGCCCCGCTGTTAACGCCGGAGAGCACCAGGTCCGGCGGCGAATCCTGCAGCCATTCGGCCATGGCGAACATCACGCAGTCCGACGGCGTCCCGGAGACGGCGAAGCGTCGCTCGCCATGGTGATACACGCGCAGAGGTGAATGCACCGAGATACCCTGACCGGTGCCGCTCTGGTCATGTTCAGGCGCGACTATCCAGACTTCCTTGGCCAGTTGGGCCGCAATGCGCTCGAGCAGTGCGAGCCCCGGCGCGGCGATGCCGTCATCGTTGGTCAGCAGGACGCGGCGCAGCAATGGACCGTTCATAGGGCCTCGCCTCCGTCGCCGGCTTGGGCGATGCGCCAACCGGCATCGGCGAGCAGACCGGCGCGTTGTCCAACCTGCAGCGCATCGGCGTTACTGGCATTGCCCTGCAGCGCACGCGCATAAACGCCCTGCAGAATGGCCGCGAGACGAAACAGCGAAAACGCCACGAACACGTGCCAGTCTTCAATGCTCGGTCGCCCGCTCTGCTGGCAGTAACGCGCCAGCAACTCCTGCTCGGATGGAATGCCCTGAGCTTTCAGATCGATCCCGACCAGGCCACGCAGGCCTTCGACGCCCGCCGGCAGGTGATACGGCAAACAGAAGTAAGCGAGGTCCGCCAGCGGATGGCCGAGGGTCGACAGCTCCCAGTCGAGAATTGCCGCCACCTTCGCCTGCTCCGGTTCGAAGATCAGGTTGCCGAGCCGATAGTCACCGTGGGCGATGGCACATTCGTCGCGCTGCGGCGCCTGCTCCGGCAACCATTGCATCAGCCGCTCCATCGCCGGCATGTCGCCCGTACACGAAGCCTGATACTGGCCGGACCAACGCTTGACCTGGCGGGCGAAGTAACCCTGAGCCTTGCCGAAGCCGCCAAGCCCGACCGCCTCGACATCGACCTGGTGCAGCTCGGCCAGGGTGTCGATGGCGGCCAGATGGAATGCCTGGCGGTCCTGATTAGGCAGCTCTTCCAGCGCCGGGTGGCTGAAGATTCGTCCCGGAACGTAGTCCATCACATAGAAGGCCGTGCCGATGATGCCTTCGTCTTCGCATAACAGGTGAGCAGGCGGTACCGGCACACGGGTGTGCTCGGACAGCGCACGGATCACTTTGTATTCGCGTTCGACCATGTGCGCCGAGGGCAGCACCTTGCCCGGCGGTTTCTTGCGCAGCACGTAGCGGCGACCGGCGCTTTCCAGTAGGTAGGTGGGGTTGGACTGACCACCCTGGAACTGCTTCAACTGCAGACCATCTTCGATCTCTGGCACATGCTGGCGCAGGTAGCGACCTAGCGCGGCCTCATCGAAACGATGCGCCGGCAATACCTCGATCAGTTCGGGCTCGCTCATTACCGGTCCCTCAGCATGCTGTTTCGCCACCATCGGCGACGATTACCTGCCCGGTGATATAGGCACTGGCCGGTGTCGCCAGAAACACCGCCAGACCTGCAATGTCCACCGGCTCGCCGATGCGGCGCAGCGGAGTCCTTTCGGCGGCGCGGCGGACCCGCTCCGGATCGTCGAGCAGTGCCTTGGCGAAATCGGTACGCACCAGTCCCGGGGCGATGGCATTGACGCGAATGCCCTTCGGCCCCCACTCCGCCGCCAGATTGCGGGCCAGCGCCGCCTCGGCCGCCTTAGACACGCCATAGGTACCGATCACGGTGTTGCCGCGCAGCCCGGCGATGCTGGAGAGCATGATCACCGCGCCCTCGCCACGCTCGGCCATCTGCGGCAGCACCATGTTGGACAGCCAGAAGGTGCCCTTGACGTTGGTGTCCATGATCTTGTCCCAGGCGTCGTCGGTCAGCTCGCTGGTCGGGCCATAGACCGGATTGGTGGCCGCATTGCAGACCAGTACGTCGATACGCCCCCAGGTATGCAGGGTGGTATTGACCAACCGCTGCAAATCTTCCTTACGGCCTACATGACAAGGCACCGAGATAGCCTCGAAACCCTCAGCCTTGAGCTCTGCGGCCACCGTCTCGCAGGCATCGGCCTTGCGGCTGGAAATGACGACGCGCGCGCCGCAGCGGGCCATTTCTTCGGCGATGGAGCGGCCAATGCCGCGAGTGGAGCCGGTGATCAGCGCCACCTTCCCGGATAGATCGAATAGCGGATTGTTCATGACGGCATCCTTCTTGTAGGTTTTGTCGGAGGCTCAGCGCTTGCTGGAGTAGTTCTGCAGCTCGAGTTTGGCGATGGTGTCCAGATGAACCTCGTCCGGGCCATCGGCCAACCGCAGCGTCCGCTGGTGAGCCCAGGCCGCCGCCAGGAAACTGTCCTGGCAGACGCCCTTGGCGCCGTGCACCTGGATGGCACGATCCAGCACCCGCAGCGCCATGCTCGGTGCGGCCGCCTTGATCATGGCGATCTCCTGCCGCGCCACCTTGTTGCCGACGGTGTCCATCATGCGCGCCGCCTTCAGGGTCAGCAGGCGAGTCTGTTCGATCTCGATGCGCGAGCGAGCAATGTCCTTGCGGATCGAATCGAAATCAGCCAGCGGCCTGCCGAACGCCACACGGGAATGCACGCGCTCGCACATGGCCTGTAGCGCGCGTTCGGCCACGCCGATGGTGCGCATGCAATGGTGGATGCGCCCCGGGCCAAGACGACCCTGTGCGATTTCGAAGCCTCGACCCTCGCCGAGCAGTATGTTGCTGGCCGGCACCCGAACATTGTTGTAGCGAATCTCGGCATGGCCATGGGGCGCATGGTCATAGCCGAACACGTGGAGTGCCCGGGTGATCTCCACGCCGGGCGTGTCCAGCGGCACGAGGATCATCGACTGTTGCCGATGGCGCTCAGCGCTGGGATCGGTCTTACCCATGACGATGGCGATCTTGCAGCTGGTCGCCATCGCGCCGGACGACCACCACTTGTGTCCATTGATCACATATTCATCGCCTTCACGGCGGATTTCACAGGCGATGTTGGTGGCATCGGACGACGCCACTTCCGGTTCGGTCATGGAAAAGCAGGAGCGTATCTCGCCGTTGAGCAGCGGTTTGAGCCATTTTTCCTGCTGCTCCGGCGTGCCGTAGCGCGTCAGCACTTCCATGTTGCCGGTGTCAGGTGCCGAGCAGTTGAAGATCTCGGCGGCACCGTGCGAGCGCCCCATGATTTCGCAGAGGTGGGCGTATTCGAAATTGCTCAGGCCGGCGCCGAATTCGCTTTCCGGCAGGAACAGATTCCACAGCCCCTGCTCCCTCGCCTTGGCTTTGAGCGCTTCGAGAATTGGCGGCGGCGCCCAGCGATTTTCTGCCGAGGCGGTCTGCTCGTGGAACAAGTGCTCATTGGGATAGACATGCGCTTCCATGAATGCCGTAAGCCGTTCATAAAGTTGTAGCGCTTTACCGGTCAGTTCATACATCGCCGTTTTCCTTTTGGTTGTGCTCCGCCAGAAGCGTTAACGGCACCCCTTGCGGGTGCTCGCTGCCGGAGCGCAGACGGAAAGTCGCTTCGCCGATCGCCAATAGACGGTCGTGCTGGTCGCGTATCTCGCCAGAGCTATTGAATATGCGGGTGCCGCCGGCACGCCGCTTGCCGATGGCGCGGATCACACCGCCTGAGCACTGCCCAGTGAAGGTTGTGTTCAGCACCAGCGTGATGGCCTTGCGCACCCGTCCCGGATGGGGGCAATAGGTACCGGCCTCGGCTAGCACCACATCGAGTAGCGAGGTCAGCACGCCGCCATGGAGCACGCCGGCCATGTTCAGGTGGCAGGCCTGTACATCGAGCTCAATGACCGCCTCGTCGTCAGTCCAGGACACCTGGCGATAACCCAGCACCTGATGGAAACCCGGCAGGTCCTTGCCTCCGCTGATCGGCAAGCCGTCTGTCCGGGCTTCGCTTGGCATCGCGTCAGCGTCAGGCCGCTTCATTGCGCTGAATCTGCGCGGGGCGGTTCCATCCCGATGCTTGTTTAAGGAGTCGCATGGCCTGTCCTCTCGATTGTTTTTATGGCGAGTCTGCGTCTTTTTGAAGCTGGCACGACTGAAACCATGCGTCAATTCGAAATCAAGTTCCATCAGGCAGAATTATGATGCCCCACAAACATAACCGTCTAAGATCAGTATCGAAGTGCCATATGGCCGGCGAGCCAGGCGCTTGGACACATTATGAAAAATTAGAAGGGCGACGATAGCCTTCTGCTAGTGGTTGAAAAAGCTCCCCGCTATGTTAGCTTTCGGATAACTTTGTAAAAATCAGTTTTGCTGTGCGAAACGCAAAGCGAAGCAAGTGCTAGAAAATGGCCGTCAGCCAGACAATTACAAGAAGAGGACGCGATATGAAATCCATGTTCAAGAAGCTGCTCGTTCCAGCCAGCCTGGTCGCCTTGGCGGTCTCGGCAGTGCTTCCGCAGATGGCGGCCGCCGCCGATGTCACGAAATGGCGTGTTCAATCGCACTGGCCGAGCGCCAGTAGCTCCTACAAAGACAGTCTTGTGCGCCTGAAAAACCAGATCGAACAGCGCACCGAAGGCCGGCTCGAACTGCAACTGTTCGAATCCGGCGCCCTGTTCAAACCGCAGGAGACGTTCAACGCGGTAAGCCGCGGCATCATCCAGATGGGCACCATCTCCCCCGGCTACGCACAGGACAAGATGACCCTCGCCGGCATCGCCTCCGGTCTGCCCTTCGCCTTCGATAACGTCTGGGAGGCGTCCTACTTCCACAAGCACATGGGCTTCGAGGACATGCTCCGCGAGGAAGCGGCCCAGCACGGCGTCTACTGGTCGACGGACAAGGTCTATCCCACTGAGATGGTGGTGAAAAAGCCGATCAACAGCTGGGAGGATTTCACCAAGCTGAAGATCCGCTCCTCGGGCGCCCTGCAGAAATTCCTCGATGAGGCCGGCGCTTCGACCACCTACCTGCCAGGTGGCGAACTCTATCCGGCGCTCGATACCGGCGTGGTAGACGGTGCTCACTGGGGTGCGGTGCAGGGCGCGGCGAGCATGAGCTTCTATGAGGTGGCCAAGTACCACGTCAGGCCCGCGCTCAACATCGCCGGCACCGATGTGATCATCATCAGTCAGAAGGCGCTGGAGAAACTCTCCGAGCGCGACCAGGAAATCGTCAAGCAGATCCTCGACGAGCAGTTCTGGTACCGCACCAACGAGTACCTGTATCAGGAGCAGGTCACGCTGCGAAAGGTCATGGCCGAGCAAGGCGTTCAGGTCAACACGCTGCCGGATGATGTGCAAAAACGCCTGCGTGAAGTGGCACAGAAGACCTGGGAAGAAGAAGGCCAGCGCAGCGACAAGGCGGCCGAAGCACTGAAGAAGCTCAAGTCCTTCCTCGGCGAACTCGGTTACCTCTGACACCCCTCGCCTGTTCGGCTCGTCCGGCGCGATAGCTCGCGCCGGGCAGCTGATCCGCTCAACCCTTGCTCGTAGGGCTCGTCATGCGCGCGATTCATGCCTACATCAATGGCATCACCCGGCTCAACGAATTCATCGGTCGCTGGGTGGCCTATCTGATCTTTCTGATCTTCGTGCTGTTGCTGCTCGAAGTGTTCATGCGCTACCTGTTTTCGAGCCCGACCTCTTGGACCAACGAGCTCGGCCAGATGCTGTTCGGTGCCTACGTGGTCCTATCCGGCGGTTACGTCATGGCGCACCGCGACCACGTCAACGTCGACCTGCTCTATTCAACCTTCAGCCCGCGTGTTCGCGCCTGGGTCGATATTTTCACCTCGAGCATGTTTTTCCTGTTCATGGCCGCACTGCTGTACTTCGGCAGTTCCATGGCCTGGGAATCGGTACAGGGCATGGAAACCTCCTATTCGGCGTGGAACCCACCGGTGTGGCCGATCAAGATCATGATTCCGCTCGGTACCCTGCTGCTGTTATTGCAAGGCATCGCCAAACTGCTGCAGGACATCCTGATCGCGCTGGGCCGCGAGCCCACTAACGGCGCCAAGCACGCGGAGGATGCCCAATGAGCATCGAAATCACCACGCTGCTGTTCTTTTTGACGCTGGTGTTTTTCCTGGTGCTGGGGCTGCCGCTGGCCTTCGTGCTGGGCGGAGTCTCGGTACTGTTCCTGTATTTCACATGGGGCGTCGATGCCTTCTACATGGTGGCCTCGCAGATGTGGGGCACCATGGAAAGCTTCACCCTGGTGGCTATTCCCTTGTTCGTCTTCATGGCGATGTTGCTCGAGCGCACCGGGGTCGCGCGCGATCTCTATCGGATGATGCACCTGTGGTGCGGCGGCATGCGCGGCGGGCTGGCGATCGGCACCTTAGGCATCTGCGCGGTGTTCGGCGCCATGGTTGGCATCAGCGGCGCGGCGGTAGTGGCGATGGGCACCATTGCCCTACCGGCCATGCTCGAACGCGGCTACGACAAACGCATGGTGCTCGGTTGCATCAACACCGGCGGCGGCTGGGGCATCCTGATACCGCCGAGCATCATGATGATTCTCTACGCCATGATCAGCGGCCAGTCGGTCGGCAAGATGTTCGCCGCCGGAGTGCTGCCGGGCCTGTTGCTGGTGGCGCTGACGGTCACCTACGTGCTGGTGCGCTCTTTCCTGCAACCTCATCTCGCACCGGCACTGCCGAAGGAAGAGCGAGGCAGCTGGGGCGAGAAACTACGGGCGATACGCGCGGTGCTGCTACCCATTGGTATCGTGGTAATGGTACTCGGCTCGATCATCGGCGGGCTGACCACACCCACCGAAGCCGCCGCCATGGGCGTGTTCGGCGCGCTGATTTCAGCCGCTGTCTACCGCAAGCTGAACTGGCCTGTGCTGCAGGAAGCGGCTATCCGTACCTTCAAACTGACCGGTATGATCGCCTGGATCCTGTTCGCAGCCCACGCGTTCAGCTCGGCCTACCAAGGTATGGGGGCGCAGTCGCTGATCGAAGGACTGATGATGGATCTGCCTGGGGGCCGCTGGGCCATCATCATTTTCATGATGGCGATCGTCTTTGTCATGGGCATGCTGCTCGACCCTGTCGGCATCATGCTGATCACGCTGCCGGTATTCCTGCCGATCGTCGCTTCACTCGGCTTCGATCCGATCTGGTTCGGCGTGCTTTTCGTGATCAACATGGAAATCGGCTACATGACGCCACCGTTCGGGTTCAACCTGTTCTACCTCAAAGGCATTGTGCCGCCCGGCATCACCATGAAAGACATCTACTGGTCGGTCATACCCTTCGTGATCGTCAACATCATTGGCATGGGCATCATCATGCTATTCCCAGAGATCGCAACCTACCTGCCGAATACGTTGTTCTGACGACGGGCCGCTTAAACGAAAAAGCCGGAGCGAAAGCTCCGGCTTTTTTGTGCGCTCCGATCAGATGATGTTGGCGTAGTCGGCTTCGATGCGATCCAGGCTCAGATGATTGAGGAAGTTGGAAAAGCACATCCAGGCCGACAGCGCGTTCAAATCCTGGAATTGCTGCGGCAGGTACTTGGGCGGCACCACCATTCCCTCCTCGACCAGCTGGCGCAGGGTACGCATGTCTTCCAGCGTGGTCTTGCCGCAGAATAACAGCGGGATATGTTCCAGCTTGCCCTTGCGCACCGCCAGCTGAATATAGTTGTAGATCATGATGAAACCCTTCAGATAGGACAGGTCCTTGGTGAAGGGCAGACCATTCGGGAGCGAGCCGCGGAAAACCCGACTGGCATTGCTGTAGCACTCGTCCTCCGTATAGCCCTGGTCACGGAAAAAGCCGAACACATCGAGAAAGTCCGCGCCCTCCTCGGCCATGTGGATCGCACGGGTACGGTTGGTCAGCTTGCGCAGGCGGGTCGGGTAGGAGGCAAAAGTGATTACCTCCATCAGAATCGCCAAGCCTTCCTGGGTCACTGTCGAGGACGGCGGGCCCTTCGCGAGGAAGGTGCAGATCGGCTGGTTCTGGCCGTTGAGCGTGGTGCCGACGTGCACCAGCCCCTCATGGACTTCCAGCGCACGCACATCGCGGGCATTGAACATCGCGTCGCTGCGGATCTTGATGTAGTCGGCCCCCGCCGCGGCGTCGGCGAGAATGCCGTCGGATTCAAATACGCGAATCACGCCTTCACCCTCACCGAACACCAGATCCAGCCGCTGCTGCAACATGTCCACGGCTTGCGGCGCACTGAGTGTCTTGGCTTCGTCTTTGAGATCGCCCCGGTCGGCGATGTTGTTCAGGTAGTCGGAAAGCATCAGACCGAGGTCCGCCAGCGTCGGATCGCCCGCGTGAAAGGCGTCCGAAGCGGCGCCGTAAAGCTCTTGGGAAATCAGACCGAAATCGGCGGTGCCACGCGCTTCGAGCATGCGGATCACCATGCGGTACTCCTTGCACATGCGCCGCATGATCTGCCCGACCGGATTGAACTGTCCTAGCTGGCGCGTGATGTCACGCTCGATATTCTGAAATTCTTCCTTCTTCGCACTGGAATCGAAGCCCAGCGGCCGTCCCTCGTAATACCCACGATCAACCTGTGGCAGCTCGCGAGCACCCGCGGCGAAGAAGCCCTGGCGAATGCTGTCGTCCCACTTCACCGCATCAAGCACCCGCATAGGGGTTTGCGCCTCGACGATACGATCGGACAGGCCGCGCACCGTGCTTTGGTACTCATCGAGATTGTTACGGGTATTCATCCGTACCTCGTCAGTGATGATCCGTAGCGTTCAAGTTATACATCAGTGGGCCCTCGCCTTCCGTGTTCGGTTCACGAACGCCGCGTGCCATATATGAAGCTTTCGGCAGGCGACGACCGATCTGAAGCCATCGAGCCTAGCGCGCGATCGTGGTGCCATGCGGCTCAGCTGTGCATCTTCGGTGCTGACGCAACCACCACGATGGGCGAACGCGGCCGGCTGCGGGGTGGCGCCTGTCCGTGGCGGTTCCACCTGCGGATGGCCCGTCCGTCGCTTGCGTGCACCGACGCAGGCCAGCAGAACGGTGTCGGGCGCAGCCAGTCGCCGAGGACGATTGGCTCCGTCCACGGCGGATTTTGCGCGTCCTGGTCTGATCAGACTTCTGGACGCATATGCGGGAACAGAATTACGTCGCGGATCGACGGCGAGTTGGTCAGCAACATCACCAGACGATCGATACCGATGCCCTCACCTGCGGTCGGCGGCATGCCGTATTCCAGCGCGCGGACGAAGTCGGCGTCGAAGTGCATGGCCTCATCGTCACCCGCGTCCTTGTCACGGACCTGCGCGTGGAAGCGCTCGGCCTGGTCTTCGGCGTCGTTCAACTCGGAATAGGCGTTGGCTATCTCGCGGCCGCCAATGAACAGCTCGAAGCGGTCGGTCACACTCGGGTCGTCGTTGCTACGACGCGCCAGCGGCGACACTTCGAACGGGTAACGGGTGATGAACGTCGGCTGCTCGAGCTTGTGCTCGACCAGCTCTTCAAAAATCATCACCTGCAACTTGCCCAGCCCCTCGAAGCCGAGCACCTTGGCGCCGGCTTTCTTGGCGATGGCGCGCGCGGTGTCGATGTCCTGCAGATCGGCGGCGCTGATGTCCGGGTTGAATTTGAGGATCGAATCGAACACCGACAGCCGCGCAAAGGGCTCGCCGAAATGAAACACCTTGTCGCCGTAGGGCACGTCGGTGCTGCCGAGGACCAGCTGCGCCAACTCGCGGAACAGTTCTTCGGTGAGGTCCATGTTGTCTTCGTAATCGGCGTAGGCCTGATAGAACTCGAGCATGGTGAACTCGGGGTTGTGCCGAGTCGATACACCTTCGTTGCGGAAGTTGCGGTTAATCTCGAAGACCCGCTCGAAGCCGCCGACCACCAGGCGCTTGAGATAGAGCTCCGGCGCGATACGCAGGAACATCGGCAGGTCCAGCGCGTTGTGGTGGGTCTCGAACGGCTTGGCCGCGGCACCGCCAGGGATGGTCTGCAGCATCGGTGTCTCGACTTCGAGGAAGTCGCGTTCGTTGAGGAACTTGCGGATGTGGCCGATCACCTGCGAACGCACACGGAAGGTGTGGCGGGTTTCTTCGTTGACGATCAGGTCGACGTAACGCTGGCGGTAGCGCTGCTCGGTGTCGGTCAGGCCGTGGTGCTTGTCCGGCAGCGGACGCAGCGACTTGGTCAGCAAGCGTACGTCGGTCATCTCGACGTAGAGGTCGCCCTTGCCGGACCGCGCCAGCGTGCCTTCCGTCGCGATGATGTCGCCCAGATCCCAGTGCTTGATGGCTTCCAGGGTCTCAGCCGGCAGCGTCTTGCGGTTGACGTAGACCTGAATGCGCCCGGTCATGTCCTGCAGCACCATGAAGGCGCCGCGGTTGAGCATGATGCGCCCGGCAACCTTCACCGGGATCGCCGCTTCTGCCAGCTCTTCCTTGGTCTTGTCGGCGTATTTCAGCTGCAGGTCGTTGCAGTAGCTGTCGCGACGGAAGTCATTGGGGAAAACATTGCCCTTGGCGCGCTCGGCGGCCAGCTTTTCCTTGCGCTGAAGGATCAGGCTATTTTCTTCCTCTTGGATGGCGTGCTGGTTCAGCGGTTGTTCGCTCATGGTTTCAAAATGCCTGGATCGATTGGATGAATCCTGGGACGACCGTGCCGGAAAGTGCTCCGCAGCAGGTACTACCCCGTTTTGGTCGGCTGAAGCCCACCCTATTTGTATGCAAAGCTGATGCAGAGAGGGCCAGGCGACGTTCCGCTTCAGCCCACCTCCACTCGCCAAGCAAAGCGGCTTAGAGCCCCTGTTTCAAACTGGCTTCGAGGTACTGGTCGATGTCGCCATCCAGAACCTTCTGGCAGTCGCTACGTTCCACACCGGTACGCAAATCCTTGATGCGCGAGTCGTCGAGCACATAGGAGCGAATCTGATGACCCCAGCCGATATCGGACTTGGTGTCTTCCAGCGCCTGGGAGGCCGCGTTGCGCTTCTGCATTTCCTGCTCGTACAACCGGGCCCGCAGCATTTTCATGGCGGTGTCCTTGTTGGCGTGCTGGGAACGCTCGTTCTGGCAGGCCACCACCGTGTTGGTTGGTACGTGGGTGATACGTACCGCCGAGTCGGTGGTGTTGACGTGCTGACCACCAGCACCGGATGACCGGTAGGTGTCGATGCGCAGATCCGCCGGATTGATGTCGATCTCGACCCTGTCGTCGATCTCGGGCGAGACGAACACTGCCGAGAATGAGGTGTGGCGGCGAGCGCCAGAGTCGAACGGGCTCTTGCGCACCAGGCGGTGCACGCCGATCTCGGTGCGCAACCAACCAAAGGCGTACTCGCCTTTGATGTGTACGGTCGCGCCCTTGATACCGGCGACTTCGCCCTCGGACAGCTCGACGATCTCGGCGCTGAAACCGCGCTTGTCAGCCCAGCGAAGGTACATGCGCAGCAGGATGTTGGCCCAGTCCTGGGCTTCGGTGCCGCCGGAGCCGGCCTGGATGTCGAGGTAGGCGTTGTTGGGGTCCATCTCGCCGCTGAACATGCGGCGGAATTCCAGCCCTTCGAGGATGGCGCGCAGGCGGTCGAGTTCGGTGGCGACATCGTCCACGGCGCTCTGGTCGTCTTCTTCGACAGCCATGTCGAGCAGGTCGCGGGAATCGGCCAGGCCGCCCTCGAGGTCGTCGATGGTCTCGACGATCTGCGCCAGGGTCGCGCGCTCACGGCCCAGGTTTTGGGCGTACTCAGGTTTGTTCCAGACGTTGGGGTCTTCGAGTTCGCGGTTTACTTCGACGAGACGATCATGCTTCTGATCGTAGTCAAAGATACCCCCGAATTGACTGGGTGCGCTCGGACAGGTCCTTGATGCTGTTGAGGATCGGGTTGATTTCCATAGGTAGGCAGCTCTCAATCGGACGGTGCGAAAAGCCGGCGATTATAGCGCAGCAGACCGCCGCTGACAGCCCACGCGAGACCGCCGGCATCGCCGCTGTCAAGCAGCTCGACCGGAAAGAACACAGCCAGGGCGATCAAGCACCGCCCCTACAAGGCATCAGGCGGAAACGCCGCGCACCTGGCTCTCCAGTTCGACCTTCAACTGCGCATCGAGCTTCAACTGCCGAGCTAGTTCGTCGAGGTAGGCTCGCTCCATGAATTGCTCCTCATCCACCATCAGCACGCTGGCCAAGTACATTTCCGAAGCCATTTCCGGTGTGGTGGCGGCCGCGGCGACATCAACCGGATCCAGCGGCTTGTTCAACTCCGCCTCGAGCCAACGCTGCAATTCGGGATCATCAGTGAGCTGGGCCAGCTCGGCTTCGATCATTTTCCGCTCCTGGTCATCGACGTGGCCATCGGCTTTTGCCGCCGCGACCAGCGCCTTGAGGATCCCGCGGCTGTGCTCCTCGACCTGATCCGGCGGCAGCCGATCGACCGTCTTCGGCTCCGCCCGTGTAGCGGTTGTTCGCGCTGTGCCACCCTGCTGTGCCTGTTGTGCCTGCCAGTTGCCGTAGGCCTTGTAGGCCAGCATGCCGAGGGCGGCCAGGCCGCCATAGGTGACCGCCTTGCCACCCAAGCGGCGGCCGCCCCGGCTTCCGAGGAGCATACCCAGTGCCCCGGTCGCCAGCGCGCCTTTTCCAGCTCCGCCGACGCCACCGAGTATGCTTCCAAGCGGGCCACCGGCACCGGCCAGCATGTCGCCGAGCGACCCCTTTCCATTGGTCGTCGGTGAACGGGAGACCGACCCTTGCTGCTTCTGCAGCAGGTCCTGGCCGGACTTGAGTAGCTGATCGAGCAAACCACTGGTTTTCATGGAGATTACCTGAAGCGAGTTTATGGGGGATTCAATCGAGCGAATCGGGAACTTGGCGAATGGGCGTGTTTCGGTGAGCTGCGCGGACGTACTGGGCGGGCCAAGGCACCGAGCTGTCACGTAGGTCCTCGGCCGCGTGCAACGGCCAGTAGGGATCACGTAGTAGCTCGCGCGCCAGCAGGATCAGATCGGCCTGGCCGGTACGCAGGATGTGCTCGGCCTGCACCGCCTCGGTAATCATGCCGACCGTACCGGTGGCGATGCCGGCCTCACGCCGCACCTGCTCGGCAAACTGGGTCTGATAGCCCGGGCCGACCGGGATCTCGGCATTGACGGCCGTGCCACCAGAGGACACGTCGATCAGATCGACGCCGAGAGTCTTCAGCCGCCGCGCGAGTTCAACGGTTTCTTCCGCATTCCAGCCGTCCTGTACCCAGTCGGTCGCCGACAGCCGCACGAATAGCGGCAACGCCTCCGGCCATACCGCCCGCACCGCCTGGGTAACCTCCAGCAGCAAGCGGATACGGTTGTCGAAGGAGCCGCCATAGCGGTCCTGACGCTGATTAGAAAGCGGTGAGAGGAACTGATGCAGTAGATAGCCGTGCGCCGCGTGCACCTCAGCCACCTTGAAGCCTGCCGCCAGCGAGCGCTCGGCGGCACGCACGAACGCCTGGATGATCTCGTTGATTCCCGCCTCGTCCAGCGCGGTGGGCACCGCATGCTCCGGATCGAAAGCGATGGTCGAGGGGCCGACCGGCGTCCAGCCCCCGGCCGCGATCGGTACGCTTCCGTGCCGTCCGAGCCAGGGCTGCCAGGTGCTCGCCTTGCGGCCGGCATGGGCCAGCTGAATGCCGGTTACCGAACCCTGAGACTCGATGAACCGCGTGACGCGGCGCAACGGTTCGACATGGTCGTCGGACCAGATACCCAGGTCTTCCGGCGAGATGCGCCCATCAGCCGTCACTGCGGTGGCTTCGATGATGACCAGCCCCGCCCCGCCGACGGCCCGGCTACCCAGATGAACCAAATGCCAATCGTTGGCCATGCCGGCTTTGGCCGAGTACTGACACATGGGCGAAACGGCGATGCGATTGGGCAGCGTCAGCTGACGCAGGGTGAGCGGCTGGAAAAGCTGTGTCATGGAAACCTCACTGCAATGGATGCGCGTTGGACATCCTCCAGTACAGACTGTTTCGACGACTTTGCTCGGCCAAGGCCGCGTGGGTGGCGAATCGGTGACAGAGTGTTGCAGTTGGCTAGCTCATCACTGTGGGTGGGCGGTTTCGTGGGAAACAAATCAGCCTTGGACGATCGATTCGTGCCTGCCCTTTCCCAGCGCAGCGCAAATGGGACGGCACTGCCCGTGCCGGTTGTTTTCTTTTCGACGGTGACTCGCAAACACTAAGCTGGAATCCATTTAACGAAGGCTCGAATCTGGACGGTGAGTGTGGACAGGTTTCAGGAGATGAAGGTACTGCTGGCGGTTGCTGATGCGCAGAGCTTTGCGGGCGGGGCGAAACGGATGGGCATGTCGCCGCCGAGCGTGACGCGAGTGATAGCGGGTCTGGAGCGCCGCCTAGGCACTCTGCTATTGGCGCGCAGCACCCGCAGTCTGCGTCTGACCGAAGCAGGCCGGCGCTATGTGGAAGACTGCAAGCGCATCCTGCTGGATCTGGAAGAAGCCGAAGAACTGGCCACCGGCAGCAGCATTCGTGCGCGCGGCAATCTGACCGTGACAGCACCGGTGATGTTTGGTGAGTTATTCCTGATTCCGCTGATCACCGAGTACCTTGGTGAGCACCCGGACGTAGTTATCCACGCGCTGTTGGTGGATCGTCTGGTGAACGTGGTTGAGGAAGGCGTAGATGTGGCCATACGCATCGGCCAGCTGCCTGAGACCGGTCTGCAGGCTATCCATGTCGGGCAGATCCGCCCTGTCATCTGTGCCGCACCCGCATTCCTCGATCGCGTCGGCAGACCGATATCCCCAAAAGAGGTACTGGCGTCACCGATAGTGATGTCCTCTACGAGCAGCCTGCTTACCGATTGGCAATTCCAGGTGGGGCCGAACTCCATCACCTTGCACCCCAAACCGCGGCTGGTGGTCAGCTCCAATCAGGCGGCAATCAATGCCGCGCGCATTGGCTGGGGGTTCACCCGGGTGCTGTCTTACCAAGTTGCCGACCTGGTATCGAAGGGGGAACTGGAAATCGTCCTCGATGAGTTCGGTACATCGGCATTGCCGGTGCATGTGCTCTATCAAGGCGGTAAACGGGTGCCTGCCAAGGTGCGCACTTTCGTCGACTATTGCGCCAGTCGGTTTCTGGAAAATCCAGGGCTGCACGTGGTTACACGGACCTAGCGCATGAGCCGATACCGCGAAATGCAGGTATTCGAAGCCGTTGTGAAATCGGGCAGCCTCGCCGCTGCCGCGCGGAATCTGAATCTATCGCCAGCGACAATCACGCGCACGGTAGCGTCATTGGAAGCACGCCTGAATAACACCCTATTGATTCGTGGTCCGCGCGGCGTCGAGCCGAGCCCTGCAGGCGAACGGTTTGCCTTGGACTGTCGAGAAATCCTGGAGCGAATCGACCACGCCGAACACTCCGCTGCCGGCTTGCATGCATGTCCCACCGGGGAACTGACCGTCTCGCTACCGCTGCTGATGGATCCCCAGGTATTCACGCCGATCGCCACTGCTTACTTGGCGGCCTTTCCTGACGTAAGTCTGGTTATCCGGACCAGCGAAGGCGTGCCCAAACTCCTTGAGGAGGGCATCGATGTCGCCCTTGTCGTTGGCCAGCTGCCAGACTCGTCCGGGTTCGCCATTCCAGTGGGCATGGTGAGCCCCATTGTCTGTGGTTCGCCAGGCTACCTGGCAACATGGGGGCGGCCCGAGACCCCCGACGATCTCCACGCTCACCGCACCGTCCTTACCGCGTCCGCAAGCCCTGAGGCCGAATGGCGTTTTCGCGGCGAGCGCGCCACACGGCTGATGCGGCCTGCCCCCGTGCTGACGTGCACCACCCAGCGTGCGGCTATTCGTGCCGCCACCCTGGGGTTGGGGCTGATTCGCTGCATGAGCTACGAAGCGCACCATGAGCTGCAGAGCGGCTTGCTCGAGCCCGTCTTGGACGGCTTCGCCAACCAGAGCATGCCGGCCCATTTGATCTACCGCGATGGCCGCCGGGCCGAGGCGCGCGTGCGCACCTTCGTCGACTTCGCGACGCCCCGATTACGCGCCCACCCGGCCTTTTCCAGATGAAGCCACCAGGCTTCGATCGATCCATTTCCCACCGTCGCCCTTTGTCAGCTGGCAATACGATTATTTCGTAGAACGAAATTATGGATTGCTCCGTGTGGCGATTCTATCGAGCCGCGAGCAGGCGCAGCATTCATCTGGCAGCGCAAGGTTCTCTACCCGACTCGAAGCTGCGCTGACTTCTCTCAACCAGCTACGGAGCCACGACCATGACCCAAGCCGCCATCAAACTGTATCGCCATCCTCTTTCGGGCCATGCCCATCGCGTCGAGCTGCTGCTCTCGTTGATGAAGCTGCCAACCGAGCTGGTTTTGGTAGACCTGGCGAATGGTGCGCACAAAAAGCCTGAATTCCTGGCCATCAATGCGTTTGGCCAGGTTCCGGTTATCGAAGACAACGGCACCACGCTCAGCGACTCCAACGCGATCCTGGTCTATCTGGCAAAAAAATACGGTGGCGGCAGTTGGCTGGCTGAAGATCCCCTCGGTGCCGCGCGCATTCAGCGCTGGCTATCGGTTGCCGCAGGCCAGATTGCCTATGGGCCGGCCGCCGCGCGCCTGATCACGGTATTCGGCGCCCCGTTGAATGCCGATGATGTCACCGCGCGCTCCCACGCCTTGCTCAAGGTGATGGATAGCGAGTTGACCAGCTCGCCGTTCCTGGCCGGCAACACCGCAACAATCGCCGATGTCGCCAACTACACCTATATCGCCCATGCCCCGGAAGGCAACGTGTCGCTGCAGGCCTACCCCAATGTGCGCGCCTGGCTGGAGCGTATAGAAGCGCTTCCCGGCTTCGTACCCATGCAGCGCACTGCCGTCGGTTTGCAGAGCAACTGAGTGGGCACCGGCTGCTGGGCTTTCCGGCAGTCTTCCCAAGGAGCGTCTTCCATGAATCATCTCCCCAAGCACCGTCAGTCACCCTGGCATGCCGGCGAAAAAATGCTTCAGGAAACAGTCGGCGCGACCGAGCGAATGGACGTTGTTGGCCAGAAGGCCATTCGTGACTACATGCCCGACCAGCACCGGGAGTTCTATCATCAATTGCCCTTCATGGTCGTCGGCGCGGTCGATGCGCGGAACCGTCCTTGGGCCACGCTGATGGAGGGGCCGGAGGGTTTCGTCGTTTCTCCGGATCCACAGCATTTGGTGCTTGCGGCACCTCTCGACAGCCAGGACCCGGCCGCGGCTGGCCTGCAGGCGGGTCATGCCGTCGGCATGCTCGGTATCGAGCTGCATACGCGCCGACGTAATCGCATCAACGGCATGATCGAACACGCCGCACCGGACCGCCTCGAGGTTGTGGTCGAGCATTCCTTTGGTAACTGCCCGAAGTACATCCAGGAAAGGTCCTATACGCGCTCGACGGAGCGGTGGAAAGACCGCGGAGCGCGCGAGGATTTCACTGCGTTGAACCCTCGAACCACCGAGATGATCCGCGCCGCCGACACATTTTTCATCGCCAGCTACTTCGATCATGACGACCACCACCGCTCCGTGGATGTCTCCCACCGGGGAGGTCGCGCCGGGTTTGTGAAGGTCGAAGGCAACCGGCTGTTCATTCCCGACTATGCGGGCAATCAGTTCTTCGCCACGTTGGGGAATCTGAAGGTCAACTCCCGCGCCGGGCTGTTGTTTGTCGACTTCACCAGCGGCGACATGCTGCAACTTAGCGGGCGCACGGAACTGATTCTGGACGGCCCGATCGTCCGCGCATTCGAAGGCGCCGAGCGGCTGTTTACCTTCGACGTGGAGCACGTGGTGCTGAGGCCGGCCGCCGTGTCTCTGCGCTGGACGTTCCATGGCTACGCACCGACCAGCTTGATGACCGGCACCTGGGCCGCAGCAGACGAAAAGCTGCGGCAGAACGAACAGCACCGGCGGTGGCAACCGTGGCGGGTGATGCGGCTGCAGGACGAAAGCAGAGACATTCGCTCATTCATCCTCCAACCGCTGGACGATACTCCGGTGGAATTCAACCCCGGACAGCACCTGCCGATGCGCCTATACGCCGACGGTGAAGCGGCACTGATCAGGACCTACAGCATCTCCAGCGCCCCTTCCGATGGTCACATTCGCATCAGCGTCAAGGCGCAGGGGCTCGCATCCCAACATCTCCACGACAAGGTGCAGGTGGGCGACATTCTGGAGGTTCGTCCGCCACTGGGCAGCTTCACCCTGACGGTTGACACCGCAAGACCGGCGGTATTGATTGGCGCGGGGGTCGGCATTACACCGCTTATTTCCATGTTCAGGGAGCTGGCCTGGCAAAACCAGACGCAGCAAAGGGAACGCCACATCCATCTGTTCCAGAGCGCCAGGGCGCTGGAGGACCTTCCGTTTCAGGAGGAGCTTGAGCAACTGCTACAGCGCGATGCTGGGCAGCTGCACGTCCACCGGGCGCTGAGCAGGCCGGGCACGGAAGCGGTTCTTGGGCGCGACTACGAAATAGCCGGTCGCCTCGGCTTAGCCGACGTCAAGGCCAGGCTTGCGTTCGATGACTACGACTTTTATCTCTGCGGGCCAGCCGGGTTCATCCAGGACCTGTACGACGGTTTGCGCGCACTGAACATTGCGGATGAGCGAATCCACGCCGAGGCATTCGGCCCTTCGATGCTTCAGCGGTCAGCGGCCGAACATTCCACCGCCTTGATTCAAGCGCCGGCTGCCAGCGCTCCGGTGCCGGTGCTTTTCTCGTTATCGGCACTGGAAGCACGCTGGACTCCAGGAAGCGGCAGCCTGCTGGAGCTGGCGGAAAGCCGCGGTCTGAACCCCGATTTCAGCTGCCGTGGAGGCTCCTGCGGGACCTGCAAGACACGTCGGATCAGCGGCGTTGTCCATTACCCCAATCCTCCGGTGGAAATGCCGGAGAGCGACATGGTGCTGATCTGCTGCGCCGTACCCGCGAAAGGTGAGAATGGGAGTCAGCCCTTGGTCCTTGAACTCTAGTGCCGCCAGCCGCAACAGCCCGAACCGACGACTATCCTCAATATCTCTTTCTCGAAACCGGAGCGATCGCCATGTCTACCACCGAAATCCGTCAACCTGTTCCTCCCTTCACTCGGGAGTCAGCGGTATTGAAAGTCCGACTGGCCGAAGATGGCTGGAACAGCCGCGATGCGGCAAAAGTGGCCATGGCCTATACCCCGGACACCAAGTGGCGAAACCGCTCGGAATTCGTCACCAGTCGAGCTGAGGCGCAGGCGTTTCTGACTCGCAAATGGAACAAGGAACTGGAATACAGGCTGATCAAAGAGCTTTGGGCGTTTACCGATAACCGAATCGCCGTGCGTTACGCCTATGAATGGCACGACGATTCGGGTAACTGGTTCCGCTCCTACGGCAACGAAAACTGGGAGTTCGCTGAAAACGGCCTGATGGCTCATCGATTTGCCTGCATCAATGATTTACCCATTCAGGAGTCCGACAGGAAATTCCGCTGGCCGCAAGGTCGCCGTCCCGATGACCATCCAGGACTGTCGGATCTAGGCCTATAACAGCCCACCTCGCGCCCGCCAAAAGCTCCGGTGATCGCCCGATGGCCCGATGGCCCGATGGCCCGGACGCTAGGCGGCTTCCACCCGCACCGGCACACCGTTGAGCGCAGCATTGCCGGACAGCGCGTCCAGCTGGCGCTCATCGGTCAGATCGTTGGCGCTGGCGCCCGGCTGGCTGCTGGCGATGCCCATCTGCACGCCGGGGCGAGCGTGGCCCCAGCCATGCGGCAGGCTGACTACACCGGGCATCATCTCGTCGCTGGCAGCAACCTCCACCTCGATCATGCCGACCCGCGAACGAACCCGCACACGCTGACCATCGGTCAATTCGAGGCGACTCAAGTCCGCCGGATTCATCAGCAACTGATGACGCGGCTTACCCTTCACCAGACGATGGTAGTTGTGCATCCAGGAATTGTTGCTGCGGACATGACGGCGTCCAATCAGCACCAGTTGATCCGACGCCGACTGCGGCGCGGAGGCGAAGCGCTTCAGGTCTCCGAGGAACAGTTCCGGTGCGACCTGCACCTGTCTGGTCGCGGTCTTCAGGCGGCCGGCGAGGTTCGGCTGCAGCGGCCCCAGATCCAGGCCGTGCGGGTAATCACGCAGTTTGGCGAGACTCAGGCCAGACGCGCTGCCGTCGCCATGCGGACCGGCACGCAAGCCCAGATCGATCATCTGCTCGGGCGCCATGGTCGATTTCAGCTCGATTCCGGTACGCGCCGCGAACGCCTTGGCCAGCCCGACGAAGATTTCCCAGTCATGCAGCGCACCCGCCGGCTTGGCGAGCACCGCTTCGTTGAAGCGAGTGACGTTGCGCACCGCGAAGACGTTGAAAGTGGTGTCGTAGTGATCATGCTCCAGCGGCGCCGTCGGCGGCAGGATCAGATCGGCGTAACGAGTGGTTTCGTTGATGTAGAAGTCGACGCTGAGCATGAACTCCAGCCCATCCAACGCCTGTTCCAGCTGACGGCCGTTGGGCGTGGACAGTACCGGATTACCGGCCACGGTGACTAACGCACGCACCTGCCCTTCCCCTTCGGTGAGCATCTCCTCAGCCAGCGCCGATACCGGTAGCTCGCCACCATATTCCGGCAGCCCCGAGACCCGGCTTTGCCAGCGATTGAAGTGGCCACCCGAAGTGCTGGCCACAAGGTCCACCGCCGGCTGGGTGCAGAGCGCGCCGCCCACCCGGTCGAGGTTGCCGGTGACCAGATTGATCGACTGCACCAGCCATTGGCACAGCGTGCCGAACGCTTGCGTGGAGACGCCCATGCGCCCATAGCAGACCGCTTTGTCGGCCGCAGCGAAATCCCGGGCCAGTTGACGAATCTGCACGGCCGGCACCCCACAGCGTGTACTCATAGCCTCCGCGGTGAAAGGCGCCACTGCCGTGCGCAGCTCATCCAGCCCCTCCACAGGTAAATGACTGGCACGGGTCAGGTCTTCTTCGAACAGGGTATTGAGCAAACCGAACAGCAGCGCTGCGTCTTCGCCAGGGCGAACGAACAGATGCTGGTCGGCAATGGCCGCCGTTTCACTGCGACGCGGATCCACCACCACCAGTTTGCCGCCACGCGCCTTCAAGGCTTTGAGACGCTTTTCCACATCCGGCACGGTCATGATGCTGCCGTTGGAGGCCAACGGATTGCCACCCAGTATCAGCATGAAATCGGTGTGATCGATGTCCGGGATAGGAATCAGCAGACCGTGGCCGTACATCATCAGGCTGGTCAAGTGATGCGGCAGCTGGTCGACCGAGGTGGCGGAGAAACGATTGCGAGTCTTCAGCTGACCGAGGAAGTAGTTGCTGTGGGTCATCAACCCATAGTTGTGCACGCTGGGGTTGCCCTGGTAAACGGCCACCGCGTTATTGCCATGGCGCTCGCGAATCTCGGCGAGGCGCTCGGCGACCAGCTCGAACGCAGCGTCCCACTCGATGGCCTGCCACTCGTTGCCGACGCGGCGCATGGGATGACGCAGACGGTCCGGATCGTTCTGGATGTCCTGCAGCGCGACGGCCTTGGGACAGATGTGGCCGCGACTGAAGCTGTCCTGCGGATCGCCCTTGATCGAAACGATTTGCTCGTCGCGAGTTTCGATTGTCAGGCCACAGATGGCCTCGCACAGATGGCATGCACGGTGGTGCTGGGTCGATTCGCTCATCGCGGGCTCCGGAGGATTGTTCTTTTAATCCAATCACTCTAGGCCCACGACGACCAGGCAACAATCAATTGCGCCCTGGTAAATGCTCCTCGATTCAGCAGGCCGATCTTGGATCCCGAACGAGGGCCTGGCGAATCAACGCGCGGCGATATGCGCCACCAGCAGCTGCACGCTTTCACGGCCGCGGAATTCATTGACGTCCAGCTTGTAGGCCAGGTCGGCCCAGCGCACGTTGGGGTTGGGCCAGAGATCCCGGTCGATATTGAATGCGATGCCATCGAGAGTCAGCGAGCCGCATTCGCTCTTGAGCACCATCTTCAGGTGCTTCTCGCCGACCAGGCGCTGCTGCACCAACTGGAACACACCGTGGAACACCGGCTCTGGGAAATGCTGTCCCCAGGGGCCGGCGTTGCGCAGTGCCTTGGCCAGTTCGAGATGAAACTCCTCGATGCTCAACTGCCCATCGGTGAGCAGCCGTCCGGTCAGATCGTCTTCGCACAACTGCCGGCGCACTTCGGCATCGAAGGCGGCCGCAAAGGCGCCAAAGTTCGCTTCTGGCAGCGATAGACCTGCCGCCATCGCATGGCCGCCGAACTTGCTGATCAGACCCGGATGACGTGCCGCCACCGCATCCAGCGCATCACGAATATGGAAGCCCGGCACCGAACGTGCCGACCCCTTGAGCACGCCTTCGCCAGCATCGGCAAAGGCGATGGTCGGCCGGTGATAGCGCTCCTTAAGCCGCGAAGCGAGAATACCGATGACGCCCTGGTGCCAGTCCGGCTCGAACAGGCAGAGGCCGAACGGCATGTCTTCGAGCGGCAAGTCCTTGAGCTGGGCCAGCGCCTCGCGCTGCATGCCCTGCTCGATACCCTTGCGGTCCTGGTTGAGTTGATCCAGCTGCACGGCCATGTCCCGCGCCAGTGCCTCGTCTTCGCAAAGCAGGCATTCGATGCCCAGCGCCATGTCATCCAGGCGCCCCGCCGCATTCAGCCGCGGGCCGAGAATGAAGCCGAGATCGGTCGAGGTGATCCGCCGATGATCGCGCCCGGCAACCTCGAGGATTGCCCGCAGCCCAGGCCGCGCGCGACCCGCGCGTATGCGCGCCAGGCCCTGGTGCACCAGGATGCGGTTGTTGGCATCCAGCGGGACCACGTCGGCGACGCTGCCCAGCGCCACCAGATCCAGCAATTCGCCCAGGTTCGGCTCCGCCCAACCATTGCGGGCGAACCAGCCCAACTCGCGCAACCGGGCACGCAGCGCCAGCAGTACGTAAAAGATGACGCCGACGCCCGCGATGCACTTGCTCGGGAAGGCGCATTCCGGCTGGTTGGGGTTAACGATGGCGTCCGCCGCCGGCAGTTCGGGCCCGGGCAGGTGGTGATCGGTTACCAGTACTTTGAGTCCGGCCACCTTGGCTGCCGCCACGCCGTCGACACTGGAGATGCCGTTGTCCACCGTCACCAGCAGATCGGGCTGGCGCTCCAGCGCCACAGCGACGATCTCAGGGGTCAGGCCATAGCCGTACTCGAAGCGATTGGGCACCAGGTAATCCACATGCGCGGCGCCCAACTGGCGTAGGCCCAGGACGCCAACCGTGCTGGCGGTGGCGCCGTCGGCATCGAAGTCACCGACGAAGAGAATGCGCTGACGCTTTTCCAGCGCCTCGACCAACAGCGTCACGGCCGCGTCGATACCTTTGAGCTGGTCGTACGGGATCAAGCGCGCCAGGCCCTTGTCCAGTTCAATCACCGACTGCACGCCACGTGCCGCATAGAGGCGTGTCAGCAGAGGCGGCAGGTCACCCAGATCGGGCAACAGGTCGGGCAACGGGCGGGGTTCAATGCGCATTCTGGGATTATCCGGTTCAGCGTGAGGCGTTCAGAGCGAAGTCGCGGCGCGCGCGGCCTGATCGTACAGGCCCGACATGGCGCGCAGCATCCCGGCGAGGCGGTGAATCTCCTCCGGGTCGATATTCAGGTTCTCGAAGGACGCGATCAGGCATTCGCGACGGATATCAGCGTATTCCTGACACAGCTCGCGGCCTTTGTCGGTGGTTCGGTAGAACATTTCCTTGCCTTGCTTCTCACCCGTCACCAGGCCCAGCTTGCCGAGCTTTTTCAGCGCGTAGGTCACGGTGTGCGTGTCTTCGATGTTCAGCAGCAGACAGATATCCGCCTGTCGCTTGGCACGGCCGCGGCTGGTCAGGTTGTGCAGCACCATGACGTCCAGCGCATTCATTTCCACCGCACCGGAGGCCTTCATGCAGCGTTCCATCCAGCGCATCAGCGCGGCGCTGGCGATGATGATGCCGTATTCGAGTTCTGAGAGTTCCTGCGACTGCTCGGCGAGATGCGCCGACGCCACGATGGACGATCGCAACGGACGAGGGGATTTGGCGTCAACCATCTTGCGGACCATGAAAAATGAGGATGGCCGCTGGCTGCCATCCAGGTGAATCGGGTCCGCAAGCATACAGCAATGCGCACCGAGAGACGGTTCGGCGGCGCTACGAAAAATATTTATTGATAAATTATCGATAATTTATCATCGTATTTCCACGCATCGACTTGTCACACGGGGCAGCCCGTCACAGAGGACCCATGAACGCCCTACTCCTGAATTGCGATATCGGCGAAAGCTTTGGCGCCTGGACCATGGGCATGGACGCCGAGGTCATGCCCTTCATCGACTGCGCCAATATCGCGTGCGGCTTCCACGCGTCGGATCCCCAGGTCATGCGGCGCACCGTGGCGCTGGCGACACAGCATGACGTGCAGATCGGCGCGCATCCGGCTTATCCCGATCTGGCCGGGTTCGGTCGCCGCTCCATGGACTGCAGCCCGAAGGAAGTGGAGAACATGCTGCTCTACCAGATCGGCGCGCTGGACGGCATCTGTCGCGCCGAGGGCACCCGGGTTCGCTACGTCAAACCCCACGGCGCGCTGTACAACGACATGATGCGCAAGCCAGAACTGCTGCGCGCCGTGATGACTGCAATCGTTTCCTACGCGCCGTCGCTGCCGCTGACGCTAATGTCGACACGCGACAACAGCGCCAGCCAGACAATGGCGGACGAGCTCGGCATCACGCTCTGGTTCGAAGTATTCGCTGATCGGGCCTATGACGCCTCCGGCATGCTGGTTTCCCGCGCCCTGCCCGGTGCGGTACATCACGATGCCAATACTGTCGCGGCCCAGGCGCTCAGCCTGGCCAAAGGCGAACCATTGATCGCCAGCGATGGCAGCGCGCTGGTTCTGCGCGCTGACACGCTCTGTGTGCATGGCGACAACGCCGGCTCGGTTGCTGCGGTGCAGCGCATCCGCCAGACGCTCGAGAGCCTTGCGGGATGAAGCCGCGTATCGAAGTGGTCGGCATCGACAGCCTGATGCTGCGCCTGTTCGATGAGATCGACGAAGCCCATATGCCCTGGCTTCTGGCTGCGGCCAGCCGTCTGCGTGAGGTCTTCGGTGCGGCGCTGATCGACCTGGTGCCCTCTTATACGACGCTGCTGGTGCATTACGACCTGACACGACTGGACGACCATCAGGCGCGCCAGTGCATCGCCGATGCCCTGCATGAATTGCAGCCGGACGCAGGTGGTCAGGCGCGCGAGCTGAACATTCCGGTGTGGTACGACCCCAGCGTCGGGCCGGAGCTCGAGGCCCTCGGCCAGCGCAGCGGGTTGGGAATATCCGGTGTGATCGAGCAGCACAGCGCCCGAACTTATCAGGTGTTCGCGCTGGGCTTTGCGCCGGGCTTCGCCTTCATGGGGTTGGTCGATGAAATCCTCGCCAGTCCTCGCTTGCAGACACCCCGTAAACAGGTCCCGGCTGGCAGCTTGGGTATCGCTGACCGCCAGACCGCGATCTATCCGCTCGTTTCGCCCGGGGGCTGGAACCTGATCGGCCGCAGCCCAACCCGGCTGTTCGATCGAGAAATGGAGGGTTACAGCATCTGGCAGCCTGGCGACCATGTGCGTTTTCAGCCTATCGAGCACGATGAATTCGTGCGCCTCGGCGGTGACGACAGCCCGTTCGAGGTGATGCCATGAGCCTGCTGATCGAACGCAGTGGCGCGTTGGCCAGCTTGCAGGACGGCGGCCGGTTCGGTGTCCGTCACCTGGGCGTGACCCAGGGCGGCGCTGCTGACTGGGTCTCCCAGGCTTGGGCCAACTGGCTGCTGGGTAATCCGCTGCAGGCCGCTACCCTGGAAATCACCCTTGGTAATGTCGTGCTGCTCGCCGAAGCCGATACCTGCGTGGCGCTGTGCGGCGCCGATCTGGGCGCCACACTGGACGGTCAGCCCATCGCGCCGGGACGCAGCTTCAGCATTCGCAGGGGGCAACGGCTCAGCTTCGCCCAGCCGCGCCAGGGCGTGCGCGCCTACCTTGCCGCGCCCGGTGGTTTCGTGGCCCCGCAGCTACTCGGCAGCTGCGCGACGGTACGCCGGGAAGAACTAGGTGGGCTACACGGAAACGGCCAACCATTGGCGTCAGGCGACCGGCTGCACTGGAATGGCGCAGCCCCCCTACCGCGAACTCTGGATGCCACCCAGACACTGCCGCTGATCACTTCTAATGCGCTGCCGGTGGTATTGGGTGCACAGATCGGTGACTTCAGCGGGCGAAGCCTGTTCGATGCATTCAACTGCGAATGGACCGTGGACCAGCGGGCCGATCGTATGGGCGTTCGCCTGCGCGGGCCGGTACTGCGCAGCTCGCACCAGTCGATGATTTCCGAAGGCGTTCCGCTCGGGGCCATTCAGGTCCCGCCGGATGGCCAGCCCATCGTGTTGCTCAACGACCGGCAGACCATCGGTGGCTATCCGCGGCTCGGCGCCCTAACGCCGCTGGCAGTCGCTCATCTGGCTCAGTGCATGCCGGGAACCACATTGCGGCTCAAACCAATATCCCTGGAGCGCGCGCAGAACCAGCAACGCGGGCTGCTAGGTAGCTGGCGTCGTCAGCCCTCTCGATAGCGAAGCGAATCAACGGACCGTACTCCCGAACGCGATAGAAAACCCAAAGGTGACCCGACCCAGACCAGACCACACAAAACCAAAACAACAATTACAAGAGAGTCCGGTTCACGCCCGGCTGCATTCCTACCTGCCCCAACGCCAATAAAGAAAAAAGGTACTCCAATGCACCCCACCTCCAGCGCCACCCCTGCGTCGCAACGCAACGTCCTGCGCGGCGCCATCTTCATAATGGCAACCTCGTCGATCGGCCCCGCCTTTCTGACCCAGACTTCGCTGTTCACCGAGAAATATCTGGCGAGCTTCGCCTTCGCCATTGTCATTTCGCTGCTGATCGACATCGGCGCCCAGCTCAACATCTGGCGGATCATCACCGTTGCCAACATGCGCGGTCAGGACGTGGCGAACCGGGTTCTGCCGGGGGTCGGCCACCTGATTTCCGCATTCATCGTGCTCGGCGGAGTCGCCTTCAATATCGGCAATATCGGTGGTGCCGGCCTGGCAATGAACGTGATTTTCGGCGTACCGCCGGTGATCGGCTCACTGATCGCAGCGGTACTGATCATCGGCATCTTTCTACTGCGCAACGCCAAAAGCGTCATGGACTCGGTGATGCAGCTGCTTGGACTGGTCATGCTGTGCATGATCGGCTACGCCATGCTGCAATCGAGCCCGCCGGTCATGGAAGCCTTGAACCGCAGCTTCAATCCCGACGACCCGCTGATCCTGCTGCTGCCGATCGTGACACTGGTGGGCGGTACCGTGGGCGGTTATATCTCGTTTTCAGGCGGCCATCGCCTGGTGGAAGCCGGCATCACCGGCGTACAGAACGTGGGCGTCGTGACGCGCGCCGCAGTGACCGGTATCGCGACGACGGGCGTAGTACGGATCTGCCTGTTCCTGGCCGCCCTGGGCGTCGTCAGCCAGGGGCTGAGCCTGGATCCCGGCAACCCGGCCGCGTCGGTGTTCTCCCATTCGATGGGTACGGTGGGTTACAAGATTTTCGGTGTGGTGCTGCTGGCCGCTTCAGTGTCTTCGGTGATCGGTGCCGCCTATACCAGCGTAACCTTCATGTATTCGCTGCATGAGAGCATCCAGCGCAACAATCAGCGCGTAGTGATCGCTTTCATCGCCTGTTCGACATTGATCTACAGCCTGGTCGGCCAACCGGTCAAGGTACTGGTCATCGCCGGCTCGTTGAATGCACTGGTGCTGCCGCTGGCACTGGGTTGTGTCCTGTGGGCAGCCAAGAAGCCGAGCATTGTCGGCACCGAGTACCGCCATCCCACCTGGATGCTGGTATTCGGCCTGCTGGCAATGATCGCCACCGCAGCGGGCGTGGTGCTCTCCTTCAACGCCCTGGTGCAGTTCTGGCAGTCCTGAATCGCTGCTTGCCGGGGCACAGACGCCCCGGCGAGTCCTTCCGGCGCTTTAGCCGCGCTCGCCGATCAACCATTCAAGCGGTACTTCATGCTGGCCGCGCTCATCGGTGATGAACAATCCGCCCTCGCTAATCATGACACTCCAGCTGATTGCCCGCGGCAGATCACGCGCCACGGTTTCCAGCGCCTCCTGATCGACCGCCACCACGTTGATCTTCTTCAGGCTGCGCACGCTGTCGAGAACCTTGGTCTGCCAGACACGCAAGTTGCCGTAGGCCACCAGGCTGAATCGTTCCGCACGCCGTGAACACCAAGTGATCCGCTCGGCGTCTGGCTGGCCGACTTCGATCCAGTGCAGCACGCGATCGTCCAGGCTTTTCTCCCATAGCGCCGGCTCGTCGACATCCGATAGCCCGCGGCCGAACGCCAACTGCTCGCCGTACCAGAGCACATAGGCGATCAACCGGGCGGCGAGACGCTCTTCGGTTTCCGACGGATGCCGGGCAACCGTAAAGCGCAGATCCTGATAAACGTGGCGATCGAGGTCAGTGAGATTGATCTCAACTTTATAGGGCGTGGCTTGCAGGGCCATGACGGCTCCAGACACAGAAAAGGGGACGCAGTTTAACCCATCGCGCGTTCGGACTTTTATCACTCGATTAGCGCAATTCAGCCAACCGTCTATACGCATGCAACCACAGCGACAATTCGGCTATCCAGGCGGCGCACGCTACCCGACGAACGATCTTTGACAATCATTCTCATTCTGTTTAGCATCTCAAACATCGCAGACCCAACGGGTAGTTCATATGTACGTGTGTCTTTGCCAGGGTGTTACCGACGGCCAGATCCGTGAAGCCATCTACGAAGGCTGCTGCAGCTATCGTGAGGTACGTGAGGCCACCGGCGTTGCCAGCCAGTGCGGCAAATGTGCATGCCTTGCCAAGCAAGTGGTCCGTGAAACGCTGAGCAATGTCCAAAGCGCTCAGGTTTCCCTGGCCTACCCCGCCGGTTTCGCTCCCGCCTGATAGAAACAGCATATTTCGAAGCCGGGCCTATGCCCGGCTTTTTTCTGACCGTAAATCAAAGTGTTGCTCCCCATTCGCGGAACAGACGTATTCTTATTCAGTTTTACCCTTTTGCATTCAACGACTTAGGTTTGACAGCCCACGAGTTGGTGGCCAGACTGCCTGCATCGAACATATTGATTCAACGCAGGACACCGACATGAAAGGCGACAAGCTAGTCATTCAGCACCTCAACAAAATCCTCGGCAATGAGCTGGTCGCCATCAACCAGTATTTTCTGCATGCCCGCATGTATGAAGATTGGGGACTCGGCAAGCTCGGCAAGCATGAATACGACGAATCCATCGACGAGATGAAGCATGCCGACAAGCTGATCAAGCGAATCCTGTTTCTCGAAGGTCTGCCCAATCTGCAGGATCTCGGCAAGCTGCTGATCGGCGAGAACACGCGTGAAATGCTCGACTGCGACCTAAAGCTCGAGCAGGGGGGCGTCCAGGATCTCAAGGTTGCCATTGCCTACTGCGAGAGCGTCGGCGACTACGGAAGCCGCGAGCTGCTGGAAGACATCCTCGAGTCCGAAGAAGAACACATCGATTGGCTGGAAACCCAGTTGAGCCTGATCGACAAGGTCGGCATGGAAAACTATCTCCAGTCCCAGATGGACGACTGATTCTTCTGCCTGTAATGCGAACGGGAGCCATCGGCTCCCGTTTTCATTCCAGCATCTGCCCAGCGCAACGCGGCTTTGCAGCGACCGCCACGCCTCGATCGAAAGGCGTCGAGACATAAAAAACCCGCCGTGCGGCGGGTTCAGTCGGGCATCGCGATCAGGCGCCGGCTTTCTGCACGGCTTCCTTGATCAGCGGTTGCAGTTCACCTTTCTCGAACATTTCCAGAATGATGTCGCTGCCACCGACCAGCTCGCCGTTGACCCACAGCTGTGGGAAGGTCGGCCAGTTGGCGTATTTCGGCAGGTTCGCCCGAATCTCGGGATTCTGCAGGATGTCCACGTAAGCGAATTTTTCGCCGCAGCCCATCACAGCCTGCGTCGCGCGGGCGGAGAAGCCGCACTGCGGGGCGTTGGGCGAGCCTTTCATGTACAGCAGCACCGGGTTCTTTTCGATCTGCTCTTTGATGGTTTCGATGATATCCATGGGGCACCTCGGCTAGTCACGGTTGGCGCGCATTGTACCGTAACAACAGGTTAAAAGCCGAGTCGCGGACTCGGCTTTTCTCTTCCACCACTTATAAATGCTCGCTTGTGGGGCACGTTTCCAGCGTGCTGAGGCCGATTTGCGCCCGTGAAGGCTTTCTGGATAAGATCGCGCCTTTCCCGTTTC
Source organism: Pseudomonas sp. KSR10 (assembly GCF_022355455.1). NCBI lineage: Bacteria > Pseudomonadati > Pseudomonadota > Gammaproteobacteria > Pseudomonadales > Pseudomonadaceae > Pseudomonas > Pseudomonas sp. KSR10. Next base: position 97,454 of record NZ_JAKOEN010000022.1, on the reverse strand, counting down.
GTCGCTTCTGGTGCGACCCCTGTCGTAGGCCTCCTTTTTTCTTGAAAAAACCCCAGGCCTCGATTGCGGCAATAAAGGTAGTTGATATGAGCGCAAGGCATTTTCTCTCACTGATGGATTGCACGCCCCAGGAGCTACTTGGCCTGGTTCGTCGCGGCATCGAGCTGAAGGATCTGCGCGAGCGCGGCATTCTGTTCGAGCCGCTGAAGAATCGGGTTCTGGGAATGATCTTCGAGAAAGCCTCGACGCGGACTCGATTGTCGTTCGAGGCCGGCATGATTCAACTGGGCGGCCAGGCGATCTTCCTCTCGCCTCGCGATACTCAACTGGGGCGCGGCGAGCCGATCAGCGACTCGGCCATCGTCATGTCGAGCATGCTTGATGCGGTCATGATTCGCACCTTTGCTCACGCCACCCTGACCGAGTTCGCGGCCCACTCATCGGTGCCCGTCATCAATGGCCTGTCCGACGATCTGCATCCCTGCCAACTGATGGCCGACATGCAGACGTTCCATGAGTACCGTGGCAGCATCGCCGGCAAGACGGTGGCCTGGATTGGCGATGGCAACAACATGTGCAACTCCTATATGGAAGCAGCGATCCAGTTCGATTTCCAACTGCGTATCGCCTGCCCTGAAGGCTACGAGCCCGAGGGCGAACTGCTGGCCAAAGCGGGTGATCGGGTAAAGATCGTCCGCGACCCGCGAGAAGCGGCTGCCGGCGCTCATCTTATCAGTACCGATGTATGGGCCTCGATGGGCCAGGAAGACGAAGTCGCCGCACGGATCGCCACCTTCCGCCCCTATCAGGTCGACCGCGCCCTGCTCGACGTGGCGGCCGAAGACGTGCTGTTCATGCATTGCCTGCCGGCTCATCGAGGCGAGGAGATCAGCCACGACCTGCTCGACGACCCTCGCTCAGTCGCCTGGTCCCAGGCCGAAAACCGTCTGCATGTACAGAAGGCCCTGCTTGAATTTCTGGTCGAGCCGGCCTACCACCACGCATGAGCCATCAGCCGCTGCTGCATCTGCGCAATCTGGACTGCGGTTATGGCGGACAGAGCGTCGTCCAGAACCTCAATCTGCACTTGAATCGCGGCGACATCGGCTGCCTGCTGGGGCCTTCCGGCTGCGGCAAGACCACCACGCTAAGGGCCATCGCCGGTTTCGAGCACATTAACGAAGGCGAGATCCAGCTGGGCGACGCCGTACTCTCGCGACGTGGCTTCACGCTCTCGCCGGAGAAGCGCCGGATCGGCATGGTTTTCCAGGACTATGCACTGTTCCCCCATCTGACCGTGGCGGAAAATATCGGCTTCGGCATTCGCAAGCACCCGCACAGCCAACGTATCGTTCGCGAAATGCTCGAGCTGGTGCATCTTTCGCCCCTCAGCAAGCGCTACCCGCACGAGCTATCCGGCGGTCAGCAGCAACGTGTCGCGCTTGCTCGAGCACTCGCTCCCGAACCGGAGCTGCTGCTGCTCGACGAGCCTTTCTCCAACCTTGATGGCGACCTGCGGCGCCGCCTGAGCCATGAAGTACGAGAGATTCTCAAGGCGCGAGGCACCAGTGCGATTCTCGTCACCCATGATCAGGAAGAAGCGTTCGCCGTCAGCGATCAGGTCGGGGTATTCAAGGATGGTCGCCTGGAACAGTGGGACACGCCGTTCAACCTTTACCATGAACCGCTTACGCCTTTTGTCGCAAGCTTCATCGGCCAGGGTTACTTCATTCGCGGACAGTTGATCGATCCGGAAACGGTACAGACCGAGCTTGGCGTCATTCGCGGCAACCGTGCCTATACCATGCCGGCCGGCAGCTCGGTGGACGTTCTGCTGCGCCCCGACGACATCGTCTATTCGCCGCAAAGCGCGCTCAAGGCGCTCATCGTCGGCAAGACGTTCCTCGGCGCCTCGACCTTGTATCGCCTGCAATTGCCGACCGGCAATCTGCTCGAAGGGATCTTCCCCAGCCATGCGGACTATCCGACCGGCCAGGATGTCGGCATTGGCATCGCCGCCGACCATTTGGTGGTATTTCCCGCCCAGGGCAGTATTGCCGCCCACGAAAAGCTGCCGGAAGCAGGCGTGCGTCGCTACAGCGGCAACGTCTGATCGTCAGACGTTCGCCCTCTCAGCCTTCCACCTGCCCCAGTGCCCCACCTTCACGAGCCTTGAGGCGCCGAGCCCGAAAGAACTCGCTCAGCATTGCGCTGCACGCATCTGGCATAACGCCACCTTCGACCACCACGCGGTGGTTGAGAAACGCCTGGGAAAAGAACTGCCCGCGGCTGATCGCTACACCAGCCTTGGGCTCCGTAGCGCCGTACACCACTCGTTGGATGCGTGAATGCACAATCAGTCCGGCGCACATACTGCAAGGCTCTAGCGTCACGTACAGCGTACTGCCCGACAGTCGGTAGTTTGCGATATTCGCTGCTGCGTCACGGATCGCCACCATTTCGGCATGCGCGCTGGGGTCGTGGCGAGATATCGGACAATTGAAGCCGCGGCCGATGACCTGGCCGTTCTGCACCACTACCGCCCCTACCGGAACTTCTCCCAACTGCGCACCTTCTGCGGCCAGCGCTAACGCTTCACGCATGAAGTCCTCGTCACGAGAACGATCGATGATCACGGGTCTTTTCATTTCAAATCCAGCTTACCCACTCCAGACACTCGCTGTTCACTTGCTGTTGTGACGCTTGGCAGCAGCTGCTTACACCACTTCGATGGCCGCCATCAGCCCGGTTTCCATATGGTCGATGACATGGCAGTGAAACATCCAAACGCCCGGATTATCCGCCACCAACGCGATTCTGGCGGTTTCATTCTTGCCCAGCAGATAGGTATCGGTGAGCCAGGGGTCGATCTTCTTGCGGTTGGACGAGATCACCTTGAAGGTCATGCCGTGCAAATGAATCGGGTGTTGATATTGGCTGAGGTTACGCAGTTCGAAGATGTAGTGGCCGTTCTTTCTCAGCGTCGCGATTGGTCGGTCCGCACAGGTCTTGTCGTTGATGTCCCAGGCCTGGCCGTTGATTTGCCAGAAGGTGAACGCCTTGTCCTGCCCCGCGTCGCTGGACAAGGTGCCGGCCCATTCGAAGTTGAAGCGCAGGGTTTCGGCCTGCTGCAGATTCGGTTCGGCGACAGGATTGGCGGGTAGCGCCGCAGGCCAGTCCCCCCCTACCTCGTTGGTGTTCACCGACTTCAGGGTGGCCAACCGTAGCGGACCATTACGCAGCGACAGCTCCTCGCCAGCCGGCGGAACCTTCAACGCCAAATCCGCGCGCATGCCCGGCCCCAACCAATAACCCTTGCCGAGCGGACGCGGATCGATCGGGTTGCCATCGAGCGCATAGAGACGCGCTTCTCCGTCCGGCAGATTCAACCGGTAGGTCAGCGTGTTGTCCAGGTTGAGAATGCGCAGGCGCACCACCTGTCCGGCGGGTAATTCCAATGTCGGCGCATGCTCGCCATTGACGCTCGAGAGCACGCCCGGAGTGCCGCCGCGTGCGGCTTCGCGCGGTACGCTGAAGGCTGTGAATGCGCCTTCCTTGTCGACGTGCCAGCTCTTCAGGCTCAGCGTGCGCTCGTGGCGGAAGCCGCTCGGCTCACGTTCCTCAATGATCAGCGGCCCGACCAGGCCGCGACCAAGCTGTTCGGCGCTGCGAGTGTGCGGGTGATACCAGAAACTGCCTGCATCAGGCACCTGAAAGCGGTAATCGAATGACTCGCCCGGCAACACCGGAAGCTGCGATACGTACGGCACGCCATCCATGTTCAACGGCAGACGGATGCCATGCCAGTGGATGGTGGTCGGTTCCGGCAGATGATTGGTGAAGCGCACCCGCAGCCAGTCACCCTGTCGCGCACGCAATTCTTGGCCTGGAGCTTGCCCGCCGTAACACCAGGCGGGCGTCGCCGCACCAGGAATCAGCTCGATATCAGCGGGTGCTGCGATCAGGTCGTAATCATGGGTGGCGACATCAGCGGGACGCCCGAGCCAGTAGCGTACGCCCCCGACGCCTGCGCCGACGGCGCCCAGCCCGACCAGCCCGGTGAGTATCTGTCTACGGCTAAACGACATGATGCTCGGAAGTTCCTTACGTGAAGACGACACAGTTTCTCATTAACTGTCGGGATTGTGCGACCGCCACGACGCCTTGATCTGTGTCCGATAGCCGCAACCTCGCGACGGCCAACCGTGCCGGCAGGATTTGCCGCGCTCAGAAGCCGCTGGCAATCGGCATCAATAGCCCTGCAGCACTAGCAGCCATGCCGACGGCTCAGTGGTGCCTGGCGCCGCTGCCTAGCGGGCTCGGCTCGGCGTCCCGTTTACGTTCGCTCTCATTGCTACCACCACCGGCCGGCAGCTGTGTCCCGAGTTTCGCGAACCGTTGCGCGACGTTACGCGTCTACTGAACACACTTACATACACAAGGATGCTCTATGCACACCAACCCAGCCAGTGCAAAAGATGACGACAGCATAAGCAAAGGCATCGTCTGGCTCGCACGGAGCGGGTACGCCGCTCGAGGCGTGGTCTACCTGATCATCGGCGCTTTCGCGTTCCTTGCCGGTATCGGCAGCGGTGAAACCATCGGCACAAAAGGCGCCATCCAACAATTGTTGGGCCAGCCGTTCGGTGAAACCTTGCTCTGGATCTTGGTGGTAGGGCTCGTGGCCTATGCGGCATGGCGCCTGACTCAGGCGATCGCCGATCCGGAAGGTCATGGCGCCGACGCCAAAGGCCTCGCGATCCGAGCTGGTCTGGTCGGCAGCGCGATCGCCTATGCCCTGCTCACGCTGTTCACGCTGGGCCTGCTCGGCAGTCCGATAGGCAATGCAGGTGGCAGTGGCGGCTCTGATGGCCAGGACTTCCTATCGGGTCTGCTCGGCTGGAAGTTTTCCAACTACCTGGTCTACGCCGTTGCACTGATTCCGCTTGGCGTGGGTATCGCTCATATCATCAAGGGCTGGAAAGCAAAGTTCGAAAAATATTTCTACGCCTCCGAAGATGTCATGCGCTGGGTCCGACCGATTTCACGCGCAGGTCTGATTGCGCGAGGTGTTGCCTTCCTGATCATTGCCGGCATGCTTTTCAGTGGCGGAGCGCGCTACGAACCAACCGATCCGCCTGGTCTGGAAGATGCGCTGAATGCGTTACAAAGCCTGCCCTTCGGTGCCTTCTGGCTCTCGCTGGTCGGTCTCGGGTTGGCGGCTTTCGCCCTGTACAGCGTCTTCGAAGCCATCTGGCGCCGTATCGACATGCCGGCGGTCATCCACTAGCAGCAAAGCCGGGAAGGCTTTCGTACAAGCCGACGCAATGACTAGGCGCGAACCAGCGTACTGCTATCCACAGCAGCTCGATCAGGAATTTTCCATTCACCGCTGACGAGCGCTGGCACAAAAAATGCTCCTTTCTAATTATGGTTGGCCTAAAGGAGCAAATTGCTCCGATAGGTAACATATTAACGAATTACGAATGAGCAGCTGTGCTTCGGAGGGCGCCATGTTGGGGCAACAGACCACACACCACGCATTGGAACGTTGGCAGCAATCAATCGAATCGGTTTGCGGCGCCTATGAAACACAGCTCGCCTATAACCGCTCCCTGTTCATTGGCGAAGTTGAAGCCCGAGCTCATGCAGGAATCACACTTGCCCACTTGAAGACCAATGCCGGCTTGATCAGACGCACTCGCCGCCCGGACCGCGAGGATGAGAGCAATTGCTTTCTGGTCAGTCAGCGCAGCGGTACGTCCCAGATTTCACAGAACGGCATAACCTTCACGCTCGTTCCGGGCGATATCGTTTTGATGGATTCGGTGGGCAGTTGCGAAATCACTCCCCAGGGACTGATCGAACATGCCTCCTTTGCGCTCCCCCGAGCTGAGGTGGTCAAAGTGCTGCGCAGCCCCGGTACACAGTTCGGCAAGGTCTCGACCAATCACACCAGCGGCCGCATGCTCAAGCTGCTCATCGACCAGCTCTGCCTGTATGAAGAAGGCTCTACCGCAGATACCAGCGAGGCGGGCTCCCTACTGTCTGCGTTCACGACGCTGCTAAGGCCGTCGCTTTGCCGCAACGCCAACCAGGACATGGTGTTCGAGTCGCTGGACAGCCAAAGCCTCCGTGCTTGCGTGTACAAGCTAATCGATGAGTCGCTCGGTCAGCCGAACCTCACGCCCCTCTCGCTTGCGACTCGGTTGGAAATATCCGTTCGACATCTGTACCGCCTGTTCGAAGAGCAGGGAGACAGTGTCTGCCGTTACATTCAGCGCATGCGACTCAAACGCAGCGCGGCCGACCTGGCCAACCCGAACCTGCGCCATCAGTCGATCACCTCGATCGCATACAAATGGGGTTTCACCGATTCGGCGCATTTCAGTCGCTCGTTCAAGAAACAGTACGAGGCCAGTCCCAAGGACTATCGTGCCGTCTCGCTCCAGGCGTTGATGCGCTTGAACTAAGCCGGGGCAAGCGATTTACGCCGGACGCTTACTGCAGAACCCTCAGTTCTGCAGAAAAAGCGTCGCGATCAGCTCGGTGCGGTTATGCACGCCCAACTTGCGATAGAGGTTGTTGAGATGCGTCTTGATCGTGGGCAAGCCAACCCCGAGTGTCTGGGCCAGCACCTTGTTGCTCGCTCCCTGACGGAGCAGTTCGGTCAATTCGCGCTCACGACTGGTCAAGCGCTTGAACGCGTCGGCCGACGGTGGACAGAGCGATGGTAGAGCCAGCTGGAGCAAGCCGCGCATGCCCGCCAGGCAGTCAAGGTCGCGATCATTGAACGTCCCCTGCCCTACGATACGCAGCAGCGAGATACCCAATACAGGTCGGCCTTGATCGCTGACCAGTAGCTCCACGACATCGCACACGCCAAAACGGGCAAGAAATCGGCCGTAGGTATCGCAGGCAGAACGTGACTGGACGGCCCGGGCTTCATCGAGGGTGACGAGATCCAGGCCTAGCGCCTGACATCGGACGGGTCTCAACGGATCGAAGCGCTGGTAGGTATCGAGGTAGCGCTGGTGCATGGTGGGCGTCAGCCCGAGCAGTTCGTAGTCGAAGGCGTCGAGCCCCTCATCGATGCGGTACAGCGCAGCGCTAGCCGCAGGAACCGCCAAAGTCACCGCCCTGAGGCATGCCTGGGTGGCGGACACCCCGGACCCTTCAATCGCAAGCATGTAACGCCCCCCTTGTATGGCTCTTCGAAGCCAACCGAGAGAATGAGCCCGCCAGACCTTCCGGCGGGCTCGGATGGGTCAGACGACCGCGAGGTAGTGCTTGGTGAAGCTGTCGCTGACGACGTCCCACAGAACGGGCGTGCCTTTTTCGACGAACCAGCTCTCGCCAGCTTTGTATCGGGTGCTTTGTCCGGTCTTTTCATCGGTCAGGACCACTTCGCCGTGCACGACGGTGGCCTGTTCGGTGAACGGATAGACCATGCGGAACTTGCTCCTGGTCGCGGCGAAGTAGCCAGCGCTGACCGGATCGGTCGGCGCACCGAAGGTCATGCGACCGGCTATCTTCGCTTCACCTTCGAGGATTTCCGAGCCAAGGTCAGCGACAGTGCCCCAGCTATCCAGTTCTTGATACGTAACACGCTGTTTGATCGGGGTCATGGCAGTTCCTCCAGTTGAGGTGAGTCGTTATTAGCGGCGCCCGGTCCAGAAGCCTTCGAGCTGATGCCAGGTTTTGCCGCCCGTGAGAATGAGGGCACGCAAGGTGTCCTTGGCCGGGATATCGGCATGCTGTACAGAACTGATCAGATCGTAGCGGGCCGAACCTTCGTTCATCCCCTCGGCGAGAACCTTGCAGATGATGTGGCTCGGAGTGACGCCGAATCCTGCGTAACCCTGTACGAAGAACACGTTTGGATGACCGGGCAAGGAGCCGATCTGCGGGAACAGGTTCGCACCGACGGCCATCGGCCCGCCCCAAGCCAGATCGATCTTCACGTCCTTGAGATAGGGGAAGATCTTAAGCATCAGGTTGCGATTCCAGGCCTTCAGGTCGCTGGGAATATGCTCCACGTACGGGGTAGCAGAACCGAACAGGAGCCGGTTCTCAGCCGTGACCCGGTAGTAGTCGATGACCGGACGGATATCGCTGAACGCACCGCGGATCGGACTGATGCGCTCGATGAGCGCGTCGGACAGCGGCTCGGTCATGATCTGGAAGGCGTAGGTGTTGAGCGTCTTCTTATGCAGCGTGGGCTCGAGCTTGTTGAGAAAGCTGTCGCAGGCCCAGAGCAGCTTGCTCGCCCTGACCGAGCCCTTGGCGGTGCGCACCGTGACTCGGTCGCCGTACTCGACGGCCAGCGCCGGGCTGTTTTCGTAGAGCCTGGCGCCATGGCTGGTCAGAGCCTGTGCTTCGCCGAGCAGCAGATTGAGCGAGTGAACATGGCCACCGCCCATGTGAAGAAGACCACAGCTGTAAGCATCCGACCCGACCATCCGCTTCAGATCAGACCCGGTCAGCAGCTCGATTTCCTGATCCGGCGCGATGGCGCGAAATTCTTTTTCCCAGCCCCGCAGCGTCTTCTCCTGGCGGCTGTTGAAGCCCATGTAGCCATAGCCATGGGTGAAATCCGCATCGATGTTGTAACGCTCGATACGGCTCTTGATGATCTTGGCGCCCTGATCACTGATTTCGAAGATCTTCGCCAGGCCATCCTCGCCCACTTGCTTGCGGATCGTTTCAAGATCATGGCCAATACCCGCCATGATCTGTCCGCCGTTGCGCCCGGTGCCGCCGAAGCCTAGATAGCGCGCTTCCAGCAACACGATATTGGTGATTCCTTTCTCGGCCAGTTCCAGCGCGGTGTTCACGCCGGAGAACCCGCCACCAATCACGACGACATCCGCCTCGATATCACCTTCGAGTGAAGGGAAGCTCAGGTCGTATTTCTTCGTGGCGGTGTAATACGTCGGGGTTTCGATATTGATCATGGGACAACCTGCACGAGGTGAACGCTCTGGCGGTAAACATCTGGTTTGCCGGCAAAGCTACAACGGAGTGGCCTATTAACGGTTTTCAGCGCGCAAAAGTCTTGACCATCACTGACGCCGCCTTGACCGATCATGCCAGGACTGAAAAAGCCGGGCATCTAGTCGGGCAGGCCCTGCAGCAAGGCCTTCACCCGTTCGCTGGCCGCGCGAGCGCACGCGACATCGACCGACTCGGACGCACCTGAAAGACCAACCGCACCGATGACGTCGCCCTGATGCACGAAGGGTTCGCCGCCACCGAAAAATGCAAGACCCGGCTGCAACGGTAAGCCTTGCCTGACCATTGCAGAGCAGCAGGCCAGCCGCTCCTCCCACTCGGCCGTCGAGTCACGGAACGCGGCAGCGGTCATCGCCTTGCTCAGCGCAATGGCGCGGCTTGGCGGCGGTGCGCCATCCATATGCGCGGTCAACACCACTTCGCCTCCGGCACCGACAATAGCGACGCTGACGGCCACCTCCTGGCGCTCGGCCTCCTCAATCACGCACGCCAGGATTTCGCGGGCCAGGCTCAAGGTAATGCTCGGGACGACACGCAGCAGCTTCGACATGGCGTGACTCTCCTGGCTCATTTACTTGTCAGCTCGCCTCGGATCCACTGCCCGTACCGCGCAGCGTCTGCGCCTCGAGCATCTCCTGGATCTGCTGGGTGGCCTGCCGAGTCCGGTCCGCCAGTTTCTTCACCTCGTCGGCGACCACCGAGAATCCCCGCCCCACTTCGCCGGCGCGGGCGGCCTCGATCGCCGCATTGAGCGCCAGCAAGTTTGTCTGATCAGCGATGCCCTTGATGACGCTGACGACCTGGGCGATCTGCGCGTAGGTCGCCTGGTTCTGCCGCACCATCTGCTCATGGACCGAGCGCGCGCTGTGTTCGTCCGAGATGTCCCTGACCGCCCCGATCACCCGATAGAGCACGCCAGCGGCGTCGCGCACCGCACGTCCGCGCTCGCGGCACCAGATATAGCCGCGGGTCTTGTGCCGCATACGGTATTCGATGACGTACTCACCGCTACCGGCGGGACTGACGATTTCTCGCTCGAACAACGCGAAGATGGCCGGCGCATCGTCCGGATGAGTAATGCTGACCTGGCTATCCCAGCCATCGGGCAGCTCCTCCGCACCATACCCCATCAATGCTCGGAACTGCCCAGACAGCCGCATCAGGCTGGCCGGGTCGTCGACTCGTCCGTTGACTACCGTGATGTCCCAGCAGCCCTCGGTGAGCGTCGACTGCATGATCTCCCAGACATGCGCTTCACGAGCATGCAGTTCGTTCTGTTCCGCGAGGACTTCACGCGCCCGAGCGGCCTCGCGGTGCGCATGCTCGAGGGCGATGCAATCGCGCTCCAGGCTCGCGATACGTTGCTCGGCCGTGCTCAGAGCGCTACGGGAGCCAGCCGCCTCGTGTTTGAAGCGCTCTAACCGTTCGGCTGTAGCTTGTTCCCGGCGTTGAAGCTGGTCGAGTGCCTCGATCAGCAGCGGGAACGGCCGCAGAGACGCGGATGCCGCGACGGGTTCGCCCCGCCCCAGGGCCTCCAGCTGCTGTACGAGATCTTCGGCGAGCCGTTGGCGTTTATCGATGAACATGAGCACTCCACACGGTTATGGCACCAGGTCAGGCGCCCGATCCTGTTTCAAGCGCGACCACTCTCGATCAATGACCGCTTTCTGATCAGGGGACAGCTGCTCCAGGAAATACAGGCGCTGCCGCGCAGCGGCGGTTGGCACAAGACGGGCGTCGGCGATCGCCAAAGCCTCCATCTCGGCCAGCGTGGTCTTCATCGGTGAGTAGAAGCCCGTCGCCTGGGTGTTGCGGACCGCAACCGGAGCCATCAGCATGAAGTTGATGAATCGATGGGCAAGTTCCGGGTTGCCGGCATTGGCAGGTATCGCCCAGCTGTCAATGGTCAGCAAACCGCCTTCACGCGGGATCCGGTATCGCAGCGACGGGCGCTGCTGCGCGGCGGTGATCGCGTGCCCTGCCCACGCCATGGCAACGCAGAGCTGCCCCTTGGCGAGGCCATCCACATAGGCGTCATTGTTCAGCGAGCCAACCCGTGAGGCCGACTCGCCAATGCGCCGCGCATAGCGCTCCAGGGCCCGTGGGCTGGCTCGCCCAAGCTGTTTGCCGCGATAGTTCAACCAGAGCGAGAAGATTTCCTCCGGCGCGTCTATCCAACCGATGCCGCAATCGCTCAGCCTGTTGGCAATAGTTGGATCGAACAGAACGGACCAGCTGTCGGCTGGCGTCTCACCAAGCCGCTCGGCCAGCTTGGCGTCATCCGTCACGAGGCCGACGGTGGTCCAGAGATAAGGCACGACGTAATCGTTTGCCCTGGAAAAGGCCGCCAGGGAGGCGAGTAGTTTCGGATCCAGATTGTCGTAGTGGCTCAGGCGGAATTTATCCAGGCGCAGAAGCCGGCCGCTGTCGATCAATCTGGTGAGCTGGAAATGCGAGGGCACGATCAGGTCGTAGGGCGTGCCGGCATCCAGCAGGCGGTCGAGTTCATCGGCCGAGGTGAAGGTCTGGTAGTCGATGCGCACCGCATGCTCGGCCTTGAAGCGTTCCAGCACCTCGGGTTCGATGTAGTCCTTCCAGTTGAGCACTCTGAGTGTGGTATCGGCCTGGGCCAGACCGGCCAACAGCGTCAGCAACAGCAGCAATCCTCTCATGAGCACTCTCCCCCCGATCCGTTCAGAGAATTAAGTCCTCAACCGCACCCCCCGTCTTGCCTCTCGCTGCTGTGGTGTTGTTTGCCGCTGCCATGCAGACGAAAAAAAGGCGCCTTGCGGCGCCTCGTCGAGCGGTTACGACAGATCCGGTTCGAACAGGTTGCGCTTCATGTAGAACTTCACCCAGAGCGCCGCAATGACACTGATCAGCAACAGGATGCCACCGGTAATCTTGTAGACCAGCGCCGTGATTTCCGGCGACGGCGAGTTGTTCAGAGCCACATAGGCCATGCCGAGAATACCCAGCAGCTGTGGCAGCGGATAGAACGGCGTCCTGTAGGGCCGCGCGTGCTCCGGCATGCGGCGGCGCAGAACCAGCACGTTGACGTGCGCGACGATGTAGGCGAGCAGCCAACTGGTGGATGCGGCGATCACCAGCGTGATGAGCGAATCGATATCGGCGAGCAGTACAGGAACGGCGATGATGATGGCCATGAACAAGATCGCAACCCAGGGCGTGCCGAAGCGCTCGCTGACGATCTTCATCTGCGGAAACGCCTGACCATTCTCGGCCATGCCCTGCAGCATCCGCGGTACGGCCGCGAGTACGGTATTGATCGTGCTGCAGGTCGCTGCGATAGCCATGACGGTAGCAACCAGCAGACCAGCCTTACCGAACACAGCGTTCGCATAATCCAGGTACGGCAACGGCGCCGTCGCCAGGGTTTCCGCGCTCAGGTAGCGAGAAGCGCCAACCACGAACGTCAGGAAAATCGCCAGCATCAGCACCAGCGAAAGCATCATCGCCCGCGGGATGTTGCGTTCGGGCTTGTCGACCTCGTTGATCATCGGGCAGATGAATTCGACCCCGACCATCAGCCACATCGCCAAGGCGACCAGCCCCAGGAAGCTGCCATCAGCGACCGAGGCGAAGCTCCAATCGACCCCTGCTCCCTCGATCGCCGGATACGGCTCGGCGATACCGGTCACAGCGCACAGGCCAATCAGCACCAGTGCGCAGACAAGGACGAACGCCAGCAGATTCTGCACCCTGGCGAAAACATCTGCCCCCACCAAGTTAGTGATCGTCAGCAGGACCAGGATGGCAATAGGCACGACCTTCGCTGGAAACATGCCGGGGAGCAACTCACCGATGATGGCATCGACCAGGAACATCTCGACCGGCAGCGCCAGCATTGCCACCACCACGTAACCTGCAAACACCGCGACGATGGCCGGGAAATGGCCGATCGCTTTCTGCGTGTAAGTGGCCAGCGTTCCGGCCTGCGGGAACATCAGCGATAGCTCGGAAAAGGTCATGGCGTTGAATTGCGCCAGCACGAAAGCGACGAACATCGCCGCGATGAAGCCCATGCCGCCGATACCGATTCCCTGCGTCGCCGAGATCATCGAGCCCTGCACGATGACCACGCCGATACAGATCGACATCATGGTCAGAAAGCCCAGCTTTTTCGTCATGGTTGAAGCGCTCCCTGGTGCAGCGTTCGCAAGACTGGATACCTGTGTCGGGTTCATAATTGTTCGTCCCGTATTCGTATTCGGCCCAAGCCGTCGGTTGCAGTAGTACGCGATCGTCTCGATCAGGCGTCGCGCAATCGCTTGCTACTGTGAAACGCGGCGGCCGGAGTTTCTTGCCCCTGGCTGCCGAGCTCTTGCATCGGGCTGTCATGGTGGCTTTTCAATATCACAGCGCGATGGAGCCGCCAAACGTAAAACGGCGCCCTGAGGCGCCGTCCGTACTCAACAACCGGCTATCAACCCTCTCAATACCTGCTTGAAGGCCGACATCTGCTCGTCGCTGAAACGTCCGAACACAGCGTCTTGCTGTTCCTTGGAAATGCTCCAGAGATCCTCGGTCTGCTCGTTCCCTGACGGGGTGAGCGCGTAGCCGGCAGCGCTGTCACTGACCAGCCCCTTGCGTTTGAGTATCTCGGCCGCCTGCTCGATCTCGCGCAGGGGCATGTCGACCTCACGCTGCAGGTCCGCCATGCTCAGGCCCGAATCGTTCTCGAGCACCATCAGCATGCGCGCCTCGCTGGTGCGCAAACCGGTGGACAGCTGACGAGGTTGATAACTGGCCTGGTAGCAGCGCACCGCTTGGGTCATCAAGTAGTACATGTTGTCGGCCAGACGTCCCTGAAAGGCGCTCGTCGGCCGCTGCACTTCGTCCTGACGGTGCATCCGCGTGTGCGGCAGCACCATGGAATAGGCGCCCTGGTGATAGAGCAGCGGCGACCGACCGAAGTCGTCGAACGCAACCACCTTACCGATCAGAATCCAGTGATCACCACCTTCGACGATCTGATGCCGTTCGCACTGGAAGCGTGCCGCGCAGTCGGCCAGTAGCGGCGCGCCACCGGCGCCGCGCTCGAAGTCGATCCCGGCGAACTTGTCGTCCTTGGGGCGGGCGAACTGGTTGGATATCTCGATCTGGTCTGCCGCCAGGATGTTGACCGCGAAGTGGCTCGCCTCCGCAAACACCTCATAGCTGGTGGAACGCTTGTCGATGCTCCAGAGGATCAGCGCGGGGTCGAGCGATACCGAGTTGAAGCTGTTGGCCGTGACGCCGGCCTGCTGACCGGCAGGCGTGGCGGCCGTCATGACGGTTACGCCTGTGGCGAAATTGCCGAGCGCACGGCGGAAGGCGCGCGGGTCGAAACCCGACTCGTGGGGGGTGTTCATGCAGGGCTCCTCGGCTGCCGGCGCCCGACAGCCAGTTGTTCTTGTAGTGAAAGGGCAGCGGCTCAGAGCAGGGTCGGATCGGGCTCCAGGCCCATAAGCTCTCGGCCGAGTATCTGTGCGCACACGTCGTAATCGGTGTAGGCATGAGCACCGGTCATGTGCACGTCGCGGAACAAGCGCTGCATTTCGTTGGCTTCCATCCAGGCGCCACCGCCCGCTGCCTCGAACAGGCGATCCACTGCTTGGATGCACATCTTCACCGCATAGGCCTGGTTGGTCCGCCAGAACGCCAGCGTCTCTCGATCGGGATAGCGATGTGCTTCGCTGTACTCGGCATGCTGCTGCCAGGTTTTTTCCAGAAAGGCGCGAGCTGCGGCGACCTGGTGGGTGGACTCGGCCAGGCGCATCAGCGCTGGTGTTGCCGCACCGACATTGGCGCCGGTGTATGCCCGCACGCGGTTTTTAGTCTTTTCCTTGAAGGCGACGAGCATGCGTTCGGCGATCCCGAGACTGACAATCGAGAAACCACTGGCGAAATATGGACGGTACGGCGAATAGAAGATTTTGCTGTCCGGGTACAGACCGAAACCGGCCGACTTGCCTTCCATCATGTCCTTGGCGGTCTGGATGCGATGGTTGGGCACGAAGGCATCCTTGACGCTTAGCGTCTTGGTGCCGCTGCCCCGCATGCCGACGGCATACCAGTCGTCACGGATTTCGTAATCCGAGCGTGGCAGCACCGCGAAACAGTAGTTCAGGTTGCCTTCAGCGTCTTTGCGCTTGCAACCCATGATTGCCCACTCGGCGTGGTCGGAGCCGCTGCTCCAGCCCATCTCGCCATTGAAGATGACCCCGCCTTCGACCTCCTCCACCTTGCCGAAGGGCGCGATGCTGCTGCTGGCCGTGGCATCCGGGTTCTCGCCCCAGACTTCGTCCTGTAGCTGCCTGGGAAACATCGCCAGTTGATGGCTATGCGTGCACAGCAAGCTCATCGCCCAGGCCGTGCTGGCGCAGGCGCCGGCCAGCGCGGCTATGCAATCGGCAAATTCGGGCAATGAAATCTCAAGGCCACCGTAGGGCTTGGGCTGGAAGGCCCGATGCATGCCAATGCCCTTGAGCATCTCGATATTTTCCGGTGGCACCATGCGCAGCCCTTCGGCTTTGGAAGCATTGGCGGCAATGGCAGGCAGGATGTCCTGAAGGCTTTCGAGTAGCGGGTTTGGCTTTTTCATACGGTGACCCTGATTATGGTTGTGCTTTCCGGCCGACCCATTCGTGACAGGACAACGACGGGCATTCACGCAAGGATGCCCCGCCCCATGCCACGACTGGATCGACTTGGGTATGGCTCGATTATGAATGTGTGAACGATCCATCGAAATGTATGTTCCGGGGAGTGAGTTGCACTTTTCATGAAAATACGGCAGCCACCGAAACACCCTAAACACACACCATTCGCCGCCCCTCGGATGTTCCCCCGTACAGGTGCCCATACGGGCTAAGCCGAGTCTTACGGACGAGTCCGGCAGGCCAGACCATAGGCCAGCGCACTGCCGATTCCGGTGGTCGCGATGATCAGGGTCATGGGGAGCGGCGTGCCGTCATGCCATGCGCTGACCCAGGCACTCGCCAGCATGCCCAAGCCGAACTGGGTAGCGACGGCCAATCCCGCAGCGGCCCCCGCCTGCTCGGGAAAGTCGCCAAGGAGCCGGGCCAGGCAGTTGGCGCCCAGCAGTCCGGTGACGCTGATATAACAAAGCAGCCCGACCACGATGGCAGCGAGCCCGCCGGCTTCGATCAACCCAACGATCAGCAGCCCAATACCCGACGCAGCAGCCATGAGCACGCCAAAGACCAGCATGCGGTGGGGCCCGACGCGGGTCACCAGCCGTGCATTGAACAAGGTGACGACAATGACGCCGGCGATATTCAGTGCGAACAGCAAACCATAGCGCTGCGCCGACACGCCGAAGTAATCGATGTAGATAAAGGGCGATGCGGTGATGTAGGCGAACATCCCGGCGAAGCACAGCGACATGCAGAGAATCAGCCCCACCGCGTGCGCGCTGCGCAGCAACCGTCCATAGGCACGGAACGCGCGGCTCACCGACGCGCCCCGCCGTTCCGAGGGATGGGTTTCAGGTATCGCCAGATAGACGCACACCAGGCAGATTGCCGCATAGCCTGCGAGCGAAATGAACAGTGATCGCCAACCGGTGATCAGCATCAGGTAGCTGCCGAGAATGGGCGCGATCAGCGTCGCGACCATGGTCACCAGATGCATCAGTGAAAGGGTTCGGGCTGCCTGCGACACCACGAAAATATCGCGCACGATGGTTCGCGCCAGCACCGTCGCCGAAGCGGCGCCGAGGGCTTGGACCAGCCTTAGCACGGTGAGCTGCTGCGCATCGGCGCTAACCGCACAGCCCAGGCTGGCGAGAATGTACAAGAGCATGCCGCCAAGCAGGAGCCGCCGCCGACCGAAGCGATCGGACAACGGCCCATAAAGCAACATCCCGGCGCTGACGCCGCCCAGGAACACCCCGATGGTCAGTTGAATAGCCGACTCGGTCGCGCCGAGGTCGGCAGCGATCACGGGTAGGCTCGGCAGGTACATATCGATGGAAAGCGGACCGAATGCAGTCAGTGCCGCGAGCAGCACGATCAGCCGCTGCGGTCGGGTTACGGTGGTCATTGTTTGCTCCAGCAGCTGCAGCCGTCAGGGCGACGGCTGCGATGTCGATCTACAGGCTAAGCAAGCCGAGGCTGATGATCGGAAACAGCGCCAGCAGCACGATGCGAACCAGGTCGGAGGCCAGGAACGGCAGCACGCCCCGCGCCGTCTCGGAAAACGGCACGTCGCCCGCCGCTTTCTGCACGATGAACAGGTTCATGCCCAGCGGCGGCGTGATCAGCCCGATCTCCACCACCATCAAGGCGAGGATGCCGAACCAGATGGACTTTTCGGAGGCATCGAGCCCGTAGAAATCCAGCCCGATGATCAGCGGATAGAAGATCGGGATGGTCAATAGGATCATCGCCAGCGAATCCATCACGCAGCCCAGCAGTAAGTACAGCACCAGGATCGCCGCTAGCACGATCATTGGAGCCAGGCCGGACTCGCTCACCCGTGTGGCCAGTTCGGTCGGCATCTGGGTCAGCGCCAGGCCTGAATTGAGCAGGTCAGCTCCGAGCAGCACCAAGAAGATCATCGCGGTGGTTTCGGCCGTGCCCAGCAGGCTGGTACGCATGCCGGCCCAGCGCATGCCGCCCTGCAGCACCGCGAGAATGCCGCAGGCCGCCGCGCCGATGGATGCCGCCTCGGTCGGGTTCGCCCAACCGCCGTAGATCCCGACGATCACCACCAGAAATACCCCGATCACCGGTAGAACACGCACGAACGCACGCAGACGCTCGCTTGCCGACGCTTTTTCGATCACATCGATGGTGTCCTCGTCGCGTGCCACCATGATGCGCAGGACGATCATGTAGCCGATCACCGCAAGGATGCCTGGGATTACCGCCGCGACGAACAGCTTGGCGATCGACTCCTGGGTCAGCACCGCAAAGATGATCAACGGCACCGAGGGCGGTATGAGAATGCCCAGGGTGCCGCCCGCCGCGACTGTGGCCGTCGCCAAACGTCCGGAATAGTGATGACGCCGCAACTCGGGTAACGCCACGTGACTCATGGTCGCCGACGTTGCCAGCGAGGAGCCGCAGATGGCACCGAAGCCGGCGCAAGCGCCGATGGCGGACATTCCCAGCCCGCCCCGCAGATGCCCCACGAAAGCCGCTGCGCAGCGGAAGATGCCCTTCGACAATCCTCCGTGCGTGGCGAACTGCCCCATCAGCACGAAAAGCGGGATCACCGCCAGGTCATAATTCGATAGGCGCGAATAGGCCAGGTTATTCAGGGTGAACCACAACGCGTTGAAATCGCCGTCATTCACCGCCAGGTAGCACAGCGCACCGCCAACCAGCATGGTGACGCCGATATGGATGCGCATCACCAGCAGGAACATGGTCACAGCCAGCGCGATGAGCCCCAACGTCAAGCCGCTCATGCCCGCACTCCCGCACCGCGAATAATGTCTGCCACCCTTGCCAGCGCACACAGCGCAAGCAATGCAAGGCTGGGCACAATCAGCGCCAGCGGAATCCACAGAGGAATGGAAAGCAGCGTGGTTACGTCCCCGTATTCCAGGCTTTCAAGTGCCTGCAGGCTGGTTCGCCAGACGAGAATCGCGGCCGCGAAGAAACACAGAAAATGGGCGAGCCCATCCAGCACTCTTCGCACCATCAAGGGCGCCTTGAGCGTGAAGGCATCAGCCTTGAGATGGTTGCCTCTGAACTCACACAGAGGCAGAAAAGCCGCAATGGCTACGGCAGCCCCCACTTCCATGATCTCCATGTCACCGCGTATCGGCGTGGAGAACAGCTTTCTACCGACGATCGATACCAGCGACATGTTGATCAATCCCAGCAGAATCAGCCCGCCCGCCAGGGCGAAGGATCGGGTGGTGATATCCAGCACACGCCGGAGGAAGCCGGCATGCTGAGGCGTAGTGGGAAAGGACAGGGACTCGTTCATCTAATCACCGGTCACCGGCAACCAGCTTGCGCACGCCGTCTACCAGCGCAGCACCGTCGAGCCCGTTATCGCTGGCCTCTTTCGCCCACTGATCCGGTACCGCAGCCACGGCGGCTTCCATGGCTTGGTACTCCGCGTCAGCAATCGGCACGATCGAGTCAGCCGGTACCTTCTGTTTGGCCTCGGCGATCGCCTTGTCCCAGGCGGCACCAAAGCGCTCGGCCAGCGCCTTGCCGCTGTTGCGGTCGAGAATGGCCTTTAGATCATCCGGCAGTTGCTCGTATTTGCGCTTGTTCATCAGCATCGTCAGCACCGTGTAGCCGAATGCCTGGCGGCCTTCGGCAGCGCTGTGATATTGGGTGACTTCATCGAGTTTGGTAGGCGGCACCACTTCCCAGGTCGCCATCGCACCGTCGACCACGCCCTTGGATATCGCCTCGGTCATCTGTGCGGGGGGCATGCTCACGGGCGTCGCGCCGAGGCTTTCCAGGGTCCTGGAAATGGTTCGGCTGGATGCGCGCAGTTTCAGGTCCTTGAAGTCCGCTGCCGTTCTTACCGGTGTGCTGCGCGTGTGTACATCCATGCCGCCGTCGCCAAACAGCGCGAGCATTTTGTAGTCTTTGAAATCATCCTTCGCGTACTGCTCGTAGAAGTCCCAGATGATGCGATTGCCAGCCTGACCGCCATACGGGAGCAGGAATGGCAGCTCCAGCGCCTCTACCCGCGGGAACTTGCCCGCGGAGTAGCCGGGAGCTGTCCAGACGATATCAGCCACACCGTTTCGGGCCATGTCCGCCAGCTTGGCCGGGGTGCCGCCCAGTTGCATCGACGGATAGATCTGGCATTTCAGGCGAC
This sequence comes from Pseudomonas sp. KSR10, assembly GCF_022355455.1. Classification (NCBI taxonomy): domain Bacteria; kingdom Pseudomonadati; phylum Pseudomonadota; class Gammaproteobacteria; order Pseudomonadales; family Pseudomonadaceae; genus Pseudomonas; species Pseudomonas sp. KSR10. Next base: position 77,615 of record NZ_JAKOEN010000022.1, on the reverse strand, counting down.
CCTGCGACTCTTTTTCCAGATCTGCACACCAAGGCTCGATGACGTTGGCATGCGCATTTGACGCGGCGGGAAGGAAATGGCCGATCTTGAGGGTGACGGTCTCGGCACTGACCAGTGACGATATCCCGAGCAGGACGGCAGCGGCAGCAGCTTTGGCGGTATGCATCGTAGGGTCCCTTCGTTGTTGTTTTAGAGACAGGGGGCAAGGTCGCCCGGACTTTGGTTAATACATTAACCTTCTAACGACTAAAGTCAACATACAGACAAATGGGCCAAGCTCGTTATGCGTTGCTCCATCTAGACATGAGCAGATAAATACTTTAAATTCAATAACTTATTTGTTTTCACTCACGAATAAAACAACGACCGCTATCAAAAAAGCGCCGATCCAACATTGTTAATCTATTAATAGTAGACCGCTGACTAAGCAGCGCTTACCTCCGCGCGCAACGCGCCAGCGCCGTCGACGAAAGGTGCATCCTCAGAGGGCGATCGGGTGCAACCGGCAGGCGCCCTCCTAGCCTGCGTGCGGATCGTTGCGAGCCGCACGCAGGCGGTACTCACCCGGCGTGACATCCGCGTTACGGCTGAAGAAACGGCTGAAATACGCCGGGTCCTTGAAGCCCAGCTCGTAGCAGATCTCGTTGACCGAATGCCCCGTGAACAGCAGAAGCCGCTTGGCCTCTTGCATAAGCCGATCATGGACCAGTCGTTTGGACGGCAGGTCGGCGATACGCCTGCACACATCGTTGAGTCGCGCTTCCGTCGCGCCCAACGCCTCGGCATATTGCGACAGCGACCAATGCGCCTGGTAGTGCGCCTCGATGAGTTCGTTGAAGCGTTGATAGATGTGAAGGTCCTCGCCGCGTGCCGGCTGTGCAGTGAGCGAGCGCGAGGACAGGCGCAGCAGGCTGATGAAGATTAGCCGTGTCAGCGAGATAAGACTCAATGCACGGCCCGGACGCTGCTCGGCGAACTCGCTGCGCAACTCGTCGAACAACAGATTCAGGCGCATGATTTCACGTCCGAACTCAGGCCCCAGCTCGGCCAGCCCTACACAAACCGGCGAGATGTTCGGGCCCGACGCAAGCCCGAACTCCTCGGACAACAGCGGCCAGATCAGCTGCTGGCGAACCGTAATGACGTGCCCGTCGCTTTCGGCATCCGTGACGAAGGCATGGGTGAAGGTCGGCGGCGTGAGAAAGAACATCGGCCCTTGCTGCTGATAGCGCTGGTCATCGAGATAGACCCGCACCGTTCCGCTCTTGACGTAGTGAACCTGAAAGAAGCGGTCATGCCGATGCACGGGCATGTTGCGACCGAAGAAGTCAGCCAGATTGCCAAGCGCCTCGTAATGCACCTCGGCGTCGGCGTAGCGCTGGTCGTAGACCTGGCCGATATCGATATTGGGAATGGGTTGCTGATCTCGCATGTGCCCTCCCGATGCCTGCATTTAGCCCGTCAGGGCTTGATCTGCTTGAACTCGTTGAGCAAGCCGAACAGCTGCTGCAGTTTTTCCTCGCCGAATTGCTCCTGGATCCGCCGATAGTTGGCTTCCATGTCCTCGCTCATGGACAGGAAGCACTGATGCCCCTTCTCCGTGAGGTTGATGTGCACGCGCCGCTGGTCGTGGGCCGGCTTACGGCGGCTGACGATACCGTCGCGCTCCAGACGCGTCAGCACGCCAGTCATGCTCGGTTTGAGAATGCAGGCGAGCTCGGCCAGCCGATAGCTCTCCATCTCGCCATGCTGGCGGAGTATGCGTATGACCCGCCATTGCTGCTCGGTCAGGCCGTGCTGATTGAGCGACGGACGGAAAAAGCTCATGGCGGCCTCGCGGGCCTGCAAGAGTGTCAGCGTGAGGGATGGACGTGTTGGCATGGGATTCCGAGTTCGAGTTGGAATGATGAACATTTTAACGTTCGCATGATGATCCCTGGCAAGCGCTGCCGACAAAAGCAGGCTTCTGGCAAGCATGAACATATCGCGCTGCACGCAGAGTCAAGCCACCTGCAACGAGGGATCTTAACCTCCGACATCCAAGAGGCATCTGTTCAGCGATGCCAACATTGAAGCGGGAGCACTCAAATGTCTGCCTTGATCGACGTGATCCAACCAGTAACCCAATTCCTTCAGAAACGACACGCCTCGTTCATTGACGGTCAATCCTTATCCGACCAAGGCGGCGCCAGCCACACGCTGCATAACCCGGCCACCGGCGAGCCGTTGGCTACAACAGTCCAGGCCGACGCTGCCGAAGTCGATGCGATCGTGCTGTCGGCACACCAGGCGTTCACCTCCGGGCGTTGGAGCAAGCTAGCACCGGCCGAACGCGAACGTACACTGCTGCGCTTCGCCGATCTGGTCGAAGCGCACGGTGAAGAACTGGCGCAGATCGAAACGCTGAACCAGGGCAAGTCGATCCACCTGTCCCGCGCCATCGAGGTTGGCGCCTCGGTCAACTACATGCGCTACATGGCGGGCTGGGCCACCAAGATCGAAGGCCAAACCTTCGACGTCTCGATCCCGATCCCGGCTGGCGCGCGTTTCAATGCTTATACCCGTCGCGAGCCTGCAGGAGTGGTTGCGGGCATCGTGCCGTGGAATTTTCCGATGATGATCGCGCTGTGGAAGGTCATGCCTGCACTGGCCTGCGGCTGCACCATCGTCATCAAACCGGCCGACGAAACGCCACTGACGGCATTACGCCTGGCCGAACTGGCCATCGAAGCCGGCATCCCTGCAGGCGTGTTCAACGTACTGATCGGCAAAGGTTCGCAAGCCGGCGCAGCACTGGTCGCCCATCCGCTGGTCAACAAGGTCTCGTTTACCGGCTCGACCGCGGTCGGCAAGCAGGTCGGTATCGCCGCGTTGAACAACATGACCCGCTTCACCCTGGAGCTCGGCGGCAAGAACCCGATGCTGGTTCTGGAAGACGCGGACATCGAGAAAGCTGTCGCCGGCGCCATTGGTGGCGGTTTGCTCAATCAGGGACAGGTGTGCGCAGCCGCCTCTCGCCTCTATGTGCACCGCAGCCAGTACAACCGGTTCGTCGAGGCGCTCAGCGCAGCAGTGTCGGGAATGACCATCGGCGCGGGCCTGGACCCGAATGCGCAGATCAACCCGCTGGTCTCCCAAAAGCACCAAGCCAGCGTATTGAATTACCTCGAAATCACCCGAAGGGAAGGCGCACGTTTCGCAACCGGCGGCCAGACCATGGACCTTCCGGGCTATTTCGTTCAGCCCACGGTGCTGTGCGACATGGAACAGAAATCCACCCCCATCCAGGAAGAAATCTTCGGCCCGGTGCTTTCAGTCATGGCCTACGACGACCTGGAGCGCGCGGTGGAGATGGTCAATGACAGCCGCTACGGCCTGACCGCGAGCATCTGGAGCAACGATCTGGGCCGGGTCATGGACCTGATCCCCCGTATCGAAGCCGGAACCGTCTGGGTCAACAACCACGTGCCGGTCGATCCGAACATGCCGTTCGGCGGTTTCAAGCAGTCGGGCATGGGCCGTGAATTCGGCCGCGCAGCGATTGAAGGATTCACCGAAACCAAGTCGGTGTGCATCACCTACTGATCGAAGTGGATGCCGTGGGCGCACGGCTCGGTCAGCAAGTCGACCAAACGACCAGCAGACTCCCTTGACATTCATTAACATATTAACTACAAAGTTAACATCTTAACGAGCTGCAGACGGACAGGTTCGCAGCCAAGTATCGGAGAACAACGATGGCCCGCTCCCTAGACCAGGCAGCCTCCGGCACCCTGTTCGGCATTGCGCTGAACTACAAAGGGCTGCTCGATAGCCGGATGGATGAGTTCCAGCAAGCGCCTTACCAAAAGCCGCCGGTCAAGCCGGTGCTGTTCATCAAGACGCCTAATACGCGCAATGCCGATGGTCAGCCGGTGGTATTCCCCGCTGGGGTGGAACGCCTTCAGCCCGGCCCTGCACTGGGTGTGGTGATCGGCAAGCGCGCCAGCCGCGTGAGCGAAGCCGACGCCATGAGCCATGTGGCGGGCTACACCATCGTCAACGAATTCAGCCTGCCGGAAGACAGCTACTACCGCCCCGCGGTGAAAGCCAAATGTCGTGACGGCTTCTGCCCGATTGGCCCTGAGCTGGCGGAAGCCAGCCAGATCACCGACCCGAACGCCCTGACCCTGCGCCTGCTGGTCAACGGCGAAGTCCGCCAGGAAAACAGTACCGCCAACTGGGTGCGCACCATCCCCCAGCTGATCGCCGAACTGAGCGACTTCATGACCCTGAACGAAGGCGACGTGCTCATCACCGGCACCCCGGAGGGCCGTGTGGACGTCAAGCCCGGTGACACCGTAGTGGTGGAAATCACCGGGCTGGGCAAGCTGACCAACACCGTGGTTGCGGAATAAGGAGCCAATGATGAAACGCGCACGTATCCGCTATCAGGGCGAAACTCATGACGTCACCGTCGAAGCCGAAAACGCCGTCCGCCTGCCCAGCGGTGAGCTGCTGCTCGAAGACCAGGTCGAGTGGTTGCCCCCGGCCAATGGCAGCATGTTTGCCCTGGGTCTGAACTACGCCGACCACGCCGCCGAGCTTTCCTTCAAGGCGCCGACCGAGCCACTCGCCTTCATCAAGTCGCCGGGGACCTACACCGGCCACAAGCAGGTCACCTGGCGCCCGGACAACGTCAAGTACATGCATTACGAATGCGAGCTGGTGGCCGTGATCGGCAAGCCGGCGCGCAACGTCAAACGCGAAGACGCCCTCGACTATCTGGCCGGCTACACCGTCTGCAACGACTACGCGATCCGCGATTACCTCGAGAATTACTACCGTCCCAACCTGCGGGTGAAGAACCGCGACAGCACCACCCCGGTCGGCCCCTGGATCGTCGACGCCGCCGAAGTGCCGGACCCGTCCAATCTGAAGCTGCGCACCTGGATCAACGGTGAGCTGAAGCAGGAAGGCACTACCGCGGACATGATTTTCGATATCCCCTACCTGATCGAGTACTTCTCCAGCTTCATGACTCTGCAGCCGGGCGACATGATCGCCACCGGCACGCCCGAGGGCCTGGCCGACGTGGTGCCGGGTGATGAAGTCGTTGTGGAGGTGGAAGGCGTAGGCCGTCTCGTCAATACCATCGTCAGCGAAGAAGAGTTTTTCGCGGCGCGTGCAGAAGAGGTTTGAGTACATGATCAAGCATTGGATCAACGGCCGTGAGGTCGAGAGCAAAGAGACCTTCACCAACTACAACCCGGCCACCATGGAAGCCATCGGCGAAGTCGCCAGCGGCGGTGCCGACGAGGTGAACCAGGCCGTTGCGGCCGCCAAGGAAGCCTTCCCCAAGTGGGCTGGCCTGCCCGCCAAGGAACGCGCTCGCCTGATGCGCAAGCTGGGTGAGCTGATCGACCAGAACGTGCCCAAACTGGCCGAACTGGAGACGCTGGACACCGGCCTGCCGATCCACCAGACCAAGAACGTGCTGATCCCGCGGGCCTCGCACAACTTCGACTTTTTCGCTGAAGTCTGCACGCGCATGAATGGTCACACCTACCCGGTCGATGACCAGATGCTCAATTACACCCTGCATCAGCCGGTGGGTGTGTGTGGCCTGGTGTCGCCGTGGAATGTGCCGTTCATGACAGCCACCTGGAAAACCGCGCCCTGCCTCGCACTGGGCAACACCGCCGTTCTGAAGATGAGCGAGCTGTCACCGTTGACGGCGAACGAACTGGGCCGCCTGGCCCTTGAAGCCGGCATCCCCAACGGCGTATTGAACGTCATCCAGGGTTATGGGCACATCGCCGGCGACGCGCTGGTCAAGCACCCGGACGTGCGTGCCATCTCCTTCACCGGCGGCACCGCCACCGGCAAGAAGATCATGGCCAACGCCGGCCTGAAGAAGTACTCGATGGAGCTGGGCGGCAAGAGCCCGGTACTGATCTTCGACGATGCCGATCTCGACCGGGCGCTGGATGCCGCGCTATTCACCATCTTCTCGCTCAACGGCGAGCGCTGCACCGCTGGCAGCCGTGTCTTCATCCAGGAAAGCGTCTACGCGAAGTTCGTCGACGAGTTCGCCGCCCGCGCCAAGCGGCTGATTGTCGGTGACCCGCAGGATCCGAAGACCCAGGTCGGTTCGATGATCACCCAGGCTCACTACGACAAGGTCACTGGCTACATCAAGATCGGCATGGAAGAAGGCGCCACCCTGGTTGCCGGTGGCCTCGAGCGCCCTGCGGGCCTCCCGGCTCATCTGTCCAAAGGCCAGTTCATCCAGCCGACGGTGTTCGCCGACGTGAACAACAAGATGCGCATCGCCCAGGAGGAAATCTTCGGCCCGGTGGTCTGCCTGATCCCCTTCAAGGACGAAGCCGAAGCCCTGCGTTTGGCCAACGACACCGAGTACGGCCTGGCCTCCTACATCTGGACCCAGGACATCGGCAAGGCGCACCGTCTGGCTGCGGGTATCGAAGCGGGCATGGTGTTTATCAACAGCCAGAACGTGCGCGACCTGCGTCAGCCGTTCGGTGGCGTGAAGGGCTCGGGCACCGGCCGCGAAGGTGGCGAGTACAGCTTCGAGGTGTTCACCGAAGTGAAGAACGTCTGCATCTCCATGGGCAGCCACCACATCCCGCGCTGGGGCGTATAAGGCAGCCGGCGGGCGCCAGCGCGCCCGCCACCACTGAACAACAAGAGCCCTCCGGGGCCAGGGAGAACCGTCATGGGCGAAGTCGTCCTCGCAGCAAAGATCTGCCACGTTCCTTCGATGTATCTGTCCGAACTACCCGGCCCGAACCACGGCTGCCGGGAACAAGCGATCGCCGGCCACAAGGAAATTTCCCGCCGCGCCCGTGAGTTGGGTGCCGACACCGCCGTGGTGTTCGATGTGCACTGGCTGGTCAACAGCGGCTATCACATCAACTGTGGCGAGCACTTCAAGGGCATCTACACCAGCAATGAGCTGCCGCACTTCATCAAGGACATGGACTACGAGTATCAGGGCTGCCCGGAGCTGGGCGCGTTGATCGCTGAAGAGGCCAATGCCGCCGATGTGCGTACCCTGGCGCACAACATCCCGAGCCTGGAGCTGGAATACGGCACCCTCGTCCCGATGCGCTACATGCACATGGGCGCGCCCGACGATCAGCAGTTGAAGGTGGTTTCCATCGCCGCCTGGTGCGCCTGGCACCGCCTGGAAGACAGCTTCACCTTTGGCGCAGCCGTGCGCCGCGCCATCGAGAAGAGCGACCGCAAGGTGCTGGTGCTGGCCTCCGGTTCGCTGTCGCACCGCTTCTCCGATGACCGCATCGCTCAGCAGAACCTGAACAACTGGAGCCGCGAATTCGACAAGCAGGTCGACCATCACGTGGTGAAGCTTTGGCAGGAAGGCCGCTTCAAGGAGTTCTGCGCCATGCTGCCGGACTACGCCGAGCACTGCTATGGCGAAGGCAAGATGCACGACACAGCCATGCTGCTCGGCCTGCTCGGCGGCCCGGAATACAGCGGCAAGGTGGAAGTCATCACTCCGCTGTTCGGCAGCTCCGGCACCGGCCAGATCAACGCCATTTTCCCGCTCTGACCCGGCACGCGGAGGCCCCTATGCCACATCTGGTTCTGCTCTATACCGCCGACCTGGAAGCCGAGGTGCCGATGGGCACACTCTGCCGCGAGCTGGCCGACACCATGCTCGAGCAGCGCGACGAGGCCGGCAAAGCCGTGTTTCCCAAGGGCGGCACCCGTGTGCTGGCCTACCCTGCCGCGCATTCGGCGGTGGCTGACGGCCAGGGCGACTATGGCTTTCTCTACGCCAACCTGCGCATGGGCAGCGGTCGCAGCCAGGCCGTGCACCAGGCGGTCGGCGCGGCCCTGAGCGCCGTACTGGCGCGCCACACCGAGGCCGTGCGAGCGCGTCGCCCAGTAGGCGTGACGCTGCAGATCGATGAAAGCCCGGGTCAGGTATTCGATGCCAAGCACAGCAGCCTGCACCCCCTGTTCAACAAGAATTCCTGAGGACACCCCATGCTCGACGCCTCCGTCATCCAACAGTGCGCCGCACGGCTGGACGCAGCCGAACGCTCACGGCAGCAGATTCGCCAGTTCTCGCTGGAGCATCCCGAAATCTCCATCGAGGACGCCTACGCCATCCAGCGCGCCTGGGTGGACATGAAGATCAAGGATGGCCGCAAGCTGGTCGGCCACAAGATCGGCCTGACCTCGCGCGCCATGCAGGTCTCGTCCAACATCACCGAGCCGGACTACGGCGCGCTGCTCGACGACATGCTGTTCGACGAGGGCACCGACATTCCCTTCGAGCGCTTCATCGTGCCGCGCGTGGAAGTCGAACTGGCGTTCATCCTCGGCAAGCCGCTGAAGGGCCCGAACTGCACCATCTTCGACGTGCTGGACGCCACCGAATACGTGATTCCCGCGCTGGAAATCATTGATGCACGCATCCATCAGGTTGACCCCGACACCAAGGTCACCCGCAAGGTCTTCGATACCATCTCCGACAACGCGGCCAATGGTGGCGTGGTCATGGGCGGCCGGCCGATACGACCCCACGACATGGACCTGCGCCGCGTCCCGGCGATCCTCTACCGCAACGGCGTCATCGAGGAGTCGGGCGTTTCCGCCGCGGTGCTCAATCACCCGGCCAAAGGCGTGGCCTGGCTGGCGAACAAGCTGGCGCCGTATGACGTCACCCTGCAGCCGGGCCAGATCATCCTCGGCGGCTCCTTCACCCGTCCGGTCGCCGCCAACCCAGGCGACAGCTTCCACGTCGATTACGACCAGCTGGGCTCCATCGCCTGCCGGTTCGTTTAACGAGCACTGGGGCTGGGGACCGGGGGTAGGCATGGGACAGACAGAATTCCGTCAGCCGTGCACCCAGCCCCAGCGCCTCAATTGAGGAGTCCACCATGGACCTTCCAGTCAACACCTTCAAACAACGCCTGAAATCGGGCGAAGCGCAGATCGGCCTCTGGGTCGGACTGGCCGAACCCTATTGCGCCGAGCTGGCAGCCAATGCCGGCTTCGACTGGCTGCTGCTCGATGGCGAACACGCGCCGAACGATGTCCGCAGCCTGCTCGGCCAGCTCCAGGCCGTGGCAGCGTATCCGTCCCATCCGGTGATCCGCCCGCCCATCGGTGATGCCGTAGTGATCAAGCAGCTACTGGATCTCGGCGCGCAGACGCTTCTGGTACCGATGGTGGATTCGGCCGAACAGGCCGAGCAGCTGGTACGTGCCATTCACTACCCACCCAAGGGCATTCGCGGCGTCGGCAGTGCGCTGGCTCGCGCCTCGCGCTGGAACACCATTCCTGGTTACCTCACTCACGCCGACGAGCAGATCTGCCTGCTGGTGCAGATCGAGAATCTGGAAGGTCTCGCGCATCTCGATGAAATCGTCACAGTCGATGGCGTGGACGGCGTCTTCATCGGCCCGGCTGATCTATCCGCTTCGATGGGCCATCGCGGCAATCCGGGCCACCCGGACGTACAGGCGGCCATCGAGGATGCCATCGCGCGTATCCGTCGCGCCGGCAAGGCCGCGGGCATCCTGTCGGCCGACCAAACGCTGGCACGCCGCTACATCGAACTGGGCGCAGCCTTCGTCGCAGTCGGCGTCGATACCACCATTCTGATGCGCGGGCTGCAGAGCCTGGCCGCCACATTCAAGGACACGTCCGCCCCGACTACCGGTGGCGGCGGCGTTTACTAACGAGGTCGATATGAATCTGACTGACTCCACCCTGCTGCGCCAGAACGCTTATGTCGACGGCCTGTGGATCGAAGCCGAAGATGGCGGCCGCTTCGCCGTGCGCAATCCAGCCGATAACAGCGTCATCACTGAAGTCGCCTCGGTTGGCGTGAGCGAAACCCGCCGCGCCATCGAGGCCGCCGAACGGGCCTGGCCGGCCTGGCGCGACAAGACCGCCAAGGAACGCGCCGCCATCCTGCGCCGCTGGTTCGAACTGATCATGGCCAATCAGGAAGACCTGGCGCGCCTGCTGAGTTGGGAACAGGGCAAGCCGCTGGCCGAAAGCCGTGGCGAAATCGCCTACGGCGCGAGCTTTATCGAGTGGTTCGCCGAAGAGGCCAAGCGGGTTTACGGCGATGTGATCCCGCACGACAAACAGGGCCGTCGCCTCGTGGTGATCAAGCAGCCGATCGGTGTGGTTGCAGCCATCACACCGTGGAACTTCCCCAATGCCATGATTACCCGCAAGGCCGGTCCGGCCCTGGCCGCCGGTTGCACCGTGGTGCTCAAGCCCGCCTCGGAGACGCCGCTGTCAGCCCTCGCACTGGCCGAACTCGGCGAGCGTGCGGGCATTCCGGCCGGTGTGTTCAACGTGGTGCCTGGTACCAATTCCCGCGCCATCGGTGGTGAACTGACCGGTAACCCGAAGGTGCGCAAGCTCTCCTTCACCGGCTCCACCGGCATCGGCAAATTGCTCATGGCCCAATGCGCCGAAAGCATCAAGAAGGTCAGCCTGGAGCTGGGCGGCAACGCGCCCTTCATCGTCTTCGACGACGCCGATCTGGATGCGGCCGTACAGGGCGCGCTGGGATCGAAGTTCCGCAACACCGGGCAGACCTGCGTCTGTACCAACCGCGTATTGGTCCAGGCCGGCGTGTATGAAGAATTTTCCAAGCGTCTGAGCGAGGCCGTTGCCGCCATGAAAGTCGCCCCGGCCACAGACGACGGCGCTCAACAGGGCCCGCTGATCAACGAGAAAGCAGTCGCCAAGGTCGTCGAGCACATCGAAGATGCCGTGTCCAAGGGTGCCCGCGTGCTCACTGGCGGCAAATCCCATGCGCTGGGCGGAAGCTTCTTCGAGCCGACCGTGTTGGCCGATGTCACGCCTGACATGCTGGTCGCACGCGACGAAACCTTTGGCCCGCTGGCGCCGATCTTCCGCTTCGAGACCGAAGAGCAGGCCATCGCCATGGCCAACGATACCGAGTTCGGTCTGGCGTCCTACCTCTATACACAGAACCTGGGCCGTGCCTGGCGGGTGAGCGAGGCGTTGGAGTACGGCATGGTCGGCGTCAACGAGGGGCTGATCTCCACCGAAGTCGCTCCCTTCGGCGGCATCAAGCAATCGGGCCTCGGCCGCGAAGGCTCGCATTACGGCATCGATGATTACATCGAGCAGAAATACATGTGTCTCGGCATCAGCTAAGGCTTCCGAACTCCTCGTGTCACCTTCTTAGCCGGCTCACCACCGGCTCTTTTTTGGGAGCTGAGTATGAATAGACGCCTCCTACAGGCGGTTCTCCCACTGGCCGTAACGCTTGGCTTATCCGGCTGCAGCACCTCCAGCGATACCGATCCGCACGCGCGCTTCACCGCCGCGCTGCAGAAGGAAATCGATAACCGCGCGCTCGCTAGACACGTAGTGCCGGTTCTGGCTGAACGGCATGCGGGTAGCGACCAAGGCCAGTTCTGGTCCAGCTACACCGCGCTGGAGATTCTTCAGGCGCCCCGTTACACCGCCATTGCCGAACGCCACGGCTTCGCACCCGCCAGGCTGAAGACGCGGATCAAGGGGGATGCTTCGCTGTTGATCAGTTGGGCTTTCCCGCAGCGCTTCACTCGCTCTCTGGCCGGCGCAACGGAGAAATACGTCGAGGAGCTGCGCGCCATCCCGGTGCCACCTGATCCGGAAGATGCCGAATTCCGTCAGTACATGATCGAGCAGGAAGAGGCTCAGGTTAAAGCGCTCGCCCAAGCGGCCGCTGGGCGATATCAGGCAGCGGCTGACGAACTTGAGGCGTTCATTGCCATGACCCGATGCGCCTCGGGTGAAGCCAACGGCTCGGCAGCTCTGCCGGGCTGCGATGGCTGAGCCGTAAGGCGCATAGAACCGTGTTCCCTGCGCTCGGCTTCTAGCCGATATCGGCAAATATTGAGCGCATCGGCCCGCATGGGAATGGAAATTGCCTTAACCAGATATCGCAGGATTCAACCCCCAGAGGGTTACCGAAATGCACAGTGCCATCATCGATCAAGCCGTGCCGCTACCGATCATTCGCTATCGGCAGACATTCGACATCGAGGATCACGCCGGCGGCTTGGACGGCTGGCAGTTGCGCTACGACCAGCTCACCCCCGGTGTATTCAAGGGCAGCATCAGCCAGATGCACCTCGAAGGCCTGCAACTGGTTCATGATCGAGCCAACCAGGCAATGACCAAGCAGGGCGAAACCTGGAAAGGTGCCATCAGCTTCAGTTTGCCGCTGCACGTACCAAACAGCAGTTTCCATTGCCTTGGCCATTCGGTCATTGGCCGAAATCTGCTGGTCACACGAGGCGAAGACTTGCCCGAACTGCGAACGCCAGCCGATCTAGATCTGCTTTGCATCGCCGTTGACGAGTCGCTGCTTCGCGACAGGCTGGAAAGGAACCTCCAGTTGACCAGCCTGCCATCGATGCCTCACTGGTATCGCATGGTGGACGCAGAGAGTCATACCGCGCTGGTCGAGCTGTGTAGCAGTCTGCTCGATGCGCATGCCAACAAAACCAACGACCTACTCGGATACGCCGCTATACGCGCCGGTATTCGTGATGCCGTGGTCATGCACCTGCTGGATCTGATCGACGATCAGGAGGTGAATCTGCTGGAACCCAACGCACGTAAGCGCCTGGTCGACCGTGCGCGCGAATACGCGTTGGCGAACCGCGACGCCCCACCCACGATCTTGGAACTCTGCGACAAGGTCGGCGCCTCGCGTCGCAAGCTTCAGTACTGTTTCCAGGAGACGCTGGGGATCAATCCGGTGGCGTACCTGCGGGCGTTGCGACTGAATGCTGCGCATCGCGCGCTGATCACAAGTGACGGCACGCTATCGGTGCAGACAGTGGCGGCCAGCTGGGGATTCTGGCACCTCAGCCGCTTCGCCAGCGACTATCGCCAACTGTTTGGTGAATTGCCTTCGGACACGCTTCGCCGTGCTCGATGAAACTGTGCTGATTTCGGATAACCCCCTTCGCTGACCTGTCCATAGGCTTCCCCTACCCATAACAACAAAACAGGGGAACACCATGAAAGGACATCGCACGATGGCCGCCAAGGGATTGCTTTGCGTATCGATCCTGGCCGCATCCGGCATTGCGCTGGCTACTGAAGGCGGCGCGCCCACGACTCCCAATGGCGTGTACGACTTCGGTGCCGGTTTCACACCGCCAGCGACGCCTACCGGCACCGTCGGTCTGCGCACGGCGTTCTACTCGGCCAACCGGCTGATGGACGCCAGCGGAGACAAAACCCCGGTGGACTTCTCGATCGATGTCCTGTCCATCGGACTGGCGTATATCCGCATGACCGACCAGCAGTTCCTCGGCGCGCGATACGGCTTCGGAGCGGTGCTGCCCTTCTTCAAGATGAATGCATCGCTCGATGTCGACACCCCGTTCGGTCCGATATCCCGAGACGCGGAAATGTTTCGCCAGGCAGACGCACAGATCCTCCCGCTCATCCTGCAGTGGTCGCCTTCACGCAATCTGGGGATCAATACCCAGTTTCAGATCCAGCTACCGACCGGTGACTACGACGAAGATCGCTTGGTTTCTCCGGGGCTCAACCACTGGACCTTCTCGCCAATTCTCAACGCCACCTACATCACCGATAGCGGTTTCGAGATGTCGTCGAGCTTCCAGGTGGACGTCAACACCCGCAACCACGCAACCGACTACAAGAACGGCGTCGAGTACCGCCACGAGTTCGCCGTCGGACAGCACGTCGGCCCCTGGACGCTAGGCCTGGGTGGCTATTACTACCGGCAACTGAGCGATGACGACAGCCCCGACCTCACCAGCGGCAACCGTGGCCGAGTCGCCGCCATCGGGCCCGCCATCAGCTATTTCAAGCCGGGTCTGCCGCCCGTCTGGCTCCACGCCTACAAGGAATTCGGCGCACGCAACAAAGCCGAGGGCTACACCGTGGCCCTACGCTTCTCGCACAGTTTCTGAGGAGACCGAACATGAGCCGGAATCTGTCACCGATACGCCAAGCCAGGACCGGACGCGAAGGCGCCGTACTGATGCTCGGCAGCAGCCTCACCATCATGGGCTCGGTCATGGTCGCGCCGATCCTTCCGAAGCTCTTCGCCGAGTTCGGCCCGATCGAGCCGAAAGCCGACCTGCTCGTTCCGCTGGCCATCACCGGCCCGGCATTGACCATTGCACTCTTCGCTCCGCTGGCTGGATGGCTGGCCGACCGCGTGGGCCGCAAGGCATTGCTGGTGGCTGCCGCCATCCTGTACGCCCTCTTGGGCACGTTACCGGCGCTACTGGACAGCTTGCCTGCCATTGTCGGTTCGCGGCTGCTGTTCGGCTGTACCGAAGCGGCAATCATGACCTGCTGCGCCGCTTTGATTGCAGACTACTGGCAGGGAGAGCAACGGTTGCGGCTGGTCAACCTGCAAGTCGTGACGATCGGGTTGATCGGCGCGCTGTTCTTCGTGATTGGAGGCGCGTTGGGGGAGCAGGCATGGCGAGCGCCGTTCTATCTGTATTTGTTGCCCTTGCTGCTGGTGCCCTTCATGGCTCGCGTGCTGTGGGAACCGGCAACCATCCGCCAGCAACAGTTGGAGGATGGCGAGGACCAAATTTCCGTCCTGACGCTGGTGATCGGCTATCTGCTGATCTTCGCCGGCATGCTGCTCAACTTCATCGTCCCGGTACAGGCGCCCGCGCTGCTGGTCGGCATCGGCATCACCTCCAGCACGCTGATCGGCGCCTCTGCCGGCCTTGGCCTGCTGGCCTCGCTGGCAGGCGCGCTGCTTTGGCCGGTGTTGCGCCGGACGCTGGGCATCTCCGGATGCAACGCTCTGCTGCTTGGGTTGCTGGCGCTGGGTCTGTGGCTACTGAGCCAAGCCCAGACCTATAACGAGGTGTTGGTGGCGGTATCGCTCCATGGCATCGGTGCCGGTTTGCTGGTCCCCAACGCCATGGCACCGGTGATGAACGCGCTGAGCGCCAACACCCGAGGGCGTGGTCTGGGCGCGTTCACCGCATTCCTCTACCTCGGCCAATTCGCGAGCCCCCTGCTGATCGCGATGCTCGGCGGCTTCAATTACGACCTTCGTGGCGCCATCCAACTGCTGGCCATGCTCAGCCTGACGGGCGGCATCGTCTGGGTCGTCGCGGCCATCCTCAAGCCACATCGTGCTGCAGAAGCCATCGGCCCGCACGCCTGATTCAACTGCCGACGCGCGAGCGTCGGCCTTCACACCTCCGAGGCTTATATGCAAGACATCCAATCACTCATGGACCGCGAGGACGCGACAGGACTCGCCAATTTGGTCAAAGCACGCGAGGTCAGCCACAGCGAGTTGCTGGAAGCTGCGATTGCTCGACTGGAACTCGTAGAGCCGCAGCTCAACGCGGTCGCCGAAAAGCTCTATGACACCGCACGCAAGGCGCCGACGTTCGATGGCCCGTTCGCCGGCGTACCAACGCTGATCAAAGACCTGTTTTCACCGTTGACCGAAGCACGCATGACCAGCGGCTCGATTGCGCTGGGTGAGGCCAGGCCCGGGCTCGACGATGCAGTGGTGAGCCGCCTTCGCACCGCGGGTTGTCAGTTCATCGGCACCAGCACGTCGCCTGAATTCGGCACCTCCTATACCACCGAGTCGACCCGCTTCGGTGCGACCCGCAACCCCTGGGATACAACGCGCAGCGCCGGTGGCTCCAGCGGCGGCGCCGCAGCCTTGGTAGCGGCTCGTGTCGTCCCCTTTGCGCATGGCAATGATGGCGGCGGCTCGCTACGCGTGCCGGCGTCCTGTTGTGGCGTCTTCGGGCTCAAACCCAGCCGCGGTCGCATGCCCAGTGGCCCACTCATCGGTGAAGGCTGGGCCGGTATGGGTACGCCCCACGCCATCACCCTGTCAGTGCGCGACAGCGCCGCCCTGCTCGATGTGACCGCTGGTGCGGATCTTGGCGCGCCCTACGCCGCCCCTCACCAGAGCATCCCATTCGTTGACTGCCTGACTCGCCGGCCCACCCGGCTGCGCATTGCGGTGATCGAGCATCTGGCTCCCTGGACCAGCAGTGCGGAAGCGCTGGCCGCCGTGCGCCACACCGCGCAGCTGTGCCAGGAGCTGGGTCACCAGGTAAAGCAGACCACACTCCCGGTCAATCCGCTGCCGGTGCTCGACGCGATGTTCGACATCATCGGCGCCAGCACCCGCAGCTACGTCGATATGCTCGGCAAGCTACGGAATCAGCCGGTCGCCGATGAGGAACTGGAGCCCCGAACCCGGATCATTCTGCGCGAGCGAGGCGCCGTCAGCGGGGCACGCTACGCCGATGGCGTCGCCAGCCTCCACGCACTGGGACGCGACCTGGCACGCTTCCTCTGCGACTACGACCTGATACTGACCCCGACGCTGACCCGCGAGCCTCCACGCATCGGGACTCTGGATGCGTTCGATGACCGCCTCGACCTGGCCACGCTGATCGAACACTTCCACAGCTACTCGCCGTTCACCTCGCTGTTCAATGCCAGCGGCCAGCCCGCCATGTCGGTTCCGCTTTACTGGAGCCCGAATGGTTTGCCGATCGGCTCCCATTTTGCCGCTCGTTTCGGTGAGGAAGGCACCCTGCTCGCCCTCGCCGCGCAGCTTGAAGAAGCCCAGCCATGGAGGGGCCGGGTGCCGGTGGTAAACGCGCTGCAACGCTGAAATGCATAGGCGGGAACGTCTGGACTCCCAACCGGCCAGTCCCGCCGTCCCGTTTCGAGGCTTATCGCAGCAATGTGCGCGCCTAGCCCCGCCTCGAGTTTTCCCGGTGCGGACCTAAACCTTCTGGTTGATATTCGCGCCCGGGCATCGCGGCCAGGATAGACGCACCCATACCGAGGAGTACTACTCATGTCCGCTACATCAGAATGGATCACTGTCGGCGCCCTGGCCGACGGCTTCATGCCCGAAGCCTTCCTGCTACCGCACGTCAACGACTTTGCTGGCAAGACCCATACGCTGCATTTCGCCAAGGGCGGCGCCATCGAGCATCGCTTCGAGGCTGATCGCCTGCATTGGCACGCGGACGATGGCCACTCGACCGGAAGTGCCCCGTACCGGGCTACAGCGCTGCGTCCCGGCATTTACCTGGTGGATTTCGTCAAACAGGAACAGGGCCGCCATTGGTCCATCAGCCTGGTGCTCGACGTCAGCGCTGGCGTTTTTACCGCAATCATCGGTGCGCTGCCCAGCGAAGCCGACACGCAACGTGGGCTCTATGGACGTGCGCTCGCCGGCGAGCCTCTGACAGGCGTGGAGGTGCAAATCCTGCACGGCAGCCTCAACGACGCCAGCCGTGCCAGCCAGTGCCATCACCAACCAACCGATCAACTGGTGGGCCTGCGCAACCGTTACCGCTACAGCCCCACCGAGGTCTATGACCATATCTACCTCAACGAGCAGTTCTACACCTGGATGTGCCTGAAGGGCGTTGAGAAAGGTCTGTGCGACACCGACCGCTGCCATTACATCGCGATTGCACCGGAGCTGTTCCTGTTCGTATGGCGCGAAAAGATCGTACCGACCCTGGGGCTGGTGCTGATTGACCTGAAAGCCCATCGCAGCGACGGCAAAATCTTCGGTTATGCCGGGGAAGACTTCACCCAGGTGTCCAACTTCCCTGTCGCGTCCCACTGCCAGGTGGTCAGCCGCCTGGAGGCGTCTGAATGAGCCAGCGCACCCTCCTGATTACCGGGGCCGGCACCGGCATTGGCGAAGCCTGCGCGCGGCTGTTCGCGCAGGATGGCGCTAATGTGGTGCTGGTCGGCCGTCGGCGCGAACCGCTGGAACGGCTTGCAGCGGAAATCGGCGGCCTGGTCCTGGCCGGCGATGCCGCCAGCAGCCAGGGCTGGCAAGCGTTCATAGCGCAGATCCGTGAGCGCTTCGGTGGCCTGGACGGTGTCGTCGCCTGCGCCGGCGGGCTCGGCCCGGGCAGCGCCACCCAGACCAGCGACGAGGTCTGGCACATGGCCATGCGCAGCAACCTGGACAGCGCCTTCCAGACCGCACGGGCTTGCATGCCCTTGCTGGCCGAGCGACGCGGCAGCCTGGTGCTGCTTGGCTCCATCGCTTCCTTGGCGGCGGGTCCGGAAGTGTGCGGCTACACCACGGCCAAGCACGCCCTGCTGGGGCTGAACCGTTCGCTGGCCCGCGACTTCGGTCCGCAGGGCGTGCGGGTCAACTGCGTCTGCCCGGGCTGGGTGCGCACGCCGATGGCGGACGAGGAAATGCAGCCGCTGATGGACCACTACGGTGAGGATCTCGACGCCGCCTATGCCCGCGTCACAGCGGACGTGCCGCTGCGCAGGCCAGCGACCTCGGAGGAGATCGCCCGGGTCTGCCGCTTCTTGCTCGGCGAGGACGCCTCGATCATTACCGGTGCCACGCTGGTGGCCGATGGCGGCTCCACCATCGTCGACGTGCCCACTCTCGCTTACGACCGCATGGGGATTGCGCAATGACCGGGAATCAGACCTTCGCCAACCGCATCGTCTTGGTCACCGGCGGCGCACAGGGGATCGGCCGTGGCATCGTCGAAGCCTTCGCGCGCCGCGGTGCCGAGGTGGTGATCGCCGACCGCCAGGCCGACGCCGCCGAGGCGCTGGCCGAGACGCTACGTCAGGAAGGGTTGGCGGTCCGCGCGCATGCCGTCGATCTGGCCGATCTCGCCGCCATCGATGCCCTGTTCAAGGTGCTCGACGGGCTGGATGTGCTGGTGCACAACGCCGCGTACTTCCCATTGGTCAACTTCACCGACATCACCCCAGAGGTGCTGCAACGAACCCTGGATGTGAATCTGGCCGCGCCCTTCTGGCTGACGCAACGCGCGCTGCCGCTGATGCAAGCGCGTGGCGGCGGCAGCGTACTGATGACCTCCTCGGTGACCGGACCGCGCATGGCCTATCCGGGGCTCGCGCACTACGCGGCCTCCAAGGCAGGCGTCAACGGCTTCATCCGCGCCGCGGCGCTGGAGCTGGCGCCCTACAACGTGCGGGTCAACGGCGTCGAGCCGGGCATGATCCAGACGCCAGCGATGGACAACCTCGGCGACACGGCGCTGGCCGAGCACATCGCCGCTGGCGTGCCGCTGGGCCGTCTCGGCCGCCCAGCCGACATTGCCGAGGCGATGGTATTCCTCGCATCCGAGGGCGCCGGCTACATCACCGGCCAGACCATCGTGGTCGATGGCGGCGCCACGCTGCCGGAGGTACGGCCGGCGGGCTGAGCGTCCGGCTGGCGACCTCAGACAAGCGGGAGCAGCAGGTCGCATTGCCCCGTACCTAGCTTTCGAAGTACGGGGTGATGATTTCCCAGCGCCCGCCTGGCGGTCCCAGGCCCGCAGACCGAAGATCGAGCCTGCCGCCCTTCCCATCGCAGTCCTGCGTGTACTGCCCCGCATCTCCGGGAACGGTGGCGCATCGCATCAATCGTCAGGGCGGGTTCCA
The DNA here is from genome assembly GCF_022355455.1 of Pseudomonas sp. KSR10. Lineage (NCBI taxonomy): Bacteria > Pseudomonadati > Pseudomonadota > Gammaproteobacteria > Pseudomonadales > Pseudomonadaceae > Pseudomonas > Pseudomonas sp. KSR10. The sequence goes on along the minus strand of NZ_JAKOEN010000022.1, from coordinate 58,142 downwards.
GCCCCTTCAGCGCACGCCCAAAATCTGCGGACGGACGCTGTAACCGTGGGCTCCGTAATGCGAGTAGTGGAACAGCCGCTGCATCTCGTTCGGCACCAGCCAGCCCACATCGCCCGGCGCATAGAACAACCGCCCCACTGCCGAACGCATATCTCACGGCCACCGTTGCCTTGGGCTGGAAGGCACCGTGCGTGCCGATGGACTTGAGCAATGCGACGGGTCATTGATTCAGATCGAAACGGCGGCGGATTACCACGGCAAGGCCCCTGATGTAGCTTTGCGCCAGCCAAAGAAAAAGGCGCTGGCTAACCAGCCAGCGCCTTTTGGGGTCCGTCAAGCGGTGTTCAGCCGCATCGGGACGACGTGGCGATGCCTTCGCGCCACACCTGGTGACTCGCCGATCAGAACATGGTCACGACCAGCAACTGTCCATACAGGTTGGTGTCGTCATTGCCGATCTGGCTGCCGCCGTTGGCCAGGCTTTCGTTCGGCTTGTAGAAGCCCACCACCGGAATGATGAACAGATTGTCCCTGGCTGCCCACTCGGCATACAGGTCGATTTCCTTGCCGCCCAGGTCGGCGAACGCACCGGCATTCGAATCGATCGTTTCGAAGCGGTACATCAAGGCGCCAACCGTCAGGTTTTCCGCAGGGGCGGCCTTCAAGCCGATGTGGTGAACGCGCGTGTTGCTATTGAACGGGCCGGCATAGTTGGAGGCGACTTCGCCTTGGAACCAGGTGCCCAGTGCACGGCCGTTGCCGTAGAACAGCGGGTCGTAAGCGTCGGAGAAGCGGCTGTAGCGGTAGTTGACGCTCGGTGACCAGGTCACGTCGGAGAAGGTCCAGCCGGCTTCCAGATACCAGGCGTTCTCGTTGCCGGCATTCTTGTCCTGATAGGCGTATTCGCCAGACAGGAACAGATTTTCGATGCCGGCGTTGCCCTGCGCCCGCAGGCTGTAGGTCTTGATGCCCTTGCGGTCGACGAAGTCGAAGTCCTCGTCGGTATCCAGCACGTCGAGGTAGGTAAGGCCCACGGTGCCCTTATCGGTGACATTTTCCAGCGTAGCCACCGCCATTTCTGGCCGCCCCTGGGAGCGATTGTCGGATTTGAGCCACATCAGATCGCCGCGCAGGCCCTGCTCCCCTCCAAGCCGCAACACTGCCGTCTTGTCGAAGGCTTTACGCGGGGTGATGTAATAAGCACCGCCTCGGTCGAGCATCCCGTCCGCCACTTCCCGGCCGAAATTGAGCGCATCACCGGAAACCAGAAAGCCGTCACCGATCACGATATTCTGCCGGCCGAAAGAGACATCCACACCGTTTTCGCCCAAGGCCGCGAACCGATTGCCCGAGCGCCAACCGAGGTAGGCGTCCTCGATCTTGGTGGTGCGCTCGCTACCGTTGGACCAGCCCGCCGCATCACCGTCACCGAAGGTACCGGAGCTGACCCAGTTGAGCGCGCCGTATGCCTGATCCCCGGAACCGCTCAGCCCCTGCGAGAAGCTGAAGCCGTACTTGAGATAGGCCTCCTGCCAGGATGAAGAACCTTCTGCCAAGGTGCCGGATTGGCCATAGTTCTCGCCGCTGTGGAACAGCCCGACCATGGCTTCCAGGTCAGCGTTGATTTGCGTGTCGCCCTGGTTGTACAGCTCGTAAGCCCAACCCTGGCCGCTGGCGCAAACCAGCAGCGCTGCACTGCCCGCGCGAATGGACTGGGCAAGCTTGGTACGCGATAGCCTATGCATTCGAAGAATCCTTGTTGTTGTGTTGTTCAGTTCCGAGGGCAATGGCGATGCCGCTCGATGCCACGGCGGCTCGAACGCTCCTTGTTGGCCATATGGCGGCCGGAGCTTGGGGGGAGTGTAGGGAGGGGGCGCAGGCAATTATTTCCTGTGGCTGCCAGATCCTTGATTACCGATGCCACCGCGAATGCCGTCGCGCAAAGCACTACAAGAGGATGGAACGGCGCTCCGTCAAAGCGCCGCTCAATCGGTCAGGGTGTCTTCGGGACAGAGCCAGAGGCATACATGTCCGCAACGATCCGCCAGCCCTGCGGCATGCGCTCCCAGACGAACAGGCTTTTCATCTGGAAGGGCTCGCCCGCGTTGGGCTGGACATTCCAGGTCACCTACGTATAAGCGCTGTCCGCACCCAGCGGTGTGACGCGATCCAGCCGGATAGTGGCGGTGGTGCTGTCGGCGACCAGCGACTCGACCAACGAGGTCAGTGCTTCGGTACCAGTGAACAGCGGTTCGGTCTGCTCGCCGGTGATCTCCGTTTCTGGCACATAGACCTTGGCAACGATGCCCTTGGCATCGTTCTGCTCCCAGCGAGCCTCAACCACCATCAAAGACGCCTTTGGTCTCGATAGTAAACGGAGCGTATGAACATGATGTTCGGTTCCACCGCCGAGCATTCCGCTTAGCGGCGTTACTACCGATAGATGCAGTGAAGTATTTTCCTAAGAGTCGATACGTTGCGACGATCTCTCGATAGGTACCGATAGTCCCCCGACGGGCCTGATTTTCACTCCCTCTCTAATTAAGGAACTACGCCTTCCAAGGCAACGCCGGTAGAAAGCTGACTCGTGAACACGGGCAATCAGGGAAGGCATCAGCCCGAAGATTATCGGTTACCAATGGGAATACCTGCTCATCTAAGCGGTGAGAGTCTGGAAACCGGGCAGGATGCCGCAGCGAATGACTTGAGCCACTTAACGACGCAAAGCAAATGCTGCAGCGTCCTCTGCGCCATAAACCTCAGCGTCAAGCAAGCGCTCATAGATCGTCATCGCACGAGTTTTGACTTCTAGTGGTGAGCGCTGAAGTGCAATCACAAGCCCTATAAATTCGCCGTCGTACAACCCTCCAACGGTCTTATCTGGCGATGTACGTGCAAGCTCAGTTGCAGCCTCTGCGATATGAAGCACCAGCATCTCAAAGCTTGGATAAAGCAACAGGTGCTGAAGCGAGCGTACAAGCAGGCGCCCCATCGACTCTTTAAGCAGATCATTATTTACTGCAACAGAGGCCAGCAAGGCACGCGTCATCTCGTCAGGAGGCAATCGCTCGCCACGATCGACCGCTGTAGACAGAGCATGAGCCTCGAACCCGCTGACAATGCTGGCGACAGAAATGAGGTAGGCATGCGAGCGGCTTCGAATATCGAGATCAAGTTCACTCCACCCCGCAGCAGCCGCAAATAACACGCCAGACCTGGCAGAAATATCATTCCCAGCCATCACCGCTTCGACTATCTCGCCCATACCACAAGAAGCAGTACCATCGACAATCACGCTAGCAGCAGAGAACTCACCACCAATCTGCCTAAGCTTATGATCGCTATGACTGAGCCAGAAGTTGACAATCTCCTGCTGTAGGCTCGTATGCATGCGAACGCGTAGGCGCCACAACGACTGAACTACTGCAGCATCTTCAAACGTTGCAGGGAATGCTCGCCAAATCGCTTCAATCAGACCGCTGACTCTGGCAGCGTCCGCCCACCAGAGCTCATGCGACCTAAACGCTAGGATCGCAGTCCAAACCTCGGGATCTTCAGGATGAGTAACGTGTAGTTCCAACTCCGCGAGCCAACCATCACAATCCACGCCGTCACGATGGATATATCCCGCAGCGATCGCTGACAGCAGCGTGAAATTGCGCTGAGGGAGAAAATGCATCCCGCCGCCCCGGCCAAATAGCATGGCTTCAGGGCGTTGATCTGGTTTCTCATTCCGCTCACGATTGGATTTATTAAGCTCGCCATGACGTAGTGTTTCTGCGGCCAACACATTGGGGTCGCGCTGCAGCCAACCCCTGAGCAACTCGATGTCACGACCCTCAAGACCTTTCAGGCGTTTAGCGAGCGCCTCCATGGCGCTGGCAACATCGTGGCGAAAGCTAGTCAACGAAAAGCCACGGGATTGAGCATCCCAAATCAAAATTTTTAGTGCCTGAGCGTCAACTGCCGCAACTGCCGACAACTCCCTAATTGCTGCGCCCGTAACCTGCTCGTGCAGATCCGGTTGTAAACGCGGAATGATACGAAGAGCACGATCTGGAAACGACTTCGCAAACGCGGCAAAAGCCCGAGACAACTCAGTTACACCGCCTTTTTGCCAGTGTTTCGGGTGCTCATGGCGGCCAGTATGGTCGTTGACTTCATCGAGCATTTTGATAATCGCATCGTCACTGGCTTTCGCCATCTGATCGTGGCTCATGGGTGATCCAACGAACTGCGCCATCCTCCGACCTCCACGCTTTGCTTGTAGCGCGGGTTGTTCGACCTTCCACTCCTCAACTTGCCTACGACGACGGGCCGTCAACACTTGTACTGGTAGCTCGGCAAGCAAACGCAATCGTCGCTCATCAGACCAACGAAGCAACTTCCTCCGCTGAGCAGGATCTCGCTCTTCCTGTAAGTCCTCCTTCCAAGGCTCCCAGGACTCGATATAGTCGCGAATCCGCTCAATATCACCGAGGGAGAGGTAAGGAGTGATCAGAGCTATCAGATTGCTTGATGACCAGCCGCAGATCATCTGGCCAACACCTTCTTCATCGTCGAACGTGTCACTACCTAGATTAAGGCGTCGTTGATCTGCGAGAAGGAACGCGAGCGCATACTCATTAAGAAGTGCCGGATTTGCCGCCAATGTATCGGCAACTAGTGACTGAACCTCGTCAATTTCTACAGTCACGACAGTAGCAAGCAAGGTGCACGCCCCATCCGGATCAGAAACCGCTGACTCTTCGAGCACACTCCGCAGGAGTTGCGTCAAATGCCCCTCGCCACCGTCATATTTCCAATCGTATGGAACATATATCGATTGCGGATACCGATGCCCAGGCCGTCCATCAGCAACCTCTCGCGATGCCACCCCGACAAACCAAGGCAGGAGCCGCTCGGCACAATAGAGCGGTGCGGCTGCCGCAATCTTTTCAGCGCCATAAACCCTGATGCCGTTGTGCCGATCCTCAGGCTGCAACGTGGCCCAAAATGAGATGACATCCAAAGCAACGCGGGTATTACCGTTCTCATGCAACGTCTTGGCGTAATGGGATATCGCCCAATCTGCCAACACCGTTCGATTAAAGATCGTACGGACATGGGCGATAGCACGGTCGGTCGCAATACCAGAACGCTCAAAGAGACTAAACACGTCTCCGTCATGTGAAGCATCCGACCAATAGCGGTCGACCAGATCCATAACTTGGCTCGAGTCCTCAGCGACTTCTCGAGCGAGCAGCATGCTTGCATTCCAGCTATGCTTTTCGTCCTGCAAAAGAAAAGGAAGGAGCGGCAGCAATCCTGATCTCCAGCGCGGCCATCTTAACGCTACCTGCCTGAATGCCCGATCTGCAAGCGCATGATCGTTACGCGCCATCCAATCGACCCAAGCAGTATCACTTACGCTCGGATCATCGGCACTCGCCAAGTAATCGGCCACAAGATGGCGCAGATGCCTGCGTGTCTTGGGGTTAGGTAGCAACAAGCGAATAGCCACTTCATAGGAAGCCATATCAACCCTTCGCATTTGCTCGAGGCCGCGCAAGATTGTCCCCCGCGCGAATAATCCTTCCTGGCGGCTCCATGCGTAATCAGCCAACCCTTGTGCGGTTCGGAGTGTCTTAGCCTGAAAATCATCGAGCCATGACTGATGACTGAAGCCGATGCTGGCATCTTCGCGGATGACGATGCCAATCGACTCGGACCAACGCAGCATCTCACTGTAGTCCGGGTGATAGTGAGCGGCTGGCCGCCAGAGGCTCTCATGCTGTGTCATGTCAGTTGCAAGCTGGCGCAAGAACGCCATACACGAAACTCGCGCTGCACCTGCGGGCAGCTTCTTGTCGAGCCATCGATCAAGCAGGTTTGCTGCTGTCAAATCAGCAGGACTCAAACCAGACTTGGCAAGATCGACGTATATACCGAGAGCAAAAGCTGTACGCAGCGTCTCTTTGAGACTATCCGGCACCACCGTAGCGTCAATACCGAGCTCACCGAGCAGCGCCGATATCCGTTCGAACGGCGGCAGGGAAAGCAGTAACTCATCCGCGTCAAGCAACCTAAATCGGGCGTCGAACTTCGCCTCAAATGGTCGCGAAGAAACGATGACATGGATGGGGAGTTTGTTGCCCTCTTGACCCTCTGCCTCCTGCAGACGAGACGCAAGGCGCAGTAAGACCTGCATGCGTTGTGAACTCTGATCCATCACTTCACTGACAGCGTCAAGCTGATCGATGATCAGTACAACCGGGGCTTCAACCGCCAGCGAGAGAAGCTCCTGCTCGATATCACCTGACATGCCAAGATCGCGAGCGAGGTCGGCGAAATCCACAATATTTGGGCTAAGCATGTCGGCCTTTATCGCTAGCACAATCTGGCCGCGAGCTTTAAGGGCACAATACAGCTCAGCGAGAAGTGCTGACTTGCCAGTCCCTGCCCCTCCGACGACCAGCGTGGAGCCTGCAGGATGCTGATTGATCCGCTGAAGCAGATCGTCGAACTCTGATCGCTCTATGTGCTGCCCCCAAATCAGTTGAGGCCAGTCGGCCAGACCGCGCGACCCACGCGTAATGTCTTCCTCAACATCAGCTCTAGTGAATATCTCTATGCTCTTTGAAACCAAGCCGACTGCAGCGAACCGAGCCTCAATCATGGCCTCGGCATCTTCCACAGCCACGACAAGTTGAACTTTGAAAAACCGCTGACGGACAGCAGGGATACCTTCCAATAACGCGTCGAGGTCGACTGGCCTAAGAAGCTCATATTTCAGGCTCTTCAGGGCCATACTGATGCCTGGCATGACAGCCTCGATCCTCAGCGTCGAGAATGCCTCATACTTTTTAATGACGTCGGCAACCAGACCTAAAAGCTCTGCCTCATTGGCAGTTAGCCAAGTCTGTGGCGCCTCGAAAAAATCGGCTGCTGTACTTGCAGGATCCGAAGCAAGGGCAAGAATAAATCGGAAACCGGCCGGGTCTGGCATAAGCGCCGGTTCAAGCACGACATTTAAAAGGAACTTGATTACCTCACGGAGCGAGTCCGGCCGGGTGAAGCCAGCCTTAACCTTTTTGCACTGAATAAGCCCGACTGGCTGTTCATCCTTCGTGAGCCAAACATCCCGCCCTTGATCAGCTCCCGTGACCATCAAGCGAACATTGCTATACCAAGCAGATAGTGGCCCAGGTTCCTGATAGATGCTGTACAGAAGGAGTTCAAAATCAGCATCCGACAGCGCAAGGTAATTTGCCCTATCCGGCCCGACGCGCCCCTCGTCTACAGCTTCGACTTGAGCATATGCAGCATCAATTTCGTCAGATGTTAGGAGTTTCATTCAGGTCTTCCATGTTTGACGATCTCCAGCCACCTACGGATAGCTGCCACTACCGCTGTACGATTATTTCACCAACGAGAATACGCCACTAGCGCAGGCATGAAAAAACCGGCCGAAGCCGGTTTTTTCATCAATCCCGTAGGATTATTCCCACTCAATCGTCGCCGGCGGCTTGCTCGATACGTCGTAGGTGACGCGGGAAATGCCTTCGATCTCGTTGATGATGCGGTTGGAGACCTTCTCCAGCAGCTCGTAGGGCAGATGCGCCCAGCGTGCGGTCATGAAGTCGATGGTTTCCACTGCACGCAGCGCGACGACCCAGGCGTAGCGGCGGCCATCTCCCACCACACCCACGGATTTGACCGGCTGGAACACCACGAAGGCCTGGCTGGTCTTGTGGTACCAATCGAAATTGCGCAGCTCCTGGATGAAGATGTGGTCGGCGCGACGCAGCAGGTCGGCGTATTCCTTCTTCACCTCACCGAGGATGCGTACGCCCAGACCCGGGCCGGGGAAAGGATGGCGATAGACCATGTCGTACGGCAGGCCCAGCTCGAGGCCAATCTTGCGGACTTCATCCTTGAACAATTCGCGCAGCGGCTCGACCAGCTTAAGGTTCATTTCCTCCGGCAGGCCGCCAACGTTGTGGTGCGACTTGATCACGTGGGCCTTGCCGCTCTTGGCACCGGCGGACTCGATGACGTCCGGGTAGATGGTGCCCTGAGCGAGGTACTGGATGTTGTCGAGCTTGCTGGCCTGGGCATCGAACACGTCGATGAAGGTGCGGCCGATGATCTTGCGCTTCTTCTCCGGGTCGGCTTCGCCAGCCAGATTCTCGAGAAACTGCGCTTCGGCATCGGCACGGATCACCTTGACGCCCATGTTCTCTGCGAACATCGCCATTACCTGGTCGCCTTCATGCAGGCGCAGCAGGCCGTTGTCGACGAATACGCAGGTCAGCTGATCGCCGATGGCCTTGTGCAGCAGCGCCGCGACCACCGAGGAATCGACACCGCCGGACAGGCCCAGCAGCACGTTGGCCGAACCGACCTGATTGCGCACCTGCTCGACCAGATCTTCGACGATGTTGGACGGCGTCCACAGCGCTTCGCAGCCGCAGATTTCCAGCAGGAAGCGTGACAGGATGCGCCCGCCCTGACGGGTGTGGGTCACTTCCGGATGGAACTGCACGCCGTAGTAACGACGCTCGTCATCACCCATCGCGGCGATTGCGCAGCTCGGGGTGCTGGCGAGGATATGGAAGCCTTCCGGCAGGTCGGTGACCTTGTCGCCGTGACTCATCCAGACGTCGAGGCCGAACACGCCGTCGTCGTCCATATGATCTTCGATGCCATCGAACAGCTTGGACTTGCCGACCAGATCGACCCGCGCGTAGCCGAACTCGCGCTCATCGGAACCCTGCACCTTGCCGCCGAGCTGCTCGGAGATGGTCTGCATGCCGTAGCAAATACCGAACAGCGGCACGCCCAGGTCGAACACCGCTTGTGGCGCGCGCGGGCTACCTTCAGCGTGAACCGACTCCGGGCCGCCGGCCAGGATGATGCCGCGCGGGTTGAAGGCACGGATGTCCTCGTCGCTCATGTCGAACGGATGCAGCTCGCAATAGACGCCGATCTCGCGAACGCGACGGGCGATCAGCTGGGTGTACTGGGAACCGAAATCCAGGATCAGGATGCGGTGGGCGTGAATGTCAGGATGAGACATGGGCTTTCCTTCGGAAAGAGCTTGAAGCTGAAGCCGGAAGCTGGAAGTGCAAGCCGAAGTCATCGCCTCGGCTTCCAGCTTCCAGCTTCCAGCGCCTGTTAAAGCGACGGATCAACCCACGCGGTAATTGGGCGCTTCCTTGGTGATCTGCACGTCATGTACGTGGGACTCGGCCATGCCGGCGCCGGTGATGCGCACGAACTGCGGATGGGTCCGCATATGGTCGATGGTCGCGCTGCCGGTATAGCCCATGGAGGCGCGCAACCCGCCCATCAGCTGGTGGATGATCGCGGCCAGCGAACCCTTGTACGGTACGCGGCCTTCGATGCCCTCGGGCACCAGCTTCTCGGCGCCGGCAGAGGAATCCTGGAAGTAGCGATCCGAGGACCCCTGCGCCTGGGACATCGCGCCCAGCGAGCCCATGCCGCGATAGGCCTTATAGGAGCGGCCCTGGAACAGCTCGATCTCGCCTGGAGCTTCTTCGGTACCAGCGAACATCGAGCCCATCATCACCGCGTTGGCGCCAGCAACGATGGCCTTGGACAGGTCGCCGGAGAAACGGATGCCGCCGTCGGCGATCATCGGCACGCCGGTACCTTCGAGGGCGGCGGAGACGTTGGCGATGGCGGAGATCTGCGGTACGCCGACACCGGCGACGATGCGGGTGGTGCAGATCGAGCCAGGGCCGATACCGACCTTGACCGCGTCGGCGCCGGCCTTGACCAGGTCCAGTGCCGCTTCGGCGGTGGCGATGTTGCCGCCGATGACTTGCACCTGCGGGAAGTTTTCCTTCACCCAACGCACGCGATCCAACACGCCGCGCGAGTGGCCATGTGCGGTGTCGACGACGATCACATCGACACCGGCAGCAGCCAGTGCCTCGACACGCTCGGCAGTATCGGCGCCAGTACCAACGGCCGCGCCGACACGCAGACGCCCCTGGTCATCCTTGGACGCCAGCGGGTAAGTCTTGGCCTTCTCGATATCACGGAAGGTGACCAGGCCGCGCAGATGGAAATTGCTGTCGACCACCAGCATCTTTTCGATGCGGTGCTCGTAGAGTTTGGTCTTGATCTCTTCGAGGCCGGTGCCTTCCTGTACGGTGACCAGCTCTTCTTTCGGCGTCATGATCGCGGCGACCGAATCGCCGGCATTCGGCGTAAAACGCAGGTCGCGGCCGGTGACGATACCGACCAGTTCCTTGCCGGACACCACTGGAAAGCCGGAGAAGCCCAGCTCATGCGCCTTGCGCAGCAACTCGCTGATCTTGGTTTCCGGCGTAACCGTCACCGGGTCATGGACGATGGCCGTCTCGTGACGCTTGACCTTGCGGACCTCGGCGGCCTGCTGCTCGATGTTCATGTTCTTGTGGATGATGCCGATGCCGCCTTCCTGCGCCATGGCGATGGCCAGGCGGGCTTCGGTGACGGTGTCCATTGCAGCCGAAACGAGGGGAATGTTCAGCTCGATTTCGCGGGTCAGGCGGGTCTTGAGACTGACATCCTTCGGCAAGACCTCGGAATAACCCGGGATCAGGAGAACATCATCGAAAGTCAGGGCTTCTTGGCTGATACGCAGCATGGCGGGGGCTCCCAGGCGGGAAAAAGGAAGCGCGGCATTATACCGAGCACGGGCGCATGGCTCAATCAAACAATGCGCCGCCGCGGCACGAATGAACAGCGTAGAGACACGTCACGCGTCGCTAGTAGGCGACTTCCACCAACGCCAACGGATACCCCAGCCGCTCAGTGAACTCCTCGATGAAGGAGCGGCGGAAGTACCGGCCTGGCCAGTTGTTGAAGATGAACCCCAGATCCGAGAAACCGCAGGGTTGGCTGAAGGGGAAGCCGTTGATGTCGTCCTCGTGCCCGCACTCCGGGCAGATGAAATTCTCCGTTTCGCCCGGCATCCACTCTTCTAGATGCTCCAGCAGCGCTTCGCCGATCTGCTTGCGACACTCCGGGCAGCGCGCTCGCCCTTCGAAGCCACGCTCGGGTGTATAGATGCAGCGATCGGTGATGATTTCCAGGCCGTTGCGCTCCCGTTCATAAGGCAGCAAGGCGGCGCCAGCCGGCTCCAGTACCTCGGCGGCGCGCGGACCGATGCCGTAGGCCAGGCGGCCCGGCGCCGAACCGCACGCGGACAGGTGCGGGGCGATGATGCCGCGCTCCACCAGCCAACGCTGGATTACCCGTGCGCGCGACTGGGCGCCCGGGTAGCTGGAAATCTTCGGCACGATGATGAACTGCTGATCACTCATGGACGCTACGTCTGAAGGAAAGCGCGCAGCTTAATCGGCCATCGCCGCAGGTCAAGCCGTAGCCATGGCGGTCCCGACATCTACGAACCTTGCAACAAGGCACCGGTACGGATGAAGCGCCCAGCGTCTTGCCGTATCATCGCCGCCATGCTCAAAGACCCTTTTCAACGCCTGAACCTCGACCGCGAAGTGCTGACTGTCAGCCAGCTCAACGGGCGCGCCCGGCTGCTGCTCGAAGACGTGTTCGCCCAGGTCTGGGTGGAGGGCGAGATTTCCAACCTGGCCAAGCCCGCCTCCGGCCACATCTATTTCACCCTGAAAGACAAGAGCGCCCAGGTCCGCTGCGCGCTGTTCCGGCAGAACGCGCTACGTGTGCGGCAGGCCCTGCGCGACGGGCTGGCGGTGAAGGTGCGTGGGCGGGTGTCGTTGTTCGAAGGGCGTGGTGACTACCAGTTGATCCTCGACAACGTCGAGCCTGCGGGCGATGGCTCGCTGCGCCTGGCGTTCGAAGCATTGAAAGACAAGCTCAGTGCCGAAGGCCTGTTCGACGCCGCCGGCAAGCGCGCCCTGCCCGCTCATCCACGGCGCATCGGCATTGTCAGCTCGCCCACCGGAGCGGTGATCCGCGACATCATTTCGGTGTTCCGCCGGCGGGCACCGCACGTGGCCCTGACCCTGGTGCCGACGCCGGTACAGGGCCGCGAAGCGACCGCGCAGATCGTCCGTGCGCTGGAGCTGGCCGATCGCGGAGACTTCGATGCGCTGATCCTGGCGCGTGGCGGTGGCTCGCTGGAAGATCTCTGGTGCTTTAACGAGGAAGTGGTTGCACGGGCCGTGGCGGCCTGCGTGACACCCATCGTCTGTGCCGTCGGGCATGAAACCGATGTTTCCATCGCCGACTTCGTGGCCGACGTCCGCGCGCCGACGCCCTCCGCCGCCGCCGAATTGCTGGCGCCGAGCAGCGAAGACCTACGTCAGCGGCTGCATAGTCTGCGTCAACGCCTATTGCTGCGGATGCGTGATCGCCTGCATCGCAACAGCTCGCAACTGGAAGGTCTGACCCGACGCCTGCGCCATCCAGGCGAGCGCCTGCAACAACAGGCCCAGCGTATCGACGATTTAGAGCAGCGGCTTTTGCGCGGTATCGATCGCCGCCTCTGCGCGGGCCAGGAACGCCTCGCGCGGCTGGATACTCGCCTGGCTGCGCAGCATCCCGGACGGACCCTGCATCTGTTGCGTCAGCGCCTCGAGCACCTGACCGGGCGTATGCCACGCGCCATGCAGGAAGCGCTGAAAAGTCGCCGACAGCATTTACAAGGGCTGGCCCAGACCCTGAATGTGGTGAGTCCGCTGGCGACCCTGTCCCGCGGTTACAGCATTCTGCTCGACGAACGAGGGCAGGCGATTCGTCGCGCCGACCAGACTCAACCCGGCCAGCGCCTGAAGGCTCGCCTGGGAGAAGGCGAACTGGATGTTCGTGTCGAGGACAATCATCAGACGCCAGTGACGTTGTCGCTGCTGGACTAGCGCACTGGCCGCAACCCGCTCATCACAGGAATCACCATGCGTTTTGCCTTAGCCCTGCTGCTGTGTTTCGCCCTTCCCGTCCACGCCGAAGGTTTCCTGACCCGTCTGCTGAACAAGCCGGTGCCGGGCGGCGTGGCGGTGATCGGCCTGGGGGATGGCACCGAGGCGCCCAACGTGCGTTATGAAGGTAAACCGGTCCTGGTGGTACGCGAAGAAGGCCAACGCTGGATCGCCATCGTCGGGCTCCCGCTGACGGTAAAGCCCGGCCAGCAGCAGCTGGAAGTGAACGGCACCGCCCGAACCTTCGCTGTTGGCGCTCGTGAATACCGCGCGCAGCACATCACGCTGAAAAACAAGCGTCAGGTCAATCCCAACCCCGCCGATCTCGAACGCATCCAGCGCGAGCTGGACGAACAGACCCAGGCCTACCAGCAGTTCAGCGCCCGACAGCCGAGCAACCTGTTGTTCGACAAGCCGGTCGACGGCGCCCTCTCGTCGCCGTTCGGGCTGCGCCGCTTCTTCAACGGTGAGGAGCGCAACCCGCATTCCGGCCTGGATTTCGCCGTCCCGGCCGGCACCCCGATCAAGTCACCTGCCGCTGGCAAGGTGATCCTCACGGGCAACTATTTCTTCAACGGCAACACCGTGTTCGTTGACCACGGTCAGGGACTGATCAGCATGTTCTGCCACCTGTCGAAGATCGACGTAAAGGTCGGCGACGAACTGGCCCGCGGCGCGGTGCTGGGCAAGGTTGGCTCCACCGGCCGGGCCACGGGGCCGCATCTGCACTGGAACGTCAGCCTCAACGATGCGCGGATCGACCCATCGATTTTCATCGGTGCATTCAAACTCTGAATCCACTTTCAAGGACAACGACATGCTTATCCATGCGCAGGACTCCACGCTGCTCGTCATCGATATCCAGGAACGGCTGTTTCCCATCATCGAAGACAACACGGCGCTGGCCGAGCACAGCACCTGGCTGATCCAGATCGCCCAACGCGTCGGGGTGCCGGTCCTGCTCACCGAGCAATACAGCAAGGGCCTGGGGCCGACCATCGCGGCGCTACGAGACGGCATCGACGCGGACTCGATCATCGAAAAACTGCACTTCTCCGCAGCGCGCGACGGTGAGCTGTTCAAACGCCCAGGAGGCGAACGCCGGCAGTTCATCGTGTGTGGTGCTGAGACGCACATCTGCGTCCTGCAGACGGTGCTCGACCTGCTCGCGCGCGGCCATCAGGTATTCGTAGTGGAGGAAGCTGTCGGCTCGCGCCGCGCCCGCGACAAGGCCCTGGGGCTGGCGCGGATGCAACAGACTGGCGCCAGCATCGTTTCGCGGGAGATGGTCGCCTTCGAGTGGATGGAGCAGGCCGGCACCGACCTCTTTCGCAGCATCAGCCGCGAATTCATCCGCTAAGCAACGCCCCCGCAAGGGCAACGCTGCAGCAGTCACATTCGATCGGACGGAGAAATGATCCCATGCAGGAAGACCTGAACGTCTGGCTGGAATGGCTGAGCGAGCATGCCGAGTTGCAGACCCTGGTAGCCAGCAGTGCGCTGATATTCGCAGCCTGGCTCGCCAACTGGGTAGTCAAAAGGATTCTGGTGCGCGGTCTGTACAAAGTACTGCGCCGCGCTCGCGAAACCGAACTGCAGGACTTCGGCATCATCCGCCGTTTATCGAATATCGTACCGGCGCTAGTGCTGTCGATCGGCGTAAACACCGTACCGGGCCTGCCGGAAGCCGTCGTCACGGTGGTACGCAATGTCTGCGGTGGTTTCATCGTGCTGACCATCGCACTCGCCATGGGCGCGCTGCTGGACATCATCAACCTGCTCTACCAGCGGCGCGCCGATGCGCATGTCCATCCGATCAAGGGCTACCTGCAGGTGGTCAAGATCATCCTCTACGCCGTCGCCACCATCCTCATCATCGCCACGCTGATCGACCGCTCACCGCTGATCCTGCTGTCCGGACTCGGCGCGATGGCAGCGGTGTTGATGTTGATCTTTCAGGACACCATCCTCTCGCTGGTGGCCAGCGTACAGATCTCGTCGAACGACATCATTCGGGTCGGCGACTGGGTCGAGATGCCGCAACTCAACGCCGACGGCGAGGTCGTCGACATAGCCCTGCACACGGTGAAGGTGCAGAACTGGGATAAAACCATCACCAACATCCCGACCAAGCGCTTCATCAGCGATTCGTTCAAGAACTGGCGGGGCATGCAGCAAAGTGGCGGTCGAAGGATCATGCGCAGCCTTTATCTGGATCAGCAAAGCGTGCATTTTCTCGACCCCGAAGAATGCGAGCACCTGCACCGCTTCAACCTGCTGGATGACTACCTGACCGACAAGCGTCGCGAAATCGACGAGTGGAATGCCAAGCTCGAGAAACGCGGCAAGGAGCCGGTCAATACCCGACGCATCACCAACATCGGCAGCTTCCGGGCCTACGTGGAGCGCTACTTGCGCAATCACGGCGGGATTCACCAGGGCATGACCCTGATGGTGCGTCAGCTCAGCCCGACGGCGGACGGTCTGCCAATGCAGATCTACTGCTTCACCAACACGGTGCAGTGGGTCAGATACGAAAGCATCCAGTCGGATATTTTCGACCACCTGTTGGCCATCCTCCCCGAGTTCGGCTTACGTGTGTTTCAGCACCCGAGCGGCGCCGATATGCGTGAGGGCTACGGCTCGGTCAGCCAGTTGCTCAGCCGACCGCTGCCCGGCCAGCACCAGCCCGACAAACACGGCGAAGGCCAACGGCTGGAAGGTTGAGGGAGTCGGGAGCGCCGTGTCGCATGCCCTCCCGAGTTCCCGACGGCGTCAGAAGCTCATGTCCACCCGCGCCCAGTAGGTTCGGCCGGGTTCGTTGATGCGGGTATCCGCGGCATAGCCGAAGCCGGCGCTTCCCGCCTGGTTAAGGTGCTCGCTGTACGTCTTGTCGAGCAGGTTGTCGATGCCGGCACTGAGCTTGTAATGCATATTCACGCGATAGGCGCCGTTGAGCGAGAACACGCCGAACCCGGCGCTATCGCCAAAATCCTTGCTGGTGACGTTGCCCTGCCCTTCTGCGATCCGGGTCTGCTTGGCCACCAGGCGCCACATGCCCGCCGCACTCCAGTCGCCCTGCTCATAAGTCAGCCCCAGTCGCCCTTCCAGGGGCGGAATCTGCGGCATGGGGCGATCGTCCGAACGATTCTTGCCCCAGGCATAAGCCAGGCTGGCATCGGTCTTCCAGTTCGGTGTCAGCCGGTAGCTGGCGCCAAGCTCACCGCCCATGATGCGCGCGTCGATGTTATCAACCGAGGTGCTGGTCATCATGCCCATCGGCACATAGTTGAACAGGATGTAGTCGCGCACCTGCCCGACGTACCCCGACGCCCACGCGGCCAACGGCCCCTGCTCGTACTGAATGCCGACATCCAGCTGAGTGGTTTTTTCCGGCTTGACCGTTTCGAATGCCTGGATACTGCCAGCGGGCCCGGTGCTGGCGGAAAACAGCTCCCAGTAATCGGGGAAGCGCTGAGCATGACCGAGTCCTATGTAGGCGGTGGCGGGGATATCGTTCAGGTCATGTTCATAGCGCAGGAACGCACTGGGCAAGGTATCGCTGCGCTCGTGATCGGCGCTCGGGTTCACCCAACTACCACCCATGGTCGTGGTAAACCGCTGCCGATAATCCTTGGCAGAGGCTCGGTCGAGACGTGCACCAGCGATTACCCGGTCATCCATGGCCGCATTCCAGGTCAACTCCGCGAAAGTCCCGTAGTTGTGGAAATCGGCGTCCTTGCTCCAGCTCGCCCGTTCATGACGGGTGTAGCCGGTCATCATGCTGAATGCCGAGGAGCGTTTGCGATGTTCATTGGTCTGGGCGTCAACCCCCGCGACCAATTCGTAGGCGTCCCATACCCAGGTGCCGGCCACTCGGCCGCCCAGCGTTCGACGATCGACATTGCTCGCCATGGGGTTGCCCATCATGCCGGTGCCTGACGGCCTACGCAGGCTGAAATTGTCCATTACATGGTCGGCATAGTTGTAGTAGAGGCGCGCCTCGATCTTTTGTAGCACCTGGCCCAGGTTCTCGCGCTCGAAACGCAGCCCCAGGCTCTCCCGCTCGAATTGGCTACCGTCCATTCCGCGTCCCGCATAAGCGGCTTCGCCGTCACCGACGCCGGCAGTTAGCTCCAGCAGCGTGTCGGCATCGGGCGTCCAGCCGATCACCAGATCGCTGCTCCACTTATCCCACTGCGAATGGACCCGGTCACCACTGCCGTCGCTGTAATCATCGGAATCCGAGCGGTTCGCCAGGAGTCGGACATAGCCCTGATCGTTGCCGGCCGCCGCATCGACGCTGCGATCGAAACGACCATCGGATCCGATCAGCAGGCTTGCATCGACGCGACCGCCGAGTTCGCTGAAGCGTTCAGGCTCACGTTCGAAGAGAATGGTTGCAGCGGAACCACCCGGCCCCCACAACACGGTTTGCGGTCCCTTGACCACGGTGAGCCGGTCATAGCTCTGCGGGGTTATGTAGGAACTGGGGGAATCCATGCGACTCGGGCATGCACCGAGCATCACCCCACCGTTGGTGAGCATGTTCAGTCTGGAACCGAACATGCCGCGAAACACCGGATCGCTGTTGGAACCACCGCCGCGCACTGCGGAGAACCCTGGAATCGTCTGCAGGTAATCGCCTGCATCGCTCGCCGGCACGGGCTGACGAGGAAGTTTCGGATCCGTAACCACGGTCAGCGGTGATTGTTGCGCCACACCAGTGATGACCATCGGCGTGAGTTCGATCGATTGATGTTGATGCGCTTCGGTTGCCATGGCATCGCTGGCAAGACTACCCAGCAGGGCCAGGTGAGCCAGTCGCCAATGCAGACGCGACGGCTGCAGGGCAAAGGTGGCGGACAGGCGCGGACGCGCCAAGCAGACAAGCGTGTTCTTGGACATACAGAGATTTCCACATCTGGATATTCGGACGCCGCGCACTGGCGGCTCGGAGATCAGCTGTGGACGGCGGGCGGTGCACGCGGATAGCCGGCGCCACCACGCGGCGCGGGCGGCAGCGGCCGTTGTGGACGCAGCCGGGCGTATGACGGCGCGTAGTAGGGCATCGCCATCTGGACGGTGAGCACCAACGCCGGGCTCAAGGTCAGCAACTCGCAGTAGCCGCACAGATCGAGCGCCGACAACCAGGCCGGCTCAGCGGCATTGGCCCGCTGGGGTTGGTGCCCGGCTTGGGCGTGCGCGTGATGGGAAGATTGGGCGATAGGTGCGGCAATCGACGACGTCAGTCGCGAAGCCGAATAAAGCGGACCGACATGAATCATCAGCATGGCGAAAAGGCCAAGCCATAAACCCGATGTGAGGTGCGCTTTACGAATCACGGAAATCCTTGCATGCGGGCATCCGCCCTGTCCGTTCAATCGGGGCGAATGATGGCACGGCTCGCCACCCCCGTTGAGTGCGACCCGGAGCCGCAACCTCTTAGCAATCCAATGCATGCTTCTGCGGCGCTAAAAGAACCAAATATCCGTTTATCGAACTTTTTTGAAATAAAACATCAATTTTATGCAAGCTGTTGCAATGAACCGTCGCCAGCTACTAAATTCGAACCATCAATCCGTATCGATCCACTCTGTCTTGCTTCCCGACCCACTAGGTTCGGAGAGCCGCTCAAGGAAAACGCCATGACCATGCTCAAAGATCCCTCGAAAAAATATCGGGCTTTTCCGGTCATCAACCTGCCCGACCGCACCTGGCCATCGCAAACTATCACCCGCGCACCGATCTGGCTGAGCTCCGATCTGCGCGACGGCAACCAGTCGTTGATCGAACCGATGGACGCCGGCAAGAAGATGCGCTTCTTCAAGACCCTGGTGCAGGTTGGCGTAAAGGAAATCGAGGTGGGCTTCCCCTCCGCATCGCAGACCGACTTCGACTTCGTTCGTGAACTGATCGAAGGTGGCCACATTCCGGACGACGTGACCATCCAGGTGCTCACTCAGGCCCGCGAAGATCTGATCACCCGCACCTTCGAGTCGCTCAAGGGCGCCAGGCGAGCCATCGTCCATTACTACAACGCTACCGCGCCGAGCTTCCGCCGCATCGTCTTCAATCAGGACAAAGCCGGCGTGGTGGGAATCGCGGTCAACGCCGCGCAGGTCGTCAAGCGTCTGGCCGACGCCGCGCCGGAGACGGACTGGCGTTTCGAGTACTCACCGGAAGTCTTCAGCTCCACCGAGACCGATTTCGCTGTCGAGGTATGCAACGCGGTCATCGAGGTGTTCCAACCGACGCCGGCGAAGAAACTGATCCTCAACCTGCCGGCCACCATCGAAGCGGCTACTCCGAACATCTACGCCGACCAGATCGAGTATTTCGGCCGCCAGATCAACAAGCGCGACAGCGTGCTGATCAGCCTGCATACCCACAACGATCGCGGCACCGGCGTGGCTGCCACCGAGCTGGGCCTGATGGCCGGCGCCGATCGCGTCGAGGGCTGTCTGTTCGGCAACGGCGAGCGCACCGGCAACGTCGATCTGGTGACCGTGGCGCTGAACATGTACAGCCAGGGCGTCGATCCGCAGCTGGACTTCTCGGATATCGACGCGGTGCGCAAGGTCGTCGAGGAATGCAACCAGCTGCCGGTGCACCCACGGCATCCCTATGTGGGCGATCTGGTCCATACCGCATTCTCCGGATCTCACCAGGATGCGATCCGCAAAGGCTTCAGTCAGCAGGATCCTGATGGCGTCTGGGAGGTGCCCTATCTGCCGATCGACCCGGCCGACATCGGCCGTAGCTACGAGGCGGTCATCCGCGTCAACAGCCAGTCTGGCAAGGGCGGCATCGCCTATCTGCTGGAGCAGGAATACGGCATCAGCCTGCCACGGCGCATGCAGATCGAGTTCAGCCAGGTGGTGCAGAAGGAAACCGATCGCCTCGGTCTGGAAATGAGTGCCAAGCAAATCTATGCACTGCTCGAGGCCGAGTATCTGCACGCCAGCACACCCTACATGCTCAAGAGCCATCGTCTGCAGGAAGAGAACGGCACCAGCGCGGTGGATGTGGAAGTGGCCAGCGACGGCGAAGTCATGCATTGGCGTGGCATCGGCAAGGGCCCGCTGGAAGCCTTGGTCGCCGGGTTGCCGGTCAAGTTGGAGATCATGGATTACCACGAGCACTCGATCGGCGCCGGCAGCAACGCCAGGGCTGCGGCTTACATTGAAGTGCGCCTGGACGGTGAACGCTCGCTGCACGGTATCGGCATCGACGAAAACATCACCACCGCCAGCATCCGCGCGCTGTTCAGCGCATTGAACCGTGCACTGCGCGAAGCGACGTCCAAAGCCGCCTGAGGTTGGACGGCGAGCCCTGAATGGGCTCGCCGTTCAGGTTTGCGCTTGTGCCTGGGCGCAACGGCTCCTCGGGCCCATCGCCATATGCAGGTCGTATCCATAGCCGCTCTCCCCCGTTCCAGCAGGAACGCATCATTCATCAGCAGAATCGTGCAACCGCTCCGCGGCCATCGGCACTAGGATTGATTTTCCGTCCAGACCGTCAGTCCAAGGAGCCGCCATGAGCAACGCCATCGGTTACGCCGCCCACGATCCGAGCACGCCGCTCGTTCCCTATTCGTTCACCCGCCGCGACGTCGGTCCGAACGACGTAAAGATCGATATCCTCTACTGCGGCGTCTGTCATTCCGACCTGCATACCGCCCGCAACGAATGGAACAACACGCTCTACCCCTCGGTCCCCGGCCACGAAATTGTCGGGCGGGTAACGGCCGTTGGTGATGCAGTCAGCCGCTTCAAGGTCGGCGAAATCGCCGGCGTCGGCTGTCTGGTCGACAGCTGTCGGACCTGCCCGTCCTGTGACGAGGGGCTTGAGCAGTACTGCGAGAACGGCTTCACCGGCACCTACAATGGCCCGGCATTTGGCGGTGGCGAGAACACCCTTGGCGGTTACTCGGACAATATCGTGGTGGATCAGCAATTCGTTCTGCGCATTTCCCATAGCGAAGACAAGCTTGCCGCCGTCGCGCCGCTGCTGTGCGCCGGTATTACCACCTATTCGCCGCTGCGTCAGTGGAAGGTAGGCCCCAGCCAGAAAGTCGGCGTGGTCGGCCTCGGTGGCCTCGGCCACATGGCGGTGAAGATCGCCAATGCCATGGGCGCGCGCGTGGTGCTGTTCACCACCTCGCCGGACAAGAAAGAAGACGCCCTGCGCCTCGGCGCCAGCGAGGTGGTGGTATCGAAGAGCAAGGACGAGATGGCCGCGCATCTGAACAGCTTCGATTTCATCCTCAACACCGTGGCGGCGCCGCACAACCTCGATGCCTTTCTGAGCTTGCTCAAGCGTGACGCGACCATGACGCTGGTGGGTGCACCGGCCTCACCCCACCCGTCGCCCAGCGTCTTCGGGCTGATCTTCAAGCGCCGCCGCCTGGCCGGTTCGTTGATCGGAGGCATCGCCGAGACGCAGGAAATGCTCGATTTCTGTGCCGAGCACGGCATCGTTTCGGACATTGAGATGATCGAGATTCAGAACATCAACGAAGCCTACGAGCGAATGCTCAAGAGCGATGTGAAGTACCGTTTCGTCATCGACATGGCCTCGCTGAAGGCGGCCTAAAACTCCTGGGCCGAGAGTGCCTGCCATGCAACGCCCGTTGCTGGCAGGTCTTTCCTCTTTTCAACCGAACCGCTATGGTCGCCGGCCTTCTGCTGAGGAGCCGGCATGCGCTACCTGATCTTCGTCACTTTGCTCTGGGCCTATTCTTTCAACCTGATTGGCGCCTATCTGGCCGGGCAGGTGGATAGCTATTTCGCCGTGCTGACACGGGTCGTCCTGGCCGGCATCGTGTTCCTGCCGCTGACCCGCTGGCGTGGCGTCGAGCCGCGCTTCATCGCCGGCGTGACGTTGGTGGGCGCGCTGCAGTTCGGAGTCACTTATCTGTGCCTGTATCTGAGCTTCAACGTGCTGACCGTGGCCGAAGTGCTGTTGTTTACAGTGCTCACACCGTTGCACGTGACGCTGATCGACGATGCGCTCAATCGCCGCTTCAATCCCTGGGCGCTGGTAGCAGCAGCGGTTGCTGTACTTGGCGCCGGACTGATTCGCTATGACGGGATTTCCAGCGATTTTCTCGGCGGTTTTTTACTGATGCAGTTGGCCAACTTTACCTTCGCCGCGGGGCAGGTGGGCTACAAGCATCTGGCGCAGCGGTACCCGTCCGATATCCCGCTTTATCGGCGCTTCGGCTATTTTTTCCTCGGTGCATTGGTGATCGTGCTGCCAGCCTGGCTGCTGTTCGGTCACGTCGACAAGCTGCCGACCACGGCGAGCCAATGGGGCGTGCTGATATGGATGGGGGTGCTGGCGACCGCGCTCGGCCAGTTCTGCTGGAACAAGGGCGCAACGTTGGTCGATGCCGGCACCCTGGCAGTGATGAACAACATGGCGGTGCCGGTCGGGTTAGTGCTCAATCTACTGTTCTGGGGCACGGAAACCAACCTGGTACTGCTCGCCATCGGAGGGCTGATTATTCTCGCCTCGCTGTGGATCAATCGCCTGGGCCGTAAGCAGGCCCAATGACACTATGTAACTTACTGTTATATATAGGTTTTATGGATTAGCAATTAAGATAGCGCACCCCGCATGGATGCGATTCTCAGTCAGTCGTCGAGAACCCCATGCGCCGTTACAGCTTGCTTTTGCTCGTCCTGTTTTTATCATCAACCGTGCATGCCGATGCGCCACGCACCTTTCGCGAAGCGAAGAAGCTGGCCTGGCATATCTACGCTGAACGGCCAGTGGACTTCTACTGTGGCTGCGCCTTCAAGGGCAGGCGCATCGATCTCGCCAGTTGCGGTTACGTCCCTCGCAAACAGCCCAAGCGTGCGGCGCGCGTGGAATGGGAACACATCGTTCCCGCCTGGGTGATCGGCCACCAACGCCAATGCTGGCAACAAGGCGGGCGCAAACATTGCACTTCGAGTGACCCGGTGTTCAGCAAAGCGGAAGCCGACCTGCATAACCTCGTTCCGGTGGTCGGTGAGGTCAACGGTGATCGCAGCAATTACGGCTTCGGCATGCTCAGCGAGAAGCCAAGCCAATACGGCGCATGCCCCTTCGTGGTGAACTTCAAGCAGCGCACCGCCATGCCGCCGGCGTACAGCCGTGGCGCTATCGCCCGCACCTACCTGTATATGAGCGATCGCTACGGGCTGCGTCTGTCGAAGCAGGACCGCCGACTCTACGATATCTGGAATCGCCAGCATCCGATCACCGAGTGGGAACGGTGGCGCAACCGCAGCGTCGCTTGCGTACAGGGCAATGCCAACCGCTATGTGGGCGCAGTGGATCTGAATCGCTGCGGCAAATCGATTTCTCGTTTTCCAGCGACACGCGCCGGGCGGGTCTGAGTGAGTCGCCTGGCAAGATGCCCTAAGAAGCCGGGCAATGACCGTTCACCGCCCGCTCGGATCTTGCGTGGCGCCGCGCATGCACTGCATGCTGGCAGCTTATCCGGCCACCATGGCGACGCCCGATGCAGGACAAAACGCTCTACGCAACCCTGGCCCTAGCGGTTCTGCTGGCGCTGATCGCCTCAGGCATCGCTCCATACGACCGCGCGACCTGGCTGCTGGAAGTCGCGCCGGTGCTGATCGCGATCCCTGTCCTGCTATTCAGCTACCGGCAATTCCCGCTTAGCCGTCTGCTCTACGTTGTGATCGCTATCCATGCGCTGATATTGATCCTGGGCGGCGCCTACACATATGCCCGGGTGCCACCAGGGTTCTGGGTACAGGAGTGGTTCGATCTCAGCCGAAATCCTTACGACAAGCTCGGCCATTTCATACAAGGCGTGACACCTGCCCTGCTCGCACGGGAGATCCTGCTGCGCCTCGGCATGCTTGCGCCCGGAAAAATGCTGGGGTTTCTCGCGCTCTGTGTTGCGCTGGCATTCAGCGCCTTCTACGAACTGATCGAGTGGTGGGTAGCGCTGATCGCCGGGCAAGGCGCGGAAGACTTCCTCGGCACCCAGGGCGACCCCTGGGATACCCAGTCGGACATGTTCATGGCGCTGCTCGGTGCGCTGCTGTCGGTCTCCTGGCTCGCGCATACTCAGGATCGACAGATCGCCCGACAAGCGTTACCGAGCCCGCGAGCATAGCTGTCATGCTCCATCGCCTCGCCGCCGATGCGGTGCTTATCCTGCACCTCAGCTTTATCGTTTTCGTCTTGCTGGGCGGCTTGCTGGTGGCCTGGAAGCCCCGCCTGCTGTGGCTGCATCTGCCGGCGGTAGCCTGGGGCGTTTTCGTCGAATTGAGCGGACGTCTGTGCCCGCTCACCGACTGGGAAAACTCGCTGCGGCATCTGGCTGGTGAAGCCGGATACGAGACCAGCTTCGTCGAGCAGTATCTGCTGCCGCTGATCTATCCGAGCTGGCTGAGCGTACCAGCGCAATACCTATTGGCCGCTATAGTGGTGTTCGTCAATCTGTTGATTTATGGCTGGCTGATCGCGCGCTGGCGACGCAAGACCGCACCGCCAAGCTGACAACCGCGACGCTGGGCTAGACCTTCAGTTCGAATGCGTCGCCGTCGTGATACGCCGGGAACTTGCTGCGGAACGCGGCCAAATCCTGGGCGCGTAACGTGGTTCGGAACACGCCGTCAGCAGCGCCCACTTCCAGCAACGGATCCCCCAGATAATCCAGCACCTGGCTATCGCCACTGTAGGGGTAGCCCTTGCCGTCTTCGCCGACTCGATTCACAGCCGCAACATAACATAGGTTCTCGATCGCCCGTGCCGGCAGCAGACGGTTCCAGGCGTCGCGCCGGGCAGCAGGCCAGTTGGCGGTGTAAAGCAGCAGATCGGTGTCGTGCGGATCGCGACTCCATACCGGGAAGCGCAAGTCGTAACAGATCAAAGGCCGCACATGCCAGCCGTTGAGCTCGAACAAAGCCTGTTGCTCGCCCGCCGTGTAGTGCTTGTGCTCACCCGCCATGCGGAACAGATGGCGCTTGTCATAGTGCGAAATCTCGCCGTTGGGCCGCGCCCAGAGCAGGCGGTTGCGATGACTGCCGTCTGCGGCTTCGATGATCACGCTGCCGGTTATCACCGCGTCCATACGCGCCGCCTGCTCACGCAACCAGGCGTAAGTCGGCCCTTCCTCGGGCTCGGCCAGTTCCGATGAGTTCATCGAGAACGCTGTAGTGAACATTTCCGGCAAAACGATCAGGTCGGCCCCACGCGCCTGTTCGAGCAAACCGACAAACCGCTCACGGTTGGCAGCCGGGTCCTGCCAGACAAGGTTCGTCTGGATCAAGGCCAGTTCGAGGTCTGGCAAATCGTTCAGATCGCGCATAGCCGCTCCGCTGCCTGACGCAGCGTCTCCTCTCGTTTGGCGAAGCAGAAGCGAACCAGTCGCGATTTTGCAGGAGGCTTTTGGTAAAAGACCGAAATCGGGATGCTGGCCACACCGTGCTCACGGGTCAGCCATTCGGACATGGCGACGTCGTCGAGATCCGGTCGAATAGCCGAATAGTCGGCCAACTGGAAATAGGTGCCCGCCGCGCGGCGGAAGCCAAAACGCGAGTCAGCCAGCAGATCGCAGAACAAATCGCGCTTGGCCTGGTAGAACGCCGGCAAGTCGCTGAGGTGTTCCGGATGCGCCGCCATGAAATCGGCCAGCGCCCACTGCAAGGGTGTAACGCCGGTGAAGCTGACGTACTGGTGAACCTTTCGTAGTTCGCTGCTGAGTGCGGCAGGCGCCACCACATAGCCGGTTTTCCAGCCGGTGACGTGGTAGGTCTTGCCGAAGGAACTGATGACGAAGGCGCGTTGATAAAGTTCTTCATGGCGCAACACACTGGCATGCTCGCGGCCGTCGAAAACCAGATGCTCGTACACCTCGTCGCTGAGTAAATAGATGTCCCGCTCGCGGATCAGATCGGCCAGCCGATCGAGATCTGCCAGGTCGATCAGTGCGCCACTGGGATTGTGCGGCGTGTTCAGCACGATCATCCGCGTACGCGGTGTAATCGCATCGGCCAGCTTCTGCCAGTCGATGGCGAAATCCGGCAGGCTCAGCGCCTGGTGGATGCAGATCCCGCCAGCCAGCTCCACCGCTGGCTCGTAACTGTCGTAGCAGGGATCGAAGACGATCACTTCGTCGCCAGGGCGGATGACCGCATGGATCGCACAGAAGATCGCTTGCGTCGCACCTGGGGTGATGGTGACTTCGGCGTCGGCGCTGACCTGGCGGCCGTAGAGCGATGCCACCTTGAGGGCGACCTGCTCGCGCAGCGCCGGCAGGCCGGCCATGGGTGCGTACTGGTTGTGCCCGGCCATGACATGGCGGGCGACGGCTTCACGCAGCGCATCAGGCCCGTCAAAGTCCGGGAAGCCTTGCGACAGGTTCAGCGCGCCGGTCTGAGCCGCCAGATGCGACATGGTGGTGAAAATGGTGGTGCCGACATTGGGCAGTTTGCTGGTGATCATGAATTCGCTCGGAGCTGAAAGTTGGAAGCAACGAGCCGGAAGCAAGACACTGCCAGCTCACGGCTTCCATACTTGAGGCTATCGTTTGTCGCGGCGCTTCTTCTCGGCCTTCTTGTGGTGCGACATGAGGCGGCGCTTCTTGTTTACCTGCCGGTCGGTGAGGGTGTTTTTTTTGCCCTCGTAGGGGTTTTCGCCACCCTTGTATTCGATGCGGATCGGCGTACCGACCAGCTTCAGCACACGCCGGTAGGTGTTCTCCAGATAGCGGGTATAAGACTTGGGAATCGAGTCGACCTGGTTGCCGTGAATTACGATCAGAGGCGGGTTGGCGCCGCCCAGGTGCGCATAGCGCAACTTGATCCGGCGACTGGCCACCATCGGCGGCGCATGCTCACGCACGGCGTCCTCGAGGATCTGCGTCAGGCGGCTGGTGGGCCAGCGGGTAACGGCCGAGGTGAACGAGGCCTGCACCGACTTGTACAGGTTGCCGACACCGGTGCCGTGCTTGGCGGAGATGAAGTGGATATCGGCGAACTCGACGAAGAACAACCGGCGTTCCAGCTCGGTCTTGACGTAGTCACGCTCGCTCGGCTCCATGCCATCCCACTTGTTCAACGCAATCACCAGCGCCCGACCGCTCTCAAGAACGAAACCGAGCAGGTTGAGATCATGCTCGACCACCCCTTCACGCGCGTCCATGACGAAGATCACTACGTTGGAGTCCTGGATGGCCTGCAGCGTCTTGACCACGGAAAACTTTTCCACCGCCTCGAAGATCTTGCCGCGACGACGGACGCCGGCAGTGTCGATCAGGGTGTATTTTTCATCGTCGCGTTCGAACGGGATGTAGATGCTGTCGCGCGTGGTACCGGCCTGATCATAGACAATGACCCGCTCCTCACCGAGCATCCGGTTGACCAGCGTCGACTTGCCAACGTTGGGGCGGCCAATGATGGCGATCTTGATGCCATCCTTTTCGCTCGGTCCGGGGATGCGCTTGAGCTCCTGCCCCTCCGCAACGACCTCGCCCTCTTCCGCCTCGCCTTCTGCTTCGGTTGTCTCGGCGTTGTCCTTGGGAAAGACACCGAGCGCCTGCTCCAGCATATGGCTGATACCGCGACCATGGGCGGCAGCGATCGGCAGGGCATCGCCAAGCCCCAGAGGGCTGAACTCCGCTCGGGCAATGTCCGGATCGATGCTGTCGACCTTGTTCGCTACCAGGAAGTGGCGCTTGTTCATCTTGCGCAGATGCTCAGCGATCATCTGATCGCCAGGGGTCATGCCGGCACGCGCATCGACCATGAACATCACCGCGTCGGCTTCCTGCATCGCTTGCAGCGACTGCTCGGCCATCTTGGCGTCGATGCCTTCTTCGTCTCCGGTCAAACCACCGGTATCGATGACGATGTAGGTGCGGCCCTGCCATTTGGCCTCGCCGTACTGGCGGTCACGGGTCAGACCGGCGTACTCCGCAACAATGGCGTCGCGACTCTTGGTCAGACGGTTAAAGAGAGTGGACTTACCCACGTTCGGGCGACCCACCAGGGCGATTACGGGAACCATTCGGCTCTCCACTGCGATATTTCAGAAAACACGAAGGCCGCTGCAAAGCAGCGGCCGAATATTAGTGCCCCGCCCAAGCGGAACAGCAGACAGCTGAAATGAAGCCGTCAGTCCGCCTGGCGAATGGTCAACGCGACAAGCTTGCCGTCATTGCCGTAAGCATAAAGCCAGTCACCCTCGACGACCGGACGGGCACGCACGCCGTCGCTGTCGATACGGGTCCGGGCAACGAAACGGCCGTCGACCTGACTCAGAAAGTGTAGATAACCCTCCTTGTCGCCGACTACCACGTAACTGGAAAACACCGCCGGAGCGGAAAGCTGACGCCGCAGCAGCGAGTCGTTGTTCCACAGCACTGAAGTGGACCGCTCATCGATGCCCATGACAGTGCCATCGGCCTGACTCACGTAAACACTTCCGTAGCCCAACGCAACACCGGTCGCCGTCGACGCATCGCGCTGCCAGAGGATTCGACCGCTTTCCATATCCAGCGCCGCAGCACGGCCTTGGAAGGAGGCGACATACAAGGTACCGCCGGAGAGCAGCAGTCCGCCGTCGATATCGACGACACGCTCGAGTTCGGAACGGCCTTGCGGAACGGCAACGCGCTGCTCCCAGATCGGTAGGCCACGGCTGGTGTCCAGCGCCACGACCTTACCGCTGGAAAGACCGGCGATCGCCAGCTGATTGGTCAGCAAGGGGGCACCAGTACCCCGCAGGGTGAGCACCGCCGGGGAGCTTTCATAGCTCCAACGCTGCTTGCCGGTGTCGATTTCCAATGCGATCACGCGGTCGTCCTGGGTTTGAACCACCACTACATCGCCGTTCACCGCGGGCGCGGCAAGGACCTCACTGCTAACCTGACTGCGCCAGCGCTCTTCTCCGGTCGAGACATCCAGGGCCAGCACTTCGCCACGCAGGGTGCCGACCAATACCAGGCCATAGCCTGCCCCAACAGCGCCGGAGATCGGTACGTCCAGATCGTTTTTCCAGTTGACCTTGCCCGTGGTGCGATCCATCGCAACCACCAGGCCTTCAACATCAGCGGCGAATATTTCGTTGCCGTAGACGACAGGTGCCAGAAGGTTATAGGTCTCGCCCTGGCCTTCGCCAATCGAGCGACTCCACTCCTTGTTCAACTGTATCTCGGCGTCGAACTTGACCAGTTCGGCGGGTTCGGGTTCTTTCTTGTCGTTGCTGCTGCAACCAGCAGCCAGGACGGCCAGGGTCAGCAGTGCGGCAGTTTTCCAACGCATCAATTCACGCCTCTCCACGAGCCAGATCGTCCAGTTTCAGCTGCAGGCCACCGATCGCGGCATCCTGCGAAAGCAGTTCTTTTGCCTTGGAATAGGCGGCATGAGCCTCATCAGGACGACCCAACTTGACCAGGAGATCACCACGCAACTCTTCACGACTGGCGCCGAACGCTTCGACTGCCTCGCCCTTGAGTAGTGCAAGCCCCTCTTCGGCCTTGTCCTGCGCCGCCAGGATGCGCGCGAGACGCTGGCGTGCCAGCTCTTCGAGCGTCCTGTCGGCAGGCTTGTCCAACACACGCCGTAGCTCTGCCGCGGCCTCGTCGAGACGGCCGGTCTCCACCGCTACCTTGGCCACGAACAGGCTGCCGTACTGGGCGTAGTGCGAGCCTGCGAATTCCTTCTGCAGCAGATTGCCCAGACGCGAAACCTCGGCGGTATCCGCCCCATCCTGCTCCAGCGCGACATTGAGCAATTGCTGATAGAGCGCCGAAGCGCCCTGTGCCTGGTTGAGCTGATGTTTCTGCCAGAACTGCCAGCCGAACACCAGCACCAGAGCGAGTAAGCCCCCCAACAGCAAAGGCTTGCCGTTACGCTGCCACCACTCCTTGATTTGCGCCAGCTGTTCTTCTTCGGTACCCGAGGTCACACTGTCACTCCTTACATTCGCTGAATTCAGACCTGTCCGTTCAAGCCAGACAGGCAGCCAGACGCTCGGGTAGAGCATCCCAGGCAATGCTTTGTTGTTCGCTGTCGTCGCGCAGCGGCTTGCAACCTACCACGCGCCCGGCCAGTTCGTCGTCACCCAGAATCAGCGCGAACCGCGCACCGCTCTTGTCAGCCTTCTTGAACTGGCTCTTGAAGCTGCCACCGCCGGCGTTGACCAACAGGCGAAGGCCCGGCAAGACATCACGCAGGCGTTCAGCCAGCGCCAGCGCGGCCAGCTCGGCCGCCTCACCGAAGGCGCAGATGTAGGCGTGCGCCGGCTGGTTGAGCGCCTCGGGGACGAGCTCTAGAGTTCCCAGCAGCAGCACCAGACGCTCTATGCCCATGGCGAAGCCGACACCGGGCGTCGGCTTGCCGCCGAACTGGCTGATCAGACCGTCATAGCGACCGCCGGCACAGACGGTACCCTGGGCGCCCAGCTTGTCAGTCACCCACTCAAACACGGTGCGGCCGTAATAATCCAGGCCGCGCACCAGTTTGGGATTGATCTGATAGGCAATTCCCGCCGCCTCGAGTCGCGCCTTGAGACCGTCGAAATGCGCACGCGACTCGTCGTCCAGGTAGTCGTGCAAGGTCGGCGCATCGACCAGCAATGCCTGGGTCTGGGCGTTCTTGCTATCCAGGATGCGCAGCGGGTTGCTGGTCAGGCGACGCTGGCTGTCCTCGTCGAGCTGCTCGAAATGTTGCTGGAGATAGGCGACCAGCGCGTCCCGGTAGGTTTCGCGTGCTTCGCTGGAGCCCAGGCTGTTGAGCTGCAGCGTGACCGCGTCGGACAGGCCGAGCGACTTCCAGAGTCGCGCAGTCAACACGATCAGTTCGGCATCGACATCCGGCCCCGGCTGGTTGAAAACCTCCACGCCAATCTGGTGGAACTGGCGATAACGGCCCTTCTGCGGCTTTTCGTAACGGAACATGGGGCCGGCATACCAGAGCTTCTGCACCTGACCGCCTCCGGTCATGCCGTGCTCGAGCACAGCACGGACGCAACCCGCCGTGCCCTCGGGGCGTAGCGTCAGCGATTCCTCGTTCCGATCGAGGAAGGTATACATCTCCTTGTCGACCACATCGGTACCCTCACCGATGCCGCGGGCAAAAAGATCAGTAAATTCGAGGATCGGCAGACGGATCTCGCTGTAGCCATAGCTGTCGAGCAGCTGCGCGAAGGTCGTTTCCAGGTAGCGCCAAACCGGCGTCTGTGCCGGCAGAATATCGTTCATGCCACGAATGGCTTGCAGGGACTTGCTCAATTCGGTTCCTTAAATCAGCTACGCACGATCAGCGCGGCATCGTTCTCGACCTTCTCGGCGGCCTTGCGACGAATCAGCTGTTCCAGTTCGTCGACCAGATTCTCGTTGTTCAGCTTCTGCGCCGGCTTGCCGTCGATATAGATGAGGTTGTTCGGCGTGCCGCCGGTCAGGCCGATATGCGCTTCCTTGGCCTCTCCCGGGCCGTTGACGACGCAGCCGATCACCGCAACGTCCATCGGCACCAACAGATCGTCGAGCCGCCCTTCAAGCTCGTTCATGGTCTTGACCACGTCGAAATTCTGCCGCGAGCAGCTGGGACAGGCGATGAAGTTGATGCCACGCGAGCGCAGGCGCAGCGATTTGAGAATATCGAAACCGACCTTGATTTCCTCCACCGGATCGGCGGCCAGAGAGATGCGGATGGTGTCGCCGATACCTTCGGCCAGCAGCATGCCCAGCCCCACCGAGGATTTCACGGTTCCAGAGCGCAAGCCACCAGCCTCGGTAATTCCCAGGTGCAAGGGTTGCTCGATCTTATCCGCCAATAGCCGATACGCAGCCACCGCCATGAACACGTCGGAGGCCTTAACGCTGACCTTGAAGTCGGGGAAGTTCAGCCGGTCGAGGTGCTCGACGTGTCGCAGCGCCGACTCAACCAGCGCCTCGGGCGTAGGTTCGCCGTACTTTTTCTGCAGGTCCTTTTCCAGCGAGCCGGCATTGACGCCGATGCGGATTGGAATACCTCGGTCACGCGCCGCTTCGACTACAGCCCGCACTCGATCCTCTCGCCCGATATTGCCCGGATTGATGCGCAGGCAATCGACACCAAGCTCGGCAACGCGCAAAGCGATCTGATAGTCAAAATGAATGTCTGCCACCAAAGGTAGGTCGACGCGCTGCTTGATCTTGCCGAACGCCTCGGCCGCCTCCATCGAAGGCACAGACACGCGAACGATATCGGCACCGGCATTCTGCAGCCGTTGGATCTGCGCAACAGTCGCGTCGACGTCGCAGGTTTCGGTATTGGTCATGCTTTGTACGGCGATAGGCGCATCGCCACCGACCGGTACGTTGCCGACCCAAATCTTTCGGGTATGACGACGCTTGATGGGGGATTCACTATGCATATTACTGTCCGAGCTTAAAGCGCGCAGTTTCGCCACGCGTTTTGCCTGAGAGACTGACGGCTTCGCCGTTGAAGCTGACTTGCACACCAGAAGCGAAGCCCAGATGAACGTCCAATGGGGTTTTGCCGACCAGGGCGCGACTGGTGCCGGCTTTCCCCAAACCGCTGTAGAGCACTTTACCCTCGGCATCGGTTACCCGGGTCCAGCAGTCCGCCGTGTAATCCAGCGTGATGCGGCCTTCTCCAGTTGCGACAGTCTCGGCGTCGGTCACCGGTGTCGTACCGGTATCGGCCTGCGGAGCAGTGATCGGTGCTTCGCTCGCAGGCACGGCTTCGACAGCCTCCTCGGGCGCATCGATAGGTGCTTCGGCTTCCGGCTGCTCATCCGGCGGCAGGGTTTGTTCATCAGAATCCTGCGCTTCGTCATCCGTCGTTGACGACGTCGAATCGGTCGGCTCGCCGGTGGCGAGCTCAGCGGGCTCGTCGGCACGATCGAGCAGATGAATCTCGGTAGTACCGTCTGCCGCCTCGACCTCGATTCGCTCCAGCGGCGCAACCGCACGACTTGCCTCGTTGCGGGTCGTACGGTCCTGCCACCAGAGAAAAGCGCCTACGGCAATCGCCAGCGTCAGAATCAATGTAAAAAAACGCACCATGCTTCTCGAAAGACGCACGGGCTCGTCGATGTGTCCGAGGCTGTTGACGCTACTGCCAGTCGCATCCGTACCGGTATGCTGGTCGAACTGCTGTACAAGACGGTTCTGATCCAATCCCAACAGTTTTGCATAGGCACGCACGTAACCACGAGCAAAGGTGTGGCCAGGCAGCTGACTGAAATCGCCGGCCTCGATCTGGCTGAGCGAGCGCTCCGACAGATTAAGCTGTTTAGCCACCGAAGAAAGCGTCCAGTTCTTGTTCTCGCGCGCGGTGCGAAGCGTTTCGCCTGGGTTAGTCGAGGTCGGCGCAGCGGCTTCAGAATGTGGCGCTATCATCATTGCTCCGAAAGAAACTGTTGATATTCAGGCGTACCCGGATACAGGCGTTTGAGCTGTAGACCAAGGCTTGCCGCCTGATCTCGGTCCTGATGAATTTTCGCCAGACGAATGCCTAGAAGGAGGCTGCGGGAATTCTGCTCGGAAAGACTGCTGAAGCTATCGTAGTAACGCTTTGCCGGGACATATTGCTTGTCCTCGTACGCCATGACTGCCAGTTCAAGCAGAGCACGTGGCTGTCGGCTGTCGAGACGCAAAGCACGGGTAAAATAGGTTTCGGCCTGCTCGCGCTGCCCGAGCTTCAGGGCAGTCATGCCCATGTTCTGAAAGACATGCGACCGACCGGAATAGAGATTGTCCTCGGCTGCCTTTGCGAAGCGCTCCATGGCTTCCTGATAGCGCTTCTGCTCGAAGAGAAAACTACCGTAGTTGTTCAGAATACGCGCATCGTTGCGGCTGGATAGCGCCTTGCGGTAATGCTCGTCAGCCAGCTGGTTTTCCATCTCGTTCTGGAACACCAGCGCCAGCGCCGCGTGCGCATCGGCACTGTTCGGGTCCAACTCGAGTGCCTTGCGTAGCGGCGTCTTGGCCCGGGACGCCTCGCCTTGCTGCAAATAGCCGATACCCAGCTGAATGTAGGCGTCTCGCGCTTCGTCACGTCCTTCCGAGGTCCGCATGGGATTGCCCGATCCGGAAGATACACAGCCAGCCATAAGGCCGACGAGCAAAAACAGCAGCGCAACGCGCAAGGTCATCAGCATCCCCCTCAGGAACGGTTCGTAACAACAGACGTCGTCGCGGGCTCGGACTGCAGCTCGCGCACCGCGATATAGCGCTCGCTTCGGCGGGTTCGATCCAATACCTGCCCGACCAACTGACCACAGGCGGCATCAATGTCCTCACCGCGCGTGGTGCGCACTGTCACATTGTGCCCGGCTTTATGCAGGATGTCCTGAAAACGACGGATCGCATTGTTGCTCGGCCGCTCATATCCGGAATGCGGAAAGGGGTTGAATGGGATCAGATTGATCTTGCAAGGAATTTTGGCCAACAGCGCGATCATTTGCTCGGCATGCTCGGGCTGATCGTTGATGCCCTGCAAAAGCGTGTATTCGATTGTGAGAACGCGCTTTTCACCCAGATTGGAGATGTAGCGCTGACAGGCGGCCAGCAGCATCTCCAACGGATATTTTTTGTTGATGGGTACCAATTGATCACGCAATGCATCGTTAGGTGCGTGCAGCGACAACGCCAGCGACACATCGATAACCTTGGAGAGTTCCTCGATCATTGGTACTACGCCGGATGTCGAAAGCGTCACTTTTCGTTTGGAAATACCGTAGCCCAGGTCGTCCATCATGATCTGCATGGCGGCCACGACATTGTCGAAGTTCAGAAGCGGCTCACCCATGCCCATCATCACCACGTTGGTGATAGCGCGATCGACCTTCGCCGGTATGGTGCCGAACGATTTATTGGCAATCCACACCTGACCGATCACCTCGGCAGCGGTGAGGTTGCTGTTGAAGCCTTGTTTGCCGGTCGAGCAGAAACTGCAATCCAAGGCACAACCGGCCTGGGAGGATACGCAGAGCGTGCCGCGTCCGCCCTGGGGAATGTAGACGGTTTCCACGCAGCTCCCCGAGGCCACACGTACCACCCATTTACGGGTGCCGTCGGTAGAGATGTCTTCGCTGACAACCTCGGGGCCGCGGATCTCAGCAGAGGCCTTGAGCTTTTCGCGCAAGGCCTTGCCGATGTTGCTCATGGCGTCGAAATCATCGACGCCGAAGTGGTGAATCCATTTCATGACCTGGCCGGCACGAAAACGCTTCTCCCCTATCGAATCGAAGAAGCTTTCCAGCTGAGGCTGGGTCAGCCCCAGCAGGTTTACTTTACCGGTCGTAACAGTCATCTGAATTCACCTTCGCCAAATCAGCGAATGCGGGCACACACTTCGGTGGCGGAGAAGAAATAGGCGATTTCGCGAGCAGCAGAGGCTTCAGAGTCAGACCCGTGAACAGCGTTTTCGTCGATGGAAACGGCGAAATCGGCACGAATGGTGCCCGGAGCGGCTTCTTTCGGGTTGGTGGCGCCCATCAGCTCACGATTCTTGGCAATGGCGTCTTCGCCTTCCAGCACCTGAACGATGACCGGGCCGGACACCATGAAAGCGACCAGATCCTTGAAGAACCCGCGCTCGCTGTGCTCGGCATAGAAACCGCCCGCTTCACGCTCGGACAGTTGGACCATCTTCGAAGCGACGACGCGCAGACCGGCCTTCTCGAAACGGGAAGTGATCTCGCCGATTACGTTCTTGGCGACGGCATCAGGCTTGATGATGGAGAAGGTGCGTTGCAGGGCCATTTGAAAACTCCAGAAAAGGATTGGGTTAAAGCGAACGAGTAAACCCGCGAATTATACGCGGGTCCCGATTGAAATTATAAGAGCGGCTGTACGCCGCTTAGCGCAGAGTCACCGAGAGGCTGTATCGACGTTACATGCATACAGCACTGTCGAAACCGGCCTCTAGGCTTCTTCTATCCAGGCGGCCTGGATGGCTTCGAGGACTTTCTCGCCGCCGCGTTGCGGGTCGTCGGCAAAATCCGGCAACTCGACGACCCAGCGATGCAGCTCGACGAAGTTTACGTAACGGGGATCCACATCCGGCTTACGCTCAGCCAGTTCGATCGCGATGTCCAGCACATCACCCCATTTAAGCGCCATGCTTCACCTCGCCCTCAATGACCTTCGGAGACCTGGTTGATGGTGTATTTCGGAATCTCGACCACCAGATCTACATCCGCAACGGCTGCCTGACAGGACAACCGAGAGCTCGGCTCGAGGCCCCACGCCTTATCCAGCATGTCATCTTCCAGCTCGTCAGAGGCCTCCAGCGACGCAAAGCCCTCACGGATCACCACGTGACAGGTCGTGCAAG
Source organism: Pseudomonas sp. KSR10 (assembly GCF_022355455.1). Lineage (NCBI taxonomy): Bacteria > Pseudomonadati > Pseudomonadota > Gammaproteobacteria > Pseudomonadales > Pseudomonadaceae > Pseudomonas > Pseudomonas sp. KSR10. The sequence continues at coordinate 21,910 of NZ_JAKOEN010000022.1, read as the reverse complement.
CACAGGACTTTTCGCAGGCATGCTCGATATCGATACCGTTTCGCAGCGCGGCATCGAGCACCGTCTCGCCAGGCTGCGCCTCCACTACAGCCCCTTCGGGACAATGGTCGGCATGGGGCAGGAAAACAATTTGCGGCATCTGGGTCATTCCTCGATATCGTTAAGCCGCCGTCCGGCCAATGCAGCCTTGACGGTGGAATCCAGCCTGCGCGCGGCAAAGGCATCGGTAATCTGGCTCAGGCGCTTGACTTGGCGCTCGATCGCCACACCGTCCTGGCTATCGAGCAGCTCCCGCAGAACCTGCATCTGCGACTCGATCGACACACGTTCCTCCTCGCTGAGCAAACGCTCGCCGTCCACCGCCAGAGCTCCCTCGACCGCTTCAATCAACCGTTGCGCATCGACTAGCTGTTCGCGCAGCGCACGGGCCGTTTTGTCTTCGCTGGCCTTGTGAAAGGAGTCTTCCAGCATGCGAGCGATCTCACCGTCAGTCAGCCCGTAGGAAGGCTTCACCTGAATGCTCGACTCAATGCCGGACGCCAGCTCACGGGCAGACACGCTGAGCAATCCGTCGGCGTCAACCTGAAAGGTGACACGAATCTTAGCCGCACCCGCCACCATTGGGGGAATGCCTCGCAGCTCGAAGCGGGCCAGCGATCGACAGTCGGCGATGAGTTCTCGCTCGCCCTGCAATACGTGGATCATCATGGCCGACTGGCCATCCTTGTAGGTGGTGAAATCCTGTGCGCGAGCGACTGGGATGGTGGTGTTGCGAGGGATGATCTTTTCCATCAACCCCCCCATGGTCTCCAGCCCCAGCGACAGCGGTATTACGTCGAGTAGCAGGAGCTCTTCGCCATCCCGGTTGTTGCCCGCCAGGGTCTCGGCCTGGATCGCTGCACCGATGGCAACCACCTGATCAGGGTCAATGTCGGTCAGCGGGTCGCGAGCGAACATTTCGCCGACCCGCTCACGGACGCGTGGCACGCGGGTGGAACCGCCCACCATGACCACCGCATGAACGTCTTCGAGCTCGACAGACGAATCGCGCAATGCGCGCCGACACGACTTGAGGCTACGAGAAATCATTGGGTCGACGAGTTCGTTGAAGGTGGCACGAGTCAGAAGACCCTGCCAACCGGCATAGCGCACCTCTACGGATTCGGCATCGCTGAGCTGCTCTTTGGCGTCACAGGCAACTTTCAATATATCTCGCTGCGCCCCTGGATCGAGATCGTCGGACACACCCGCCTGGGCGAGTATCCAGCCAGCGATGGCATGATCGAAGTCGTCACCACCAAGCGCGGTATCGCCACCGGTAGCCAGCACCTCGAAAACACCCTTGGTCAGGCGCAGGATGGAAATGTCGAAGGTTCCGCCACCTAGGTCATAGATCGCTACGACACCCTCAGCCTCACGGTCCAAACCATAGGCGACTGCAGCGGCGGTAGGCTCGTTGAGCAGACGCAACACGTTGAGATTGGCCAGTCGTGCGGCATCCTTGGTCGCTTGCCGCTGCGCCTCGTCGAAGTATGCAGGCACCGTGATCACCGCGCCGACCAGCTCCCCCCCGAGAACCGCTTCTGCCCGCTCTCGCAGTTCGCGAAGGATTTCAGCCGAAACCTCCACCGGGCTCTTGGCGCCCTGTACCGTCTCGATGAAAGGCATTTGCGATTGCCCTTCGCTGAAGCGATAAGGCAGCTGTCCACCCAATTGCTTCACATCACCGACACCGCGTCCCATCAGGCGCTTGACCGAGAGGATGGTGTTCAACGGATCGCTGGCGGCAGCGCGCTTTGCAGCCCGCCCCACCTCGACGCGATCGGCGCAATAACGTACCGCGGAAGGCAGAATGACCTCGCCGTCGGCATCGGCCAGCGGCGCCGTGACACCACTGCGCAACGCGGCCACAAGTGAGTTGGTGGTGCCCAGATCGATACCAACCGCCAGACGACGCTGGTGAGGTTGCGGGCTTTGTCCGGGTTCAGCTATCTGAAGTAAGGCCATTTCTGTCTGATATCGGGCGCAGCGTCTGGGGCTACGCGTGGTTAGTCGTCGAGGCGCTCTTCTAACTGGCGCACTTCCTGGGAGAGCTTATCGAGGAACTGCATCCGACGCACAAGCCGCTCCGCCTCGGCGCGCTGTGATTCATCCTGCCATATGCGCGCAAACGAATCGTTGAGGTCGAGCTGAGCAGCCTTGAGGCGAACCTTGAAAGACGCGACACCGGCCATATCCGCTTCGTCATGCAGCTCTTCGAGCTCTTCTCGCCACTGCATCTGCTGCATGAGGAAAACAGGATCCTGAACGGTAGCCTCCAGCGGCATCTCTCGCCCCTGCAGCGTCAGCAGATAGCGGGCCCGTCGCGACGGGCTTTTCAAGGTCTGATAGGCCTCGTTCAGATTTGCCGAACGCTCGATGGCATGGCGCTGTTCGGTTTCACCAGCATCAGCAAACCGATCAGGATGGACTTTGCGTGCGAGCTCGCGGTAACGAGACGAGAGCATGTCCAGGTCTATATCGAAGGCAGGCTGCAACTCGAACAGCGCGTAATGACAGGGAGTTCCCACAGCGTCCTCAGATATTGAAGCTCTCGCCGCAGCCGCATTCGCCACGCACGTTGGGATTATTGAACTTGAAGCCCTCGTTCAGCCCTTCCCGGACGAAATCGAGCTCCGTTCCGTCAAGGTAAACCAGGCTTTTGGGATCGATGATGACCTTCACGCCGTGGCTGTCGAATACCGAATCTTCTGCGGCCGCTTCGTCAACGAACTCGAGCACATAGGCCAGACCTGAGCAACCGGTTGTACGAACACCCAACCGGACCCCAAGCCCCTTGCCGCGCCCTTCCAGCGAGCGGCGTACGTGATTGGCGGCGGCGGTCGTCATGCTGATAGCCATCGATACCTCCTTACGCCTGTGGTAACCCTTTCTTCTCACGATAATCGCGAACGGCCGCCTTGATGGCGTCTTCGGCCAACACCGAGCAGTGAATCTTCACTGGCGGCAATGCCAACTCTTCAGCCAGCTGGGTGTTCTTGATGGTTTCCGCCTCTTCCAGCGTCTTACCCTTCATCCACTCGGTCGCGAGGGAGCTGGAGGCGATGGCCGAGCCACAACCATAGGTCTTGAACTTGGCATCTTCGATAATGCCTTGTTCGTTGACCTTGATCTGCAAGCGCATTACATCGCCGCAAGCCGGGGCGCCGACCATGCCGGTGCCGATGGTGGGATCCTCAGCGTCGAACTTACCGACGTTGCGGGGATTTTCGTAATGGTCAATGACCTTATCGCTGTATGCCATGGTGCAATCCTCTTTGAATCAGGCTATGCGGAGCTCGACGGATCGGGTCAGTGGGCAGCCCACTCGACCTGCGAGATGTCGACGCCATCCTTGAACATGTCCCATAAGGGTGAAAGCTCACGCAACTTGGTAACCGCCTCGCTTACTTTCTGCGCGGCGTAGTCGACTTCTTCTTCGGTGGTGAAGCGGCCAAAGGTAAAACGGATCGAGCTGTGAGCGAGTTCGTCGTTGCGGCCCAGCGCGCGGAGCACATAGGAAGGCTCCAGCGACGCAGAAGTACAGGCCGAACCGGAAGACACCGCGAGGTCCTTGAGCGCCATGATCAGCGACTCGCCTTCAACATAGTTGAAGCTCAGGTTCAGATTGTGCGGCACCCGCGAGGTCATGCTGCCGTTCACATACAACTCTTCCAAGTGCTCGACTCGCTTGAAGAAACGGTCGCGCAGCTTGGTGATGCGCTCGCTCTCAGCAGCCATTTCTTCCTTGGCAATGCGAAACGCCTCCCCCATACCCACCGACTGGTGCGGCGCAAGGGTACCCGAGCGCATGCCGCGCTCATGACCACCGCCGTGCATCTGCGCTTCCAGGCGTACGCGCGGCTTGCGGCGTACATACAGCGCGCCGACGCCCTTGGGCCCGTAGGTCTTGTGAGCGGAGAAAGACATCAGGTCGACCTTCATGCTTTCCAGATCGATCTCGACCTTGCCGGTGGACTGCGCAGCATCGACATGGAACAACACGCCGCGCGAACGGGTAAGCTCACCAATGGCGGCGATATCGTTGATCGTCCCGATTTCGTTGTTCACGTGCATGATGGAAACCAGCACGGTGTCGTCGCGCAGCGCGGCCTCGACCATTGCCGGCGTGATCACGCCATCTTCACCCGGCTCGATGTAAGTCACTTCGAAACCCTCCCGCTCGAGCTGGCGGGTCGTATCCAAAACGGCCTTGTGCTCGATCTTGCTGGTCACGATGTGCTTGCCCTTAGAGGCATAGAAGTGCGCGACACCCTTGATCGCCAGGTTGTCCGACTCGGTCGCACCGGACGTCCAGACGATTTCGCGAGGGTCCGCATTGACCAGCTCGGCGACTTGCCGTCGGGCATTCTCGACAGCCTCTTCGGCTTTCCAACCAAAAGCGTGGGAGCGCGATGCCGGGTTGCCGAAATTGCCTTCGGCAGTCAGGCATTCGACCATTTTCTCGGCAACGCGAGGGTCGACCGGTGTGGTAGCGGAGTAATCCAGGTAAATCGGCAACTTCATCAGGTATCTCCTATCAGGCAGGCGCCCTGCTCACTCGACGGCGGACGCTTCGATCTTATCCAGGTGTGCATTCTGACCATTGGCTCGTCGCATATCCTGGCGCAGAGCTACTTCCTGAACCTCACGACGCATCACCAGGTCGGCCAGACTGATACCGCTTAGAAATTCATGGATCTGTTGGCTCAGATCGCACCACAAATGATGGGTCAAACAGGTGTCGCCCGAGTGGCAATCGCCCAGCCCCTGGCAACGGGTGGCATCGACCGACTCATTGACCGCATCGATGACTTGCGCGACTTGAATGCCAGCCATCTCGCGGGAAAGCTGATAACCACCACCCGGCCCACGAACGCTGGTAACCAAGCTCCCACGGCGCAACTTGGCGAATAGCTGTTCTAGGTAGGAAAGCGAGATGCCTTGCCGCTCGGAAATGTCCGCAAGGGACACCGGCCCGTGTTGCGCATGCAGCGCGAGATCGAGCATCGCAGTGACGGCGTAACGGCCTTTGGTAGTCAATCGCATCGGTTCGCACCAAGCATCATGGTTTGGGGCAAGTATGCAATACCCGACTATTTAGATCAACTATAAGACTGATTAAATCACTCGGACTTTAGCCGTACAAGTAACGCAGCTGGTCGGCGAGGCTCTGTCACCCCGCCAGCGAGAGGCGCCTATGATAGCAGCCCACCCCGTCCATCGCACTTCAAGGACGAGGCTCGTCACCCACGTCTTTGACTTCGGCGAAGTCCTCTTCACGCAACTCAGGCATTTGCTTTGCACAGTAATCGCTGCCAAGAGCAGTCAACGCTTGGCACATGCCCTCCATGCGCTCTTCGACAGCCTGAACGTGATCGAGCAACTGGCCGATGGCACGCGCCACTGGATCGGGCATGTCTTCCGTCACCCCATAGGCGTCGAAACCGATCTTCTCGGCGATCGCCTTGCGCTTGGCTTCCTGCTCGTCATTCGACTTGACGATCACGCGCCCAGGGATACCGACCGCGGTCGCACCGGCCGGAACCGCCCGCGTAACCACCGCATTGGAGCCGACCTTGGCGCCCGTCCCCACAGTGAACGGACCAAGAATCTTCGCGCCCGCCCCGACGATCACACCGTCCTCGAGCGTGGGATGCCGCTTGCCCTTGTTCCAGCTGGTACCACCGAGAGTGACCCCATGATAAAGGGTCACGTCGTCACCGATTTGGGCAGTCTCACCGATGACGATACCCATACCGTGATCGATGAAAAAACGCCGTCCAATCTGCGCGCCTGGATGAATTTCGATCCCCGTCAGCCAGCGCGCCAGGTTCGAATTCATACGCGCCAGCCACTTGCAGTCGTTCAGCCACAACCAATGGGAAACCCGATGAAACCAGACAGCATGCAATCCCGGATAGCAGGTAATGACCTCGAATGCGTTACGCGCTGCCGGATCGCGGTGAAAAACGCTCTGGATATCTTCGCGCATGCGTTCGAACATCAATCAGATCTCCGCTTATGGGGTTCGCCGCGGACGGCTTTCTGGGTTTCGGTAAGAATTCCGCGCAGGATATTCATTTCCAACTTGCTGATACCGCTGCGACCGTAGAGCCTGCGCAGGCGAGGCATGAGATGACGAGGCTTCTGAGGATCGAGAAAACCGATCTCAATCAAGGTCTGCTCGAGATGTCCGTAGTAATGCTCGAGTTCGTCTGCGGTGACTGGCTGCACATCGAGCATCGAGGTGGTTTCGAGTTTCTCCTGCTTGCTTGGCTGATTGTTCGCAGCCAGCCATGCCATACGTACCTCATAGGCAATCACCTGCACGGCAGCGGCAAGGTTCAATGAGCTGAACTCGGGATCTGACGGAATATGGACATGGTATTGGCAACGCTGCAGCTCTTCATTGGTAAGCCCTGCATATTCGCGCCCGAATACCAACGCAACCTCCCCGCCCCTCTGAACCTGCTCCACGCAGGCTGACCCGGTTTCGCGCGGATCCAGCAACGGCCAAGGTATGCGCCGATCACGAGCACTGGTACCGAACACCAGACTGCAGCCCACCAAAGCCTCTTCAAGGGTCTCGACCACCTGCGCTGAGTCCAGCACATCAGTCGCACCCGATGCCCGCGCAACGGCATTCGGGCTCGGAAAGTCCTGGGGGTCCACCAGTACCAGGCGAGACAAGCCCATATTTTTCATCGCCCTGGCCGCCCCGCCAATATTGCCGGCGTGACTGGTATTGACCAGCACTACACGAATGTTCTGAAGCGACACTGTTGTTCTCGACAGGAAAGCAAACCGAAAGCTTACAGGAACGCCCGAGGCCTCCGCTATTGCTGTCCCAATGCGCTCCAACCACGTAACACCCGACCAAGCTTTCTGATAGAATTGCCGGCTTTCTTTAAACGACCAGGTATTTGATCGATGCAGCCCATGCTGAATATCGCGCTGCGCGCCGCCCGTAGCGCCGGCGAAATGATTGTTCGTTCCACCGAGCGCCTGGACGTGATCTCGGTTAGCGAAAAGGACGCGCGCGATTACGTCTCGGAAATCGACCGCACCGCAGAGCAGCTCATCGTTGCGGCGCTGCGCAAAGCCTATCCGAACCACGGCATTCTTGGCGAGGAAGGCGGTTTGCTGGAGGGCAGCGGCGATGGCGCGGATTACCTCTGGGTAATCGATCCGCTGGATGGCACGACCAACTTTCTGCGCGGCGTCCCGCATTACGCCGTCAGCATCGCTTGCAAATACCGTGGTCGCCTCGAGCATGCCGTGGTCCTCGACCCGGTGCGCCAGGAAGAATTCACTGCCAGCCGCGGTCGAGGCGCCGCACTCAACGGTCGCCGCCTGCGAGTTAGCACACGCAAGAGCCTGGAAGGCGCACTCCTCGGAACAGGCTTCCCGTTCCGCGACGGCCAGATGGACAACATGGACAGCTACCTGAACATGTTCCGCAGCCTGGTTGGACAGACCGCAGGCCTGCGCCGCGCTGGCGCCGCCAGCCTCGATCTCGCCTATGTTGCGGCCGGCCGCTACGACGCGTTCTGGGAATTCGGTCTTTCCGAATGGGACATGGCGGCAGGCGCGCTACTGATTCAGGAAGCTGGTGGCTTGGTCAGCGACTTCAGCGGCAGCCACGATTTCCTTGAGAAAGGCCAGATCGTCGCCGGCAACACTAAGTGTTTCAAGGCCGTACTGACGGCGATCCAGCCACACCTGACGCCCTCGCTGAAGCGCTAGAAAACGGCTCAAAAAAAACGCCCAGACGGGCGTTTTTTTCTTTTACAGTCAGCTCACTGCTGCGTCAGCACCAATTGGCCGTCGCGAAACGGAATTTTGCTGCCCGGATCCCGATCCATACGAATCTGACCGATCTCTCCGCCGAGATCATATTTGACGTCGTAACCAACGATCTTGTCATGGCTGTCGGTTACCGTATTGCAGCGGGTTTCAGTAGTGGTGTAGGTGTCATTCGCCTGCATACGGCCCTGTACCTGATTACCGGCATAGCCGCCCCCTACCGCACCGACAACGGTGGCAATCTTCTTCCCATTACCTCCGCCGACCTGATTGCCCAGCAAGCCACCGACGACCGCTCCCACCGCCGTCCCGGCAATTCGATTGCTGTCCTGGATGGGCTTCTGCCGCGTGACGGATACCTCTCGGCAAACCTCACGCGGCGTCTTAATAGTTTCCTTGACAGGCTCAACGGCCAACACTTCGGCGAACTTCGGCCCTCGATCAACCAGTGAATAGGTGGCGAATGCCCCGCCAGCAGTGACGACTACAGCACCCAGAACACTACCTACCAGCATCGACTTGTTCATTTAACTTCCCTTCTTCTGGCGGGCCAGGCCCGCTGCGCCCGTTAGTCAGCGCAGCGGGACAGAAGTTCAAAAAATCAAGTCAGGGCAGCTCGTCCACCTCTTCAACGACAGGCGGAATCAGATCGTCACGAGTAAGCTTCAGCCACACCAGCAACATCCCCGCGACATACACCGACGAGTAGGTCCCCGCCCCGACACCTATCAGCAACGCCAACGAGAAGCCCCAAAGATTTTCCCCACCGAAGAACATCAGCGCACCAACCGCCAGCAAGGTAGACACCGAGGTGGCCAGCGTACGCAGCAGGGTCTGCGTGGTTGAAATATTGATATTCTCCAAGAGCTCCGCCTTCCGAAGAACGCGGAAATTCTCACGAATCCGGTCGAAGATCACGATGGTGTCGTTAAGCGAGTAGCCGATTACCGCAAGCACCGCCGCCAAAACAGTCAGATCAAAAGTGATCTGGAACAACGAGAAGACCCCGAGCACCAGTACCACGTCGTGAAACAGCGAAAGCACCGCGCCCAGCCCGAACTTCCACTGAAACCGGAAGGCGACATAGACGAGGATGCCACCGAGGGCGAGCAGCATGCCCAACCCACCCTGGTCGCGAAGCTCCTCGCCAACCGCCGGCCCGACGAACTCGACACGCTTGACGGTGACGGCACTGGCGCCTTCACCACCACGCAATGCATCAGCAATGCGCTCGCTCATCATCGGATCGTCGCCCGGCATCCTTACCAACACGTCGGTCGTGGCACCAAAGCTCTGCACCACGGCGCCGTCGAAGCCAGACCGGGAGAGCTGCGTCCGCACCTGATCCAAGGGCACCGGCTGCTCATAGGACAGCTCGATCAACGTGCCGCCGGTAAAGTCCAGGCCGAAATTCAAACCTTTCACCGCCAAGCTACCGAGCGAGACAAGCGTGAGCAGTACGGTCAGGGCAAACGCCACATGACGCACGCCCATGAAATTGATTACGCGTTTCATCGTGCTAGCCCCTTAAATCCACAACTTCTTGAGATCGCGGCCACCGTAGATCAGGTTGACCATGGCGCGGGTCACGATGATGGCGGTGAACATGGAGGTCATGATCCCGAGCGAGAGGGTGACGGCGAAGCCCTTGATCGGCCCCGTGCCCATGGCGAACAGGATGCCGCCGACCAGCAGCGTGGTCAGGTTGCCGTCTACGATCGCGGAAAACGCCCGGTCAAAGCCTTCATGGATCGCGCGCTGGATGGACATGCCATTGGCAATTTCCTCCCGGATACGCGAGAAGATCAGCACGTTGGCGTCGACCGCCATGCCCATCGTCAGCACGATACCGGCGATACCAGGCAGCGTCAGCGTGGCGCCCAGCATCGACATCAGCGCTGTCAGCACCACCATGTTGAACAACAGGGCAATCGTCGCCAGGACGCCGAAGAACTTGTAGATCAGCACCATGAAAACCGCGACGAAGAGAAAGCCCCACAGCGCAGCCTCGATGCCGAGCTTGATGTTCTCTGCACCCAAGCTCGGGCCGATGGTGCGCTCCTCGGCGAAGTACATTGGTGCCGCGAGCCCGCCAGCACGCAGCAATAGCGCCAATTCGGATGATTCACCCTGACCATCCAGTCCAGTGATACGGAACTGACTACCCAGTGGCGACTGGATTGTCGCCAGACTGATGATGCTTTTCTCTTCCTGGAAGGTCTCGACGCGCGATTCCTGCTCGACGCCGTCGACCATCTTCTTGACATAACGCGTGACCGGACGCTGCTCGATGAAGATCACCGCCATGCTGCGACCAACGTTGTTGCGGGTGGCGCGGTTCATCAGATCGCCGCCATGCCCATCCAGACGAATGTTCACCTGCGGACGGCCATTCTCGTCATAGCTGGCCTGAGCGTCGGTGACCTGGTCACCTGTGATGATCAGGCTGCGCTCGAGCTGTACGGGAGGGCGACCTTCCTCGCGGAATCCGAAGGTCTCAGTTGTCGCGCGTGATGCGTCGGCCTCGGCGGCCAGACGAAACTCTAGATTGGCGGTCTTGCCCAGAATGCGCTTGGCCTCGGCGGTATCTTGCACACCTGGCAGCTCGACGACGATGCGATTGGCACCTTGGCGCTGAACCAACGGCTCGGAAACTCCCAGCTCATTGACCCGATTGCGCACGGTCGTAAGGTTCTGCTTGATCGAATACTCGCGAATCTCCGCCAGCTTGGCCTCAGTAATTGCCAGGCGCAATACATGCTGTCCATTGCGCTCGCTGGAGGTCAGCTCGAAATCGTTGAAGCTCTTGCGGATCAGTGATTGAGCTGCCGAGAGCGCAGCTTCGTCGGCAAACCCGAGCTGCACAGCGTTGTCCGCCTGGGGGAGACTGCGGTAACGAACACGCTCCTTACGCAGCAGGCTCTTGACCTCGCCTTCATAGACGTTCAGACGAGTCTCGATCGCCTTGTCCATATCGACTTCAAGCAGGAAGTGCACGCCCCCCGACAGGTCCAGACCCAACTTCATCGGGCTGGCCCCCAAGTTGCGTAGCCACTCGGGCGTGGTGGGCGCAAGATTGAGCGCAACCACATAAGCATCACCCAGCGCGCGTCGCACGACATCCTTGGCTGGCAACTGGTCGTCCTGGTTGGCCAGCCGTAACAAGCCGCCACGACCCTGCTCGTCCAGGCTCGCCGCTTTGACCTCGATACCGGCCTCCGCAAGCGCCTTGCTGGCACGATCGAGATCGGCGTCGGTGACGTTCAGCGAGGTTGTAGCACCAGTGACCTGAACGGCCGGATCGTCCGGATACAGATTGGGAGCGGAATAGATGAAGGCAATGCCTAGCACTACTACGATCAGCAGGTATTTCCAGAGAGGGAATCTATTGAGCATGACGCAGCCCGTCTAATGACGCGGGGCGCCTTGCGCGCCCCGTCGTTGGTGTTGAGTAGTAGTCAGCTCAGATGGCTTTCAGCGTGCCTTTGGGCAGCGTTGCGGCAATCGCCACCTTCTGGAACTTCAGCTCCACCGAATCGGAAACTTCGATCACGACGAAGTCATCGGAAACCTTGGTGACCTTGCCCGCGATACCACCGGAGGTAACCACTTCGTCACCCTTCTGCAGGCCGCCGATGAGGTTCTTATGTTCTTTGGCGCGCTTGGCCTGAGGGCGCCAGATCATCAGATAAAAGATAACCAGAAAACCAACCAGGAACAGCCACTCGAAGCCACTACCAGCGGGACCAGCGGCAGCCTCTTGAGCGTAGGCGGCGGGAATCAGAAAGCTCATGTAGCACTCCTGTTGCAGAGATCAGTTTAGTTATGGGTTCGTCACGCAAGCGGCGGCGTTGGCAGGCCGCGCTTGGCATAGAAGGCGTCGACAAAGGCCGCCAATGTACCCTGTTGGATAGCATCGCGTAAACCAGCCATCAGAAGCTGGTAATGACGCAAGTTGTGGATTGTATTCAACATGCTGCCCAACATTTCGCCACATTTGTCGAGATGATGCAGATAAGCGCGGGAGAAGTGTTTGCAGGTGTAACAATCGCAACCGGCATCCAATGGCGAGTCGTCGTGTCGGTGTACGGCGTTGCGAATCTTGATCACCCCACTATCAGTGAACAGGTGGCCATTACGCGCATTGCGGGTCGGCATCACGCAATCGAACATATCCACGCCACGGCGCACGCCCTCGACCAGGTCTTCCGGCTTGCCCACCCCCATCAGATAGCGCGGTTTGTCAGCTGGCATCTGCGGTGGAAGGAAATCCAGCACGCGAATCATTTCTTCCTTGGGCTCACCAACCGAGAGCCCACCGATGGCCAAGCCATCGAAGCCAATCTCACACAAGCCCTCCAGCGAGCGCATGCGCAGCGACTCGTGCATGCCTCCCTGAACGATGCCGAACAACGCCGCAGGACTGTCGCCATGCGCGTCCTTGGAGCGGCGCGCCCAGCGCAACGATAGCTCCATCGAGCGCCGCGCCACCTCCTCATCGGCCGGATAAGGCGTGCATTCGTCGAAGATCATCACGATGTCGGAGCCCAGATCTCGCTGCACCTGCATCGACTCTTCCGGCCCCATGAACACCTTGGCGCCATCGACAGGCGAGGCAAAGTAGACACCCTCCTCCTTGATCTTGCGCATCGCCCCAAGGCTGAACACCTGAAAACCGCCGGAGTCGGTCAGAATTGGTCCGTGCCACTGCATGAAATCATGCAGATCGCCATGCGCCTTGATCACCTCGGTACCCGGCCGCAACCAGAGATGGAAGGTATTGCCGAGGATGATCTGCGCACCGATACCCTCTACGTCACGTGGCAACATGCCTTTCACCGTGCCATAGGTGCCCACCGGCATGAATGCTGGGGTTTCTACCGTGCCGCGCGGGAAGGTCAATCGCCCACGGCGTGCCCTCCCTTCGGTGGCGAGCAGTTCGAAAGACATGTGGCAGGTGCGACTCATTGTGAATCCTCGGGGCTACGGGGGGCCGGATTGCGAGTGATGAACATGGCATCACCGTAACTGAAAAAGCGGTAACCCCTGGCGATGGCCTCAGCGTAAGCAGCCATGGTTTCCGGATAGCCCGCGAACGCCGAGACCAGCATCAGCAGCGTTGACTCGGGCAGATGGAAATTGGTGACCAGCGCATCGACCACATGGAAGGGTTTGCCTGGGTAAAGAAAAATGTCGGTGTCGCCGCTGAACGCCTTGAGTATGCCGTTACGCGCAGCGCTTTCCAGCGAGCGCACGCTGGTGGTCCCGACTGCAATCACCCTGCCGCCGCGAGCACGGCACGCCGCAACCGCATCGACCACACCCTGATCGACCTCCAGCCACTCGCGGTGCATATGGTGCTCTTCTATGCGCTCGACTCGCACCGGCTGAAAGGTCCCAGCCCCCACGTGCAGCGTGACGAACGCGCTCTCGACGCCTTTTTCCTTCAGCGCCGCCAATAGTTGCGCATCGAAATGCAGACCTGCTGTTGGCGCGGCGACCGCGCCCGCCCGCTGCGCATAAACCGTCTGATAGCGTTCACGGTCAGCAGCTTCGTCCGGCCGATCTATATAAGGGGGCAACGGCATATGCCCGACGCGCTCGAGCAGGGGCAGTACAGCTTCATCGAACTCCAGCTCGAACAGAGCGTCATGGCGCGCCAGCATCAGCGCCTCCCCACCGCCGTCGATATGAACTTTCGCACCGGATTTGGGCGATTTGCTGGAACGGATATGAGCCAGCACGCGGCGATCATCGAGCACGCGCTCCACAAGCACCTCAACTTTTCCGCCGGTTTCCTTCTGCCCGAAGAGGCGCGCCGGAATGACCCGCGTATTGTTGAAAACCATCAGATCGCCGGGACGCAGATAATCGAGCAGCTCGGGGAAACCACGGTGCTCCAGCCGACCGGTCGGCCCGTCGAGCACCAGCAAACGGCTGGCACGACGCTCGGCCAGCGGGTGGCGAGCAATCAGCGAATCGGGAAGTTGAAAGGAAAAATCGGAAACTTGCATTTGAAAAAGATCAGCGCGGGGCATCGGGGGCGCAAAGCTTAGCGGAAACACCTCAATCTGACCACGCCGGACGATTGACCGACTCGCCTCGCATCCCTATACTGCGCCGCCACTGTGCCTCGATGGCGGAATCGGTAGACGCAGCGGATTCAAAATCCGCCGTTGGTAACAACGTGAGAGTTCGAGTCTCTCTCGAGGCACCATAATCAGACACCACAGGCAGCCGACAGCCTTTGGTACGGGAACCGCACAGCAGTAGCGGCATCACCCACAGCCCATGCTTCATGTATTGGGCAACGGCAACAGGCTCATCGAGCCCAGCTCAGCAAGGCGCCTGCTCCAGTCGTATTGAACGGTTGTGGCGTCGGCGAATCGCCAGAGCGCCCGCAACACCTGAAGAACGTGCCGATAACGGCGGCGCTTGCAGTGGACCACTCCATGACTCCGAGGGCTTGGCATCGCCCGGCGAGTTATCGTAGAGTGTGCCCACTGTGTTTGCATGGGTCGCCGTTGAATCGTGACCTGGTGCAGTAGATCTTCAGATCCGCTACATCCCGTTCGACTCTTTACTCCTTGCAACCAGTCTCCGCCTCCTGCCCGATGCAGGGGCGCTTCTACTATTGAGTTTCAAGGATACAAAGCTATGTCGAATCGTCAGAACGGTACCGTCAAGTGGTTTAACGACGAGAAAGGTTTTGGTTTCATCACTCCCGAGAGCGGTCCGGATCTGTTCGTGCATTTCCGCGCGATCGAAGGCAACGGCTTCAAGAGCCTGAAAGAAGGTCAGAAAGTCAGCTTTGTCGCCGTACAAGGTCAAAAAGGCATGCAGGCTGACCAGGTTCAAATCCAGGAATAAGCCGCTGCTTCGAAGAGCCCCTGATTGCAATATCAGGGGCTTTTTTATGCGCACGATTCCGTAGAATGCGCAGCTGCCTTTTCCATCGAGACGTCTATGCGCAACCATCCGCTTCGCCCGCAGGGGCAGTTTCCTCCGGCCGGCCTGATTCGCCGACTCGCCGCCCTGTTTTACGACTCGTTTCTCTCGATCGCGCTGATGATGGTCGTCACCCTGCTCTACCAGCAGGTAATTCTGCGCTTCTTCTACGGCAGCGAAGGGCTCAAAGCACTGGCGGAATCTGGAGGCCTGGATATCGATCCCGTACTTTCAACGCTCTTGCTATTCACCGTGTTCGCCTTTTTCGCCAAGTTCTGGACACACAACGGCCAGACGCTTGGCATGCAGGTCTGGGGCGTGCGGATACAGAATGTCGACGGAACCGCGATCGATCTCTGGCAGGCACTGCTTCGCTTTCTGATCGCAATTATGTCGTGGCTCGCCCTGGGACTGGGCTACTGGTGGATGCTATGGGACAAACAGCATCGCACCTGGCACGACATGTATTCGGAGAGCCAGGTCGTTCAATTGCCGAAGAACATCCATAAGAAATAAGCTAGAAGCGAAACAAGCAGCGCTGGGTTGACCACCAAGTCGCCCGGCGCCGTCTCCCGACGCCCCTTCGTCGTCCCGCCTTACCGCTCCTACGACCTATTTGGCTTCCTTGCCTCTGGTCCAGCACCCGTAGCGCCTTCCGGCTATCCCGCACGTCGCAGCAACCAGACACCTGCCAACGCACAAATACTGGCCGGCACCGCCACTGCCAACAAAGGCGAGAAACCGAACACTTGACTGGCCGGACCCAGCAGATCCTGCAGAATGCGGAACACGAAACCGACGATCACACCGGTAAAGATGCGCTGCCCGAGCGTCACCGAACGCAGCGGCCCGAAGATGAACGAGATCGCGAGCAGCACCAAGGCCACCGTTACCGCTGGCTGCAGCACCTTGGTCCAGAATGCCAGCCAGTAGCGAGCGTTGTTCAAACCCTGGTCATCGAGGTAATGGATATAGCGCCACAGACCAGTGACGGACAAGGCCTCCGGCTCCATGATCACCGTACTGACCAGCTGCGGCGTCAGCTGTACGTCCCAATGCTCTTCGGCGGCTTTGGCAATCTCGGTATGGTCACCACGGAAATGCGTCGTGGCGACATCACTGAGCAGCCACTCGTCACCGTCGTAGCGTGCCCGACGGGCAAAGCTTGCCGATAACAGCTGCCGCTGCTCGTCGAAACGATAGCGGGTAACGCCGAGCAACAGACCGCCCGGCTGAACCGCGTTGATGTGCACGAACTCATCGCCCTGACGATGCCAGAGCCCATGCTTGCTACTTTGCGCTTCACCTGAACCCTGTGCCGAGGAGCGACTGGCCTGGGCGACATTTTCGCTCCAGGGCGCCACGTACTCACCAATCAGCACGCCGATCAGCATCAGCAGCAGCATCGGCTTCATCACCGCCAGCACGATGCGCCCGAGCGACACTCCGGCGGCCCGCATGACGGTCAGCTCGCTACTACTGGCAAGCGTGCCAAGGCCGATGAGGCATCCGATCAGTGCCGCCATCGGCAGCATTTCGTAGGCCCGCTTGGGCGTCGTCAGCAGCACGTAAACAGCCGCATCCAACGTACCGTAGCTACCTTTCACATCACCCAACTCATCGATGAAGGCGAACAGCAACGCCAGACCGACGATGACGCCGAGCACGGTCAGAATGGCCAGCAGCACATGACTACCGATGTAGAGGTCAAGCTTACGCATGAGCAGCCCCCGCCATGGCGCGACGCTTGTCGATCGCGAGTCGCAACGGTTCCCAGTAGAGCATCAGCATCCCTATAACAAAAAAGACTCCATGCACCCACCAGAGCCCCAGCGCCGGAGGGATACGCCCCTTGTCCAGCGAACCACGGGCAGCAATCAGCAAGGTCAGGTAAGCCATGTACAGGAGAATGGCAGGCAGCAGCTTGAGGAAACGCCCCTGGCGCGGATTAACCTTCGACAACGGCACCGCCAGCAGCGTGACGATGAATACCAGTAACGGCAACGACAGCCGCCATTGCAGCTCGGACTGCAGCCGAACGTTGTCGCTGCCGAGCAATTCGCGGGTAGGCATCGCCTCGCGCTCGCTCACTTCAACGCTGATTTCCGGCTTGGGCAAAAGCACACCGTAAGTGTCGTACTGGATCGCCCGGTAGTCGGCCTGCCCGGGAGTGCCATCATAGCGATAGCCGTTTTCCAGAATCAGGTAACGGCTTCCATCGGGCTGAATTTCCTGGCGACCGCTCTCCGCGACCAACACAGACAGTCCACGCTGCTTGCCCGTCGCGCTGGAACGGTTGGTTTCGGAGATGAAAACGCCGGCCAACTCGGTTCGATCGGCGGTCAATTCACGGGTATAGGTCACGCGAGTGCCGTCGCGCAGGGTCTGAAAGCGCCCCGGAACCAGCGTATCGAACTCGGTCAACGAGTCCTGCTCATTGAGGATGCGATCCACCTCGGCCACACCCTGCGGTGCTAACCCGAGGCTGAGCCAGCCGACCAGGCCAGCAACCAGCGCCGCCGGTGCCAGACTGTAGGCCAGCAGGCGACGCTGACTCATGCCCGTAGCGGAAAGAACGGTCATCTCGCTATCGAGATAGAGCCGACCGTAGGCCAACAGGATGCCGAGAAACAGCCCCAACGGCAGGATTAATTGAAGAAACCCTGGCAGGCGGAACCCCATGATCATCAGCAGCACCCCCGGATCGAGGAGCCCCTGCGCCGCTTGCGCCAGGTATTTGATGAAGCGACCACTCATGATGATCACCAGCAGCACGGCGCTAACCGCGCTCAGGGTGACCAGCAGCTCACGGGACAGGTAACGAAAGACGATCAAACCGGACACTCCAGGGTTGTCAGGCTCCGGCGGCTACGCTCAAACTAGCCGCCAAGCAGCCGGTCCGCCCGCAACAGGACGTTGGACATCACGCAATACGTACCAACGCCCCGGTGAACGAACCACCGGAAAATAAGCCCGGCATTATCCTGCGATTACTTTCGCGTGTCACGGAAAGACGGGTGCGCGAATTCCCTGAGCGTTTTGACATCGCACGATGCCGAAAACCGCTGGCAAACGCATTATGTGGTACAAAAATTGGTACGGAGCGACGTCCTCTCCGGTCGGCTGATAAGCAGCAACCCGCACCCTACTCGGCGGTCTACTGCTCATCGAGCAGCGAGGCGATGCCATGTGCGGACGAATCACGCAGTACCGTTACCCCATCGAATACATGGAGGCGTTGAGGCTTTCGCTAGTCAGCGGAGTGAGCGCCGAGCCGATCGGCCGCTACAACGTGCCGCCGCAGTCTCGGGTCCAACTGCTGCACCAGGACGAGGATGGGCTACGCATGGAACCGGTCACGTGGGGCTACGCACCGTTCTGGGCGAAAGGGAAGCGGCCACCAGCCAAGAACGCGCGCGTCGAGACGGCGGCAACAGGCAAGTTCTTCAAGAGCATCTGGTCAAGTGGCCGGGCCATCGTGCCGGCTGATGGCTGGTATGAGTGGAAGAAGGACGAGGCCAATCCAAAAGTCAAACAGCCGTACCTGATCCGGTTGAAGACCGGCGAGCCGTGTTTCATGGCCGCTATCGGCCAGTTCCAGCGCGGCGGAATGACTGAGCCGAGAGATGGCGACGGGTTCGTGATTATCACCGCATCGAGCGACGTGGGCATGATTGATATCCATGACCGACGCCCTGTCGTTCTATCGGCAGAGTGCGCGCTGCACTGGATGGACCCGGAGCTGTCGCCAGACGAGGCTGAGGAGATCGCACTCGAACACAGCCTCGGCGTAGAGGAGTTCGACTGGTACCCGGTCGATCGAGCCGTAGGAAACGTGCGGAACGAAGGCGCGCACCTCATCGAGCGGATCACCGACCCTGTGCTGTAGCCGCCCGTCTGTCAGCCTCGAAATTCGAATGCCTCGCCTGATACTGTATATAGATACAGTATTGGGTGACCTATGGGCCGGGATATTTCAGCGCCAGAACGAATAGACGCAGCGCTTGAGCGGTGGCAGAGGATGCTCAACGACGCCGAGATGCTGCGCGACATGCCTCGGATTTTCCGCGACAACTTGCTCACACTGACCGAGGACCTGTTTCGCCGGGGCGTGATAGATGCGCTGGAGCGGTTTGATATGGATGAGCTTGCCGAAGCGGCTTATATGCATGAGGCCGAAGAACTGCAGATCCTGCACAGGTATTTCCTGCACGCCGGCTGCTACGGCATCTACCGTGCCGGCGTGCGCATGGGCGAGCTGCGCTCCGTCCGAGTCTATTTCGGCGCTGACACCAGGGACCGGCGACCCGCCGAGTACGACGCCCGGATAGAACGCACCGCCAACGGCCTAGAAGCCATCTGCAAGCACAAGCGTGTACCCATCGGACACGTCGATGGGAAGCGCTACATTACGGCCACG
>NZ_JAKOEN010000022.1:0-2684 GCF_022355455.1 Pseudomonas sp. KSR10 | reverse complement strand
CCCGGATAGAACGCACCGCCAACGGCCTAGAAGCCATCTGCAAGCACAGGCGGGTACCCATCGGGCACGTCGATGGAAAACGGTACATTACGGCCACAGGCGAGCAGTACGAACTGGTCGAGACCTCGCGGATCATAGGTACGGAGCACCCCGCGATAGATGATCCGGACATTTACCGAGCGCTGCTCGATGCGATCCAGGACGCCGCAGAACAGGGCGACACAGCGCGCCATACGGCGCTGGTCAGGCGGGCAAGCGTATCGATCTTCATGCCCTGCCCTGTGTGCGACGACTCGTTTAGCCAGCGCGACGACTGCCAGGAGTGCGCCGGACGAGGGTTCGTGACGGAGACGCCGGAGCGGTTTAGGTGGCGGAGTTAGCGAACCGGCCGAGCTGGGACGCCGTTCTCTGGCCTGCCACCGGCCCGCCTGCTACCCTCGCGCGCCTCACTAGAACGGATGTCTTCATGCGCCACCTCCTCGCCTTTCTGCTTCTCGCCGCCCCCCTGCCAGCAGCTGCTGAAACGATCGATTGCCGGGTTGTCGGGATCAGCGATGGAGACACATTCACCTGCCTGACCTCAGCAAAACAGCAGGTCAAGGTTCGGATGGCTGAAATCGATACGCCCGAGAAGGCGCAGCCCTATGGGACACGAGCAAGGCAAGCTCTCTCTGACCTGATCTTCGGCAAAAACGTGACACTCAATGTTCAGGACCGTGACCGCTACGGCCGGACGGTTGCCCGCGTCCATGTTGGCAGCACTGACGTGAACGCAGAAATGGTTCGCACCGGAGCAGCGTGGGCGTATCGCGACTATCTCAAAGACAAGTCACTGCTGAATCTCGAAACCACCGCCAAACATTTCAAGCGCGGCCTGTGGTCGCTGCCCCTGGCTGAGCAGCAAGCGCCTTGGGACTGGCGGAAGGCAAAGCGCACCGGCAGGAATCAACAAACCGCAGCCGTACAGCCTTCGCTGAGTTCATCGGCGAGCTTCAGCTGCAGCGTGACCAAGTCATGCAGGCAAATGAGCGGGTGCGCTGAGGCCCGCTTCCAGCTTCGCCAGTGCGGCAACCCGCGCATCGATGGTGACGGGGACGGGACGCCTTGCGAGGCTATCTGCCGCTGATTTCAACGCGCGGCGCCATTCGCAACACTCCGCGCCCAATCCTGCAAAGCCGACAGCTTCACGGCGCAGGCGTCAGCGGCTCCGGTGATGGCGACAATACGTCCAGCATCTGCTGGGTGAATGTCGGCGCGCTGGGCTCCATCATCCACGCGGCCGGTTCCGGTGGAGGCGGACACGCTACCTGCCGAGGCTGGACAACTGGCGCGGACTGACAGCCGGCGAGAGCCATCAGCCACAGCAGCAGACAGCCGCTCAATTTCTTGCTGTGCATGGCGTAGCTCTCCGTATCGTTGTTGGTCCATGGCACTGATGCGATTCTGCAGGGCTTGTTGCTCGCCGGCCAGCACCACCAGTTTCTGTGCATGTTCGCTGCTAATAGCCTCTCGATAGGCAGCATGTTCTGCTTTCAGGTCTGAAATGATCGCCGCCGCCCACCAGCCCCGCACCACCATTCCGGCACCAAATGCCAGAGCCAGCACGACGCCGGCAGCGATCAGCTTGTACTGCTTGAATAGGGCAATCATGCAAGCGCTCCCCCTGCCTTCGAGTACGCCGCCAGCAGATTGCCGACCTTGTGCTCGTGCTGCCCGTAGCCGGCGCCAGGCAATGACGCCCACCGGCTGCGGCACTTGTGGATGGCCTCAGCAATGCGCCCCGCCTTGATGTCATCCAGCGCCCTGCATTCGCGGATCAGCTGCAGCGCGATCCGATCCTGATTCTCGGGGGTGAACCCACCGACCAGGCCGAGCTGCTTGCGGTAGTGGTCCCAGTAGCGCGACAGGATTTGATACCGGCCGGCTGCGGTGGACTTGATGCCAAGCGATGGCAGACTGATCAGGCGGCGCGGATGGTCGGCGTAGGACTCGAACAGCCCACCCCCGACAACAACGTCGTACCCGTCATCCTTCGTCGCCTGACGCCCGTTATCTGTGCCCTCTGACCACGCAATGAGATCCAGAAAGGCACACACGTTCGCGCCGCCCGCTTGGGCAGCTGAAATTCTAGGCATGGGGAATTCCTTGGGCGTAAAAAAGCCCCGACTGGCGGGGCTAAGCGTTGTAGCGGGATGCCCCGCCAATCCTGACGCCAGCAAACATTAGGTAAGCGCGCCACCGAGCAATGCCGGAGGACCGCAGCGCATTGAGGAACACCCGATCGGCGTCGGCACGGCTGATGCTGGGCGTGCTGTACAGCCAGTCATGCAGCACCGCCGCAGCGTGGCCGTACTGGCCGAGCAGCGCGAAGGTGAGCGGCCAGCGCGGCACCGAGGCGAAGTCCGTGATGAAGCCGGCCGGCACCTCGATCAATCCGTGGTCAGGATCCAGATATGAAAAAGGCGCCAACAGGCGCCATGTTTTGCGGTCCGGCTGGAGTTCAGCCTGCAGCGGGTTCGGGAACCGGCTCATTGGGCCAACCCTCATTGAGCATTGCGGCGGTGAATGTTCCGTTTGCCAGCGCTTCCAGCAGATCGGCTTCGCGGTCGAACGCAGCCTGGACATGAGCGCGCACAGTCGTAGCCATAGCGATGATCTGCTGCCCCTCCAGATCGATGAAGCCG
>NZ_JAKOEN010000008.1:0-1247 GCF_022355455.1 Pseudomonas sp. KSR10 | reverse complement strand
AAAAAAGCCCGTCACGAGGACGGGCGAAAGTTTCCGCAACAGGAGCGAGGAGCGTTGCGTCCAGCGTGGTGGATGCCGCTTACAAGATGGAGATCGGGTAGTTGAAGATCAGGCGGTTCTCGTCCAGGTCACGGGTGTTGGCCTGGGAGCGGAAGCTCGAGTTGCGCCACTTGATGTTGAGGTTCTTCGCCGGGCCGTTCTGGACGGTGTAGGCCAGTTCGGTTTCGCGGCCCCATTCCTTGGCATCGTCGTCGGCGGCGGTCTTGATATTGTCGCCGCTGATGTAGCGGTTCATCAGGGTCAGACCCGGCACACCCATGGCGGCGAAGTTATAGTCGTGACGCACCTGCCAGGAGCGTTCGCCGGCGTTGTCGTAGGAATTGTTGAAGCTATCGTTGGCCAGCGAGCCGCCGCTGGTGCCGTTGACGCGCATCCAGCCGGTATCGCCGCTGACTTTCTGCAGGCCGACGTAGAACGTGTTGCCACCAGTTTTCAGACCGAACAGACCGGAGTAGGTCTTGTTGTCCAGCTCGCCTGCCAGCGCGCTGCCGTCCTCGTCCCCCTGGAAGTAGCCCAGGTTGGCGGTCAGGGCCAGGTCGGAGCCCAACGGCTGAGTGTGCAGCAGCTGAACGTACTGCTGTTCGTAGACGTCCTTCAGCTCGGCAGTCCACAACCCTACGGTGGTGCGCTTTTCATTGAAGGCGTATTCGCCACCCAGGTAGTTGAAGCGGTCGGAGACGCCACCGCCGTAGCTCATGTCTTCCATGCTGGCGTCGTCGCGCGGGCTGTTCTGACGGAACTGACCGCCGCTGAGGGTCAGGCCATCGATTTCGCGCGAGGTGACCATGCCGCCCTCGAAGGTCTGCGGCAGCGAACGGCCGTCGTCGGCGCGCAGGATCGGCAGTACCGGCATCATTTCGCCGATTTTCAGCTCGGTATTGGAAAACTTGGCTTTCGCCGCGACGCCCAGACGACCGAAATCATCGGCCGGACGACCATCGCTATGACGCGGCAGCAAGCCGGTGCCGTAGGTACCGCCACCGCCATCGAGTTTGACCGCCAGACCGGCGAGCACGTCAACGCCAAAGCCGACCGGGCCCGGGGTATAGCCGGACTGGATGTTGAGTATGAAGCTCTGGGTCCATTCCTCGGCTTTGCTGCGGTCGGTGATCGAATCGTCGCGGAATTCGCGGCCGATGTAGAAGTTGCGCGCATTGACGGTGATCTTGGTGTCGTCGACGAAGCCT